>JBEIOU010000010.1:0-97894 GCA_040377425.1 Micavibrio sp. | reverse complement strand
CTGTGACGATGCTAACAAATAATATGTCCGATATCCTGATCGTCGACGATCAGGAAGATATCAGGAGCCTGATCCAAGGTATCCTTGAAGACGAAGGATACGAAACGCGCAGCGCGCCGGATTCCCAAACGGCCGAAAAACTGATCGCGGAAAAAACGCCCGATCTGGTTATCCTCGATATCTGGCTGGAAAACAGCGAGCTGGATGGTATGCAGCTTTTGAAAAAGCTGGCGAAGTCTTCGCCGGAAACGTCCGTTATCATGATCAGCGGTCATGGCAATATTGAAACGGCGGTGAATGCCATTCAGCTGGGCGCGTATGATTTCATCGAAAAGCCGTTTCAGACAGACAAGCTGCTGGTGCTGGCGCAGCGCGGCGTCGAAGCCGCCCGCCTGAAAAGAGAAAACCAGGAATTAAAACTCAAGGCCCTCGGCAGTGTGTCCGAGCTGCATGGCACATCCAACGCCGTGCATCAACTGCGCCAAAACATTGAACGCGTTGCCCCCGCCAACAGCCGTATTCTGATTACAGGCGAAGCAGGCACGGGCAAAGACGTTGCCGCGCGGATGATTCACCGTTATTCAAAACGTGCAGACAAAAGCTATATCTCGCTTAATTGTGCCATTTTGTCGCCGGAGCGTATCGAGGCTGAATTGTTCGGCGTCGAAGGCGCTCAGGGCCGCAAGGCCGGCGTACTGGAAATGGCCAACGGCGGTACGCTGCTGCTGGACGAAGTGGCGGATATGCCCGTCGAAACGCAGGCCAAGATTGTACGCGTGCTGCAAGATCAATATTTCACGCGCATTGGCGGCAGTGAAAAGATCGAAGCCGATATCCGCATCATTGCCTCGACGAACCAGAATTTGCAGGAATTGATGCTGGCGGGCAGGTTCCGTCAGGATTTGTTTTATCGGTTGAATGTTGTGCCTATTCATATGCCGTCGCTGCGCGAAAGGCTGGAAGATATTCCGGTACTGGCGCGTTTTTTCATGGATCTGGCTGCGCGCACGGCCAACATGCCGCCGCGTTTTTTTGCCGATGATGCGATGGCATTGATGCAGGCCTATGATTGGCCGGGCAACGTGCGTCAGCTGCGCAATGCCATTGAATGGCTGCTGATTATGGCGCCCGCCCAGCCGGGTCAGCCGATCACCGCCGATATGTTGCCGCCGGAGTTGAAACAGCAAGCCGTTGACATGATCCGTGGCCGCGACGGGGTGGAGCTGATGTCTAAACCGCTGCGCGAAGCCCGGGAGATTTTCGAGCGTGAATATCTTTTGTCGCAGGTCAACCGTTTTGGCGGCAATATTTCAAAGACCGCCGGTTTTATCGGCATGGAGCGTTCGGCATTGCACCGCAAGCTGAAATCGCTGGGTATCCAGACCAACGAAAAAGACGGCGACAAGGATTTGCGCGGCGATGACGAAAAAGAACGCGCCGAAGCCTGATAATAGAAAAACAAAAAAAAGATACGTGATAGCGGGGGAATAAAATGAAAGTCGTGATTTGCGGCGCAGGGCAGGTGGGCACAGCCATTGCCGAATATTTGTCGGACGAGGGAAATAACGTTACCATCGTCGACAATGACGCCGACCGCATTGCCGAAGTGAACGAAACGTTGGACGTGACGGGCTTTGTCGGCCATGCGTCGCAGCCCGATACGCTGGAGCGTGCCGGCGCGGCCGATGCCGAAATGCTGATCGCCGCCACGCATTCCGACGAAGTAAACATGGTTGCTTGTCAGGTCGCGCATTCGCTGTTCAAGGTACCCATGAAAATTGCGCGTATCCGCAACCAGTCGTATCTGAACCCTGCATGGGCAAACCTGTTCAGCCGCGACCATCTGCCGATTGATGTCATCATTTCGCCCGAAGTCGAAGTCGCCCGCGCCATTGCGAACCGTATCCGTGTGCCCGGTGCCTATAACATTATCCCGCTGGCCGATGGTCTGGCGCAGGTTGTGAGCGTGATTTGCAAAGCGGATTGCCCGCTGGTCAATACCCCCCTGAAACACCTGACATCGCTGTTTCCCGAACTGGCGATTGTTATTCTGGCGATTATTCGCGGTGATACCAAAATCATTCCGGGTGCCGAAGATGAAATTCTGGTCGGTGACGAAGTTTATTTTGTATCGTCGACCAGCCACCTGCACCGCGCCATGGGCGCCTTTGGTTATAACGACCCGCAAACCCGCCGCGTATTGGTGATTGGTGCAGGTAAAATTGGCACGCGTCTGGTCGAAGATATTCAAAGCAGTATGCGTGATATTTCTGTGCGTTTGATCGAAGCCGATTACGAAACCGCCCAGCGCGTATCCGAACAATTGTCGGGGGTGACGGTTGTGCATGGTGACGGTCTGAACCGCGAAATTCTGGAAGAAGCCAGTATTGGCACGACCGAAGCGGTCATTGCCGTTATGAACCATGACGAGAGTAATATTCTGGTATCCATGCTGGCCAAGCAGCGCGGTTGTGAACGGGCGATTACGCTGATTAATGGCTCTTCGTTTTCTTCGCTCGCCAAAAGTGTCGGGATTGATGCGGTTGTGAATCCGCGCGCAATTACGGTTTCCACCATTTTGCAGCATGTCCGCCGTGGTCGCATCAAGGCCGCGCATTCCCTGCGTGATGGTTTTGCCGAGATTCTGGAAGTCGAAGCACTCGAAACATCTGCAATCGTGAATACACCGATCAGCGAGATCAAGCGTCCGCGCGACATGATTTTTGGCCTGATTGTACGTGACGAGCGTATTATCGTGCCGCGCCCCGATACCGTCATTAAGCCCGACGACCGTGTTATTATCTTGGCCGCGCACGATCAGGTGCGCAAGGTCGAGCAGATGTTCGCTGTCCGCCCTGAATACTTCTAATGCGCTTCGCATAATTTCCAAGGAGTTCTTTGCATGCCCCGCATTGCCTATGTCAACGGCCGCTATGTCCCGCATATGTTCGCCAATATTCACATCGAAGACCGCGGTTTTCAATTCGCCGATGGTGTGTACGAAGTTGTCGCCCTGATGGATGGCAAGCTGCCTGACGAAGTAGGACATCTGGATCGTCTGGAACGTTCATTGGCGGAGCTGGAAATTCCTATGCCCATGACGCGCCGTAGCCTGAAAATCGCGATGCGCGAACTTGTCCGTCGCAACCGCGTTGTGCGCAATGGCGCACTGTATATTCAGGTGAGCCGCGGCGTCGCTGCGCGCGATTTCAAATTCCCCGCCGCCGATACGCGCCCGACGCTGGTGATGACGCTGCGTAATATGACGTTTGACATTGCGGCGCGTAAAGCCGGCGCGAAGCCTGTGATTACCGTGCCCGACATCCGCTGGAAACGCCGCGACATCAAATCAACCGCATTGCTGGCACAGGTGTTATCGAAGCAGGCGGGCGTTAAAAAAGGCGCCGCTGAATCGTGGATGGTGGATGACGACGGTTTTATTACCGAAGGCTCCTCCAGCAACGCATGGATTGTCGATAAGAAAAACCGCCTGATTACCCGCCCCACATCAAATAACGCGATTTTGAAAGGCGTCACGCGCAGTGCGCTGCAGGCGCTTTGCAAGCGCGAGGGGATCGAGCTGGTCGAACGTGCATTCACACCGGCGGAGGCATACAAGGCCAAGGAAGCCTTCACATCATCTGCGACCGCATTGATTATGCCGGTCAGCAGCATTGACGGGCACAAAATCGGCGATGGTAAAATTGGTCCCATTACCGACAAACTGTATGACCTATACATCGAATACGCAAACCACCCCAGCGGCAAACAGGAAAAATGGAACCCGCGTTAATGGACGTTATTGTTCCCAAACCCCGCGCCGTTTTGTTTGACTGGGACGATACCGTCGTCAGTAACTGGGATATCGGTGTTGCCGCCATTAACGCCACATTGGTGCATATGGGCATGGACGCCTGGAGCGAAGCGGAGATCCGCCGGCGGTCGGGGCAGTCTGCCCGCGATGCTTTTACTATTTTGTTTGGCGAAGACCGTTGGCAGGAAGCCGACCGCATGTACTATGCCACATTCAATAGATTGTCCGAAGAGCGCGGCCAAACGCTTGTGCCCGGTATCGGTGATGTATTTGAAACGCTGGCCAGTGCGGGCGTGTATATGGGCGTTGTCAGCAACAAGCGCGGCGATTTGCTGCGCAAGGATGTTGAACGCGCGGGCTTTGCCAAATTCTTTGGCGGCATTATCGGGGCGGGGGATGCGGCATTCGATAAGCCTGATCCGGCGCCGGTCTTGCTGGCGCTGAAATCCAGTAGTGTATTTCCTGCGCCCGATGTGTGGTTCGTGGGCGATAGTCATACCGACATGATATGCGCACACAAAACCGGATGCAGCGGGATGCTGATTGAAACCAAAACACCACCCGAAGATTTGTTAAAGCCAAACCTGCCCGCCCGCCGCTTTGCGGATCATGTCAAGTTTATGGAATTTATACAGGGCTATTTTGTATAGATTCGCCGGGGTTTACCCCTATAACCCTTGAGATTAAGGCCATTCGGCTTTAAAAATAGATATGGTCAAGAGGGGTATAAAGGGGCAAAATCCTTTTTAATGAACGCACACATTTAATGTGAAGGATAAAAATAAGATGTCCGAGAAAAGCCAAAACCTGCAGGACAAATTTCTGAATAAAATCCGTAAGGAAAAAATGTCCGTCACCGTATTTCTGGTGAACGGTGTGAAATTGCAGGGCATCATTACGTGGTTTGACAATTTTTCCATGTTGTTGCGTCGTGACTCCCACTCGCAGCTGATTTACAAACACGCGATTTCGACCATCATGCCTGCATCACCTGTACGTCTGAATGACGAAGACGGCGTTGATGGCAATGACGGTAGTGAAGCGTAAGACAAACCGCGGCCTCATTCCGCTGGAAAACAAGAAACTCCATGACTGAAAAAGTAATTGTACTACATCCCGATTTGCCGCCATCCGCACGCGGCGAAGATGGCTCCGCGCGTACCCATGTGCGTATTCCCCATGTCGCCCTTGAAGAGGCTGTCGGCCTTGCCCGCGCCATCAACCTCGATGTCATTCACTCCGAGGTTGTCACGATCAAGCAGGTCAAGCCTGCGACGTTGATTGGCTCCGGTGTGGTGGAACGTATCGCAAGGCTTGTGCACGAAGAAGAGGCGGGACTTGTTTACGTCGATGCCAATATTTCACCTGTGCAGCAGCGTAACCTTGAACAGGAAATGAATTGCAAGGTGATCGATCGTACGGGTCTGATCCTTGAAATCTTTGGCGCGCGGGCACGTACCAAAGAGGGGATTCTGCAGGTGGATCTGGCGGCGCTGTCATACCAGCGTTCGCGTCTGGTCAAGGCGTGGAGCCACCTTGAGCGCCAACGCGGCGGCCTTGGCAAAACCGGCGGCCCCGGCGAAACCCAAAAAGAGCTTGATCGCCGTATTCTGGATGAAAAAATCAAACGTCTGCGCGATGATCTGGATGTTGTAAAACGTAACCGCCGCCTGCAGCGTGAATCGCGCCGGAAAGAGCCGTATCCGATTGTTGCGCTGGTGGGTTATACCAACGCAGGTAAATCAACATTGTTTAACCGCATCACGGGCGCCGAAGTTTTTGCCAAAGACTTGCTCTTCGCTACGCTGGACACCACGATGCGCGGCATAGAGCTGCCGTCGGGTAAAAAAGCGATTTTGTCGGATACGGTGGGCTTTATTTCCGATCTGCCGACCCATCTGGTCGCTGCTTTCCGCGCGACGCTAGAGGAAGTGCAGGAAGCGGCTGTCATTCTGCATATCCGCGATATTTCGCAAGAAAACACCGATGCCGAAAAAGAAGACGTCATCAACATCTTGCGCGATCTGGGCGTCACGCCCGAAGATCCGCGTATGATCGAAGTCATGAACAAGATCGACAATCTGGATGACGAAGACCGGAAGTATGTCACGGCGCGCAGCAAAGGGCAGGATAATATTGCCGCGGTATCCGCGCTGAGCGGTGAGGGCATTGAACGTCTGATGTCTTTGATTGACGCCAAACTGGGTAAAGCACGTCAGGCGTTGTTTATTGATATCCCGCTGACCGATGGCAAGGCGCTGTCGTGGCTGTATAGCCGCGGCGAAGTGACGGAGCGCACCGATAACGAGCAAAACGCCACCGTTTCTGTACGGTTGGAGCCGGAAGACGTTGCGCGTTTCAGCGCGCAGTTCGATTACAAGTTCAGCGCTGCATCGCCAAAGAAAAAAGCCGCAAAAAAGGCGGTCAAAAAAGAAGTAAAAAAAGCCGCCGCGCCCAAGAAAAAGCCAAAAGCTGCCGCCGCCAAAATAAAAAAGATTGCGCCGAAGAAAACGCCGCCCAAGAAACCCGCATCGAAAAAATCCGTATCGAAAAAAGGAAGCAAGGCATGAGCATGATTGAAATTGACGTAAGCAAGGTGGCGGAGATTATCCGCGGCGTTGCCGAAACCGAGGTCATGCCACGTTTTAAAAACCTAGCCGATGGCGAAGTCCGCGAAAAGAACCCCGGGGATTTTGTTACCATTGCCGACGAAGCATCTGAAAAAGCACTGAGTGCCGCGCTAAGCGCCTTTCTGCCCGGATCTATCGTGGTCGGCGAAGAAGCTGTCGCAAAAGATGAAACAGTGCTGGAGCGTCTATCCAGCGATAAGCCTGTATGGGTTGTCGATCCCATCGATGGCACCTATAACTTCGCGCATAATCGCAGCCATTTCGGTATTCTGGTCGCGCTGGTGCAAGCGGGCGTGACGCAATACGGCTGGGTATACGACGCACCGCAAGACCGTATGGCGATTGCTGTAAAAGGCAAAGGCGCCACCATCAACGGCACGCCCGCGCATATGCGCAAAACGGCTGCAACACCCGCAGACATGGTCGGCATGGGTGGCGGCGGCCAAGCGTGGCATTTTGAACCTGTCACGGCGAACGGCCATGTGAAGGGTATCGTGAATGTGCGCAGCTCGCTGCACGATTTCTTGAACCTTGCGGCCGGCGAAGCGGATTTTGTGGTGCATATCAACAAAGTCACCCCGTGGGATCATTCCGCGACGGTGCTGCTGGCAGAAGAAGCGGGCGCTTACGTGCGCCTTGCGGGTGAAAATATTCCGTTCACGCCCGACATGTACCGCGCCTGCATGTTGATTGCTGCGCCAGACGAAGCCCGCTGGAAAATGCTGGAAGACGTTTTATATAGCCGATTGATGAAAGCGGCCTGACGTTTTACTTCGGCGGCAACGGCGGGGTGGAGAACAGGCGAGTCAAAAACGGCTGGCTTTGCCATTCGGATTTTTGGCGCGTATAGGCTTTTTGTTTGCTGTAATCTTCAAGGTCTTTCACCGCATAGGCAGGCAGGATATCGCCAAACCCTTTGCCCCATTGTGCCATCTGCGCATCGAAATCTTTTTTCAAATCCAGCACATGCGATAGGCGGTGCGATGCGTAGGGCGAGCGGGCATCTTCGGTGCGTAGCAGTTTGACAATTTCGCAGGGGCGTTCAACCGTGCGGATAGAGCTGAAGGATGTGATGGCGTATTTATCTTCCAGTACCTCTTCGATGATCGCCAGATATCCCGCGCCTTTGGCCGCGGCGGCCGTGAAGGCGTCGCGGATTTCGGTGCGGCTGGGGCCGTATTCGTCATAGGTCGCCATGTGCATCATCCTTGGTAAAGTTTATCGGTGAAGCACCATAGCGCAGACAATATGAAAATAAAAGGTTTTTAGCTTTTGGCGGCTTTTTCAGCGGCTTTCGCATCATTCCAGCCGGCCAGACGGGTTTCGCGCGGGGCGGATTTGATGTCTTCGTGGCCTTGGGCTTTCAGGAATTTTTCCATGTGGCGGAAGCGTTTTTCAAACCGGCTGTTGGTGATGCGCAGCGCGTCTTCGGCATCAAATCCGTGATAACGGGCGAAATCGACCATCATAAACATCAAATCGCCGAATTCGGCCATGACGCGTTCCATGTCGGGTTTCTCGGCGTGAATTTCTTCTTTGAGTTCGCCAACTTCTTCGCTGATTTTATCCAGCAGCATATCTACGTTGGGCCATTCCCAGCCAGCCTTGGCTGCGCGGCCTTTCAGCTTGGCCGATCGTACCAATGCGGGCAGGCCGGTTGAAATCTCGTCCAAGATGCTTGAATCTTTAGTGATGCCTTTGCGGGCGCGTTCTTCGGCTTTTATTTCTTCCCAGCGGCGGTCGATTTCTTCGGGCGTGGTCAGCGTGTTGGGTTCATCGCCCAGAATGGTGGGATATCGGCGCTCCAGCTTGTCGACAATCGCTTGCGCGACATCGTCAAAATTAAAGCTGCCACGTTCACGCGCGATTTCGGCATGGAAGGCGATTTGCAGCAGCACATCGCCCAGCTCGTCACGCAGCGGGCCATCATGCTGGCCCTGGTCGATCATGTCGGCAGCTTCGTATGACTCCTCAACCAGATAGGGCACCAGCGAGCGGTGGGTTTGTTCCTTGGTCCACGGGCAACCTTCGGCATGAGTGCGCAAATAAGCCATGATGTCCATCAAACGGTCGATCGGCTTGTCGGCCGTGGTCACTAGGCGTTTGGCGGTCTTGGGCGGCTGGGCGGGGGTGGACATACTGTTTTTCTCCGGATTTTGATCGGTTTTTATAACATAGAAGCCGTTTTCGAGGCATAAAACACTTGCGCATGTTTTACATATTAGATATAAATCGTGAACAAATATAAAAATATTCTGTGGTGTGTTTCCAATGGCTTTGTCGATTGATCCGGGCGTGCAATACAAGCGGGCACTGAAAGTAAACTTGTGTCTGGCGGCGCTGGTATGGGCTTGCTGGTACGGGTTTGGCGGCGATGTCGCGCTGCAAAGTATTGTCAACAATTGGCAAATCACGCTGACGATGATTTTCGGGTCAATGGTTGCAGGCGCGACCAGCGAAGGTGGCGGCGCGGTTGCTTTCCCGATTTTTACAAAAGTCCTTCACATTCCGCCGCAAGATGCGCGTGTGTTTTCGCTGGCGATCCAAAGCATCGGTATGACAGCTGCATCGATTGCTATTATATTTCTGCGTGTGCGCGTGGAATGGCGCGCCGTGCTATGGCCGGGACTTGCGGGTGTGGGCGGTCTGTTGTTCAGCACGTATTACATCCTGCCACAGGTATCGCCGCAGCTGGTCAAGATTTCCTTTACAATCATGGTGTCCAGCCTTGCCATTGCGCTTATTTTTATGAACCGAACAGAAAAAAGCCTGCGCCATATGGCTTTTTCTGTTGTGGGGCCGCGTGAAATTGCCATTCTGATGATGACCGGTTTTATAGGCGGTATCATGAGCGGCCTTGTCGGCAGCGGCATTGATATTATTACGTTCATGACAATCGTTCTGTTGTTCCGGCTGGATGAAAAGGTTGCAACACCGACGACGGTGCTGCTGATGACGTCAAACACATTGGTCGGCTTTGCGCTGCATGCACTGGTGCTGGATACATTCACGCCAACGGTGCAAGGCTATTGGCTGGCCGCGGTGCCGGTTGTTGTCGTGGGCGCGCCGCTGGGGGCTTATCTATGTTCAGTCATGTCGCGCAGGCTGATTGCCAATATTCTGATCGGTTTGATTGCGGTTGAATTTATCAGCACGATTGTTGTGATACCGATGTCGCCCATGGTCGCGGGCACGGCGGCGGTGACGTTGGCTGTTTGCGGCGGTATCAACTGGATGATGTGCCGCGCAAAAGCTTATGCGCCGCCGCAGGCCGTTTAAACCTTGGGCACGGGGCCGGTTTAAAAGCCTGAAATAGCCAAAGACCGGCTGCACGTATTGTTATCTGATGATGTGATAATGTATATTATGGAAATTAATAGATATACCGCATTATCAAGGTTATAAAGGTTTTGGCGGCATAGCGGCCCGATATAGGCTTTCGTTTAAGCGACCGGTTCTAGCTGACGCTATACACTGGCGCGTCATATCCCGGTAATATGTCCCAGATTTTATCACGTGCAATACCGATTGTCTCCGCGATGCGTGCGGCATCGGTTCTTGCGGTCGCGCTATCTGCGTAATTCATGACATATACGCGATCTGCATTACGCATCACCAGATTAACCTGATAATTCCTGTGTTTGCTGCCACGCTGGACAATCAGCTGGATGGCGTAAATATCACTGAAATATGTGCGTTGCTCGCGCAGGTCCATGCTGCGGTTGGCGCTGTCGAATATGACCGGCCGTGTCATGAATCTGAACAGGCAAATACCGATGATAAAGAACATCAGGCCAATCGCGGCCGGAAACAACACATCGCCGTTCATCGGCTTTGATTGCTGCAGCGCTTGCCCGATAACCGTTACCATCGCCAGACCGCCCAGAAATATGAACATACCTGTCAGGAAATAAAATCCTCCGGCCGGTTTATACGCCAAACCGTATCCGGGTTTTTCGACCAGCTTGTGTGTATTGAAATTTCCAGTCGGTTTGCGAAATGCGTCCCATTGGGTACGCGATGCAATTTCGTCGTTAAATTCGGCGGGATCGCGTGTTTTGTTCAACGCGGCGAATTTGTCGACGATGTTTTTCAGGAATTCCATGACGCGGTCTTTGCAAGGTATGACCGCAGCGTGCGCGGTCAGTTAATCGGCAGTTCCATGAAAATGGTATCATAACTGCTGCCTTCGACCACAAAAACCTCGCGTCCGGTTTCTGAAAAACCAAGGCGGCGATAAAGGCCGATGGCCGCATCTTGCGTTGCCGTCACATGCAGCTCGACGGTGTCATACCCTAAATCGCGTGCATCATCGATCAGAGTCTGCGCCAGAAACTTGCCAAAGCCTTTGCCATGCTGATGCGGATGTACATGCAGGTTGCAAAGCTCCACACGGTTGTTTTCTGTCTGCTTCAGGCCGCCAAAGCCTAGCAGCGTGCGGTCATCATCGGCAAACAGTCCGAGCATGCTGCCATTATTCTGCTGATAGCTTTCGGCGCGCGCATAGATATCGCCATGGAAATCCTGCGACTGCACAAAACCATCCTGATTTTTTTGCAGGGAGAATTTGTACAGTGCGCGCAGCTGTTCTGCATCAGCCGCCGTGACGGGGCGCAGGACTATTTGATTTTCTGTTTGCATGTGGTGCCTCTGCCCCCTGCTCTACAGCCGGTTTGTCGTCGTTGGCGGCGTAGTTGACGAGGGTCTGTTTAAAGATATGACGCAGGTTGACCAGATCGCTCAGCGTTGCGCGTTCATCGACCTGATGCATACCGCCCTTGGACAGGTAATCATCGGGTTTGTGGTGTTTGCAGACAACGCCGCCACGCTCCGGCAGGCCCAGTTCAATGATTTCCGCCTTGGGGAAATAGTTCGATACAAATCGGCCATCGGTCGTGCCGCCGCTGCCGTCCAGCTTGGCGGGCGTGCCCAGCACCGTTTGCACCGCGGACTGCGCCGATTTAGCAAGGGCTGAGGGTTCGCTGTAATACGGCTGCGATGCGGTGTCTTTGTTCGCAATCACCGTAATGTTTTTCAGCTTGTCAGCATCCGGATGCGCCTTGGCCCATTCCGGCGGATTGGCCAGCGCGTCTTTAATCCATGCTTCAAGGCTATCCGGCGTTTGCGACGGCGTAAAGCGGATGTTCCACAGTGCCTCTGCCTTGCCCGGAATAACCGCGCTGGCGCCAAAGTCGCCGGATTTCAGCGCAACGGTTTCAAAATTGGTATTGGGGAAGTTTTCGTTGCCGTCTTTCCATTCTTTGGATGACAAAATAGATACGGCCAGCGCCAGCGCACGGTTCGGGTTTTCGAACAGTTCCTGATACGCCGCATGCCCCTGCACGCCCGCAACATTAAACGTGCCAACCAGACTGCCGCGGCGGCCGATTTTGATGTGCGATCCCAGATCGTCTTGCGAACTGGGTTCGCCCACGATGAAGGCATCGGGCGCCTGCCCTTCTTTTTTCAGCCATTCCAGCACTTTTTTGGTGCCGTTGACGGCTGCCCACTCTTCGTCCGTGGTCAGGATCATGCTGACGCGCACGTTGCCTTGCGCTTTCAAATCCTGCATGGCGTCTTCGATCGCGGTAATAAAGGCGGCAACGCTGCCCTTCATGTCCGTTACACCGCGGCCATACAAATAACCGTCTTTGATTTCCCCGTTAAATGGTCCTGTCGTCCAGCGGGTTTCGTCACCCACGGGGACAACGTCCAGATGGCCGATGTAGCAAATGTGTTTTGCCGGCTGGGCGTTATCGTCCGCTTTGCCGTCTTTGCCGAATGTCCATTCCAGATAGACGTTTTCAACGGGGTAATCCCATTTGTGGTGACCGCCGCTGTATTCGCTGCGTTCAACGCGCGCGCCTGATTTGGCGGCGTATTCGGCAATCGCATCGATGCTGCGTGCCGATGCCGGCTTGTCGGCAGGATTGACAGCAGTGATGCTGGGAATTTTCACCAGTTCACGCGCCAGATTAACCGTGGCATCGGTTGCAGCGTTGATATCTTTGTGATCGTGGTGGTGGTTATGCGGCACGTGCATTCTCCATCCACTCGGACGCGCGTTCGAAATAACGGCTGGTGTTGATGCGGCGCGCATCCATGCGGGTTTTTGCAATCTCGCGGAAATTGGCGGCGGACGGCAGTTCGGCGGCTTTGTACAAATAACGGTACGGGCCTTCGGCATCGCGCACCAGCAATGCGCAATCGTGGCCTTGCAGGTTGCTGTAAACCTGTTCGCGGCCTTGCAGCAGGCTGGCGCAGATTACCAGTTCTTTTTCGCCCGGTACGTATTGCAGCGCGTCCATGCGGTTCACGCTGACCTGATCCTTGAGGCCGATTTTACGCGCCAGTTTTTCGGCCAGTTCGCATGCTTCTTCGTCGAAATCGACGCAGATGATTTTCGACTGCGGACAATGACGTGCCAGCAGGAACGCCGTCAGCGGCAATGCGCCCGCACCCAAAAAGCTGATACGGTCAAATTTGCGGGTTTTGAACAGGTCCAGTTCGGCTTGGCACAATTCGGTATATTCGGGGAAATACCAGAATTCGGCCAGATCGCACACAGGGCGGCTGATCAGATGATGCGCCCAGAATTTTTCCATTTCGCATTCTGCCATGCCGCACAGCGTTGGCAGGTGTTCGCGCTCCACGGCCAGTTCGGGCGTATCCAGCAGAAACTTCGCCAGCTCCGGCGATTGGCAGCGCGTCAGCGTGCGCACCAGATGCGTCAGGGAATGCGTCACACGGTCGTTCATCGGCGACAGATTCTTTTCCGTGCGCAGCAGTTGATAGCTGGCGCGGATGGCGTCGATGGCTTCCTGTTTCAGTTGTGCCGTTTGCATGTGATATACCTCTTACCCCGATTGACCGTCAGATGTTTTTTATAATGCGCTTTTGATGTGAATGCAAATCATTCTCATTCGCAGCCAATATATATTTGGCCATACGTTTGTCAAACCAAAAAAATAGCCAAAGATTATCAATGATATAGAGTACCTATTTGGTTCTATATCGCCTTGTATGGCGACCCGTTCTGCGCTAGGTATGTATAGGCAAGTGTTTGAAAATTTGGGGAGATATCACATGCAAAAACGCGCGCTTGGCGATTCCGGCTTGATGGTGGCGCCTCTATGTTTTGGCGGTAACGTATTTGGCTGGACGATTGATCAGGCGCAGTCTTTTCCCCTGCTCGATGCGTTTGTTGAACGCGGCTTCAACTTTGTCGATACCGCCGATGTCTACTCCACATGGGGCGGGCCGAATAACAAGGGCGGCGAGTCCGAAACTATCATCGGCGCATGGTTCAAAAAAACAGGCAAGCGCGACAAGGTTGTACTGGCCACCAAAGTCGGCCACGACATGACGCCTGAAAAACGCGGCCTGTCTGCCGCGCATATTTTGCGATCGGTCGATGAATCGTTGCAACGTTTGCAAACTGATTACATCGATTTATACCAGTCCCACAAAGACGATCTAAGCATCGCGCCCGACGAAACACTGCGTGCATATCAAAAGCTGATTGAACAAGGCAAAGTGCGCGCGATCGGCGCATCGAATTTCACGGCGGATCGTTTGAAGCTGTCACTGCAAACAGCCGATGCCGCCGGCCTGCCGCGTTATTGCAGTTTGCAGCCGGAATATAACCTGTACGACCGTGCAGGGTTTGAACAAGAACTCGGCCCGTTGTGCCTGAAAGAAAACGTCGGCGTCATCAGCTACTACTCCCTCGCCCGCGGATTCCTCAGCGGCAAATATCGCAGCGAAGCCGACCTTGGCAAATCTGTCCGCGGTGCGCGTGTGGCAGAGGTTTACTTCACACCGCGCGGCTTCCGCATTCTGGATGCGCTGGACACCGTCGCCGCCATACACGGCAGCAATCCTGCGCGGATTGCCTTGGCATGGCTGATGTCCCGCCCCGCCATCACCGCGCCCATCGCCAGTGCCACTACAATTGCGCAGCTGGAAGATTTAATGGCAGCCGCAGATGTGAATCTGACGGATGGCGATATCGCGAAGCTGGATGGGGCGAGTGATTATCATGGATGATTTGATATTCGAAGTCTTTACTATTTTAAGCAATGCCATCAAGGTGATTGGGCGCTTTTCTAGTGAAAACTGGCAAGGAATAGTCGCAACATCTGTTTTTGTGGCCACGGCTTTTCAAGGTTTTATACAGCGCCAACATTCACGTATTTCCGTCAAGCCACATTTGGATACATATTACGAGATCTCCGAGAACCAAGACCCCAATAGACCCTCAATACAAGTAAAGTACTTCTTGATAAATAATGGACTAGGTCCGGCTATGGTAGATAGCTATCTTATTAAATACGATGGAGAAGTAGTTGGTGATAGTGATGTGCGTTTAATTAAAGATCACTTCAATAGCACGTTTCATAGTTTTTTGAGATCAAACAAAGCTTGCCGAGTCATCATGCAGGGAAGTGCGCTGCGAGCGAATAACCATATAGAATGTTTCTCTCTTGAAGTTTTTTCGCCAACGGAAAGTGATAAGCATGAGCTTATTGGTAAGCTCATGCGGTATGGACTAGAAGTTAAATATAAATCTATGTATGGCGAAGCTTGTCCCTTGCTTAAGCGAAAGACAATTTTACGCGAGTTGAAGGATTATTAAAAAAATGGTCGGAGTGCGGGGATTCGAACCCCGGGCCTCTTGCTCCCGAAGCAAGCACTCTACCAGGCTGAGCTACACTCCGACGCGCGGGAACAAGATATTAGTGCAGTTATGTCGCATATTTCCCCACGGCGTGCAAGGGGTATTTGCGGGTATTTTCGCGGGTTAATAATCCCGTTCTACTGCAAAATCAATTAGTTCGGCCAAATCTTGGCGGATGCCGTTGCCGGGCAGATTTTCAAGGCACTTGCGTCCCTTGGCAGCAAAATCGCGTGCCTGCGCCAGCGACAGGTCGAGGGTTTTGTGCTTTTTGATCAGAGCCTGCGCCTCGGCCAGATCGCCGTCTTTCTGGTCAAGGTCGCACATCGTGCGCTGCCAGAATGCGCGTTCGGCCGCGCTTGCTTTGGCGACAGCCTTGAGCACCGGCAGAGTCATTTTGCCTTCTTTGAAATCATCGCCCACCGATTTGCCAAGGCGTTCTTCGGATGCGGAATAATCCAGCACATCGTCCGAAATCTGGAACGCGAGGCCCAGATACGTGCCGTAATCGCGCAGCGCCTTGCATTCTGCGGCCGGACGGTCGGCGACAATTGCGCCCACTTCACAGGCGGCGGCAAACAGCTCGGCCGTTTTGGCGCCGATAACTTTCAGGTAATCGGCTTCGGTCGTCTCTAGGTTATTGGCAATCGACAGCTGTAGCACTTCCCCCTCCGCAATCACGGCGGATGCGGTCGAGAGGATGCGGAGCACTTCGAGCGAGCCGTCCTCGACCATCAACTGGAACGAACGGCTGAACAGGAAATCGCCCACCAGTACGGCGGCTTCGTTACCGAATACGGCATTAGCCGACGCCTTGCCGCGGCGCTGGTCGCTTTCGTCTACAACGTCGTCGTGCAGCAGCGTGGCGGTATGAATGAATTCGACGCAGGCGGCCAGTTTGTGCTGCCGCGCACCCTGATAATCAAACAGCGATGCCGATGCCAGTGTCAGCAGCGGGCGGATACGTTTGCCGCCCCCCGCGATCAGGTGGCCGGCCAGCTGGGGGATCAGCGGAATGTCGGATTGCATGCGGTCGATAATCAGCGCGTTGACCGCGTCCATGTCGGGCTTCAGGGTGTCGGCAAGGCGCTGCAGCGGGTTCGCGCGCTCTGCCTTTACGGTTGAGGTCACGCTGGCCTGCGTATTATCATGGGCGGTATTCATGGGCATCATGTCCGACTTTCGGCATGGTTGAAACTGAATCCTTATAACAAAATTTCGCGCCGGATATGACAGAAATTTAGGCCGGAGATGTCGTATGATCGAAATATACAGTACCAACAACATGGCCGAGATTGCCTTTGTGAAATCCCTTTTACAGAGTGCGTCTATGGAATACGTGGTTTTCGACGAGCATACATCCGGCCTGTTCGGCGGCGGACTGGCCGAATGCCGCATTATGTTGCTGGCCGATGACGATTATGAACCTGCCTGTGACCTGCTGGTCGAAGCCGGATTACAGCCCACAGAACCGGAGTATGGCGCATGACCGCCGAAACCCCTTCCTCTGATTTGCCCGTGATTGAAACCACCCTGCTACGCGGCCGCGTGCGGCTGCTGCAGCCCAAGGTAGGGTTTCATGCATCCATCGACACCGTCTTTCTGGCGGCTGCGGTACCGGTCAAGGACCGCTGGCAAGTGCTGGATGTGGGGTGTGGCGTCGGCTCTGCCGGTTTGTGCGTTACATCAAGAAACAAAAATATATATCTGACGGGATTGGATATTCAGCGCGATATTGTTGACCTTGCGCTTCAGAATGCTGTTTTGAACGATGTGTCGTCGCGGGCACGGTTCTTTCAAGGGTCATTGCTGAATGAAAAAACAATTGAAAACAATTATTTCAACAGTGTTCTTATGAATCCGCCTTATCAAGAAGGAGGCACCCATACCCCATCCCCCAAGACGATCAAGGCTTTTTCGCATGGTGAAGAAACCTCAGGTGCTACATTAGAAAACTGGATTAAGTATGCGCATTCAAAGATTAAAAATGGCGGATACCTAACAATCGTACATCGCGCCGACCGTCTGGATGATGTTTTGATCGCGCTCGGTAAAAAACGGTGGTTCGGCAGCTTCGTCGTATACCCGCTTTATTCCTATGCCGGTGATGACGCCCGCCGTGTGATCGTGCAGGCCCGCAAGGAACGCTACGCCGCGCTCAAACTCAAATCCGGCATGGTCATCCACCAGAAAAACGGCAAATACACGCCGGAGGCCGAAGCCGTCCTAAGCGATGCCGCCGAAATAGACATGTCCTGATCAAAGCGAAACCCGCCGGGGGTTTGTGTCCGGCGGGTTGCTTTGACCGTTATGTGTTGTTTTTTAGAAATTGTTTTTGGGTGCCGATACCTGCAGGCCCTGTACGCGCTGGACCTGTACCTCCGGCGCTTTGAAGTTGTTGATAGACATGGACGATGCCACCCCGCCCAGAATGTCGAACAGTGGGCTGGATTGTTTTGCCTCGACCGTCACATGTTGGCCTTTGAACATATCGGCGACGTTGTCTCCGGGCTTCATGGTGTTGGTGTTTTGATGTACCAGCGGTTGGAAGCCGTCGACCTTGAACCCGCTATTCGCCAGCCCCGCCATCAGCGTGCTGCCTTCGCGCGCGACAACTTCTCCGCTGCCGCCCGTCACTTCCATAATATTTTTGCCCGGTGTTACACCCATATCCCACATTCCCCTTTTTATTATCTGTGCGTCTTGGTGATAGCTTTTTGAATTATTGTTTATGCACTGTGGCGATAGGCCACGTTCGTCAGGTGCTTGGGCGGATTGGTGGTGTCCATCACCTCCATCAGCCCGATTTCTTCCGCCAGTTTCAATTTCTGGCAGGCATGTGCGCTGAGGCCTTGTTCGGAATAAATCAGCGTGTCATCCGTCAGCAGGTCAATGGCGTTATTGGCGCCGATGCGGAAATGGATCGGGCTGTCTTTGGGCAGAAGCCCGTTCAGCACCATCACCACGTTGCCGGTTGCCCCGAATATAATCATGCTTTCTGAAATCATGCCGATATCTCCGTCGCTTACCTACAAAATCACCTGCTTTGGTCTTATGGTGATTTTATGCAAAAAAGATGAACGGAAGGTTAATCCGGCAGGAATATCTGCCGGATCCGTGAAATCGCATATGTGGGTTATAAGACGCTGGAGATCAGCCGACCGTAATGCGGAACTGGCGTTTTTCGGCTGTCGGGTCGTCTTTGATCCACGGGCGGCTGTGGGTGGCTTCGATTTCGATGGTGCCTGTCATCTGGCCGGCCTGATAGACGAATTCTTCAATCGCCTGCCCGCCAAATACGAACTCCCCCGGCTCTTCCGCGCGTTTGTATTGCTGCGACGTCAGGCTGGCAGAACCGGCCGTCAGTTTCACATCCCACAGGTATCCGGTCGTGGCGTCAGCTTCCAGTTCGATGCGGAAGTTTTCACCCTTTTGGACGGTGGCGGTGTTGAATGCTTTGGACAGCGTTTTCATGCCTGCGGGGTATCCTTTTTCTGTAAATATAGCGTTACATGATACCCCAAAAATGCCTGAGGCCAAGACTTTTTTCTCGCGCTGGAATTTTGGTGTTTTTGCGCCCGTCTGGGGCTTTCAAAACCGCAGTGCAACATGGTAGGTTAAAGCCCCATTTGGAAGGCGAAAAAAACATGACCAATCATAAAAAACCTCTCAGTTTTCAGGAAATCATCCTGACCCTTCACCAGTTCTGGTCCGATCAGGGTTGCCTGATCCTTCAGCCCTATGACATGGAAGTCGGCGCGGGTACGTTCCACCCTGCGACCACCCTGCGCGCGCTTGGCAAGCAGCCGTGGAATGCCGCCTATGTCCAGCCGTCGCGCCGCCCCACCGATGGCCGCTATGGCGAAAACCCGAACCGCCTGCAGCATTACTACCAGTATCAGGTCATCATGAAACCCTCGCCCGAGAATATTCAGGAGCTGTATCTGGAGAGCCTAAAGAAAATCGGCATCGATTCAAAATACCACGACATCCGTTTCGTCGAAGACGACTGGGAAAGCCCGACGCTGGGCGCATGGGGATTGGGCTGGGAAGTCTGGTGCGACGGCATGGAAGTGACCCAGTTCACCTATTTCCAGCAGGTCGGCGGCATTGAATGCAACCCCGTATCGGCCGAGATTACCTATGGCCTTGAACGCCTTGCCATGTACATCCAGAACGTTAACAACGTGTACGATCTGGATTTCAACGGCCGCGGCGTGAAATACGGCGACGTGTTCCTGCGTGCAGAACAGGAATACACGGCGCATAACTTTGAATTCGCCAATACCGACATGCTGCTGCGTCATTTTGAAGACGCCGAAAAAGAATGCCTGTCGCTGCTGTCGGCGCAGTCCGAACATGCGGCACTGAAAGGCCGCAAGGGCCTTGCCCTGCCCGCCTATGACCAGTGCCTGAAGGCGAGCCATCTGTTCAACCTGCTGGACGCGCGCGGCGTGATTTCGGTTGTTGAACGTCAGGCATACATCGGCCGCGTGCGTGCGCTGGCCAAGGCATGCTGCGAAACATGGGTTGGCGAAACCGCCGCCGAAGAACAAAAGCAGGAGGCTGCATAATCATGGCCGAATTTTTGCTGGAACTATTCTCCGAAGAAATCCCCGCGCGTATGCAGGCCAAGGCCGCAGACGATCTGCGCGATTTGATCACCAAGGGATTGCAAGATAAAGGCCTGACCTTTACATCCGCCGAAGCGCATTCCACCCCGCGCCGCATCACCGTCGTTATCGATGGTCTGCCGCTGGAAAACAGCCCGCCGCCGATTGATAAAAAAGGCCCCCGCACCGATGCCGCACAACAGGCGCTGGATGGTTTCCTGAAATCCATCGGCCAAACCGACTTCAGCAAATGCGTACAGGAAGAAAGCCCCAAGGGCACGTTCTGGTACTACCGTGAAGCCGTGAAGGGGCAGCCGACCGCGCAGGTACTGCCCGCGATTGTCGAAGGCGTATTCGAAAAATTCGTCTGGCCGAAATCCATGCGCTGGAAAGCTGGTCACAAAGCATGGGTGCGCCCCCTGCGCAGCATCATCGCGCTGCTGGACGGTAACGTCGTGCCTCTGTCGTTTGCCCTCGGTGGTGGAGAAGCTGCCGTGGCATCGGGCAATCAATCGCAAGGCCACCGCTTCCTGTCACCCGGCGCGTTCGAAGTAAAAAACTTCGCCGATTACACCGCCAAGCTGAAAGCTGCGCACGTCATTCTGTCGCGCGCCGACCGCAAGGCATATATTTCGGCCGAAGCGCAAAAGCTGGCATCGGCCGAAGGCCTCAAGGTCAACGAAAACGACGGCCTGATGGAAGAAATCGTCGGGCTGGTTGAATGGCCGGTACCGCTGGTGGGTACGTTTGAAAAAGAGTTCCTGGAAGTCCCGCAAGAAGTTCTGATTTCCACCATGCGCGGCGATCAGAAATACATCGCGCTTCTGGATGGCAACGGCAAACTGGCGAACAAGTTTGTGGTGATTGCGAACACGATTACCGAAGATGGCGGCAAAAACGTTGTGGCCGGTAACGAAAAAGTTCTGCGCGCCCGCCTGTCGGATGCGAAATTCTTCTGGGATCAGGACCTCAAGAAAAAACTCGAAAGCCGCGTAGATGCGCTGGGACAAATCACGTTCCACCAAAAACTTGGCACGGTAAAAGACAAAGTCATCCGCCTTGAAAAACTGGCCGCGCATGTGGCAAAACAAATCGGCGCGGATGAAAAGCAAGCGGCACGTGCCGCGCTGCTGGCCAAGGCCGACCTGACATCGGGCGTTGTGTTCCAGTTCCCCGAAGTTCAGGGCATCATGGGCCGCTACTACGCCATCCACGACAAGGAAACGCCCGCGGTTGCGCAGGCGATTGCCGATCACTATAAACCCGTCGGCGCGAATGACAGCTGCCCGACCGAACCGCTGAGCATCTGCACGGCGCTGGCCGACAAGCTGGATACGCTGGCAGGATTCTTCGCGATTGATGAAAAACCGACAGGGTCGAAAGACCCCTTCGCCCTGCGCCGTGCCGCACTCGGTATCATCCGCATCGTGCTGGAAAACAACCTGCGCCTGCCGCTGGTGCCGCTGTTCGAAGCGGCCTATAACGGCTACACCGCCCAAGGCCTGCGCCCGCTGAAAGACGTCACGGACGATCTGGTGCAGTTCTTTACCGAACGCCTGAAAGTCGCGCTGAAAGATCAAGGCATCCGTCATGACCTGATCGACGCCGTTCTGGGCGCGGGCGTGCGTAAAGACGACGTGGCCGAAGTGAATAAGCTGGTTGCCGCCCTGCGCGATTTCGTGGGCACCGACAACGGCGCCAACCTGCTGGCGGCGTACAAACGCGGCGCGAATATTTTGCGTATCGAAGAAAAGAAAGACGGCAAATCTTTCGCGGCCAATGCCGTGCAAGAGGTACTGCTGAAGGATCCGGCCGAAAAAGATCTCGCCGCTGCGCTGACGCCGGTTGCGGTCAAGGTCAAAGACCTTTTTGCCAAAGAAGATTTCACAGGTTGCATGGCCGCGCTGGCGGAACTGCGTGCCCCTGTGGATGCGTTCTTTGAAAAAATTATGGTCAACGCACCCGAAGCCGACATTCGTGCCAACCGCCTGAGCTTGCTATCGCGTTTGCGCGATACCATGAATACCATCGCCGATTTCTCTAAAATAGAAGGGTAATGCCGATATGACCGCCAACGCACAATTGAAACCGGAACCAGATCAAATGCAAAAATGGGTTTATAGTTTTGGGAAAACATTGTGCGAAGGCGATGCGGGGCAGAAAAACCTGCTCGGCGGTAAGGGCGCGAACTTGGCGGAGATGAGCCGCCTCGGCCTGCCCGTGCCCCCCGGCTTTATCCTGTCGACCGAAGTCTGCACAGGCTTTTATCAAAACGGCAGCAGCTATCCCGCCGACCTGCAATCGCAGGTCGATGCGGCGCTGGCGCGGTTGGAAAATGAAATCGGCGGACAGTTCGGCGCGGGCGATCATCCGCTGCTGCTGGCGGTGCGATCGGGCGCGCGCGTGTCGATGCCGGGCATGATGGATACCATCCTCAACATCGGCCTGAATGACCAGACGGTCGAGGCATTGGCCACGGCCAGCAATAACCCGCGCTTTGCGTGGGACTGCTATCGCCGCCTTATTCAAATGTACAGCGATGTTGTGCTGGGCGTTGACCACCACCTGTTCGAAGATGTGCTGGATACATTCAAGCGCCGCAGCAAGCTGAAGCTGGATACCGATATCGATGCTGACGGCTGGAAAGACATCGTCGAAGAATACAAGGCTATTGTGCAAGAAGGCACCGGCAAACCCTTCCCGCAAGATCCGCGTGAACAGCTGTGGGGCGCGATTGGCGCCGTGTTCAAATCATGGATGACGCCGCGCGCGGTCACCTACCGCAAAATCAACAGCATCCCCGAAGAATGGGGCACGGCCGTGAACGTACAGGCCGTTGTGTTTGGCAATATGGGCGATGATTGCGGCACGGGCGTTGCCTTTACCCGCGACCCGTCCACAGGTGAAAATGCGTTCTATGGTGAATATCTGGTGAACGCGCAGGGCGAAGACGTTGTGGCCGGCATCCGCACGCCGCAGCCGATGGCCGCGCTGGCAACCGCCATGCCCGAAGTGTTTGCCGAGCTGAACGCCATTCGCCTGCAGCTGGAAAAACACTACAAAGACATGCAGGATATCGAATTCACCATTCAAAACCGCAATCTGTACATGCTGCAAACCCGTGGCGGCAAACGCACGGCGGCGGCGGCACTGCGCATCGCCGTTGAAATGGTCGAAGAAGGTTTGATTACCAAAGAACAAGCCATTCAGCGTATCGCGCCGCAATCGCTGGATCAGCTTTTGCATCCGACGATCGACCCCAAGGCAGATAAAACCGTTTTGACGCGCGGCCTGCCCGCATCGCCCGGCGCGGCTGTGGGTGCCGTGGTGTTTGATGCGGACGAAGCCGAAGAACGTGCGAAAACGGGCCAGAAAATTATCCTCTGCCGTACCGAAACCAGCCCTGAAGACATTCACGGCATGCACGCGGCGCAAGGCATCCTGACGTCACGCGGCGGCATGACCAGCCATGCGGCCGTTGTGGCACGCGGCATGGGAAAACCCTGCGTGGCAGGCGCCAGCGAAGTGGTCATCGACCACAAGGCGCGTACCATGACCGTGGGCGGTAAAGCCTTTAGCGAAGGTGACATGCTGACACTGGACGGCGCAACGGGCGAAGTGATGGCGGGTGAAATCGCCATGCGCCAGCCTGCCCTCACCGGTCATTTTGAAACGCTGATGGCATGGGCGGATGATGTACGCCGCATGGGCATTCGCGCCAATGCTGAAACGCCGCTGGATGCCGAAACGGCACGCAAGTTCGGCGCACAAGGCATCGGCCTTTGCCGCACCGAGCATATGTTTTTTGATCCGTCCCGCATTCTGCACGTGCGCCAGATGATTTTGGCGGAGGTCGCGGCGGAGCGTAAAGCCGCGCTTGCCAAGATCGAACCGCATCAAAAACAGGATTTCATCGACCTGTTCCGTATCATGCAGGGTTTGCCGGTCACCATCCGCCTGCTCGACCCGCCGCTGCACGAATTCCTGCCGCAGCAGGCAGATGAAATCGCCGAACTGGCGGCATCGCTGAACATCAGCGCAGACCGCGTGCAGCAGCGCATCGACCGCCTGCACGAAACAAACCCCATGCTGGGGCTGCGCGGATCGCGTCTGGGCATCGTTTATCCTGAAATTTATGAAATGCAGGTGAAGGCGATCATCGAAGCGGCGGCGGCCGTCAAGGCCGAAACCGGTAAAACCGTCCTGCCCGAAATCATGGTGCCCCTGATTGCGACCAAGGCCGAGATGGATTTGCTGGCCGCCATGGTGGCGCGTGTCGCAACGGCCTGCGGCCTGAAGCGTGATGAATATCTGGTCGGTACAATGATTGAACTGCCACGTGCAGCACTGGCGGCGGGCGCGATTGCTGAAACGGCTGAATTCTTCAGCTTCGGCACCAACGACCTGACGCAAACCACGTTTGGTATCAGCCGCGACGATGCAGGTTCTTTCCTGCCCGTCTATCAACAATACGGCCTGCTGCCTGCCGACCCCTTTGCGTCGATCGATACCGAAGGCGTTGGCGAGCTGGTCAAAATCGCAGCCGATCGTGGTCGCAAAACCCGCAGCGGCATCAAGCTGGGCATTTGCGGTGAACACGGCGGTGATCCGGCATCGATTGCGTTTTTTGAAACGGTCGGGCTTGACTACGTGTCATGCTCTCCCTACCGCGTGCCGATTGCACGTCTGGCCGCGGCGCAGGCAACGTTGAAAAAATAGTAAAAAGGGCGCCGGATTTTCAGGCGCCCTTTTTTGATATTGTTTTATTAAATTGCCGCTGGCGAATTGTGATTGGCCGGCTGGCTTGTTTGCTGGGCTTGCGCCCGTGCCGCCTGATCTTGCTCCTGGTTTGTGCGCATCACCTTGATATAGCTTTGGCGGCTGCGGACAAGCATGCTCAGCGTACGTGATCTGAATTCGCGCAGATACAGAACGACCACAACCAATGTGCAGGCACCCATAAATAAGATAGGCGAGATAAACCACGCCAGCAGCGACAGCGCGAAGTAGTACGAGCGCAGTCCATAGTTGAATTCATGCGCGGCGCGGTCGGATACGCGTGCGACCTGCTGGGCAAATTGCTCTTCGTCGATGGTGAGTTCACGCTCTTTGGGTACCTGCGGCGCGGCGCCGATCATGATAGAGCAAAACGTGTGCTGGCGCAGTGCCCATGTAAAACGGAAGAAGGCGTAAATAAAAATCACGACCAGCAAAAGCAGCTTGAACTGGATTTGCTCCAGCGATGCGCCCGCGATAAACGAATGCCCCTCCAGCAATTTCAAAACGCTGTCAGACGAATACAGCACCGTGACGGCGCCTGCCAGAACGAAAATATTGGTCGTGGCCATGAAATTGACCATCTGCATCAGATTACCCAGCAACGCCAGGTCGGCGATGCGGTTGTCGTGACGCATCACGCTTTTCATCCAGTCGATGCGGTAACTGTAGATCAGCGCGGCAAGGCAGGCTTTGTTTTCGGCGGCGCGCTTGGCGTAAAAGGTGTAGCCCACCCAGCAGGCCAAAAACCAGAAAAATGCCACCCAATTCATAATGTCATTGAAAATCATGTCTTTACCGCCACGTGTCTACATCCATGCCGGTATTATATATAATACGTCCCATGCAAATTTGTCCACAACTTAATGTTGCGATGCACAAATTTTACACGAAATGACGTAGATTTGTCACGTAATCGGCGGTAGGCCGATCGCTTTGCGGGCATCGTTTTCGAAGAACTTCAATTTTTCGAGTCCGGGTTCAATCTCGGTCATCACAAACGTGACACGTTTTGCGGGACTGCCCACGTCGTTGTCAGGAAATTCATAAGCCCAGCTGCGGATCTTAACCAGCAAACCGCACAAAACCGCGCCCATACCATCGTGGTTTTCTTCGACCTGCTTACTCAGTTGTGTAAAAGATTCATGATTAATATCGCTCCAGAACATATGAAACGCCTTGTTAAAGCGGCTCATGCGTTCGCGTACAGATCCGGTCAGCTTAAATACAATGTCTTCGGTATTGCGGCAGGCATTCAGCATGCGTGGCGATGATTTGATATCGCGGCTTTGCTGCAAATCGCCGATCCAGATCATAAAGCGTTCGATTTCGTCACTGAGGCTTTCGAAGCTGTGGCGATAATACGCAACAGACAGGAAAACATCGCTGTATGACGCCAGAAAACGTGGAATCTCTTCGAGCGGGATGCCCGTTTTTTCCGACATGATGCGCAGGTTATCGCGCACGCGCGCGACATCGGGGTCATTCAGCAGCAGATTGATGTCTTCGTGTCCTTCCGCTTTTTCGTATCCAAAAATGCGATCAACCAGCGGGCGCGTGAAAGCCATCATATAATGATGCAGCGTCGTTTTCATTTCTTCGCTGAGATTGAGATTTTTCTCGTCTTCCACCTCGACGCCAATACGTTTCAGACTGCCGCGCAGTGAATAAACGTCATAACTGTTGAGTGCTGCAAGGGCGCGGATAATCGCCTGATCACGCGCGGTGCTGACAATATTCTTGGCAATGTCATCGGGGCGAATTTGCAGACTGCCTGAAATCGGGTCATGCATCAGCTCGACCGTTGTTTCCATGCGGGTGTTTTTGATGAGCCGCGCATTGCGCAAGGCGGTGCTGGACAGCGGAATCATCGATAACGCGAGTTTATCGAGAGCGTCCTGCTCTTTGCCTTTATTAAACAGATAGTTATCCCGTGACACGCCGGTCATGCCCCCACACCTGCTGTTATCCTGTAATTATTCTATTCGTATTATGGTTAATTTTTAGATACTGCCGTTCAATCGCCAGCAATACCAAGGTATTCAGGTGTATGCGCCACGAGCGTATACCCCCCTGCCGATTGCAGATTCTGGATCGAATCAAGACGTACAATCGCCAGTGCTTGCGCCGGATTCCGCGGGTTTATCTGACGTATATCGCCCACCACGCGTTCACCGCTGAAGATCATATCACCTGTTGCGATATGTTTCCCCTCAATAATAAGCAATCGCTTTTTCGCAAGCCCCTTGTAGTGCATGCGTGCGGTGACTTCTTGCCCGATATAGCAGCCCTTGTTCCATGCAATCGCGTTTAGTTTGTCGAGGTTCATATCGGCCACGAAATCTTTTTGTACGTGCAGAGCCAATGTGTCGGGAATGCCTGCGCGTGTACAGATATCCATGTAATCATCCGCATCACCATTCAGTTCATCAACCGCCGTGCGGTATAAACGCATGCCCAGAGCGGGATGGCGCGGGTCTGCGAAACCTTCGGACGCATGTATAAAAACAGATAATTCTTCGGCAGGTATGGGGGTGATATCCACTTTTGCGCGCAATTTAAATATTTTTAAGCGGGCGAGAAAATCATCCAGACGCTTGCCGTCTATATCTACATAGTACCCATCCATATCCGGCATGCGACTGACAAAAAAATCATGCAAAATCTGTCCTTGCGGCGTCAGCAGCAGGGCATAAATCATTTTGTTTTCGGCCACTTGGCGAATATCGCCCGTCATGACGTTTTGCAAAAAATCCGTCGCATCCGCGCCGGTGATGGCAATCAGGCGGCGGTGGTCAAGTTGCAGCGGCAAGCGGTTAACGGGTTGATTTTGATTGGGCATAAGCTTCTAACGCTCGATCTCTCGATTGGTTCAGGTCCACGATGGGCGACGGGTAATTTTTGGCCTGCGCGCGCAGCATCGGCGGTGCATCCCAGGGCGTATGGATATAGGCCGCCGGCATATCTTTCAATTCCGGCACGTATCTGCGGATGTAATCACCTTCGGGGTCGAATTTTTTGCTTTGCAGCAACGGGTTGAAAATCCGGAAATACGGCGCTGCATCCGCGCCGCATCCTGCAATCCATTGCCAGCCCGCCGCGTTGTTGCCAAGGTCGGCATCGACCAGCGTATCCCAAAACCACTCTTCGCCCGCACGCCAGTCAATTAACAGGTTCTTGACCAGAAACGATCCGACAATCATGCGGACGCGGTTGTGCATCCACCCTGTTTGCCACAGCTGGCGCATACCGGCATCGATGATGGGGTATCCTGTCTGGCCTTTTTGCCATTTCTGCAAGACTTCGTCGTTACGTTCCCACGCGAAATGGGCAAAGTTTTTATTCCACGGCTGGTCGGGAAAATCGGGTGAATGGTACAGCAGATGGTATGAAAATTCACGCCATATCAATTGACGCAAGAAACCCTGTGCCTGCGTGGCAAAATGTTTTTCTTTGTCGGCGCGGGCCAAAATGGCATGACTGACGGCGTGCCAGATTTGGTGCGGGCTGATTTCGCCAAAATGTAGAAATGGCGACAGCATCGATACGCCATCAACGGCGGGGAAATCGCGCTGCGCTTTGTATTCGCCGACGCCATTTTGCAAAAAGGCTGTGAAGCGTTTCATGGCGCCCTCTTCGCCCGGTGTCCACGCGGCTTGCATACCGCCGTACCATTTTATTTTGGGCATCAGGCCAAGAGCATCAATGCCGATACCCGTGGCCAATGCCGCGCCTGTATGCGGTGTATCCGGTTTTGGCACCGCCATTGCGGCGCGAATAGTGCCGCTGAGTTCAAGGCATGCTTTTGAAAACGGTGTAAAGACTTTATACGAGCCGCCTGTTTTGTTTTGGATGCTCCACGGTTCAAACATCAGATACGCACCAAAGCTTTGTGCATCGATGCTGCGGGATTTGAGGGTTTCCTTGATGGCTTTGTCACGTGCCATCGACCACGGTTCATAACAGCGGTTCCAGTAAACGGCCTTCGCGCCCGTTTGGGCAATCAGTTTATCCAGCTCTTCGCCCGCGGCGCCCTTCAGGTAGACTATCGGGTGGAAGTTTTTGTTTTGCAGGCTGTCATCAAGTTTGCCAAGGCTTTGGTGCAGCCACCAGCGCGATGCCCCGCCGCGAATCCATTTACCGCCCGCCGTATCATCCAGAATATAAACCGGAATAACAGGCGCGCCTGATTGCGCCGCAGCCGACAGCGCGGGGTTATCCGCCAGGCGCAAATCGCTGCGGAACCATACGATGACCGGTGCCATGCCGGAGGATAAGGTTTTTTTAGCGCACATGTTGATGCAATACCTCGGTTAAAGTTTCAATGTCTTGTAGGTCATGATACAGGCCAAAGCCGAAGCGCAGGGCATCGCCGCGGTAATCGGCGATGATGTTTTTCGCTTTCATACCCACGCAGATATCGCCTGCCTGCGGTGTTTTAAAGGTCAGAAAGTTTCCGCGCCGCGTATCGCTGACGGGCACCAGTAAATCTTGCGGCTTGACCAGCGGGTGATCTTGCAGCCCCTCCACAAATTGTGCCTGCAGCGTGTGGACGTGGGTATGTATATCGGCAGGGGAGATGTTTTTATTCTGCAGCCATTCAAGAACAGCGCGCATACGGTAAAGGCCCGATATGTCTGCGGTGGCGCCTGCAAACCGGCTGGCATCATCGCCGAAAGGTACCGCATCATTATTGCTGCGGGCCGCAGCGAGCGCCCCAAAACCTGCAAACCACCCCGTGTTACGCGGACGTGCGCCATAGCCGGGCGGGCAGTGCATAAAACAGGCCCCCTCGCCCGACATGGCATATTTGTATCCGCCGCCCAGATAAAACGCGCGGTGCGCGATGCGTGATAAATCAACAGGTATCGCCATAAAAGAGTGATAACCATCAATCACAATCAACGTATCGTCGTTTTTGACGCCCGCGATGATGTTGTCGATGTTATCCAGCATAAAGCCGCTATTATAAAAAACATGACTGACAAAAACCATATCATGGTCTTGTCCGGCGGCTTTTGTGAAACGCGCGGCGAAGCTGTCCAGCGGCTGGGTGGCGATACGTGTGACGGTCACAATGTTTTCTTCTTCCAGACGTTTGATCTGGCGGTCGAAACTGTGGAATTCGCTGTCGCTTGTCAAAATACGTACGAGCCTGTTCGTGGGTAGGCACGATAGCAAACGCACCACGAATTCATGCGTGTTTTGCGCAAACACAAGGGTATTCGGGTCAGGCAGATTCAACGCCCGTGCAAGACCTTGGCGCACCGCTGGCATGATGGTGTCAAATATATGCCCCCATTTATTATCGGCATGCAGTGCTGCGTCTTGCCATACAGCAGTTTGCGCATCAAACGTGACATCCGGCCAGTAATGATGGCTGTGCGCGGCCACATGCAGGCGGCCGGGCACGGCGTTCAAAAACCGGCTGAAATCCTGTTTTATGTCAGGCCGCATCGCCTTTTTTACCCCAGTAACGGAAGTTCATTTTTTCTTCAACCTCGCGCGGCAGCTTTGGCAGGCGCGACCGCGGGATCAGGAATGTCGACAGCGCAAACAAATCGCGGAAAATACGGTGACGTGCGGCAGTGGCGGCCAGATAATCATGCCCCGTGGAACCGCCGCTGCCCATTTTGGCTCCCAGCATGCGCTGCGCCATCAGGGCGTGACGGTAACGCCATAGCGCCATCAGCTCGTCCATGTCCATCAGGTCGCTCAGGATTTTGAATGGCGCCTGTAATGCGGGTTGGTCACGGTACAGATTGATAAACAGCGCCGCCTGTAATGCCTGCGGCGACAAACGCCACGCCATGTCTTCGGATGCAGCGGGCTGAAACAGTTTATCAAACTGCGCGGTCATGCCATCCAGTTTACCCATCTCCATCTTCTTGGCATCGGCGGGCATTTTTCGGTTGGCGACCACGGCGGCGCGGTCGGTCGCAATCATTTCCATCACGGCCTTGCGATAGGCCGCCCAGAAATTAAATTTCCCTGTTTGCACAAATGGCGTACGCGCCAGCCAGCGGTCCAGCTGGTCGATCAGCGACGGCTGCGCCGACACGTCATGCACACGCTTGCGGTCGGTATCGGGCAGGTAATTTTCGAATGACTTGCCATCGTACCCGACGCGGTCCCCCTGCTTCAATCCCAGTCGGATTTCAAGTTCGCGGAACTGCAAACTTTGAAAGCCGGATGCCGAACGGAAAACATGGCGAAAATCCAGAAAGTCGAGCGGTGTCATGGTTTCCATGATATCCAGCTGGCTGACCAGTAGTTTCATGGTGGCCACCATGCGGCCAAGGCTGGCCGATACGGTGCGCAGGTCGGCATCGCGCACAACTTTGCCGCTGAATATTTTCTGCACGCGGTCCAGTTCAAATAAAACCAGTTTGAACCAAAGCTCGTACGTCTGATGCACAACGACGAACATCATTTCATCATGCGCATCGCTGATCGGTTTTTGGGCATCCAGCAGTGTTGGCAGCTGCAAATATGTTTTGTAGTCCATATCGCGCGGCGCCGCGGCCGGTTTTTTGCTGCGCTTTACCATCGGTTATACTCCGTGACCGATCAGAATACCGGCCGCCAGCACCAGCGAGCCACCAAAAATAATCTGCACCATTGCCGAATGGAACGGCGTGTCCATGTATTTCCAGCGTACCCACGAAATAGCGACCAGTTCGATCACAACGATGATGGCGGCAATCCATGTGGCGGTCCAGAAATCCGAAATCAGATACGGCAGCGTGTGGCCAAGGCCGCCGACCGTCGTCATGCCACCGCAGGCAATACCGCGGATCCACGGATTGCCGCGTCCGGTGATTTCGCCGTCGTCTGACATCGCCTCTGTCAAACCCATACTGATACCGCCGCCGATGGATGCAGCAAGACCGACCAGAAAAGCATCATGCGTGGATTGCGTCGCGAAGGCCGCCGCAAAAATCGGCGCCAGCGTCGAAATCGAACCATCAATCAGGCCGGACAAACCGGGCTGCACGATTTGCAGCAGCAACACGCGGCGTGCGGTTTCTTTTTCTTCGTCTTTGACTTCGTCGGGCAGGTTTTTGGCTTCGATATCGACCGCTTTCGCCTGATGTCCTTTTTCGATGAGCGCCAGATCACCCAGCAGTTTTCGCACCTCGACGTCGCGGGTCTGCTCGGCCGCTTTGGCGTAGAAGTTTCCGGCTTCCAGTTCCATGATTTCGGCCTGACGGCGTACTTTTTCGATGCGCAGGTCTTTCATCAGCCACATCGGGCTACGTTTCAAAAATCCGCGTACGTCCTGACGCGTGATATAGGGCATTTGCGGACCGAAACGGCGGCTGTATACATCCAGCAGCATGTTTTTATGGTCTTGTTCTTCGGCGGCCATTTCTTCGAACATTTGCGCAGTTGCCGGATAATCGGCGCGCAGGCGCAGCGCGAAGGTCAGGTAAATGCGCGAGTCTTCCTCTTCGTTCGATATCGCAAGTGCGAGGACTTCCTGTTCGGTCAATTCGGCGAGCGTTTTCAAACCCGTTTCTCCCTTATGTCGCTGTTTTATCTTTTTGTTTGACTATAATGTAGCTGCTTTCACCGATATATCAACATGATAGCCATTCGCAATTGCTGCGATATGGCAACCCCCTTGACGCCGCGCGATGTTATTATATAACAGTTATGTGTTCAGGCCCTCGGCAGGTATTTATGGCAGAAGCCCTAAGGCAAAATCAGACAATCAGCGCGACCGCAGCCGGACTGGATGCGGAGGCAATCATGCGTGCGCTGGCCGATTTTGCAAACGGCCAAATGCCGGTTTGTTTAGGGTTCAAATTCACCGCGTTGCCGCCCGACAGATCGCTGCAAGATGCGCCAACCTATGCCGTGCAACTGCACGATGCCGCCGGTAATTTGGCCGTGACGTATAAATACAATTATTTCCGCCAGGATACGCAGGATGGCGTGCAATGGTCGCTCTATCCGCTGGTCATCCAGTGGGAAGGCGGCAAAACGCCCACATTTCGCCAGCCTGGCATGGATGCCGCCATTATAGACCATTGCCTGTCATCGCTGCGTGCGTTTTTTGCGGACGATTTAAAAACCGGACGCGCCGATATCGTCATGGCGACCGGTTACCTGACGCTTCAACGCCACGGTCACGCGTTTTTCGAACGCATGGGGTGGACGCTGCATAATTTTGAAAAGCAGGGCGGCATCTACCCCGCCCTCGCCGCGCATTCATCCGCGCTGCAATCGATCGCGCAGCGCATCGACGACATCAGCATGCCCTTCCGCACCGAAAAGGTCGAAGCGGATATGCTGAGTTTTGCGGTAATGAGTATTTAAAATCCAGGCGAAATAAAATGGTGCCCCCGGTCGGACTCGAACCGACACGCCTCACGGTAGTCGTTTTTGAGATGGATTATCCGCATTCTAATTTATTTTATTTGATTTTTCAGCGTACCTTACTACTTGTGCTAATTTTTGCGCTAAAAAACGTGTTTGTGTAAGCCTCCATCAAACTTCTCGTTCATAGAGCAGGTAACTAAAAGGCATTGATTTAAAAATTTTATGATGGTGGGGGATCAATTTTGAAGGAAGGCTTTCACAATTTCGGCTTCCATTCTTCAAACCTTACCCGCACCTCCGCCCATGACGGATAACCCGGCTTCATCATACAAAAGCCAAAGAGAGTCATGGTCACTCTCTTTGGTCTTGTCTTACTATCTATAGAAATATCACGTTTATTCAAATTTTAGGCGTACCCCCCTTTAGGACATGCATCAGAGATGCAACCATAAACAACACGATAAAAACGAAAAATAAAATCCGTGCCGCATCCATGGCCACTGCAACAATACCGCCAAAACCAAAAACAGCAGCAACGAGCGCAATTACCAAAAAAATTATCGCCCACCTAAGCATGATACCGTCCCTCCTTTTAGCCTTTGTACTTGATAACTACGCGCCGGTTTTCTTGCGACTTCACCCCATCACCAAGCTTAACGGCTGTATCGGTCTCGCCGAAAGCCTGTTCTTCGATATATGAAGCATTGATGCCGTATTCAGATAACAATCGCGCTACGGTATGTCCGCGACGTTCGGAAAGTCGCTGATTGTAATCAGTTTCTCCTGCCCTATCTGTATGAGCCATAACCATGACTTCGTTGATATCCAGCCGACGCAATTCGCCTGCGATATCTGCCAGATGCTGACTCTCATTTTCACGGATATCCGATTTATCAAAATCGAAATAAATCGTGCGGAACTGTAGGGAAAGCTCCGGCCTTGGGGGTGAAACCATGGCAACATGCTTTCTTTCCGTGCTGTAAACATGGCATCCCTTAACGATATAGCCGGGTGGTGGAGCAACGTAACTCTGACAAGCTTCGCGATAGACATGATAATCGACGAATCTCCGCCAGGCGTAATAGCTTTGATCTAGCTCACCCGCAGGAAGGTCATAGTAATACATGGTACCAACCTCTTGAGCATATGCGGGCGTGACCCGCAGAGGGGTCAGGCTTACGCCGACCCCCATACAGACCGCAAGAATTAATAGGTTGTTTTTCATTGCCGTCTCCTAAAATAATATTCAGTTGCTGGTGGATGGCTTAAAGCTTTTGAACTGCTCCGACTGATCCGGAGTCAATTTAAAATTCAGGGAACCATCCTTGTTACGAACCATGCGCATAGCATCGAAATCTAATGCCGCCTTGTCGCCGCCGATACCAAGTGTTTTATTAAAACCGACGATAATCTGTGTGACATCTGCGTTGCGGAAGTAGATATTCTCGATAGTGGCCGTTTTATTGCCTTTGCTATCAAGAACGTTTCCTTTAAGCAGCAAATTCGCGCTGACGCTGTCTTTAGGAATAACTTTTGCGGTTTCCCAATCTTTGCTTTCATAAGAGAAATCTGCCGCACGGTTGATCATATCGGACGATAAATTCATTCCAACGCTTCCATCATACCGTTGCGTTACAACACGGCTGTAATCAAAGGCAGCAAGCTTGTCACCAATCCCCAGTACACCGTCATCGGATACAATCACCAGAGATGCTCTGCCGTTTTTGCCAATGATAATATCCTTGATTGTCGCAATTTTTTCACCGCTGTCGGTAACAATCGTCTTTCCGATCAGATAATGCGCGGTTAGATTGCTGCGAATTACGATAGGGTACATTTTTGCATCCCGTTCGTCCCGGACAAAGAACGCTTTTATATCTTCTGCCGTTTCATACAGGGCCTTGTCAGTGGTGCGCAAACCGCTTTTGATATCATCGCTTATCGTTGTTTTCTCGTCTGTTGCAGAGACATTCCCAGCATAGGCCGGCGAAGCTATCATCATTGCCAATGCGGAAACAGCCATTATAGATTTGCATTTCATTCTTTCTCTCCTTGGTTTTAAAATCTGCCTGTTACCAGGCTCTAGCGCATTGTGATCAGTAGAGTGTAAGAATGCGATGCGGAACAAGAAGTACGATATAAGAAACCCATAAGGCTGTTCTATTGGTTATTTCCTTACAATAATTTTATACTGGCGCCTGTATCCGATATCGCATTTTTACTGAGATATTTATATTTTCTACGTGTGGCACATTAGTTTAAAGAACGACCACACTCCATCTCACAAAGAAAGAACAGCATCATGTCAATACAAGACGAGATCAGAAACGCCGATCACCAGATCGGCAAAAGTACCGCTCATTTCGATGGCGAGCTATCCGCGGAAGTCAGCAGATTGAAAAACCATGGTAAAGAATTCTCAAGAAACGGGAAATCTATCATCAACGACGGAGTAGATATTACAGCAGATTACCTGAGTGAACTCGCACGCAACCTAAAAAAATCTAGTGCGCAGGCACTGAAAGTGACTGAAGCGCACATTCAGAATAAGCCGGCCCAAAGCATTGCCATTGCTTTTACAGTAGGCATGGTTGCCAGCCTTCTTTTGAGACGTAGAGGCGCCTGAACATGTCAGGCATTCCAAACACAGTCGAAAGCCTGCTTGCGGCCGCGCTGATTGGCAAAAGCCTGCTGACAAAGCGCACAAGCAGGGTGGATGAGGCTTTGACCGTCCTTGCCACCCTGCTTTGCGCCGGCGGAGTCATTCTATCGATTCTCGGCTTGCAACAGTTTCTTGAAACACATTATTCGCCAGATATGGCGGCATTTCTTGCAGCCGCTACTGCCTTCACCGTCGCCCTGCTGGTAGCGCTGGCTCAACGGTTGAAAAAAAGATTTCGACGTCATGCCATCAGAAATGCCGGAAATGAAATTGAAAAAAATCTTTTCAGGTTTTTCGAAATGCTCGAGGAAGGCATACACGAACCTATCCGAGATAATCCCAAGATGGCCGTATTGATCGCGGCGCTCGCCGGCTTTGTGGCAACGCAGAGACGAGACTAAACTAAACACTCTCCAACAATAAGAACCATAAAAAGGAAATCAAGTGAAAAACATCTTCTCAATCTCAACGAATACTTTTTGTGCAGCTGCTTGCCTACTGATGCTTGCCGGCTGCTCCGGCATGAGCCAAACACAGCAGCGAACGCTATCGGGTGCTGGAATTGGTACAGGCATCGGCGTCGTTGGCACGGCGATGACAGGTGGCTGCATCAGTTGCGGTGCCGTTATCGGTGGCGCTGTCGGAGCGGGCTCCGGCTATATCTACGACAAAACGCAGAAAGAAAAATGATATGAATTTTAAATTCAAAACTCCCGGCAGCCCTGTAGCGACCATCATTGCCACTTTACTGATCGTCACTATTATTCTGCTGATTGTAGAAACCAACCGACGTGAGCGCAGCCCCGGTGAAAAAATAGAGCGCGCTCTCGATGAATTACAAAGATAGAAAAATGAAACGTCGAAGCCATGATTTGGCTTTCGACTCTTCTTTTAGAATTTTCCCGCCTTCGGACTCCCAGAGGGCGATATTTTGTGCCTTTTCCTCTTTTTTTTGCTTTTCGGTTTCGACTGGCTTAGAAGCTAATTCTGTTTTCGTCATGTAAAATCCCCCTTTTAAGTATTTTGAACGTCTTAAGGTTTTCTTTTAATATACATCCAGCTAATCCCCAGCAAGCCCGACAGCAAAGAGGATGCCAGGATACCCGTTTTTGCTTCCTGAATGAGCCCAAGCTTGTCGACTTGCATTTCAAAGCTTAGCATCGTGATAAACAGAGACATGGTAAACCCAATGCCCGCAAGCATGCCCACACCGACAACCTCAGAAAAGCGCATACCTTCAGGCAATCTGCCCAGATCTAGCTTTACACCTAGAGCAACCATCAGCACGACACCTGCCGGTTTGCCAATCACAAGTCCTAAAATAATCCCTTGGGTTACAGGTGATGATAACGCCACCGCGAGATCACCCCAGGCAAGCGAAACTCCCGCATTAAAAAACGCAAAAAGCGGCAGAACAATAATGCCGATGGGCCATATCAACGAAGCCTCCCACCGCTGCAGCGGCGTGGATGCTGCCCGCACGATGTCACCGATGTCCTTCGCCGCAGAATGCTGACGCGGTGCAGAAAGAATTCCCCCCTCCTTGCGATGCTCCTTTTCAAATACAGCTAACAAAAAGCGCACCTCTTCGACAAAACTGGTTTCACCCAAACGTGTGCGAGCAGGCACAGCCACCGCCATAAGCAAACCCGCTAACGTAGCATGTAGTCCGGATCGGTATACGAGCGCCCACAGCAGAATTCCCATCAGCGCATAGACCCAGCCATTGCGAACGCCAGCCATATTCACAAGCAACAAGGAAACCATGACGGCTACTGCGGAAACAAGCGCGGGCGCATGTATGTCATGTCCGTAAAAAAATGAAATCACTGCTATTGCACCGATATCGTCGAAAATAGCCATTGCCGCAAGAAAGACGGAAACGCCAGGTGAAACATAGCGCGCCAGAAAGGAGAGTACACCAATTGCAAAAGCTGTATCTGTGGCCATAGGAATAGCCCAGCCGTGTGCACCCGATCCACCATAATTGACCAACGCGTAAAGCGAAGCCGGAAAAACCATCCCTCCGAACGCCGCCATGGCAATAAGGTTGATCTGCCGCGCGTCACGGAGCTTTCCCGCTAATATTTCCCGCTTGATTTCAAGACCAATCAGGAAGAAAAAAAACGCCATGAGCCCATTGCCAATCCAATCCCGCAAAGAGAGAAGAAATTCCCAATTGCCCAGCACAAACCCGGCCTCCACTGCGGCAAAATTCTCGAACAGAAATGCTCCTGGAGAGTTAGCTATCACCAACGCAAGTAGGGTCATAGCCAGCAACAGGGCTGCAGCTGTCGTTTGCTTGCGAATGAAAATTTCTAAGGGCGTCAAAAGCTTGATAATCCTGTCCCCAAATAGCTCTTGATCAGGCGCTTCCCGCTTATCCGGTATATCCCGCCTCACCTCATACAGCCCCTATGCAGCGCGGCAGATATCTCCAAGAGCTCTACCACACAACTCGTAGTTAGTATGCGACGCCAGATCCCCGAGCGAGACGATACCCACCAGCCGCTTTTCTGCATTCAAAACAGGCAGACGACGCACTTTATTTTCTGCCATGTTCCGGACTACATCGTCTGTATCGTCTGTATCGCGACAATAGAGAATTTCGTGTGTCATGATCTTTTCGGCAACCATTCCTGCCGGATCGTGGTTCTCCGCTATACAGCGAATCGCAATATCACGGTCCGTGATCATCCCGACAAGCCTGTCATCCTTGACAACGATCACGCAGCCGCAATCTGTTTTTTGCATCTTTTTTGCAATCTCATGCAGCGAGGTTCCTACGGAAACAATCTCTACTGTAGTGCTCATAATTTCTCCGACTTTCATCCGCTTTCTCCTTCTAATGATATCCATTGTGCAAAGGCTTATTTTGCGCCTTCGCACATTAGGAAACGAGATGAAACAAGAACATTTCTATAAAAGTTACATAAGGAAAAAATTACACAGAAAATGCCGAAAACAGAATCATTCGTTATGTCTGGAATCTGCTATCTTTTGACGTAGCGCTTTTATAACCTGCTTCTCAAGTATTTCTATTGCAACCCGCTGTTGAGATTCTTTCAGGCTTTCCGCATCTACCCGAGAAGACTTTACAAGTTTCTCCGCCATTTGCTCTTGTACTTTCAGCAGCTTACGCGCCGCCTCTTTCTGATCAATTTTTAATTTCCGCGTAGCTGCTTCTCTATTTTTGGACACTGTATCGCTGAAACTTTCAGCGGGTTTTGCAGCCGCTTCCACCGAGTAGCCGCCGGAAGCCCACGACAACACCTGCTCAAGCTCCCTTTGATAAAGGTTTATCCACGCTTCGTTGGCCGATGATATCTGCAATTCTTTCAGATTTTCTTTGGCCAGAGACTCGGCGTCATCAATGTTCTTATTGCTAAGATTTTGAGCCTCCAAGCCCTGATCCTCCCTTAGCTTTTCAGCGGTTATGCCCTGGGAAAGAGAAAGATCTGAAGCTGCCTTTTCCTGTGCGGCCAGCAGATCTGCAGCCGCACGTTTCTCAGTTGCGGCCAGCTCTTCGGCAGCATGCATCTTCGAAGATCTGGCTTGTTCTTGAAGGCGCTTTACCTTTATCACTTCAAGCCGCTCATCGCGCAAGAGGTTTATTCCGAATGTATATTCTTCTTGCTTTAGCTGGGAAACGGCCCATGCCTTGGCAATAAAAATAAGCGCAAGCTGCGAGAATCCTGCAGAAAGCGCACGATCGGCCGCATTTAACTCTATGGACTCCCAAATACCTATCTGTTCTCCATCTTGTGATAGCGCGCTTCTTGCATCGTCGATCATAGCGCGAACATCGCAGAATATATTTTCTTCGGACATGGCACGACTATCTGCAAATATACGCAATATTTGCATAGCGGTTTCTCTGAATCCTTTTTTCATGACATTTATCTCCCTTAAGAAATCATAATCTATTTCCAAAGGGGCGTTACGTTATTCGGCATATCCTTATGAAGAAATTATATCCCGCAGATTTTCTAGTACATCATCTTTGCTCTCGTCACATTAATCTTTAATCAAGAGACCTTCGCAGAAGGTTTCTGTCACTTTCACAAGGAGGAACCCATGATTTTTATTCAAAAGAATCGACCACACGAGCGCCCGAACGCTCCGAATCAGCCGAATCAGCCGACGAAGCCGCCGAATAAAAAATAAAGACGTGCGGTACTAAACTAAAGCGCTACCTGGGGCTTCAGCATATCGTACTTACTGCGCCCTAGGATACCCACATCAAATGCCATTCATGGCATTATTCACAGGAGATACCATCATGACAAACAAAGAGCAATCAGGGCCGTCAACATTTGCGGCTACAGAAAATGAAAAAGATATTGCGAAAAAAACTTCCGAAAAGACCAAATCTCCGCAGGAAAAAGCTGCGATGATCAAATCGGAAATTAAAAAAGCTTGGAACAAACTGACGGATGACGACGTCAATCTGTACGAAAACCAGCCTGAAGCGTTTTTCGCCCGCGTCAAAGAGAAGCACGGCACTACGCGTGAACAGGCGGAAGCTCGTTTACAAAATATCAAGAACACTTGCAGCCACGCTTGTGGCGGCGAGAAAGCCGCTTAACAAGATAAACAGATACCCCCCGCTGTGAAGATTATTCGCAGCGGGGGTTTCTTTTTTGCGTTATGCTGCTTCCATACGGTACCCGACACCAGGCACTGTCATAAGGACTGTCGGACGCGCAGGATCTTTTTCAATTTTCGTCCGAATTTGTCCAATAAAAACTCTTAGATACTGTGTATCGGCACTATGAGCAGGACCCCACACTTCGGTCAGGAGCTGTTTTTGCGTCAACATTTTTCCACGATGTATCATCAGATAGCGCAGCAGATTATATTCTTTCGGGGTAAGCGGAATAAGCTTGGCGTCCAGAAAAACCTGATGCTGCACTAGATCCATTTGCAAAGAGCCATTGGTAAGAATCGGCTCGCCTGCTTCATGTATCGCGCCTTTGCGTAGGCATGCATTGATTCGCGCCTCCAGAACTGACGCGTTGAAAGGTTTTGTCACATAGTCATCGGCGCCAAGATCGAGCGCATTGACGATATCTTTGTTCTCTGTACGGACCGTCACAATAATCACAGGTACGTGAGACCATTCGCGCAGTTCTGTAATAATCTCATGGCCGCTCTTGTCGGGAAGATTCAGCTCCAAAAGAACAATATCCGGCTTAAGGCTGATGCAATACGCGACAGCCTGCTTTCCTGACGTGCAGGGCTCGATGCGGAATTGACTCTCTGGCAGCATTATTTCTAATATTTTTTTGTCTGCAAATCGCTATCGACAACCAAAATGGTTGATTTTTTTTTGGCCACGGAGGCCTACTTTCTGTTAAGGGATTCAAGCGCCTTATTACACGCTATATAAATAAAAACGATATATTAGTTGTAGCACTATATTAACTGTACAGTCACTTATAAACGGCCCACTCCCCTCTCTCCCGAAATAAGCGACTTATACGAGCCTTTACAGCATTGGAGGTGCACAATCACTGCCGCACTTTACATGAACAGGACACAATTTAATGATTTTAAAATTTTATAGTCGTAGCGGATACATGAAAACTTATACAAACCTTATGCACGTACAAAAAGCTCTCAGTAAAAATTTATATGTGTCTTTTGTATAATATAACACAGCACACGTAATGCTATCTGGCATTTACCTGCCCATAGGCGCCTTTTATTTTTTAAATTCTTTGCAAGAAAGGAATTTTTCATGAAACAATCCGCAAACTTTCCGCAAATTGAAAAAAAATCTCGACTGCTAAAAGATTCTACTTCTGCCATAGTGAAGCCAATAGGTATGATTTACTGGATAGCTTTGGTGGGCACGGAATCTATACACGTATACCAAAAATGTGACACTGGTTTTCAAAGAGTTCGTCATGGGCATGAATACCGCATAAAGAAAATTTTTACCGACGCCACGATTGATGCCTTATTAATTCAGGAATTTTCTATGTGGCTGGGACGCGCTGCATTGAATGGTTTTTTTTGCAAGCTTGCCCTTGCGGGTCCGAATGAGATGCTGGATATTCTTCGGGCCCATCTGCCAAAAGAAGCCGAGAGACGGCTTTGTAATATATTAGAAGACGACCTTGCCGAAATAAAAGACTGCGAGAAAGAAGATCGCTTGATTGATATCGTTTGGTTCTAGATTGCAACTTTTTTTGGCTATATTTTACCTTCTATACACCAAATATTTATTACTTTTGGATTGCTTGAAGATTGAAATAAATAAGTCTCGGACTTCTACCGAAATTTATTTCTTTGAGAAGTAATAGGCAATCTTAATTGCTTCTCAAATTTTCTGTACATACCAAAGGTAAAGCTCCACATCAAATGTTCGAGGGAGTAAAACTCTAAGTATTCAAGCTTACCTATGTATTCTATTTTATAAACTAGGCCACTTTTTTACGCTGTGAAATAATTCTAAGCCCCATCCCCTCCAATATAAGTTCTCTATGAATAAAGGCTTCATACTATTGACGCGCCAGAAATGCCCCGCCACTGCCGACGAAGGTCGGCGCTGTACGCAAGCAAACCCGCACAAGGCGAAAAGCTACTTACAGTCACTGACCAGAGAGGAAGTCGTTTGTGAGACTTTAACGATAAACCGCTATAACTGGACTATCGCGGATTGCATAGCTGCTGACATTAACCTGTGGCGCTCTTTAGCCAACAGAATAGGCGTATGCCTATATTCTTCCGCAGACGGATCGAGAGGTGGGCCACGCCCATATGCTCTTACATAGCAGCATCAACCAAGGTTCCTTGGTTTCGTCTATTCTTTTTTTCTTTGAAATTGGTGCCCCAGGTCGGACTCGAACCAACACACCTTGCGGTACCGCATTTTGAGTGCGGCGCGTCTACCAATTTCACCACTGGGGCACTTGGCCATAATATAACCACAAGCAACTGACTCGACAAGCTAAATTTAACAAGGTCAATCTTCTGATTTACAAGGCTTTTTTCTAATTTTACGTACGTTAATAGCAGATGCATCCAAGGTATTTTTGATGTGAGAAGCATAAAGCTTGCCAATCATTTCGACGCCAGTACGGCGGTTTTTCGCTACTTGGCAAATGTCTGCTCTTTCAATCAATTGAAGACAGATATAAGTATGACTCAAGCTATAGGCTGTGCGGCGCGGGCCATCTCTATCAAATTTCAATCCAAGCTCATCTAGGATATTATTAAGCATACTTTTGCAGTATCCGCCCCCCCCCTCTTTCCCCTAACTTCATCACAAGAATGCGTTCGTTTATTGAGTCGGGCGCGTCTACCAATTCCACCACAGGGGCATGGCAAGGATTGTAGTGCAATACAGTAACGGCGTGGCGCTAGCTCAAGTAAAATTTCGGGTTGTTTGCAGATTTCATGGATGGTGCACAGACGAAGGTGTCAATATTTATTTAATGTTTTCAGTCCCTAAAGGGTGCGTTTGTTGACATAATTTATATGCTGTGCGAGACTATAATCGTTCAATGACAATAGGCCAGGCCCACCGCATGACCGCCCAGTCTTCGCAGTCTTACGCTTCCAAATCCGGACCAATGGTGATGGTCTATATCGGCGATGATGACCCGACACGCGGTGACAGCCACGGATTTAAGGGCATCGGCCTGCGTATGGCGCAAAAACTGGGTGGCCGTTTCCATTATCTTGAAGACAAGAACCTGACGGAGCTGTACCCGGGCATGCCCGATCCGCGTGATGCGCTTGATCTTTACATGAAGCAGCATGGCAAGCCGGATATCCTTCTCAGCCGTGCGGCATATTATGGCGGGATGATGACCCGTATCTCCCCGCTGATGATGGTCAATACGATTAACGAAGGCCTGTCGTCCGATTTGCTGGGTGATATCAGTTTGGTGTCGCATCATCTGACGCCCGAGATATTTGACGAACACGGAAAAAAATTCCGTGAACATTATAATCAGATCACATCGCCCATTGTCGCCGTAATGATGGTGAATATACAAGACGTCGAAAGTTTTGCGCAGCGTATGATTTCGAAATGCGCACAGCATGAAGAATTGACGGTTTTTATCTGCACCAGCCGCAGAACGTATCAAGATAATTACAACAGCTTGAAATCCCGCATGGAAGAACTGGCGCAGGAAAAAGGTCTTGGCGCACGTTTGAAAATCGAGGGATATAATTTTCATGAACACTTCGGCAAAGAAAACGCATTCAATCCTTATATAGGATTAATCAAAGAAGCAGATCATATCATCGTCGGTGGCGATTCACTGTCGATGGTGTCCGAACCGCTGGCCGTAGGCAAACGGGTGATGGTGTTTGAACCATCCCACAGCTATGGCGGGCTCAAAGAAAAAGGCATGGTTGTGCATTTCAACGACTGCGCCGCCGACAAGCGGTTTGAAACCAGCACCTTCAAGCCGGTCAACGTGACGGAAGATATCGCCAGCAAGCTGGTGGATAAATTTAACAAAGTCGCGAAGCGGTATGCAGGCCCTATTGGCTGGGCAGTACGCAAATTCGACCATTTAAAAAAATCCCTTAATTTCTGAAAAAGGGCGCCTGACCGCCTGTGAATATGTAACATTGCGGATTGCGCCCCGATGGCCGCCATGCTAAAACTTGCGTCATCATGATGAAACTCATCCGTAAATTATATGACTGGACCCTTCGCATTGCCGCACACCGCCACGCCACGTGGGGGCTTGCGGGTGTGTCGTTTGTCGAAAGTTCGTTCTTCCCTATTCCGCCTGACGTGATCTTGATACCGATGTGCGTCGCCAACCGGCAGAAGGCGTTTTTTTATGCCGCGATCTGCACGCTCAGTTCGGTCATCGGCGGTTTGTTTGGATATGCCATCGGTTATTTCCTGTTTGAAACGGTCGGCGAAGCCATTTTGCGTTTTTACGGACTGACAGAAAAATTCAGCGAATTGCAGGCTATGGGCCATGAAGATTTCGGCTGGCTGATCTTCGCCAAGGGGTTGACACCCTTCCCGTACAAAATCATGACGATTATGGCGGGACTGATACAGATGAGCATTCCTGTTTTTATCGTATCGTCTATTTTTGCACGCGCGATCCGCTTCTTTCTGGTGGCAGGGCTTTTGTGGAAATATGGTGCGCCTATTCAGGTTTTCATCGAAAAACGTCTGGGGTTGATGACGTTTTTGTTCCTCGCGCTCTTGATCGGCGGGTTTGTCGCCATTAAGTTTATGATATGAAACAGTTGATCGACATCATGGCGCATCCGCGCAATCTTTCGCTGCTGCTGGCGTTTTTGGGCGCGGCGGTGCTGGGTGTCGTTTATACGGCGCAGTATCAGTTCGGCTGCGAACCATGCATTCTTTGCCGTTATCAACGCGGCCCCTATTACGCGCTGTTGGTCCTCGGCCTTTTGGGCGCGGGACTGCATGGTGTGAAGCCGAAGATGACGCAGGCGGCGTTGCTGCTGTCGGTTGTGGCGGTATTGGCGGGTTTGGGTATTTCGGGATATCACGTGGGCGTTGAATACCAATGGTGGATGGGCCCCAAAGCCTGCGCCGGCGGCCTGCCGCAAACCGATGATATCGAAGAGCTACGCAAGTTTATCCTGGGCCGCCCCGTTGTGGATTGCAGTGTGCCGATGTGCAAGATTGGCCTGTCGATGACGGGCTGGAATTTCCTGCTGTCGCTGGGGCTGCTTGGTTTTATCGGCGCCATGCTGGCGCACGGGCGCAAATCGAAATAAAGAAGAAACGATTTCCGTTTTGGCTTACGGGCTTTCCAGTTCCGTATCCCAATACAGATAGTCATTCCAGCTGCGGTGCAGGAAATGCGGCGGGAATGCGCGGCCATTCACCTGTAGCTCCCCCGTCGTCGGCTGCACCGGTTTCCGGAACGGGTGCATGCCACATTCGATCGGCAGCAGGTTTCCCTTCAGCAAGTTACAATCCTGACATGCCGTGCAGATGTTTTCCCACGTTGTCGTGCCACCCCGCGATTTGGGGATGACATGGTCGAACGTCAGTTCGTGGGTTTTGAACTTGTCACCGCAATACTGGCATGTCCACAAATCGCGCAGAAATACGTTAAAGCGGGTAAAGGCAGGCCGCGCTTTGGGCTGCACATATTCGCGCAGCGCAATGACGCTCGGTACCTTCATTTGAAAACTGGGGGAGCGGATGACTTCGTCGTATTCCGAAACGATATCCACGCGGTCTAGAAAAACAGCCTTTACGGCTTCCTGCCAAGACCAAAGTGACAGAGGAAAATAGCTCAGAGGACGATAGTCGGCATTGAGCACCAAAGTCGGACAGCTGTCCAAATGGTTATGCACGGTTGGGGTTCCCTATGTTCGGTCCGTACCGCCTCCACTCTGCCCCGACCCATTTCGGTCAGAGGACGGTGACGAATCTTCACCCATAGGAAAATTATATCACGGATTTATCCACAGGCTGGAAAACTGCCCGCGCTATTCCGGATTTGCCAGATAAATTAAAGTGTTACTTTAATTTATGCTGGGGCTATTTTTTCCGCATTTTCAAAGTTTTCTTTAATAAAGCTAAGGCCGCGAGTCAGGCCAAAATGGTCAATCCCATGGCCCAAACCAGGGCGCATGACAGTTTCCACATTGTATCCAGCCGCGCTGAAGCCTTCGTCAATGATGCCAAGCGCGCTTGGCGGGACCACTTCGTCGCGGTCGCCGTGGATGGCCAGAATAGGCATTTTGACCATTTCTGGCATACGCAGCGCCAAAGGTTCGATCAGCATACCGGAGTAGCCAATAACCCCCGCACAGGCCGTTTTACGGCGCGGCATTGTGTACATCGACATCATGGCCCCTTGTGAAAAACCGCCCACAATCATGTGGCTTTCGGGGACGCCCCAATGCGCCAGCTGCGCATCGAGGAAGCTGTGGATGGCGGGCGCTGCCTTCTCGGCCTGCTTTTCACGCTCGAACGTATCGGCGTCGATGGCGCGAATGGAAAACCATTGGTAGCCCTGCGCCCAGATTTCGCATACTTCGGGTGCATTTGGCGCGACGAATGCTGTATCGGGCAAATCCGCCGCCCATTCCTCGCCGAGAGAGATCAGATCATCCCCGTTGGATCCATAACCATGCAGCAAAACCACCAAAAAACGTGCTTTGCCGGATTTGGGGGCAATAAACGGGCCAGAGAGCTGTTTGGTCATAATTAATCCTTGCGGGGGCTTTTCATGTCTGATCTGAACGCCTATATTACTGCCACACTATTGCCGCAAAGGAAATCTGCATGTCCCCCGTTTCTATCGTTTTTATTGTCGCCGCTGCCATAGCAGCTCTGGGCGTTGTGGGGTCGTTTTTCTGGGGCATGGTCGTTATGACACGCGGCCGGGAAGCCGACCAAAAAGCCAGTAACCGCATGATGCAGTTTCGCGTCATTTGCCAAGGTCTGGTCTTTTTGTTCCTGTTCCTTGCCTATGCAGCACAATAAGATCATACTAGTCCGACATTGGCTGCACCGTAAATAAAATGAAGATTCTGTTCATCTCTGCGACAAACCTTGGCGATGCCATCATTACGACTGGCGCGCTCGATCACCTGCTCCGCGAATATCCGGACGCAGACGTCACTGTCGCTTGCGGCCCAGTGGTCACCAGTATTTTTTCTGCCATCCCGAATGTCAGCAACGTCGTTGCGATGAAAAAGGAACGCTTCGCCGGACATTGGCGTGTGCTGGCCCGTACAACTGCCCTGAATAAATGGGATATTATTGTTGATATGCGCAACAGCCCGCTGTCGCGCATGCTGCACGCCAAGAAACGCTATATCTGGAAGCGTCAAAGCAAGAGCATGCACAAGGTGGAACAGGTCGGCAACGTGATTGGCGTATCGCCGCCCCCTGCCCCGCGCCTGTGGCTGGATGAAAAATCCCTTGCGGCGGCACGCAAGTTGATACCCGAAGGTACGCCTGTGCTGGCCATCGCCCCCGCGGCACGGTGGCTTGGTAAAACGTGGCCGAATGAAAACTTCGCCGCGCTGGCAAATAAACTGACGGCGCCAGATGGTCTTTTAGCCGGATACCGCGTGGCCGTATTTGCCGCGCCCGGCGAAGAAGATATCGCCCAGCCGGTGCTGGATGCCCTGCCCGCAGATCGCCGTATCGATATGGTCGCCAAAACAACCCCGCAAGAAGCTGCCGCAGCGATCAGTCTTTGTGCATTTTATGTCGGTAACGATTCCGGCCTGACGCACGTATCGGCCGCGGCTGGTACACCGACCTTGGCACTATTCGGCCCGGGCTATCCTGCCCTGTATCGTCCGTGGGGCGCACATGCCGCCTATGTATCAACGCCCGAAACGGTTGAACAGCTGACAGGCTATGAAGGATATGATTCCAAAAAAATCAAAACCAGTTTGATGACAAGCCTGACTGTCGATGCCGCCTATGCGGGTGCCGTCAAACTGTTTGAACGCCTGCAGAAAAATAAAGCCTGATATCTTCTGACGTTTTTTTTCGCCGCGTATGGATTGCCAGCCGTGCAGCTATGTGCGGTTTTATTTTTGTGCTGCGTATGTGCCACTACGTATATGCTTATGCACCAAAAACAAAAACGGCCACCTGTGCGGGCGGCCGTTTTTGTTTAATCTGATCGACGTGTCTTTTATTGGTTAAGACCCGTGTAGTTGTCGCGTACAGCGTCAACTTTCTCTTGTTGTTTTTGTTCTGCGGCTTCGCCCGTCACGCCCCAAACACGCAATTCTTGCGTTGCTTTGTAGGTCTTTTGGGCTTGCTGCGCCGTGTCGTAGCGTACGAAGCGTACACGCTCCCAACCGCGGACGCGCATGCAGCTTTCGAAGTCGTAGAAGTCGTTGTGCGATACTTTGTGGCTGCCAAGGCGGGTGGGCGTGTCATAGAACGCCAGATCGCCGGACGCGTTCAGCGGACGGTGATATTCGCTGTGCGTATCGGGCGGCGTCGTTTCGCGCAGGGCGCCTAGTTCAACCAGCTCATCCACTTCGCGGACGCAACCAGCCAGATCCTGATCCAGCTGCTGCTGGGCTTTGGGGCCCGTCATCCACAGTGCGGAATTGTCTTCAACGCGCTGCCAATACGCTTGCGCCACCGGAGCCGGCGGAGGAACGCATGCAGACAGAACCAGAAGACCGCTGGCGGCAACCAGCATTTTGAAACCTTTTGTCATGAGAACAGAATTCTCCCCTCGGCAAATTGTTCTTTCTCTTTTAGTACGTTAATCATTTCCTGCGGCCAAGACAATAGAGATATGTCAGGGCGTAGTCTTTGTAGCATTTTCACGCCACCAGCTTTCCAGAACTACCCCATATACGGGGGTATTTTCAGGCCTTTTGACCTCTATCTTGTGCGCGACCATATCCTTGCCCGCATAAAACAAGGGAATCATGTAATAGCCGTGCATCAAAACACGGTCGAGCGCGCGGGCGCGAGTCACCAGCCCTGCCCGTGTGCTGGCGCGTGCGATGCTGTCGGCCAGCGCATCCACGACGGGGTCGCGCACGCCCGCGTAATTGCGGCTGCCGTTTTGTTTGGCGGCAGCGCTGCCCCAGTAATTCAGCTGTTCGTTGCCAGGCGACAATGAGTTGACCCAGCGGTACAAAACCATGTCGTAATCAAACACATCCAGACGGCCGGCGAACTGCGCACTGTCGACGGTGCGTACATTGGCGTCGATACCAATGCGGCGCAGCGTGCGGGAAAATTCAAGCGCGATTTTCTCATCCGCATTACTGCCCAGCAATATTTCAAAACGCATCGGGTTGCCGCGGCTATCGACCAGTTTCTGATCTTTGTACGTCCAGCCCGCTTCGCGCAGCAGGTTCAGGGCGCGGCGCTGGCGGTCACGCATATGGCCCACGGGCGGCTTATAGGCTTCGTCAAATACGCGCGGTGGTACTTTTCCGGTGAAACCAAGGAGCACTTCCAGCTCTTCGCCTACGGGTTTTTCACGTGCCGCAAGTTCCGAATTGGCGAAGATACTGTCGATTTTTTTCATCGACCCGCCATACAGCGTCGAATTCAGCCATTCGTAGTTGAACATCTGGTCGAGCGCTTCGCGCACGCGGATGTCTTTAAACACGCCGCGGCGGGTATTAAAGATCAGCGCACGCAGCCATTCAGGGCGGCCATGTGCGATTTCATCCTTGATAACCAAACCATCATTCAGCGCGCGGAAATCATAGGCGCTGTTCCATTTCGTGACGTCGTATTCACGGCGCAGGTCATACTCGCCGGATTTAAACGCCTGCAGCGCAATATCATCGTCGCGGAAGTAGTGATAGATCATGGTATCGAAATTGTAATGACCGCGGTTCACGGCAAGGTCTTTACCCCAGTAATCTTTGACACGTTCATACACAATCTTGCGGCCCGGATCGACGCTGGCAATTTTGTACGGCCCGCTGCCCAGCGGCGGCGTCAAGGTTGTTTTGGTGATATCGTTCTTTTCCCAATAATGTTTGGGCAGCACGTTCATCAGAGACAAAATCATCACGGTTTCGGGGTCGTATCCGTCACCAAATTCGAAACGGATGGTGTGCGTATCAATCACCGTGACGTTTTTGACAAGGCCATAGACACGGCGGCGCACCGGGTGGCCATGTTTCAGGTAGGTTTCATAGCTGAATTTAACGTCTTCCGCCGTCATGGGTGCGCCGTCGTGAAAACGCGCTTCGGGTCGCAGGCGATACACTACCCACGAACGATCTTCGGGTGTTTCGATGCTTTGCGCGACAAGGCCGTAGAGGCTGAACGGTTCATCCCATACGCGCTGCATCAGCTGGTCGCTGGTTTGCGCCAGCCCCTCTGCCGGTGTGCCCATGATGATGTGATGGTTCAGACTGTCAAAGCTGCCGGTTTTGGACAGGCTCAGCGTGCCGCCTTTGGGCGCATCGGGGTTGACGTATTCAAGGTTGGTGAAGGCGATCGGGTATCGCAGTTCTCCGTGCATGGCGATGCCATGTTTCGCCTGCCCCGCCAGTTTCTGCGCCATCAGTTCGGGCACGAACGCACGCGAATCCATATCGCTGAAGGTGGCCAGAAACGCCGCCAGCGCCAAAGAAATCAGGAAATTGCGGCGTGAAAACCCCATACGCGATGCTGCCCCTCTTATCCGGCTTTGCGCAAGTTAACCAGCGCGGCCAGATCGGACTGCGGGCGGGCACCCACATGCGCGATCACTTCGGCCGCCGCCAGCGAGCCCAGATAACCGCATTCGGCCAGCGGCATATTGCGCGTCAGGCCAAACAGGAAACCCGCAGCGTACATATCGCCCGCACCCGTGGTGTCGACGACTTTTTCAACGGGCGCTGCGGGTACTGTAATCGGGTCGGCTGATTTAGTCACGATGACGGAGCCTTTGTCCGAGCGCGTCAGTGCCGCCAGCTCGCAATGTTCGCGCACTTTCCAGACAGCACTGTCGAAATCATCCGTTTTATACAGCGACATGATTTCGCTTTCGTTGGCAAACAGGATATCGACGTGATTTTGGACGAGATCGAGGAATTCGTCGCGGTGACGCTCCACGCAGAAAGAGTCAGACAGCGATAGCGCGACTTTCTTGCCTGCCGCATGTGCCACTTCGGCGGCACGGCGGAATGTTTGTTTGGCGCGCGGGCGGTCGAACAAATAACCTTCCAGATAGGTGACGCCGGCTTGTGCGATCATGTCTTCGTCAAGGTCGCTGGGCGCGATCCACACGCAGGCACCCAGATAGGTGCTCATGGTGCGCTGGGCGTCCGGCGTGATCAAAATCAGGCATCGTGCAGTTGACGGGCCATCTTCCAGCGGCGCGGTCGTAAAGCGGACACCCGCCGCGCAGATGTCGTGGCGGAACACTTTACCCAGCTGGTCATTGGATACCTTGCCGATGTATCCGGCCTTGCCGCCCATAGCCGCGAAGGCCGCGATGGTATTGGCCGCCGAACCGCCGGACATTTCGGTACCGGGGCCCATTTTGCTGTACAGGGTTTCGGCTTGCGCCTCTTCGATCAGGGTCATGGCGCCTTTGTTCAGGCTGTTGACCAACAAAAAGCTATCGTCCGTTTTGGACAGAACGTCCACAATCGCATTGCCGATGCCGACGATATCCACAGGCTCTTTACTCATGAAGAAAATCCTTGTACTTTTGATAAAGAAAATCAGGGGGTTATGATGCCACAAAACAAAAATGTACACCAGCCGAAAGTCAAAAAAAGCAAGTCCGCGAAAAAAACCGCAGGCAAGGCAAAGGCATCGGCAAAACCGCAGGAAAACCTGCGTCCCGTGATAATCCGTGCCGCCATGAATATTGCGGGCCGCGACGGTTGGGATGCCGCCACCCCTGCCGCGATTGCAGCCGAAGCCGGTCTTTCCGTATCTGATGTAGCCGCGCTATATCAGAATATCTGGGAAATCTTGCCCGATATGCTGGACGATATCGAAGAACGCACCGAAGAAACCGTGCGCGATTACCTGACGGACAGCTGGCGCGATAACCTGCATGAAATTCTGATGACGCGTTTTGATTTTGCGCAAGATTACCGCGATGCCCTGAAATCCCTGCCCGCATACGCCGCCCGCCATCCACGCCATAGCGGCAAATTCATGCGCAGGCTTTACGACACGCTGCACCGTATGCTTCTGCTCAGCCGTCTGGATGATGACCGTGTCACGCCGCCCGTGATTGCTGCGTTCAGCCTGATTTATCTGTCATTGGTTGACCGCTGGAGCAAGGACGACACCGCAGACATGTCGCCGACCATGGCGGCGATTGACAAACGCCTCGGCTGGTTTGAACGCGTCCTGCCCTATATCGGCTACATCGATTGCCCTGCGCCCGTGAAAGACGTGGCGGGCAAGGCCGCGACAAAAGCCAAAAAAGCAGCGCGCAAGGTAAAATCCAAAACGAAAGAAAAACTTAAAGCGGCAGGCGAATAACCACGCGCAATCCGCCGCGGTTGCTATCTTCCAGAAAAATTTCGCCGCCGTGGCCGTGTACAATATCGCGTGCGATAGAAAGGCCAAGGCCGACACCGCCGGTTTTTTTGTTGCGCGATTTCTCGATCCGGAAAAACGGACGGAATACATCTTCGCGTAAATTTTCTGCAACTCCCGGCCCGTCGTCATCGACAGATATTTCGACCGCGCCGGATTGTTCGTAGGCGTTTACCCATGCGTGCTTTCCGTATTTGCAGGCATTGCCAATGATATTGGCCAGCGCACGTTCGATCGCCATCGGGCGCAAGCGGATCATGATGCGGTCGGCGAGCTGCGCCTGAATATTCTCGCCCTGCCGCTGCGCGCGGGCGATGATACGCTCCAGAATGTCGTGCAGGTCGATCATTTCGGGCGCTTCGCTGCTTTCGCCCTTGGCGAAGTCCAGATAGGCTTCCAGCATCTTTTCCATCTCGTCGATATCCTGACGCAGATGCGCGACGGTTTCGTCGTCTTTGGCCATCGCCAGTTGTAATTTCATGCGCGTCAGCGGCGTGCGCAGATCATGCGATACCCCCGCCAGCATGGCGGTCCGTTGTTCGATCTGGCGTTTCAGGCGGTCACGCATTTGCAAAAATGCGCGGGATGCCTGCCGTACTTCGCGTGCGCCGACGGGGCGGAAATCCGGCACGTCCTGACCTTTGCCAAATTTTTCTGCGGCAATGGCTAGCCGGCGGATAGGGCGTATCTGGTTGCGCATAAAAATAATCGCAATACCGAACAACACGACGGCGCTGCCGATCAGCCATAGAATAAAAATATAAGTGGTTGAGCTGGTCAGTCGCCGTTCGGGGCAGATGAATTCAATGACGCGATAATTGTCCAGCTGGGCGACAACCTTGAACCGCTTTTCATCTTCTTCGCTGGAGTGTACCGAAAATGGCTTTGTCAGCCTGCGCGTCAGGGCGCTGTTCAGTTTCTGATCAATGCTGAACCAGTAAAATTTTTCGAACGGCGATCCGGATGGTTGCAGCGCCTGTGGTGTTAACGGCAAAATCTGGATGCGCAGGTCAAGAATGCGTGCGGCATCGGCAATCACACGCTCCGCCTGCTGGTCGCCTTTGGCTTCTTGAATTTGCGTGGTCAGCATGCTGATTTCACCCGCCAGTGCGTAAATCAGGCGGTCGCTCATGGATTCCCAGTGGCGGTCGAAAAAAACAAAAGACACAATCAGCTGCAGCAGCAAAATCGGCGTTGCGATAATCATCAGCGAACGCCCAAACAGTGTGCTGGGCAGAAGCTTTCGTTTAAGTTTTGAAACGATCGGTGATGCCATGACTATCCCTTACGCCTCTTCATCCGGCCAAAGAACATAGCCCTTACCGCGTACGGTCTGGATGTATTTGGGCACGCGCGGGTCTTGCTCCACTTTTTTGCGCAGGCGCGTGACTTGTACGTCGATAGTACGCTCGCTGGCACTCATGTTACAAAGCTCCGCCAGTTCTTCGCGGCCGATGACTTCGCCTTTGCGGCTGACGAGTGCGCGCATCAATGTATGTTCAACCGACGTCAGCGGCAGGCGCGATGCGTCGTTGTCGTCAATCATTTCGCCGCGTTCGATATCCAAACGCCAGCGGCCGAAACGCAGGGGTTTATCTGTTTTTGGCGCAGGTGTTGCTGCCGCGCGCCTACGCAGGATGGCGTTGATACGCAGTAATAATTCGCGCGGTTCGAACGGTTTTGGCAGATAGTCATCCGCCCCCGCTTCGAACCCGTTGATGCGTTGTTCCGTTTCGCCAAGGGCGGTCAATAGCAGCACCGGTGTATCGATGCCTTCGGCTTTCAGCCGGCGTATCAGCGCCATGCCGTCTTCGCCCGGCATCATCACATCCAGCACGACCAGATCATAGAGCAGATAGTTCATGATATCGCGTGCGTGCGCTGCATCGGTTGCGGTGGTCACCAGAAATCCGTTTTCGCTTAAAAACCGCGACAGCAGCATGCGCAGGCGTTCGTCGTCATCCACGACCAGAACATGTGGTTTCTGGTCGGGCGGCGTATCGCTCGGGTTATTTTGCGCCTGAATAGACATAATGACCGCTTTGGGGTTGTGAGCTTCCGGCAATCAGGATAATATGATTGCGTCAAATTTCACACTGTAAATAGCAGGAAAACCGCAATGGCTCTTATTCCCTATGACGATCGCGACGGTCAAATCTGGATGAACGGCAAACTGATGCCGTGGCGCGATTGCAAGGTGCATTTTATGACGCATGCCCTGCATTACGGCGGCGCAGTGTTTGAAGGCGTGCGCTGCTATAACGGTAAAATATTCAAACCGAACGAACATAGCCAGCGCCTGATTGACGGCTGCAAGATTATGGATATGTCTTTCGACTATACCGTCGAGCAAATTAACCAGGCCTGCATGGCAGCGGTTGAAGCAAATGGCATCACGGACGGCTATCTGCGCCCCCTCGTCTGGCGCGGTTCAGAACAAATCGGTGTTGGCGCGCCAGAGGCAAAAACCCACTTCGCCATCGCCGCGTGGGATTGGCCCCAGTACTACAAGGGCGACCTGCTGGAAAAAGGCATCAAGGTCATCACATCCAAATGGCGTCGCCCTGCCCCCGACACCGCGCCTGTGCATGCCAAAGCCAGCGGCCTTTACATGATTTGCACCATTTCCAAACACGCCGCCGAGAAAGCGGGCTGCAATGACGCCCTGATGCTGGATTACCGCGGCCACGTCGCCGAGCTGACATCTGCCAACCTGTTCATGGTGAAAGACGGCGCCCTGCACACGCCGACGCCCGATTGTTTTCTGAATGGCATCACCCGCCAGACGGTTATTGAACTGGCGCATCAATTGGGTATCCCTATGCACGTGCGCACGATTATGCCGGATGAAATCAAAACGGCAGATGAATTCTTCGCAACCGGCACGGCGGCAGAAATCACGCCGATTGGCCAGATCGACGACACCGTCTACAAAGTAGGCCCCATCACCCGCAAAATCCGTGAGGCGTACAGCGCGCTGGTGCGTGGCGGCGCGGCGGAGAAAGTGGCTTAACGTCTTCCCACACGTGCTCGTCACACCGACGAAAGTCGGTGTCCATCTATCCGTTTAACGACTGATGTGGTCTGGATTCCGGCGTGCGCCGGAATGACGCCGCTTTTATTTTCTTATCACGCGCCACGCATCAAGTTTCGCCTCAAACCGCATTCCCGCATGCGCCGGACTGCTTGAGGGTAGCTGCGTTACGGTCAGCCGTGCCGTAACATCCGGCGGCAGTGCCGGCCATGCACGGCGTTTGAATTCCTGCGTTGCCTTGCCGCCATTCAGGAATATGTGTGTAATGGTTGGATGCGCAGACAGAAAGCCTGCGAAGTCGTTTACCTGAATAGTCGCATCATCAATGGCGGCATCCAGACTGCCCGTGCGTTCGCAATATTGCAGGACATCCCACAGCGCCAGATGATTTTGTGTGATGATACGCAAACGCTGCGCGTAATCATCCGCGGGCATATCGAACAGCGCGGATAAAATCTTCCAGAATGCATTTTGCGGATGGGCGTAATATTGCGCTGCTTCCAGCGATTTGATCCCCGGCATGGAGCCGAGGATCAAGCTACGTGGACGTTCTGCCGTCACCGGCGGAAAGCTGCGGGCGATATGCCGCACGCGGGCCTCTGCTTACGCTGCTTTGCGGCTGTCGATGGGCTGCACGGTGCGCTGGGGCACGCCGCTGTAAACGGACAGCGGACGCATCAGTTTGTTGTTTTCCAGCTGTTCCATGATATGCGCGGTCCAGCCGGTGATACGGCTCATGACAAAAATCGGCGTGAATACCGGAATATCAAAACCCATCAGGTAGTATGCGGGGCCAACGGGGTAATCAAGGTTGGGGTGGATATTCTTTTTCTCCACCATCGTTTTTTCGAGGATTTTTTCAATCTCCACCCATTTCTGGCCCTCTTTGATTTCGGCCATGTCATGGAAATATTTTGTCATGTACGGTACGCGGCTGTCCCCGTTTTTGTACACGCGGTGACCGAAGCCCATCACCAGCTTTTTCTTCTCGGCCAGTGCTTCGTCGATCCATGCCTGCGCGTTTTCGGGCGTGCCGATATCCAGCAGCATGTGCATGACCGCTTCGTTCGCGCCACCATGCAGCGGCCCTTTCAGCGAGCCGATCGCCGCCGTCACCGCCGAATAGATATCGGATAGCGAAGACGTCACCGTGCGCGCGGTAAAGGTGGATGCGTTAAAGCCATGCTCCGCATAAAACGTCAGTGATGCATCAAAGCAGCGCACGACCTTCTCGTCCGGCACTTCGCCAAAGTACATATAGAAAAAGTTCTGCGCCATGGTCAGCTCTTTGCGCGGCGAGATCGGCTCTTTGCCGTTGCGCAGGCGGAAATCGGCGGCGATGATGGTCGGGATTTTTGCCAGCATGCGGATCGATTTTTTCAAGTTGCCTGCGGGCGTGGCATCTTCCCATTCGGGGTCTTCAACGCCCAGAAAGCTGATCGCTGTGCGCAGCGTATCCATCGGGTGCGCATCTTTGCGGAATTGTTTCAGGACGGTCAGCATTTTGTCGCTGATTGCGCGTTCGGCGCGTTCCTGCTGTTCGAATTTTTTCAGCTGGTCTGCGGTTGGCAGTTCGCCGTGCCACAGCAGATAGGCGACTTCTTCGAACTGGCAATGTTCGGCCAGCTCCTGCACCGGATAGCCGTAATAGGTCAGCGTGTTGGTTTCATCAAAAACCTTCGACAGGCGCGAGGTGTCGGAATAAACACCGGCAAGGCCTTTGGCAATCACGGGGGCATTTGCTTGATCTGACATGGCAATATCCTTTTTCAGGCGTGGAGTTTTTTGAGGTGCTGATAATGAATTACGCCCTCTTTTCACGGCTGGCAAGTCATAAAATGACAAGTAAAATCAACGTATTAAAAAGTTAATATTTTGTTAACTTCTGCGGGGGTATAATAGAAATTCACGGGGGATTTCTATCCACCAACCACAAGGATTTGCCGCCAATGGAACTCGCCGCTATCGCATCACAGCAAGCTATGTTTCAGCAAACCATTGCCCTGCAAATGGTGAAGCAAAACGCGCAGGCGCAGCAAAGCATCGTCGAGATGATCACCGCCTCCGTTGACGCTTACCGTGGGAATAACCTGAATATCGCTGTTTAAGCTTATCCATCATTCAACAAAAAACCCGCCGTTTTATGGCGGGTTTTTTGTTTGTGTAAACGGGCGCTGCATCAAGGCTGCGGTTTACCGTTCGCGCTTTTCTTTTGCGGGGCGTCTGTGCCCAGCAGCTTGGCGCGGTCGGCGACTTGGCCTTCGTAGTCGATCAGCGATTGAAAGCTTTCGCGGGTTTGCAGCTGGCCGCTATTCGCCAGATCGCGCTGCGATCCGGTACCTTTGATTTCCTTGTACATCTTCGCCGCTGTTTCGCGCTGGCCGCGGTAGACGGACAGCGGGTTCAGGACGATGTCGATATTGCCGCCGCTTTCCTGTGCCAGCTCCGCCGGTGTCTTCAGTGCGACCTTGCCGAATTCGGTCATATTGGCCAGCACGGGCTTGCCGCCCGCTGCCTTTTTAACATCGGCATAGGTGGCGGAGTCCGGGAACGCTTCGGCGAAAATAATATCCGCGCCGGCGTTCGCATACGCGGTGATACGGTCCAGCGTTTTTTCCATGCCCTCGACAGCCAGCGCATCGGTACGGGCCATCAGCACGAAGGCAGGGTCTTTCTTTGCGGCAACAGCGCGCGCCACGCGGTCGGTTGCGGCGTCTTTGCTGACGACATGTTTGCCGGGCAAATGGCCGCAGGCTTTCAGATCTTCCTGATCTTCCAGATGCACGGCAGCAACGCCAAGGGATTCCAGCGTGCGAATTGTTTCCGCCACATCATCAAACCCCGTATCAATATCTACCAGCAGCGGTAATGTCGTGCCGCTGTCCATGATGCGCTGCACGCTTTCTGCGACATGGCGCAGCTCCAGCCGGCCAATATCCGCCCAGCCGCGCGATGCGGCCATCTGGCTGCCCGATAGATAAATGGCTGTGAAGCCCGCGCGTTCAGCCTCAAGCGCATCGCTGCCATCGGCCACACCGATGATATGCAGCGGTGCGCCGTCTTTCAGCGCGCCCTGCATCGCATCACGGAATTTTTGTCCTGCGGATGTTTTTGTCATTACGCGCATTTCTCCGTCTTGCAGGCGCCTGCGGTGCAGGCACGCACGGCATTGTAAACACCGGTGGTGGTGTTCAGCTCTGCCAGTTTTGCGGCGTCCAGTTCGGGCGTCATCTCGCCCAGTTTGGATGCATCCAGCGTTTCCAGCTTGTCCACCATGCCGAGGAACTGCGCACGCGCCTTATCGCTCAGCAGGTCTTTGGTCAGGCTTTCCAGCTTTTTGATGTAATGCGGGCGTTTCCACGGGTTGGATCCCAGCGGGTGTGCGTTGGCGCAGGCTTTTTCGTCTTCTACTTTTTGGCCGCCCTTGAGCGTTACAATCATCTTGCCGCCAAAAGACTGCTCTTTCGGGTCGGTGCTATGGTAACGGCGTTCCCATTCATCCACATGCACCGTCTGGATTTTGAGCATCGCAGCGCGAAGCTCTTCTTTTTCTTCCGGCTTGATGTCATAGACATCTTCGTCCCAGCGGGCCAGCTGGATGGATCGTGCAATCGCGAACATAATCGAATGATCCAGCGTGCCGCGCGGGCTGTCGGGGTCTACTTTCTGCGGATCGTGTGCGCCCGTACCGATGACGTGGTCGGTGTGGTGGCTGGTTTCCAGCAGGATGCCTTCGATCTGGCTCCAGTCTACGGTTTTGCCATCTGCTTTTTTCGGCAGCTTGGCCACCATTTCAAGCGCCATGTCGATGATGGCCTGACCCTGATATTCAAACGCGTGTTCTTTGGGGTAGGTCATCATGATGTTGCGCAGTTTATCGCCCGGCTCGGCCAGTTCGATTTTGTATTCTGCATCCGGATTGTTTTTAGCGTCGAGGAAACGGCGGATGATGCTGTCTTCACCCTCGTACACCGGGTTCGGCCCTTTCAGGCCGTGCATGGCTGAATTCAGTGCATCGATAGAAATTTCCGCGCTGAAGCCGGGCACGAATTCTTTTTGCGCGCCAATGTCGCCCTTGCGCGACTGGCGCGACGAAATGGCGTTATGCACCGCAAAGTTGACGGTATGATAAATCTGTTCAACCGGCAGGCGCAGCATGGCGCCAAGGCCCGCCGCCGTCGCGGCCGCGATATGCGTCATATGGTCAACTTTGTGTTTGTGCAGGCAGATGCCCGTACCGTTACCGGTGCCCACCAGCGCAACGTGGATTTCATACGCAACCGCGATACCGCGTATCAGGTCTTTGCCGCCAATACCCAGTTGCTGTGCAACCGCCAGAATAGGCGAAATATTATCGTCAGGGTGCGAATATTCAGCCGCCAGATACGTATCGTCCTGATCACGGAAGCGAACGGCAACCGCATTCACAAATGCCGCTTCACGCGGGCCAAACAGGCGCGATTTCGGCAGGCCATAAATGGTGGCGCGGCCGATGCCTTCGGATGCCATCGCCTTGTCACGGGCAACGGTGACGGCATGTTCGTTGACGGCAGCTATCGAAATCGCGGCGTTATCGATGATGCGGTTTTTCACCATGTCGATCACATCAGCGTCGAGGTCTTCGTCCTTGGTCGCTGCGGCCAGTGCGGCGATTTTCCACGCAAGCTGATCATGCTTTTTCAGCAATGCTTTTTCGGGGTGGAACTTGACGGTATGGATTTTCATGGCGCACGCTCCTGCATATAAAATTGGATGCGCAAGCGTAGCAAAAAATCACGCGGCGACCTATACCCATCCGCCGAGGCGTTGACATAAGCGGCAGGTTTTGCCCTTAAAATTTTGTATGGTTCTGGGGCTGGCTTTGTTGCGGCGCAGCAGTTTTGCGCGGGGCATTGTCGTTGGGTGACAGGCCCCCTTCGCGTGCCTGCATCAAAATCGAAATCATCATTGCTTTGTTCTGGTACACGGTCGTTTCTTCGTCCGTTAAGGCGCGCCGCATTTCCTGTGTCACAGCTGCGGTTGCGGTGGCATCGGGCGCATGGGCGCTGCTGGCATAGAGCAGATTATTTTGACGATCGACAACGGCGATGCGGCGGGCAAACGGCTCCCCCTCCAGCGTTTCTACGGTTTCGACCAGTGCGGCGGGGGCGCTGTCCTGTTCATCGCGGTTGACCCAGCGCGGAATAACGTCCTGCCCCTGCTTTGCCGCCGCGAAGTTTTCTTCGAACCGCAAATGTACAGACTGCCGCGCCACAATCGACGGCACGGCAATGATGACAGCGCTGATATCATAGGCGTTTTGTTTAAATGGTGACAAAATGGCGCGTGTAATATCCTGCCCCATCGCAGCATCGTCCAGAATGACGTTTAATTTTCGCGCGGCGACTTCTTCGGTCAGCCAGCCGATCAGGCGCACCACCGCCATATCAATACGGGCGGCGGCGTTTATGGCGTCTTGTTTGACATGTTCCTGATAACGCGGATGGTACACCCGCAGGTCATCGAAATTGATATGTACAGCGCTGTGCAATTCAGGCTTTTGCGCACGTGCAGCTGCGACAAAGGTGCTTTTGCCTGCGCCCGGCAACCCGGTCACGTACATCAGCGCGGGGGTTTCCTGCGGTGTTTTGCCATCCAGATAATCACGCGCCATGGCACGCTGTGCAGCCGCATATTCCGCATCGCTCATATGATCGGGTTTTGCTTCGGCATTAATATCGTTGAATGCGGGCGAAAGCGGTTTATCACTTCCGTTGGTAGGTCCCTTTGTTGCCATGCACAATCCCTCCAACTCCCCAGAGCTTAATTATAGCGGTTATGCATTAAATACGTCAAATAAACGCAAATGGCTATACCTGCTTCAGCGGCAAGCCGTTGAAACAAAGGTTTATTCCCTTTCGGTTGAAAAATAAATCGGCATCGATAAAAAACGCAGCTAGAGGTTAAGCCTCTGCACTCGCCTTAGTCTCTGCGGTTTCCGGTTCGTTAGCGATAGCGGCTGCTGCGCTACTTATATCAGCTTCTTTTTGCTTTCTCAGTTGGTTTTTCTCGGCGCGGGCGACTTGCTTGCGGGCCGTGAGCGCTTTGTCGCCGTCCAGCACGTCGCGCTTGATTACATCGTTTTGTAAATAGGTACGAATTTCGTCATCGTCAATTTTGACAGCAGCAGAGAGGCGGCGCAATTCACGGCGCACAACCGACACAACGGGTTCAGACAGCAACACCGCGCCAATCGTAAATTTGTTTACAATCTGTTGCACGCTATGGTGTTGTTCCAACCGTGCACGTTGCCAGCCTTCTTTCGCAAGAAGCCCAAGCGTGTCGATGTCATCCTTGCTTTTGCTGTTGAGAGACAGCAGATTAAAATTCACAACCATTTCGTGGCTGATGGGTTTGGTGAAGCCCAGTTTATAAATACGCCATTCATCGCCATTGGTCAGGCACACCCACTCCACACCTTGGTTGGCGGCGTAATCGACGGCTTGCTTGATGTGCTGTTCTTTCAGCTCCATCCCGATCGCTTTGATTTCGATCAGAAACTCCAGATTACCGTCCAGCTTGACTGCCAAATCGCAATACGTACCGCGAATGGCGTGTTCGGATGTAATTTCGGTATATTTATTATAGCCAAAAACATATTCAAGCATGTCCATGATAATCACGACAGTGTCGGATTCATTTACATCACGCGTTTTCGCGGATTGCAAGATGGGCTGAAAGCGTTTCAGTGCAGTGCGAATACGCTCTGCTGCTTTGGCTGGAATGGACATTTTTCCCCCGTTTCTGTCTTTTTGCAGCGTAACGGAGGAAAAAACGTATTGCAACTATAAATTGTATGTCGGGGATTTTTACACGTTAAAGCGGAACAGCATGATATCGCCGTCTTTCACGACGTATTCTTTACCTTCCGAACGCATCTTGCCCGCTTCCTTCGCGGCGGTTTCGCCGCCTAGCGTTACGAAGTCGTTGAAGTCGATGGTTTCGGCCCGAATAAATCCGCGTTCGAAATCGGTGTGGATGGCGCCGGCGGCTTGCGGGGCTTTGGACAGTTTGCGGATCGTCCATGCGCGCGCTTCTTTGGGGCCGACGGTAAAGAACGTGATCAGGCCAAGCAGCTGATAGCCTGCACGAATGACACGGTTCAGACCGGGCTCGTCGAGGCCCATGGTGGAGAGGAATTCCATTTTCTCTTCGTCGCTGCCCAGCTGCGCGATTTCTGATTCAATCGCCGCGCAGATGACGACATGGCCCGCACCTTCCGCCTTTGCCATTTCAGCGACGCGTTCGGTGTGCTTGTTTCCTTTTTCAACGTCGTTTTCCAGCACGTTGCAGATGTAAAGAACAGGCTTGGAGGTCAGCAGTTGCAGCTGCTGGAAGGCGCGTTCCTGATCTTCGTTATCGCGCTTGACGATACGTGCGGGGCGTCCGTCGCGCAGTTCGACCAGTGCGCGTTCGATGACTTCGACCTGTATGGTGGCGTCTTTGTCGCCGCCTTTCGCTTTTTTGCGCAGAGGCTCGACGCGTTTTTCAAGGCTTTCCATGTCGGCGATCATCAATTCAGTATCGATGATTTCTTTATCGCGGATGGGGTCTACGCCGCCTTCGACGTGGGTGACGTTTTCATCTTCGAAGCAGCGCAGCACGTGCAGCACGGCGTCAGTTTCGCGGATGTTGGCCAGAAACTGGTTGCCCAGCCCCTCGCCCTTGGATGCGCCACGTACCAGGCCGGCGATGTCGACGAATTCCAGCTGCGTTGCCACGATGTTTTGCGATTTGCCGATTTTGGCGATGGTATCTAGGCGCGCATCGGGAACCGCGACGCGGCCCACGTTCGGCTCGATCGTGCAGAAGGGGTAATTGGCTGCCTGCGCCGCGGCTGTGGCCGTCAGGGCGTTGAACAGGGTGGACTTGCCAACGTTGGGCAGGCCGACGATACCGCAATTGAAACCCATTTTTATTATTCCTTCTGTGCTTGTACTTTTTTGTCTTGTTGTGTGTCTTCTTTTTCTTTGGGCGGGCGCGGCGGCTGCAATGTCTGCGCCACCTTGCTCATATACCCGTCCATGTCGGCGGCTGCAAGGCGCGGCGCGTGGTCGGCCAGCGCATCCAGCAGGGGCACCAGCCATGTATCGTCCGCCTTGGCAAAATCCCCCAGCACATAGTTGCTGACGAGGTTTTTGTCGCCGGGGTGACCGATGCCAAGGCGCACGCGCCAGTAATCTTGCCCCAGATGGCTGTCGATTGACTTGATGCCATTGTGCCCGCCGCTGCCGCCTGCTTTTTTCACGCGCAGCTTGCCGGGTTGTAAATCCAGTTCGTCGTAAAACACGACGATATTTTCGGGAGCGATTTTATAAAATGCCGCCGCCGCCTGCACCGACTGACCCGACAGGTTCATGAAGGTTTGCGGTTTCAGCAAAATAATCTTTTCGCCATCCAGCATGCCGGATGATATCTCGCCCTGAAACTTTTTCGACCAGTCGGAAAAATTATGGCGACGGACGAAAACGTCCATCGCCATAAATCCGATATTGTGACGGTTGTGCTGGTACTTTTGGCCGGGATTGCCCAATCCGACAAACAGCCACATACCAGTTTACCGCCCCTGAACCGATTACTTCTTCGCCGGCGCTTTTGCCGGAGCAGCAGCCGCAGGTGCAGCCGCGGCCGGAGCCGGTTCTGCTTCTGCTTTCATTGCCGTCGGCGCAACAACGGTGATGATCGTGAAGTTGCCTTCCATCGACGGTTCAACGCCTTTGGGCAGCTTCAGGTCACCAACGTGCAGCGAACCACCGAGATCAAGGCCGCCGATGTCTGCGACGAATTCTTCGGGGATGTCGGTTGCTTTGCAGGAAACTTCGATTTCATGGTGAACGATGTTCAGCGCGCCGCCTTTGATCAGGCCAGCGGATGCTTTTTCGTTCGTAACACGTACCGGTACGTTAACGCGGATGATCGTCTTGTCGGAAACGCGCAGGAAGTCTGCATGTTCCGGACGGTCATTCACGGGGTGGAACTGTACATCGCGCGGCAGAACCAGCATGGTTTTGCCATCAACGGTCAGGTCGCACAGGTGCGTGAAGAATTTCTTGTTGGAGAGTTCCTTAACCAGAGCGCGTTCGTTGATCGCAATCAACACGGGCTCTTTGTTGTCGCCATAAACGACAGCGGGAACGTTACCCTCGCGACGTACTGCACGGGCGGCCCCCTTACCGGCCTTCGCGCGTGCGGCGGCCGCAAGCGTAGTTTTTTGTTGTGCCATGATATCTTATCCTTTTGTTTCGGTTTGGTTTTAGTTATCTCCCGCCCAGCCTCCAGGGGTGCTGCTACGAGGACGGGGTATATAAGGCCACAATGGGCCAAAAATCAAGGGAATTATGAATTTTCACGCCCTGCCAAGCCTGCGGCGCCGGCGATGTTGCCCCCGTGCCCCCTCTGCGCCCTGCACATCGTTTAAATGTTATTATAAATCAAAGTTCTAGATGGTATCTGGACAGTCATCAGCGGATATGGCCTGATATCAACATTGGTTCATTTTTGAAGGCTTTTGCCATGATTAAACAGGTTTTCAACTGGCTGGCGCAGAAATCGGACGTGCAGCCGACGCTTGGGTATATTGCGCTTCGCCCGTTTTTGGGCCCCTCGCCGGTCAACGAAGCCCTCTATAACACCGCCCGCCTGAAGAATGGCGGACGGTTGGTGGAGCGCGGGATTTTTCTGGCCAGCGTGTTTGGCGCGGTGGCCGCGCTGCCTGCGGCGATGCCTATGGTGGCCACAGCCGGATTAATTGCAGGCGCCGCCATTGCGGGTAAAACCGTGGGCGTGCTGGCGGGCAAAGTGATGGATTTCCTGATTTGGGATATCAACGGCCGTGTTATTCCGCGGCGCGAAGCCGCGAAGAATAACCCGAAGGTCTGACGATTTTTATTACGCGCTGGCCGTCACGGTATCAAACAGCGACGATACCGAACGCTCTTCGCTGATGCGCAGGATGGCTTCGCCAAACAGCGGTGCGACGGTCAGGTATTTGATCTTGGCGCAGGCGTTGGTTTTATCGGTCGATTTGATGCTGTCGGTGACCAGCATTTCAACCAGCGGCGATTTTTCGATACGCTCCATCGCGCTGCCCGAAAAGACACCGTGCGATGCCACGGCACGCACAGACGACGCGCCATGTTCCATCAGCGCGCTGGCGGCGTTGCAGATGGTACCTGCGGAATCTACCATGTCGTCGATTAGGATGCAGTCGCGGCCGGCGACTTCGCCGATCACGTGCATCACTTCGGAAATGCCTGCTTTTTCGCGGCGTTTGTCGATGATGGCCAGACCTGCATCATCCAGACGTTTGGCGAAGGCACGCGCACGCACCACACCGCCTACGTCGGGCGACACAATCGTCAGGTTGTTAACTTTGCAAACGTTTTTAATGTAGGGCACAAACACGGGCGTGCCTGCAAACAGGTTATCAACCGGAATGTCAAAGAAACCCTGAATTTGCCCTGCGTGCAGATCCATCGTCAATACGCGGTCAGCGCCGGCGGTGGTAATCAGGTTCGCGACCAGCTTGGCCGAAATGGGCGAACGCGCTGTTGTTTTACGGTCTTGGCGCGCATAACCAAAATACGGAATAACCGCCGTGATGCGGCGCGCCGATCCGCGCTTGAGCGCATCGATCATAATCAGCAGTTCCATCATGTGGTCGTTCGCGGGATACGACGTGGGCTGGATGACGAAAACATCTTCGCCGCGCACGTTGTCGAGAATTTCGAGGAATATTTCCTGATCGGCGAAACGCTTTACGTTTGCCTCGGTCAGCGGGATACCCAGATACGATGAAATCGCCTCGGCAAGCGGTTGATTGGCGGTGCAAGAAATAAGTTTCATGGCGCGTACCCCGGTGATTGATCTGACCGGCCACGATCTTACTGTTTTGACAGGCAAATAGATAGACGCCATGCAGAAAAAAACGCCCAATTGACATAAGCGAATCCCGTTGCTAGCCTGTGATTTATGTCACAAACATTTGCAAGCCTTTCCAAGGAATTCAACGACACCGCCGCGAAATTCGCCGGTGGTGATGGCGTATGGCAAATGACCGTGAACAAATATAGCCTGCTGATGCGCCACAAAGCGGAAACAACGGATCAGAAAGAAGCCCTCACCGCCCGCCTACTCGATGCCGCCATCAAGCGTCTGGAAAAAACGGTCGATGACATTCCGGCCATGAATACGTTTTCGGCGTCACGGCTGGAAAGCCTGTATGGCGTTTTCAAGGCGCTGTGTACGGACGAAAACATGCCGTTTATGCCGCGCGATGCGTCGGCGCGTATGGCGGATGCCGGTTTGCGCACTGTACGGGTCATGGAAAACTACGAAAAACATGACCGCGTGACATACGAAGAGTTTAATAAACTCCGCAGCAATTATATCGAATTCGCAGGGTTCATGGTGGATGCGGCGCAGGTCGTAAAGACCGCCGAAGACACCGCCCGTCCGCAAACGCAAAACGATGTGACCGTCGGCAAGCCCGCGAACGTCAAATCGCGCGTACCGCAAAAACCCAATTAAAAATCAGCGAATGACGATGGCCGATATCTGGCGGCCATAATCTTTCTCGCCGCGCTGACATGTACGGCGATAGCTGTAGAACGCTGTTTCGTTGGGCAGTGTGTCTTGCTGCGTGTCATATACGGTTTCGATACCCGCCAGCTGGATGCGGTGCGCGGCGTATCCGGGCAGATCGAATATCAGATGCCCCTCTTTCGCCGATGCCTTGAAAAACTGTGCGTTGGCAGGGTCTTGCGCCAGAAATGGTTTATCAAAATCCGCGCCGACTTCGTACGACTGCGGGCCAATACAGGGGCCGATGGCCGCCACGATATTGCTGCGGCTTGCGCCCAGTTTTTCCATGGCGGCAATGGTGGCCTCGATGACGCCGCCAATGGCGCCTTTCCAGCCGGCATGCGCCGCGCCAATGACACGCTCTTTTTTATCAGCCAGCAAAACGGGCGCACAGTCGGCGGTTAAAACGCCGATGGCAATGCCCTTCTGGTTTGTGACCAGCGCATCGGCCTGCGGCGCGGTCGGGTATGCCCATGGTTCGGCCACGGTTACGACTTTGGCGCTGTGAATTTGTTTCAGGGTCAGCAGTTTATCAGGCGTGACGCCCAACGCTTCGGCGACTTTTTCGCGGTTCATGTCAATATGTGCGGGGTCGTCGCCAGATGAAAAGGCGCAGTTCAGGCCGCTGAAAACACCGCCGCTTGCGCCGCCCAGACGTGTGAAAAATCCGTGTCGCAGGTATTTGATATTCTCCAGATCCGTCGTCAGAAAACGCATGTGTGTTATACCCCTTCTTGATCTTGAAAACCCGTGGGCGCGATATTATCCCCTGTCCGCGTCCAGCATACGGCCTTGAACAAACTGCCCATAGCAGATGGTGCGGTCAGGCGGTGCAAATCCAGCGGTATCTGGCCGCGCTGCTGCGGTGTTGCTTTTTGCACCAGTTGTTCGGCGCGGGCGGTGATGCCAAGGCTGTTCAGAAATTTTTCCTGCGTGATAACCGGCCAGCGCTGCGCCCCTGCTTTTGTGGCGGCGGTGGCCAGTGCGTCGAAATCGACATGGGCGGTGATGTCCTGCTGGCCTATGTTTTCCAGCACGCCTGCGTATTTGTGTTTGCTGACCGCTTGCAGCGTATCGCCACAGGCGCTGCGGGCATGACCGTAGTCGATAGCAAGGCACGCACCGCCTGTTTGCGCAATATGTGCGCCCAATATGCCGGCAATGGCGCGGCAGGCGGGGGATATTTCAAAAATGTCGCCATCGATAGGTACGATATGCGCAGGCACCTGCGCCGCCAACGCCGCGTTTTGCAGGGACCGCAGGTCAAAGCACAACTGCCCCGCTGTATCATCCCATATCACGCAGCGTTCCTGCCACGTGCCATCTTGCCAGACCAGCTGGCATATCGGCAGCGCATCAAAAAATTCGTTAGAAATAATCAAACTGAAGGCATCGCGCGGCAGCGTATCGACGGTGTCGTGCCAAACGGGCTGAGTGCTGCCCAGCGCGGCGGCCTGCGCCCCGCGCAGTTGCGGGCTGGTTTCGACCAGATGTATATTTAACGCTGCTTGAAAATCCGGCCAGTTACGTGCGGTGCGCAGGATATCGGCCATCAAGGTACCGCGCCCCGGGCCCAGTTCTGCCAGCATAATTTTGGCGGGCTTTCCGGCCTGCGCCCAGACATCGGCGCACCAGATGGCGATCATCTCGCCAAACATCTGGCTGATTTCGGGGGATGTGATGAAATCGCCTTCGCGGCCAAACGGTTTTGCGTCCGCGTAATAGGCCGCGGCGGCCGACTGCATGAATTCATCCACGCCCATGCCGTTTGCGCTGGCACGGATGCGGGCGGTAATGTGGCCGCCTGCGGTTTCGGTCATATCTGGCGCGGGGTTAGACGTTGGCATTTTTTGGGTGTGCGGCGGCATCTTTTTTGCGGGCAAATTGAATGACCATGGCACCGGCAATCATCATCGGCAGGCACAAAATTTGACCCATCGAGAAATATTCGGCGAACAGCCCCAACTGCGGATCAGGCTCCCGCACGAATTCAACCAAAAAGCGTGACATGCCATAGCCGATCAGCAGCGTGCCAAACAAAACGCCATGCATACGGCGGATTTTGGCATTGCGCGCCATAAAAAAGAGCACGATGAATAGAACGATACCTTCCAGAAACGCTTCGTACAGTTGGCTGGGATGGCGCGGCAGGCCGCCGCCTGCGGGGAAGTTCATCGCCCATGGCACGGTCGTGATGCGGCCAAACAGCTCGCCGTTGATAAAATTGGCGATACGGCCAAAAAACAGGCCGATGGGCACCACGGTGGCCACGATATCGCCCATGGCCAGCGGGTTGATTTTGTAGCGGCGGCAGAAAATCAGAATAGCCAGCGTCACGCCCGCAAGGCCACCATGGAAAGACATACCGCCTTCCCAGACCTTGAAGATGCTCATGGGGTTTGCAACATATTCGGGGAAGTTATAGAACAGCACATACCCGATACGGCCGCCCAGAATGACGCCAAAAACCATCCACGGCAGGATGTTGTCGATATCTTCGCGGTTTGGACGGCGGTCCTGGTCGCGGTCGGCCAGCCAGCCGCCATAAACCCAACCGCCCATGAATCCAGCCAGATAGGCCAAGGCATACCAGCGGATCAGCAAGGGGCCGATGCTAAAGGCGACGGGATCAATCTCGGGAAAGGGCAAACCGCTCATAATTTCATTGCTTTCGGTAGCTTCTTTTTGAATTTTCAGCTATTTATAGACCCGACGCCCCACTAACGCCATGCTTTTTTATTGCAATTTCCGCCCCGGTCATGATACCACAGGGGCCAAATGAGGTGGATTATGAGAAGTGCTCGCGAAAAACTAAAGCAAGGTCTTGATCTCGATAACCTGAAATTCCTCGACGATGTGGCGCGTATGGCCACGGGTGCGCTCGGGTCTTTCAGCGAAGTCCGTCACCAGATTAAAGGTATGGTGAAACAGCGCGTTGACCAGATCCTGGCTGAAACAGACTTGGTGACGCGCAGCGAATTTGAACGTGTCGAAGCGTTGGCCACCCGTGCCCGCACCCGCGTAGAAGAACTGGAAGCGCGTCTGGATGCGCTTGAGGGTAAAAAGAAACCCGCCCCAAAAACATCCGCCGCCAAAGAAACAAAACCGGCCAAAAAGCCGACCGCTAAAGCAAAAAAGAAAGCAGCAAAGAAATGATCGGCTCTCCGTTTGAACTGGCCCATGATGACAACAACCCGCTGGATATGGTGGAAGAGCTGGCGCAATCCAAAGGCTGGAACTTCACCCGTACGGACGAAGATTTCCTGGTCATGACCCTGCCCGGCCAAAAAGGCCCGCTGGAAATCTGGTTCGAATGGCAAGATGAATTTTCGGCGCTGTTGCTGTCTTGCTCGATGCCGATTGAAATTTCCGATGAAAACTATGAAATGGCCTGCCGCACGCTGGAGCAGATCAACCAGAACATGTGGCTCGGCCACTTTGACCTGTCGAACAAGGGGCAATATCCCACGTTCCGCCACACGGTTCTGCTGCGTATGATCCCCTCGGGTATTGCCATCGACACCATCCACGATGTGGTGGATATTTCGGTTGCCGAATGCAACCGTTTCTATACCACCTTCCAGCTGGTGCAGTCGGGCGATGTGCGTCTGCAGGACAACCTCAGCGCTGCCGTGTTCGACACGGTCGGCGAAGCATAAGAGTTTCACGCGTTATGAATTTGCTGCTGGTCGGCTGCGGCAAGATGGGTCAGGCGCTTTTGGCGCGCTGGCTTGAACGCCGCCTGTGCAGCCAGATTTACGTGATCGAACCTGCCGCTATCGACGCGGACGTGCCGCATGTGCAGGTACTGGGCGATTTGCCCCCGACATACAAACCCGATGTGATTGTGTTTGCGGTCAAACCGCAGGTGCTGCCCGATATGGCTGCGCAGTACAAACGCTATACCGATCATGGCGCCATGGCGCTATCGATTGCCGCGGGCAAACCGGCCGCATTTTTCGAACAGCATCTGGGCGCATCTGCCGCAATTGTCCGCGCGATGCCGAATACCCCTGCCGCGATTGGTATGGGTATGACGGTTGCCTATGCGAATGCTGCCGTGACAGATGCGCAGAAAAAACAGGCGCAAGATTTACTGTCCGCTGTCGGTGATTTCGCGTGGGTGCCGGATGAAAAATTGATGGACCCTGTGACCGCGCTGTCTGGCAGTGGCCCTGCCTATGTATTCCTGCTGATCGAAGCGATGGCGGCGGCGGGTGAGAAACTGGGCCTTGATGCCGCCATGTCTGCCCGCCTTGCCCGTCAGACGGTCATTGGCAGTGCCGCACTGGCCGCCGATAACAAAGACATCACGGCCGGTAAACTGCGCGAAAATGTCACCAGCCCGGGCGGCACCACGGCCGCCGCGCTGGCCGTTCTAATGAACGATCAAGACGGCATGCAAAAACTGTTCGACCAAGCGCTTGCCGCTGCGGCAAAACGCGCCGAAGAGCTGTCGAAATAAACCAGATTAAATTTATTTACGGCGATTGTTGCCAAGGCCGCTTTCTTTGGCCAGATGGCTGCGCTTTTCGGCGTAATTCGGCGCGACCATGGGATAGTCTGCGGGCAGGTTCCATTTTTCGCGGTATTGCTCCGGCGTCATGTCGTAGGCGGATTTTAGATAGCGTTTCAGCATTTTCAGTTTTTTGCCATCTTCGAGGCAAACGATATAATCCGGCATGACCGATTTTTTGACGGGTACGGCAGGCTGCTGCGCGGCGGCGCTATGTGCGGGAGCCGTATGTGTTTCGTGATCAATTGCACTCAGGGTTTTGTGCACTTGCCGGATCAGCATGTGCAGATCATGCACATCGTGACGCGCGACATAGGCCGCAACGATGGTCGCGGTATGTGCCATCAGGTCGGGTTTGGGGTTTTTGGTGTCGTTGCTCATGCCTTGCTCCCCTCGATGTTTCGGTTCTGACGTGCGGAAATGGTAACATCGGCATCGCGTAAATAAAAGGGCACGGGGCGGTGCTGCGATGCGATATCGGCCCCCTCTTCTTTAAATTTCCGGATCGCCAGTTCGGCCAGATGACGCGTATCGGCGGGCGGTAAAGCAATTTCGGCATCTGGCAGCACCGCTGCCATTTTTGCGGCGGCATCGCCCGACAAAATTACAGGCGTGCCCGCATAGGCAGCCAGACGCGGCAGGAAAGCCTGCGGCGTTTCATTCACGGGCGTTTCGTTGTTGATTTGAAGATAAAGCTCTTCGCGCCAAGCTTCGACCGCGATCACATTAACATATCCATCACGTGGCGCGGCAAACAGATCAAAACTGCTGAGGCCGATCAGCGGCTTATTCGCCGCCATCGCCAGCGCCCGCATGCCGGCAAGTCCAATACGAATCCCCGTAAAACTGCCGGGACCGGTCACGGTCGCCATCAAATCCAGATCGGCGTAACCGATGCCCGCCGTCTTTAACCCTGCCGCCGCGTGGTTGAGCAGTAAATTCCCCTGATCGCGTGTTTCTTCGGTGGTGAAATGATACGCAACGTGCCCATCCACATGCAGGCTGACGGACAAAACGGCATTGGCTGTGTTAACGGCAAGACATTTCATGCTGGTTATACAATCTCCGCCACTTGGCCGAATTCAAACCGCGGGCTGCGGGCGAAGGTACCGTTTGGGTCGGCGTAGCCGAGGTTGCAGATGAAATTCACCTTGAACCGTCCATCCGCGAAGAATTCTGCGTTCAGTTTGTCGGCGTCAAAGCCCGACATCGGCCCGCAATCAAGACCCAGCGCGCGCGCCGCCATCATAAAATAAGCTGCCTGCAAGGATGAATTTCGAAACGCCGTTTCAACGATATGCGCATCGTTGCCATCGAACCATGCCTTGGCATTTGTATGCGGAAACAGGAACGGCAGGTGTTCGTGAAATTTCGTATCCATCGCAAAAATCGCTGTGACGGGCGCGGACATGGTTTTGTCCTGATTGCTTTCCATCAAACATGGCTTCAGCCGTGCTTTGGCTTCGGGCGATTGCACAAAAACGATGCGCAGCGGGCTGCCGTTGGCGGCTGTGGGGCCGAATTTCATCAGGTCAAAGATTCTGTGAAGCGTTTCCGCCGCAACGGGCTTGTCCTGCCACGCATTTGCCGTGCGGGCTGTCCGAAAAAGAGTGTCTAAAGCCTGGTCTGTTAATACTGTCGCGCCCATGTTAAGATACCATCCCGTCAACGGCAGTTAGATTAAAAGATGCTTACTATTCAAAAACATAATTGCGGCCCTTTGTACAGAAATTTGTACAGGAATATGCTGGGCGCGGCGTTCGGGCTGGGGCTGATGCTCTCGGCCGATGCGGCCATGGCGGCGGGTATTTCCGCTGACCGTGCCAGTGCCGTGATTTTTGTTTATCAGCGCGTGGGCGAAGAAAACCTGCCCCAAAGCAGCATTTCGACCGAACAATTCCGCGAACATATCAAGGAGCTGCAGGCCGACGGCTATACCGTCCTGCCGCTGCGCACGGTCATCAATGCGATCAAGGCGGGCGAGCCGATGCCGCAGCACGCCGTTGCGATTACCTTCGAAGGCGGCTGGAAAACGACCCTGCAAAACGCTATTCCAGTGATGGAACAGGCGGGCCTGCCCTATACTGTTTTTTATGCCAGCGACATGGCGGATAATAACAACGCATCGCATATGACATGGCGCGATCTGAAAACCCTGCGCAAAAGCAAACTGGCCGATATTGGCATTTTGCCTGCTGCATACGCGCATATGATGGAAAAAACACCCGAAGAAAACGCGGCGATTATCAACCGTGCCGTCACCCGTTTCCGCGCCGAATTCGGGGCGGAGCCGGAGTTTTTTTCCTACCCCTTCGGCGAATATACGCCTGCCATTCGCCAGCAGGTGTCTGGATATAAATTCTCTGCCGCGTTTTCGCAGCATTCCGGCGTTGCGTATGTGGGGGCGGATTATATGGCCCTGCCGCGGTTTATTATGACGGATGCCTTTGGCGATCTTGACCGCTTTACCCTGACTGCCAGTGCCCTGCCCCTGCCCGTGTCGGATGTTATCCCCGATAGCATGATTGTGACGGAAAACCCGCCCGCGATCGGTTTTACGGTTACACCGGAAATCAAGGATTTGGGCAAGCTGTCGTGCTTTGTCTCCGGCCTTGGCAAGGCGGAACTGGTGCGTCCCGGCGGCGGGCGTGTTGAAATCCGTCTGGATAGCATGCTGGAAGAACGCCGCACGCGTATCAATTGCACCATGCCCGATGACACCATCATCCCCGGTCAGCCGCAAAGCTGGCGCTGGTTCGGTATGCAGCTGGTGCTGGCCGATTACGCAGAAGAAGATTTATCGGTATCGGACGAGCGTCCTGAATAAAAAACTATTTACAAAAAAAGGCGTCGCAATCGACTGCGGCGCCTTTTTTTATTCGTATTTCACAAATGCTCAGGCCTTTTTGGCGGCACCTTCTGCATCGGCGGCGTCTGCATCGCTTTCGGGCGTTGCAACCGTTTCGGCGCGCACGTTCAGGTAGGCCAAAATAGGCGCTGCGATATACAGCGACGACAGCGTACCGATAATCATGCCAAGGATCATCGCATAGACGAAGCCCTGAATGGACGGGCCGCCAAACACAGCCAATACGCACATAACCGCCAGTGTCGAACAGTTGGTGATAATGGTGCGCGACAGCGTGTCGTTGATGGCTTTGTTGATGACATCTTTGATCGGCATTTTGCGGTATTTACGCAGCGTTTCGCGGATGCGGTCAAATACGATAACCGTATCGTTCACCGAATAACCCGCAACCAATAGAATAGAAGCCACTGTTGCCAGATCGAATTCGATACCCGTCACGATAAAAAACAAAATGGTCAAGACAACGTCATGCGCCAGCGATGCGATACTGGCCACACCGAATTGCCATTCATAACGCGCCCAGATATAGATCATGATACCGGCCATGGAATAGATAAAAGCCCAGAAGCCTGTCCAGATGAGCTCTTTGCCCACCTGCGGGCCGACGTATTCGGTGCGGCGGAATTCGGCTTCGCTGCCCAATGCCTGCTGCACTTCGGCATAAATCTGCTTTTGTGCGGCGGTGTCGGCTTCTTTGCCGGGGATTTTGATCATCAGCGTGTTTTCGCCGAATTCCTGAATGGTGGGCGTGCCCACCTGCAGGTGGGCCAGTTTGGCGCGGACGTCTTCCACCTTGGTGCCTGCGGGCATGGTGGTTTCGATCAGCACGCCACCGGTAAAGTCGATACCAAAGTTAAGACCGCGGGTAAACAAAAGCCCGATCGTCAGCGCGATGAGCGCAAGACCGATGAACATGCCGATTTTATGGTGGCCCATGAAATCGATGTTGGGGGTGTTTTTCAGGATCCGGATACGGAAAGCCATAAGTATTCTCCAGTCAGGAGGTTGTATTATTGTTTGTTACAGTTCCAGCGTCGCAGGGCGCGTCTTGCGCAGCCATGCCACAATGATGATGCGGGTAATCATAATCGCCGAGAACATCGACGTTGCGATACCAATGCTCATCGACACCGCGAACCCTTTGATGGGGCCGGTACCAAATGAGAACAGGATCAACGCCACAATCAAGGTCGTCAGGTTCGAATCCACAATGGTCGACATGGCGTTTTTATACCCAAGATCGATGGACGACAGCACGCTGCGCCCCATGCGGAGTTCATCGCGGATACGTTCATAAATCAGAACGTTCGCATCGACCGCCATGCCAATCGTCAAAACGATACCCGCAATACCGGGCAGCGTCAGCGTGGCCTGGAACATCGACAGCACCGCCAGAATGAAAATCATGTTCAGCGCCAGCGCAATGTTGGCGAACATGCCAAACATGCCATAGAAGCCCACCATCATGACACAGACCAGAACGAAAGCGCCCATAACGGCTTTTTTACCCGCTTCGACGGAGTCAGAACCCAGCGTCGGGCCGACGCTGCGCTCTTCGATAACTTTTAGTTCAGCAGGCAGGGCGCCGGACCGCAGAAGCAGTGCCAGCTCGGCCGTTTCCTGCGTGGTGAAGTTACCGGTGATGATGCCATCGCCACCGCAGATCGCGCCGTTAATTACAGGGGCGCTAATGATGGTGTTATCAAGGACGATCGCAAACGGTCTGCCGATGTTGTCACGCGTTACTTCACAGAAACGCTTGGCGCCAATACTATCGAATTTGAACGATACGGCAGGACGCTGGTTTTGGGAGTCAAACGTCGATTGCGCATTCACCAGCATTTCACCGCTGATGATGACGCGTTTGCTGACGACCATCGTCGCGCCGGGTTGGTCTTTCAGCGGCAGGCGCATCGAAAAGGCACCCGGTCGGCTGGTCGCGGTTGCGTTGGGATCGGGCAGATGGAATGACATCTTGGCCGTTTCGCGCAGGCGCGATTTGATTTCTTCGGGGTTTTCGACGCCCGGCATTTGCAACACAATACGGTCCGTGCCCTGACGCTGGATCACGGGTTCTTTTGTCCCTGTTTCATCCACGCGGCGGCGGATAATTTCGATGGACTGGCTGATAATCTGGGTTTTCAGCGCGTTGATACCGGCTTCGCTGATGCGGGCGGTCAGTTTACCGTCGGGTTCAATCTGGATGTCGAGGTTTTGGGCAAGGCCGCTGGCAATTTTGTACGCCGCCGAACGGTCTTTTTCGAGGTCGCGGATGCGGAACGAAATGCTGGTTTTATCGCTGGTCAGATCGGTGTAGCCGATTTTCTGCGCGGTGAGCTCTTTGCGGGCGGCATCCAGCATGCCCTGCATACGCTCGGCGATAACGGCCGCTGTGTCAGCTTCCAGCAAAATGTGCGAACCGCCCTGCAGGTCAAGGCCAAGGTTGACCGTGCGCTGCGGCATCCAGCCGGGCAGCGACGCCTGCATCCATGCCTGACGTTCAGGTGACAGAATATTCGGTACGGCATAGGCAACGCCCAGCACGCACAAAAGCGCTGTCAAAATGATTTTCCATTTTTCGATATTCAGCATGGCCCACTCTTTTCGGAACGTGGCAGGCGGCGCAGATGCGCCCCTGCATGGCGGATGTCACGGGTTGGTTAAACGTGTGATTACTTGGCAGCTGTTTTTGCGGCTTCAGCTTCTTTTTTGGCGGCGCTATCGCGTACCATCATCAGGCTGTGGCGCAGGGCGGTGACTTCAACGCCGCCACCGATGTCGAGGACAACGTCTTCTTCGCCCGACAGTTTTTTAACGGTGGCATGGATGCCGCCGCCGGTCACAACTTTGTCACCCTTCGCCAGATTGTTCACCATTTTGCGATGTTCGATGATACGGCGGTTTTGCGGACGGATAACCAGGAAATAGAACACGATAAAGATCAGCACCAGCGGCGCCATGGAAACAAGCAAGCTGGGCCCTGCGGCGGCGTCTGCGCCGGCTGCTGCATCGGTGGCCGTTTGCGCGAATGCGGGGGAAATGAACATATTGCTTTACTCCTCGGAACTCTTAAGATGTCTGAACTGTTTTTGATTGCTTGCGCCCTATATTGCTGATCGGGCATAAAAAAACAATAGAAAACAAAACAAAATCAAGATTCACCGTGCCCATTCCCTCCGCAAGCGAAGCCCTGCCATGATGCCTATATTCAAAAAGACCGGCTTTAAAATATGCGCTGGCGTCATCGGCGTTCTGGCGGTTCTGTTTCTTGCCATATATCTGAAATTCCAATGGGTGTCGCAGCAGGCGCTGCGTTTGGCGGGCATGACCGATGCGACCGTTGAGCGTGCCCATATCGGCCTGAATGGCAGCTATTTTGAAAACGTGCACATGACCGTGGGCGGTGCCGATGTGCAAATTGGCCGCATCGAAGCTTATGTCACCATTCCCGATTTTATGTCGGGCCAGTTAACCAAGCTGGTTGTGCAAGACGCCATGATCGGCCTGCCGCAAAATAGCGCCGCGGATGGAAAGAATACGGAAACTTTGGTTTCCCTGCCCGTCCCGCTTGATCTGCATGTGCGCGAAGCGGTATTACGTAATATCCGTACATTTTTACCCATCGCCGAAGGCGCGCCACTGGTGTTTTCGGGGAGCCTGATCGACCGCGGCGAAGAATATCAGCTGACGGGTGACTATGAATTGCGCGGCGAAAGCCTGAACGCGATTGGCCAGATAAATGTCAAAGCCGTGAAGGCGACGGCCGCCCTCTCCGCCCATGTGGATATTGGCGAGGGACGCGCAACCCTGCGCGAGCCGGATATATCCCTCCGCCGTGGTGCGGGCTGGGTGTCGCTTGAAATCTCTCCGGATGTGTTGGCGGGCAAGGCATGGCCGAATGTGAATGCGCAGCTGTCGGCGGGGTCGCTGAAGCTGTATAACCTGCCGCTGCAAGGGATCGTGCTGACATCCAGCGTCACACCGCAAAAAAGCGAACTTGTGCTGCAAGCGCAAGGCACCGAAGGTTCAGGTGAGCTGACCGCCGAAATCAAACTCGACCGCAGCGCGCCAGATAAAGACACGCTGGCCGTGCTTGTGGATGCCAAGCTGAAAAATCTCGACGCGCTCGGCGTACAGGATTTGAAAGGCCGCGGACAGGCGCTTGCCAAAATCAACGCCTCAAAACCGCGCAGCGCGGCCTGGGTGTCGTGGGATAACGTCAGTGGCGGGCTGGATATTTCTGCACAAAAACTGTCCCTGCCCGGTTTGATGCGCGATGTCGAAACATCTGCCGCGTTTGACCTGCGTCACGATATGGCCGCTCATACAACATTTTTACAGGCGGTGGATAAACCGCTGGTGATGAAGGGCGTAATTATCCCCGTCGATGCGAATAAAACAGTATCGCTGAACATCCCTGCGCAAAAACAAACACCGCCCGAAGCGTCGTGGAACACAGATACGCGTCAGCTTAAAGTATCCTTTGGCGGACTGGATGCCGTAACCCCCACGGTGATTGCCAAAAACACGTCGGTGAACCTGACGTCCGATTTTTCGGGCGCGCAGCCGGATGTGAATGCGACGATTGAAGCCGGCGAAATTTCGCATGCCGTCAAACCGCCCGCCTTTGTACCCGTGAAGCTGAAAGCCGGTATTAAATCTGTTGAGGCAGGCAGCGGCAAAATCGCCTTTGCTGCCGACCTGACCGAAAAAAACGGCCTGCTGACCGTTGGCATCAAAGGTACACATGATATCCCCGCCCAAAAAGGCAGCGTGGATCTATCCATCCCACCGACGACGCTGAGTATCGGTGTTTACAGCCTTAAAGACATCTTCCCGCTATCGGGGAGTTACGTACAGGATGTAACCGGCACGTTCGGCTTGAGCGGTAATCTGGGTTGGAGCAAGGGAAAATCCGGCTGGCAAACCACATCACGCGGTGAAGTTTTTGTACGTGATATGACGGGGAATGTCGAAGGAAACATCATCAATAACGTGAACGGCGTGATCAAATTTGATAGCCTGATGCCCTTTACCATGACCCAGCAAAAACTGGCCGTGGGCAGCATCAACGTCGGCCTGCCGCTGAGCGCAGGTATCGTTGTGGCCAGTCTGGACGCCAAGCGCGTTTTCACGCTGCATCAGGCTGAATGGACGCTGGCTGAGGGGAAAATCTCGTCATCGCCCTTCTCCGTCAATATTGACGATCTGACGGCGGATATCACCCTGACCGCCACAGATTTACAACTTGCATCCCTGTTTAAAATCGCCCCCATGGACGGGCTGACGGCAAACGGTGTCGTCGATGGCGTTTTGCCGCTCAAGCTGCGTTCCGGCGACATTACGCTGGTAAATGGTGTATTGAAATCAAAGAATTCCGGATTTATTCGATATAATCCGCAGGATCCGCCGGCATTCTTACGTGACAATGGGCAGAAGCAGATGGTTGATCTGCAGGTCGCACTGAAGGCATTTGAATTCGAGGATTTGAAATTAACCCTCGACGGCACCCTTGGCAAAGACCAGAAGATCGGCATTTCCGCGAAAGGTAAAAACCCGGAGTTTTATAATGGATATCCCGTCAGCATTAATTTAAATGTAGAAGGGCCGCTGGAAAATATTCTAAAATACTCACCGGGTAGCAACCAGATCCCCGAAAGCATACGTAAACAACTGGAAGAATACGAAAATGCCCACACAGAAAAATGAATTCAACCGTGCCGCGCTGTCCCCGATCGTTTTCGGGCTCGGGATGGTATTGGCGCTTGGCGCCTGCTCGCCCACTGTCAAGGTACAAGCGCCCGACAAGCCGATCGAAATCAACATGAACATCAAGATTGAGCAAGAAGTGCGCGTGAAGGTCGAAAAAGATCTGGAAGACGTATTCGCGGCTGATCCTGAATTGTTCGGTATCAAGAAATAACCTCGTAACCTTGTTTGAAGGATACATTTGATGAAAAACACGATTGCTAAAATCCTCGGCTTCGGCGCCATGATGGTCGTTGCTATCCCGCTGGCTTTCGCCGCTCTCAGCGTCGATGCCGCGAAATCCCAAGGCCTCGTCGGCGAGCGTACCGACGGCCTGCTGGGTATCGTCGGCAGCCCCACGGCCGAGCTGCGCCAACTGGTCGAAACCACCAATGCCGAACGTATCGAAAAATACAAAGGCATCGCGCAAAAACGCGGTACCGAGCTGGACAAGGTGCAGGCCTTCGCCGGTAAAAAACTGATCGATAGCGCGGCTGCCGGTGAATACATCCAGAACGCAAGCGGCGGCTGGCAAAAGAAATAAGCCTGCTGAGACAGATACGCTACTCACTTCACACTATTTACTATTGAACTAGAAAAGATACCACCCCAGATGACGCGCCTACATGCTGATATCCTGCTCCTTCTGGTCGCACTCATCTGGGGTTTTGCTTTCGTCGCACAAAAAACGGCGCTGCTGTACATCGGCCCCTTCGCGTTTATGGCGAGCCGGTTTTCTATCTCCTTCCTTTTGACGCTTCCTCTGGCATTGCGCGAACGGCGCAAGGCGGGTGGCACGCTGCTTATTCAAGACGGCGGCACTTTGAAGCCGCTGCTGGTGTCACTTTGCATCGTATTCGTGCTGGGCGTCGTTTTGCAACAGGTCGGCATTGCCACGACATCTGTTACCAATGCAGGTTTCCTCACGGGGCTTTATGTTCTGTTCGTGCCCGTGATTTGCTTTGCATGCTTCCGCCAAAAAATATCGCCCGTTATTATTCCGGCGGCGCTGCTTTGTGTGGTGGGCACGTATTTGCTATCGGGCGGCGGGTATGCTTTCGGTTGGGGCGATACGCTGATTATTCTTTGCGCGGTTTTCTTTGCCCTGCACGTGGCCATCGCGGGGCGCATTATGGCGCGCACCAAAAGCCCGTTCCAGATTTCGTGCCTGCAATACGCTGTCATCTCTGTTGTAACGATTGCGGTAATGCTGATGTTCGAAACGCCGACATGGGCAGGTATACAGTCGGCTATCTGGCCTATTTTGTATGCAGGTGTTTTGTCGGGTGGCATAGCCTATACCCTGCAAATGATCGCGCAGCAGCACGCGCCGGCATCCGATACAGCGGTGATTTTAAGCGCTGAATCCGTCTTTGCCGCGATTGGCGGATACCTGATTTTCAGCGAACGCATTTCGGTGACGGGTATGATTGGCTGCGGTATGATTATTGCGGCAATCTTGATGGTCGAATTGACGCCGCAATTGCTGAAACGCTTTAAACGCCCCGCGCCAGCTGGCGTTCTTTAAATTAAACTGCAAAAGACGTTTTGCGATACCCCTGCATATACAGCAGGGCCGTCAGGTCTGTGTAGCGTACCTGATGGGGGGTTGCGGTCTGCACGGCGGGCTTGCCGAAATAACCAACGCCTGCGCCGGCCGCTTGCAGCATCGGAATATCGTTCGCGCCATCGCCGACAGCCATGGTGCGTTCGGGGGGCAGTTTGAATTTGTTCATCTCTTCCATCAAGGTACGGCGCTTGACGTCTTTGTCGACAATCGGCGGTATTACTTCGCCGGTCAGGCGGTCATGTGCGATCCCCAGCGTATTGCCGAGATTACGGTAGAAACCCAAAACGCCCGCGACGTGGCGTGTAAAAATATCAAACCCGCCCGAAATAAGTACACATTTGGCGTCAAAACGGTTCATGGTTTTGACCAGCGTTTCGCCGCCTTTTGTGTATTGTAACCCCTCCAGCGTTTCAAACAGGGCGGATACGGGCAGGCCAGCCAAAAGGCCGACTCGCATGCGCAGGGCTTCGGCAAAGTCGATTTCGCCGCGCATGGCCTGTGCCGTGATGGGGGCGATTTTATCTTTCAGGTTCAGGTGAGCGGCCAGATCGTCGAGCGTTTCCCCCTCTACCATCGTGGCGTCCATGTCGGCGAGCAGCAGGCCCTTGCGGCGGTTTTCATCGTTCGGTTGAACAAAAATATCAAACGCGCCTGCGTTTTGTAATTTTTGGCGTAAACGGGTGGTCAGCTCGGCACTATTCGCATTAATGATAATATCAAGCGCCTGCCCCGCCCCCAGCCAGTCGATGCGCAGGCCGTCAAGTCCCATGGCTTTGATCTCGCCCGCAAAGCGGTTTTCGTCCGCAGCGGTCAGGCCCCCTTCGGTGGCGGCGACGATGGTAACGACTGTTTCTGTGGCCATTTTCCTGAAATCCGTTGACGTCATTTAAGGTACGGAGAATAATATCCCTGCTTACAAACCAAACAACAATAATAATTATCAACCCGATCAACATTTAGAAATGAAGAGTGTGCCATGACGCTGCAACGTCCGACGACCAAGCCCGCAAATCCGAACTTTTCTTCCGGCCCCTGCGCAAAGCGCCCCGGTTGGACGGTTTCGGCATTGTCAAACGTGCTGTCCGGCCGATCCCACCGCGCGTCGATTGGCGTGAAACGCATTCAATCTGTGATTGATAAATCCAAGTCCATTCTGGGTATGCCCGAGGGCTGGAAGCTGGCCGTTGTACCCGCATCCGACACCGGCGCCATGGAAATGGCGATGTGGTCCCTGCTGGGCCCGCGCGGCGTAGATGCGCTGGGCTGGGAAGTATTCGGCAAAACCTGGATCACCGATATCGTCAAGCAATTGAAACTGTCCGACGTGCGCACGTTCGAGGCGCCCTTTGGCGAAATCGTAGATTTGTCCAAGGTAGATACCGCCGAGCGTGATGTGGTCTTTACATGGAATGGTACCACGTCCGGCGTCAAAGTACCCAATGCGGATTGGATTAAAGCGGATCGCAAGGGCCTGATGATCTGCGATGCCACGTCTGCCGTGTTCGCTATGGATATGCCGTGGGACAAGCTTGATGTCGTCACGTGGTCGTGGCAAAAGGTGCTGGGCGGTGAAGCCGCGCACGGCATGCTGGCGCTGTCGCCCCGTGCGGTCGAGCGTCTTGAAAGCTACACCCCGCCGTGGCCGATGCCCAAAATCTTCCGCATCACCAAAGGCGGCAAACTGTTCGACGAGCCGTTTGAAGGCAAAACGCTGAACACCCCGTCGATGCTGGCGGTTGAAGACTGCCTTGATGCACTGATCTGGGCTGAACAACTGGGCGGCTTGCAGGGCCTGCTGAAACGCACCCGCGCCAACCTTGCGGCGGTTGAAAAGTGGATTGAAAAAACCGACTGGGCTGAATTCCTGCCCGCAACGGCGGATATCCGCTCCAACACGTCGATTTGCTTCAAGGTGGTTGACCCGTGGCTGGCCACGCTGGATGACAACGCGCAAAACAAAGTAATTAAATCGGTCGAAAGTATGCTCGACAAAGAAGGTATCGCGTTCGAGGTTGCCAACCACCGTGACGCACCGCCGTCTTTCCGCCTGTGGGGCGGCGCAACGGTTGAAACGTCCGATATCGAAGCGGTTCTGCCGTGGATTGACTGGGCATACCGCTCAGTCAAGGCTGAACAGGCCGCTAAAGCAGCCTAAGCTTTACAAGCTCAACACAAACACAAACGCAAACGCGGCTTCCTTACGGGGCCGCGTTTCGTTTTTGGATGTTCAGGGGTTTCATGGGTTGAATATCGCGCTTGATGTCAACATCGACCATACCGCCATTTGCCAGATGTGCCGGCGTAACGGGTGTCATGGTGGCCCTGTTGAACGCAACGTTCATGTAAGATGGATGCACACGGTCAAGGCTTTTCAGCTGCAATTGCAGCACCTGCCCCGCGCCATCTTCAATAGGTTTGTGGAAGGCCTTGCCCACCTCCCACAGTCCATCGCGGAAGGAGCGCCGCGACGGATCGTTACTCTCGCGAATATAGACTTGAGATCGCGGTTCGGGAAACATCACGCCCGCGGCTGGTGTCTGGTCTGGTGGCGGCGATACCTGCATGGCATCCGCATCAAACGGGACGGTAATAAACGCCAGCCCCTCAAGGCGTAGAACGCTTTGCAGTTTGACGTATAAACGGGGGCGGTCATCGCCTTCCATCTGTTCATATTTCGCGCTGCGTACCTGCCAGACTTCGTGGCCGATGTCCCAGCGGTCGGTTTTTAAACCGCCTTCGCTGCGGATAATAGCCCCGGCGACAAGGCCATAGGGGGCGTCGATGTCTGGCGTCTGGTGCGGCGTCATGGCATCTCCCGTGTTTGGGGTATCATGGTAATTGCTGTGTGGTATCAATGTACCCTATACGGTATTTTGGGTCAAGAAAATATTGCCGCAGCGGCATTCTGCATTTTACGGCCACAAAACCCGCGCTATACTGCTCTGCAACAATCAAACGCCAGCCAACGAGCAAACGAGGAGTGTGCCCCATGACCGCCAACAAACCCAAAGTTCTTATCAGCGATAAAATGAGCCCCCAGGCCGAAGCGATTTTCAAAAATCGTGGTGTCGAAGTGATCGTGAAAACGGATCTGAAACCCGACGAGCTGGTCGCTGCGCTGAACGATATTGATGGTCTGGCCATTCGCTCTTCCACCAAAGTTACCGCCGAGATTCTCAAAGGTGCCAAATCGCTGAAGGTGATCGGCCGCGCGGGTATCGGCGTGGATAACGTCGATGTCCCTGCCGCGACGGCAACGGGTGTTGTGGTCATGAACACGCCGTTTGGTAATTCCATCACCACGGCTGAACACACGGTTGCCATGCTGATGTCGCTGGCGCGTCAAATTCCGCAGGCAAACGCATCCACCCACGCGGGCAAGTGGGAAAAAACCAAATTTATGGGGCAGGAACTGTTTGGTAAAACCCTCGGCGTGATCGGCTGCGGCAATATCGGCGCCATCGTTGCCGACCGCGCGATTGGCCTGAAAATGAAGGTTATCGGTTTTGATCCGTTCCTGTCCGCTGAACGCGCGGTTGAACTGGGTATCGAAAAGGTTGAACTGGAAGATATCCTCACCCGCTCCGACTTCATCACCCTGCACACGCCCATGACGGATAGCACGCGCGGCATCATCAACAAGGCGGCGATTGCGAAAATGAAAAAAGGCGTACGCCTGATCAACTGCGCACGCGGCGGTTTAATTGTCGAAGCAGACCTGAAAGAAGCGCTTGATAGCGGCCATGTTGCCGGTGCGGCGCTTGACGTGTTCGAAGAAGAGCCCGCAAAAGCAAACCCGCTGTTCGGCCATGAAAACGTCATTTGCACCCCCCACCTGGGCGCATCGACCGTGGAGGCACAAGAAAACGTCGCCCTGCAAGTGGCCGAGCAAATGGCCGATTACCTGCTGCAAGGCGCTGTATCGAACGCGGTCAACATGCCGTCCGTTTCTGCCGAAGACGCACCCAAGCTGAAGCCTTACATGAAACTGGCTGAACAGCTGGGCAGCTTCGCCGGCCAATTGGCAAGCGAAGATACCCAGGAAATCCAGATTGAATACGAGGGTCTGGTGGCTGGCCTCAACACCCGCCCGCTGACGGCGCTGGTGCTGTCGGGCTTCCTGAAGCCGTCGATGGAAGGCGTCAATATCGTATCCGCCCCTGCCCGTGCCAAAGAACGCGGCATTACGGTTGCCGAAACCAAGCGCGAGAAAAGCAAAGACTTCCTGACGCTGGTGCGCGTGACCGTCACGGGTAAATCGGGCACACATACGGTGGCCGGTTCGATTTTTGGCGGCGAGCAGGCGCGTCTGGTTGCGGTTGATAACGTTCCGGTCGAAGCACAGCTGGACGGCGAAATGCTGTTTATCAAAAACCACGACAAGCCGGGCCTGGTTGGCGCGGTCGGTACGCTGCTGGGCAATGCCAACATCAACATCGCAGACTTTAACCTTGGCCGTATCCCGGGCAAGAACAAGGCAATTGCCCTGATCTCGCTTGACGGTTCGGTGGATGCCAAAATCACCGACGCTATCGACGCGCTTGAACAGGTCGAGCTGGTAAAGGTTCTGCGTTTCTAATCATTCACGTGCGGAAAGAAGCCCGATCATGACCATGTCTGCTATTTTCGGGCTTCTTTCTGTTACGGCGATGCTATGCGCACGGCTGACGTATTTCCGCAGTATCTGGCTGGGAAAAACGCGGCCGCATGCCTTTTCGTGGTTCATCTGGGGCGTTATTTCGTCCATCGGTTTTGCCGCACAGTTTGCCGATGGCGCGGGCGCGGGCTCTTGGGCGCGTGGATTTGGCGCGGCCACGTGTTTTTTGCTCGTCCTGATCAGCCTGAAACACGGTGAAAAAGATATTACACGCACGGACTGGCTGACTTTGCTGGTCGCGCTGACGGCTATTCCGCTGTGGGTTTTGACGCAAACGCCCGTGTGGTCGGTTATATTGGTTTGTGTGATCGACACCATCGGCTATCTGCCCACCTTGCGCAAATCGTGGAACAAGCCGCGGTCGGAATCTGCGATCAGTTATAGTATCGGCTCGCTGGGGGCGTGTTTTTCGTTTATGGCCATTGAACATTACACCGTGGCCACGTGGTTGTATCCGGTGGTTTTAATCATATCTAACGGGGCTATGGCGCTGTTTTTGCTCAGCCGCCGTATCCGTCTGGAAGCTGCGCCGCCGGCGGCTGCGGCATGATTTAAAATCGGCACGATTCCAGTAAAATCCGGTTTATTTTTTTTGCTGCGGCGGTATTCTGTCGGCATGATGGAACAGTTTAAATTTACCGTAATGTCGGTATGCGTTTTGTTGTGCCTGATGTTGATTCCGGCCAGCAGCGCCCTGAGCCTTGAACCCCCGCCCGGCATGGCGCCGGAACCACAGCGCGTGGCCGAGATTCAAGTTTTCAAAAGCGAACGCCGGATGGAACTTCATGACAAATACGGCAACGTGATCCGCAGCTATCGCATCGCGCTGGGTAAAAACCCCATTGGCCACAAACAGCATGAGGGCGACAACCGCACGCCCGAAGGCCGCTACATGATCAATGGCCGCAACCCCAGCAGCATTTATCACCTGTCGCTGCGTATCAACTACCCCAGCGCCAAAGACCGCGCCGAAGCAAAAAAACGTGGCCAGTCGCCCGGTGGCGATATCTTTATTCACGGCATGCCAAACGGTCGCGGCTGGATGTGGTGGAAATATAATACCAAGTCCGACTGGACAAACGGATGTATCGCCGTTGCCGACAAGGATATTCGCGAGATGTGGGACATGGTCGATGACGAAACGCCCATTACGATCCGTCCGTAACAATACCGCCAGTGTCTTTTACCTCAGGGAGTCCTTTGCATGATCCGTCTATCCGGCGCCTTGGCGGTTCTGATTATGCTGTTTTATGCGGCCCCCGTACATGCACAGAAATCATCGCCCTGTGCGCCATCGACGCGCGTACCTGTCAAAGTAACGTTTGAGCATAAACAGCATCCTATTCAAAAAGACGTTACGTCGCGCACCCTGACGGGCTATATGCAGGAAACCGATAAAGAAAGCGTTTTTGCGCAAGAAGCGAAATGGATGGTCGGCGGCCTGCACGACGGGCGTATCAGCACAGCTTATGCCATGGCATATATGATCCGCACCAATCCGGATGGTACCGTATGCGCAACGCCGAATGCGTTTACCTATGATGTTATCTTTGAAAACAAAATCTATATTGCCGAAGATTACAAAAAGCTTGGATGCCGTTATAGCGCCACGATGGCGCACGAACGCCTGCATGAAAAAACCGACCTGAAATTCGCCAAAGAATATGTACGCGATGCGCAGACAGTGCTGGAGCAAGCCTTGGCAGGTGTCAAACCGATCGGCCCGATGTCCAAAGAAGCCTTGCCCGCCGCGAGAGAAGCCCTGTCGCGCGAAATTGCATCAAAAACAAAACCGCTATTCGACGCGATGAGCCAAAAACGAAACGCCGCCCACAGCGAAATTGATTCATACCAGAATTACATGCGCAGTTCGGCACTATGCCCGGGGCAATTCCCCCGCTTTGACCAATAAGCCGTAAGGGGGCCCCAAACCGATATGCCGTCATTTTTGATTGATCTGCCTGCCATTGCTGCGGCTGTTGTTTTGGCGGCGACGCCCGCGCCCTGCCCGTCTGCCGTTCCGCAGGTGGATATACAGGTGCGCATCGAACATCAGGAAATGCCTGTCGTGACAGGTAAAACGTCACGTGAATTGACAGGCGAGTTTTTGCTGAATTCAGACGCGACCACATCCACCGACGGGCATTGGATGGTTGGCGGATTGAACCACGCCGATATCGGCGGCAATTATAGCGTGCAGTACGAACAGCATATTCACGCGCAAGCCGGAACCGCCTGCATCGCGCCGCAAAAAGTTGAATTTGACATCGTGTACACCAGCACCATTTACATGGCGAACAATTTTAAACCTGCCAGTTGTGGTTATGGTGCCACGATGGCACATCAAAAACGCCACATCGCGACCGATCTGCGGGTGCTGGAAAAGCATATCCCGAATATCCGCGCTGCCTTGGCCACGGCGGCTGGCACGATTGGCATGCGCGGCCCCTTTACAGGTGATCAGCTACCCGCAGCACGCGAAAAAATTGCCGAAGATATTGCGATTGCTGCAGATAACGCCATGCAGGCGCTGCGCGAAGAGCGCCGCAAACGGCAGGCCGAAATTGATACCTATGATGACTATGTGCGCGATACAGCGGCATGCCCGGGGCAATTCCCCAAATATGATGGCGATAAAAATTAAAGGATAAAACATGATAAAAACAGTTCACATCATTGGCGGCGGCATGGCCGGATCCGAAGCGGCATGGCAACTTGCCGAAGCTGGCGTCAAAGTCGTTTTGCATGAAATGCGTCCCGTTAAAAAAACAGATGCGCATCATACCGATAATCTGGCCGAACTGGTTTGTTCAAATTCTTTCCGTTCGGACGATTGGGAAAACAACGCCGTTGGCCTGCTGCACGAAGAAATGCGCCGCGCCAATTCGATAGTTATGTCTGCAGGCGACAAACACAAAGTGCCCGCAGGGTCGGCATTGGCCGTTGACCGCGATGCTTTTTCAGCCGAGGTCACAGCGCGTTTGATGGCGCACCCGAATGTCACGATCGACCGCGGTGAAATTACCGGATTACCGCCCGAAGAATGGGAAAGCGTTATTATTGCGACCGGCCCGTTGACGTCACCCGCCCTCAGCGAAGCGATCGGCAAGCTGACCGACGAAAGCCATCTTGCATTCTTCGATGCCATCGCGCCGATTGTGCATACCGACAGCATCAATTTTGATATCGCGTGGTATCAATCGCGCTACGACAAGCCGGGCCCCGGCGGCACAGGCAAAGATTACATCAACTGCCCGATGGAAAAGCCGGAATACTACGCCTTTATCGAGGCATTGCTGGCCGCCGAAAAAACCGAATTCAAGGAATGGGAAAAGAACACTCCCTATTTCGAAGGATGCCTGCCGATTGAAGTCATGGCAGAGCGCGGACCCGACACACTGCGCTGGGGCCCCATGAAGGCCGTTGGCCTGACCAATCCGCGCGCCGTCGAATTCCCGCGTCCGTGGGCTGTGGTACAGCTGCGTCAGGACAACAATCTCGGCACGCTTTATAATATTGTCGGGTTTCAGACCAAGCTCAAATACGGCGAACAACAGCGTATCTTCCGTATGATCCCCGGGCTTGAGAATGCTGAATTTGCCCGTCTGGGAGGCATTCACCGCAATACGTTTATCAACAGCCCAAAATTGCTGGATGCGACGCTGAAGCTCAAAGCCATGCCGCGCCTGCGTTTTGCGGGGCAGATCACGGGCTGCGAAGGCTACGTCGAAAGTGCCGCTGTCGGCCTGATGGCTGGCCGCTTTGCCGCTGCCGAAGCCCTGGGCCAGACGGCAACCACTCCGCCGGTCACAACGGCGATGGGCGCACTACTGAACCATATCACCACAGGTGCCAATGCCGATACGTTCCAGCCCATGAACGTGAATTTCGGACTCTTTCCGCCGATTGATGAAACCGACCTGCTGCGCGAAGGCAAACGCAAGGTCGATAGCAAAGACCGCAAACGCGCCATGAGCCACCGCGCCTTGGCCGATTTTGACGTCTGGACGAAATCTTTTAAATCAGCAGCTTGAAATTCATCGGTGCCAATAATTACACAGCCCGCATGTTTCGGTGCTACAATCACAGGACACTGTTCCTAAGAAAGCTGTGCGCTACCCATGTTGCCTTTTTTGTTTAGCCTGCTGATCCTTGCTTTGATGGTTGTCGTTGCGTTCAACGAATATTACCAGCGCAGCATGAAGGTATCGCCGATGCCGACACCCGCCTCGACGCGGGCGGCTATGCTGTCGGCTATTCGTCATCCGGCACCGAAAATGATTGCCGAGCTTGGATCTGGCTGGGGCGGGATTGCCATTGCCGCGGCCAAAAAATATCCCTCCGCCGAGGTTATCGGATTTGAAGGCTCCTTGATGCCTCTGCTGTTTTCCAAACTGCGCGCAGCATGCCAGCCTGGTTTGAAAAATGTAAAATTTATCAAAAAGAATTTTTTTGAACATGATATGCGCGGCGTCGATGTGGTGCTGTGCTATCTGTCAAACCCGCATATGGCGCAGCTGGAACCTAAATTATACACCGAGCTGCCGATGGGCGCCGAGGTGATCAGCTCGACATTTTTCATGCCGCACTGGCGCGTGCGGGATCAGAAAATGGTTGGCGGTCTTTATGATACAGACGTATACGTCTACGAAAAAACCGCCGCACCCCTGCCCGACGATTTGTCGCCTGCCGCCATTAAAATGCAGGAACGCGTACAGGCCGCGGCGATAAAATAATATCAAAGCCACATCAGGCGAAGTTCGCGCAGCAGCGGCGGTACGCCCAGCGCTGGCGCAAATAAATCACCCTGCACATGTGTTATCTGCGATTGATACATACGCGCCAGTTTTACCATGCGGCGCAAAGCTTTAGGCGCATCCGCAGAAACCTGACCGGCCTGATGCTGCGCCTGCTGGAGAACCGCCCCCACAACGGGCGGCAGCTTACCGATGCCTGTGCCATCGTACAGGTCATAGACCGACATTTCGTTTTTATGCAGCAAGTCTTCGGGCAGATAGCAGCGGCGCTGGCGCAGGTGCGCGGGTACGGCACGCAAAAGCCCTGTCAGGCCATAACTTGCCGCGACTGCTTCGATGTCGGCGTCGCTGGCGGCCTCGCCGAGTACCTTGAGTGTTAATGCCAAAAGCGGCTGGTTGGTGTAGACCGCGTATTTACGCATACCGTCCAGATTGGCTGGCAAGCGGTCTTCCAGATCGAATTCGCGGGCGTAGACAAGATTGTCAAACAGTTCGCGCGGCAGGCTGTAGGTGCGGATGGTATCGCACAATGGCTCCAGCCCCTGATGTTTGAGCACATCACCGCGGTCATAGAACGCGCCCAGCGCATCACGCCACCATTGCAGGCGGATCAATCCCAGCTGGGTTTCGGTCACGGTTTCTCGCGTTTTGGCGATCTCGTAGTTGAACGCATAAAGGCCGAACAAAGCCTCGCGCTTGTCGGCCGGTTCGAACATCGCCAAAAGAAAACGGTCCGGATCGTATTTCCGGACCATTTCTCCGCAATAGGACAAGGATGTCATTGCGCGTAAAGTCTTTTATTATCGGTTAATGCGAACTGTGTTGTCGTGGAACAGTTTCGCATTAGTGTTAACCGTACCCGGCTTGATACGCGTGGGGAAATATTTTTCATCCATCAGGAAGTTGCGGTAGTAACCCGTCGCAAACGGATGATAACGGTCATCAAACTGGACAGAGCCAAGGATGCTCATGAACAGGCTGGACCAGCGATTGTAATTTTCCGCACGGGATGAGCAGCTGCCCACATAACGTTTGCCGCCGTAGATGCTGGAGATCATGACACCATGCATGTTTACCAGCTGGCCGTTGCCGTCTTTTTGTTTAAAGGCAACCTGAATGGCGGTCGCGTCACCTTTGTCGCCCAGACCGGCGGGCGAGAAAGACGCCGTGATTTCCGCATCCATATACTGGCCGGTTTCTTTTTCCCAATATTCACGGTTCAGCGTGTTGACCACGGCTTCGTCGACGTATTTTTTGGGGTAAATTTTCAGACGTCCATCGTCCTGCACTTGCAGGCGGCATGTCGGCAGTTCCTGCGTCAGCGGACCCGCAACGCGGATACGTGTCGAGGGGCTGTCTTCGGTTTGCATCGTCCAGCTGTCGGGGAAAGAAATGGTATATCCGTTCGGAACGTCTTTCCAGACGAAGGTGTCAGCCTTGGCGGCGGGGCTCATCCCAGCCATGAAAGCAACAACAAGGGCGGCGCGGAACATGTGACGCATGTATATAAAACTCCTCTACTGTCCAAACTGCTGGACGTCTCCAATTGTGTCTTGTTTTTTCCGTTTTGGGAATAGGTCTTTCACCATTTGCGGGGTTAAAATGCCTGTGACGTACAAAAGCGCACCATAAATCCCCGCTCCGGACACGACCATGAGGGCGATTCCGGATATTCTCCATACCTCGCCCCTATCCATAAAATACGGCATGAGCAAAAGTTCTTCCAGATACAATCCCGCACCCATGGCCAGCGTCGCCCCAAGCATGACAAGCGATCTTTTTACAGAACGTTTGGTGACGCTCGCCAACTTGCGTTTGCGCATACCATAGGCCAGCAGCAGCAGATTGACCCACGCCGAAATACCCGTCGCCATGGCAATACCCACATGCTGATAAGTTTGCAGCATGGCCAGCGCCAGCACCGTATTCAAAACCGCGCAAACCACCGCATATTTCACGGGCGTTGTCGTATCGCCATGCGCAAAAAATACGGTACTCAGCACGCGGCTGACGATAAAAGCCGGCAAGCCGACCGTATAGGCCATTAGCACATATCCGGATTGCGTACCTGCATTTAAATCAAACGCGCCGCGCACAAACAGCACATCCACAATCGTATCGCCAATCACCAGATACGCCATCGTGGCCGGCAGTGCGAGCATCAGGCTGGCTTCGATACCTTTATTAAAAAGTTTGGCGGCGGTTTCCGTTTCATTTGACTTCAGGGCGCGCGACAGCATGGGCAACAGCGCCGTGCCAATTGCGATACCGATCACGCTCAGCGGTAATTGATACAGGCGGTCTGCATAATACAAATACGAAATCGCGCCCACGGGCAACAGCGATGCCAATACCATGTCAACAAACAGGTTGATCTGCGCAATGCCCGCGCCGAATACGCCGGGGCCCATCTTGCGGAATAATTGCCGTATATGCGGCGTCAAGCGCGGACGGCGCCATTTGAGCATCACGCCCAGTTTCCGCGTCGCATAAAACAGCCATGCCAGCTGCAAAACACCCGCCAGCACAACCCCCCACGACAGCGCATGCCCAACCGTGCCCGTAAACGGCGCAAAACAAAACATGGCAAAAATCAGCGACAGGTTAAACAGCATAGGTGCGGCCGCAAACGGGCCGAAACGGTCAAATGAATTCATGACACCGCCCAGTAGCGCCGTCAGGGACATCAGCAAAATATAGGGGAAGGTGACGCGCGACATTTCAAGCGCCAGATCATATCGCTCCGGCGTGCTGCCAAACCCCGGGGCGACAAGATGCAGCACCCACGGCATGGCCAGCAGCATGACAATCGTGAACGGTACCAGCACAGCAATCATCACCGCCTGTGCTTCTTCGGCGAATTTGACGGCTTCTTTGCGGCCTTGTTCACCATCACCGGCCAACATGCCCGAAAACATCGGAACGAAAGAAACGCTAAAGGCCCCTTCGGCCGTAATACGTCTAAAAAAGTTTGGCAGCTTTAACGCCACAAAAAACGCATCGGCAACAGGGCCTGCGCCCAGCATGGCGGCCGTCAGGATATCGCGCGCAAACCCGAGAAGACGGCTGCCGAGTGTCAGTCCACCGACGGTGACCACTGATTTGTAAAAAGACACGCTGCGCCCCTTGTTTTTGTATTTATGCGGGTGTTTATCCTTGCGAATACACTAGACGTATTGCCGCGCCCTGTCATCCGCCGCGCGGTGGATTTTTACCCTTATTTTCATATAACACATGAGCGGTTCAAGAGGCTGCCATGCTTGCTTATGCCTATCCGCAGCGCATATAATATTGCGCAAATAGACGGTGTAAAAAATCATGAGAAAATCAGACAAAAACAATCGCGAAGCCGACTGGTTCGGGTTTGAAAAAGTCGATCCGGCCGAAAAGACCCGCCGAGTGATCGGCGTTTTTGACTCGGTCGCCGACAGATATGACCTGATGAACGACATCATGTCGGGCGGCATCCACCGTTTGTGGAAAAACCGTTTTGTGGGCATGATGCGCCCATCCGAACACAAACGCCTTTTGGACGTTGCCGGCGGCACAGGTGATATTTCGTTCCGCTACCGCGCCAAGGCAGGTGCCGATGCAAAAATCACCGTATCCGACCTGAACGCCGAAATGCTCAAAGTCGGGCAAAAGCGTGCGATTGACCGCGGCTATGTGAACGGTTTCGAATGGGTTGAAGCCAACGCGGAAAAGCTGCCGTTTGATGATAACAGCTATGACCTATATTCCATTTCGTTCGGCCTGCGTAACGTGACGCGCATTGACGATGCCTTGGCCGAAGCCTTTCGCGTGCTGCGTCCGGGCGGCCAGTTTTTCTGCCTTGAATTCAGTCAGGTCAGCGACCCGCTGCTGCGCCGTTTGTATGACCGTTATTCGTTCAGCGTCATTCCTAAAATGGGCGAACTGGTGGCGCAGGATCGCGAGAGCTATCAATATCTGGCCGAAAGTATTCGCCAGTTTCCGACGCGCGTTCAGCTGAAACGCCGTCTGGAGCAAGCGGGATTCGAAATGGTCAAAGCCATTCCACTGACGGGCGGTATCGCCGCTATCCACATAGCGAATAAATTATAATTAAATATCAATACGTTAATGGTGTGGCGCGACAAAGCTGTTTTAGTTGACTTATGTTAAAGATAAGATTATAAAACTATCGGTACTTCCGCTCAGGGGTTTCTATGGATTTTGACGTCTTCAAGACAAAGCTGAAAAACGTGTTCGACTTCTTCCGTCCGGAAGTTCAGGCGAACACGAAAATCAGTCTTGACCCCGCCAAGGGCGACATCGCCCTACTGGTCATCGACGTGCAAAAAGAATACGCCGATCCGGCACAAGGCCGCGGCAACCGCGAAACGCGCCAAGTGACGCGCCGCATTAACAGCCTGATCCCCGCTTTCCGCGCGGCTGGTCTGCCCGCTTATGTGGTTTATTTTTCGGACTACGAAAAGAAACCTGAAGAAATCGATTTTTATATTTTCCGCCCCAACCCCGAAGACAAGCTGATCGCCAAAGACGAAGACAGCGCCTTCAAGGGAAGCGATATCAAAAAAATCCTCAAGGGCGACAAACGCAAAACACTGCTGACGTGCGGCTTTAACCTGAATGCCTGCGTCTTTAAAACAGTGATGGATGCGCGCGACAACGGGTTCAATGTCGTGTTGCTGCGTGACCTGACGGGCAACGACAACGAAAATGACCGCAGCCAGACCGATAACCGTATCGAACAAATGCGCGCCCGCGGCGTAACGTTTATGAACTCGATCGATCTTTTGCAAGACATCAGCGCTTTCAAAAAAGACCAACCCCTGCCCAAGCAAAAATTGCTGCCCCCGCCCGCACCGAAACCGCCGGGCACCTAAGTTTTTTACCTGATATTTAATTGTTTTTGACGTGTGGCCGCCGTTTTGCGGCGTTTTACCGCTGCGTCAAATCTGCTATAAACGGGGACGATTCTTTTTATTATCATTGCGGAGTTTTATCATGTCTCAGGCCACCCTCGTCTCGCTTCAACTGCTGCCCCATGCCACGGGTTTGAACCTGCCGCAATACGCAACCGCGCTGTCTGCCGGTGTCGATCTGGAAGCCGCTGTTGACGCGCCCTTGACGCTGAAGCCGGGCGAGCGCGCATTGGTGCCGACCGGCCTTGCCATGGCGCTGCCCGCTGGGTACGAAGCGCAAATCCGCCCCCGCTCCGGCCTTGCTTTCAAAAATGGTGTCACGGTTTTGAATTCGCCGGGCACGATTGATGCGGATTACCGCGGCGAAGTGAAAGTGCTGCTGATCAACCACGGCCAGCAAGATTTCGTGATCGAACGCGGCATGCGCGTGGCGCAAATGGTGATCGCGCAGTTCACGCAAGTATCATGGGGCGTTGTCGACAACCTTGATGAAACGGCACGCGGCGCGGGCGGTTTTGGTTCGACCGGCGTTGAGCAAAAAAAGGCAGCCGTCTAAATGAACATCCACGATCATATCTGGCAAACCGTCGGCAAAACGCCGATGGTGCGCATCCCGCGTCTATCCGCCGAACATGGCGCGAAAGCCGATATCGTCCTCAAGCTGGAATTTTTTAACCCGCTGTCCAGCGTCAAAGACCGCCTCGCCCTCGCTATGATCGAAGCCGCCGAAAAAGACGGCAAGATTGGCAAAGACACAATCATCGTGGAGCCGACATCGGGCAACACCGGCATCGGCCTTGCGTTCATTTGCGCATCCAAGGGTTATCATCTGCAACTGGTGATGCCCGAAAGCATGTCGTTTGAACGTCGCAAGATGCTGCGTTTGATGGGCGCCGAACTTGTCCTGACGCCCGCCGATCTGGGCATGAAGGGCGCGGTTGCCAAGGCGCAGGAAATTGCCGCAGGCAATAAAAACGTATTTATCCCCCAGCAGTTCGACAACCCCGCCAACGCCGATATCCACCGCCGCACCACGGCCGAAGAAATCTGGAACGACACCGACGGCAAAGCCGATGTATTGATTGCCGGTGTCGGTACGGGCGGTACGCTGACCGGCGTGTCGCAGGCTATCAAGGCCCGCAAGGCGTCCTTCAAAACCATCGCGATTGAACCAGCCGACAGCCCCGTGCTGTCTGGCGGCGCGCCCGGCCCGCATAAAATTCAGGGTATCGGCGCAGGGTTCGTGCCCACGGTTCTGGATACTTCGCAAATCGACGAAATCATGACCGTCAGCAATGATGACGCCTATGCCATGATGCGCACGGTTGCCAAGTCCGAAGGCATCCCTGTGGGTGTATCATCGGGCGCGGCCATCCACGCCGCCCTGCAAGTCGCCAAACGAGGCGACATGGCCGGCAAAATGATTGTGGTGATTATCCCGAGCATGGCGGAGCGTTACCTATCCCTGCCGCCGTTCAAGGATCTGGAAGGATAAAAATGGCTCACCCTAATATAGAATTGTATAGCCTATTAAGAGATTTAGATTTGGGCTCTTCGGTAGCGGAAAAGGATTCAATTCTGGAGACCTCCAGAATTGAAACTTCAGTTTTTGCTGACTTGTTAAACGATCGTGTCGACCTGATTCCGGGAACAAAAGGATCAGGAAAAAGTGCTCTATTTAGAATATTTGTTGATTTCCTGCCCGATCATATGTTCTCAAACAAAAAGAT
>JBEIOU010000007.1:0-117394 GCA_040377425.1 Micavibrio sp. | reverse complement strand
GGTGACCCAAGTCCTATCATTCAAGAAAAAAGTTAAAGGATTCCTTAAGGCGTATCATTTTGTTACTCAACGTGACAATTTGAGCAGTCACGTTTGCCATATCCAATTGATCCCCCTATTGTTTCGGCGTACGTGCGTACGCCGTTAAGTTTGACAGGATGAGGAATTGAGAGCTCTCAAATCGTATAAAACATGTCAAATCACGCCGCGAAAAGCGCATTTTTTTAAGACAAAAAACACGCGTGGCCGTAAACGACTCACCCGTGGTGCGCATACAGAGTGAGCAACCGCGCGGCGATTTGAGGAGACATCTCTTATGGTTTTTTATGTGTTTCGCGCCACATCGTGGGGGTTTCGCCCGTCACATCCCGAAAAACACGGTTAAAGGACGCGAGAGAGTTAAACCCCGCCTCGGACGCTACAACCTGCACGGGGATATCCATATCTTCCAGCATGCGTTTGGCGTCTTCGACGCGGTATTCGTTCAAAAGCCGCGGCAGGCTACGGCCAAACGCGATATTGATAACTTTGGATACGGTGCTTTCCGATGCGGCCACTTCGCGCGCCAGATCGGCGCGGCTGAAAGCATGTTCCTGATACACCTTATCCATTTCCATGAGGGTGCGGATTTTGTCGGCAATGACGCGCTCATCTTCCGACAGCTCCATCATGCGGGTACGCGGTGACGCGCTCAGGGACATTGGCGGCGGATAAACGCGGAACAGGGTTGTCGTCGCCAGATAGGCAAAAGCGATACCCAGCGTCACCAGCATCGCATCCCCGTCGCCTTCGGAAATTTGTTCCGCCGAGCGCATGAAGTTGATGACCAGCGCGAGGATATTGGCGCCCAGCAGCATCATCACAAGCCAATATCTTTCACGGCCGCTTTTCATACGCCAAAGATCGCCGAAAATGTTTTTGCGCGTCCACAGCGGCAAAAGACAGATAGCCCCGCCCATGGATCCCGCCCAGTACAGGGCATGGCGGAACTGTTCGCAGCCAAAAAGACGATCATCACAGGCACCTGTTGCACGAATGGTGGCAAAAACCCCCAGCGCGGAAACAGGCACCACCGCCAGCACCAGAAAATCGCGCGCAGGCGGCAAATCAACCAGCCGCACGACCTGCACAATCAGCAGGTAACAAAGCGCCGGTGCCATCGACCAGAAAAACCAGAGCGCATAGCGGATATAATCATCGTAATCTTCGAGGCGCAGCGCAAACTGTAGACCGAACGCGGCCGCGAGAAACACGAAATACGTGATAGCAATAGACGCCTGCCGCCAGTTACGCACACGAAAAAGAATGTAGACAAGGATCAGGACACTCTGGACAAGTCCTGTAATGGCGAGCCATTCAATCAGGCTAAATGTAATGCCGTAATTAAACATACTTTAGACATCGCCTTTAATTTCATCCGGCGCACACAGGCCGGCCGGACATCACGGCATAAGGGCTGGCAAGGTTTTACTGGGCGCATCGGGATCCCGCATCAGATCACTGCCGCGCATGTTGATAATCTGCTGAACTTCCTGCGCCGGCACGCCCAAATCTTTGGTCAGGTATTCACGCATAAAATTGACTTCGTTCGGATGCATATCCGTGGCGGTCATTAAAATCTCTTCCATGATTTTACGTGCGCTTTCTTTTTCGCCGCGGTCCGCCAGTACAAAAGCCGGCATTTGCCGCGCCCACGCGGGCATCACATCGCCAATTGGCTGCATGCGGCTCAGAATATATGCCAGATCGAGGGCAACGGCGGGGCTTTCCATGCGGTGGCGGGCGAGGAAAACAGCATGCGCCAACCAGCGCCATTTATTACCCACCGGATTTTGCCCGACGGCAGCCAGATATTTTACAACAACCGCGACATCTTCGGGCACCTGCGTGCCGCCAAAATAATAGGCCGCCATCATCGGCACATGGTTAGAAGCCGGATCAAGGCCATGCAAAAGCCAGAACCATTCACCAAGCTTGCTGTAATCGTAATCCTTGATCGCGGTGACGCGGCCGCCGGAGTTACCCAGATTTTGCAGTGTCATCGCGCCAAAGCGGTAAGAAAACTGCTCATCGCCCAGCGTCATGATCTTGGCGCCGTTTTTGGTCGGCACCGGCGGCACGCCGCCCCAGCGGGCCTGCGTATCATGCGTTGCAAACCAGAGCGCGGTATTAAACGCCAGCGCCAGCGCCAGAAACGTATTGATCCGGAAACGAAGACCGGTGCCGCGCATCAGAATTCACGCCGTACAAAGTCAAACGCGGCGGCCGCCAACAGCAGGGCCACAAAAATCGCCCCCTGCGCCAGAATAAAGCCGGGCGCCCCCAGCATGTCGACCAGCGCGGTAGAATAGGCAGATGCTTTTTCATCCAGCGTAATGCCGCCCGCCCCCTCGACGCCGTAAACCAGCCACGATGTCTGCCCCATCATATCCAAACGCGGCACGATGACCGAAATCACATCCATCAGGTTATTCAAAAGCGCGAAGACCACATTCTCCGGCGGCTGCGCCGCGATACCGATCAACATGCCGATCAAACGGCAAAGAACGTAAAAACCAAGGGTAGCGAGGGCGGCGCCCGCCGCGCTTGACAGCACCATCGAGAAGAAAAGTGCTGTCGTCGCGATAATAACGTTTTCGCTGGCAATGCTCAGGCCCCAGACGACCAGACCGCCGATATTCGGATTGCCCAGAAAATACACGGCCGCGACAACCGTCGCCGCCACCGCCAGCGCAATCACGCTGAACGCGAGCGCATGGCTGAACAAAAACGTCATACGCGAAATAGGCCGCGACAGCAGGAATTCGACTTCTTTTGTCTCGAACGAACGGCGCATATAAAAGGAAACAAAAAGAACAATCCCGAGAACGCCCAGAAACCGCAGGCCACCCGCGCCGAAAACGATGGCGAAGCTTTCCTGCTCTGTCATTCCGGAAGAACCGAGAAAGACCGAAACCCCCGCTCCGAGCAGGATCATGAGCATTAACGTCATGACCAGCTTGTCGCGCAGGGCGGCGGTTAGAATGAATCCAATAAGCGGACGCGATATCATGTCCTTGTCACACCTTGTGTTCGGGTTTAGGCGCCCAAACCTTTACATGCGTGCCGGACGGCGGTCCTGGCTAAAGGTCTGGTACAGCTTGCGGTCCATGTCATCCACGTTGGAATTCGGAACGATCTGCGCCTTGATGAAGATCACCAGTTCCGATTTTTCGATGCTGTCGGAGTGGCTGCTGAAGGCTTTGCCCACCAGCGGGATATCGGACAGAACAGGAATGCCCTGCGTCTCGACCGAGTTGCTGTCACGCATCAGGCCGCCCATGACCATGACCTGACCAGACTGGATGCGCAGAACGGAATCGATTTCCTGTACAGCCACTTCGGGAACCTGGTTGGGCGGGGCGTTGGACGGATCCAGACCGTTGAACACCAGCGCGAGCGGGATGGTCGGGTCCTGAATAAAGCCGGTGATATTCGAGATCGACGGACGCACCGTCAGCAAAATCTCGCCTGTATCGGGGTTAGCCGTGGGAACAACCGTCATCAGAACACCTTCGGGAATACCCTTTTGCGTGCTGTCGATGGCAATACGCGGCGCAAGGTCCGTCGTACCTTCGGTAATTTGAACGTCGAATTCAAAGTACACGTTGTTTTGCGCGACGTTCACAATCGCGGGCTGGTTGTTCAGAACGGTCACGCGCGGACTGGACAGGGCACGCACAGTACCGAAGCGGCTGATCGCCTGCACGGCAGCCTGTACGTCACCCGCTTTGATGCGGCCCGAGAAAGAACCCGTCGGCGTCGGCGACAGCGAGGGCAGCGGGAAATTGCCGACAACCGTGCTGAGACCCGTCAGGTTGAGTTCGCTCCAGTCGATACCGGTTGCGAATTCGTCTTTCAGGTCCACCTGCAGAACTTTTGCTTCGATCAAAACCAGCGTGGTGGCGCGGGCACGGAAAGCATCCAGGAATTTTTTGACCAGTTTATGTTGGCGGTCAGACGCAAAAACGCTGACGATACCGGACTGTTTGGTAATCGCAAAAGTCGCGGGCGCATTCGGCACCAGCGGCTCTGCCGGCGGGGTCGAAATGTTCAGCGTCGGCGATTGTGCAGCAGGCATCGGCGCCACAGCCGGATCACCCGGCAGCGGCGGGGGAACAGAGTTCGGATCTTCGGGGTTGAACGGCTGCGGCGGCGTTAGCGGGTTCACCGGCGCGGCGACGGGGTCATTCAACGTCGCCAGCGTGATTTGCGTATCCGACGCGGTCAGGATTAGCTCAAGACCTTCAGACAATTCTTTCCACAGGTCACCATCCAGCGAAGAGCTGACAGAAGAGCTGGAGCCGCCCGAAGACGCGGATTCTGTTGTATCGCCCGCAGACGAGCTGAGCGAGATGTCGGTTTTGATGTCGCTGGTCTGTTTGCGGGTAGAGCCGATGTAATCGACCGAGTAGTTCTGGACGTAAGGACGATCCAGCTCGACGCGCAGGACATCGTTTTCATAGCGGTAACGCAGGCCCGACATTTCGCAGATACGGTCAACCACTTGATTAAAAGGACGCTCGCGCGCTGTAAAAATAATGGAACCGCGGATCTGCGGATCGAGTTCGATATCCACATCGGCCTGATGCGCGAGTTCAAACATCAGGTCGCGCAGCGATACCGTCTGGTTAACAGATACGGTGACCAGCGGTGCCGGCAATTGTAATTCTTTGGGTGTTGCCACAACGGGCTGGAAATCGGGGATATTTTCATCTTCCGCTTGCGGGGGCAGATGCGTCGGAGCCATGACATCACGATAGAGCTGCTTGCTGGCTTCTGCGCTGCGGTCGTGATCGACAAACTGGTTCTTGGCCAATTGGCAGCTGGCAAGGAACGCAACCAACCCGACAGAAAGAGTAAAACGGGCAGCGCGGCGGCCGAAGCCGGAAGAATAGGAAGCCATAGGGACAATATCCGATTTTTCAAAGCGTTATAATGAGCGCCTGTCTGCCCGTGTGAATATGGCAGATTGACGTGGTATTGTTACAGAGACAGCTTGGATGTGTCAATGTTCGCCATGTTCTTTGAGCCGCTACTCAGCTTGAATTGCTGAATTTTCATTTTCATATCCGTCTGGATATCGGCTTCGTCAATAGCGGTACTTTCCGAAATCGTACCCTCGGTAAACAGGCGGAAGATAGACTGGTCAAACGACACCATACCAGTGGGACCGCCATTTACCAGAACGTCGCGTATTTTCGTCGTTTCGCCTTTGAGAATCAATTCGCGGATCAGCGCCTCGTTCAACAAAACTTCCATCGCGACGACCATGCCGCCATCAACGTCGCGGATCAGGCGCTGCGCGACAATCGCGCGCAAGTTCATCGACAGGGCGATACGCACCTGCTGCTGACGCTCTTCGGGGAAAAGGTTGATGATACGCTCAATTGCCTGTGATGCGTTATTGGTGTGGATGGTCGCCAGACACAGGTGACCTGTTTCGGCGGCGGCAATCGTTTGTTCCATCACTTCGAAATCGCGCACCTCGCCCACCATGATCACGTCGGGCTTTTGACGCAGCGCGTTTTTAAGCGCGATATGATAGGACGACGTATCAATTCCCACTTCGCGCTGGGTGATGATGCCTTTTTTATGTTCGTGATAATATTCGATCGGATCTTCGATGGTAACGATATGACCGCCCATGTTCATGTTGCGGTAATCCACCATCGAGGCGAGCGTCGTGGACTTACCCGACGACGTGACGCCGGAGACCATGATCAGGCCGCGTTTTTCCAGCGACAGCTTTTCAAGGATTTTTGGCAAACGCAGATCGGCAAAACTCGGGATCTTGCTGGTGATGCGGCGGATAACAAGCCCCGTATGCTGGCGCTGGCGCAGGACGTTTACACGGAACCGTCCCTCCTTGCCCATATCGAAGGCAAGGTTTAATTCCATGTTGGAATCAAACTCGCGGCGCTGGCGGCTGGTGAGCACTTCGTTGAGCATCGCCTGAACGTCTTCTTCTTGCAGCACCTGATCGCCCATCTGCAAAAGACTGTCTTTGATGCGCAAGGTGGGCGGGACGCCAACCGTGAGATAGAGGTCGGAGGCCTCTTTCTTGATCATCTCGTTCAGGTATGCGTAGATCGCAACGCCGCTCAAAACGAATAACCTCCATCGGGTTCGCCATTTTCATCGGACTGTGCGGCTGCGGCCGGTGCCGCTGCCGGCGCGGCCGCAGGCTTTGACATGATACCGCCCAGGATCGGCGACTTTTTGGGCGGCGCGGGGGGCGGCGCCACTTTTTTCGCTTGCTGCGCGCCTGCGGGCGGCAGACCTTCGGATTGCTCCGCGGTATCTTCGGCACCGCTCTTGAGGGCATCGTGCGCGGTTTGCGCGGAAATCAGGCCTGATTCAAGAAGGTCGTTGACCGAATCTTCCATCGTCTGCATGCCATAGCGCGAACCGGTCTGGATCATCGAATAAATCTGCGCCAGCTGGTTTTCACGGATCAGGTTGCGAATAGCGTTACTGCCCACCATGATTTCATGCGCAGCCACACGTCCGCCGCCTTCTTTGGAGAGCAGCGTTTGCGAAATAATGCCCTGAATAGAACTGGACAACATCGCGCGGACCATTTCTTTCTCGGCGGCCGGAAACACGTCGATAATACGGTCGATGGTTTTGGATGCGGTGTTGGAGTGCAGGGTACCGAATACAAGGTGCCCCGTTTCCGCCGCAGTCAGCGCAAGCGCGATCGTTTCGTGGTCGCGCATCTCACCCACCAGAATGATGTCCGGGTCTTCACGCAGGGCGCTTTTAAGCGCGCGGGCGAAGCTGCGCGTATCGTTGCCGACCTCGCGGTGGTTGACCAGCGCGCGTTTGGAGGGGTGAAAAAATTCCACCGGGTCTTCGACGGTCAGAATATGCGCGGCAGAATTTTCGTTGATGTGGTTGATCATCGACGCCAGTGTTGTCGATTTACCCGAACCGGTCGGACCCGTCACCAGCACGAGACCTTTTTCAAGCTCGGCCAGGCGGCGCATCACGGGGGGCAGATCCAGCTGCTCCATGGTCGGAATTTTGGTGGGAATCACACGCAAAACCGCAGCGGAGCCGGCACGGTTGGTAAAAGCGTTCACACGGAAACGGGCATCGGCGCCAAGAGCAATCGCAAAGTCATGCTCCAGTTCGCGTTCGTATACGGCACGCTGTTCTTCGGTCATGATCGAAAACAGCATGGCGCGGATCTGGTCGCTGGACAGCACGTCGGTTTTAATGCGCTGCAATTCACCGTCGATACGCACAATAGGCTGGTTATTGCCCGACAGGTGCAAGTCGGAGCCTTTGTTATCGAGCGTGAATTTGAGAAGTTCGGTAATTTCCACAGCAGCACCCCATATGTATTGGCGTCGTTTTAATCGTGTAGCCTGTCATCATTCTGGACTGAAAACGCTGCGCCGCGAAGACGGCCGCACATGAATTTCCGCCTGAATCTTCCGGCTTTATCCCCTGTCTAAGATTAGCGATATAAGTTGAAAAAAGGGTAAATAATTTTAAACCTTTACCGCGAAGCCTCTGCTGTTGTTTTCTTATATGACAACGAAGTAGAACCCGCGCCACAAAAGAACAGCCAGAAATGCGCCGATCAAGGCAGGGCCAAACGGAAATTCAGCCTCGCCTGTCGCGCGCCGCCACGCCAGCGCCGCCAGCACCCCGCATACGCCCGATAACAGCAAATACCCCGCCAGTGCGTCGATACTGCCCCCCAGCCACACACCGCTGGCTGCGAAGAACTTAACATCGCCAAGACCCAGCGCTTCACGCTTTTTCCACACCATAAAAATCCAGCGCAAAGCCCACGAACCGCCGCCATATATGATGACGCCCAGCGTCGCCTGCCCCATCATTCCCAGCACATGCGCAGGCACATCAAACGCTGGCACCGCCGACAGCGCAATCGCCGCAAGACCCGCCACAAAAACCGTGGCGTTCAAGACATCGGGCAGGATTTTGTAACGGAAGTCGATATCAACCATCGCCACCAGCGCTGGTGCCATAACAAAAGCGCACAGTGTTTCCGGCGAAAAACCAAAGCGGTAATGAAAAGCCGCACATAGCGCCAGCGTAGAAAATTCGATCAGCGGATAACGCGCACTGACAGGGGCACGGCAATGACGGCACCGCCCGCGCAGAAAAATCCACGAAAAAAGAGGCACCAGATCCAGCGCCGACAAATCATGACCGCAGGCCGTACAGGCAGATCGCGCCTTGGCCGTCATGGACACGCCGCGCGGCAAACGCCATGCCAGCGCCGTTGCAAAACTACCCAGACACAGCCCCAGAAACAGGGTGGCTATGCATGCAAAAAGCGGCGGTAGATCGCCGAATAATTCGGCCATGGACAATTAACGCATTGTCGCCAGACGGCGGCGCACGGCATCCAGTGGTACCGGCTCACGCAGCGTGCCTTCGGCCGCCATACGCACCAGTTGGCGGTACAGCATCGCAGCCTGCTGCTGGTTACCCATGCGGTCATACAGGACGGCTTTGTTATACAGCACATAACCGCTGCCCGGTTGCAGGGCTTCGGCCATGTCGAAATATTTCAGCGCTTCGGCGTACGACTTCATTCCGGCATGCGCCACGCCCAGCTGCGCCACGATATCGGCGCTGAAGGGATAGGCTTCGCGCAGCTCGGTCAGCTTCTCAACAGCCAGCTCGGGGTTTTGCATCTTGAGAATACCCAGCATGTTGGTCAGCGCTTCGAGGTTCTTGGGATCATTCCCCAAAATGTCTTCATACGCCATCAGCGCCTGATCGAATTGCCCCATCTTTTGCATCGACAATGCGCGGCCCATCAGCACGCGGTTATCGCGCGGATAGTCTTCATACATTTCGTTGAACAGTTGCAGTGCCGCCATATCGCGGTTCTGAATCAGCGCGCTGCGTGCTGTTTTCAGGCGGCTATCGAGTGCGCCGCCATCTTTTTCTTTACGCACCACAACATAGCTGTCGGGCATCGTGCGGACAATCGCGGGCTTGCCCAGAATATCCGTTACCTTTTGTCCGCGCGCGGCGGGGTCCGCGGCTGTACCGGGCGCAGGGGCACTCAGTTGATCCAGCATGGCGGCATTTTCAACAATCGCTTTTTCGGCATTGCTGGCGGCCGCGGCAGGCATGGTCTCTCCCGCTACCGTAGCATTTGCCTGCGCGGCCACAGGTGCTGCGGCGGGCGCTTCGCTCATGCGGGGCATGGGCAAGTCTTCTTTTGGCGGTTCGGCACCCGGCGTGCCTTCGGCAACGCCGACAGGGGCAAAAGCATCCGTCAAACCCGAAGCCGGCACATCCGGAGATGTCGCGGTTTCGGCCGGGAACACAGGCATAGCTGCATCAGCCGGCGGCTCGCCGAGTACTGCAGCAGGGTCAGAAACGGCAACAGCACCGGCATCCGCGGCGGACGTTGTCGTTTGCGGCGTGGTTGCTGCGGTAAAGGGATCGACCGCAGCCGTTTGCGCGGCCGCTTCGGCAGGCACGGCCGCCGTGACATCCGCGGGTGCACCCGCTGTGATGTCGGCGTTTAATTCAATCGGCGCAGGCGCAGCCGTATCAACCGGGGCAGCAGCCCCCGTATCAACCGTAGCCGCGGCCGTAGCCAGATCATCTGTCGGCACAGCAGGCTGCGGCGGTACGCCGTCACCCAGCACAGCCGACGTGACATCAATCGGCGTCGGCACGGGGGCATTCTGGCCTTCCGCTTCGGGCGCTGGCGTCAATGCGCGCGCCACGCGCGGCATGTCAGGCTCGGCCATCAATTCGGTATAGTAGAAATAGGCACCACCTGCACTGGCCAGCAGCAGGACAGCAACGCCGCCCATCAGAATACCTTTTTTGCTACCGCCACGTTCTTGCAGGGCGGGCGCGTCCAGATCGCGGCTCGGCGCACTCAGGGCGTCATCATTGCCTTCCAGCTCGGCGTCGGCAGTATCGAAACCTTCATCGGCCATTTCTTCGGCGAAGGTATTTTCCTGCGCGTCTTTATCTTTGCCACCAAACAATTTCATGATTCGTAGATCCTTTTTGATCCTTCGATTAACTTCAAAAATGCACGTTCGAGATATTCTTGTCCGGTCTGCGCACGCAGATCGGCGGGCGTCCCGGTAAACTGGATGGCGCCATCATGCAGCACCGCCACGCGGTCGCACAGCTCGTCCATATCCGACAGAATGTGAGAGCTGAGAAACACGGTCATGCCGCGGCTCTTGCAACGGATGATTTCGTCTTTGACCAGAACGCGGGCGCGGGGGTCAAGACCGCTCATCGGTTCGTCCAGCACCAAAAGCGGGCATTCGGTCAGCCATGTCCCCATCAAACCGGTTTTCTGGCGCATGCCTTTGGAATAGGTGTTCACGCGGCGCGGCAAGGCATGGCGCACCAGCGCAACGCGATCGGCAGCCTCCAGCACGGCTTCTTTGCTGTAGTTGCGGCCATAGAGGTCGAGCGAGAATTTGACAAATTCCAGCCCGGACAAAAACGGCGGCGGTTCAAATTTTTCGGGCAGATAGGCAATACGCGATTTGGCTTCGGCATCGTCCGTCTTGCGGCCGAAGACTTCGATTTTGCCCTCGGCGGAATCCATCAAGCCCAGAATAATTTTAATCAGCGTGGTTTTACCGGCGCCATTCAGGCCGATCAGGCCAAAGGTTTCGCCGGCTTTCACATCAAACGAAATGTTTTCGATCACACGGCCATGACCGTAATCTGCGGCAATGCCTTCGATCTTGATTGCTGTATCATGGCCAGCGTGCGGCACGGCCGCTTGCGGGTTTGTCATGGTCACTGGCCAGCCCCCCCTGCACGGCCGCCGGCGGTATCGTTGTAAACGATGCCGGTGACGATATCGTAGATTTGGTTGGGGCGCAGCGTGATGGAGATAATATCGTTAAGGCCGATATCGTACCAACGCAAGAAAACCTCGTCGCGGTTCACGCGGATTTCATGGATTTCAGGCAACACGCGGCCCGGGACAAGTTTGTGCCCGTTCATCCAGACAATCCAGCGGTTGGGGGCGCTGTAATAAATCCCGTAGAGTTTGATTTTACGGTCAATCGGGATCAGCTCCACCTTGCCTGCATCCAGAATAGCCGACGACGTTGCACGTCCGGCCGAAGATTCGCGCAGAAGGGCGACTTCGGCATTCGTAAACAGCAGCGTATCAAGGAACGGTTTTTTAAAGGCTTCGGTTTCGGCCGCAGCGGCTGCCGCAGCGGCAGCAGGGTCAATCGGTGCCGCAGCGGCGGCGGCATCAACCGGTGCCGCTGCAGGCGCTACACCTGCAGCCGGATCCGCCGCAGCGGCAGGTACCGCCGCATCGGGCGTCTGTGCGCCCAGCGGCGCCGGCACAAAAAGGATCGCCATCATGACAAGAGCAAGGCCGTGCTTGAACATGGACATTATTGCCCCCACCCGTTGGCCGGTTGATTTTCTTTTGGCGCGGGCACAATCGTCATCCAGTCAAATGTGGCCTGCGCATCAATTGCGCTTATTTTTTCCTGCTTGCGGACCTGCGTCAGAAACGCCGTGTCCAGATTGGGTACGCGTTTGATCGAAAACGTATTCAAGCGTATATGCGCCGGAAAGGTCCCCATCATCACATCAACAAAGCGGAAAAAATCAATATCCACCATCGTCGGCAAGTCTTTGAGGGAGATACGGCTATAGACCAGCCGTGACTGTGACGCGGCTGCATCCGTGCTTGGCAGTTCTCTCACCTCGGTGACATCAAACGGAAAACCCACAAGTCCCGATTCCGTTTTCACGGCATCCAGATGGCGCATCAGCTCGAAACGGTCCTGGTTGTTGAAAAAACCGACTTTGTTGAGCTGTTCATACCGCGGCAGGTTCTGCTTGAAGTCATCCAGTTCGCGCTTCACGTTCTGGATTTTGCTTTGAAGGCCGCTGATTTCACCCTCGATGCTGCTTAATTGCACGGTTGCGTTGCTGCGCATCGGTTCGATCACGAAAAAGTACAACCCCGCAACCGCGAGGTTAATCGCCAGCAGGATCGCCAAAATTAACGCGCGCTTGATACCAATCAGCTTCATCAGAGGGGCGCCCCTTCCAGTTGGAATTCCGCCAGATCTTTCATGTTGGATGACGATGACTGCTCAGCCGCGCCCACGCCGCCGGTGCGGCTGCCTTCGCGCGAGAAGTTGCCGAATTGGCTGGTGATCGACACTTTATAATCGGGGAAGTTTGCCTTCAGGCTATCCAGCAGCTGTTCGGCGCGCTTCACTTTCTGCTCGAGGGGCGTGCGCTCTGGCATGCCGAACTTGAAGGTGATCTGCACCTTGCCTTTGTCGGCGGGGTCAGACATGCCCGCAAACTGGACCGCCGTAGAACCGCTCATATTCAGCGCGGGGCCCGGCGTATGCTGGAAGCTGAGCTCTTCGAGATTGATGTCGTTGCCCATCGCTTTTTTCAAGCGGTGCAGGGTTGGATGCAGATCGACCGTGTTCGTTTCAAGCAGCTTTTTGACAGACATCGCAGAGCGCACCACGGCGGGCTGGATCGGCAATTCGCCGAAAACGGCGGATTCCTTTTCGTACTCGCGCTCGTGCAGGGTTTTCTGATTTTGTTTCAGCGCAATTTCATCCTGCGTGCCGCTGTAGCCGACGTAAGATTCAACGCTCAACCCCGTAAAAGCCACAACGCCCAGCGCCAAGACGAGCGTGCCGACCGATGCGGCCAGACGCGGCGCCATCACGCGGTGCAAACTGGGCACACGCACGGGCAATTTCAGACGGCCGTTTTTGCTGATCCATGCGGCATGCAGCGCATCGGCGTAATTGTTTTTTTCGTTGCCGCTGGCCTTGACGCCAATGTGGCGCATCGCCTCGTTCAGGTTGAGGCACTGGAAATGTGCAATGCCCATTTCCGCCGGCTTGAAAAACTGTTTTTCAAGATCGCCGCAAATAATAATCACATCCAGCCCGTCTTCGGGCGAATAACCAAAGCGGGAGATATAATTGGTTGTGGCTTTAAATTCGCGTATTGCGTCTTCAACCCAGCCCGGACCGCTCGGCCCTGCATCCGAAGTAGGCGTCAAACGTGTCAGTGCCAGATTGCCGTCTTTGACCACAACCTGACGGAGGCCGCCGGTTTCGTGCTGCCCCACCAAAAGCGCCCAGCGGGATTTTCTTCCCTTGCCCGCGAAAACTTTTTCGGCAAGCTCGCTGACCAGTGCGGAAGATTCAACCGGCAGAAGGCCAAAACCGCCAATTGGCACGCCCGCATCCAGCATGGCTGCACTGACGCGGTCGACCTGTTCGGTTTCAGGCAGCGCCACAAAAAGATATGACGGCGCCGCTTTCGTCGCGGGCGCACGGCCGAATTTCTTTTTGGCAGGCTTGATTTCAAGAGACGCGCGGATGGGATAGGCCGGAAACGCCAGCTCCAGCTTGCGTTTCACGTAGCGCGGGCGGTCGATGGGCGACAGCTTTGGAATGTTATCTTCTTTGCGGTAGGTCTGGTCGTTGCCATCAAACAAAACGGCAACGGCACGACTGACGCCTTTGTCTGCCAGCATTTCCGCCAGCTGGTCTTCAAAATTGGGGACTTCCCATGAAATCGATGTTTCTCGCTCCATACCGAAGCGGCCGGACGGGCCGTAAAGCGTGACGCCCTCGCCACCGACCATCAAAACGCGCCGCCCTCTGCTGAAGCCAACCATCTCAGACACCCATTTTGCTGAAGCTGTCGTAAACCGGGCCGAAAACGGCGGCGGCAATCCACATAATGATGCCGCCCAAAATCAGCGTCAGCATTGGTTCGATCATCGCAATCATGCCGTCGACGGCTTCGTTCACGTCTTTATCGTAAAATTCCGCGACCTGTTCCAGAACGCCCGTCAGGTTACCGGATTCTTCGCCGATCTTGATCATGCGCACAACCAGCGACGGAAATTCGCCGGAATTGTTAAGCGCCTGCGAAATGGGGCTGCCTTCCTGTACCTGATTACGCACGTTTTCGAGCGCTTCGGTAATCACCAGGTTGGTCGACGTCTTTTTTGCGGCATCCAGACATTTCAAGATTTCAAGACCGCTGCTGAACAAAACGGCAAAGGTCTGGCAGAACATCGACAAGGAAATCTTGCGGATAACGCCGCCCATGACGGGCAAGTGAAGCGCGACGTAGTCGCTTCGGTAGCGGAAGCCTTCGGATACCGCACGCCCGATTTTGAAGCTGATAAAAAACACAGCCACAATGGCAATAATATGCATCCAGTGGTTTACAACAAATTCAGACGTCGCGATCAGCGCCAGCGTTACGCCCGGCAGTTCCTGACCGATGTTTTTCAGGAAGCCCACAACCTCGGGTACGACGTAGCCCATCATCAGACCCACAACGCCGAAAACGACCACGATCAGGATCTTTGGATAGCGCGTGGCTTTTTTGATTTTGGCCGACATCATATCCGACCATTTCAGGTGGCGGATGACCTGCCCGAACGCATTCGTCAGGTTACCGGTTTCTTCGCCCGCGTTCAAAAGCGAGATAAAAATCGGCTGAAAAATACCGGGGTGTTTGGCCAGCGCGTTTGACAGCGACGAACCGGAGGATACTTCGGAGTACACATCGCCCATCACGTCGCGCAAACGCGTCGATTCAGCTGTGTCGCGCACGTCAGACAAGGCATCCAGCAGCGGAACGCCCGCTTTTTGCAACTGTTCGAGGTGGACGAACATCTGGATCAAATCGCGGGTTTTGACTTTGGCGGCTGTCAGAGAGGCAAGCTTGCCGCGCTTTTCGTTCATTTCCTTGCAATCCAGCAAGTTCATGCCGGTTTCTTGCAGACGGTTGAACAGTTCGGACTCGTTCGCAGCGGTCACAACACCGCGCACCGGACGTCCTTTGGCATTGATTGCCTTATAACTGTACTTAGGCATGTGTCAGTGACCAACTATCCCGAAATTGAAAGAGCCGCCGGAGAATACCAGCGCCATATCATTAACTGATACAACAATTATAAAAGGAAACCAAGCACTTGTCTCGGGAAATGCGCGTGCATTACATCCGGTCGGCGAAATTGAGCGTCTGACGGACGGATTCAAGCGTGGTGGTGCCTTCGTATATTTTCAAAATACCGTCATCCAGCATCGACTTGAAGCCCTTGGTCCGCGCGAGCTTCTTCATTGCAGACTTATGGGAACCGGAGGCGACAACGTCATCCATCTCTTCGTCGAAGTACAGAATTTCAACGCAGGCCACGCGGCCCTTGTAGCCGGTGTTCTTGCATTCCGGGCATCCCCCCGGATGGAAAATCATCGGCGGATGGGCGGGGTCAATCGGGTTGCCATCCGGGCCGTCGCGCAGCAGCTTGCATTCTTCGGGCGTGGCCGGCTTGGACAGTTTGCACTTCGGGCACAGTTTTCTGACAAGACGCTGGGCAAAAGTTGCGATAATCGCGCCCGCCAGCATACCGGGCTGCATGCCCATATCCACCAGACGCGGGATGGCGCCAAAGCAGTCGTTGGTGTGCAGAGAGGTATAAACCTGGTGACCGGTCATCGCAGCCTTGAGCGCCTGCTCGGCCGTGACCTTGTCGCGTACCTCACCGATGAAGATGATGTCCGGGTCTTGTCGCAGCAGGGCTTTAATACCTTCGCCGAAGCCGAGGCCGGCGCCTTCGCGCACGTGCGTCTGGCGGATGAGACCGAGGGAATATTCCACCGGGTCTTCCAGCGTCTGGATGTTCACGTCCGGCGTGTTGACCGCATTCAGCATCGAGTACAGCGTGGTCGTTTTACCCGAACCCGTCGGACCCGTCACGATGATGATGCCTTCGGGACGAGCCTGGCATTTTTCAATCAGTTTCATGTTATGCGCGGAGAAGCCGAGCTTGTCCAGCGGCACGATCGACGCACTCTTGTCCAGAACACGCAGAACAATGTTTTCGCCATGCACGGTCGGCAGCGATGACACACGGAAGTCCGCTTCGCGGCCGCCGACGTTGAGGTTAAAGCGTCCATCCTGCGGCATCAGTTTGTCGGCAATGTTCATCTCCGACATAATTTTCAGACGCTGGGAAATACCGCTCCAGTATTCCTTGTGCATGGTATGCACCGTGATCAGATCACCGTCGACGCGATAGCGCAGGCGAATAAAACTTTCTTCCGGCTCGAAGTGCAAGTCGGATGCGCCCATTTTAACAGCCTCGAACACCAGCGCGTTGACAAGGCGCACGATCGGGTGGCTATACGCTTCGTCTTCGGTCAGCGTTTCAAGGTTGATCTTGGCGGATGCCGCATCACCGGCCAGCTCTTTCAAAATACCGTCGATCGACGTCGTGACGCCGTAGGATTTGTGGATGGTGTCCGCCAGAATTTCAGGCGGGCACACCAGCGTCGTAATGGCGCAGCCACGCGGCAGCAGCTGTTTCAGTTTATCCAGCGCGACCACGTCATAGGGGTCGGCCATGGCCATGACGGCCGTGTTCTTGACCTTGTCGATGGTCACGGGGATCATCTGGTATTTCAGCGCATCTTTTTTGGTGATGACATCCAGCGATGTCGGGTCCAGCATCGTTTTCTTGGGGTCAAACTGCTGCAGACCTGTTGATTCAGCCAGAAAGGTCGACAGAATTTCAGAGCTGATAAAGCCCATGTCGACCAGAATTTCACCGATCAGCCGGCTGGAACGCTGTTTTTCAAACAAGGCGACTTTCAGCTGGTCGGGGGAGATCAGCCCCTGCTCGACGAGTTTATCGCCGATACGCTTGTTTTTTACATCCCCGCCCGCGGGCAGGCTGGCGGTGGACAAATTGATAGGCTCCGCGCTCGCAGGGGACTTTTCCAGCTCCAGCGCAGGCTTCGCGGCCGCAACGTCATTGTCATCCGGCTGCATTGACAGGCCGGAGAGGTCGTTGGGCGACATATCGTAATTTTGTGCTTGTGGCTTGGCGTTCTTGTCTTTCAGCGCCTTGTCCTCTGCCATTTTGGTGAACCCCATATCTGATCTACCCCTGCCTCCTCATGCTAAAGCATCGCACATAATAGTTAATAATTGCGCAACAAAGATGGTATTTTTGTTATGAAAATCAACTATGTACATGAATTTCTTAAGGACTTGGCATGGCCATAATGATTGACAGCCCACAAGAAATCCCTATTTTTGATCCTGCTACTGGAAATAGGGCCAATTGAAAGCCGAATCAAGTGCTTAGGCTCGCCCGCTTGTATATTTTTCAGAATAAAAATAAAATCAATTCCGGCCCACATAACGGGCCATCAGACCGGAGGCTTTGTCATGGCAGCAAATCACGGCATACGCGAAAACCTGAAGCGTGAATTCCGTCAAAAAAGCCGCGCGCTGGTGCTGGCCTTTGGCATGGGCGCCGCAGGTGCACAAGACGCACCCGCCGCCGCCACGCAGACGATCGGCCCCGACCCCACACTGTGGAAGACCGGCGTGGTCGATGCCGTCATCAGCCTGCGCACCTGCCCCGAAACCGGCATTTGTGGCACCCTGCACTGGGTCAACCCCGACGACCGGCGCGCGTTTGATTATTTCGGCGATCCGGACACGAAAAAAACATTCCGCCCCACGCGCGAAAACGTGCTGTCTTTATGCGACTATACCCCGCGCATGCAGTTCAATCAGGTTGCCCCCAGCCACTGGAAAGGCACTTTGCACCTGCGCGGCCGTGGCATGACCGTCAACATGGATGCAAAATTTGTGAACGAAAACGAATTGAAAATCGTCGCATCCAAAGCCATCTTTAGCGAACGTGACACGTGGACGCGCGTCGCCAACAATGACCCGCGCTATCCGCGCTGCACGCCGCAGGCCTAAGCGGGAACGACACAAGCCGTATATAATTCAGTAAAGAAAGCAGTACAGCACCATGACCGTCCAGCCGCAAACGCAGCCACAAGCCGCCCTGACCCTTGACGATATCCGCGCCCTCGCGCGTCAGGATTTGCCGCCGCTATCGGCGCAGGTGCCGCCCAAAAACGCCGCCGCGCTGGGTACCCTCGCCCCGATGCGCCAATGGGTGGCCGATGTGCAGGCGAAGGCACAGCCCAGCATGCGCCATCCGCGCATCGCCCTGTTCATCAGCCGCCATGGCATCGCCGCCGATGCGCAGCAGGATCTGGCCGACCTGCCCGCCGCGCTGGCGAAACCGTCGCATCCGCTGTCCGCGATTGCATCTGAAATCAATGCGGATTTGCAGGTGTATGAATTGGACCTGTCGACCGCCAGCGGTGATCCGCAAGAAGGCGGCGCCATGGACGAAGCGGCCGCGATGCAAGCCCTTGCCTATGGCATGATGGCCGTGCAGCCGGGCGTGGATACCGTCGTGATCGCCCTGCCGAACCCCGCCGTACGCGTGGCGGCGCAGTCGATTGCCGATGCACTGGCCGGCGGCAAAGACGCAATGCAAACACTTTTGCAATTCGGCGGATTTGATATTGCCGCCGCACTGGGCGCCGCGCTGGCCGCGCGTCTGGCCAAAGCGCCCGTGCTGCTGGATGACAGCGCCGAGATCATTGCCCCGCTGCTGGCCGCGCTGTCGCCGTCTGCCGCGCTGCACGTACTGCCCGCCCGCGCGGTGATTACGCAGGAAATGACACCCGCCGCCGGTATTCGCGGTGCGCTGGCGCTGTCCCTGTTCAAAGCAATCAGCAAAGCCGCATAAAAACCGGCGCGGTGTAAAATGCCGCCAGCTTAGCCCGCAACAATAAAAAAACGCGCCCCGCAAGGAGCGCGTTTTTTTAAGCTAGGCCGTATGCGGCGTGATTAGAACACGTCGCCGCCGATGCCGCCGCTACCCGGGGGTTTGGGGGGCTTCGGACCTTTGGGGCCGGTCAGCAATTTCTGGGGTGCGGCCAGTGCAGGATCTTTGACCAGCTGCAGGTCACCCGCCGTACCCACTTCGATACGATAGATAGATTTTGCACCTTCGGCGAATTTGTTGAATGTTTCAACGAAACGCGCTTCCAGTTTTTTGTCCGCGCCAACGGCAGGCGCCGCATCATTGTACAGCTGTTCTTCCTGACCGGGGGACAGCACAACGCGCTGCATGGGGTTGCGCGATACTTTGGCAACTTCCTTGGCAACCGCATCGAGGCTGGTGATCAGCAGCGACAGGTAAGCGCGTTTAGTATCCGCGCCTGCTTTTTGCAGGTTTTCGGTGCGCTCGCTCGGGTACGCTTCGATATGCGCGACTTCGGCGACGATACCGGCAACGGAGCTGCCGAATTTCTTTTCAAGGTTTTCGTAGTCGATGGGGGAGCGGACGCATTCCACCAGCAGAACCGCCGCGATCGCTTCGGGCGATGCGCTTTCGGCGTTTTTCGCCAGTTCCTGCGCAGGCTTCAGACGTTTTGCGTCAAACAGCTCGCCGAGGCTTTTCTGCACCATCGGCTTCAGCGCGTTCATTTGCATCTCGCGCTGCTTGTCGAGGTTTTTCTTTTCCTCTTCGTATTCTTCCTTGGTCAGGCTGCCGGATTGCTTGGCAAAATCCAGCATCGTTTTTTGCTGGTCGAAAATCATACCGACTTGCTGTTGAACGCTTTTCAACATTTCTTTTTCACCGGCCAGGGTATTGGCCTTGCTGTAGTTAAAAGCATCTTCCACCAGCTTGATCTGGGGCAGACCCGAATCCTTGAATTCCATGTGCATTCTCCTAAGGAAGCTCTGTGTGTGAGTCTTTTATTCTTATTCTGTGACTGAAATTGATAGCATTATTTTACAAAAAACACAAATTATGTCTTATATTTTAAGAATACGAAAATTACTCGCCCGCTTGCAGCAGGGTCCCGTGGCGGCGGGCGTTATTGAGCGCCCAGCCCAAAACCACCCCACCTATCAATAAATACAACAGGTTAAGCCCAAAAGCCGTCCACATCGGGGCGGCGTTGAATACGCCCTGCATCGTCAAACCGCGCAGACCTTCGAACACGTGGAAAGCGGGCAGGATATGCCCCACCTGCTGCATCCACATCGGCAGCACATCTGGGGTGTAATAAACAGCGCAAAATGGCGCCAAGGCAAAGGTCGTCATCCACGCCAGACTTTCGGCGCCCGGCCCCGCCTTGACCAGCAGCGCCGTAATCAGCAAACCCAGCCACCAGCCCATGATGACCAGATTGAAAAAGAAAAACAAAAGCGGCAGCCCCATGTCGAATACCGAAAAACCGTAAAACGGCACCGCCAGCAGCGCCGCCGGCAGCGCGCCCACAAGCGAGCGGCAGAGGCTGACCAGCATGATCGACGCCATCCATTCGGCGGGGCGCAGGGGGCTGACAAACAAATGCCCCATGTTGCGCGCCCAGATTTCTTCGAGGTAGGCAATCGACAAGCCGACCTGCGTGCGGAACAGGACATCCCACAGCATGACCGCGCCCAAAAGGGTACCCAGCGCCACATCCAGCGTCGTCATATCGCCCCCGCCGCGTGCGGCAAAAAAACGGCTGACGAAGCCCCACAAAATCATCTGCACCGATGGCCAGTACATGATTTCGAGCAGGCGGGGAATACTGCGGCTGAGAATATAATAATGCCGGAGCCATACGGCATAAATGCGTGAAAGGGATGCGGTCATCGAACAGCCTCTCCCGCATGCGTTTCGGGTCCCTCCGGCGATTCAGGGTCGCCGTGATGCTCCGTCGCGGCGGGCACGGCCGATGTGCCGCGGGCCACGTCGAGAAAAACCTCTTCCATATCCTTGCGGCCATAACGCGTGACCAGATCGCGCGGCGTGCCGCGGTCAACAATCCGCCCGCGTTTCATCATCAGCACGTTGTCGCACAAACGCTCTACCTCTTTCATATTGTGGGAGGCGAGCAGGATGGTCATGCCTGTGCGCTTGCAATGCGCCTGCAAATATTCGCGGATGCGGTCTGCGGTATCGGGGTCGAGCGAAGCGGTCGGTTCATCCAGCAGCAGCAGATCAGGCTCGTTCACCAATGATTTCGCCAGCGACGCCCGCGTTTGCTGCCCCGCCGACAGCTTGCCAAGGGCGCGGTCGATGAATTCGGTCAGGTTCAGCTCATTGCTGAGGTCCTTGATGCGGCTTTCCAGTTTTGGCACGCCGTATAAACGTCCGTAAATACGCAGGTTTTCGCGCACCGTCAGCTTGCGCGGCAAATCGGCATAGGGGGATGAAAAATTCATGCGGGCAAGCGCGCGAAAGCGGTCTTTCGACATGTTATGCCCCAGCATATGCACGCTGCCCGATGTGGGCAAAAGCGCGCCCAGCAGCATGGCAATCGTCGTCGTCTTGCCCGCGCCGTTGCCGCCCAGAAGCGCCGTCACACTGCCGCGCGGCACATCAAACGAAATACCATCAACCGCGCGTACAGCATTATACTGCTTCACAAGGTCGCGCACCGAAATGGCGGGAACAACAGACGGGACAGAGGAAGAAGACAAGATTTATTTATCCTTGTCTTTATCTTTCTCTGCGTCTTTTTCTTTGTCTTTTTTGCGGAAGCTGTCGAGAGAAATAACCTCACCTTTTTTCTTTTGCTTGTCGTCTTTGTCGAGATCAAGCTCTTCGGCATCAAAGCGGATGTCTTCGTCATCTTCTTCGCTCAGCGGCTGGAATTGCAGCGCGAAGTTGACGGACGGGTCGGCAAAAATCGTCACCGCCGACAGCGGAATGGTCAGACGCTCCGGCACGTTGTTGAAGCTGAGCATGACAGAAAAACGGTCGTCGTCGACTTCAAGGTCATAGAACTGGTGTTGCAGCACAATCGTCATTTCACCCGGATAACGGTCTTTCAGATAATCCGGCAGTTTGACGCCGGCATGGTCGGTGTAGAACGTAATATAGAAATGGTGATCTTCGACCAGCCCATCCTTCACAACCTCTTCCAGCGCATGACGAACAACCCCGCGCAGGGCGCGTTCGACCATTTTGTCATAGCGAAATGCTTCTTCGTGATTACGGGCCATTCTGATTCCTGCCGTTTTGTAATTTTTTAACAGTTTAAAGATTGCGCCCCCGCCTGTCACGGGTCTTTTCTTGCCGGATTATGTCGAAAGCGCGCCCGCGGAAGGGGCAAAAAGAAAGCGGGGGCAGTTCTGTTGCTAGGCCTGCCCCCACGCCCCACCTTTATCCGCAAAGATAAAGGGATTGTATCATTTGGTACTCAGGCCACTGTTAGGCAGCGAGAGCAACCGGTGCTACGTTGTTGTCGTTAGCATCTATAAAAATAGCCCGATAACGGTGGTACAATACCGAACGAAAGCAACCATCTTTATTACGCACGTCGATCCTATTTCGGCCCCATACCGGCGCGGCCAACAATGCCGCAAGCTTGATAATGGTGGAGCCGCCGGGTACCGCCCCCGGGTCCGTATCGCCTATTTCACAGCGCGTTTATCGTCATAGTCGGTATCCCGACAGTATTTATTATAGGGCGAACGGTCTGAAAATCCAATGATTTAAAAGAATTGGTGCGCCGCAGCGGTCGTTTTTGCTTGGGACGCGGCACCCCCCTTGTTAGAATTATTCAAAATAAAGGGTAATCATGGTCGATCCTGTTAAAAAACAACCATTGGACGATACGGAATTGCGCGGCGACCTGGATGCCGGCGCAGGCCCGGTCCCTGCCCGCGACGCCAAAATAGATGACACGGCCGCACGCGAAAAACTGCACGAACAGCTGCGCAAGGTGGATAGCTGGACAGCCCGCCTGCATGATCCCGTGCTGGGCGGGGTGGGTCTGGCCTTTCAAAAGGCGACCACGGGTATTCTAACGTCCGAAGACCTTGAGCTGGATATGAAGCCGAGCGCGGGGTATCACTCTTTCCTCTATCCGCCCAATCCGGGGCAGGATAGTTTCACCAATAACGTTTTATATGGCACCGAGGCACTGCAAAACGCCGAGCGTCTGATGGGCGCGCGCACGCACGAATTTGTGCATGCCCTGCAGTATCAATCCGCCGCCGCGCTACACGCCGACCCGTTTAACGATGCCAACAATATCATCGTATCGCCATACGACTATGTGCTGCGCAAAGAGCGGCTGGAGCAGGACGCCTATGTCACCGGCGCATGGCTGTGTTCACTGGCTGCAACAGATGCGCCCGATATTGTCAAAGTGATGGAAGGATCGCCCCTGCCCGTCAGCACCTTCAGCGATATCCGCGCCAAGAGTACGTCATTACAAGACGCCTTTGAAACCGCCGCGCGCGATTGCCGCAATCTGGAAGGGTTCTGGTCGAAAGACGATAAAAAAACCCGTATCGCCGATGAATGGCATGCCCGCGCATTGGACGAATACGACCGCCTGATGAAAAGCCGCTTCAACAACCTGAAAGACGGCGAGAGCATCACCATCGTCCGCCTCGATGGCCGCGACATTCGCGAGATTGGGGCATCATTTGGCCCCAATACATTTGGCCATGACAACGACAACCCCGCGCTGACAGAGATCGAAAAACTGTCCCCCGCGAACGCCAAAAAACTGGCCGAGATCGAAGCCAAATACGGCATCGCCCCGCGCGAACAATTGCCGACACTGGAAGACGCCCTGACACAATCCGGCACAACGCGCGCCGCGTTTCTTGCTGCATCCAAAACGCACAAGGGTGCCCCCGAAAGCGGCGCCCCCCGCGGCGCGGCAAACGACGCCGACAAAGCCCCGCAAAAACAAAACACCGGCCCACGTCCGCCGTCGTTTTAAGGCATCCTGCACATAAAAAACACGTCACTTCACTCCAGCGAAAGCCGGAGTCCATCTTGCCGTCATACATGCGGATGGGTTTCTGGATTCCGGCTTTCGTCAGAATGACTGGAGACTTGCGGAGAGACGGAAGGAACAAGAAAAATCAGATATACAAATCCGAACCCGTCTTGCGGCGGTGTTGCTGCTGTTTGCGGGTCATGGCTTTGTTGACGTCCTTCACCAGCGGCGGCACTTTGGCGGCGGCTTCGAAAAAGCGGTGTGCCAGACGCGGGCGCAGCAGTGTCTTTTCAAGGTGCGTGCGCACTTGCGGCTGCGCCAGATAATTGGGCAAATCGGTATTGGCCGGATCGAACCCGCGACCCAGTTTGGCAATCACCACATCCAGCCCGGTGTCGATGCCGCGAATATCGGGCGCGGGGTTTTGTTTGGAATAGGGGCGGAATTGCGCCTTGATATTCAGCGGCGTCACGCCCGGAATTTCCAGCTTGCTGCCCATGCCGCGTGCGGCGGCTTCGCCGTAAAACTTGCCGTGTGCGATATGCCAGCGGTTAAATTCGCTGCCCATGATCGCTTCGCGCGGCGGCAGTTCGGGCGATTTCATACCTTCTTCGTAATACCAGCTGGCGGTTTCGTGGCGGGCAGATGCGTGTTGCCACGCGCTGGCGTCCGCTTCGATCAGCGCGATCTGGATCATGTATTCAGCGAAATTACGCGCGGTCGTCGGGATCATGCCCTGTTTGTCTTGCCATGCATGGCGAATTTCATGCACCAGCAGCGGAATGGCGATTGCGGGGTTGCTGGTATAACTGCCGCCCAGCGCCACCACCCCTGTCCCCATGGTGTAATAGGCGCCGGCATGCTGCAAACTGCGGTCGATAAAAAAACGAACGCCGTTTGCGCGTGCCCAATCAAACGCCTCGCGCGAGGCGGGGGCCGAGGCGGCATCGAACAGCATTTTCAGGCGTTTCTGGTCGGCGGCTTCTTGCGCGGGATCGCGCTTGGCCATGAACGCGTCAAAAGCCGTCTGATCCCAGACGACTTTAGCTTCGGTATCCTGAAAAAGCGCGTGTGTCATGGCGGGTTTCCCTTAGATGCCCAGTATATTTTCATAACCGCGTCGGTCTGTCAAGCAAAGGGCCGGAGTTTTGGTTGAAATCACAGGGGCAGATCAGGCATGTTAAACCATCGACGCAAACTGCGAAATACCCGCCCTAAGGGATAAAAATGAAGCAATATCATGACCTGATGCGCCATGTACTGGAACATGGCGTTTACAAGAAAAACCGCACGGGCACGGCTGCCTATAGCTGCTTTGGCTATCAGAACCGCTATGACCTGAGCGAGGGCTTCCCCCTTGTCACCACCAAAAAGGTGCATACAAAATCAATCATCCACGAACTTTTGTGGTTTTTGCAGGGTGATACCAATATTGGTTATCTGAAAGACAACAAGGTCAGCATCTGGGATGAATGGGCAGATGCGGATGGCAACCTTGGCCCCGTATACGGCCACCAGTGGCGTTCGTGGCCGACGCCCGATGGCGGCACGATCGACCAGATCGCGCAGCTGATTGCGGACATCCAGAAAAACCCCGACAGCCGCCGCCATATCGTGACGGCATGGAACCCCGCCGACCTGCCCAAGATGGCGCTGGCGCCGTGCCACTGCTTTTTCCAGTTCTATGTCGCCGATGGCAAACTGTCGTGCCAACTATACCAGCGCAGTGCCGACGTGTTTCTGGGCGTGCCGTTTAACATCGCATCCTATGCCCTGCTGAATTTGATGGTGGCGCAGGTGACGGGGCTGCAGCCGGGCGATTTCGTGCATAGCTTTGGTGATTTGCACATCTACGAAAACCATATGGATCAGGTGAAATTGCAGTTAAGCCGTACACCGCACAAACTGCCGCGCATGGTTTTGAACCCCGATGTCAAAGATATCTTCGGGTTTAAATTCGAAGATTTCAAACTGGAAGATTACACCTGCGACGCCGCCATCAAGGCAGAGGTGGCCGTATGACGTCACCCAAAATATCGCTCATCGCTGCGATTGCCCAAAACGGCATTATCGGCCGCGAAAACGAATTGCCGTGGCGGATCAAATCCGAACTGCAATATTTCAGACGCACCACCACCGGTAAACCTATCGTGATGGGCCGCAAAAGTTTTGAATCGCTGGGCAAGCCCCTGCTCGACCGCACCAATATCGTCATCAGCCGCAATCCGGATTACCGCGTAGAGGGCTGCGTGACGGTCGCGTCACTGGACGAAGGCCTCGGCGAGGCACGCGACGTTGCCGCACGTGACGGCGTTGATGAAATTTTTATCGGCGGCGGGGCGGAAATTTACCGCCAGACCCTGCCGCTGGCCGACCGCCTGTATCTGACCGAAGTGCACCTGAAGCCGGAAGGCGACACCACCTTTCCCGCATTTGACCGCAGCGCATGGCGCGAAGTGAAGCGTGAATTCCATGCCGCCAAAGACGGCGAGAGCGCCGATTACACCATCACGGTTCTGGAGCGCGTATCCGCCTAATTTTGTTGCGAAATATGGCTGAAATCACGTTTTTGCTTTCCTGCATGGACAGAATCCGCTATTATCGAATTCCATAATTAAAGCAACGATAAAATCTATTTAAATCATACATTTAACAGATTTTACCCTTGGAGAAAACCGATGCAGGAACCGAACAGCAACGACCCGCGCAAAGGCGATGACGCGTCTGGTAAAAAACCGGCCGCCCCCTCTTCGGATTTTCGTCTGAAATGGCGCGATGGCGATCATGATCTGGGCGGCGATGACAAAACGCCATCCGTGGCCTATCCGACCAAGCCAAACCCGCCGCGCATCATTATCGAACCCGCCGATCAAAACGCCGCTGGCAACAAACCGGCAGAGAGCGACCCGGCCAAAAGCCCGCCCATCAAATACGATTTTACCCCGTACCGCAGCGGCGAAGGCCGCATGCCGACGGGCTATGACCCCGACGATGTGGATGATGTTGATTACGGCATGCCGTTCGACGCCAGTGGAAATTACACCGGCGATGACGACGACGAAGACCCGCGCGAAGATGACCCGATGTTCCGCATCGCGGAGCGTATTTTGCCCGAGCGTCCGGATATTCTGAACACCCTCGACGTTATTTCCAACGTTGATTTCGACAGCCTTGTCGCCGCCGGTATTATCGAAGAAGAAATGCGCGGCAACATGCCCGACAAAACCGTTGACCGCCTGACATCCGCCGCACTGCTGGCGGGCGCGGAAAATGCGTATGACGTGCTCGACGAAGTGCCAAAAAAAATCGGCGACCTGATGGTAGATTTCAATCTGGCATCGGCTGTCGGCACCCCGGAAATTCCTGAATTTTCGCAGCTGTCGATGGATATCCAGCGTCTGGTGATTGCCTTTGCCGCTGCCGATTTCGAAGGTCTGTCCAAGGGCCTGCGCAACGGCACAGCCTATGCACCAGATGACGATGAGATGGAATCCGCCGCGAACTTTCTGGTCGATGCATCACGTAACCGCAGCGACAAACCGACCAAGGGCGATATCAAACTGATGCAGCGTGCCGCGCGCGCGTTCAACGAAGTGAGCCAGATCATGCCGCTGGATTTCGAACTGCGTCTGACCAAAGACAACGGCCTTGCCATGTACAGCAAAAGCGATCTGGACGCACCAAACGCCAGCGCAGGCAAAAAAGCCGAAAACCAAAAGAAAAACCAGCCCAAGCCGCCCAAGCAATAAGGCGCCAAAGGTTCAGAAAAAAGCCGCTGTTTATACAGCGGCTTTTTTTTCGGGCAACATCGTCCAGATGCGCGCGGCGATATTCATGAAACTTTCCGACGCCGGATGCGCGGGGTTCGCGGCCACAATCGGCAGCCCCGCATCCGCCTGAATGCGCACATCGGGCATGAGCGGAATTTCGCCAAGGAAAGGCACCTTCAAACGCTGCGCCGCGGTGCGCACGCCACCATGGCCAAAGATATCTTCGCGGTGACCGCAGTTGGCGCAGGTATGGTAGCTCATGTTTTCAATCATGCCTATCACGGGGACATTGGTTTTTTCAAACATACGAAGACCTTTTTCGGCTTCGGTCAATGCGACTTCCTGCGGCGTTGATACAATGACAGCACCCGACAGCGGCACATATTGCGCCAGGCTCAGCTGCGCATCACCCGTACCCGGCGGCAAATCGACTACCAGCATATCGAGGGCACCCCATTCCACATCGCGGAACAATTGCTGGATGGCGCTATGCACCATCGGCCCGCGCCAGATCACCGGTGCGCCGCGGTCCACAAAAAAGCCCATGGACATGACCTTGAGCGCATGACCGGCAATATCGCACAGGGGCGGAATAATCATATCATCGGCGCCCGTTTGCGGACGGCCGGAAAGCCCCGTCATGACCGGCTGGGACGACCCGTAAATATCGGCATCCAGCAGCCCTGTGGCTTTACCCATCATGGCGAAGGCAGCGGCCAGATTTGCAGCCACGGTCGATTTGCCCACCCCGCCCTTGCCCGATGCCACGGCCACAATCCGGCGCACATGGGGCGCCACAGGCCGCGATGAAATTTTATGCGAAAAACCGCCCGCCCCATTGCCCGCGCCGCCCTTGCCCATGCCGCCCTTGACGGCGAGCGGCGGCGGCGATGCGCGTTCGGCTGTTAAAATCGCCTGTGCCTGCGTAACGCCGGGCAGCTTTTCAAGCGCAGCCTGCGCGGCCTGACGCATCGGCTCCAGCGCGGGACCTTTGGCGGGGTCAACTTCGATGGCGGCATAAACCGCGCCGCCATCAATGGTGATATCCCCGATGCGGCCCAGCGCCGGATCAATCGCGGCGGCCAGCGCGGCGGCGACCTTTTCTTTTTCTATCTGCGACATATATACGTTGCCTAAAGCACTTGCGTTTAACGACCCGCATCATATAGTGGAAAACATGAAATAAACAGGTATTTCATAATCATTTTTTGAGAGCGGCGCGCCGCGATGCGCAAGATCCATAACCAGATATACGCACCCACATATACGAGGAAAAACCGAATGACCGCCGAGAACGCGACGCCCGAACAGGACGGCACGATTTTGACCAATAACGGCCCTTGGGGCGGCGGCGGACAAGGCGGCGGGAATAGCCCGTGGGGTAACAACCGCCCGCAAGGCAGCGGCGGCGGCCGTGGCGGCAATGACGGCCCGGATCTCGACGATATGCTGCGTCAGGCGCAAGACCGTTTCCGCAACCGCCGTGGGGGCCGCGGCGGCGGCGCCGGCAATCTGGAGCCGCAAAAGGCCCTGCTGCTGGCGCTGGTTGTGCTGGCGCTGTTCTGGCTGGGCAGCGGTTTTTACCGCGTGAACCCCGGCGAAAACGCCGTCATCCTGACCTTTGGCAAATGGACATCGACGCGGGGTGAATCAGGTCTTGGTTACCACCTGCCGTGGCCGGTGCAACAGGCTGTGAAGCTGGACGTGGCGTTTGACCGCCGCATCGAAGTCGGCTTCCGCGGTGAAAGCCGCACGGGCGTGCCGCAGGAAAGCCTGATGCTGACCGGCGATGAAAACATCATCGACATTCGTTTTGTTGTTCTGTGGCGCGTCAGCGATGCAGGCAAATACCTGTTCAAAATCGCAGAGCCCGAAGCCACGCTGAAAAAAGTTGCCGAAAGCGCCATGCGCGAAGTTGTCGGCCGCACCCAAATCCAGCGTGCCCTGACCGAAGCGCGCGGCGAAATCGAAGTACAGACCAAAGAGCTGATGCAGCGTATCCTTGACGAATACGAAGCCGGCATCATCGTGAACAACGTCCAGCTGCTGCAGGTTGACCCGCCCCAGCAGGTTGTCGAAGCGTTCAACGACGTGCAGCGTGCCCGCGCCGACCGCGAACGTCTGCGTAACGAAGCCGAAACATACCGCAACGACATCGTCCCCCGTGCACGCGGTGAAGCGCAAAAACTGCTGCAGGATGGCGAAGCGTACAAAGAATCCGTCATCAGCCGCGCAACCGGTGATGCGGAGCGTTTCCTGTCGGTCTACAAAGCCTATGCCGAATCCAAAGATGTTACGCAGCGCCGCATTTACATCGAAACCATGCAGGACATTTTGCAAAAAAGCCGCAAGATTATTGTGGGTGATGACCGCGGCGTGCCCGTGCTGCCCTACATGCAACTGGATGGCGGCAAAAAACCCGCAACCGAAAACCGTTAATCATCAGGACAGAGAAAGCACCAGATCATGAGCAAGACCCCCGCTATTTTCCTCGCTGTCCTGTTTTTGGCATTGTTCGGCGTCAGCCAGTCGGTTTTTATCGTGCCCGAATATCAGCAAACGATGGTCATGCAATTCGGCGAACCCGTCGGCCTGCATACCGAGCCCGGCCTCAAATTCAAAGTGCCCATGATCCAGCAGGTCATGGCGTTTGAAAAGCGCGCGCTGGATGTCGACACCGTGCCCGAACAAGTCATTCTGGCCGACCGCAAGCGTATCGTTGTGGACACATTCGCGCGTTACCGCATCACGGATATGCTGGCATTCTATAAATCGCTGCAAACGACCGAACAGGCGAATTCCCGCATCAGCAACATCATCAACTCCACCATGCGATCGACCATGGGTACGACGACGATGGCAGATATTCTGTCCGACAAGCGCGGACAACTGATGCACCAGATCCGCACGCAGGTCAACGCATCGACCGACCGCCTTGGGATTGAAATTGTCGACGTGCGCATCGGCCGCGCCGACTTGCCCGACGAAACCAGTCAGGCCATTTTCGCCCGCATGCGCACCGAGCGCGAACGCGAAGCCGCGGAATTCCGCGGTCTGGGTCAGGAAATCGCGCAGGAAGTCAGATCCAAAGCCGACCGCGAACGCACCATCATTCTGGCGGATGCCGAGCGTCAGGCACAGATCCTGCGCGGTCAGGGCGACGAACAGGCGATTAAAATCTACGCTGATGCCTTCAAGCGCGACCCCGAATTCTATTCGTTCTACCGCACCATGGAAGCCTACCGCGCCAGCCTGAGCAGCGAAGAAACCACGCTGATCCTCAAGCCCGAAGGTGACTTCTTCCGCTTCTTTGGGAATGCACAGGGTAAAAACTAAGACCTCTCCAAGCCCGGGGGCGGGCGCATTGAAAGGACATCAACATGATGGAACTTTTGACCGCCCTCGGACTTATGTTTGTCATCGAGGGATTGATGTACGCCGCCTTCCCACGCGGGATGCGGGATATGGTGATGAAAATCTCCGAACTGAACGACGGGCAGCTCCGAAATCTTGGCCTCAGTTTCGCTATTTTCGGGCTTTTAATCATAGCCGTATTGCGCGGGTTTTAACCTTGCGCCGAATTTACCGATTTCCGTCAAATATTTAGCGCGAAAATATTGACCTGCCGCCCGCGGGGGCATACCTATTATAGATAAGACACGCGACGCCGCCCTGCCTGATACAGGCCACCGCGCGGTATATCCCATTCTGGAGGTTCACCATCATGCGTTTCCTGCCGTCTTCTTTGCGTTTCGTCACCCTGTCCGCATTCGCCTTTTTGCTGGCGGGTGTTTTGACCGCCCCCATGAGCGTGGTCGCGCCCCGCGCCGCCAGCGCACAGGAAGCGCCCCCCAGTTTCGAAGAACTGGCCGAAAAACTGCTGCCCGCGGTGGTGAATATTTCAACCACCTCCAAAGTCACGCAAACCGCGCCGCAGTTGCCGCAATTCCCGCCCGGCTCGCCGTTTGAAAACTTTTTTAAAGATTTCTATGAACAATACCGCGGCCAGATGCCGCAGCAGCAGCCGCGCGAGGATAAAGTCTCCGCCCTTGGCTCCGGCTTTATTATCGATGCGCAAAACGGCTATGTGGTGACGAACAACCACGTCATCAAAGACGCCGATGAAATCCGCATCATTCTGCAAGACGACACAACGCTGGATGCGACGCTGGTCGGCGTGGATGAAAAAACAGACTTGGCCGTGCTGCAGGTTAAAACCGAAGGCCGCCAGCTCACCGCCGTCAGTTTTGGCGACAGCGATAAAGCAAAAGTCGGGTCATGGGTGCTGGCGATCGGCAACCCGTTCGGCCTTGGCGGTTCGGTCACGGCAGGTATCGTCTCGGCACGCCAGCGCGATATCAACGCGGGGCCTTATGACGATTTCATCCAGACCGATGCCTCGATCAACCGCGGCAATTCGGGCGGGCCGATGTTTAACATGAACGGCGAAGTGGTGGGCGTGAATACGGCCATCTTCTCGCCCAGCGGCGGATCGGTCGGTATTGGTTTTGCCGTGCCGTCCAATCTGGCGCAAAACGTGGTGGCACAGCTGATTAAATACGGCCAGACGCGCCGCGGCTGGCTGGGTGTGCGCATTCAGGACGTCACGCCGGAAATTGCCGAAGGTTTTGGTCTGACAGGTAAAGCCCGCGGCGCGCTGGTATCCAGCCTGACCGAAGGCAGCCCCGCAGGCAAAGCCGGTATCGAACAAGGCGATATCATCCTGAGTTTTGACGGCAACGACATCAACGCCATGCGCCGCCTGCCCCGCATTGTGGCGGAAACCGAAGTTGGCAAAAAAGTACCTGTCAAAATCTGGCGCAAGGGCGCCGAAACCACCCTGACGGTTGAACTGGGCGAAATGGAACAGCCCGCAAAAACCGAAGAAGGCAAAGCTCCCGCCGCCCCTGCCAAACCCGCCGCGCCCGCCACGCAGGATATTGCCGAACTGGGCCTGACCATCGCACCGATCAGCGACATGCTGCGTCAAGCCTATGGCATTGCCGAGGGCACGAACGGCGTTGTCGTCACCGCCGTGACGCCATCAGGCATCGCCGCCGAGCGGGGCCTTGCCGCCGGTGACGTGATTGTCGAGGTGGATCAGGAAGAAGCGGCAGACACCGCGGCCGTCGCCAAAAAAGTCGCCGATGCGAAAAAAGCAGAACGTTCATCCGTGCTGCTGTTTATCGCCCGCAAGGAAGACCGCCGCTTTGTTGCGCTGAAGCTGAAATAAAACCGCTGCCGTGGCCGCCGTGCAAACAATCCAAGCGAAGCAAACTGTGATTGTGATCGGCGGCCCGACGGCCAGCGGCAAATCGGCCCTATCGCTCGACATAGCCCGTAAATATAACGGCGTCGTCATCAATGCGGATTCGATGCAGATGTACGGCGGCCTGCCCGGCCTGACCGCGCAGCCAAGCGATACCGACAAGCAAACCGTCCCCCATCGGCTTTATGGCAGTCTGGCGCCAGATCAGCCCTGCAATGCCGCCAGCTGGCGTGCGATGGCGATTGATGAAATAGACCGCGCCGCGGCCCTTAACCTCATGCCGGTGATTGTGGGCGGCACCGGGCTTTATATCAGCACGCTGCTGCACGGCCTGAGCCCCATGCCCGAAGTCCCGCCAGAGGTGCGCACCGCGATATCTGCCGACATGGCGCGCATGGGCAACGAAGCATTTCATGCACATCTGGCGCAGCAAGACCCTGTTATGGCCGCGCGCCTGCACCCCGGTAATACACAGCGGCTGATCCGCGCGATGGAGGTGCTGACGCACACAGGCAAAAGCCTTGCGCATTTCCAGGCCTTGCCACCGCAGCCGCCGCCCGCGCATCTGCGTTTTGTGTTGCTGACGTTGCTGCCGCCACGCGATGAACTTTATGCCCGCTGCGACGCACGTTTCGTGCAGATGATGCAAACAGGCGCCCTCGACGAAGTCGCCGCATTCCCGCGCCCTGTACCCGCCGCCATGCCCTGGCCGCTGCATAAATCTTTGGGATACCCCGAACTGCGTGCGTATCTGGATGGACATACAACGCGTGACGAGGCGATCCGCGCCGCGCAGCAATCGACGCGCAATTACGCCAAACGGCAGATGACATGGTTCCGCAACCAGCTGGACGCCGACAAGGTGCTGGAAAAACCAGACGCCGCCCTTGCGGACGGCGTCATAGGTCTTTGATCTTTAACTTCGATGATCTTTCAGGCATGCCGCAGCGGCGCCGGATTAGAAAATCTTGTCAAACGTGGATTGTTTTTTCTCGATTACGGGCACATTGCCGTCATTGACGGGCTTGCCTGCTTCTTTGTTTTTCTTGATACGCTCGACTTCCGCTTCGGCATCAACAATAGAAGCCGGCGTTTTGTTCGGGTCTGCTTCTTGGTCGCCCCAGAAAATCAGGCGGTCGGCGACGGTACGGTTTTGCAGGGCGATATAGCCGTTGTCACGGTTGATCGCACCGCGGATCGACGGATCAGCCTGCTGCACGCCCGCACGGCTGAGGAAAGCTTCTTCGGCGGTGCCGCCGGTATAAAGCGATGTGTTATTGCCCATCAACACGCCGCGCGCCTGCTGGGTTACTTCGGATGCAGGGGGCAGATAATCTGCGGACGGCGGACGCAGGCTATATTCCGGCGGCAGCGTCAGGGGCGCGCGCTTCACCACAGCGAATTCATCGGGCGAATTACGGCCCACGCCCAGTTCACGTTTCACGCTGGAGCAGCCCGTCACCAGAAAAACCGCGGCCAATGCCAGCGGCAGAGTCAAAAAACGGGTCGTTTTGCTTGTCATGGTATCACCTTGGGTTATTTGCCTTGGCCCTAACGCTTAGCTCAGCAAAGAAGTTCTATCCTTGCTTATCATGGTATCAATTACCAGAAAAAGCGCCCCGATGGCAATACAGCTGTCCGCCAGATTAAAAGCCGGCCAGTGATACCCCGCGACGTGCACGTCGACGAAATCGGCCACAGCGCCAAAACGGATACGGTCCACCACGTTCGCCAGCGCCCCGCCGATAATCATGGACAGGCCCCATGCCAGCAAGCGCCCCCGCGCCAGCGCGAGCCATACGGTCAGCACCAGCGACACCGTCAGCGATAGCGCGATCAGCACCAGCGACAGGGCACGGCCGCTTTCTTCGCTGGCTTCGCTGAACATGCCAAAGCTGATACCCGTGTTCCAGACCATCACAAAGTTTAAAAAGCCAGTCAGCTCGCGCGTGGTATACACTTCGCGCTGGTCGATAAAAAATTCAAGCGGTTGGCGGGTCATGAACCACTGGCCAAATGTCGGTACATCGCCATCCGTACGCAGCATCGTTTCCAGCACCAGCCATTTGGTATACTGATCCAGAAACAGAATGGTGCCGATCAGGCAAAACCCGAACAGAAAAAACTGTCCGGGGCGGAATCTTTTGGTTGGCTTAGGCTGGCTCATACGATGTCTCTCTCTCCCCCGAAAACATCTGTGGAAACATGGTTTCCCGTTATGCCGGAAAAGTATTTCCTTCTTTTAGAATTTGAACACACCGCGCGCATCAAGGCAATCCTGTTTCATCTGCGCCACCAGTGCCTGTAGCCCGTCAAAGGCCATTTCAGGACGCAGATAGCGCACAGGCTCCACGCGCATAATCTTTCCATATATTGATTGCGAGAAATCGAAAATATGCGTCTCGAAGATCGGCTGCTGGATGCGGAACATCGGGCGGATGCCGAAATTGGCCACAGCGATGCGGGTATCCGCCTCGTCCTCGATCTGCACGCGTACCGCGTATATACCAAATGGCATACGCACGTACCGCTCTACGCGCTGGTTGGCGGTGGGGTATCCCAGCTCCCGCCCGCGTTTGTCGCCGTGTACGATTTCGGCTTCGATTTCAAACGGGCGCCCCAGTAAATCGGCTGCGCCCTGCAAATCCCCCGCCTGCAACAGGGTGCGGATACGCGTGGATGAATAGGCCGCACCACCCGGGCACAACACAGGGTCGACGACCGTAACATCAAACATCTGCCGCAGGGTGTCCACGGTGCCCGCGCGCGCCTTGCCAAAGGCAAAATCAGCGCCCACCACAATATGCCGGGCCCGCAAACGGTCACGCAAAAAGGCCATAAATTCGCCGGCGGACAGCCCCGCAAAACCCGCATCGAACGCAGGCACGAAAACATCGGCAATACCCGTTGCCGCAATCAGCCGCGCTTTCATCGGCAGCAGCGTCAGGCGGAAAGGTGCGCTATGCGGCGCGAAAAATTCGCGCGGATGCGGCTCAAACGTCAAAACGGCGGGGGTGAGTTTTTGCGCAGCGGCAATGTCCTGCGCACGTTTCATGAGCGCCAGGTGGCCCGGATGCACGCCATCGAAATTGCCAATGGCCAACACCGTGCCGTGTGGCAGGGCGGGCAGGGCGGACATGTCTTCGTGGATACGTGGCATGCGCGGCAGTTTAGCGCAGGCGACCTGTCAATTCACCAGAAATTCATGGCTGGCCAGGCGGATATCGTCGGGGGTGATAAGCTTTTTACTGGCGACAAGAACGGAGTGTAAGCGCCCGTCAATTTCGCGCGTCCAGAAACCGAGAAAACGGTAAAGTTCGGGGAAATCCGGCGCAAGGTCATATTCCTGCCAAAGGTACGTCTGAAGAAGGCTCGGATGATCCGGCAGGTGATAAAGGATTTGGGCGGTCGTCAGGCGGTAGTCTTGTAGCTGCAGTATCAAATTTGCCATATTTGCGTCCTTCTGTTGCGAAATCTGGCGTCGTTTCGGTATAGAAGTTGCGTATACTTACTTCCATTTAAGCATATATTACCAAAAATGAGTTAAAAAACTTTGAAATCAAGCACTTGGCACTTTATGCTACTGAGTGCCAAAATACGAAGAAACGTCTTGGTTTTACTATCTTTTTTAGCGGCGCTTTCGCCGGATAAAACCGGAATAAAGGTTGAAAAAATCCCGTGTACGGGTTACATATTTGGCACTTGTCCGAGGAGAGTGCCAATGGTTGGGCTTTCACGAAACCGGACATTTTACCTTGTTCAACTGAAGAGGATACGAACATGAAATTCCGTCCCCTGCACGACCGCGTTCTGCTGCGCCGCCTGGAAAGCGACGCCAAAACCGCTGGCGGCATCATCATCCCCGACACCGCCAAAGAAAAACCGGCCCAAGGCGAAGTTCTCGCTGTTGGCTCCGGCAACCGCGACGAAGCGGGCAAACTGGTACCGCTGGATGTAAAAGCGGGCGACCTGGTGCTGTTCAGCAAATGGTCGGGTACCGAAGTTACCATCGATGGCGAAGAGCTGCTGGTCGTGAAAGAAAGCGACATCATGGGCATCATCGAAGCCAAAAAAGCGAAAAAAGCCGCTTAATCGACATCAACACATATACGGAGTCACATAGACATGGCTGCTAAAGACGTAAAATTCTCTGCTGACGCGCGTCAGAAAATGCTGAAAGGCGTTGATACGCTGGCGAACGCTGTAAAAGTCACGCTGGGCCCCAAAGGCCGCAACGTGGTCATCCAGAAATCCTTCGGCGCACCCCGCATCACCAAAGACGGTGTGTCGGTTGCAAAGGAAATCGAACTGGAAGACAACTTTGAAAACATGGGCGCGCAAATGGTTCGCGAAGTTGCTTCCAAGTCGAACGACCTGGCGGGCGACGGCACCACGACCGCAACCGTTCTGGCGCAAGCTATCTTCCGCGAAGGCGTGAAGTCGGTTGCCGCCGGCATGAACCCGATGGATCTGAAACGCGGTATCGACATGGCCGTTGAAGCCGTGATCGAAGACATCAAAAAACGCGCGAAGAAAATCGCATCCAACAACGAAATCGCCCAAGTCGGCACGATTTCCGCGAACGGTGACAAAGAAGTTGGCGAAATGCTGGCAAAAGCCATGCAGAAAGTCGGCAACGAAGGCGTGATCACGATCGAAGAAGCAAAATCGTTCGACACCGAACTGGATGTCGTCGAAGGTATGCAATTCGACCGCGGCTACCTCAGCCCCTACTTCATCACCAACGCAGACAAAATGGTTTGCGAAATGGACAGCCCGTACATTCTTTTCTTTGAAAAGAAACTGTCGAACCTGCAATCCATGCTGCCGATCCTGGAAGCTGTCGTTCAGTCGGGCAAACCCCTGCTGATCGTTGCGGAAGATGTTGAAGGCGAAGCACTGGCGACGCTGGTTGTGAACAAACTGCGTGGCGGCCTGAAAGTTGCTGCAGTTAAAGCACCCGGCTTCGGCGACCGCCGCAAGGCAATGCTGGAAGACATGGCGATCCTCACCGCAGGTGAAGTGATCTCCGAAGACCTCGGCATCAAACTGGAAACGGTTACCCTGAACCAGCTGGGCCGCGCGAAAAAAGTCCGCATCACCAAAGATGACACGACCATCATCGGCGGCGCGGGCGCAAAGAAAAATCTGGAAGCACGCGTTTCGCAGATTAAAGCGCAAATCGAAGAAACCTCGTCCGACTACGACAAGGAAAAACTGCAGGAACGTCTGGCCAAACTGGCTGGCGGCGTTGCGGTTATCCGTGTTGGCGGCGCGACCGAAGTTGAAGTGAAAGAGCGCAAAGACCGCGTAGAAGACGCCATGCACGCAACCCGTGCAGCGGTTGAAGAAGGTATCATCCCCGGTGGTGGTACGGCTCTTCTGTACGGCAAGCGCGTACTGAAAAACCTGAAACCTGCAAACCGTGACCAGGAAGTCGGCATCGAGATTATTGGCCGCGCCCTGGAAGCACCGATCCGCCAGATCGCGTTCAACGCAGGTGTTGAAGGTTCGATCGTTGTCGGCAAATTGTCGGAACAGAAAGAAGCCAACTTCGGCTACGACGCGCAGAAAGATAAATACTGCGACCTCGTTGCTGCTGGCATTATCGATCCGGTGAAAGTTGTCCGCACCGCGCTGCAAGGCGCGGCATCGGTTGCTGGTCTGATGATCACGACCGAAGCAACGATTGCCGAACTGCCGAAAAAAGATGAAGCACATGGCCACCATGGCGCCCCCGATATGGGCGGCATGATGTAAGCCTCTGCTGCATCAGACAAGAACAGGGCCGGGTCGCAAGATCCGGCCTTTTTCTTTTGGTTAAACAAACAATGATTTTCAATCACCTGCCGCCCGTTTCTTGACATATTGCAAGCGCCCCGCTAGCTTTGCCCGCGTCACGTGTATTGTCGCGCGGCACGGCCTAAACAGAGTTTTGATGATGCCCAAAAAGAATAACGCCCCTATTGCCGACCAATTCATGGCCGGCGCCCAACGCCAGCAGCGAGAAAACACCCAGCGCCAGACGCGCTTTGAAGCCCTCCAGGCCGCCGCGCAGAAGCGCGAAGCAGAAGAGGCGGCGAAAGAACGCGCACGCCTGCAAAAAGCCTTCGCGGAATATTACCGCGATGTGGCGCCGCTAATCGATACACTGGAAAAGCTGCCCGCCAAAAACGGCAAAGAGTTTTTTGTGCGTGCCGACCTGCGCCTGATGGGCGATACCGTCCGCAGCCCTGAAAAATCGATTGATCTATGGCTGATCTATACCAAGCCCGTGACAGAGGGGCAAAAGGCAGCCCCTTGCGATACCTATTCGCTCTATATGCCGATGAAAGGCAGCCCTGTAAACGACAGGATCGAAGCCGCAGCGCAAGATCTTTATCTATCGGAACATGGCGCCCTGTACCTGCGCGTGACGCGTGAAGACGGCAAGACACGCATCGTCACCAGCCGCAGCTATGAGGCCTATGACTACGCACCCGACTGCCGCGGCCCCGGTCTCTACCGTGGTGATTACCGCCAAATGACGGGCACATCGCACGAACAGCAGCACCCCAAGCTGAAAGACGTTATCGCCGCCATCGGCGCATGGGTCAACGATGCCGCCCCCGACCGAATCCCAGAGATTCGCGCGGCTATGGATGCGAAACAGGACGCACAAGCGGCCAGCCAGCTGACGCAGAGCGTATCGGTGATGCGCCCCGCGGCGGTGCGTAAACGCATTCATCCCTGATATTGCGTTGATATAGCCCTTTTTGTGAAAAATCAGGCGATTGCCTGATGTGGTACCAATATGTACCCCATTTTTAGGTTGACATATTGTTTGATTCTCCCCTAATGTGAGTTATCTATGTACCCCATACAGAAAGGCGCCCGATGTCCTTGTCCACAAGCTTTGCAAATGTAGCCCTTCCCGCCGTGCTCGGCGTATCGATTATAGCCGCCGGTATTGGGTATTCCGATGCCAAAGGCGCGGAAAAGGTGCTCAGCGAAGCCGGATATACCCATATCCATGTCGGCAAAGCGGGACGCGAAAATACCAACTGCAACGGCACCTATCGCAACAGTTTTCAGGCCACAGCCAAAGATGGCCGCACCGTAAAAGGCACCGTATGTCAGGCGCTGGGCGGCAACAAAAAGCCGGAAATTGCGCTCATCAAACCGGAAGCGCCCGAAAAACCCAAAAAGGCGCCTGAATTTGCGCCGGTTTTTATCGCTTCTTTCGCATCCTGAGAGAACACACGCCGCAGGCCATCCTGCGGCACCTAGACAGAAAAGCCGGTTTTTACCGGCTTTTCTTTTGCCTGCTTCGCCCGGCGTCTTTTGCCTGCTCCGTCCGGCTTGTTCCCCAGCAGCGCCACGCCGATATGATTGACGCAGACAGCGGGCCGTGTATTATGGCATCCCCAGCCTGAAAGGCGGGAAAGCCCTCAACCGGATAAAACGCATGAGCCGCTGGCGCCAACATCTCAAAGACCTGTTCGGCCGATCTGCCCCCGCTGCGGTGGCGATGCCGGCATCTATGACCGATGATGCCGCCCCCGCGCCCAAGCCCGACCAGCCCGCCGCCGATATGTACAGCACCTTCGCCCGTGATATCGCCCCCATGCTGAAGGCCCTGAAAGACCTGCCCCCGAACAAAGAGGGGCTGGAATTTTTTACACGCACCGACGTCGTGACAGCCGATATGGCCGAACAGGCCGGCGACATGCGCATCGATGTCTGGCTGTTCTACACCCGCGAAACCACGCCCAACGGCAAACTGCATCAGGCGCCGAACAGTTATCTGATTTCGATGGAAAGCAAACAAAGCACGCCGGAGAAGCTTGATTTCAGCCAGCTGCTGGCCCTCAGCGATACGCCGGTACTGCGCCTATGCGTGCGCCCTCAGGAAACGGGCGATGCGCGTATAACCAGTCATACGTATATCGAGCGCTACGAAAAACCGCAGGCCGGTAAAAAATACAGTATCTATTCGGGCGATTACGGCATGGTACATGACGAAAGCAGCAAAACACCCCATGCCCGCGTGCAGGATTTTGCAGGCGTGATTAACAGCTGGCTGCAAGCCCATGCGCCCGCGCAAAAACATCTGCTGCAAGAAAAGCTGAGCCCGCGTACGGAGATTAACCTCTTGCGCCCCCTGAACATCCGCAAACGGCAGCCATGACAGACCCCCGCAAAAAACCCGCCGTACCGTTTAACAAAGCGGCCGAGAATTACATCAAAGACCCCGCCGATGTCGCACGCGCCATTGCCGCCGTACGCGCACGCAAGCCCGATCACATGACCGCACGCGAGAAAAAGCGGGCAGAGGTCGAAGCACATTTTGACAGCTATCATAACGTAATCGCCCCCTTCATCGACACGCTGCAAAAATTGCCCGCGCAAAACGGTATGGAATTTTTCGCGCGGGCGGATTTGTACCAGTCGGCGAAATCGCAGCAAGACCACATTCATGTCTGGGTGTTCTATGGCAGACCTTCCAGTGCAGGCCTGACGGCGGGCGTACCGTCGACACATGGCATTGCCGTATCGGCCAAAGACCCCGACAGCAAAGTGCGTACAACGCACGTTGCCCTGTCGACGCGCCCCGTACTGGAAATTGAAATGAAGCGCGAAAGCGATGCAGGCTATAGCATCGAAAGCCGTATTTACACCGAACGTTACGTGCGCAAGCAGGACGGCATTCCGGCAGGCGTGATCGTGCGCGGCGAATTTGTGAGTGATAACGCCATAATCGAACAAAAACGCCACGCCACGCTGACGGGCACGCTCAAAGCCCTCGACAGCTGGCTGCAAAAAACGGTGCCGGAGCGGTTGCCCGAAATCCGCAGCGCCCTCGGTGTTCATGACACGCCCGCGTTGAAAGACGATGTGTCTGTCATGCGCCCCGCGACCATTCGCAAACGCCCCAAACCGTAAGGCGCACACCATGCCCGAATTACCAGAGGTTGAAACCGTCTGCCGCGGCCTTGCCAAATCCATCACCGGCAAGACACTTGCGCGGCTGGAGCTGCGGCGCAAGGGCCTGCGCTTCCCCTTCCCGCGCGGCATAGCCCAAAAATGCGCGCAGCAGCGCGTGACCGCCATTCGCCGCCGCGCAAAATATATCCTGATCGACCTTGCGAATGGCCAGACACTGATTGCACATCTGGGCATGACCGGACGCATGGTGATTGCCGCCGCGGACGAAACATACACGCCCGAAAAGCACGACCACGTTATTTTTCATTTCGCCGATAACAGCCGTGTGGTGTTTAACGATGCCCGCCGTTTTGGCGTATTGGATATCGCGCCCGTGCATATGTTGGACAGCTGCACCCATTTTGCGCATCTGGGGCCGGAGCCGCTGGAAGATACCTTTACCCCCTCCTATCTGGCCGAAAAACTGGCCACACGCAAAACACCTGTAAAAATCGCCATCATGGATCAGGAAGTCGTCGTCGGCGTTGGCAACATATACGCGGCAGAAGCCTTGTTCGCCGCCAGCATCGATCCCACCCGCCCCGCACAAACGATCGGCAAGGCGGAGGTGAAAAAGCTATGGGCAGAAATCCGCGCCGTGCTGCAAAAAGCCATTGCCGCCGGTGGCAGTTCGATCCGCGATTACGTGCAAAGCGACGGAGAGCTTGGATATTTCCAGCACCACTGGGCCGTTTACGGCAAAGACGGTGAAAAATGTCCGCGCTGCGGCAAGGATGCGGGCAAAACCGGCCCCTTGCAAAAGGGCGGCGAAATCATGAAAATAACGCAGGGCGGCCGATCAACGTTTTATTGTCCGCGCTGCCAGAAATAATGCCATCATTTATCAAAGGGCGATCATCATGCTTCGCAATACACTGACTGCCGCGCTGTTTGCGCTGTTCCTGATCCCCGCCGCCGCGCAGGCGGACTATTCATCGGTCATTACCGACCTGCCGCTGATGCCCACAATGAAAGAAGACCCGTCGAAAATCGTCGCCTTCGATACGCCCGATGGCCGCATTCTGGAGACGACGGCCGAAACGACAGCGCAGCTGAAACAAGTGCTGGGCTATTACGGACAGACGTTGCCGTCGCTGGGCTGGAAGCTGATCAAAGGCACCTATAACGTCTACAACCGCGAAAAAGAAATGCTGACCATCGAAGTCTTCCAAAAACCCGGCGCGCAGGGTGTCTATCTGGTGCAATTCAAAATTGCCCCCGCGCCCAAAGGCGGGCTGCAATAACACATGCAGCAGGCCGCACATGTACAACGAAAGGATACCGTCATGTCATACGAAAACATTCTGACCGAACAAAAAGGCGCCGTGGGCATTATTACCCTGAACCGCCCCAAAGCGCTGAATGCGCTGTGTCAGGCCTTGATGGACGAACTGACCGCCGCCATTGACGCATTTGAAAAAGACGACAGCGTGCGCGTGATGATTATCACGGGTAGCGAAAAAGCCTTCGCCGCCGGCGCCGACATCAAGGAAATGGCATCCAAAGGCTTCGTCGATGTTTACCGCGGCGATTTTATTTCCAGCAACTGGGAGCGCATCACACGCACGCGCAAACCCGTGATTGCGGCCGTATCCGGCTATGCCCTTGGCGGCGGCTGCGAGCTGGCCATGATGTGTGATTTCATCATCGCCGCCGACACCGCCAAATTCAGCCAGCCTGAAATCACCATCGGCACTATTCCGGGCGCCGGCGGCACGCAGCGCCTGACGCGCATGGTGGGCAAATCCAAAGCCATGGAACTTTGCCTGACCGGCCGCATGATGGATGCCGAAGAAGCGGAGCGCGCCGGTCTGGTCGCCCGCATCGTGCCCGCCGCCGATCTGATGGCCGACGCCCTGAAAACGGCGGAAAAAATCGCCAGCTTCAGCCCCATTGCCGCCATGATGGCCAAAGAAGCCGTCAATGCCGCCCACGAGACGACCTTGAGCGAGGGAATCCGGTTCGAACGCCGCCTGTTCCACAGCAGCTTTGCCACCGAAGACCAGAAGGAAGGGATGGCCGCGTTTGCCGAAAAGCGCCCCGCGGCGTTTAAAGGCAAGTAAAACAAGCTCTTGCCCCGCTAAACCGGGACAAAACGGCGATTTTACGGATTATTTAGGGCCAAACGCCTTTGTTCGGTTGACTTTGGGCCTAAACACCATTAAAAACCGTGAAATCCTGTGGCCGCCGGGGATCAATATGATTCTGTGTGCGCCGGGGTGCCGGTCGATGTCCGATACGGCATGACAACAAGATAACGTCTTTATAAACAGAAAGAGTACTGGAATGCCCGTCCATAAGTCAGCCAAGAAGCGCGTTCGCCGTAACACCCGCGTTGCCGCTCAAAACAAAAGCCGCACGTCCGCGATGCGCTCCTCTATCCGCAAAGTAGAAGAAGCGATTGCAAAAGGTGACGAGTCTGCCGCAGCCGAAGCGCTGAAGGCAGCGCAGCCCAAAATCGCACGCGGCGCCGACAAAGGCCTGCTGCATGCCAAAACCGCTTCCCGCAAAATTTCGCGCCTGTCCAAAAAAATCAAGACGCTGAAAACCGCGAAGTAATTCTTCTGCGCCGGCATTTATCCGGCCGGATTTCAAGAATAACCAAGACCGGGTTAACCGGCTCTCCTTAGTCAAAGAACGCCGCAGTTTTTGCGGCGTTTTTTTTGCGCGTGTACACGGACGTTTTGGGCGCGGTACAAGGCGGCAAATATTGCCGGGCACCGCCCGCGCCGCAAAACAATTCAAACCGCACGCAGGCGCCTTATAGAACGCGGCACGCCGCATGCCCTATGTACTGCCGCGCGTACGATTCTATTTTCGATGTCGCGTGCCATTCCTTTTTCGATTCTCTATCCGATTCTGCGCCGCGTACGATTCCCGCGCATGATTCAGGTGCATGAAATCCCGATTCACAACAAAACACTGTCAACGAAAAACGCCCGCACATAAAAAATACACAATCAGAATCGGGCACAAAAAAACCACGCAAAAAATCGCAACAAAAAACGTGCATAACGAACGCAGATTCATCGCAAAAAATGCACGCGCGAAATCATAATTTAGTTCGTTTGTTGCGTTTTCAAAATTATCCACAATCTCCTCTTGCGACTCATTTTGGTGATCGGTAGTCTTGCCTTACTTCAACACCTGCACAGATAAAACACTGCAAGAACCCGTGTGGTTTTCCAGCAATTTCATTCTTGTGCCGGTTTTCCTTCACAGGGGAATGCAACAGAATCGTTCATCATCCGGCGCTATATGGGTGACAGCGAAACGACCGCGTTCCGAAGGGGTTTAGGGATTTTTCAAGTCAGGGGCGCACCACATGTTCGAAGGCGGCAATACTGTTGTCCACAAAGATGATGAAGCGGGCAACGACTCTATCCGCCTTGATTCCGCGCTTGCGTTTGACGCTGTCAAATCCGCGCTGAAATCCGAAATCGGTGACACCGCATTCCGTAGCTGGGTTGCACCGCTGGAAGTGCGCGCATTTGCCGCAGGCACGCTGTCTGTTGATGTACCCACGCGTTTTATCCGTGATTGGGTACGCACGCATTACGGCGACCGCATTGCCAAACTGTGCGCACAGCACGTCATCGGCTGCACGCGCGTCGAATACAATGTGGCCGCAGGCGCAAAACAAGCAGCCACGGCGCAGGCCTACGAACCTGTTATCACCGCAAACGAAAACGCCGCGGCGGACGCCCCTGCGGCAGAGCAGCTTTCTTCCGCGCTTGACCCCCGATTCACCTTTGATAACTTTATTGTCGCCCCCAGCAACGAGCTGGCATTCGCCGCCGCAAAAAAACTGGCATCGGGCGAGAACGTGACATTTAATCCGCTATTCCTGCAGGGCGGTGTCGGGCTTGGCAAAACACACCTGATGCAGGCGATTGCGCATGACGTTGCCGCCCGCGCCCCCGAAAAGCGCGTCGTTTATATGTCTGCCGAAAAATTCATGTACCAGTTCGTGCGCGCCCTGCGCAGCCGCGACACCATGGCGTTCAAAGAATACGTCCGCGGCGTGGACATTCTGATGATCGACGACATTCAATTCATCTGCGGCAAGGAATCAACCGCGCAGGAGTTTTTTCACACCTTTAACGCACTGATGGATCAGGGCAAACAGGTTGTGCTGTCGGCGGACAAAGCGCCCGGCGATCTGGACGGTCTGGACGATCGCCTGCGTTCGCGCCTGGGCATGGGGTTGGTCGCCGGTATCCAGAACACCAGCTATGAACTGCGCATGGAAATTTTGAGCGCGAAATGCGCCCTGATGAAACGCGAACTGCCCGCCGATGTACTCGCGTTTCTGGCAGAAAAAATCACCAGCAACGTGCGTGAACTGGAAGGCGCCCTGAACCGCCTGATCGCCCATACCGAACTGGTGGGCCGTGCGCTGACGCTGGCCGGCGCCGAAGAGCTGCTGCAAGATCTGCTGCGCGCCTCTAGCCGCCGCATCATTATCGAAGACATCCAGCGCCATGTGGCCGATCACTATAACTTGCGCATGACCGATATGCTGTCGCCGCGCCGTGCCCGCCCTGTTGCGCGGCCGCGTCAGGTGGCGATGTATCTGGCCAAGGCACTGACCGAACATTCGCTGCCGGAAATCGGCCGCAAATTCGGTGGCCGCGACCACACGACCATTATTCATGGCGTGCGCAAAATCGAAGAGCTGCTGATGACAGACCGCCAGCTGGCCGCCGATGTCGAAACGCTGAAACGCCGTATCGCCGGTTAATACATATACTTACACACACAGAAACGGGCGGGCTGTCTTTTTGGTCTGCCCGTTTCCGTTTTGACGGCTTCCGTTGGACATTTAGCCCCGTTAGACTATATTTCATAGACAAGACAAGAATATAACCATCCGTGGGGAGTCTCCCGTGTCCATATCCCGTTTCGCCGCCCGTTTTGTCGCCCTTGCGGGCTTTGCCGGCCTGATTGCCCTCGGCGCCCCTGCAAACGCCCAGCAAAGCATCGCCGAACAGGCGCGCAGCCATACACAGGCACACGCACGGGTCATGCACACGCAGGCGGATATTTTCAGCCCCGTCACCGCCGCCGGTACCGCCGAGAGCATACCCGCAGCCCTGCGTATCCGCATGGATGGCAACTGGAAGATTTACTGGCGCACCCCCGGCGATGCGGGCCTGCCGCCCAGTCTGGATTGGAGCGGATCGGAAAACCTGAAAGACGCCGCCCTGTCGTGGCCCGTCCCCCACCGCTTTACCATTTTTGATATCGACAATATCGGCTACAAACACGAAGTTATCTTTCCCCTCGACCTCGCCCCGCAAACGCCCGGCCAGCCGGTCGCGCTGAACCTGAAGCTGGACCTGCTGGTCTGCGATGATATCTGCGTACCCGAAACCCATACCGTCATGTTCAACCTGCCCGCAGGTGATGCGCAGCCGTCGGCGGATGCCGAAGTCTATGCCCGCGCCCGCGCTCAGCTGCCGGTTGCGGCGCATGATGGCGCCCGCTTCGACCGCGTCTGGCTGGACTATGACAGCGGTAATGCAGCTTATATCGTCGCCGAAATGACCATGGCCGACAAACCTGCCGATGACGCCGACCTGTTCATTGAACATCCTGCCGCCATGGTATTTGGCAAACCCGCTATCAAGCACGACGAAAAAACCGGCAAAGCCGTTTTGCGTGCCCCTGTGCGCAGCAGCGAAGCATTGGATAAAATCCAGAACGACTTGTCACAGGGCGATCTGACCTTGACCTATGTCAGCGGCATGGGCGGGGTAGAGGGCAGTGCCGCTCTGTCGCCGCGCCCCGCGGATGCACCCGTGGCATCATCCGGCACAGCAGGCGATAAGATCGCAGCATTTGATTACAAGATTTTGCTGTTCGCGCTTTTGGGCGGTTTGATCCTGAACCTGATGCCCTGCGTCCTGCCGGTCTTGTCGCTAAAGATTTTGTCGGTTGTCAGCCACGGCGGCAAAGACAGCCGCGGCGTGATTTTCAAAAACTTCATGGCCAGCGCCGCCGGCATTATTTTCTCGTTCTGGTTGATTGCCGGCGCGCTGGTCGCGCTGAAATCGGCGGGCGAGACGATTGGCTGGGGTATCCAGTTCCAGCATCCCGGATTTTTGGCATTCCTGACCGTGGTTGTCCTGCTGTTTGCGGCGAACATGTGGGGTTTGTTTGAAATTCCGCTGCCGCGTTTCATCGCACGTCACGCCACCCCCAAATCGGCGGACGAGCCGACACTGGCCGGACATTTCCTGACAGGCGCTTTTGCCACGCTGCTGGCCACGCCCTGCACGGCGCCGTTTTTGGGCACCGCCATCGGTTTTGCCCTTGCCCGCGGCGCGTTTGAAATTTTCACGATTTTTACGTTCCTCGGGATCGGTCTGGCGCTGCCTTATATCCTGTTGGCCGTCAGCCCGCGCGTATTTAAATACATGCCCAAGCCCGGCGCATGGATGGTGCGCCTGCGCAAAGTTCTGGCGCTGGCGCTGGTCGCCACGGCGGTTTGGCTGGGCAGTATCCTGCTGACCATCACGGCGACGCCCGCGATGGCGCCCGGCTGGGAGAAGTTTGACCAGGCCCGCATCGCCCCCGCCGTCGCCGAAGGCCGCACGGTATTCGTCGACGTCACTGCCGACTGGTGCCTGACGTGCAAAGCCAACAAGCGCTTCGTGCTGGAGCGCACGGATGTGCAGGTCGCCCTGTCTGCCGAAAACGTTGTCCGTCTTCAGGCCGACTGGACGCAGCGCGACGAAACCATCGCCGCCTATCTGCAAAGCTATGGTAAATACGGCATTCCATTCAATATCGTCTATGGCCCCGGCGCACCGGACGGGATCGTCCTGCCGGAGCTGCTGACGCAAGACGCCGTGATCGACGCCCTGAGCGAGGCGGCAGGGGAATAACCCCCTCTCTGCCCCCTCTGGCGGCTTTACAGGGACCTTTCGGCGCGCCCCCTTGCGGGTTGCCGTTGATTAACGCCGCGCAATGCCGTACGCTTTAAGAATGAAGTCGCCCCATTCGCACAAAGCCGGAGAGCCCGTCAGCCACAGCATGTTTTACATGTGGCGCTGCGTGATCGTCGTCGCCCATGCCGATGGCCGCATCCAGCCCGAAGAGCTTGCCTACCTACGCCGCATTTTTGGCAACATGGACCGCGCCTATGGCCTGACGGCCCAGCAGAAAAACACGCTGGAAGACGACATTATCAACGAAAAGCGCATGTCGGATCTGCTCCCGCAGATCAACGACCCCTATTTCCGCAGCCAGCTGATTTACTTCGCCGGCCTGCTGGCGCATTCGGACAAGGGACTGCACCCCAGCGAAGACGCCATTTTGAAAAAATTGCGCGCCGACCAGCTGGCCAGTCTGGATATGGAGCAAATCCGCCGTGACGTACACGAAGCCGTCGCGACCGAAATGTTTGCCCATGACATGAAAATGAATGACCTGCGCCCGCAAACGTTTATTGCCCGCGCACTGGATGCCCTGCTGTTGCATCTGGGCATCGACATGATGGAAGATTAAACAACCAGCCACCCCCACCCAAGGACACGCAAGGATACGACGATGAGCAGCAGCGAAACCCAGGCCGCCCCCGCATCCCCCCTTCAAACAAACAAGCCCGGCATTAATAGCAGCCTTTACGCTATGTGGCGCTGCGTGATTTGCATCGCGCATGCCGATGGCATCATCCAGCCCGAAGAGCGCGGCTATCTGGAGAAGATTTTCGCCAACCTTGACCGCGTATACGGTCTGACGCCGACGCAGAAGCTGACGCTGGCGGCCGATCTTGAAATCCCGCAGAATCTGGCAGACCTGCTGGGTAAGGTGACCGAAGCCGAATACCGCGGCATGCTGATCCACTTTGGCACCATTCTGGCCAATGCCGACGGCGTTGTGACCGAAGACGAAGAACGTATTTTGGATATGCTGCACGCCCAGCAAATGGACAGCGTCGATGCCGAAAAACTCCGCGAAGATATCCGCCGCGACATGGAGCTGCACCGCGCCGAGCTGGAAGCAGATCTGGCCGAAGTGCGTGCCGACATACGTGGCCGCAGCCCTGTGCTGAAAGCTCTCGACCGCATGCTGAAAAAACTCGGCGTCGATATGATGGCCTGATATTCAGAACAACAAAAAAAGGGCGCCTGTCACAAGGCGCCCTTTTTTGTTTTGATCAGTGCGGCTGTTTATCGGGCCAGCATTTTTTCGATTAGGGCTGGCGCCATGCGATGTTCGGGACCGATCGCAATATTGCTGTTGACGGCAGCGTCAATCTGCGCGGCATCATATCCTTTTTTCTTGGCGATGTCGGCCAGACGCGCCACGCGGCGCGGAATGGTCGGATGAGTGGCATTCGCATTTTTCCATGCCGTTTTCAGCTTGCCCGCTTTGGGCAGCGCATCGCCGAATGTTTCCTTCAGCGATACTTCCTGCACCGCTTTCATTTTACGCAGCGCACTGATGAGCGCGAGGGGGCTGGCACCCAGCTCTACCGCGCCGCGGTCGGCCTGATATTCATTGCTGCGGCTGAAGGCGCTGGTCACAAATTTTGCGGCCGCGCCAATTGTTTTGGTAATGGCATAAACGACCGGATACACGGGATTAAAGGCAGTCACAACAGCCAGCGTCACAAAGCCGCCAACGCGCGCAGCACGCTGCTGCATCTGCTTTTTGACAAGACGCGCCGCCGGTGTAACCGCGTATTCATCCGGCAGCGGCGCTTGACCGTCTGGCTGCTTGCCGTGTTTCATCGCCATGCCAGCCGCGACCAAACCGGATACAATGGCCACCGGTACGCCCACCCAGCCCGCAGACAAAAACGCGCCCAGACGCGTGATACCGTTCGAGGCGCCAATCACCCCTGCCGCCAGCCGCTGCGGCAGACCCAGATGATTGTGACGCGCCTTGGCATGCGCAAATTCATGCGCCAGAACCGCTTTTTCTTCGGCTTCATCCAAAAGCGCCAGCAGCGGTTTGGAAATCATAATCACCGGTTTGCCGAAATTCATCGCCGCGGCGTTATGCGCCGCAGCCATGGTGTTGAAACTTTCGGAAAGTTTTTTGCGCACTTCTTCGGATTTATCCGCAACCTTGCTCTCGTCGATGCGGAAATCGTAAATCGGATAGTCATCGGCCTTTAAGCCGGAGGCCTTGTACAAATCCTGCGCGATTTTACCCAGCGTGGGCGATACGTCGGACACATCCGGATGGCGCATCAGGTTTTCTTCGAAAATTTTGCGCTGCGTTTTGATCGACGCATAGCTGATGCCGCCGATAAGCACCGCCGCCGCCCCGATAACCCAAGCGGGTGCGACCAGTGCCGTCGTCGCCAAAAGCCCCGCCGTCGCCGTGTAATGCACGGCCGCGCTGGCGTAATGGCGAAGGGTATAAAGATGGGCGGTCATGTCTTGTCTCCTATCAGGGCTGGCCTGTCTGGCTAGAGATCATACGCATTAATTATGAAAAGTAAAGCATTGTTACTTTTCCCGCACACCCATTTACGGCTTATGCCGTTTATTATTGTTATGTTTCAGATATTTGTCCAGCCCTGTCGGCACACCTGCCCGCGGGTTTAATAAAGACCGCCCAGACCTGTATTCACGCTCTCGCCGACGTTGGTGACGTCGGTGACAGAGGATACGCCCTCGCCCGTGAACATCATCGGCTCTTCGCCCGGCTCGGTGCCTGCCAGGAAAGCTTCGAGGATCGGCTTATCCGTCGCCGCGCCTGCACGTGTCCCCGTTTTGGGGTCGACCAGCACCAGACGGATGCCTTCAGGCACGCTAAAAGGCAGCGCAGGCACGTCTTTCAGCGCGTCCTGTACGAATTCCTTCACGACGGGTACGGCCACGCGGCCGCCGGTTTCTTTTGCACCCATCGGGCGTGGGTCGTCGTAGCCGATGTAAACGCCAATGACCATGTCGGGCGTAAAGCCGATAAACCATGCGTCTTTAGATTCGTTTGTCGTGCCGGTTTTACCCGCCATCGGACGGCCAAGGCTATTCAGTGCCGTTGCAGTACCGCGCTGCACGACGCCTTCCATCATGGATACCATCTGGTACATGTGACGCGGGTCGGCGATTTGTTCGCGCGTATCAGGGATATCCGGCGTGGTCTGGCCGCTCCAGGGGATCATCGGGCCGCAGCCGTCGCAAGGACGTTTATCGTGTACAAAAACGGTTTTGCCCGTGCGGTCCTGTACGCGGTCAATCACGGTCGGGGTGATTTTCTTGCCGCCGTTTACAAATACGCTATAGGCACCCACCATACGTTGCAGCGTCGTTTCGCCCGCGCCGATCGACATCGACAGCATCGTTGGCAGGTTATCGTTGACGCCGAACTGGCGGCAGATTTCCGCGATGCGCTCCATGCCCACATAATTGGCAAGGCGAATGGTCATCAGGTTGCGCGATTTTTCAAGCCCCACACGCAGCGTTGTCGGCCCACCGTAATCGGCGCTGTAATTCTTCGGACGCCAATCCGCTTGTCCGGGGCCTTGCGTCATCACGAAAGGCGCATCCAGAATAAGCGTTGCCGGCGTAAAGCCTGCTTCTAGCCCTGCGTAATACACAAACGGCTTGAACGCAGAGCCCGTCTGGCGGATCGCCTGCGATGCGCGGTTAAACTGGCTCATGTCATAGCTGAAACCACCGGCAATGGCGAAAATACGGCCGTTGTGCGGATTCATGGCGATGACGCCGCCCTGCACTTCGGGGATCTGGCGCAGCCACCATGTCGCTTTGTCACCGTTGCCGCCCGTGTTTTCGATCAGCCAGACATCGCCCTGTTTCAAAACATCGCTGACTTTTTTAACTTCCGGTGCGCCGCGCTTGCGCGCCCAGCGCATGCGCTCGAACGGCAGTGTAACCTTGTCACCATTGCGCAGCCCCATCGTGGCCTGTTTCTCGCCGCTTTCCAGCACCACGGCAGATTCAAGATCGCCCGCGCCCACGGGACGCGTGATCGCCCCGAGTTCTTTTTGCCATGCGTCCATATCCTTGACCGTACCAATGGCATCGGTACGCAGGCCACGGCGCATATCGTATTCCATCAAACCATGGCGCAGGGCCTTTTCGGCAACGCGCTGATATTCGGGCACCATGGTCGAGCGTACGATCAAGCCACCTTCGGATACGCCTTTTTCGCCATACAGTTCCAGCAGGCGGCGGCGTACTTCTTCGGCGAAGTAGGGATAATTGACGTACTGCTCGCTATCGCGCTTTTGGGTTTTGAGCGGCTTTTCCTGCGCTTTTTTGGCTTCTTCGGCGGTGATGTAGCCGTTTTCCTGCATCTGGCCGATCACCCAGTTACGGCGGCCGATGGCGGCCTCGTAATGGCGGTCGGGGTTGTAGTTATTCGGCGCCTTGGGCAGCGCGGCCAGATAGGCGGCTTCTTCGATCGTCAGTTCATCGAGCGGCTTATTGAAATATTCAAGCGACGCGGCCGCCACGCCATAGGCACGCTGGCCGAGGAAAATCTCGTTCAGATACAGCTCAAGGATCCGGTTTTTGCTGAGTGCCTGTTCGATGCGGAACGAAAGGATAATCTCGCGGAATTTGCGTTTGAATTTCGCAAGGTCGTTGCCGCGTTCGTCTTCAAGGCCATCCGCCAGCAGGAAGTTTTTGGCGACCTGCTGCGTAATTGTCGATGCCCCCACCAGACGGCGGTTCGACCCCATATGGACCAGGTTATCGCGGATCGCGCGCGCAACGCCTGTCGCATCAATCCCGGGGTGAATATAGAAATTTTTATCTTCGGCCGACAAGAACGCATGAATAACACGGTCCGGCACATCCTGCACCGGAATATACACGCGGCGTTCCATCGCAAATTCGGCCAGCAGGCGGCCATCTTCGGCATAAGCGCGGCTGAGGATCGGCGGTTGATAATCACCAAGCGCCGTGTAATCGGGTAGATCCTGACTGAAGTAATAGAACAGGGCCATCACGCCCGCAATCGCGGCAATCGCGCCCAACAAAGCCATGGATACCAGCGCCATAAAAACGCGGGAGATCAGCCCGGGCCCTTTGCTGCGCGGACGCGGCTGCGTGTCGCGCACGGCAGATTTAGTGTCGATCTTGACAGGTTTTTTGGCGCGCTTGGGTACCTTGACATCGCCGAAGGCTTCTTTGGGCGCCTTTGTTTCAGGTATCTGGCGGACAGACGGTTTGGCAGCGCGTTTTTTGTCGTTCCCGCCCAAGGTCGGGCGCACGGCGCGCAGCTCTTTATCCGATGGCGGTTTTTTATCGTCTGTCACGGTGTTCTGCCTTTAGATTTCCATTTTAATCGGGCCCTCGGCGGAACCCTTGATGAACTGATCGACATATGGGTTACCGGAGTGGTCAATATCCGCCGCCTTGCCGTGCCAGATAATCTCGCCTTTATAGATCATCGCGATATTATCGGCGATTTTGCGCGCGCTGTGCATATCATGCGTAATCGACAGCGTCGTCGCGCCCAGCCCCTTGGTCGTTTCAATGATCAGATCGTTAATCACGTCCGCCATAATCGGGTCAAGACCCGTGGTCGGCTCGTCAAAGAAAATGATTTCCGGATTGGACGCAATCGCACGCGCCAGACCTACACGCTTTTGCATGCCGCCCGACAGCTCCGCCGGCAGCAGCGAGGCCACACGCGCCGGCAGGCCAACCGCGCGCAGTTTTTCAATCGCGATATCATGCGCATCCTTGCGCGACATGCCCTTGCCCTGAATAAGACCGAAGGCCACGTTTTCCCAGATAGGCAAGCTGTCAAACAGCGCCGCACCCTGAAACAGCATGCCGAATTTACCGATCAAAGCATCGCGCTCTTTGCCCTTCAGGCGGGTGGTTTCCTGACCATCCACCGTGATCGAGCCGCTATCGGGCGTCACAATACCCAGCACGGATTTGATCATGACAGATTTACCCGTACCCGACCCGCCGATAACCACCAGCGATTTGCCTTTTTCAATCGAGATATTCACGCCGCGCAGCACATGATTGCTGCCGAATGATTTGCGGACGTCTTTCAGTTCAAGTTTCGGTGCGGCGCTCATGTGTTATTTCCCCGCGAAGAAAAGTTGCGTCAGGAAGTAGTTGGCAATCAAAATCAAGATCGATGCCGACACAACCGCATTCGTCGTCGCCGCGCCCACGCCCTGCGCACCGCGCTGCGAATTAAAACCGTGATAGCAGCCCATCAAGGTGACGATAAAGCCAAACGCCGCCGCTTTCCAAAGGCCGGAAATCACGTCGTCCGCCGTCAAAAATTCCCACGTACGGTTGATGTAGTTTTGCGATACGAATTCGAGTTTATAAACGCCGACGATATAACCGCCGTACACGCCAATCACGTCCGCAATCAATACCAGCAGCGGCAGCATGAACGTGCCCGCGATCAGACGCGGTGCGATCAGGTATTTAAACGGGTTGGTGGACAGCGTGGTCAGCGCGTCAATCTGTTCGGTCACGCGCATGGTGCCAATCTCGGCGGCGATGGATGCGCCGATGCGCCCCGCTACCATCAGACCCGCCAGCACGGGCGCCAGTTCGCGCGTCACGGAAAGGACAACAACGGTCGCCACAGCCCCTTCGGCAGAAAAGCGCGAAAAACCCGTATAGCTTTGCAACGCCAGCACCATACCGGTAAACAACGCGGTCATACCCACCACGGGCAGCGAGTAGTAACCGATATCAATCACCTGACGCCAAAGCAGGCGCGGATAGAACGGCGGCGTGAAGCAGTGGTAAATACCGCGCACGCTGAATTCGCCCAAACGGCCCACAGCGGCCAAAAAGCCGATAATGGTGCCGCCAATGCTTTCGCAGATATTCAAAACCCAATTAACGGGGGAGAAGCCGCCCGCTTTTTGGGTGTCGCTGTTGTTGTCGGTCATGCTCATGCCGCACCTCCGGTATAATGCCGCGGCGTGCGAATACCGAGGCCGGTGAAAATTTCATAGCCGATGGTGCCCGCCTGCGCGGCCACGTCGTCTACAGTCTGGTGCGGGCCGATAATTTCGACCCAGTCACCGGGCAGCGGTTGCTGCGCCAGATGGTCTGTACCCACAATGATGGAATCCATCGACACGCGGCCGATCACATCGCAGGCGGTACCGCCGATATAAACTTTGGCGCGGCCGGTCAGGCTGCGCAGATATCCGTCGGCATATCCGATTGAAACCGTGACACATTTTTGTGCTGCCGCCACGGCATAGCCTGCACCGTAACCAACCGTGCCTGCCCTGTCAATTGTTCTGGTTTGCAGAATCCGGCCTTCGAATTTGACGGTGCCGCGCATGGGATTGGTCGGCTGCCCCGTCGGATTGATTCCATAAATCGCGCAGCCGGGCCGTGCGAGGTCGAAATGATAATCCGCCCCCAAAAAGATCCCGCCCGAATTGGCAAAGCTATAACGCAGCGGGCGGCCGAGCGCGGCGGTCAGTTCGCGGAACAGCGCCAGCTGTTCGGGGTTTTTGGTGTGATCGGGTTCGTCCGCGCAGCACAGGTGGCTCATGGCGTAGCGCACATCCAGCGCTGCCCATGTGTCTTTGTCGGCGGCCAGCGCGGCGACTTCGGTGCCGTTCAGCCCCAGACGGTTCATGCCGGTATCGATATGCAGCAAGCAGGGCAGCTTGCGTCCGGCGGCTTTTGCCTTATCCGACCAATAGGCGATGTCGGCGGGGCTGTTCAGCACGGGCACAAAACCGCTTTGGATATAATCGGCAGCAAGCGCGCCGCGCGGGCCTTCCAGCACGTAAATCGTTGGTGCATCGACAACCACGGGCGTATCAGACACCGGGCTGTGCGGAAAAGATTTCGCAGCAGGGGCGAGCGCGGCCTGCACCTTCAGCGCTTCGGCATATTGCGCGACAAAAAAATGCCGGCAGCCTTGCGTGAACAATGTGCGCGATACGGCGGCGGCGCCAAGGCCGTATGAATCCGCCTTTACCACGCCTGCGCAATCTGCGCCGTTTTGCAGTTTCTTTTTGAGCAGCAACCAGTTTTGCGCAATCGCGTCCAGATCGACGGTCATGCGTGACGACGGCCCGTCGAAGGCAGCGTCGTGCACAGTCTTATTCATGGTCTTCGACCCGGTAATGTTCAAGGTTGCCGAAGCGGGTGAATTCACCCTCGAAGTGCAGCTTGACGGTGCCGATGGGGCCGTGACGCTGTTTGGCGATGATACATTCGGCGACGTTATGCGCCTCTTCCATCCGGCGCAGCCAGTCGTCGTGACGCGCGGCGAATTTGTCGGCCGCTTCTTCGGGGCGGGATGCGGGCTGTTCACGCTCCAGATAATATTCTTCGCGGTAGACGAACATGACGATATCCGCGTCCTGCTCGATCGAGCCGGATTCACGCAGATCCGCCAGTTGCGGGCGTTTGTTATCACGCGCTTCAACCGCACGCGACAGCTGCGACAGCGCAAGAACAGGCACATCCAGCTCTTTCGCCAGCGCCTTCAGGCCGCGCGTAATTTCGGATACTTCCTGCACGCGGCTGCCCTGCGACCCTGCACTGCCGGAGCCCTGGATCAGCTGTAAATAGTCGATGATGATCAAGCCCAGATCGTGCTGACGTTTCAAACGGCGGCAGCGCGTGCGGATTGCGCTCATGGTCAGCGCGGGGGTGTCGTCGATAAACAGCGGCGCACGCGACATTTGCTGGCTCGCTTCGACAAATTTTTGGAAATCAGTATCGGCGATTTCACCGCGGCGGATTTTGTCCGACGCCACGCCCGATAGATCGGCCAGAATACGGCCCGCCAGCTGTTCGGCCGACATCTCGAGGGAGAACATGCCGACGACCGCCCCCTCTTTGCCGCCGCTTTGCAAATAGGCCTTGGCCGCGTTGATCGCCATGTTGGTCGCCAGCGCGGATTTACCCATCGCCGGACGCCCTGCCAGAATAAGCAAGTCAGAGCGCTGCAAACCGCCGAGCTTTTTATCGATATCGATCAGGCCGGTCGTAATACCCGTGACCATGCCTTCGCGTTGATAGGCGATTTCGGCCTGTTTGATGGCGCGGGTGAGAGATTCACTGAACGGCACAAAGCCGCCTTTGTAGTCGCCCGCCGTCGCAAGATCGAACAAACGTTTTTCGGTTTGCTCGATCTGGTTTTGCGCGGTGATGTCAACGTTGTGCGCATAGGCATCGTTGACAACGTCTTCGCCCAGCGTCACCAGCGCGCGGCGCAGGTGCAGTTCGTAAATGGTGCGTCCGTAATCTTCGACGTTGACCACGCTGATGATGTGGCCCGCCAGATCGGCCAAGTATTGGCCACCGCCCACGCCGGACAGGTCCTGATCTTTTTCGAAATAGCTTTTGAGCGTAATCGGGCTCGCGTCTTGTCCGCGCTCCACGAATTTCAAAATCGCGTCAAAAATGCGGCCATGCACGGGGTTGTAGAAATGTTCGGAGCGTAAAAACTCGTTCACTTTTTCAAGCGCGCGGTTATTGACCAGCAGCGCGCCCAGCAGCGCTTGCTCTACCTCGTCATTGTGCGGCATGACGCGATATTCGGCATCTCCCGCAAGGGAGCCGACGGCGGATACAGATCGTTGGAGAGCATCAATTGTCATGCCCCCAAATTAGCAGAAGAATCACACGATATGAACGATTCTGTCAGGCTTTTTTCGCAGGTGTCCCCGCCCGGAAAATACGCAAAGAAAAACAGCCCGGCATAACGCGCGGGCTGTTTTTTGTAAAAGCGGGAAGTCGCCGGATTAGGCGGCTTCTTCTTCCGATTTCGCTTCGCCTTCGGCAGCAGCAGCCGCGGCAGCTTTGGCTTCCTGCGCTTCGAGGGCAGCAGTCGCTTCAGCAGCACGTTCTTCGGCACGTAGCGTGCGATCGTCTTTTACGATCAACGCTTCGCCACGCTCTTCCTGCAGTTTCGCTTCTTCGGCGGAACGCGCGATGTTGATGGTGACTTCCACCACAACTTCGGGGTGCAGGTAGACTTTTACCGGGTACAGGCCGAGCAATTTGTATGCACGGTCCATCGTGACCTGGTTGCGGTCGATTTTAAAGCCTTTTGCAGAAACAGCATCAGCGATGTCGCGTGCGGTAACAGAACCGTACAGCTGGCCAGCTTCGGACGCCTGACGGATCAGGGCGACTTTGAGGCCTTCGACTTTACCGGATACTTTTTGCGCTTCTTCGCGGCGTTTCAGGTTCTGGGCTTCCAGTTCCTTTTTCTGACCGTCGAAGAATGCGATGTTTTCCCTGGTCGCGCGGAGTGCTTTTTGACGCGGCAGCAGGAAGTTGCGGGCATAACCCGGGCGAACAGTGACAACGTCACCCATCTGGCCGAGGTTTTCCACGCGTTGCAGCAGAATAACTTGCATTTCTATTGTTCCTTATCTCTTAGTCCGCAACGTAGGGCATCAGGGCAAGGAAACGGGCGCGTTTGATTTCGCGGGCCAGTTTACGTTGCGCTTTTTGCGATACAGCGGTGATACGGGAGGGGACGATCTTGCCGCGCTCGGACACATAACGGCCCAGCAGCTTGATGTCTTTGTAGTCGATTGCCGGCGCATTTTTGCCTTTGAAGGGGCAGGTTTTGCGGCGACGGAAGAACGTGCGGCGGGGACCGCCAGCGGATTTACGTTCTGCGGGTTTGCGTTCTGCGGACATTATTGATCTCCCTCTTTCGAGAATTTACGCTCGGGGCGTTCAAAACGATCGCCACGGCCTTCGCGGTCACCACGTTCGCCACGGGGACGGTCTTCGCCTTCGTCAGACTGGCGCAGGATGGCCGAGGGGCCTTCCGGCAGGGTGTCGATGCTGACCGTCATGAAGCGCAGGACGTCTTCGTTGATTTTCATGTTGCGTTCCATTTCGGCGATCGCTTTGAAGGGCGCGTCGAAGTGGAAAAGGGTGTAGTGACCCTTGCGGTTTTTCTTGATGCGGTAAGCCAGCGTGCGCAGGCCCCAGCTTTCGGTACGCTTGGTTTCGCCACCGTTGTCGTTGACGATTTTGCTAAAGCCAGCGGCAAGGTCTTCTACCTGTTTGGCAGAGACATCCTGCCGTGCGATAAACACGGTTTCATAAAGAGGCATGTTCAATCCCTTGGTTTTAAAGGCAGGTTACCGCTGTTTTTACGCACCTTGCGCAAACCAGCCGCATAACCCATATAGCCAGACGGCAAGCCGGCTGGCGGGTACAGGCCGCGAATATCGGGGATTCGGCCCCTAAACGCAAGGGTTTTCGATATTTAGCCGCCCCTTTTAACACGCCCCGCACGCGCCCCTGTCTTTTCGCTTGATTATTCCGTAAATTGAGGTATCATTATACCATAATTTTATTACCCACGCGTTTTAGAGGATTTCATGTCGTTTTCCGACCTGTTCAGCCGCAAAGCCGCCGGACGCCACGTCACCAGCGAGGGGGACGAGGAGTGGTATGACGACAACGAAAAGCTGCACCGCGATGGCGACCAGCCCGCCCAGACCGACACCCACGGCGGCAAGGCATGGTTCCAGCACGGCAAACTGCACCGGGATGGGGGCAAACCCGCGATCGAGGCCGCGAACGGCGACCGCGCATGGTATCAGGACGACGTACTCAGCCGCGAAACCGGCCCCGCCATCACCTATGCCGATAAAACCAAAGAACCGGAATATTGGCTGAAAGGCCAAAAGATGACGGACGAACAACGTGCAGCCATCGACCCCGCCTTTAAAACCGCCCTGCTGCAAAAAAACGGTGACCAAGCCGCCGAAGCCGTGCGAAACGGCAGCACGCGGGACGTTAGCGTTTTAAAATCCCCCACCATCAAACACCGCAACAGCGCACAACCCTGACACCTTGTCGTTATGTCTAACGCTTGCCTGTCTTGCCGATTGCGGCAAGACCGTTTATGTAAGGGCAACGCACGCGCCTTATGCAGGGCGCGGCACATATATATAAGCCAGACAACCCAAGGACCCCGCGACATGAGAACTTTCGTATTCCCCGGACAGGGCAGCCAGTTTATCGGCATGGGCAAAGACCTCGCCGAAGCCTTTCCGGTTGCCCGCGATGTGTTTCAGGAAGTGGACGATGCCCTATCGCAGAACCTGAGCAAAATCATGTTCGAAGGCCCCGATACCGAATTGAACCTGACCGAAAACACGCAGCCCGCGTTGATGGCCGTCTCGGTTGCTGTGGCGCGCATTCTGCAGCAGGCAAAACCCGACCTATTCACGACCGCGCATTGTAAATTTGTGGCTGGCCATTCGCTGGGTGAATATTCGGCGCTGACAGCCGCAGGTTCGTTCAGCCTGACCGATGCGGCGCGTTTGCTGAAACTGCGCGGCCAGTCGATGCAAAAAGCCGTGCCCGTGGGCGTGGGCGCGATGGCGGCGATCCTTGGCCTTGAACTGCCGGACGTGACCGAAATCGTCAAAGCCGCCAGCAATCATGAAATTGTCGCATCGGCGAATGATAACTCGTTCGGTCAGGTGGTCGTGAGCGGCCATAAAGCCGCCGTTGAAAAAGCGATGGCACTGGCCACCGAACGCGGCGCGAAGCGTGCCCTGCTGCTGCCCGTTTCTGCCCCCTTCCACTGCCCGCTGATGCAGCCCGCGGCCGATGCCATGCAGGCGGCACTGGCCGATACGCAGGTAAACGCACCATCTGTCGCGCTGGTCGCCAACGTGATTGCGGGCGAAGTCACCGACCCCGCACAGATCAAAAAACTGCTGGTCGAACAAGTCACCGGCATGGTGCGCTGGCGCGAATCTGTCATGTACATGAAAACGCAGGGCGTCACCGAAACGGTCGAGCTGGGCGCGGGCAAAGTCCTGACCGGCCTGACCAAACGCATCGAAGCTGACATGACCGGCCGCGCCGTTGGCACGCCGAAAGACATCGAAGATTTCGCGGCATCGCTATAATCAAACGCACCGCATATACGAACAAGAACGAAAAACAAAAAGGAATAAAACATGTTCAATCTTTCCGGTAAAAAAGCCCTCATCACCGGCGCATCGGGCGGCATTGGCGGCGCGATCGCCAAGGCACTGCACGCACAGGGCGCCGACGTTGCGCTGTCCGGCCGTAATGTCGAGGCCCTGAACAAACTGGCCGCTGAAATCGGCCAAGAACGCGTACACGTTGTACCGGGCGATCTGAACACCGCCGAAGCGGCCGATGCTCTGATCAAATCCGCTGAAGACGCGATGGGGCAAGTGGATATTCTGGTCAACAACGCGGGCCTGACCAAAGACGGCCTGTTCATGCGCATGAAAGACGAAGACTGGCAAGTGGTGCAGGACGTGAACCTGACCGCGCCGTTCCGCCTGATCCGCGCCGCTATCCGCGGCATGATGAAACGCCGCACGGGCCGCGTGATCAACATCACGTCGGTTGTCGGCGTCACCGGCAACCCCGGACAAGCGAATTATTGCGCATCCAAAGCAGGGATGATCGGCATGAGCAAGTCGATGGCGCAAGAAGTCGCCAACCGCGGCATCACCGTCAACTGCATCGCGCCCGGCTTCATCGCAACCGCGATGACGGATGCGCTGAACGACGACCAGAAAGCTAAAATCAACGCCACTATCCCCGCCGGCACCATGGGCCTGCCCGAAGATATCGCGGCGGCTGTTGTGTATCTGGCCGCTGACGAAGCGGGCTACATGACAGGCCAGACGCTGCACATCAATGGCGGTATGGCGATGATTTAACCCATCATCGCGAGCGATATGGCTATGATACGATCTGCCATCACAGTCCGAAACAAAAAGCCCCGCAAGTGATTGCGGGGCTTTTTGATTGCAGCGTCTTTATGGTTTGATGCTGGGGGATTTGTTGGCGCCGTAATTGGTGCCGTCAGGCAGGTCACCCAGATGATTAAAAAAACCATTCGGAATTTTTTCTGTCGCGGGCAGGTGTCTGCGTTCCTGTCCTGTCACGCTACGCACGAAGTAGACTTCTTTGTACGCCTCGCTCATACGGGTTTCGTGGGCATACCAGCGGTCGAAGGCGGCGAGGGTCGCTTTTTTCTCGTCCTGCGTTTCAAGAATGGTGCGGGTAAACACGGTGGGCAGGTCACTGTAAATCGGGTTGCCGCGCATCAGCTTCCACAAATCACCGCGGCCTTGCTGGTTCAAACGCCAGGCGACCAGCGTTGTCGTCGCCATTACATCGGCTTCCAGCGCGAAATCAGCGCGCATTCTTTCGAGTTCGTCCTGAATGCGGGTACGGCCTAGCATGCCTTGCGATTTTTGCATCGCGCGGCGGGATTCATGCACGACCTGCATCAGCAAGTGGCTGTCATTCAGACCACGCTTGATGAAAATGGTGTTCAGCATGTCGTTATAATATGTGTGCTTGTTGCCGGGTGCGGGATCCACACAAAGGGCAGTGCCATTGTCTTTCAGGTTTCGCACCAGACCGACGCCGACCAGCTCTTCACGCTCCAGCTGGGCCAGAACTTCGCGAATTTTGCGGGTTTCGGTGGTGTCCGACGGCTGCAGGGTGCTGTCAGGCTGTGCCCGCTGGCCCGGAATAACGCACATATCGCGCCAGTTTTCCCGCCATGCCTGCAATTTCTCGGCCTGCACCTCGCCTTGCACAAAAGTCACCGGCGGAATCGATTCGAGATCCACACGGTCATCTTTCAAATAATGATAGCCAAGTCCGGCCCCCAGCAAGGTCGCACTCAGAAGGCCAAGACGCAGGTATTTTTTGGCTGCACTGGCGTTAAAGCTGCTTTTTGTACTACGCGGCGTGGCCACGGCGATTCCCTCCGAAACGGATGAAAAACTTATGAAAATCCGCTTTTAGCATCTCATATTATAGGGTAATTCGTCAAGCAAAGCGCGGATCGGCTTTGTTTTTTCGTAATATTTATCTGAACTGGTGTTTGCCAAGCCAAAAAATTTATGTTACCTAATGCACCTCTTTGAACAAGAGTGTCAGATTGTAAACGTAATTAAACGAGGTTTTAAATGAGCGACATCAACGAACGCGTCAAGAAAATCGTTGTCGAACATCTGGGCGTCGATGGCGCCAAAGTAACGGATGACGCCAGCTTTATCGATGACCTGGGTGCAGACAGCCTGGATACGGTTGAACTGGTAATGGCCTTCGAAGAGGAATTCGGTATCGAAATCCCCGACGATGCGGCTGAAAAAATCCAGACCGTAAAAGACGCGATCAGCTTTATCGAGCAGAACGCGAAAGCCGCCTAATAATCAGGCGCGCCGTTCCGACGGAATTGAAACAGCCCTTCTCTTTGTATAAAAGAGAGGGGCTGTTCTTTTAGGGCCTCCAGCCCCACTTAGATCACGAGACTTCAAAACAACCACGCCGCATCAATATCACCGGCCCTTCAGACAGGAATTTTCAGGCATGAGACGTGTTGTCGTAACAGGTATGGGTATCCTCAGCCCCCTCGGTCAAGGTCTTGACCACAACTGGCAAGCCATCACCGCAGGTAAATCGGGTATCCGCAACATTCGCGGGTTTGACGCATCCGACATCCCCTCGCAGGTTGCAGGCGAAGTGCCGGTCTGGGAAGGCGCCGAAGGCCTGTTCGATATCAACAAGTACATCGAGCCGAAAGAACAAAAGAAAATGGATAAGTTTATCCATTTCGGCTACGCCGCTGCTGTGGATGCGGTTGAAGACAGCGGATACGTCCCCGCCGACGAAGAAGCCCGCTGCCGCGCCGGCGTGCTGATCGGCTCCGGCATTGGCGGCTTGTCCAACATTCACGATACGTCGCTGCTGATGGCCGAAAAAGGCCCGCGCCGCATCTCGCCATTCTTTATCCCCTCGTCGCTGATTAACCTGATTTCCGGTCAGGTATCGATCCGCTATGGCTTCAAAGGCCCCAACCACGCGGTGGTGACGGCCTGCGCCACAGGCAGCCACGCGATTGGCGATGCCGCACGTCTGATTGCGTTTGACGATGCCGATGTGATGGTAGCGGGCGGTGCCGAAGCCGCCATCTGCCGCGTCGGCGTCGGCGGTTTTGCCGCCTGCCGCGCGCTGTCAACCAGCTACAACGACACCCCCGAAAAAGCATCGCGCCCGTTCGATAAGGGCCGCGACGGTTTCGTCATCGGCGAAGGCGCCGGTGTTGTGGTTCTGGAAGAATACGAACACGCCAAAAAGCGCGGCGCGAAGATTTATGCCGAAGTCGCCGGTTACGGCCTGTCAGGTGACGCTTATCACGTGACATCGCCCGCCGAAAACGGCGATGGCGGTTTCCGCGCCATGCAGGCGGCGCTGAAACGCGCGGGTGTTACGCCGGATCAGGTTGATTATATCAACGCGCACGGCACGTCGACGCCGCTTGGCGATGATATCGAACTGGGGGCGACCAAGCGCCTGTTCGGCGATGCGATCAAGACGGTATCCATTTCGTCCACCAAATCCGCCATCGGCCACCTTTTGGGCGCGGCGGGCGCGGTTGAGGCAATTTACAGCATCAAAGCGATCGAAACCGGCATTCTGCCCCCGACGCTGAACCTTGATGATCCGTCCGATGTCGCGGCGGGTATTGATCTGGTTGCGCACAAGGCGAAAGAGAAGAAGGTCAACGTGGCCCTTTCCAACTCGTTCGGCTTTGGCGGCACCAACGCATCGCTCGTGTTCCGCAAGGTATAACAGGTGAAAGCGGTCAAAATCCTCGGCTACCTTGCGGCGACAGGCCTGGCCGTCTGCGTAGGGGCGGGTCTTTGGTTCAACCACGCCTATAACAGCGTACGTGCCATGCCGGAGGCAAGAACGATGCTGATCGCGCCGGGCAGCGCCGTCAACAAGATTGCGGCCGACTTGTATGCGGAGGGCGTCATCGGCAGCCCCCTCGCCTTCAAACTGGGCGCGCGTTATCATCAGGTTTTACATCCGGAAAGATCCGCGCTGAAAGCGGGCGAATATGAACTGCCCGCGGCGGCCTCTACGCGCGATGTGCTGCGTATTTTGCGGGCGGGCGACGCGCTCCAGCGCCGCATTACTATCCCCGAAGGACTGATGGCGATTGAAATCGTGGATCTGCTGAACAAGGCCGAAGGCCTGACAGGCGAGATCACGGAAATTCCGCCCGAAGGCAGCATGCTGCCCGAAACATATCACTACACCCGCGGCACCAACCGCAGCGATATCATCGCCCGCATGCAAAAAGCGATGAACGCCACACTGCAGGAACTGTGGGAAAAACGCGCCCCCGACCTGCCCTTCAGCACAATCGAAGAAGCCGTCGTCATGGCATCCATCGTTGAAAAGGAAACCGCAATCACCGCAGAACGCCAGCGTGTATCCGGCGTATTTGCCAACCGCCTGCGCAAGGGTATGAAGCTGCAAACAGACCCGACCGTCATCTATGCCCTGACGGAAGGCAAAACGCGGCTGAACCGTCCGCTGAGACGCAACGACCTCAGCCAGGCGAAATCGCCCTATAACACTTACTACGTTGCAGGTTTGCCACCGGGGCCGATCGCCAACCCAGGCTACGCATCGCTGGAAGCGGCATTAAACCCCGAAGCGCACCAATATCTGTACTTCGTTGCCGACGGTTCGGGCGGCCATGCTTTTGCCGAAAGCTACGTCCAGCATTCGCGCAACGTGCATCAATGGCGCAAGATCCAGCGCGCCCAAAAACAGCAGGCCAACGAACCCGCGAATGACGACGAAGATACCGGTGGCACACAGGACGAGGATATGCCCGAAGATACCGATGTCCCGGCCGCTACCCCATAAACCGCAAAAGACAAAAGCCCCTGAATACACAAGGGATTTTGTCTTTTTACCCCTCCTTCATGCTTTTTTGTTATGATAGAGCATGGCTAAAAAAGAATTTCATACCAGCACGCATATCGACCCCAATTTGCTGAACGGCGACAGCCCGTTCCGCCATTCGTTGCTGGTCGCGATGCCAGGATTGCAAGACGGTCTTTTTACCCGCAGCGTTGTGTACGTTTGTGCGCACAGCGATGCAGGCGCGATGGGCATTGTGGTGAACCAACGCCTGCCCGATGTGGAGTTTGGCGATTTACTGTCGCAATTAAAACTGCCGCAATCCACCTTGATGGTTGAACCCGTTGTGCATTTCGGCGGGCCGGTTGAAACGGGGCGCGGGTTTGTGCTGCACTCCACCGACTTTGTCCGCGAAGATACCGTGCGCATCACTGACACCCTGTGCATCACGGGCACTGTGGATATTCTGCAGGCGATTGCCGAAGGACGCGGCCCCACGCGCAGTATTTTCGCCCTCGGCTATGCGGGCTGGAGCGCGGGACAACTGGAATCGGAAATACAAAGCAACAGCTGGCTGACCATCCCTGCGGATGATGACCTGATCTTTGGCACGCCGCTCGATGACAAATGGGGCAAGGCGCTTTCACGCATGGGGATCAACGCGCATGCACTGTCGGCCACCGCCGGACACGCCTGATTCCCGCGCCGATTTCGACTGTTTCTTATTATTTCTAACAGAATCGGTACACCTATACCGCAAATATGAAAAACGCTTTGACGTCCCCCATCGGCAGGCGTAGCGTAAGTGACTTGTTGAACCAGCAAGTACCTGAGTCGAATCCATCATGTTGTCCCCCTTTCTTCAAAAAATGCGTGCCGCTGCACGGCAGGGTTTTAATGCCGCGAATGGCAATAGCACACCACTGACCGCCGCGACCAAAACGCTTTTGGAAAAAGCGGCGTGGGACCAGGACACGGCCGTCGTCCGCAGTCTGATTACCCGCTGGCCTGAGCTGGCCAACCACGCCGCGGCCGATGGCCTGACGCCCCTGCATTGCGCCGCCGCCAGCATGGACCATGCACAGGTTGAATGGCTGCTGGCACAAGGGGCACGCACCGATGCATGTGATAACAACGGCAATACGCCCCTGCATTACGCTGCGCAGGCGTCGTTTGCGCATTGCACCGACATTCTGATCCGTGCACAGGCCGACATTGACGTTTGCAACAACATGGGGCAAACGCCGCTTTATTTTGCGGTCATGTACGAAAGGCCAGAAAATCTGCATTTGCTGATTGCCGCCGGCGCGAAAGACAACACGGTTTGCAGCGCGGGCGAAACGCCCCGCAGCCTTGCCCCCAAAGAAGACAAAAAGCCCCCCGGCGGCAGACCGCCGCCAGAGGCACTGCCGCCCGGCACGATACGCCCTGACATGCTGCGTGCGCTGAACGATGCGCAGCAAGAACGTAAACAGGCATTTGAAAATGCGCCCGTACTGGGGCGCGATATGACGATTACATCCAGCCCCGCCGTGCGCAAGCGAAACGCACGCAAGCCCTGAGACACACGTCAACCCGCGGCGAGTTTTGAAAAGATCAGATGATCGCGCCAAACACCGCCGATTTTGATATAGCCGCGCGCGATGCCTTCGGCTTCGTATCCGTTTTTAATCAGCACGCGGTGGCTGGCATTGTTTTCGGGTAGGCAGCCCGCTTGCAACCGGTGCAGCCCCATATCTTGCAGTGCATAACCGGACAGCCTGCCGACCGCTTCGGTCATCAGGCCTTGCCCCCGCAAGGCGCCATCCAGCCAGTAGCCTATTGTGGCCATCTGTCCCGCACCGCGCACGATATTACCAAGCGTGATACCGCCGACCAGCGCATCATCTGCCTGCCGGAAAATAAAAAACACATGGGCGCAGCCGCTGCGGCTGTCGTATTGCCACAGGGCACGGCGGGCGGTGAAGCCGTGGCGGTTGATCTGGCGCAGGTTGGCAGACGGGCTCCAGGGGCGCAGGAAATCGTGGTTGCGGCGCATCTGTTCGATCCACGCATCGGCATCACGGGCTTCGGGCAGGCGCAGGTACAGGCGTGCGCTATCCAGACGCGGCGGCAGGGCGGGTTTTTGTCGTCCCCAGAGCTGGGCCAGCATGGGAAATCCCCTCGAAAAACGCTGCCAAATTTGGCAAAAACAAAATGTTTTTAGATGATAGATCATCTATAATATAACAAAAAGCCTTTAACAGCGCGTAAAACACCGCGCGAAAGGCATCCGGATCAAACCCCGCAGATCAGACCCAAGGATTAAAACCATGTCCACGCAGCGCCCATCACGCTCCGCTTTGACCGTATCCGCACTTGCCATTTGCGCTTTGTTGTCGCTGGGCACGCCCGCGGCGGCCGAAACCACGCCGGAGGTCGCCGCCAAGAGCACCGCCGCCGCGCCCGCAAAACCCGCGAAGCCCAAAAGCAAAGCCAAAAACCCCAAGGCCACCAAAAGCCTGAGCGAAGAAGCACTGAAGGTCACCAACAAACCCGAAGACGGCAGCCTGCCCGATTACCCGATGGGCGCCCGTATCGCCATGGGTAAAAACAAGACGTATGTCGTCAACGAAGAAGACACCTTTTTGGATATCGCCCGCCATTTCGGTGTGGGATATGTCGAAATGCGTGCCGCCAACCCCGCGGCAGACCCTTGGGCACCGGCGCCGGGTACAGAAATCCTGATTCCGGGCATGCAATTGCTACCCCGTGCCCGCCAGCAGGGTGTGGTCGTGAACCTTGCCAAAATGCGTCTTTATTATTTCCGCGATCCGGGGAGCGAGCCGATCAGCTTTCCCATCGGCATCGGCAGTGAAGGTCTGGATACCCCGACGGGCGTGACCAAAATTGTGCGTAAAACCGCCGGCCCCAGCTGGTATCCGACCGACCGTATGCGCGAAGCAAAAACATGGCTGCCGCGCATGGTGCCCCCCGGCGCGGCAAACCCGCTGGGTACGCATGCCCTGTATCTGGGCTGGCCCACATTCCTGATCCACGGGTCGAACAAACCGTGGGGCGTGGGCCGCCGCGTCAGTTCCGGCTGCATGCGCATGTACCCTGAAAACATTGTCAGTTTTTTTGAAATGGTGCCCGTGGGGACGCGCGTGACGATTGTCGATCAGCCCATTCTGGTCGGCTGGCTGGATGATGGCCTGTATCTGGAGGCGAACCCGACCTATTCCCAAAGCGTCGATATCGAAAACGGTCTGGACATTACCCCGACGCCCTTGAGCGACAAAATGCGCGAAATGATCACCGCTGCGGCTGGCGTCGCCGCCTCCCGCGTGAACTGGAGCGTGGTTGAAAAAACCGTGAAAGAGCGCAGCGGCGTGCCCGTTATGATCGCCACCAACAGTGCCCGCGATAGCGGCGATATCAAATCGGTCGACAACAAAGACGATAGCAAAACGACCACCACAACACCCAGCCGCCAGCGCCAGCAATATAACTAGGCCGCCGGACGGCAAAATTGCATCGTCCCAGCTTATCAAAGTTCCATCAATATATTGTAATAGAATGATAAAAGCGAACCACTAAACTTTCCGATGATTTGGTAGTCACGCAGAATTGAACCTCTGTATTTATCAACATTTTATGTCCAAAGACTGCTCATCGGAACAGCCCACAGACCGTCACCAAACGAGGCCACATGCTCACCGGTATAAAGAACGATCCCGACAAACTCTTGCCCTGGCACCATGTTCTCCCGAAACCAGATCAGGTGCTTGAAGGCGGATTTGTCGATGACCGATGCGGCTTTGACCTCAATACCTAGTATGGCGCCATCCTCTCGCTCGATGATAAAATCCACCTCGCGCTGCTCGCCGTCACGATACTGTGTCAGCTGATACAGACCCTCATGAACATCCAGATGCGCTGCCAGTTGATTGAATACAAATGTTTCAAGCAGCTTGCCGTTCATATCACCATCCAGACGCACGCGCTCAAAGCGCCAGCGCAGCACCGCCGCCATCATGCCTGTATCGGACAAGAAGAGCTTTTCCCGTTTTCCGACGCGATCATAATCGGTCTTGTGCCATGGACGCACACGATCAACCAGATATAAGGCCTCCAGCGCATTGATGTAACTCTCCACCGTTGGGCGGGCGAGCGACAGGCTTTTGCAAAGAGAGGCGACATCCATAAACTTTGATGACCAGGCCGCCAGTACCTCAATCAATTTCACCATTGCGTCTTTGCGTTTGATATTGGTGATGTCTTTCAGATCGCGTTCAATCAGGGCACTGATGTAATCTTTGTGCCAGGCACGTCGTTCCAAATCATCCATCAAGCGCCGCGCCTCAGGAAAACCACCACGAAAGGCTTCAGACAAATACATGTCTTTGTCCCAAGAAGCGTCCAATGCATCGCCCGCAGCACTCATGCCCGCCCGAAAAGGTTGCCTGGCTTTAAACTCTTGCCGAAAAGCCCGCTCCAGAAAATGGGCAGGAACGTTATAAATCTCCCCCAGCACCAGCGGGCGTAAACGCACTTTGCTGACGCGCCCCGCCAAAGATTCCGTGACCCCAGGCAGAGATTGAACATTGGCCGAGCCTGTCAGCAGGAAACGGCCAGGTTTTTGATTTTCGTCAACATCTTGCTTGATAGCCTGCAAAAGAAGAGGTGCGCGCTGTACTTCATCAATAATCATCCGTGCGTCATCATGCCGGATAAATCCTTGAGGATCGCTCATGGCAGCATTTAGCAAGGTGGGATCATCCAGCGTGCGGTAGATCGTTTTGCCATCGGCCATTTCTTTGACCAGCGTTGTTTTGCCGCATTGGCGCGGCCCTGCCAGTATAAGCACACGGCGCTTGTCTAAGGTTTTTTGCAGGGTACCTGCTTGCCAGCGTGTATAGGGTTTAGAGATCATTACGGCGCGATTCTTTCATCAGGTTATCCGTTATTTTATAACCCGGTATTCCGCTAAAGTAAAATTATATATACCGCTAAAGTATAACTTTAAAACCCGATAAAGTGATATTTTGATATAAGCCAGCCCTCTCATTGTCAGCCTAAGAACTTGTTATATAATGGAAAAACTCTCGAGAATAAAATGGTTAATTATAGCGTTCGAACGGCACCGGATACAAAAAGAGGTGGGTAGCCTGTATGGGCTGCCCACCTCTTTTTTGTGCGGCTGAGCCAAAATAAAATCGCGCCTGTCTGACGACGAGGCGCGATTCTATTTCGTATCGTTGCGGCGCAGGTGCGAAACCCGCGCGCGATCGATTACTTGCGCAGCGAGTTGCTGAACGTTTTGTCAGCTTTTTTCGCGGGCTGGTAGGACTCAACGGTGCCTTCGCCAGCGGTGCGGCCAGCAGACATCGGGGTCCAGGAACCACCATGGGTGCAAGCGGATACGGTGAGAACTGCCAGCACGGACAGTGCGATCATAGAACGTTTCATTTTTATTTCCTCTTTGAAAAGCCTTCTAGAAAAAGAAGGCGTTGGTACAACGTTGTAACAGTCTTTTTCTACTACACCCCGCGATTCTAGTCTATACCGCGAGACTTTTCGGTAATGTGGCGAAAGTGTGTCAATTTTGTATAAATAGGGGTTGTTATATCTTCTGCAGGGCCCGGATTTTGCGGAAATAATCATCAATTCCCTGCAAGATCGCGGACGAGATTCTTCTCTGAAACTCAGCCGAACTCAAGAGCTTAACCTCTGCCGCGTTCGACATGAAACCGCTTTCGATCAGCACCGACGGCACGTCCGGCGCCTTCAAAACCGCGAACCCTGCCGACCTGTGGGAATTCGGCAACAGTTTTACGTTTTTGCTACGAAAGGCGTCTTCAAGGAAGCGGGCGAGTAGGCTGGACTCGTTCATTTTCTCGCGCATGGCAAGGTCAAGGAGAATCCCCGCGACCTCCTGACTCTCCGAATTCAGGTCCACACCGGCGACCACGCCGGCGGTGTTTTCACGCTCGGCCAGACGGGCGGTTTCGGCGTCTGACGCCGTGCGGGACAGCGTATATATAGACGCGCCGCGCACATTGCTGCGCTGGATTTTATCGGCATGGATCGAAATGAACAGATCCGCCCGCTCTTTGCGCGCTAAATCCAGCCGGTCGCGCAGGCGGATTTGCACATCGCGATCGCGGGTCATCACCACGCGGTATCGGCCGCTTTCTTCCAACTGGCGGCGCAGTTCACGGGCAACGGCCAATGTAATATTTTTTTCGTAAACGCCGTTGGCAGACACCGCGCCCGGGTCTGCGCCGCCATGGCCGGCATCGATCACTACCACGTATTTACGTTGGGTCTTGCTGCCTGCAGGCGCAGGCGCGCTGCCGGTCTGGGGGGGCGGCTTGCGCACCGGTTTATCGGCATCTGCCATATCGGCGCCTGTGCCCGCAGGGGGGATGGCGCGCAGGGCGGCGTCATTACGGGCAGCGGCAATACCGCTTTCGGGGGCGGGCGCCGCCTGTACGGACGTGCTGCCGATGGCGGCACCGCCCAATGTTTTATTGCCATACACCCGTTCAAGCCCTGCACGGAAGAGATTTTCGGATGCAGGCGCAATATCGACCACAACACGGTCGCCGGAGGTCCCGCTCGGCTCCAGCGCGAAGGCGCCCGCAATCGTCGCGGTGCGGCGCATATCAAAAACAATACGGGTGACATGTTCGTCCAGATCGCCACTGCGGTATGATTTCAGCAATTGCCCCGTGGTGACGGGACGGCTGCGCGGCACCTTCCATGTTGTTTGTGGCAGATCGATGACCAGACGCGGCGGATCGGCCAGCGTAAAGACGCGGAAATCCGATTTACGGTTGAGATCGATCACAATACGCGTTTTTCCCGCGTTGATCCCGTAGCGGATGTCTTCGATCACTGTGCCTGAAGACGACGGCGTTTGCGCGAGCGAAGCCTTGGCCGCCGGTAGCAGCAGCAAGGAAATCACACAGAATATGGCAAATAAGCGACTCAGTCGCACGGCTTTCCCCAAACTGGCGCCCAAACCCCGCGGGCGTCCCCCCATATATATCCCTTTGCAGTATAAACAAATTTCATCACGCCCCACAACCGCCAAAGGCAATAAACGGCACGATTCCATAGCGTTAATGCGCGCCCGCCACCAAGAGGCCCCCCGCATATGCCCAAGAGTGCGAATAAAACGTTGAGATAGCCGGCGCAGTCGCGTATCATCCGCCTTGCGACAAAAATATTCCCTTGCGCCGTATGCTGCGGTTTAAGGTGGAATATCGGGTCAACAAGTTTTGAGGTCGGCTCATATCAACCTCCTGCTTCTTCGGATGCATATTTTCCGGAAAAGTCAGTGCGAATGAGCCCGGTGACAAAAACCGGATTTTTTGGCAAGCGGCGTTCGGCCTTCACTTTTACGGACGCGCTCTGTGGCGATACCTGCTTTCTAGACGAAAGCCTGCCGCGGATACCTGCCGGTTTGACGCACTGCCAGCCTGACAGAACAGAACGGCGCGCCGGTTTTTCCTTTGTCGCAGGGAAAGACCTTCCGGCTTTGCGCCTAAAGGATTGAGACAATGACGAAAAGGATGCTGATCGACGCCACGCACCTCGAAGAAACACGAGTTGCGGTTGTGTCTGGAAACCGTCTTGAGGAATACGACTACGAAAACGTTCTGCGCAAGCAGCTCAAAAGCAACATCTATCTGGTAAAAGTTACACGCGTGGAGCCGTCTTTGCAGGCGGCTTTTGTCGATTTTGGCGGCAACCGCCACGGCTTTTTGCCCTTCCCTGAAATTCACCCCGACTATTACCGCATTCCCATCGCCGACCGCGAAGCGCTGATCGCCGAGGAACGCGCCCTGGCCGCCGCACAGGCCGCCAAGGAAGACGAAGAAGACGCCGCCGAACTGGCCGAGATGGCAGAGCGCGGCGAGATCCTCGAAGACGAAGACGACGAAGAGGGTGACGACGAAGAAGGCAACGCCATCGAAGTAATCCCGCTGTCCGACCTGATGGACGACGAGGATGACGAAGACGAAGCTTATACCCCTATCCATACCGGCTCCATCGCTGAAGACATCGCGCAAGAAGCGCTGATGGACGACAACGACGAAGACGAGGAAGAGGAAGAAGACGAAGAAGACGGCGAAGAAACCGCCGATGAGCAGGCCGATTCCGAAGAAGCAGGCGAAGCCGCCCCTGAAGGCCAAGAAGCGGCAGCCGAAGCCGGTGAACTGGCCGAAGGCGACGCGGCTGCTGTCGCCCCCGCGAAACACAACCACCGCCGCGGCCGTGGCCGTGGTGGCCGCGATGTTGAAAGCGTCGGTGGCGACGTGGCTGAAGGGTCTGCGTACCGCTCGCTGCTGAAACGCCGCTACAAAATCCAGGAAGTCATCAAGCGCAACCAGATCATGCTGATCCAGATCAGCAAGGAAGAGCGCGGCAACAAAGGCGCGGCTGTGACCAGCTATATCTCGCTGCCCGGCCGTTACTGCGTGCTGATGCCGAACAGCCCCCGTGGTGGTGGCGTTTCGCGCAAGGTATCGAATGCCAAAGACCGCCAGCGCCTGAAAAAAATCCTGCAGGAACTGAACGTGCCCGAAGGCATGTCCGTGATCTTGCGCACTGCCGGCGTTTCGCGCAGCAAAGCGGAAATCAAACGCGATCTCGATTACCTGCTGCGTTTGTGGGATCAAATCCGTGAACACACGCTGAAATCGACCGCGCCCGCACTGATTTACGAAGAAGGCAACCTGATCAAACGCGCGATCCGCGACCTGTATCGCCGTGATATCGACGAAGTGCATGTGGCAGGCGAAGAAGGCTTCAAAGCGGCCAAAGATTTCATGCGCACGCTGATGCCCAGCCATGCTGACCGCGTACATGAATACAAAAACGGCGATATCCCGCTGTTTTTCCGCTATCAGGTCGAAAGCCAGATCGACGAAATCCACAATCCGACCGTTCATCTGAAATCGGGTGGCTATATTGTCATCAACCCGACCGAAGCACTGGTTTCCGTTGACGTAAACTCGGGCCGTGCGACCAAAGGCCGCCACATCGAAGAAACCGCACTAAAAACCAACCTTGAAGCCGCCGAAGAAATCGCGCGTCAGGTCCGCCTGCGCGACCAGGGCGGCCTGGTGGTGATCGACTTCATCGATATGGAAGACCGCCGCAACAACCGCCTGGTGGAGCGTAAACTGCGCGACGCCATGGCCGGTGACCGCGCACGTATCCAGCTCGGACGCATTTCCGCTTTTGGCTTGCTGGAGCTGAGCCGTCAGCGCCTGCACCCCTCGCTGGTCGAAACCAACTTTGAAACCTGCAAGCATTGCAGCGGGGTTGGCGTTGTCCGCACGGTGGAAACCACCGCCGTGATGGTCTTGCGCGCCATCGAAGAAGAAAGCCTGCGCGGTCGTTCGACCGAACTGCGCGTCAGCGTTCCGACCGAAGTCGCCCTTTACATGTTTAACCACAAGCGCGAGATGATTTCGGGCATCGAAACCCGTTATAGCGTCCGCGTCTTTATCCATGCCGACGACAAACTGCTGAAACCCAGCTTTAACATCGACACCGTCCGTGCGGCGAGCGGCGAAAAACGCCCGAACCGCCCCGCGGCGCTCGCGCCTGTCAAGTCGGTGGATATGTCTGATATGCCGGACATCGACCCCGAAGACATCACCGATGATTCGACGATGTCCGACGACGACCGTACCGAAGAGCAGCGCGAGCAAGCAACGCGGGAGCCGCGTGAAAACCGTGGTGACAGCCGCGGCGAACGTGGCGAAGGCCGTGGTGGCGATCGCAATGACCGCGATGGCCGTGGCCGCCGCCGCCGTGGCCGCCGTGGTGGCCGCGACCGCGATGGCCGTAGCGAAGGGCCGCGTGAAAACCGTGGCGAAGGCCACCGTGATAATCGCGGCGAGCGTAGCGACAACCGCGAGCGTCCGTCACAAGCCGCAGATCACCCCGCCCCCGCCAGCTTTGATGCCGACGGTAGCGACGATGCCGAAGAATTGATCATTGGCGCAGAGGGCGAAACCGAAAGCAACGAGAACCCGCGTGAAGCACGTGGCGAAGGCACCGACCGCGATGGTCGCCGCCGACGTCGCCGTGGCCGCCGCGGTGGCCGTGGCCGCGACCGTGAAGGCCGCGGGGAGCGTGGCGAAAACCGCGAACCCCGTGCCGAACAGGCACAGGCCGGCGGCGAAGCCAACGGCAACATCGCACCGGAGCCGCGCCCCGAGCCGCGTGAACCCCGCCGCGAACAAGCCCCCCGCAAACCGCAAGAATCTGCCCCGCAGATCTTGCCCGTGCGCGAACCCGCTGCTGCCCATGGCGGCGAAGAAGGCGGATCGAAAGAAAACCGCAAGGGCTGGTGGAAACGCCTGACCGAATAAGCCAGAGACATCTGCGCAAACAAAAAACCGGCAGTTCATCCTGCCGGTTTTTTTGTATCTGTTTTTTTATGCCTGCCATTGGCGCCGAGACAGGGCGGCTGAATTATACCGGCTTGTCGCCGTCATTTTGTTGATGCGTGGCAATCTTGCTGGCGCCCGTATGCCCCAGCGGCAGACGTGCGGTCACGGTGGTGCCGACACCTTCGCGGCTTTCGATTTTGACGTCACCACCATGCAGCTCAACGATGCTTTTGACCAGCGACAGGCCAAGGCCTGCACCGCCACGGCGATGCGCCTTGCGGCTGCGGATACGCTCAAACGGCGTGAAGACATGCTGCAAGTCATCCGCCGGAATGCCCATGCCGCTGTCACGCACACTGACATCGACGAAATCGCCCTGCACCACGGCCGCCACGGTCAGCAAACCGCCGTTGGGGCTATAGTTAATCGCATTGCTGATGAGGTTCAGCAGCACCTGTTTCATGCGGCGCTCGTCCGCAAAAATGATCACATCGTCAGGGCACTGCACGTACATTTCGATTTTTTGTTTACGTGCCCATTCCTGCGTCAGATGCGTGACCTGTTCGATCAAGGATTTCACCTTCACATCCGCCGGATACAGCTTCAGGTAACCCGCTTCGATGGTGGACAGGTCAAGGATGTCATTGACCAGCGACACCAGACGCTGGCCCGCCTCGATCATATTCGCCGTGTATTCCAGCTGACGGTCATTGAGCGGGCCGAAATATTGGTGATGCAGCATTTCGGTGAAGCCCATGATGGCATTCAGCGGCGTGCGCAATTGATACGATACATTGGCAAGGAAGTCTGTTTTCAGGCGCTCGGCTTCTTCAAGCGCGGCGTTCTTTTCCATCAGCGCCTGTTCGACCTTCACCGTGTCTGTAATATCAAACCATGCATTCAGGATATTACCGTCGGGCAATGGCACAATCGAATATTCAAGCACGCTGCCATCCGCGCGGCCGATGCGGCCCTTGCGCGGCTCGCGCTCCAGCGCGTTTGACAGCAGCAGGTTTTTCATTTGCGGCCAGGCGGCGGCGGGGAAATAGCCCCCGACATGATCAAGCACCAGCGAAATATGCGGCTCTTCGCCCAGCACCTTGGCATTCAGGCCCCACATGCGCATAAAAGACTCGTTGCGCAGGCGCAGGCGGCCATCTTCGCCATATACAGCGATACCTTCGGCGAGGTTGTCGAGCGTTTCGCGCTGCACAGCCATCAAGGTATTATAAGATGTTTCCAGCTGCAAACGGCTGGTGACGTCTTCCATCGTAATCAAAAGACCGCCCATCGGACGCGGCACGCAGATCAAACGCACCACCGTACCGTCGGGCAGGTATTGCATTTCTTCGTACGGCTCCAGCAGGGACGTAAAGCGGTTGACCCATTGCTGCTTGAACTGCTTGTAATCAGCCTGTTCCGGTATTTTGCGGAATTCGCGCAGTTTGTCGATCAGCTCGATCACCTTGGGTTTCGTATCCAGCCAGTGACCGGGCAGCCCCATCAGCTGTTCGTAATACGAGTTATAAAACTCAAGGCGCATATCCGCATCGAACATCACGATACCGGTGCGCAGCTGTTCCAACGTTTCGCGCTGCGACGCCGTCAGGCGGTCGTATGATGTTTCCCATTCTTCTTCTTTTGTGACATCTATGGCGATGCCAATCATGCGCTTTTCTTGCGGCATGGGAATTTCGATCAGTTCGTACAGGCGGCGCTGGCCTTCAACAATCATATGGCCGCGCAGGGATTGCGGGGCCAGCTTACCCATCGCCCGCTGCGCCAGCACGCGCTGCGTGACATCGTTGCGTGCCGTACCCGTCAGCGGTAATTCTTTCTGGTCGGCAATGGCGCCTGCGGCGGTATCGTCAACGATGCGGGCATAAAATTTATTGCACCACGTCAGATCCAGCGCGTGGTTACGCATCCAGACCGGATAGGGCAGCGCGTTGAAGCTGGCACGAAGCTCTGCTTCCCTCTTTTCGACTTTCCCCATGGCTTCGACGCTTTTAAGCGCGGCCTGCGCAAAATCGCTGATATCCATGACCCAGATGACCGAAAAAATCTGGCGGCCGTTTTGCACCACACCGCGCTTGCCGAATACCTTGAGGGCGGTTTTACCACCGCGACTGTACATGCCGATTTCAAAATGTTCGCCATATTGCTGAAGGCGGTCGTATAGCCCCTCCAGCGCGGCGGCATCGCCGGGGGCCAGACCCGCCTGCACGTCAGCCAGACTTTCGACTTTATCGACGCCCAACAGTTGGCAGAAACCGGCCGACATCGCCTGTACGCCGTCCTGATCCCAGCCGCAATATTCCAGCGGAACGGCCCGCGAAAACGCCTCCAGCCTGTCATATTGGCGCGACAGGCGGCGTTTTTCGCGCCGCACGGGCACGACAAGGTCGAGCAGACGGTCCGTCAGCGACAGTTTCGGTTCCGGCGATGCGGTTGCATCGGTATGTAAATCTTCCCCATTCACTCTTGCATGTTAAAACGCTTCCCTTGCGCGAACAAGGGAAGCGTTTGTAAAAGCTAAAAATTTTTAGCTTGAGATCAGATTTAGTAGCGATAGTGATCCGGCTTGAAGGGGCCCGCCGCATCCATACCCAGATAAGACGCTTGTTTTTCCGTAAGGGTCGTCAGTTTTACGCCCAGCTTTTCAAGGTGCAGGCGCGCGACTTTTTCATCCAGATGTTTGGGCAGAACGTAAACTTTGTTTTCGTAGTTCGCGCTGTTGGCCCACAGTTCGATCTGCGCCAGCACCTGATTGGTGAAAGACGACGACATCACAAAGCTGGGGTGACCCGTTGCGCAGCCGAGGTTGACAAGGCGCCCTTCGGCCAGAACGATCAGTTTCTTACCATCGGGGAACACAACTTCGTCCACCTGCGGCTTGACGTTTTCCCATTTGTAGTTACGCAGCGCTTCGATCTGGATTTCGCTATCGAAGTGGCCGATGTTGCACACAATCGCACGGTCTTTCATCAGGCGCATGTGATCGAGGGTAATAACATCGACGTTACCGGTCGTGGTGACGAAAATATCGCCAGATGCCGCGGCATCTTCCATCGTGGTGACCTGGTAGCCTTCCATCGCGGCCTGCAGGGCACAGATGGGGTCGATTTCAGTCACCAGAACGCGCGCGCCCTGCGTACGCAGGGAAGCGGCGGAGCCTTTGCCCACATCGCCATAACCGCAAACAACCGCGACTTTACCGGCGATCATCACATCGGTTGCACGTTTGATACCATCCACGAGGGATTCGCGGCAGCCATACAGGTTGTCGAACTTGGATTTGGTCACGCTGTCGTTGACGTTGATGGCGGGTACTTTCAACTCGCCTTTCTTCGCCATTTCATAGAGACGATGCACGCCCGTGGTAGTTTCTTCGGACAGGCCTTTGATGCCTTTCAGAAGTTCAGGATATTTTTGGTGGATCAGCTGCGTGACATCGCCGCCGTCATCGAGGATCAGGTTCGGCACCCAGCCGTTCGGGCCGTGTACGGTTTGCTCGATGCACCACCAGAATTCTTCTTCGTTCATGCCTTTCCATGCGAACACCGGAATGCCCGCCGCCGCAATCGCCGCAGCGGCCTGATCCTGCGTCGAGAAGATGTTGCAGGAAGACCAGCGGACTTCCGCACCCAGATCGATCAGGGTTTCGATCAGAACTGCCGTCTGGATCGTCATGTGCAGGCAGCCGACAATGCGTGCGCCTTTCAGCGGCGATTTGCCTTTGTATTCGCTGCGCAGCGCCATCAGGCCCGGCATTTCGGTTTCGGCAATCGCGATTTCTTTGCGGCCCCAATCGGCCAGCGACATATCTTTTACCTTGAAATCACCAGCGCCGGTTTGTTTAGCCTGTGCCATTGTCATTGCCTGCTCCTTTGGGGCTTATAAATGAAACTGCCCTTAAAATAAGGAAAAGGGCCGGAAATTCAAGGGTAAACTCGGGCAATAAAGCGTCGGTTTCAGGGATCGAACTGTTCCACAAGATGCGCGATCTGCGCCCCGTCGTACTGGTCCATCACGGCGCGGGCATGCGCCTCGGCATCCGCCAGCGAAAGTGACCTGATTCGCTGCTTGATACGCGGCAAGGCGGCAGAACCCACCGAAAACTCGCGCAGGCCCAAACCCAGCAAAAGCGGGGTATATTTAGGGTCCGCCCCCATTTCACCGCAAATACTGACGGGTATGCCTGCGCGGCGCGCCGCTTCCAGCGTAAATTCGATCAACCGCAGAACGGCAGGGTTCAGCGGGTTATACAGCGCGGCAACCTGATCGTTGCCACGGTCAATCGCCACCGTATATTGCACAAGGTCGTTGGTACCAAGCGCAAAAAAGTCCGATACCGCCGCCAGACTATCCGCCGACAGTGCTGCCGCCGGAATTTCAATCATGGTGCCAAGGGGCGGCAGACTATCTGGCACCGCCGCACCTTCGGATTTTAAATCGTTATAGCAGCGGCGCAGCAGCTGCATGGCTTGTTCAACCTCGTCTGCTGTTGTCACCATGGGCAGCAAAATACGTATGGGGCCCAGCGCCCCCGCCCGCAGCATCGCGCGGAACTGGTCAACCAGCAATTGCGGCTGTTTCAGCGACAGGCGAATAGCACGCAGACCAAGCGCGGGGTTCGTCGCCTCTGCCAGCCACGGGCCAATGGCGCGGGCGATTTTATCGCCGCCGATATCAAGGGTGCGAAACGTGACAGGCCGCCCCTGCATGCCGCGCACGACCGTGGCCATGCTTTCGTATTGTTCATGCTCATCCGGCAGGGTGCTGCGGTTCATGAATAAAAATTCGGTGCGGAACAAGCCGATACCATCTGCACCCGATGCCACAATCGCATCCAGATCGCGCGGCAGTTCCAGATTGGCGCGCAGCGACACCGCTGTGCCATCTGCCGTTTGCGCAGGCAGCGTGATGATTTTTTCAAGATCGGCGCGCGCAGATTGCAGGTTTTGCTGGCGCGTCCGGTAATCCGATAGCGTGGCATCGGACGGATTTAAAATCAAAACGCCTTGCACGCCATCGACAATCGTCATGCCGCCCTGCATCCCGCAATCCAACATATCGGCATCGAGACCCAGCACCGCCGGAATACCCAGCGAACGCGCCATCACCGCCGTATGTCCCGCCGCACCGCCATGCACCGTCGCAAGACCGGCAAAACGTTTCGGGTCCATCAGCGCCGTATCGGCGGGGGAGATTTCCTTGGCCAGTACAATCCCGCCCGGCGGCACCGCATCGAGTGATATGTAGGGCAGGTTCATCAGGATGCGGATAAGGCGGTTGCTGACCGCCTCCACGTCATCAATACGCGCGGCGATGTATTTGTCTTTGAGCGCGCGGAATTGGTCGGTGAGTTCCTGCATGACCGCTTCGATTGCGGCTTCGGCATTCACCGTATCATCGGCGATACGCTTGATCACACCGCGTACAAGACGCGACCCGGATAGCATGGCCAAATGCGCATCGAGCAGCAGGCCGATTTCTTCGGCCGCGGTTTCGGGCAGGCTGGTGCTTTTGTCTTTCAGCTCGCCGAGCTGGGTTTGCGCAGTCATGACAGCCCGCTGGAAACGCGCTTGTTCATCGCTTATTTCCGATATAGACAGCGTAATGCGCGGCACACGCGGGCGGTCCAGCTGCACCACAAAGGCGGGGCCGATCGCGATTCCATGCGACACGCCAATACCGCGCAGGATTTTTTCGCTGCGGGCTGCGGTCATAGTCCTATACCTCTTCGTCAAAACGGCGGGAGACGAGATCTTCGAGCGCCGCCACGGCGGCATCCGCCCCCTCGCCCGCCGCGCTGATGCGTATCGAGGTATCAATGCTGGCCGAGAGCATCAAAAGCCCCATGATGGACGCGCCGGACACTTCCATGTCATCCTTGGCGACCGTCACATCCGCGCCCAATTCTTCGACCAGACGCACAAATTTGGCGGCGGCGCGGGCATGCAGACCGCGGCGGTTGACAATGAGAACGGTTTTTTCGGCGCGGTCGGTCAAGACGCTTACGCCTTCAAAAGGGCAGTTGCAACGTTGATATATTTGCGGCCCGCTTCGGCTGCCAGCTCGGCCGCTTTTTGCAGCGTCTCGGTCTGACGTACCGAAGCCAGCTTGATCAGCATCGGCAGGTTGATACCAGCGAGCGCTTCGACTTTTTCAGTCGTCGCGGCGATGGCCAGATTAGACGGCGTGCCGCCGAACATATCGGTCAGAACAATCACGCCTTTGCCGGTGTCGACGTTTTTGATTTGCTGCATGATTTCCTGACGTTTTGCTTCCAGATCATCATCGGGAGAGGTGCAGACCGATGCGATTTGGGTTTGCGGACCCACGACATGCTCCATCACGCTGATGAATTCTTCGGCCAGACGCCCGTGGGTAACAATAACAAGACCGATCATACTGATTTCCTTTTTTTGGTCGTTTCTTTTTTGTTTGTTGTTTTCTTGGCAGCGGTTTTTTGGGGCGCTGTCTTTTTATCCGGCTTCGCACCCGCATCGGCTAGCCCCTGACGCGCCGCCCAGCCCGCCAGATCGCGGTGTCGCACTTCGGCATTATAACCCGCACGGCGGAACCATGCGCCTAGTTCTTCGGCCGTAAAGACAGAACGATGACGCCCCCCTGTGCAGCCAATCGCAATCGTCAAATAATGACGCCCTTCGCGCAGGTACCGCGGCATGAGGGGCTCGATCAGCGCCGTCAGGTTTTTAAAAAACGGTTTATAGGCGCTATCGCGGCGCACCTTGTCGGCGACAGGTTTATCAAGACCGGATAGCGGGCGCAGCGCCGGATCCCAATGCGGGTTGTCGATGAAACGCACATCGAATACCAGATCCGCTTCGCGCGGCAGACCATTCCGGAAGCCGAAGGACGTGATAAACACGGCCATGCCCTTGTCGGCCTCAAGCCCGAAATAGCCGGACAAAATGCGGCGTAAATCCTGCGGGCGCAGATGCGATGTATCAATCACATGATCGAACACACCGCGCAGCGGGCGCAGCGCCGCGCGTTCTTCGGCAATGCCGTCGCCCACGGGGCGGTCGATGGCCAGCGGATGCACGCGGCGCGTTTCGGTGAAACGTTGCTGCAGCACATCGGTCTGGCAATCCATATAAAGCATCTTGATCGTCATATCGGCGCGGTCGCGCAGGCGCGTCAGGCTTTCGACCAGTTTTTGCGCGTTGAAATCCCAGCCGCGGCTGTCGATGCCAATCGCCACAGGCGTGCCCTGCCCGGCCTGTTCGGACAGCAAAGGCTCCAGCAGGGAAATGGGCAGGTTATCAATCGCCTTGTACCCGATGTCTTCGAGCGCCTTGAGCGCGGAGGAATGCCCCGCCCCCGACATACCGGTGACAAGCAGCACGGGGCGGCGCGGCAACACAGGCGTTTTGGACAAAGACGATTTTTTGGCAGCTGGTTTGCGAACAGATTTTTTCATGCGTCTATTTTATAATCATTTCAGGGTGGTGAACAACCGTCATTGCCGCGCGTACCTTGCAAGGCGCGGACGCGTCAAAACCAAACAGCTTTAAAACCGGCACACGCACGCCGATAATATCCATGTCTTTCCATTCGGGCAGGCGCGGCACATCTTCGCGCGGCACCAGATCGATCACCAGTTTAAGCGGTGCAGGGTCTGCAACGGGATAGCGGAGTAGCCCGACACCGCGGACTTCAAGCAGCCCCCGAATAGCGTCAATGGCGCCGGCAAAAATACGTTCTTGCCGTTTTTCCAGCTCTACCTGATCGTCGGATATAAGAACCGCCCCCTGCGCCAGCAGACGAAAGGCCAGGTCGGATTTGCCACTGCCGGATGCACCGCGTATAAATACCGCCGCCGGCGGATGTTCGGCGGACGATAGCAGCACAGCCGTGCCGTGACGGATAACGCGGTTGGGATTTTGTGGCTTCATAAACATCCCCGCAGCAGAAGGCATTTCGGGCTGCGTGGGGTTTCCTCACGCGCCGCCGTTGAGTTTCAGGGCATGGCCGACCAGATACAGCGAACCCGTGATGATTATACGCGCAGGCGCGCCGGATTCATAGCATGCCGCACGAATAGCTGCGGGCAGACTTTCCGAAACGTCCACTTTGCCGTAGCCTTGCGCCTGTAACAGCGCGGCCAGATCGGCGGGAGGCTCCATCGGGGCGTCAATATCGAAATCGGCGATACGAGCAGTGGCGAAATGTCCTGCCAATACGCCAAAAAAATCATCGGGCGTTTTGCGTGCCTTGAAAGCCGTCACCAGATGCAGCGGCAGGCCATCTTGCACCGCCCATTCTTTTATTTGCGCCAGCAGGGTTTCGGCGCCGGAATCGTTGTGGGCGCCATCGACCCATAATTCCCACCCCTGCGGGATCAGGGCGGCAAGGACGCCGGTTTGCAAACGCTCCAGCCGGCCTGCCCAGCGCACACGGCGCATGGCATCGGCCATAATATCGGGCGTGGCCAGCGCCGCAAACGGGCTGAGACGCAGGGCGGTGATGGCGGCCCCCGCATTCAAAACCTGATGTGCCCCGTTCAGCGCGGGTGCGGGCAAATCAAACGCGGCATCGCCCGCCTGATATCGGAAACCCTGCGCATGGCGGGTCACGTGCCAATCACGGCCACAGGCGTGCAATGCCGATGCACCAGCGCTTTGGGCGGCGGCATCAAACACAGGCAAGACCGCATCGTCAAATTGCGGCGCAATCACGGCGGGGCAGCCGCGCTTGATAATACCGGCTTTTTGCGCCGCAATCGCCGGCAACGTATCACCCAGCGTGCGCATATGATCGTACGAAATGCGCGTAATCACCGATACGGCAGGCGTATCAATAACATTTGTCGCATCCAGAAGGCCGCCAAGGCCGACCTCCATCAACACGGCATCCGCGGGATGGCGGGCGAAGGCGACGAAGGCAAGGGCCGTAAAAAATTCAAAAAATGAAATGTCCCGCCCGCGCGCCACCAGATCAATTTCGGCAATCATTTGCAGCAAAATCGCATCGGGAATTTCGCGGCCGGATACCACAATGCGTTCAGAAAAACGTACCATATGGGGCGATATGAAACGGTGGACGGTTTTTCCCCCCGCCTCCAGAAGGGCCTGTAAAAAGGCGACGGTGGAGCCTTTGCCGTTGGTGCCCGCGACATGAAAGACGGGCGGCAGATTTTGATGCGGATTGCCCAGCGCCGCCAGCAGTTCGCGGAAACGGCCAAGCCCCGCAGGCACATGCGGCGGATAGGTATCGCGGATACGGGCGATGGCGGCATCCAGCGCAGGATCGGCAGCGTAATTCCAGCCATGCGCGGCGGTGTTATGCGCCGGATGTGCCTGCACGTTCAGGGTCTTCGGGTCTGGCGTCACCGGACGTGATCTCCCCCGCCGTGCTGGCGGATGTGATGATGTGTGTGTTTACGCGCCCGCTTCGTCGTCCAGCAGGGCTTTGCCGTTTGCTTTGGATTTACGCGTGGCGGGCTTGGCCGCAGCGGCATGGCCGCCCATCAGCAGGCCGATGATTTTGGACAGCTCCGCCGCCAGTTCCTTGCGGGGGATCACCAAATCGACCATACCATGATCGCGCAGGTATTCAGCCGTCTGGAAGCCATCGGGCAGGCTGGCGCGGATGGTTTCCTGAATGACACGGCGGCCGGCGAAGCCGATTTGGGCGCCGGGTTCAGCGATTTGAATATCACCCAGCATCGCAAACGATGCGCTGACGCCGCCCGTGGTGGGGTCGGTCAGAATGACGATGTACGGCAGGCGGGCTTCTTTGACCTGTTCGACCGCAATCACGCTGCGCGGCATTTGCATCAGCGACAACATGCCTTCTTGCATACGGGCACCGCCGGATGCGGGAATGACAATAAAAGGCGCGCCCAGCATAACCGCCAAACGCGATGCCGTGACCAGACCGTCGCCGACAGCTGCGCCCATAGAGCCGCCCATGAAACTGAAATCCAGCGCGGCGATGACGGCGGTCTGGCCGCCGATGGTACCCTGCGCCACCTGTACCGCATCCTTGCGGCCCGTAGACGTCTGGGCATCTTTCATACGGTCGGTATATTTCTTGCGGTCTTTGAATTTCAGCGGGTCGGCGACCGTTTTGGGCAGGTCGACCAGCTGATATGAGCCACCATCGAACAACATCGCCATGCGGTCCATGATATCCATGCGCAGGTGGTGGCCGCAGTGGTGGCAGACATCCAGATTTTTTTGCAGTTCCTGATGGTGCAGCATGGCGTTGCAACCCGGGCATTTCTGCCAGAGATTATCGGGCACATCCTTCTTGCTGGCCATATCTGCCAGTGCCTTGATCTTCGGGCGGACGAAGTTGTTAATCCAGTTCATGCCATCTCACATCGGTTGGTGGTTCAAATTCATGCAAAACATGTAACAAAAACAGGGCCAAGCGTCATTATAATAATGCGCCCCGCCCTCCGCGGCGCGCGGCGGGGCTTTTTTATTTTTCAGAATGCGAGCAAAATCCGCGAAGGGTTGCCCTATTTGGGCCGTACCAAGGATATGGCGGGCGATCATCGCGCCGCATCCCGTACGGAGTAATATCATGAAAATAAAAGATTTTCGTCAAAATGCCCTGCGTTTTAGCGTTTGTGCCGCCGCCATGCTGGTTTTGGTGGCCACGGCGCAGCCTGCGCAAGCGCAGGGGAGCGATGCGCCCGCCGCACGCGCCGCACCAGCAGCAGGTGACGGGCCGGATGGCGGGGGCGGTCATGGCCGCCCACCCCATGAAGGCGCTGACGAAAACGGACATCGCCCGCCACCCCCATGTGGCCCGCCGCCAGATGGCAAAGGCCCGCCGAAAGGTGAAGGCCGCAAACCCCCGCCGCCGGAGGGGGCAGGCAAAGACGGCAAGCGTCCGCCACCCCCGCCCCCTTGCGGTGGTGAAGGCGGCAAGCCCCCCGAAGGCGACAGACCGCCGCACGGTGGCCATGATGGCCCCGCGGGCGAGCCGCCCACAGCAGGTGATTAAAAACATACGGATCAATCAAAGCGAGCAGCACCCCTTGCAAAGCCAAGGGGTGTTTGCTTTTAAGCGGCGCGTGCCCGCATGCTGGCAAAAATATCGCGGGCAGCCTGTGCGGGGTCAGCCGCCTGTGTGATGGGGCGGCCGATGACCAGATAATTCGCCCCCAGATCGGCTGCCGCCGCCGGCGTCATGATACGTTTTTGATCGCCTGCCGCCGCGTTCGCCGGACGAATACCGGGCACGACCAGATAAAAATCACTGCCCAGTTTTTCACGCAACGGGGCAATTTCCTGCGGGGAGCAAACGGCGCCGCTCATCCCCACGCTCTGCGCAAGCGTGGCCAGACGGTCAACCTGATCGGCAGGCGCGCTGCGCACGCCCACGGCCGCCAGATCCTGCGCATCCATATGCGTCAGCACCGTCACGCCCAAAAGTTTTGGCGCTGCAATGCCTGTTTTATCCTGTACTTCGGCAGCGGCCAGCACAGCGGCACGCATCATGTCGCGCCCGCCCGATGCATGCAGCGTCAAAAAATCCGCGCGGCAACGCATGGCGCTGCGGACCGCCCCTGCCACCGTATTGGGAATGTCATGCAATTTGAGATCGAGGAAGATTTTGACATCGCCCCCCACCGCCGTCCGCACGGCATCAACGCCGCGCGGCCCTTCGGCCAGAAAAAATTCCAGCCCCAGTTTGATATCCACCCCCGTGCCGCGCAGCTGCGTCAGAAGCCCGAGCGCCCCGTCCAGATCCGGCGTATCAATCGCGCAGAAAATGCCGGGGGTTTTCATGGGGTGCATATTCCTTATGTTCAGGCGATTTCAAAAACAGCGTCGATTTCAACCGCCGCACCAAACGGCAGGGCGGATACACCAACGGCGAAACGTGCATGGCGGCCCGCATCGCCCAAAGCGCCCACAATCAAATCGGATGCGCTATTGATGACTTTGGGGTGATCAAAGAAATCGGATGTCGATGCGACAAAACCGCCTAGTTTGATGCAGCGGCGGATGCGCGACAAGTCACCACCCAGCGCGGCATTGGCCTGCGCCAGAATATTGATCGCGCACAAACGTGCCGCCTGCTGCCCCTGCTCCAGCGAGGCATCGCGGCCAAGCTGCCCCTTGACGATTTGACCGTCCAAGCCGGTGGGCAGCTGGCCAGAGATAAAAAGCTGATGGCCCGAAATGACGAAGGGTACATAGTTCGCAACGGGCGCGGCCGGCGTGGGCAGCGTGACACCAAGCGATTGCAGACGTTCTTGAATAGCGGATGCGGACATGAAAAAGCTCCTTTGCCGCAAAGACTAAAGGAGCTTTTGGATCATCGCAAGGCCGCAAAGGCCAAAGCGGTTATGCCAATCTGTCAGAACGCGTTGCTGAGATCGATTTTGGCGAATTTTTTATATTCGGCGTCGACCTGCGACGTTGCGGCGGGCGCTTCGGCGCGGCGCGGGAAGGCTTCGGCAAAGTCGCCGCGGATATTCGGCATAGAGGCGGCCCAAGCATCGCTTTCGGGGAAATGTTTGTTGTCTCTACCCATGTGCCTTACTCCTCTTGCGTTATGTCCGATTCTGGTAACAGCTACAGAATGTCATATCTTTCTTAATTATATCCTAACGCGGGTTAAAGAATGGTTGGTGTCAAGATTGTCAATTCAAGCCATTGATATTTATAAATATATTTTAACTGATGTGGCCGCACCATGTCTTAACGGTGTTTATTTATCAAGCTTTATGGCGGTTTTTTACGCCGCGCATTAAGATAACACCTCATGAACCCAAAACGTTTCAATACCGCCGCCCGCAATGGCGACCGCCCGCAGACCCAGCAAATGCTGGATAGCGCCCTGCTGCGCGCGGCGGAATTTGGCGAGAATGAGAAAATTCACGACCTGATCCGCCGTGGCGCCAATGTAAATGCGCGTCACACCAACAACGACACACCGCTGATCGCCGCCGCCCGCGAAGGGCATGATCTGACCGTACGGCATTTGCTGAAACTGAAAGCGCATATTCGCCTGCGCAACAATCAGGGCGAAATGGCTGAAGACGCAGCCCGCCGCGCCGGTCACGATGCCATTGCCGTACGTATCCGCGATTGCCGCACAACACCGCACGTGCAAAAGGCGCCGATCGCAAACGCGACAGCGCGCGATATCAGCACACTATCCCTACCGCGCGTTATTCGGCGCAGCAAACCCGCACCGTAACAGCATTCTTGCGTATATAAATTACGAACGCGCGCGGCGCGATTTGCGCGGCGCGGCGGGCAGGCGGATGCCGCGTTCTTCTTCCTCGGCAAACAAAGATGTTTCCCATTTTTGCGGCAAAAGTTCCGCGGGCTGCAAAAGAGATGCCCCTTCGCGCCAGAGTGACAGGCGGCGCACGCCCTGTTCCCACGCGGAGAGCGCGAGTTTTTGCATCTCGTCAATCGGCGTATGGTGATCGAGGATCAAGGTTTGCGCGGCCGCGCCGCACAGGAACGGCTCCACTGCGGCCTGCATCGCAATTTGCGCACCGGCACCCACGCGGCGGATACCTCTGCCCGATGGCAGCAGGCCGTCAAACACATCCAGATGTTCGGGCAGCAAATGCGGCGCCCCCTCCAGCGTCATCGCGCCGCAGGCATGCAGGCTGGCATCATCAATATCATCGACCGAGAAACCAAGGGCGGCCAAAATATCTTCGGCATCGCCCACCGGCAATTCATTCACACCCTCGCCCAGCGTCCAGCGGTTGAACACATAACGCAAATCCTGCGCGGCGGGCAGCAGCTTTTCGGCGGCGGCGATCATCTCGGCCGTCATGCCCTTGGCGGCGAGTGTCTGGTGGTTAATGGCGGGCGCATCCAAAAGCGTGCCGTGGCCCACGGCATAACTGTGAATATCATCAATCTGCCGCGCATTATACCCGAGGCGTTTGAGCGCCCGCGGAATGGCGGGGTTGAGTTTTTTACCATACAGACTGGCGGTGCCCGCGCTATCGCCAAAGAATCCTTCGAAGCGCACGGGTGCCGCCTCCGGCGCGATATCACGGCAGGTCACACCCAGCAAAGCCTGCACATCCAGCGCGGTTGCCAGGCACGACAAATGCGCATGACGCAAGCCCTGTTCGCGGGCGATAGCATAGGCACGCGCCCAGACATCCGCCAGCACAGGCGCGAGGGTTTTATCCGGCGACAGCGCATCGTTCAGCACAGGCAACCGGCGCATGACGCCCTTGGCCGTCCCGCGCGCGCCGGACAGCGCTGCAATGCGGTTTTTGATGCCTGTCAATTTTTCGCGCGATTCAGCGGCGTATTCGTCATAGGCGCCCAAACGGTCAGCCATTTCAGCCGATGCCAGATAAGCCGCGCCCGATACCAGCGCCGTGATCTGCGCCCCCAAGGTACGTGCCGCATCGCTGTCATAGGCGACCCCCGCCGACATCAGCACGCCCGCAAGTCCACTATAGCCAATACATAACGGACGGCGCGCCGCCGTGCGCGCAGACAGGTTCGGCGCATCACACGCCGCATCCAGCGCCGCCGTCCACAAACGTACGGTATGGGTCATACCCGCATGATCGACCAATGCGTCAGGGGCCGTATCGGCGGACATAAAGGCTGCCAGATTCAAAACCGCGCCGGGCGCTTCGACCCCGGCGGGTGAGATAAACCCCTGCGCCACATAAACATCGGTATGTGTTTCGGCAGCACTGTCACGGAAAAACAAATCCGGCTGACCCGATGCCCAAAGCGCATCGCCAATTTGCAGCCACATATCGGCGGCATCGACATGCTCGGCCTCTTCGCCCGCGGCACGCAGCAAAAACCCATGCCCCGTCAGGGCGGTTTCAATAAAATCATCACCGACAGACAATGTCACCTGCACCGGCTGCGGCGCGGACAGCATGTCATCCTCGCGGCGCAGCGGCATCTGTTCGTAGCCTTGCTGCGCGTAATCAATCGCGCGGCGCAAAAGTGTTTCGGGCGCACCCGCCGCACGCAATTCACGCACGGTGCGCGACAGTTTTCCATTATATGCGGTGTCAAACCCGCGCAGTGCCTCGCGGTCGCAGGCGTCGATCGCTTGCGCGGCGGCTTCGTCCATCAAACGGCGGCCCAGATCGCGGGCAAGGGCATCGATTTCTTCTTCGGTTTGCCCGGCCATCAATGCCGCGGCTGATAACTCTTCGACCGGCACCATCACGCGCAGCGGCGCGGCGGCTGGGTTTTCAAGCGCGTGGATATCCGCGAGCAAACGCACGCGGCGCAGCAAATCGCCCTTCGCCCCTTTGGCTGTGACCGCAAGCGTGCCGTACGGCATGTGCGGCAGCGTAAAATCGGCGGGCAATTCGGCGATGCGTTCGGCGGGTACAAACGCGCGCACGGCATCGGCGCCATACGCCCATTCAAGCCCACCCGTCGCCAGCAAAGACACTTCGGGCAGCGCCAGACGATGCAGCATCACGTAGCGCAATTCGTCGTAAAACACGCGTGCATCGACCGCATCATCAAATAATCCGGCGCAGCATGCGGCATGGCACAGCCCCCCCGCCACACGGCGCAGCACATCGCGCAGGTCACGCTCCGGCTGCCAATCGGTGCGCGGGGTTTCTGCGGCACATGTTTGCGGCCGTAGCCAATCGGGCACATTACCGCCGCTTTGCGGTTTCAAGGCGGATGCTGGCGGACGCAAGGCGAAAATCTTTTCAGCCAATAGATCCAGCGCCATGCCGCCCCAGCCGACAGGAAGCCAATAGCTGTTACCATCGGCATCGGTTTGCGAACGCCACGCTATGGTGTCAAACGGGTCGGCCCCCTCGCGGGTATATAGGCGTTGGAAGCGCACGCGCACCTTCTGTAAAATAAATATGGTTTGCCGCCGCTTTGCGGGAAACACGGCCACTCTGGCACAGGCCGCCCCGCCCGATCAACGCTGTTTTACGCGCCAAGCGCCCAGAAAAGTCAGAAAAACATTGCGCTTTTGCCATGATACCGCATATTGGGGAGCAATAAAAAACACCGGAATCCGGCGCAGGAAGAATCTCATGGCTAAAATTTCCATATTTGGCGTATTGACGAACGTACAAATGCTGATCCACACGATGTTCTATGGCAGCAAAGTCGGCGTCGACCAATTGGGCAATACCTATTACCGCGGCAAACCGCGCAAAGGCACCAAACGCGAACGCCGCTGGGTCATTTACCCGGATAAACCCGAAGCATCGCTGGTGCCCGCCGAATGGCACGGCTGGCTGCATCACCAGACAGATGTTGTGCCCGCTGCCGACAACAAACACCGCAAAGACTGGCAAAAGCCGCATCTGCCCAACCAGACGGGGACAGAAGCCGCCTATCGCCCGCCCGGTCACGCCCTGATGGGCGGACAGCGTGCGGCCAGCACGTCCGATTACAGTGCATGGACGCCGCCAGAATAATATTAACCGCCGCCAGACATGGCGCAGGACGCACAAACCAGCTCCGCCACAAATTAAAACGACGGGGAACACAAGGAGATATGACATGAAAAGAAACATCGTTGAAACCGCCATGGGCGCGGCTGTATTGGCTGTTGCTGTCGGCTTCGGTTTCTTTTTTCACACGACCGCACAAATCGGCGGCACGTCGGGCTATCAGCTGAAAGCAAAATTCAGCAAAATCGACGGCCTTGAAACCGGCAGCGCGGTAAAAGTCAGCGGCGTCAAAGTCGGCCGCGTGACAGGTTTCACCCTCGACCCTGAAAGCTATCAGGCCGAAGTCATCCTGAACATCGACAATAACGTCAAACTGCCGCGCGACACCGCCGCGGTGATTGCAAGCGCGGGCCTGCTGGATGGTAAATTCATGACGCTGGAGCCGGGCGGCGATGAAGAAATGCTGTCCCCCGGCGAATACATCGAATACACGCAGTCCACGCCCGGTCTGGAGCAACTGCTCGGTCAGGTTATTTTCAGCATGACCAAAGGCGACAAAAAAGAAGGTGACGCCGCCCCTGCGGATGCACCCGCCGCTGCCGAAGGTCAGACGCCTTGATTTTTCACATCCGCCGTTTCGCCTGTTTGATGGGTTTTGCCGCTGCGCTGGCCGCGGCACCTGTTCATGCACGCGAGATGGAGGATATGAACGTTGTCGTGGTGCGCAGTATCGACAAACTGTCGGCACGCACGCACACATTTGATATCCCCGTCGACAAGACGGTGCAGTTCGGCAAGTCACTGTTCATCAAAGTCCGCGCCTGCCGCAAAACCCCGCCGGTAGGGGAGCCCGAATCCGCCGCGTTCCTTCAGATATGGGAGCGCAAGCCGCACGAAGACGAATCGCGCTGGATTTTCTCGGGCTGGATGTACGCATCAAACCCCGCCCTGTCGGCGATGGATCACCCTGTTTACGACGTATGGGTGATTGATTGCAAAAAGTCCGTCACATCCGCGAAGTCGGAGAAGTTTTCATCCGAAGCCGAACCAACAGCCGAAGCCACACCTGAAGCTGCCGCCGAAGCTGCCGCCGCGGCAGCTGCTGCGGCCGCATCCGACACGCCTGTAGCCAACAGGCCCGCAGGCGATGCCTCCGCGGCGCCCGTACCAGATGCAGCCCTGCCCACGGTACCCGCACCGGAGGGGGTGTATATTGAATCCCTCGATACCGAAGCCAGCCCCGAATAATTATTGTTGCCCCGCATAAATCGCACGTCACTGCGGGCCAGCGCGGCTTGCAGACGTTTGTGATATTCACGGCGCGGAATTTCAATGCAGCCGAACTGCAGTAAATGCGGATTGACGAATTGCGCATCCCATAGCGAAAACCCCCGCGCCCGCAGCCGCGCGGCCAGATGTACAAAACCGACTTTGCTGGCATCTCGCGCGTGCGAAAACATGCTTTCGCCAAAAAACGCGCCACCTAGCGAAATGCCGTAAAGACCGCCCACGATCTGGCCCGTTTGTTTGTCGCGTACCTCCGCGCTATGCGCAAAGCCGCGTTGATGGGTTTTGGTGTAAAGGTCGATGATAATATCGTTGATCCATGTTTCGGCCCGCGCATCGGCGCAGGCGCGGATGACATAGGCAAAATCCGTGTTAAACGTCACATCATATATCTGCGCCCGCACCGTGCGGCGCAAACGCGTGGGTACATGCAGCGCATCCAGCGGCAAGATACCGCGCAGGGGCGGGTCGTACCAGCCGACACTGCCGTCATGGCGGCCCTCGGCCATCGGAAAGACACCGGCGGCATAGGCGCTGAGCAGCAGGTCCGGCGTCAGATCCAACATGTCATTTTCGTTATCCACAGGACAAAATCCTTTCGCCCTATTGTAGCGCAGAGGGCTTGCGGCGTCTTAAGTGAACGTCGATCAGTTTGGCCGCACTTAACCCTGATCAGATCAGGGACTTGGTCAGTTTTAACGTCAGGTTGTCATCAATGGCACGCATTTCACCCGCGCGCACGGTTTCGTCGTCATAGGCAACGCCCGCCCCATCCGGCACGTAGCCTTTGCGCACATAAAGCCGCTGCGCGGCGCCAAAAGAAGGATGCAGTCCGACGCTGATCCCCATTTCGGCTATACCCTCGGCCCGCGCCAGAGCTTCGCAGTAATCAACCAGCTGTGCGCCGATGCCGCGGCGGCGGAAGTCGGGATGGACATTCAGATCCTGAATTTCGGGGATGCCGAAACGGCGAAATGCGGCATATAGCGGCTGGCTGTTCAACTGCACATAGCCGGCAAAGGCGGCGGTTTCGCTATCGGTGGCGATAAAAAACTGGCGGCGGCCTTCGGCCTGTTCAAAGAGGCAGCGGGCGAAATATCCACCCTCGTGCGTTTGGTGCATCGCTTTGGCGAAGACCTCGAGCGCCGGGATGTCTGCCGCCGACGCTTGCCTGATATTGATTGTCATATGTGCCGCCCTTTGCTGCTATGCCGCCCTGTACGTTTATGCGATGTGGCGGCGGGGTTTTCAAGCGGCTCAAAATCAGGGATACTTTTGAGAGACTTAAAGGAATGAAAGCCATGGAAGACACCCGCGCCTGTTTACATTGTTATCGTCTGGATGGCAAAGGCGGCGGCATCGCGTGCGATCTGAAAAAACAGGGCGACGACACCGGCGAGGAAACCATCTGGATTCACCTGAATGGCCGCCACCCCGATACTAAAAAGATGCTGCGCGAAGATTTCGGACTGGACCCGCTGCTTATCAAATCCATGCTGGCCGAAGAAACCCGCCCGCGCTTTGAAGAGACAGAGCATGGCACGCTGCTGATCTTACGCGGCATCAATCACAATCCGGGGCCAGAGCCAGAAGATCTGGTATCGATCCGGATGTGGATGGTGGGTCACCGGATTATCACCATCAGCCGCCGCAAGGCACGTGCCGTAGCCGATCTCGACGAGCGATTGAAACAAAATCGTGGTCCGCGCAAAACCGGTGAATTTATTTCGATGCTGTGCATGTGCCTGAACGACGGCATCGAGCCTGCCATCGGCGATCTGGAAGACACCATGGATCAGCTGGAAGACCTTTCGGCCGATGCGCCGCCGCCGACGTTGCGCGGTGATCTGGCGGCAGCACGAAAACAGGCCACGTTATTCCGCCGCCATCTGGCGCCGCTGCGGGATGTGGTGGCACGCATGCAAAAAACAGATCAGGTATGGCTGTCACCGACCGATAAATGGTCCTTGCATGACAGCCTTGACCGTATGACCCGCTTTCTGGAAGAATTGGACGCCACACGGGAGCGCAGCCTGATTTTGCAGGACGAGATTTACAGCGCCATGTCGGCCCGTCTGAACAGAAATATTTATGTGCTGTCGGTGATTACCGTGATTTTCATGCCGCTGACTTTCCTGTCCGGCCTTCTGGGCATGAACGTCGAGGGGATACCGGGCGCAGACCAGCCGCACGCCTTTGCGGTCGTCTGCGGCGTCACAGCGGGTATCGCATTGATACAATTGTATATTTTTAGACGTCTCAAGTGGTTTTAATAAAGAGTGATTTTCAAAAACCCGCCGCCGACATATCATGGATGAATAAGGCAGGAATGCACATGTCAGAGAAAAAAGCAGAATCAGGCGACATCTTGGCCGTATCGCTTCGCACACTTTTGGCCTTTGTGCTGATTGCCATGATCTTCGCCACTTACGTGGCCTTTGTCATCCTGCCCGACGAGGTAGAAACATCCGGCCCCGCCAATCCATTTTACCGTATTCAAAATAGCGTCATTACCAGCCGCACCGATTACAATACAACTGTGACCCGCAAAACAACAACGCCGCTGCCCCCACCGCAATGGCATGTTACGGTCGCCCTTGAAAACATACGGGATCAGAAGCTGGATATCGTGCTGCGCATCACAGATCTTGAAGAAGCGCCAATCAGCATCGATCAATTTTCAGCCCATCTGGCGAGCGCGCAAAAGACAGACCAGGCCCTGCCCGCTTTTGAGCGCGAAGCAGAAGGTATCTACCGCATCAAGGACATTCATATACCCGACAATCCGGATTGGGAAGTGCAGGCGACGGTGCGCCGCGGACTGGAAACCATGCTGATTGCGCAGAAAATAGCGCCTATGCTGCCCTATGCGTTTTCGAAAAACCCCGATAAAAACACGTCAGACGATCCCGGCACGCAAACGCCCTGAGGGTTGGCGGTTTATTTCACCCGCAGTTCATAAAAGACATGATCTTCTTCTACGCCATCCGGCCATGTATGGGGCGTGCTGTGGGTGTAGGTAAACCCGTGCTTCTGGTTCGCGTGTTTGGATGCGGCGTTGGAGGCACGGTGCGAAACCACAATACGCATCACCGTCGGATGCGCGCGGGCCCAATCAATACGCACCTGATACATCGGCACGGACAGTCCGTGCCCCCGCAGATCGCTACGCAGCCACGATCCCCATAATTTTGCGGCCGTCCGCGTGGTGTCATCTCGCATCACCGATATTGATGTCATGCCCGCAATATCGGCGCCATCAAAAACGCCAAAGATGGCCGTATCGGGCGTATCCAGCCATTCACGCCATGTGTCTGGCGTATACGCGGATTCGCGCGCATAGTTTGACCCGAAAACAGAAGGATCGCTTTGCAGGGCCTGCAGCCGCACATGGCGCAAAATTTCCCAATCCGCTATATGTAGCCTGCTCAGCGTCGCCATATCAACCCGCCTTCTTGGGCGGGGCCACGGTGCGGCTTTGGTGATACCCGCGCAGGTATTGCGGCGGGACATCGATGTCAACGCCCAGTTCGGCCGCCGCATGCACCGCCCAATAAGGGTCGCGCAGCATGGCGCGCGCCAGCAGCACCATATCGGCTTTGCCGCCGCGAATGATATCGTCAGCCTGTTTTGCTTCGGTAATCATGCCAACAGCGGCGGTCGGTACTTGCGCCTGCGCACGGATATCGGCCGCGAAGGGCACCTGATAGCCGGGCCCCACTGGAATTTTTGCATCATGCACATTTCCACCGGACGAGCAGTCGATGATATCCACACCCAGCTGTTTGAGCGCCGACGACAGGGCGATGCTATCGTCAATTGTCACCCCGCCCGCCGCCCAGTCCGAGCAGCTAAGACGCGCAGCCAGAATAATATCATTGCCAATTTCGCTGCGTACGGCACGCGCGGTATCCAGCATAAAGCGGAAACGGTTTTCGCGGCTGCCGCCGTATTCATCTGTGCGGTGGTTGCTGAGGGGGGAGATAAATTCGTGCATCAAATATCCATGCGCGCCGTGCAGTTCAATGAAGCGGAAGCCGGCCGCCTTTGCGCGGCGGGCGGCCATCACAAAAGATTCTACTGCGTGTTTAATATCATCCGCTGTCATCGCCCGCGGCACGGGGTGGCCGTCTTGAAAGGCGATTGCCGACGGGGCCACGGTTTGCCATGCCAGCGGGTTGTCTTTGGGGAGCGGCGCGCCGCCGCGCCACGGCAGGTCGCTGGATGCTTTGCGGCCTGCATGCGCGATTTGAATACCCGCCACGGCGCCTTGCGTTTCAATAAAATTCACAATCGGTTTCATGGCCTCGGCGTGTGCGTCGCTCCAGATACCGGCGCATCCGGGAGTGATACGGCCTTCGGGCACGACGCCGGTTGCCTCCATGATAATCAGCCCCGCACCACCTGCGGCACGCGCACCCAGATGCACCAGATGCCAGTCATTCACCATGCCCCCTACTGCCGTATATTGGCACATAGGTGACACACCAATGCGGTTACGCATGGTCACGCTGCGCAGGGTGAATGGAGAGAACAGCGCGGAAGAAGCCGACATGGAAATATCCTTTGTGAAACGCAAATAAAATCAGCCGGAGACAACAGGCAGGCTTTGTAACCATTGTGCGGCAGCCGCAGGCGATGTCAAACGGATATAGCTGGCCTGCGGGTAAAGTCCAGCATCACCGCCGCCCGCAAAGATATCGCCATACTGGCGGCGATGTTTCCAGTAGGATTTGAACAGCCAGACCATAATGCTGTTTTTGGATAAAAACAGTCGCAGACTTTCGGTGTTGCCGTTACATACAGGGCGCTGATCGACAAGACGGCGCAAAGACCGTCCCAGCAGCCGCCAGAAAACCAGATAAAAGGGATAATCCAGCCAGACAATCATTGTTGCCCGCGCCCAGACCTGCGGACGCACAAGCGAATAATTGCCGCTCACCACCCAGCGGTCAACCGATGCCATTTGCGCGGCCATTTGCACGAATTCTTCGCGGTCCCGCAATTGCCAGCCCGGCAGCCAGTGGAAATCGTCCAGATCATAGAATGCATGCCCGGCATGCGCAGCGACAGAACGCGCAAATGTCGTCTTGCCCGACCCCGTCGCGCCAACAATCACGATGCGCGCATCATTTATCTGCTTTTGCATGACATCCCCTCTCTTGTCAGCATACAAAAAAACCCGGCGCAGGGGCCGGGTTTTTTCTGTGGTCTGTCAGGCGGGCAGCGGTTATTCGATAACCCAACCTTGTTTTTCTTTTTTCACCATACGGCGGGTCACCACTTCTTCGCCGGATTTCAGGAAGCCGCGCAGGTCTTTGTGATCTGCCCAGCCTTCGGTGATGTCATGTTCCAGCTTGACTGTCGCCATGATATAGGGGCCGTTGCCATCATCTTTTTCTTCGTATTTCACAACTTCTTTGACTTTGGTTTTGCCGTAGCAAAGCTTGCCGTCTTTGTACGAATCTTTACCATCCGACGTCAGGGCGAATGTCGTATTGGTAATCGACATCGGGCCGGCGCCGCGCACGGTTTCTTCGCCTTTTTCCAGCACGCCGGCTTCCACCAGCACTTGCGCGATTTGTGCGTCAGGCTTCACACCAAACGGGCTTGCCGTTGTAATGCTTACGTGGTAGCGGGCGGCGGGCATGCACAGGTCTTTTTCGTATTCGCTAACGAATGCTTTTTTCACATCGCCTTCTGCGCCGCAACCAGCCAGCATCAGGCACGCAAGCAATGCGCCCATGAGGGGATATTTTTTCATCGTGTGTTTCTCCGGTTTCCTGAATAAAAATGCGTGATAGCGCGGATTATAAGTGCCGCAAATCCGGCGTGGCAAGCGTAAAAGCACCGCAAGAGCAAAAGGACGACAGTACTATTCCCGCGCCTTCATCAAACGGATGGCCAGGAACAAAACAATCGCCGCCATCGCCAAAAGGACGCCAATACGCAGCAAGCTGGGTGATGTCAGCTCGCCCCCCTGTGTGAAGTCAACAGTGTCAACAATAACCGACAACGTGCTGATTAACGTGAAGGCAAGCACAAAAGTTCCCAGACGTTTGTCATAGAGGTGCGAGAGGCTTTCCATGATCCGTCGATAGATCTTGTCAATCATATCCAGCTTGGATGCCAGATTGCGGAAGCGGTCACGCGTTGCCCATGCTATTTCCAGCGCATGCCAGACCTTGAGCGATTGCGGATCCAGATGATTGTCAAAATCATCATAGACCGCATTGAACAGCGATATTTTTGATTGGTATTCCACGATGATCCGCGATTGGCGTTCCAGCAAGCGCATATCCTGCGAATGCTTGCGGCGGTCCAGTTCGTTTGCCAGGTAAAACAGATCGCGGTCGATGTCTTCGGCCGTGACGTAAAACATATTTTGCATGCGCACCATCGTGCCCAGTACATCTGCGTCCGCCCCTTTGACGCGCGAGGCATCGTATACCACCGCCGAATTGCCGCTGCCCGCATAAACAGCCATGGCGGGCGTAATCGATGTATCTTCCAGCTGGTCGGCCTGTTCACTATATACAAGCGCCCTGCAGGCATCTTTCATCGCGCCGTATTCATTGGCATTATCGCAGGAAACCGTAAAAACGCGGTGCACCCAGAACAGCGTGCCGATATCATGGCCAAAGCTGACGTGCCGCCAGAATTCCTCTTTCTGCTGGCCGTCATGGAAATTAAATAGCGCTAGATCGGCCGGAACAGCCTTGGCCACCTTTTCGAACATGCCGGAAAACAGCGGTAAATAGGTATTCATGCTTGAACTGATCCGCTCGCACAGATCTCGAAACATCGGCAAAGTCAAATCGCGGCTGGCGACAATTTCACCATCGAACATCGCCGATCCATACCCAAGATCGTACATATGAATATCAAGCCGCGTCAGGCGGAAGCAGCCGTCTTCGTGGTCTTCCTTGCGGCCGTTGCGCGGCCACATTTCGGCGGGCAGGCTGTATTCCTGCAAGACTTCCTGCAGGGCTTCGCCTTCTAACCGGCGGCCGACAAAAAATTCGGGGATCAGCGTGGCGCCGCGTTTGGTGTCGATATCGATTTTCATACCGGATTGACGGACCGGCGCATCGGGCACAAACCATTCGCCACTGAAAATCTGGCGCAGCACGCTCAGCAGCTGGGTTTGAAACCCGCCGTAGCCTTTGGTCAGCAGCGCACGCGAGTCGAGCACCAGCCCCGACCGCATCGGCCCGTTGAAGACCATACGCCGTGATTGCCCACGCGCCAGAAAGACAGACATGTCACTATCCCCGTTTATAAACTCGCCCAAGCGTATCATAGCAAAGGCCGGGGGCAGGCGGCCAGCCCCCTAAGCAAGAATATCAAACAGTTCCGCCACATATCAGGGTTTGGGCGCACCTGCACGTAGCGCAGGTTGTTTGCCTTGCGGCGACAGTGCCTGACGCACTTCGGCGATCAAGTCGTCTTTTTGGTATTCGGTATAACGGAAATGCCACGGCATACCATCGCCCGCGCGTTCCTGATACAAAAGGCCGACTTTGTCGCCCAGATCAATCGTATCGGGGTGGCCGTTTTCGCCCTTGCCTTCGGGGTACTGCGTCGGTTCGACCGGCGTACGCATGGGCACCCACGGTCCTTGCGGGTTGTCGGCGGCGGCAAAGAACACGCGCTGACGTGTACCAATCGCATCGCGCGGCAAATCCAGAAAGCAAACGCCCGTCATTAAAAATGCGCCATCGGCCAGCTTGTCGATTTTGACGCCTTCCAGACCCCATTCAAAATTGTCTTTATCGGGACGGTTATGAAACGGCACGTCTTCCTGCTTCAACACCAGCGTCGGCACACTCCACGGCGTTTGTGCGCCATTTTCGGGCTTTTCGCGCAGGCTCATATACACATCGCCGCAGCCGATGCGGCGGTAACCTGAATAAACCATGCATTCATGCACTTTGCCGCCGATATCCACATCGGACATGCCCACGTCATAAAGGCTCATCACATTTACGCGGTCTTCGGGCTTCAGGTCATCACGCGTTGCGGCAGGTTCGGGCGTACCCGTAAAATGCTCGCCGTCTTCGGAGGTCGCCAGCGCGATGACGCCGTCCGGATGGAAGCATGTCGTCTGCACATACATCTGGTACAGCGGCTTGCCGTCTTTTTCGGCAATCATCATCGCAGGGGCGCAGACTTCGCGGCCATCGACCCCCTCGATCTTGGCGCAGGGCAATTCTTGCCACGGGCCGCCCGGATGATCGGCACGGAAACGCCCCACCACCCACTGCTGCGTTGTGGATGTACCCAGGCTGCAATACATCGAATAGCTGCCATCCTTTTCACGGATCACGCTCGGGTCCTTCATTTCCAGATACCCTTTGGATTCGTCGTGGCTGGTGCCCTGAAGACGGATTATTTCAACCTTGTGCGAAGACATGGATGGCTTCCTTATTATGAATATTTTTGAGATGTCCCAGACTAGACAGAATCCGGCCAAGGCTCAAGCCCTTTCGCATAAGCCGTTCAGGCACAAAGCAAAAAAGACTTAACCGCTGACAACCCGCCGCGCCGGATGATAAAACAAACAATAAATTGCCCGACCCAAAGGCCCGACCCAAAGGAATGTACCGCCATGACCGCCACCACAGCCCCCGCCGACCACGATACCGTCCTGATCCTCGATTTCGGGTCACAAGTGACGCAGCTGATTGCGCGGCGCGTGCGGGAGGCGGGCGTTTATGCCGTGCTGAAGCCTTTCAACGCCCCCATCGCCGATATTCAGGCGATCAAGCCCAAGGCGATTATCCTTTCGGGTGGGCCTGCGTCGGTCACCGAAGCCAACTCACCCCGCGCCCCGATGGAAATATTCGGCATGGGTGTGCCCGTGCTGGGCATTTGCTATGGCCTGCAAACCATGTGTGCGCAGCTGGGCGGCAGCGTGGCGTCGTCTGATAAACGCGAATTCGGCCGCGCATTCGTGCGCACCCAAAGCGCCAAATTGCTGGCGGGCATGGGCGACGGCAGTAAAGCCGAAGTATGGATGAGCCACGGCGACAGCGTGAAAACCCTGCCCGAAGGCTTCAGCACCATCGCCGCCAGCGACAGCTGCCCCCATGCCGCCGTCGCAAACGATGCCCGCGGATTGTACGGCGTGCAATTCCACCCTGAAGTCGCCCACACGCCCGAAGGCGCCAAGCTGCTGCGCAATTTCGTGATCGACATCGCCGGCTGCAAACCGGATTGGAGCATGTCGCATTTCCGCGATGAAATCATCCAGCAATTGCGCGACCAGGTCGGCACAGAACGCGTCATCTGCGGCGTATCCGGCGGGGTTGATTCAACCGTTGTGGCCGCCCTGCTGCATGCCGCCATTGGCGACCAATTAACCTGCGTATTCGTCGATACAGGATTGATGCGTAAAAACGAAGCCGCCGAGGTGGTGGAGTTGTTCCGCGATCATTTCAACATCCCCCTCATTCACGAAAATGCCGAAGCGCTTTTCCTTGAACGCCTCGCAGGGATCAGCGACCCCGAACAAAAACGTAAAATCATCGGCAAAACATTTATTGATGTGTTCGAAGACGCCAAGAAAAAAGCCGGGCCCGCCGCCTTTCTGGCGCAGGGCACGCTGTATCCGGATGTGATCGAAAGCGTGTCATTCTCGGGTGGGCCCAGCGTCACCATCAAATCGCACCACAACGTGGGCGGCCTGCCCGAAGATTTGCAATTTAAATTGGTGGAGCCGCTGCGCGCGCTGTTCAAAGACGAGGTCCGTGCCCTCGGCCGCGCCCTCGGCGTGCCTGAAAAATTCATTGGCCGCCACCCCTTCCCCGGCCCCGGTCTGGCCATTCGCATTCCCGGTGACATCACGTGCGAGAAACTTGATATCCTCCGCGCCGCCGACGCCATTTTCATTGCCGAGCTGCATGATAAAAAACTCTACACCGAAACATGGCAAGCCTTCGCCGTACTGCTACCCGTCAAAACCGTTGGCGTCATGGGCGATGGCCGCACGTATGATCACGTCCTCGCCCTGCGCGCTGTGACATCGGTCGACGGCATGACCGCCGACTACGCCCCCCTGCCCCATGACTTCCTCGGCCACGTCGCCACACGCATCGTGAACGAAGTGAAGGGTATTAACCGCGTGGTGTACGACATTACATCCAAGCCGCCGGGGACGATTGAGTGGGAGTAAATAACCACCAAGAAGAATTAAAAACCGCTAAGATTCTAAAAAGGCAACGAGACGTGAGAAAATTAGTTTTGATGCTGTCTATCGCCTTATGCCTGGGCGCTGCAAAGCCAGGTTTGGCCGGATGGCACAGCGAGTACACCGGAACGTTAGGCGACAAAGAAATCGGCTTAACCATCATAAAAGAAAAGCCATTTAGCAAAGAAAAAAAGTTTGGCGATAGCATCCTCGCCACAAAATATTATTATAGAGAGCAGCTTGAAGACATACCCCTAAAGCAAAAATCCCACGCAGGGAGAGATATCGTCCTCGAAGAATATGACGCTGAAAACAATCTGCGCGGCGCATTTAAACTCTCTTTTCAAAAACAAGACCCGAAGGGCATACTAAAAAGCAAAGACGACCTTCAGGAATCAGTACTGACTGGCACCTGGCAGGACACAGATGGCAATGAGCAGGCCGTCTACTTAAGACAAACGCACGGCGTCACTGGAGAAGTAGATGGCGGGAGATGCTGGATGACTGCCGATCGGTACAAAGAGGTACAGAATAAGATAAAACGTTTTCACGCTGCCGTTATGAATAAAAATGCCGAGCTTTTACGTACCGAGTTTAATTACGAAGCTCCTACTTCTGAAAGATGGCTCAAAAGCTTTTCAGAAACCACGCCGCACAACATGTTTTGTAATTATAAAGGGCTTATGCTCGGACGTGGTCTTGTATGGTTCGACCCCGATGGCAATGTCATTCAACAAACTAAATAAACGGTTCCGACAGAAAAAGAACCGAAACGCACGCCAAACGTGGCAAAGCATTACAGGAAGCCCGGGCCATCAAAAAATTTATTCTTCGGTCGCTGGCGGTTTTTCACGGTCTGCAGGCAAGCTTGCAAGCAGAGATTCTTTAAATTCTGGCGCCAGAACGATCAAACCATACCCGCCGTCTATACGTGACCGCACAAAAGGGCTCGAAACCAGAATGTCGCCGATATAGAAGTTGATCTGCTTATTAAGATTTTCCTGCGTAAAATCCCCAAGCCGCGCACCCACATCGGGCTGCATTTGAAAATAAAGGCGGTTGTCACCGACATACCATGACACAATCTCGTCCACCTGGAGCGTAAACGTGGCCGGCGGGGACGCCGCCGCAACTTCGGCACGTACAGCGCTGATGTTTAAAAACAGGGCGGCAAGGAAAACGGCAAAAAGCATCGATCTAAAAAACATAATCTCTCCATAAAAGCACGTTCATACAATTATAAACCAAAGCCAGGCCGATCCCATAAAAATCGGCACCTGTGAAGCTTGTGGACATTGCGCCCCATCCGTCCTATAAAAACATGCAACCGTCATCCGGCGGACACACGCGTGATCGCTATGCGGCGATCGGGTAGAGAGAGGGTTGCATCATGGTAAAATCAGCGAAAAAATCTGGCAAAACCACGGCGGGCGCGGCGAAAAAGGCGGCGGCCAAGAAAGTTTCATCCAAAGCTAAAATTCTGCCGCATCCGCGCACCAAGCTGACGCAGGAGGGGCTGACGTTCGATGACGTGCTGCTGCTGCCCGGCGCATCCGACATTCAACCGCACGAAGCCGACACATCGACCCGCATCACGCGCGATATCGGCATGAATATTCCGCTGCTGTCCGCCGCCATGGATACCGTCACCGAAAGCGGCACGGCGATTGCGCTGGCGCAGGCAGGCGGCATTGGCGTTATTCACCGCAACCTGAGCATTGAACAGCAGGCCGAAGAAGTCCGCCGCGTGAAGCGTTACGAAAGCGGCATGGTTGTGAACCCCATTACCATTGCGCCCGATGCAACGCTGGCCGATGCGCTGGCCACCATGCGCATGCACAACATTTCGGGCATTCCGGTCACGCAGGCAAACGGTAAACTGGTCGGCATCTTGACCAACCGCGATGTACGCTTCGCTAAAAACCCGAAGCAAAAAGTCAGCGAGCTGATGACATCGGAAAACCTGGTAAAGGTATATAACAAAGCCGACAAAGAAAAAGCCAAAGACCTGCTGCACCGCCACCGCATCGAAAAGCTGCTGGTGGTTGACAACAACGAACGCTGCATCGGCCTGATTACCGTGAAAGATATCGAAAAAGCGCAGCTGCACCCGACCGCCTGCAAAGACAGCGAAGGCCGCCTGCGTGCCGCCGCCGCGATTGGCACGGGCGAGAGCAATTTCGAACGCGCAGCCGCACTAGTGGAGGCCGATGTTGACTTGATTGTGGTCGACACCGCGCATGGCCATGCCAAATCGGTTGGCGACATGGTGAAAAAAATTCGGCGCCTGCACAATGGCGTGCGGATTGTCGCGGGAAATATCGCCACGGGCGATGCGGCCAAGGCGCTGATTGATGCAGGCGCGGATTGCCTGAAAGTCGGTATCGGCCCCGGATCGATCTGCACCACGCGCATTGTGGCAGGCATTGGCGTGCCGCAGTTGACGGCCATTATGGATGTTGCCGATGTGGCGCGTAAATATGGCGTCCCCGTGATTGCCGACGGCGGCATCCGCAGCAGCGGCGACATGGCCAAAGCCATTGCAGCTGGCGCCGATTGCGTGATGCTGGGCGGCATGTTTGCGGGCACGGACGAATCGCCCGGCGAAGTCATTCTGTACCAAGGCCGTTCGTATAAGGAATACCGCGGCATGGGCAGCGTGGGCGCCATGGTAAAAGGATCTGCCGACCGTTATGCGCAAGGGTCTGTCAAGGAAAGCCAGAAGCTGGTGCCCGAAGGCATCGAAGGCCGCGTGCCGTATAAAGGCGCGATTGCCGCCGTGATCCACCAGATGATTGGTGGTCTGCGGGCATCCATGGGATACACGGGCTGCGCGACCATTGCGGACATGCACGCGCATGCCAAATTCATCCGTATGACGGGCGCGGGATACCGTGAAAGCCATGTGCATGATGTAACAATCACGCGCGAGGCGCCTAACTACCGTGTTGAAAATTAAGTAAGCGCACCAAACAAAAAAGCCCGGACTTGTGTCCGGGCTTTTTTGTGCCTAAATCAAAATTATTCGGCAGGCTTTGACATATGGTCAGCGTTTGAAAAGCGCAGCACATCTGTACTGTTCGCATCCGTCAGGTACAAAAGTCCGTTTTCAACGCGCCAGCCGGCTACTTCGCCAAGGGCCGCCAGGAATTTCATTTCCTGATTATTTCGCGCTTCGTCCATGCAAGCCATGCGGGTTGAAAACAGTGCGCCCAGGCTGATCTTGCCCGCCGCAACGTCCGTCATGTCCGCCTGTCCGCCAAAACGGTTGCAGCCGCTATGGCCGCTGATTTTGCCGTCGGATTCAATACGTAGCGTCAACGGCAGGCGGTCGATCACGCCGCCGTTCTGGATATCTTCGGCGATCCATTCATTCGCGCTGAGTGCCGTTTGCACAGGCGCCGCAGCGGCGCCGGGCGCAGCAAAGGCTTTTTCTTCGCCGCTGTCCATCACCACGGCATCGGACGTACCGCCCGCCGGATTTTCGACGACTTCGTCCGCATCGGGCACAGCGGTAGATTCCGCCTGCACCGCAGCGGCAGGGGGCGCTGTGTCTTGTTTGGCTTCGTCTTCAAAACAGCCCGTGAGCAGCGCAAGCGACATGAACGCCGCCGAAAGCAGAGCGAATTTTCGCATGAATAAAATCCTTTAAGTTTTTATTGGCCCGGATCGGGTATGAATTCAAGGGTAACGCCATTGTTGCAATAACGCAAACCTGTTGGTTGCGGGCCGTCTTTGAACACGTGGCCCTGATGCCCGCCGCATTTGGCGCAGTGGTATTCGATGCGGGTGTAGCCAAGCTTGTTATCCTCGCTGGTGCCAAGCGCCCCCGGAATCGGTTCAAAAAAACTTGGCCAGCCTGTACCGCTATCAAATTTGGTGCCGGATTTAAACAGGGGGGTTTTGCAGCGCACGCACACAAATACGCCTTTGCGTTTTTCGCTTAGGTGCGGGCTGGTGAAAGGGCGCTCCGTGCCCTCGTCGTCCAGCACGTGGCATTGTTCGCGCGTCAGGTTCTGGTTCATTTTGGCAGCTTCCTTGAGGGGGTTAACGGGTTTGCCATCACTGCCGGAATGCGGCAAGGAGGGAATATCTTCGGCACGGCCAATCCCCGGCCAGACAAAAAACACAGCGGCGGCAACACCGGCCATAAAATTTCTGCGGTTCATGATTTATCCCCTTTGATTGCAAACGGCGGGCAGCGCGCAGGCACGCCTGTACGCTGTATCTGAATATTGTCTATATCTCAATATTGATAGACGGCATCGGATTTTCAATGGCCATTGTATAACGCTCGACATCCCGCAGGGCGGCTTCGGCGGCGCGGGTATCGCGGTTGCCGGTTTTTCCCTGTTCAAGGGCGATGCGGTATTTTTCTTTCTCCAGCATTGCCTCGATCTGGCGGCGAAGCTTCCGGAGTTCTTTGGCAAAATCAGCGTCTTCGTCACTGCCGGTTTTAATACCGGTCTTTGCGTCTTCGCCGTCTTCGCCAGCATCTGCGGCGGCGTCTGGTGAATTGGCGGCGCTGCTCGTAGCGGCAGATCCTTGTGCCGCAGGCTGCCCGGCGCTGTTCGATGTGATGTCGGGGGGCGCAGCAGCAGTAGCGGCCACATCCTGCGGTGATGATGCCGCCTTGTCAGCGGCTGGTGCAGCCGATGCGCCAGCGGCGGCGGAAATCCCTGCCCCGCCATCTGTGCCGCCTGCGGCTTTATATTCGCGCGCGGCCGACGCCAGCTCACGTGCCAGACGGGCAAGCTTGCGGGCATTTCCCTCGGCATCGCCGCCCATCATTTTAATCGCCTGAATTTGCGCCTTGATGCGGGCGACTTTTTGCTTGGCCGCCTCTTTGCGCGCGGCGGACATGTCCTGACGCATTTGCTGCATCTGCTCCAGCGCCTGCTGCATAGAGGATAATTTTTGTTCGGCTTTTTCCGCCTTGCCGGGGTCGGCGGCCGCGATCTGGCTCATCATCTGATCACGGGCCGTTGTTTTCTGGCCCGATTGCACCGCACGGTTATTCAAAGAAGCCGACGCGTTTGAAAATCCGGCAATTGAAAAAATATTGGCCATACGCGCCCCATTCTGGTTCGACCCCATATACGGGGCATTTCCGCCCCCATGTACTAGTGTAGCACGAATGTCGCAAAGCCCAGAGAGGGAGTTGCTTTTCCGTTTATCTGCCGAGACTTAGCACATCAGGCCTTGAACAGATATTCCTGCACATCCTTGTTATCGCGGCGCCAGAAAGCACTGTCGATAAAAAAGTGGTGGATGTTGATAAACAGCAGGAAGCACACAATAAAGTAATTGCGGCTGAAATGCGCCCAGTCGTTGGCGACAGCTTTGTCGATCGCGGCAGGGATCAAATCCATAAACAGCGCCCCCAGCGCGAAACCCGCGAAGATAAACATGACCAGCATGATACGGCGGCGCAGCTTGCCTTCGGGCACACCGCCCTCGGCCGCTTGTTCGTGCAGGAATTCAGTTTTCTTGAATTTGTATACAAACGGCAGGTATTGCAGCGAATGGAACAGGGGGATAAAGAAAAAGAACTGCGGATGCACATGCGGCAACATCACCCAGAAATAGCTGGCGCTGGCGTACCCGACGATGCCGCTTAGGGTGATACCCTTTTTCTCGTACAGCCAGGCATAAAGCAGCGCGAAACCCGCAAAGGCCGAACTGACCACGGCCAGCCAGCCCACCCATACCTGCCACTGCGGCGGCAGTGAAATGGTATAATAGGCCACGTCATAATATTTATGCTGCGCTAGCATCGTATTACCCTTGATCCAGGCATAAGCCCAGATGACATAGGCGTTCAGATACAAAAAGCGTTTTTGCCAGTTGGTATAAAAGATTCCCTTGTAGACCGATGCGGTAATCAAAACGCCGTAGCCTTGCTTGACGTAGTGCCACCCCACGAAAAACAGCATGGCGGATACGCCATACGCCAGCAGTTGGCGGTCCTGCATCAAGCCGACCTGAACGAAATACCCGATCATGAGCATCGGCACGATGATGCCCGCAAGCGCCAGACGAATGCGGCTGTCCCAGCCGGTTTCAATACCCATCAGGCGCTTGGTGTAATTTTTATAAAACAGCTGATAGGAATAGGCGAAATGCGGATAGTTCACCGCAAAGGCGGCGTAATACGCCCACCACGGCACACGGTCGCCAATTTTGAAGCCAAAAACCTCAACCGCCAGCCACATCGCGCCCAGACCGACAAAAGACAGGCCACCCAGCAGCCAGAAATCCAGCCATGGGTGTACCAATGCGCGTTTCTGCTTCGGCGGCGGGGACGGCGGATTGCCACCTGTTGCGGCCTCGGCCAAATTAACACGCATTACGACGTCCATGTGACATCCTCTTCTTTCGCATTTTTCTTTGTGGGCTTTGGTGGCGGCAATGGTTCATCACCGCGGCGGCGCAGCACCCAATATACAATACCAATAAACACGATTTGCACCAGCACCGGCAGCACGCCAAAAACAAACCCCGGGAAAATATTCGGATAATACCAGCCGAAATACATCACAGGATGGAATGAGCCCTGTCCCTGCGCGATCCCCAGAAAACGCATAGGGTCGATATTAATACCCTTGAGCGCAGCCGTCAGGTGCATGGCGGGCAACAGGAAATACATGAAAACGTAGTATGCACCGCGTTCAAATTTCTGCGTGGCGCCCGTCGACAGCGCCGTAATAAGGTGCATCGCCAAACCATCGCGCAGCGCAAACAGCATCAGCGTGGTTGCCAGAGAAATATACATACCCGGTTTGACAAACAGCGCGCCCACCGTTGTCACCGGCTGCATCACAACATAAATGACAAACAGATACCCGCCAAAAACCAGCAGCAGCGATGCCATCCACTGCGGCAGATTTTCAAAAACGCGGCGTGTTTTTTTTGCGCGGAAAGATTCCCACATGCGGCCATAGCGGCGCAAATCACCCGCCCCTGCAAACATGGCGTAATACGTCGCCGCCAATGTCGATGTGAAAATGTAAAACGGAAAAGCATACTGGCGGTAATCTTCAAAAATTGATCCGCGTGTCGCCATGCGCGGCTCAAACGCCAGCCCGCCCAGAAACAACGAAATGCTCCCGACGCCCAAAAACCAGAACAGCGGCGTCAGGGGATACATCATTTCCGCGCGTGCCAGACGGTAAAGCCCCACGCAAACCCAGAACGTGAAAAATATCACAGCTGCCACCACGAAGTTTTCCGTGGGCATGTCGATATTATACCAGTTAAGTGTTTTCATGTAGCGGAAGGCCGCGCCGGAAAAACCGCCACGCTCCATCATTTCCATGCCCACGCGGTCGATCAGCAACCAGCTGACACCCAGCCCCGCCAGAAACGCCATCACGGTGCGCGGGCGGCGGTTACGCGGATCGGTTTCTACCTTGCCCACCATGCCGTCGAACGACACCAGAAAGGCCAGCAGATGGCCCAGCACGCCGCCCATAATCATAAAGAACAGAAAATACAGGCTGCCCTCTGGCGTCGGCGTTATCAGATGGGTACGCAGCGGACGCCCCAGCAAATCTTCGCCCACCGCCTGCGGCACCTGAATGTGATAAAGCGCCAGAGATGTCAGCAAAACAGGCAACGCCGCATACCAGATGAATGCCGTCGAGCCAAAAATTTTACCGAAGATAAGAGACGCCGGGCTGCTCGGCGTCATGCGCTGCATATCCCATGTATTGGCACGGACTTCGTCGCGTATGGTATTGGATGCTTCGTGGTTGCCCAAAATGCCCACCAAAATCATGTAAATCCACAAAAGACGTTCGGCCAGAATGATCGACCAGTCCTGATTGTAAATCATGTAATGGCTGTAGACCACGCACGCGAGGGCGATCGGCGGAAACAGCAGGCGCAGAAAAGAGAATTTCAACCAAAGCTGGCGGTGGAATTCGGGGCCAAGGATATATCTGTTCATGACTGGCCGCCCCCGTTTTGCATGTCTGTTGCACGCATATAAGCATCCTGCAGCGAGTGCTGAGATGCGCTGAAATTGTAAACCGGCACCCCCGCTGCCAAAAGCGCGGCTAGCAAAACCTGCTGCGCTATATCGTCGCCTTCAAGCTGGCACACGGCAACATCGCCATCGACGCTGTCCACGCGTAGCCCCGGTTGCGCGGACAGGGTCTGTGCATAGGCCGCAGCCCCCCCGCGCAAAGAAATGCGTAAAACCCGCCGCGCATCGGCGGCATGTTCGGATAGCATCACATGGTCGGCAACACGGCCATCACGGATAATCAGCATGTCTGTGCAGTAATCTTCCAGCTCGTTCAGAATATGCGATGAAACAATCATCGTTTTACCGCGCGCCCGCAGGCTGCGCACCAGCTGGGACAATTGAATACGCGCTTCGGGGTCCATGCCCGATGCGGGTTCGTCTAGAATAACCAGTTCAGGATCATGCACCAGCGCCAGCCCAATCCCGAGACGCTGGCGATAGCCACGCGACAAAACGCCCGATTTGCGGTCGAGCATGTTATCGATCATCACATCCTTGGCGATTTTCTCGACGTGTTTTGCAACGTCTTTTTCCGCGATCTGTTGCGACCAGCACATGTATGTCAGGCACTGCCGTACCGTCAGGTCATTATAAAGCCCGAAGAAATCCGACAGGTAGCCGATCATGCGGTGCACGGCACGCGGGTTTTCTGTGACATCGACGCCGCCGACCGTAATGGCGCCGCTATGCGGGCGGTCCAGCGCAACAAGGCAGCGCAGCAAGGTTGTTTTACCCGCCCCGTTCGGCCCGACCAGCGCGGTGACACTGCCGCGCGCGATTTTAAAATTGACGTCATGCAGGACCCGTTTGCCGGGGTAGTCGAAATTAAGATGACTGACGTCGATCATATTCATCTGGAAACATCCTCTGGCTGGGCGCAGGGGGCGCCTATTGTTTCTACGCTCAAGGCTAGCACAGCGCCGCGGGGACGCATACGCGCTATTTGCGGCGGCGCGGCGAAGCGCGCTGTTTATCAGGCGGCGAGGCACACGATTGATCACACTGCGCCGCAGCACGGCGCTTTGCCGATTTATTGAAATAAACATTTTTAGCGGCTTTTCCACCGCCTGCGCTATACTGGCACCAGCATTTCAACACCGTATATTTAACGGAGCTTTACCGATGTTTATTTTCGCCAAACCTGCCCGCCCTCTTTTTCTGCTGAGCGCCTGCGCCGCGGCCTTGATCTGGACGGCGCCCGCCATGGCGGAAGAAGCGGCCGTGATCTCGCCCACCCCTGAAACAGCCAAGGCCGAAGCTGCTGAAAGCAACGCGGCCGCCAGCCCGTGGGAGTTATCCGGCTCCGTCACGCTGGCGAGCGAATATATGACACGCGGCTTTTCCGATTCAGACAGCCACCCCGCGCTGCAGGGCAGTGTATCGCTGGCACATGAAAGCGGATGGGCTGCTGAAATCTGGGCATCGAACGTTGATTATAACGACAGCTGGGAAGCAAAGGCCGAGGTTGATTTTTACCTCACCTATTCATTCGGCATGGGTCCTGGCGACATGACAGTGGGCGCGGGATATTACCTGTATCCGGGCGCCAAAGAATCGCTGGATTACGATCACTATGAATTCTTTGCATCCTATGAAAGCGCATTACCGAACGATATCGCCACACTGGGTGCGGAAATCTATTATTCACCGGATTTTTTCCTTGATTCCGGCAGTGCGGTTTACGTGACGGCGACAGCAGATGTGCCCGTACCCGTGGTAGAGGGCCTGTCCGTCGTCGGCCACATCGGTCATCAGTCGATCGAAGATAACAGCCGCTTTGGCATTCCTGATTATATTGATTATTCGGCAGGTCTTGGCTATACGTTCGATCCGTTTTATGTGGATCTGCGTTATTACGCGACAGACGTGTCCAAAGCCCGCTGCGACAACCTGTGCGGTCCGACCGTCATGGGCAGCATTACGTGGGAATGGTAAGCCTGTATAAATCAGATACGGCCGCGGATGATACCGTCGTTGCCAAACTGGCGCAGCATTAAATCCAGCGCAGCCAGATGGAACTGTTTGCCGCCCGACGACATGCAATAATCGGCCAGCACCACGGGGCGGATTTCGGCATCCCACAGCGCGAAGACTGCCGCCATGACGCAGGCGTCGGTATCGACACCGCAAATGCCGATGGTTTCAAATCCACGCAAAACCTCGACCAGCGTTTCGGGCGGGCGGTAGCCATAGTGTTCAAACACCGGCGCCCCGTCCACATAGACGGCGGGCACGATATCGACCTGACCCGACGTCATAAATTCATGCCAGTCCAGATGGCGGGCAAACAGGCTGCCGGGATAATTGCGGTAGCGCAGGTAAAACAGCTTGTCGCGCGGCCAGGCTTTGACGAGATCGGCCACGGGGGCGATGACCGCCTCGGCGCCGTTCTTCATAAACCCTTGTTGTATATCGATAATTAAAAGAGCATCTGGTTTGATCATGCACTTATGCTAGACTAGCGCAGCCCCCGACCGCAATTGTTATAAAGCATTGTTAAGGCGGTTTTAAAGTTTTTGTCATATAATCAGAATCACATAACCCACACAGGTGTAAAATGGCCAACAAATACGGCGACAGCCGCCACGAAGAACATATGTTCTCGCTGCACGGCATGGCAGATACCAGCAAATTCGCGGTCCGCTCCGGCATGGAAATGGGGATCGAGCGCGTGCTGATCCAAAATGGCGCGAAGCCCAAAGATGCCGCCGAAACCGCCACCGCCGTTTTCAAAGGTCTGGAGCGATATAAAGACAACCCGCCCCAAAAACAGGCAGATTTCGTGAGCATGATGCTCAGCCCCTTTTTCAAAGACAAGGACGCCGGTTTCACCGCGAAGCCTGACGCCGAAAAACTGGGCGCCGCTGTCACCGCAGTGATGGACATGGCCGCGAAGAATTTCGGCCCCAAAGCTGCTGCCCCCGCAGCCCCGACCGGCGGCGTCACCGGCGGCCAAAGCTATAACCCGGGCCGTCCGAAAACCTTCTGATCGGTTCGCACAAAGCAAAAAAAGCGCCGGTATAAATCCGGCGCTTTTTTTATTGGCACGGAATGATTGATAGCCCTGCCAAGCCCTTTTAGAATAAAGGGCATGTCAAAAGATTCCACCACGCGCACCGATGACAAATCTGCCGCGCCGCGCAAACGGCTGCGCACACGCGTATTTGAAACAGGCGTCGGTATTGCCGGTTTTGGCGGCGTCCTGCGCGCCTGGCGGGCGGAGGGGAACCGGCTCAAAAACGTTGCCGCCAGCCTTGGCAAAAAAACTGCCGACATGATCGCGGGCACAGCCGTATCTTTTACATTCAAACTGGTCGCCCTCACATGGATCGCGGGGATGATTGGCGGCGTATCCACGCTGGGCATGGTGGCACTGCTGGCTGCGGCAACGGGCACGGCCAGTGCTGCATATAGCTTCAGCAAATCGCTTGCGGGTGATAAATTATGGGGGCCGAAAGCAAACCGCAAAGCCGCACGCGTGTTCGGCCGTCAACGTTTAAAGAAAACAGGCATCGCCTTTGCTGCCGGATTTGCGGGCGGCGGGCTGGGCCTTTGGCTGGCACGCACCGAAATTGTGCAATCCGCTCTTATGTGGCTGCACAATGTTTTACGTCCGCTGCCCCTGCCAATCCCTGCGCCCCTGCCAGATAGCGCGCCTATACAAAGCGCAGCCCCTGCCCGGCAGGCGTCCGCAAGTATCTTTACGGTATGCCTGTCAGACGGCTTCGGCGCGGCCGCCACACGGGCCGTCCGAAATGATAACATGCCGATAGCCGATAACACCCAGACCGCGGTACTGCGTAAACTGCCGCAGCCGCGTTTATAATTCTATTCGATATCCAGCGTCGGACGCATAGCCTGCGCGGGCAGGGCGGGCGTGTCGTCTTCGCTGACCACAGGCTTTTCATCACGCTGCAACGCCTCGATCAGCGTCTCAGCCAGACTTTCGGCACTTTCCTGCGTCAAGCCGCCGGCCAAAATTTCTTCGCGCCCGCTGCCGCGATAATAAAACGTGACCAGCCACGCACGCGATGCCAGCAGACGCAGCGCGCCCCTCCCGATATTGGTCACAATCGCCGCGAAGCGTTCGTGCAAAAACGGCAGATTTTGCGGCACGTCAATTGCCGTGCGCACATAAATCTGGCCAATACTGCCTGCGGCGAATGATTTATCTGCGGCACGAATACCCGCGCTGGTCACCCCGATGCGGAGGGGCCTGCGGTGACGCTGCGCATGTACGAAAGGCAGCCAGACAGTCACCACCACAGCCGCCGCCACCAACGCCCCCAGAAGCGTCACCATGAAGCCACCGCCGATCATGCGCCCCAGCAGCATGGCCACGATTTGCAAGGCAATCGTCACACCGCCCATCAGCGATATAAACCGCAGCGGCGGCCGCGCGGGCATGATATCCAAAAGCAACATCCCTGTTTTCTTGCCCATGGTGCGTTTGAACGACGATTGGGGCGCATAGCCAAGACTGCGCCAGAACGGCAGCAAACAGGCACGTTCGAAACCAAAACGCCAGACAGCGTAGCCAAACCCCGCCACAGCCAGAAACAAAAGAAAGTAGATCATGTCAAAAACCCTTCGTACCGTATGGGGCACATCATAAACAGATTCGCGGCCACAGGGGATTTTATAAACCCAGTGGCCGCGATGTGGTTGGTTTTATTTTTTAAAGGCGGGGTTAATAAAATCACCCCCCGTGGCGCCGCGTTAGACGGCCTGCGCCGCC
>JBEIOU010000014.1:0-77173 GCA_040377425.1 Micavibrio sp. | reverse complement strand
GGTGAAGTTGAAATCGGTCTGGTAAATCGTGCCTTTGTCGCCATAGGTGTCGACGAAATAAAGAACCGATCCGCCGATGCCGACAACGGCGGGGATTTTCATCTCGCCCGCGCCGATCTTGCTTTCGTAGGCAATGGCGCCTTTTTCAAGCGCGCGTGCGTAGGCTTTTTGTGCGTCTTTCACGCGGAAGGCCATCGCGCGTGCAGCACCGCCATTGCGGTCAGCGGCATAGGCCATGGCTTCGGGTTCTTCGTTTAAAATGAAATTGATATCGCCCTGTTGCCACAACGATACTTTTTTGGATTTATGCGTGGCGGTTTTTTTGAAGCCAAGGTTGGTGAACAGCGTCACCAGTTCTTGCGGGTTTTTGTGGCAGTATTCCACAAATTCGAAACCATCGGTGCCCATCGGGTTTTCAAACAAATCAGCCATGACAATGTCCTTTCATGTAGAGACAGTCGGTGAGGAATGCGATGCAAAGAGTATTGATGCTTTTGCCGATGATTTCAAGCCGTTCGGGCATAGTGGGTTTCTGACAAAAAATGGTGCAAAGCACAAAAATAGGGGCTTGGTTTTACGCGATGGTAATTCTAATATGGCAACAGTTTTATTCTTGCAGGTAGGTTATGCAGCACCATCCACGCGGTCAAATGTCGCTTCCGTTCATTGCCCCCACGTCATCGGACTTGCGGGTCAGTTTTGAATTCTTTCCGCCCAAGACGGAGGAAATGGAAAAGACCCTTTGGGCGTCGCTGGATTTGCTGGCGCCGCTGGCGCCCAGTTTTGTGTCGGTCACCTATGGTGCGGGCGGATCGACCCGTGCGCGTACGCATGATATTGTGACGCGTATCCAGCAAAAAACCGGACTGACCGCGGCCGCGCATCTTACATGTGTGGGGGCAACGCGCGGTGAAATTGATGATATCGCCCGTGCCTACCGCGATGCAGGCATCCGCCATATTGTGGCCCTGCGCGGGGATATTCCGGGCGGTGGTCAAAAATATACGCCGCATCCGGACGGGTATGCGTATGCGTCCGATCTGGTTGAGGGGCTGCGCCAGATTGCCGATTTTGATATCAGCGTCGCGGGCTATCCCGAAATGCACCCCGAAGCCGCCAGCGCGGACAGTGATCTGGATAACCTGAAGCGCAAAGTGGATGCGGGCGCAAAGCGCGTGATATCGCAATTTTTTATGGAGCCTGAAGATTTCCTGCGCTACCGCGACCGCGTTGCGGGCATGGGGATTACGGTGCCGGTTGTGCCGGGTATTTTGCCAATCACAAATGTAGACCGCACGCTGTCATTCGCGGCGCAATGCGGCGCGAAAATTCCGGCATGGATGCCCACGCTGTTCGAGGGGCTGGACGATCAACCCAAGACGCGCCAGCTGGTCGCGGCGACGGTTGCGGCCGAACAATGCCATGTCCTGCACGAAAACGGCGTGAAAGATTTTCATTTTTATACTTTGAACCGCGCCGAATTGACGCTGGCGATTTGTCACATGCTGGGATTGCGGGCGCCGAAGTCTGCGGCGGTCAAGACGGCAGCCGCCGCGGCGTCATAAACGCGGGTGCTTTTTTACGGGTCTTTGTTGCGTCATTCGCGGGGGATGCGGCCGTATCCGGACGCGCGGCGTTCATCAGCCGTTCATAGTTTTGGTCCAGAAATGCCAACGTTGCGCCTGTAATGCCTGCGACATTGAGCGCCGTGGGGCCTATGCGGCCACCTGCGCCCGGACGTTCGGGGTATTTATAGGCTGTGACCGTCATATGTCCTGCAACCGGCACGCCGATCACGCTGATACCGCGCGACGCGGTGCCCGATGCGTCGATTAGCGAAAAGCCGTTCGTGACCGTTACACCTGCTTTTGTCCAATGCGGCGTTGCTTTGCCACTTTCGAGCAAGTCACGCCAGAGCGGGTCGCGTACCACGGATTTTTTGGGATCGTAACTGATGCTGTTACCCATGCCGGAGAATACAAAATCATGCACGCCCACGCGTGTTGCGGGTGCGGTTTTCAGATTAAGAACAGAGGCAATGCGTCCCATCAGTGACTGCACGGCGGGGGATGGCGTATAGAGGGTTTCCATCCGGCCATTCACTTCGCGGATGCTGTGAATAGAGGCGGCCACCACCTTGATGCGGCCATCGGTGATACCTTTGCGCACGGTACGGCCGATATCGGGTGTGACGCCCACGCGGCTGGTGGTCAGCAGCACATCATGCTGCGCAAACAATTTGGCCAATTGGTCTTTGGGCAGTTTTTCCGCGACTTGCGGCACGAAACGTTCCCAATAGGTAATAATTTCTTCGGACGTGAAACCTTGTGACGTCAGCTGTTTGAATTCTTTGACGAGGGCCTTGGTAAAGCCGGGGACAGTTTGTGCCTGCATAAAAGCGGGCGGCGTTTTGGTAAAGGGTAATTCGGATTCCGGCCGCGGTTCACCGCGCAGGCGTGTCGCCATGTATTCCTCGACGGGGGTATCTTCGTAGGGTTTGTGCATCAGGGCGCGGCGGGACATCATTGTAATCTGCCCTTCATGACCGCTATGCATCAAACGCGCGGCGATATCCATGGATGTCAGGCCGGTGCCGATAATCATGACATTACTATTTTTGTGTGTGCAGACATGATCGAAAAATTCGTTTGCCGATTTCGAATAGGGCGTTTCGATGAAACGCGGACTGTTTGCCGCCGCCGCCGCAAATTTGGGCGCCAGCGCATCCTGAAAACCCGTGGCCAGCACCACGTGCGCGCAATCGATTTTATCTTTGCCGTCAAGGGTGACGGTGATTTTACCTTTGTGTTCGGCAACCTGCGTCGCCTGTGCCATGACATAGCTGACCTTGGCCTTGCTGCCTGCCTTTTCAACCGCGATGCCCACCAGATGTTGCAGATAGTCGCCATACAGCTGGTGGGGCGGGTTGGTCAGGCATACGCGCATGTCCGGATTTTTTTTGGACAGGTCCTGAATGTATTCAACGAATGTCGGAAAGCCTTCGGGCTGCGCACCGGCGGGAAACGGGTTAACCCGCTTGGCGCCGATATTCAGGTTATGCTTTTTGTAATTGGGCGCTTTGCCGTAGGCGAGACCCGCGTGTTTTTGTTCTTCCTTGCGCTCGACGATGCGGATATCGACAGGGCTTTTAATCGTGGCGTCATCTGTAATGCGCAGCAGGGTGTGCAGCAAAACGGATGTGCCGGCAAAACCGCATCCCACAATCACCAGAGGCTTTGCGCTGGGCTCAGCGAGGTTTTTGCGCTGTGTGGGCATGCTGTTTAATCCTGACAGTGGGGAAGATGGCAAACACTACCAGCAATCATTAACATAATCAACAAAAAAAAGAGGGCTTTTCAGGGTTTAAAAGGCGGATTTTTGCCTGTTTTGGCGTCGGCGGCGGCATTCTTAGTGGCTATTTGCTCGGCGCGCCATTCGTTCAGGCGGGCGTCGTAATGGCGCAGGAACAGGCCGATGGATGACGGTACTTCGGGCCTGGGCGTTTGCACGATCATATCTTGCAGGGTCTGCAGACCGCTTTCGGACGGGTCGATGCGTTTGAAGGCCTCGATCGCCTTGTCCACGCGCTGGCGGAACAGTATTTCGTTTTGTGCAAAATCGCCTGCGCCGCGGTTCATCAGGTCATAAAGGCCTTCGGCATGCAGGACGTGGCAGGTGACTTTGCATTGCAGAACGAATGATTCAAAATCGGCGCTGTCAACGCCATAGGCTTTTAACTGGCGTACGGCCGCGCCCGCAAGCCGCAGGGCATCCAGCGCGTCATCGATCAGGCCACCCTGACCAAGTTCCTGATATTTTTCGCAGTAAGTCTGCAAATGGTCGTGGGCGTGGCGCACATGCATGGTGAACCGATCAAGGATATCCAGTACCCGCAGCTCGGCCAGTTTATCGTCCAGCCTGTTCAGATGCGCCGCACGCGTGAACTGGTCGAACAGGAAATGCGTCTGCGGCACCTTGCTGGCGGGGCCATTATTGCCGAATTCGTTTTCGGGGCGCTGCAGGTTTTTGTCGGCGCGGTCGATATCGGACTGCAAAAAGGGCGTAGGGCCGACGGGTAACGCATCGCGGTGCGGGCGGGCATGCGGCTGGCCTTTCATGTCAAAGACATAGCCTTCACGCTCCGCAAAGGCGCGGAAGTGTTTGAAGCCCATGGCGTCTGCTGCCGGTTGTTGCAGGGCAAAGGTTTCTTCGGCACGCTGGCACTGGCGTTCGAATTTTGCCATTTCGTCCAGCACATCGTTGAAATTGGTGCGCGATTTTATTTTCTGCACTTCCTTGCGCGTCTTTTCCTTGTCGCCGCCGAATATCCAGCCGCCGAGCGATGGTTCGGTAATGGTCGCCGTTTTCTGGATGCACCATGTTTTTTTGACGGGGTCATCCATATACGCATCGATGCGCACATGATAGCTGCCGCGCACGTAGGCCTTTACGGCATACGTCTGGCTGGCGCAATGGCTGCCGTACAGCGGGTGCAGCAGTTTGCGTGCGCCGTTGGACGTATCTGGCAGGGGTGCGTTGCGGTCAGCCATGGTTGTCCCTGTGCCTGATTGCGCAGGCGGTATTCAAGTGCCGCACCGGCGGCAGGATTGAAGGAAGATTATTTGTAACAGACAGGTTCAAAACGGTCAATTTGTTGCTATCCGCTGATATTTTGTTGCGTGTAAAAGTACGTGCCGCGGCAAGAGAGGCCTGTTTTCAAGGAGTTAATAAAATCTTTAAAATGAAGCTTTTTTGTTAACTGATTATGAATAGTATTCAGATAAAATAAAATAAGATCAAGAAGTTAGCAATTTTATGAGTCTGTACTTTCTTAACGTTTCCGGAGGTTACAGCGATGACGGACATGATAGACATTGTGACAACACCCGACACGGCGTCAGCCGCGGCGGAGAACAAGGTCTCGGTCATTACCGTCAATTTCAAAGATGGTGATGTACTGGACCGCGTGCAATACGATGGCGAAGGCGGCATACCCAAACTGCTGCGCGAACTGGCCGGACGGGCACACAAGGACAAGGTAAAATCGGTGATTGTGCTAACGATCAACGAAGACGACCATGTCGATTGGGTACATGTGGCGGATAACGAACATCATCTGGCACTGGCGGCGCTATGTCTGGATGACCTTAAAGACGATTTGAAAGAGCAAATCTTTCAGAGCATGGCAGAGGAAGAAGCATGACCGCATCCCAAAAGCGTATCACGACGGCACATCACGCAGGCATACCGCCTTAGATAATCAGCTATGCGGCTTTGGCTGTGTTTTGCGCATGTCGTTGAGGTATTCCACCATGCGGCGGCCAATTTCGCGCGGGCCGGTCAGGGCTAGGTCGATGTTCTGCTCATAAAAATAATCCATCTCTTCGTCGTTGTGCGCACGCACAAGGATTTTGAGGTTGGGGTTCAGCAGTCTTGCTTCTTCGACAATGCGGCGGGCGGCAAAGGGGTCGGGGATGGCTACGGCCAAGGCCACGGCTTTTGCAATGGCTGCTTCCTGTAATGTTTCGGGGTGTGTTGCGTCGCCGGCAATCGCATGTGCCCCCGCATCGCGCAGGGCATCTACCTTTTCACGGTTGCTGTCGATAATAACCAGATCAATATGCGCGGCCTGTACGTTCTGGCTGATGTGCATGCCGACTTTACCGTAGCCGACCAGAATAACTGTTTCGCGCAGAGATACTTTTTCGTTACGGCTCAGCTGCGACAAATCCGCTTCAGGCGAGATATTGAAGATGGAGGACAGGCGCGCGTTCTTGCCGCTGTATTCATACACAAAGCGAGAGAACCGGAAGACCAGCGGGTTCAGCGCAATCGACACCATCGCGCCCGCCAGAACAAGGTCTTGCCCGCTTTGCGGCAGCAGGCCGTATATAATGCCCAGACTGACCAGAATAAACGAAAATTCGCCAATCTGTGCCAGACTGGCCGATACCAGCAGGCCTGTCTTCATCGGGTATTTGAACAGGATGACGATCATAAAGGCAGCCAGCGATTTACCCACCATGATAATCAGCGAGGTTAAAACCACCTGCACCGGATGCGTAATCATGATTTTCGGATCGAACAGCATGCCGACCGCCACAAAAAAGACGACCGCAAAGGCGTCCTGAAACGGCAGGGCGCGGTCGGCGGCTTCATGGTTCAGGTCGGATTCACGGATCATCATGCCCGCGAAGAACGCCCCAAGCGCAAGGGAAATACCAAACAGTTTGGACGCGCCAAAAGCCACGCCAAGGGCGGATACGAAAACAGCCAGGGTAAACAGCTCGCGCGAGCGGGTGCGGGCGACAACTTCCAGCAGCCACGGCAGCAAACGTTTGCCGCCAAACTGCATGACGCCGATAAACACCGCCACTTTGCCCAGCGCCATCATGAGCGACATGCCAACACCCGGGCCTGCGGCGCCCTCTTCGGGGTTGGCGTTGATGGATACCGCAAGGGCAGGGACAAGAACCAGCGCCAGAACCATGGCCAGATCTTCTACAATCAGCCAGCCGATGGCGATACGGCCGTTCATGGATTGCAATAAATTGTGTTCTTCCAGTGCCCGCAGCAGTACGACGGTACTGGCAACCGACAGCGCAAGGCCGAACATAATGCCGCTGTGCAACGGCCAGTCCCAGAAATAACAGGCAAGGCCGGCGCCCATGGCGATGGCCGCGCCCATTTGCACGATCGCACCGGGCAGGGCGATCTTGCGCACCTCCATCAAATCTTTCATCGAGAAATGCAGGCCGACGCCGAACATGAGCAGAACGATGCCTATTTCCGATAGTTCGTTGGCGATTTCGATATTGCCGATAAAGCCGGGCGTGTAGGGGCCGATCACCACCCCCGCCAGCAAATAACCGACGATGGGCGATATCCGCATTTTCGACGCGATTAACCCGAACACAAAGGCCAGACTAAGCCCCGTTGCAAGGGTTGAAATCAGCGGAAGGTCGTGTTGTACGGCCATGCAGGCGGATATCCTTGATGCTTGATGGAAAATCGTTTTGTTAATTTCGCATATCGTATGCGCAGAGGTAAAGATAAACTTGCGGTTGCAGGATTCCTGCTCGCCAGTTCACGGTGGTTATGCCATATTTAGTTAACTTAAACGGGGGTTGGGCATGACATATTCCGAAGACGATATCCGCGCACGCGGTCAGGCCATTGTCGCCCTGTGTCTGGAAATTCACGACAATGATGCGGCCGAAGATGCCCTTGGCGGTTATCTGATGACGCAGCAGGCGCACCGGAACCCGCAAATGTATTTCTTTGCCGCGGAAGATTTCCTGCGCGCGGGCCGTCCTGCATTATTTGTTGCGGCATGGCGTTTGTTTGCAGCCTGCCTTGAAGATTACGCGCATGAATACCGCGAAGATGCCGAAATATACGCGCAGGTTGTACTGGCGCTTTCGGCGTTTGTGGACATGATCGGCAATGATGTTGAAACATTTTCCCCATACGGTGTTTTTTCAGAAAAAATCAATGCTGCGATTGACTATTTTGACGAAGTTACGCTGGGCGAACGTCCGGCGGAGCGTTTTCGGAACGACATGCTGCTGATGGGGGACAAATCGGTCGAAGGTGGCGATTTATACGCCGCCGCCAATTACTATAAAAAAGCTGCGGCAGAGCAGCACAAAGCCGAAGGTTGGCTGCGCTTGCTTCAGGTTATGGCCGAAGTCGATCTGGGGCAGGGATACGGAATTGCGGCGGCCGAAGATGCTTGCCGACATGCAACCGATGCCGGTATCTGGTATGCATCGCCGTATTATTTACAGCGCCTGATTTCCACCACCGAAGAAGATGCCGAAATCATCAGCGGCGATATGCGCGAAGATATGTCGCGCCATACACGGCAGTTTATCCGCAGCCTGCAAGATTACGCCGCGCCCACAGGGCAAGCGAAGGGGTTTTCAAAGTATCTTGCGCCCGTTATGCGTCAGGATAGCGTGGTCGGTATTTTTGCGCAGCCAAAGCCCGAAGACGTGCTGGCGCGTCTGGAGGCGGCCGGACAGGCCAGCGCCATTAAATCAGCGGTTGGCGCGTTCTTGCCTGTCGTGATTTACATGTTGCAGCAGGGATGGATTGTACCCGAAGATATCGCTCAATTGCCCGATGCGCTGTCGCGCTTCGAGGATTTGTTGTCCGATGAAAGCGCGACAATCGCGCAAACATCCGCCCAGTCGTCATCCATGACAAAAGGGTCATTCGACGCAGAACAGAAAGTTTTCCACGACATGGCCATGGGGCTGAATGCCAGCATTACAGCCGTGATTGCGGAAACCCGCCAGTTTTTACAAGAAAAGCTTTGATTTTATCAAAGTGCGGCCCATATCACGTTTTTTGCGCCCCGGCGGCTGATTTTAACAAGGGACGGTTTTTTGTATGAAAAAGAAAGTTTTATTTGCGGTTATGGCCGTGGGTATAGTGGTGGCGGCAGTGCATGCTGGCAGTCGTTTTCTGCACGCCGAAAAACCAGCGGCCGAAGAAGCCAAGCAGCTTACCCCCGTATATGTCACCACCGTTAAAGCAGGCCGTGTATATGACAGCGTCGAAGCTTTGGGGACGGCGAATTCGACGGAGTCCGTCGATATCACCGCGAATGTGACCGACCTTTTGCGTGAAATACGTTTTACCGATGGCCAGATCGTCAAAAAAGGCGACGTGATTGCCGTGCTGGAACAGCGGGAACTGGCCGCGCAGCTGGCTGCATCTAAAGCGCGCATGCAGCAGGAAAAACGCGAGCTGGGACGTCTCGAAGGTCTTGTCCGTGACAAAGCCGTGCCGCGTCAGGATTACGACCAGCGTTTGACATCACTCGAAGTCACCCAGCGTGAAATGGAAGAGATCGAAGCCCGCATTGCTTACCGCAATATCGTGGCGCCGTTTGACGGTACCGTTGGTGTGCGCCGTATCAGCGTGGGCGCATTGGTGCAGCCGGGCGAAGTAATTACGACGCTGGATGACATCAGCAGCATTAAACTGGATTTCACCGTGCCGTCTGCCTTTTTGTCGACCCTTGCCCCCGGGGTGCCTGTCGAAGCCGAAGTGGACGCGCTGGCCGGCCGCGTTTTCCGCGGTAAAATCGAAAGCGTCAGCACGCGTGTTGATCCTGTGACACGCTCGGTTCTGGTGCGGGCGGTCTTGCCGAACCCGGACGGGCAGCTGCGGCCCGGTTTGCTGATGCGCGTGCGCCTGATTAAACGCGAACGCGAAGGGCTGATTGTGCCCGAAGAAAGCGTTATGCAGCGCCAGCAAAGCCAGTTTATTTTCGTGGTCACGCCGGATGGCAAAGTAGAAGAACGCCAGATTTCCGTTGGCGCCCGTTTGCCAGGCCGCGCCGAAGTCACGCGCGGGCTGGAAGCAGGAGAGCGTGTGATTGTGCGCGGCATGAACCGCGTGCGCAAGGGCGAAGCGGTGAATGTGGCGCAGGAACTGCCCCCGCCGCGCCCGTGGGGCGCCGATGAAGAACAGGGGCAATAAACCATGTTTCTGTCGGATATTTCGGTTCGTCGCCCGGTCTTTGCCTGCGTCCTCAGCATGCTTTTGGTTGCCTTCGGTCTTTTGTGTTTCGACCGTTTGCCGCTGCGTGAATATCCGGCAATCGACCCGCCGATTGTATCCATCAGCACCAATTATCCGGGCGCGGCTGCCAATGTGGTTGAAACACGCATTACCGAAGTCATCGAAAAACGCATCGCCGGTGTCGAAGGTGTCCGCAATATCACATCCCAAAGCCGTGATGGATCGTCCCGTATTACTGTACAATTTGACGTCGACCGCGATATCGACGCGGCCGCAAACGATATCCGCGACCGCGTATCGGGCGTCCTGGATGATATGCCCGACGAAGCCGACCCGCCGGATATTCAAAAAGCGGATTCAGACGATGATGTGATTATCTGGCTGAACCTGCAGGGCGAGGGGATGAGTATTATTGAACTCACCGACTACGCCCGCCGTTATCTCGAAGACCGCTTTTCATCGCTGGATGGCGTGGCACGTGTACAGATTGGCGGTGCGCGTGACATTTCGATGCGTGTGTGGATCGACCGCGTCAAACTGGCCGCGCGCGGCCTAACAGTTGAAGACATCGAAAACGCCCTGCGCGCGGAAAACGTCGAACTTCCGGCCGGCAGTATTGAATCCCAAAACAGTGATTTTACCCTGCGCGTACGCCGGGGCTATACAACGCCTGACGATTTTGCCTCCTTGGTTTTGGCCCGCGGCACCGCAGAGGATGGCGGTTATCTGGTGCGTTTGTCGGATGTTGCCCGCGTTGAAATCGGCGCCGAGGAAGAACGCGGCACCCTGCGCGGCAATGGTGTGCCGATGGTGGGTATCGGTATCATCAAACAATCCAAAGCCAACACGCTGGATGTTGCCCGCGTGGCCAAGGCCGAAATGGCGCTGGTGAATCAGAACCTGCCGCCCCACATGCGCCTTGCCCAAAGTTATGACGGTAGCCTGTTCATCGAAGCTGCCGTGCACGAGGTATATGTGACGCTGGGTGTGACCGTCGTGCTGGTCGGTTTGGTCATGTATGCGTTTTTGGGTTCTATGCGTATTACCTTTATTCCGTTTATGGCGGTGCCGGCATCGTTGATCGGTGCGTGTATTATTCTTTACGCGCTTGGTTTTACCATCAACCTGCTGACGCTACTGGCACTCATCCTTGCGATTGGTCTGGTCGTGGACGATGCCATTATTGTTGTCGAGAATGCCTACCGAAGGGTGGAGATGGGGGAGCCGGGGCTTGTCGCCGCCTATCGCGGCACGCGGCAGGTTGCGTTTGCTGTTATCGCTACGACGATTGTGCTGGTGGCGGTCTTTTTGCCTGTCACTTTGCTGGAGGGGGATGTCGGGCGGCTGTTTTCTGAATTCGCCGTGGCCATGGCGGCATCAATCTTTTTGTCGGCCTTTGTTGCGCTGACGTTGACGCCTATGCTTTGCTCTAAAATGCTACGGCACGAAGAAAACCCCGGCGCATTCAACCGTTTTATTGACCGTTCATTCGACAGGCTTAAAAACGGTTACATCGCTGTTCTTGACAAAATGCTTGATCATACGGCGCTGGGGATTGCGTCTATGGTGGCGGTGCTTGCGGGGGCGGTTTTCTTGTTCATGCAGATCCCGTCCGAATTTGCCCCGCGTGAAGACCGCGGTAACTTTAACCTCTTGATCCGCGGGCCAGAAGGCGCATCGTATAACTACACGATGGAACATCTGGATATTGTCGAACAGCGGCTGATGCCGTTTGTCGAAGACGGGGCGGTGCAGCGCATGCTGATGCGGGCCCCGGGCAGCTTCGGTAGCACCGCCGCCTTTAATGATGCGCGCGGCACGTTTGTCATGTCGGATTGGAAACAGCGCGAACCGATCTGGTATTACATGGACGAAGCCCGCCGTTTAACCGCAGACATTCCGGGTGTGCGGATTACATCGACCGTGCGCCGTGCCTTTGGCGGCGGTTCGCAAAAGCCCGTGCAATTCGTGCTGGGCGGCCCCAGTTACGAAGACCTGCTGCAATGGCGGGATATCTTGCTGGAGCGTGCACGCGCAAACCCGGGCTTGATCGAAATCGACCACGATTATTACGAAACCAAACCGCAGATCGGTATTTCCATCGACCGTGAACTGGCGGCCGATCTGGGCGTGCCGGTATCTGTCATTGGACGTACGCTTGAAACCATGATGGGTACGCGCCGCGTGACAACCTTTATTGAACGCGGCCGTGAATATGACGTGATATTAGAGAGCGAAAAATCCGGCAAGCAAAGCCCGCTTGATATCACCAATAGCTTCGTGCGCTCGGCGCGTACGGGGGAGCTGGTGCCGCTGTCCAGTTTCGTCAGTCTGAACGAATTCGCCGATGCGACAACCCTGAACCGTTATAACCGCGTGCGCAGCATTACAATAGAGGCGGGGCTGGCGGAGGGGTATTCGCTCGACGAAGCGCTCGACTACCTTGAAAACGTGGTACGCAATGACCTGCCTGCGGGCGCCAGCTATGATTACAAGGGGGAATCCCTTGACCTCCGTGAATCCGGCAGTTCGATTTACGTTGTTTTCGCGCTTGCGCTGTTGGTGGTCTATCTGGTTTTGGCGGGGCAATTCGAAAGCTTTATGCACCCGCTGATTATCATGCTGACTGTCCCCATGGCGATTACAGGTGCGCTGCTGAGTCTCTGGGTGACGGACCAGACATTGAACATCTATAGCCAGATCGGTCTGATTATTCTGGTCGGCCTGTCGGCGAAAAACGGTATTCTGATCGTCGAATTCATCAACCAGCTGCGTGACGAAGGTCTTGAATTCCGCGATGCCATTCTGGACGCAGCCGGCAAGCGCCTGCGACCGATTTTGATGACCACCGCCGCCACCATCATGGGGGCTGTGCCGCTGGTAACGTTGGCAGGGGCAGGGGCCGAAAGCCGTTTTGTGATTGGCGTGGTCATTATCGGCGGGCTTTGCCTGTCGATCCTGCTGACGGTCTTTGTGGTGCCGATGATGTACCGCATTCTGGCCGTCCGCACCACATCGCCCCATGCGGTTGAACAAAAACTGGAACAGATGTTGCAAGAATATGCCCATAAGAATTGACCTTTGGCTTTTTCCATACTTGGAAGGTTAATAAAAAATTAATGTTTCCAAGGTTAAAATAGCCTAAGGGCAGTATGCTCTGATGTTTTTATGGGGTTCCAGAATGGCAACCACACCAAAATTAAGCTCTGCGACGGCAAATTTTGCCTCGACCTACAAGTTCAAGGTCGGGGGCAAAACCGACTTGATGTTTTCAACCATCGGCGGCCTGTTCAGCAAAGACACCCTTAAATTCAACATGTTCAAAAGCAGCCGCCTCAATGATGTGACGCGGCAAGCGACGATTGCCAATAATCCGGATCTGACGGCAGATCAAAAAAACATCCAGTCCGCGGAATCCAAAGTTCAATTTTTGGGCACGGCAACCCGTACGCTGAAGCAAAACGTCAAAACAGATACAAACCCGCGCACCGTTGCCAATGCGATCAACCAAATCGTCAAGGAATTGCAAACTGCCGTAAACAATTATATTTCCGGCCGCGGCGGTACAACGTCTGCGATTGCGGGCGGCGAAGACGGCGGTGTCACCGTCGATATCTCAAGCGAGGCCGCCGCTGCATCCGGCGGTTATGATGCCGAACAAGACCAGAAATTTCTGAATAACGTCGAGTACATGGTGAACAGCCTGAAGTCCTTGCTGCTCAAGCAAAAGGGCCCGCTGCGCATGATGGGTAAATACTTCGATACAAACTACTATCAGGCTGACCGCCGTTTGGGCGAAATCTCCGCATCCATCACCAACTTCACCACGCCTGCCGCCACCAGCGAAACGGGCGGTGAAACGGGCACGGGCACAGAAACCGGCAGCACCGGCGATACAGGTGCTACCGGCGGCACGGGTTCTGCAGGTGAAACGGGCGGCGAAACCGGCAGCGGTGCATCCTCTGGCGCTGATAATGGCTCTGGCACTGCCTCCGGTGGCGGCACGGGTGTACCGGCGATCGACATCCTTGTCTAAATCAATACCATTGAATGAATGATATGGGCGGCTGTGTGTACCTGCGTACGCGGGGCGCCGCCTGATATTATGTCTTCGCGCAATCTTTTAAAACTTTAATCCAGTTTTGGCTGACGGGGGCGGCACCTTCGTTTGCGTATATCTCTACATAGGTTTCGTGCGCGGATTTTTCCTGTAGCTCCAGCACAAGATGATAGAGTTTATACGCCTCTCCACCGACCTGCATACGCGTAATTCCGCGGTCTTTATCTGTTTGCGTGGATGTCGTCAGATACGATGTGCCCAGAATATCGTTCGGCTTCTTCGCTGTCTTATCCCAGCATGCCGCCAAAGAGGCGTAGTCTTTTTGCAGCACAAACCGCGCTTGCTGAAACCGCGCGGTTTTCAACTCATCCATCGGCTTCGGCGCAAAAGAGCAACCGGCCAATAAAAACAGAACACTCAGAAAATACAGTTTTTGCATGCAGGGTAAATCCAGTGTTCTTGATAAACAGAAACCAGTTAACGACTTAACAAGCCGAGCGATATAAATATATTAATAGGAAATGTTGGTAGCGAGGGAGGGATTTGAACCCATTTCGCTCTGCAATATTAAACCGTTGTTCTAGCTGTTTATTTCTAGATGGTGGTTGATACTTGCTCCCCTTTAATGTCCCACTTCTGCGGCAGGAGGTCAAGACTCTGACAATTCGGTATGCCCGTAAAAGCCGCTGGGAACACCGTACAGCAAGTGCGCGGCACTGTTTGCTAATCTCCGTGTAGCCAAAACAAAACGCGCCTAGCTGAAAAGCTCTCTAATAGATTTCACCCGCGCCAAAGATATACGGTGCGAGATATATACCTATATGGCTCCGCGCAACAATCGCTGCTTATGCTCCGCGCTTTTGTGCGGGAGGCTATAGGGGGATAATCGCCAGCCCTTTGCTTTAGGCAACCGCGTAAAACTTTGCGCCAAATTTTTGAACGACCGAACAAGATGCGCCCTCGAATGTGGTAAGGTTCTGCTTCTGCTTTTTATAGATGCTGTGCTATGTCTGGATAAATCATTAAATCATCGGGAGGTATAAATGGCGAACGGCGTTTATAACATCAATTATGCTGGCAAACAGGGGTTTGGTTCAGCGTGTGTTGTCTTTCTTAATGGCGAGATTTTTGGCACTGATGTTGTCGCGGCAGAATATGGTGGCACATACGCAATTGCAAATGGTCAAGTGACAGGACACGTATTGCTTACTGTTCCTGCTGGAGCCTCTTTGGTTACGGGGGCGCCCATTTCTCCTACGCCGTACACAATTCAAATTCCGTTTACTATGCCTGCTCAGATAGACGAAAAACAGGTTGTACAGATTTCTGTCCAATTGCCGTCTGGGACAGTAAACGCAAATATCAAAAAGATGAAGTCACTCGCTCTTTAACATCTAAGCGCTGGGTTTCGGAGGGAAGCCCGGAGGCGCTGTATCTTCTGTGGGAGAGGGGGCTGCTTGTATATTGCCAGAGGCAATGTATGGGACAACGGGGAAGCCCGCTCTCCCTTCAAGTAAATCCACCAAGCGAGTTTGAATCTTTGCTTGCATGTTCTCGTTATCCGCCCATCCTTGTGGTGCATATCCTCCTGTCAATATTTGGAGTTGCTCCATTTTGTAGCCAAGCGATTTAGCCATTTCTGATAGCAGCTTCGTGAAAAGATGATCTGATGCTTTCAGCCAGCGTTCGTCAACTTTTCCATTTAAGTGGTCGAAGTATGTCTCTAAGGCGTCAGAAACTTTTTTCTCTTTGTAAAATTCAATTTCGACAAGATTCAGCGCGCCAACATGTTCAGGATTCAAGCGCGTACCACGGGTACGCATAAGTACTTTGAATACAGCAAGACGATTGGTGCGTTTCTCGCGTCTCCTGTCAATTTCACGAGTTACGACTACGGCTAGTATCGGGCCGAGTATTACAGCAGATAGCGTAATCCACTCAAAGGCTGTGATGTTTGCGAGTTGCTCGAGCATTTATTATTCCTGTTTTTTTGGATCAAGCCACTATAAAACAAGCTCTATATGGGTGCAATTATTATGTAAGATATTGATAGATATAAGAAAATTATAAGAATTGCTACGCTTCGAGTATTGGTTTTCTGTTTTGTATAATAAATTCAATTATATAAATGCACTTGTATGTGCAGAAACAGCTAACTGATTGATTTAATTTGTATTGGTAGCGAGGGAGGGATTTGAACCCCCGACCAAAGGATTATGATTCCTCTGCTCTACCACTGAGCTACCCCGCCACAGGGAAAGTGAACGTCTATATGCCAATAATGGCCGCAGCTGTCAAGCCTGCCGTTTAAATTTGTTAAGTCTTTGATTTTTAAGTTCTGTCTTTAGGCTTCCGGCTGGGGTTCGGTGGGGGTCAGGGCTTCGGGCGGGCGGTAATTCTTCATGTAGGTAAAGATACCAAGGGCGATCACGCCGCAAACAGCGATCACAGCCGCCATGGGGCGCGGGGTTTCGGCGTGCATCAGGCTGACCAGTCCGGCGGCCACGGCCGACAGGCAGAATTGCAGCATCCCCGCGAGGGCCGATGCCGCACCTGCGCGATGCTTTTGATGTTCCAGCGAGCCTGCACCCGCATTAGGGAAGATCATGCCCGAGACGCTCAGAAAGCCGAACAGCGGGGGCAGCAGCAGCCACAGCGGCGCATGGGCAAAGGCGGCCACGGCCAGCAAAATGCCGCAGCTGGCCAGCGCATACAGGCAGCGGCGGATGATGGCGTCGGGATGGTGCCCCTTGCGCAGCAACCATGCGTTGATTTGCGCCGCCATAATCAGGCCAAACGCGTTCGAGCCAAAAATCCACCCGAAATGCTCGGGGGCGATGCCGTAGTATTCGATGAAGACGAAAGACGATCCGGTGATATAGGCAAACAGCGCGGCCTGCATAAAGCCTGCTGTCAGGGTATAGCCCAGAAATTGCCTGTGCTTGAGGATATCAAGATAGGTATGAAAGCTGCGGCGCAGTTGCACGGTTTCATCGGGGCTGCGTGTTTCGGGCAGGAAAATGGCCACGCATGCGAAGATCACGCTGCTGATGCCCGCCAGCGTCCAGAAAATGGCGCGCCAGTCAAAATGCAGCAGCATATAACCGCCCACCAGCGGCGCCAGAATGGGCGCAACACCCATGACCAGCATCAGCAGCGAGAAGACTTGTGCAGATTCACGGTGATCGAACAAATCGCGCACCATCGCACGCGACACAACCGTGCCCGCGCACGCGCCGAGGGCTTGCAGCAGACGGAAGAAAATAAGCGCGTTGCTGTCTGCGGCCGTCGCGCAGGCGATAGAGGCAAGCACATACAGCGTGAGGCCGACATAAAGCGGTTTTTTGCGGCCGTAGCGGTCTGTGAGCGGGCCATATACCAGCTGGCCAAAGGCCATGCCGATAAAAAAGGATGCCAGCGAAAATTCAATCTGCCCCAGCGGCACCCCCAGCGATTTTGCCATGGCTGGAAACGCGGGCAGATACATGTCAATCGACAGCGGGCCAAAAGCGGTCAGGCTGCCCAGCAAAAGAACAAGGGCATAGAAAGGTCTGGAGTGGGTTTGCATGGCGCGTCCGTATCGGGGCGCCGCGGCGCCAGTTTTTAAAAGAAATCAGGGATCAACATATACCGCCATCCGGAAAGGTCAACGATAGGGTGTTATATTATGCCGCGACGGAGATGCCACGATTTTCCGCGCCTGTAATCCAGCCGCCGCCAATCACGCGGTCGCCGGTGTAGGCGACGCAGGCTTGGCCTGCCGCAACGCCGAAAGCGGGAATTTTCAAAACGACATGATCTGCAAACACCGTCGCCGGAATAGGCGATTGGGCGGAGCGCAGTTTCACTTCCGCATCCAGCCCTTCGGGCGGGATATCGGCCAGCCAGTTGCATTCTTTCAGGTATACCGTATCGCGGCCGAGCGCTTCGTAGGGGCCGACCAGTACCTGATTTTTATCGGGACGCAGGCCAACGACGAACAGCGGTGCGTTGTTTTCAGTATGCCCGCCACCAATGCCAAGACCGCGGCGCTGGCCGATGGTGTAATTGATGATGCCGTTATGGTCACCCAGTTCGCGGCCATCGATATGTACGATTTTGCCGGGCTGCATGGCGCCGGGGCGGAATTTTTCGACCACGCGGGCGTACGACCCGCCCGGCACGAAGCATATGTCTTGACTATCGGGCTTGTCCGCCACGATCAGGCCAAATCTTTCAGCGTGCTGGCGGGTGATGTCCTTGCTCCAGCCGCCGAGGGGGAAGCGGAGGAAGTCCAGCTGTTCCTGCGTGGTGGCGAACAGGAAATAGCTCTGGTCTTTGCCTGCATCGAAGGCGCGGCGTAATTCGGCTTTCCCATCAGTGCCGAGCGCACGCTGGATGTAATGCCCTGTGGCCATGCAATCCGCGCCCAAATCGCGCGCGGTTTCAAGAAGGTCTTTGAATTTGACGTTCTGGTTGCATTTTACGCACGGGATAGGGGTTTCGCCGCGCAGATAGCTTTCGACGAAATCTTCGATCACGTTATCTTGGAAACGACTTTGGTAGTTCAGCACGTAATGCTCGAACCCCATTTTTTCGGCCACGCGTTTGGCGTCATAGATGTCTTGGCCGGCGCAGCAGGCACCTTTTTTGGCCAGCGCTTCGCCGTGGTCGTACAGCTGCAGCGTGATGCCCACGACCTGATATCCCTGTTCGTGCAGCAGCGATGCCGCGACAGAGCTGTCCACGCCGCCGGACATAGCGACGACGACGCGGGTATCTTTGGGGTCTTTATCAAATCCGAGCGAGTTCATGGGCTGCCTAATTCTCCTGCCGCGCACTATATACAGTGATGGCGTTTGAAATCAAGTATTTTTCATATTTTAAACGTGACGGAATTCGGCTGGTCAACCCATGCAGGCTGTGCATATACTGTTGAAATTCATCATTTTTACCAAGGCAGGAGCGCCCATCATGGCCAAGCCCCCCAAGACGCCCGATGCGGATGATCTGAACGATAACGACGAAGGCGGCGACCACATCCTTGAATTCACGCCCGAAGATGACGCCACCATCGAAGACATCGCCAACATGGTGGTCGATATGATGGCCGATTATAATATGGATTGCGACGTGCATTTCCCTATGTTCACCATGGAAGTGGAATTGGGCGCAACGGCCGAGGAAATCGTGGATGGGTATAACGATATCCTCGAACAACTGGCCGAACAGATGGACGGGCAGGATACGTAATGCCTGCCTATAAGGCCGTTGTCTTTGACCGCGATTCAACGCTGAACGTCACCACACAAATTCTACGTACCGGACAAAAGCCGGGCGATCCGACAGATGGATATGTGCTGTCGCCGCAAGAGCTTGCGTTGTTTCCGTCTGTAAAACCCGCATTGACCAACCTGCGGGCGCAAGGGCTACGGCTATTCGTGTTTACGCAGCAAAACGGCATCGGTAAAGGGCTGGTTACGCCTGCCGAGATTGATGCCATTCATGCGCATATGAACATGCTGCTGGGGGCTGATGCCGCGATTGAAAAGTTTTATTACGCCTGGAGCGTCCCGGGGCAGCCGGTTGATCCGCGTGCAAAACCATCGCCCGCGATGCTGTTTGAAATTATGCAGGAACATGGATTTAAAGCGGCGGAGATGCTGGTCGCCGGCGATTCAAAACGCGATTACGAGGCGGCCATGGCGGCAGGTATGGATTTCGTCTGGATCCGCGACGACCTGCGCCGCGTAGCAGAAGCGGACATGCAGAAAACCGGCTGCCGCATCTATGGCGACGTTGGCGAAATGGTGCGGGATTTGTTCACATGATATTGATAACGCACGGGTTTTATATTCTTAACCGTTTGTTCAAACGTGGTTGTTATAATCGGGGTGCGGACGCATGATTTCCGCACAGTTTACCGGAGCAACCATGGCAGGGCATAAAGGCAGCGGCGGCGAGCATGACGGGGGCGATCATGTGATCGAATTCACCCCCGAAGGCTCGTTTAACATCCGCACATCTGCCAAAAACTTTGCCCGCATGATGGAAGAGTCCAATCAGTCGCTTATCATCCACCTGCCGCATGTGTCGGTGGAGTTCGAGCCGGGCTGCACGCCCGATGAAATTATCGATGGATATAATCAGGGCCTGCGCCACAAATTCGTTATCCATCATTCCAACACCAATACCGGCAAAAAGCCGCCCGCCCCGAAATAGGCGGAGGAGAAAACAATGCCGCTTTCACGCGACAGGCAAAAAATCGCCTTTATTACAAAAAGCCGTGACGAACTATTTCGTGTATCGCGTCTGCTGGCGGCGGGCATGTCGAATAACGTCATGGCGGACAAGCATGACCCGCTGGTGATATCCGTGCGCGGCAGCATTGGTAGCGGTAAAAAGATTATCCCCGATGCAATGCGCGAATATTTTCTGGGCACCACGGCGCTGGGTGAAACCACGGGCCGTCCGGGCTACGATGAATTCTGGCGCGGGCAGGTACGCGGCCAACAGGTCGAATTCGCCTATATCGATGCCGCATGGCAAAGCGGGTATAGCAACCCAGACTTTGTATCGCCGTATATTCACCACGTGCGCGAAGCGTTTATGGCCGTGCGTGAACATGGCGGTATCGCTTTTGTGCATAATGATTACACGTTGGCGTTGAACCGCGGCGCGGGCATGGAAATATGGGTCGAAAAGCAGGGTGTGCCCAACCCTGACGGCAATCGCCCGCGTTCACCCGAAAGCCCGCTGTCTAAACAATTCCGCATTGCGAATAGCCAGAACGAGGGCAACGACTGGATACGCTATGTCGAAATTGAAATCGCCGACAAGCGTTTACTGGAATCCGCCAAGTTTGGCGATGTGCTCGACAAGCTGCGCAAGCGTCAGGGCGGCGTAAAGCTTTAAGCACTTTTGCGTGGCTTATTGATCCCACGGCGCTTTCGCGCCGGGCAGGGCGACGGTGATGCCGTCAAGGTCATCGCTCATCAAAATCTGGCAACCCAAACGCGATGTTTTTTTGAGATCGAAGGCGAGGTCGAGCATGTCTTCTTCCTCTTCCTTTTTCTCCTCCAGCTTGTCCGCCCATTTCGGGTCAACGACTACGTGGCAGGTCGCGCAGGCAAGGCAGCCGCCGCACGCGCCTTCGATATCAATGCCATGCTTGTGCGAAATTTCCATGAGCGAAAGGCCGTTCGGCGCATCCACCGTGCGTTCCGTTCCGTCTTTTTCGATGAAGGTCATTTTTGGCATGGCGTATCCTGTTTTGCGAAGTGGTGTGGCTATTGAAGCGGTTCGAACAAATTACCTTTTTCCGCGCAATCGTCGCAGATCAGGCATGCATACGGATCATAACGGCGTTCAGGGCAGAGGTGATAGTCTTTTTGTCTGTCTGCTTTGAACAGGAAGGCGGTTCTTGAAAACCTGTCCGTGATGCCGGGCGGTGATTTCGGCGGGATTGTCGCTGTTACAAAGGGCGTCGGGCCCGATGCTGCGGGTTTGTGCATTTCAACGCGTGCGCCCGATCTGCTGATGGCGCTGAATGTATATTGCGCACGGATGATTTGGTAAAGGCCGAGGGTTTTTGACACATCAAGCGCGACAAGCTTGTCTTGCACGTCTTTACATTCGCCGCAGGGCACGCAGCTGTTCGTGGCGGCGGATGCATCTGCGCAAAGAAACATTTGGCCGCCATTGCGTACCACATAAATGTGGTTGGCGTTAAAACGCACCGCATGCGCACCGCCAATCGTCAAAAACGGGTAGGGATGTTCGGGGGCGGTGAATTCGGTCACGCTGCCGATGGGGCCTGTATTGTTACCCAGTCCGCCGTAAATCTCGCGTTCCTGCACCGAAGATACTTCGATGGTTGAAATAATATCGGCCATCGCCGCAGTCGGCAGCATCAGGAAAAGCGCCGTCAGGATCGCGTAGATTTTTTGCATGTCATGTCCCCGTGCGTTGTTTGACGCGTGCGTACATTTTCAGCCACTGGGCGATGAAATGGTCAACCTCTCGTTCGGTCGTGTTCCAGCCCAGACTGACACGTAGCGACGCGCTGGCCGCGGCATCATCCGCGCCCATGGCTTTCAACACATGCGACGGCTTGACAGTTCCGCTGGAACAGGCGGAACCGTTGCTGACGCAAATGCCTGCGAGATCGAGCGAGATCAGCTGCGTTTCCGACGATGCGCCGGGCAGGGCGAACATGGTGGTGTTGGCAACGCGCGGGCTGCCTTCGCCGAAAATAATCACTTCGGGTGCCGCGGATTTTATCGCGGTTTCGATTTTATCGCGCCATATGGACAGTTTTTGATACGCATCCGTATCAATCAACGTGGCCGCATGACCGAAGGCCACAATACCGGGCAGGTTTTCGGTGCCGCTGCGGATATTTTTTTCCTGATTGCCGCCGCGTATCATGGGGGCAACCACCACGCAGTTTGCAATGACAAGACAGCCCACGCCCTGCGGGCCGCCCATTTTGTGGGCGGAGAGGGTGATGAAATCCGCACCCAGTTTTTGCACATCCAGCGTAATTTTGCCGAAAGCCTGTACAGCATCGGTATGCACGAGCGCGCCACGTTTGCGGGCGATGGCGACGATCTGGTCAATCGGTTGAATAACACCCGTTTCGTTGTTCACGTACATGACAGAAATCAGCGTCTGGCGCGTGTTGCCCTCCAGCATCGCATCAAGCGCGGCGACATCCACAATGCCGCTTTGCAGCACGGGCAGGACTTCGGCATCGGGGCAGACGTTCAGCACCGACGGATGTTCGATGGCCGAGACAATCACACGCTCCATGCCCGCGCCAAGCAGGGCGAGGTTATTCGCCTCCGTCGCGCCGGCGGTAAAAACAATCACATCACGTGTTCCAGTATGCAGCGCCGCAGCAATTTCGCCGCGCGCCTGTTCGATTCTGCGGCGGGCGTCGCGGCCGGCCTTGTGAATGGCCGATGCATTGCCCGGAAACCCTAGCATTTCCTGCATTTTTTCAAGCACGGCGGGCTTGATGGGCGTCGTCGCGTTGTGGTCCAGATATGTGAGGCCGCTTATGCTCATTTTTATTCTAAATACTGTTCAGTCGAGTCGGGAAAACGTATGAAGATCGAAATATAAATACTTGATAAACAATAGAAATTCAACATTTTTCTTGCTATCGCGGTATCGTTATGTATAGTTTCGTCCTCGATAGAGTGGTTGTAAATCAAAACATAAAACATTCAACCCAAAGGCAGCAGGAGGCTCAATCTCACATGCCAGAAGTTATGATTACCGGCCCAGCCGGACGTCTCGAAGGCCGTTATAAACACAGCAAGGTACCCGGTGCACCGATTGCGCTGATCCTGCATCCGAACCCGCAGCGTGGCGGGACGATGAATAACAAGATTTCTTACTCCCTGTTCCAGTCCTTCGCGGATCGTGGCTTTTCGACGCTGCGTTTCAACTTCCGCGGTGTGGGCCGTTCGCAGGGCGAATTCGCCCACGGCGAAGGCGAACTGGCAGATGCTGCATCGGCGCTCGATTGGCTGCAAAGCGTGAACCCCGGCGCATCGTCGGTATGGGTTGGCGGTTTCTCCTTCGGTGCGTGGATCGGTATGCAACTGCTGATGCGCCGCCCCGAAATCGACGGCTACGTGTCGATTTCTCCGCCCGCAAACATTTACGATTTCAACTTCCTGGCACCGTGCCCGAACGAAGGCTTGATCGTTCAAGGTGACAACGACCAGGTGGTGAACGTTGATTCCGTCAGCAAGCTGGTGGATAAATTGAAAGAGCAGCGCGGCCCGAACGGTGTGGATTACCGCATCATCTCCGGCGCCGGCCACTTCTTCAACAACCCCGGCGAAAACGAACTGATGATGAAATACGTGGGCGATTATCTCTACCGCGCCCTGTCCTCGCAAGAGGCCGCTGCGTAAACCAAATAGACACCCTCTATTTTACCACACACAAAAAAAACCGCCCCTGTTACGAGGGGCGGTTTTTTTATCACTCTTTACCATCTGATTTTATTATTTTTAATAGTTCAAAGATATCTGCCTTATCGATTTTTTTATCGTGATTAATGTATCCAAATTCGGGGCGATAATATACGGCGCTCAATGTTTTATTCAAGATGACCTTACGCGCCTCTTGTTCTGTATGTGTAGCCTCCATAAAATCTTTAAAGCTATCAAGCGCTTGTTTTTTGTGCTCTGCGTGTAGCTGCATGTTTTTGTTTAGATTGTATTGCTTAAGGTTGAAGAATATAAGAGATGTCAGAACTGTTAATGAAAATACTTTATACGAGACCTCTCTGATTAAGGGGGCATATGCATTTGTATCGTGGCCATCTTGAGTGAGAAGAGGGCTATAAAATACATATCCAAATAGTGTTATGCCCTGATTTTTGTAAAAAGCATTAAGTATGGCGAGCGTCATCAGAGTCGTAATCCCTGCTAAGCCTAGCCAAGTCCTTGATGCTCTTTTATAAGATTCGATTTCCTTCTCTCTCATATTTTTTGCGGGTAAGACTATATTGTCTGCGACGGCGATATCTTCTTTAGTCTCTGCTAATACTTTCTGTGCGATCTCTGCAATATATGTTTCTGTTATAGCGTGGATTTCCGTCTCAGCTCTTTCAATGCGCTCCACAATATCATTCAGTTGCTTTGTTTTTTTTGCCGTTAGCGTTTGTTCTTTGTAGCGATTAATGACGGTGTTAGCTTTCGATTCAAAATCGAAAAAGGGGGACGTTAGTAGTTGCCAATTTTGCAAAAATGTTGTTGTGGTGCTACCTGCGCTCTTGTTGATAAGGATCACTAGGGTTCTATTTAACTCATGAATGGAATTTCTGAGTGCGTTTTGTAGGTTCTCCGTTAATTTACAAAGGTCATAGTCAATTTCATCTAACTGTTTTATAAGCGATTTTATTTTTTTGAGGCCGTCTAATTGCTGCTTAACTGTGTGGATAGGCGCAATCTTTTCAAGATGTGTTTCAATCGCGGTAGTATTGTTTTCCAATTCTGCTAAATCTTCTTTTAGTGCAAGTGAAAACATTTTAAATGTCCTTGTTATTAAAATCCGCCGCCGTTATTGCTAACGGCGGCGTTGTTGAAAATTTGGTTGTTTAAATTTTTGCAGTCGTCAGCTTGCGATTAAACCTGCGGCGGCTTGCCGCCGTTGGCGGCTTTCTTTTCAGGTGCTGCCGCATCGTCATTTTTGTGGTCGTGATTGGCCGTGGGCGTTGCTTCCAGATGTGCCAGATAGCGGTCGCTCTCCAGTGCGGCCATGCAGCCCATGCCGGCGGCGGTGACGGCTTGGCGGTAGATTTTGTCTTTTACGTCGCCTGCGGCGAATACGCCGGGGATGTTGGTTTCGGTGCTGTCGGGTTTGGTGGTGATGTAGCCGTCAGCGTCAATCGTGATCTGGCCTTTGAACAGGTCGGTGGCGGGTTTGTGGCCGATGGCAACGAATACGCCGTCGACTTTCATGTCGGTAACCGCGCCGGTTTTCAGATTTTTGATTTTCGCGCCGGACACGCCCATGTTGTCGCCCGTGACTTCTTCAAGGGCGCTGTCCCAGATGACGTTGATCTTGGGATGGTTGAACAGGCGGTCTTGCATGATCTTTTCCGCGCGGAAGCTGTCGCGGCGGTGAATGACGGTGACCTTGGTTGCGAAGTTGGTCAGGAACAGGGCCTCTTCAACGGCCGAGTTACCACCGCCCACAACGATGACTTCTTTACCGCGGTAGAAGAATCCATCGCAGGTCGCGCAAGCGGAAACGCCTTTGCCTTTGAATTGTTCTTCGGACGGCAGGCCGAGCCATTTTGCCTGCGCACCCGTCGCGATGATGACGGCATCGGCCAGATACGTATCGCCGCTGTCGCCAACCGCCTTTTTCGGGTTGCTTTGCAGATCGACGCTGGTAATGACGTCGTTGATCATCTCGGTGCCGACATGTTCGGCCTGTTCGCGCATTTGCTCCATCAACCACGGGCCCTGAATGGGGGCGGCGAAGCCGGGGAAGTTTTCAACATCGCTGGTGATGGTCATCTGGCCACCGGGCTGCATGCCCGCAACCAGCATCGGCTTCAGGTTGGCGCGCGCGGTATAAATCGCGGCGGTGTAGCCGGCGGGGCCGGAGCCGATGATCAGCACTTTGGTGCGATGGGTCTTGGACATTTTTTATTTTCCTTCTTGGTTGGTCTGTGTGTTCAAATCCAAATTCAAATTCAAATTCAGTTTTTGCGCAATGGCGCCGGCAACCCTTGCCGTGTCGGGCGGCGGGGTGTAGTGCCAAGTCTCCAGTGCGCCGTCAAAGGGGCGGGTATAGCCTTGGTTTTGCAGCAGGCGGTGAAAGTTGTTCAGCCGCCGCGCGCCGCCTTCCAGTGCTGCGATATACACGGGCTTGCCCGTTGAAATCGCTTCGGATGTCATGGACACGCTATCCTCTGTCACTATGATATAATCTGCCAGCGCCAGAAAGCCAAAATACGGGTTTTCGCCCTGTCCGTCCCAGAAAAAGATGTTATCGCCCCGCAATTTTTCGCGCAGCAGGACGGTATTTTCCGCGCCCGTGCGCCGCGAGGCGGTAATCATTAAGCTAACGCCCGCCTGCGCCAGTTTGGACAGGCTATCGGCCAGCTTTTCTGTGGCCGCCGCTGTCATCCGGTGGGCGCGGCTGTTACCGCCAATCATGACCGCCGCACGCGGCGCGGGCAGGGCAGAGAGGCGGTCTTGCCACAGTACCGCATGCGCGGCCAGTTTATGCGGCGTCACGCGGTGCAGGCCGGCGGTGGTGACAATGACGTTATCGCCGCGGATGTCGTCGTGCTCGGGTGTCACCACCAGATCGAACAGGCGGGCGGGCAGTTTGGGGTCTTGTATCTGCACCAGCAGGGTTTTGCCGCCGCTGCGGCGTTTGATATCAAGGCCGGCGCCCACCGCTTTGCGGCCGCTGACCAGCGCAATATCGGGCCATGGCGGCTCCAGCGTGTCGCTATCGCTTGCCAGCGCGTGCGCATGGCCGATGCGCAGCCAGGGGCTTAGCTGTTTCCACGGAAATCGCAGCTTCACACGCTTGACCACCGGCACGATTCCCAGCGCTTCGGCCACGCCGATGCACTGGTTTTCTGTACCGGCGATGCCTTCGGTAACGACCCAGCATGTCGGGGTGCGTTCTGACAATTCAAGCTCCTGAATTTTAACGTGAAAACGGGATTAAGTATAACGTTTCGGGCGGTTTTGACAAATCCCCCGCTGTAATATTTTTAAAGTTTATGGGGCGAATTATTACACTTGAAACAAAAATATGATAATATTATTACATTGTAGAGTTTGATTCTAACCCAAATCAGGTATATCCCATGCCAAAAGTAAAACTGGATCGTATTGATCGCAAAATCCTTCATGACCTGCAAGAAAACGGCCGCATGACCAACGTCGAGCTGGCCGAGCGTGCGGGCATTTCCGCACCGCCGTGCCTGCGCCGTGTGCGCGCACTGGAAGAGGCGGGTGTTATCAAGGGATATCATGCAGAGATCGATTCAAACTCGCTGGGGTTTGGCGTGACGGTATTTGCGCAGGTGGGCTTGTCCAATCAGGCTGAACATGACCTGAAAAAATTTGAAGACCTCGTGCGCGGCTGGCCTTTGGTGCGCGAATGCTATCTGGTTTCCGGCGAAGCGGATTATATCCTGAAAATCGTCGCCGAAGACTGGGATGCGTATCAGAAATTCCTGACAACGCACCTGACGACCGCACCGAACGTAAGCCATATCAAATCGGCACTTGGCATCCGCGTGGCCAAGCATAAGCCGGGTGTGCCCGTCGACGTCGAATAATCTTCGTTAAGACGAAAGAGACCGTGATGCAGGACATGCCCGCAAAAAACTGGCGCGTGAAACTGGAGCATTTTGTCAGCGCGCCACGGTTTTTAAAGTTTGTGACCGCGATGATCTTGCTGAATGCGGTCACGCTGGGTATTGAAACCAGCCACGACATCATGGCGCGTATCGGGCCGCAGATACGGTTGATCGATCATCTTATTCTAGGTTTCTTCACGGTTGAAATCGCACTGAAGATTATCGCCTATGGTGGCCGCTTTTTCAAAAACGGCTGGAACCTGTTTGATTTTGTGATTGTGCTTATATCGCTGGCGCCGGCGTCAGGGCCGTTTGCTATTTTGCGGACTCTGCGGGTGTTGCGCGTGCTGCGTCTGGTATCAGTGGTGCCGCGTTTGCGCCGCGTGATTACGGCGCTTTTGACGGCCATACCGGGCATGGCGTCTGTCATGGGTATTCTGCTGATTATTTTTTACGTGACGGCCGTCATGACAACGCAAACCTTCGGCAGCAACCCTGACCCGAACATGCAAAAATATTTCGGCGATATCGGCAATTCGATGTTCACCCTGTTCCAGATCATGACGCTTGAGGGCTGGCACGACATTGCCACCGATACTCTGGCGATTTACCCGATGGCGTGGATGTTTTTTGTATCGTTTATCACAGTCGCGTCATTCGCCATTCTGAACCTGTTTATTGGTATCATCGTGGACGCCATGAACATTCTACACGAAAGCGACACCGACAGCCTGGCCCATACCGCCCACAGCGAAGAAATGGCGCTGCTGCTGGAGATGAAAAAAGAGATCGAAGCCCTGCGGCAGGATATAGAGAAGCGGGGTTAATCGCACTTAATGCGTAATAAAAAAAAGAGGCCGTTTAAACGGCCTCTTTTTTATTCAGTGGCAGAAGGATCAAGCGTATTTCACTTCCAGCAGTTCATACGCGCGCGGGCCTTTCGGCGTGTGGACTTCGACGCTGTCGCCAGCCTGTTTGCCGATCAGGGCGCGCGGCAGCGGGGCGGTCAGGGCCAGCAGGCCTTTTTCGATGTCGGCTTCGTATTCGCCGACGATCTGGAATTTTTGTTCCTGGTCGGTTTCTTCGTCCACGACAGTGACATGTGCGCCGAAGCGTACGATTTTATCGGTGAATTTGGTGGGGTCGATGACGTCTGCACGCGACAGGCGGTCTTCCAGCTCGGCGATGCGGCCTTCGATAAAGCTCTGGCGTTCGCGGGCGGCAGAATATTCGGCGTTTTCCGACAGGTCCCCGTGGGAGCGCGCTTCGGCAATCGCCTCGATCACAGCGGGGCGTTCGGTGCCTTTCAGGTGCTTGATTTCCTCCTCCAGTTTTGCGTAGCCGGCGGCGGTAATCGGAAGCTTGGTGGTCATGTCTCTTGTCATCCTTTAATAGCGGCGCATGTTGTGTCATGCACCATGTTCGTCCCGTTTTTCCGTCTGCCTTTTAAATCCCCGTTTTGCCAGTGTGCCACGAAGCCGCGGCAAGAGGCGCGGGGTTAGAGGGGCAGCTGGAAAACGGTTCGTTGTTTCATGGCAGTAAAATTTCTCGGTTTTACAGTTTTTGGGGTGTCTAGGCCGCTTTCAGGTAATCCTGTAGCGATTTGACGTCGAACGGCCCCGATTGACGCAGGGCGGCTATGGCATCCACAGCCGCCTTGGCACCGGAAATCGTCGTATAGTAGGGAATCTTATTCTGTAACGCCGCGCGGCGCAAGTTAAAGTCGTCGGCCACGGCCTGCGGGCCATCGGTGGTGTTGAGCATCAGGGCAATGTCGCCGTTGATCATGGCATCGATGATATGTGGTTGACCTTCATGCACTTTGTTGACTTTACGGGCCCGAATTCCGGCTTCAACCAGATGTTTTGCCGTGCCACTTGTTGCAACAATATGAAAACCCATATCTGCTAATTTTGCGGCCAAGGGGATAATCACGTTCTTGTCGCTGTCGCGCACCGAGATAAAAACCGTGCCCGACAGGGGCAGCGTTGCGCCCGCGCCGATACGTGCCTTTGCAAATGCGCGGCGGAAATCGCGGTCGATGCCCATGACTTCGCCCGTCGAGCGCATTTCAGGGCCCAGAACAGAGTCCACTTTGGGGAAGCGGTCAAACGGGAAGACGGGCGCCTTGACGGCCACGTGATCGAATTTGCGGTGATGCAGGACGCCTTCGGATTTCAGCGTAGAAATTTTCTCGCCGGTCATCAAACGCGTGGCCGCCTTGATAACGCTCATGCCGGTTGCTTTGGCCACAAAGGGTACCGTGCGCGATGCACGCGGGTTAACCTCGATGACGTAAATTTCATACGCGTCCAGATTGGCGGGGTCGCGGCTTTGCTTCACGGCAAATTGCACGTTCATCAATCCGACAACGCCAAGCGCTTTGGCCAGCGTGACGCTTTGCGCCATCAGATCATCGACAATTTCGGGGCGCAGCGAATAGGGCGGCAGGGAGCAGGTGCTGTCACCGGAGTGAATGCCCGCTTCTTCGATATGCTCCATCACGCCAGCAATAAAAACCTCTTTGCCATCGCTGAGCGCGTCGACGTCAACCTCGATACAGTTTTGCAGGTATTTGTCGATCAGCACCGGCGCATCGCCCGACACGTCGACGGCGGTATTGATATATCGGCGCAGGGTGGCGACATCGTGTACAATCTCCATCCCGCGGCCGCCTAGTACATATGACGGACGGATGACGATTGGATATCCGATATCTTGCGCGATTTTTTCGGCCTCTTGCGCAGTGCGTGCAAGGCCATTCTGTGGTTGCTTTAGCTTCGCTTTGTGCAGCAGTTTTGAAAAGCGTTCGCGGTCTTCGGCCAAGTCAATCGCATCGGGGCTGGTGCCCATAATTTTGACGCCAGCCTGTTCCAGCTCGCGGCAGAGTTTAAGCGGCGTCTGGCCGCCCAGCTGCACGATAACGCCAAGTACTTCGCCATTCTTCTGTTCGGCATGGATGATATCCAGTACTTTTTCGGCGGTAATGGGCTCGAAATACAAACGGTCGGATGTGTCGTAATCTGTTGAAACAGTTTCGGGGTTGCAGTTGACCATGATGCTTTCTATGCCTTTTTCCCGCAGGGCAAAAGACGCATGGACGCAACAGTAGTCAAATTCAATGCCCTGACCGATGCGATTGGGGCCGGAGCCGATGATAAGGACTTTCCTGTTCGCCGTCGGTGCGCATTCATCGCTGAGTGCGCGGTCCGTTTCGTATGTCGAATACATATACGATGTATCGGACGGGAATTCACCTGCGCAGCTATCTACGCGTTTAAACACGGGCAGGACATCTGCTTTCTGGCGTGTCTTGGTGACGTCGGCGGTTTTTTTGTTCGTCAGCTGCGCAAGGCGTGCATCGGCAAAACCAAGCTGCTTGACAGCAATCCATTCAGCATATGTTTTGGGCAGGCCGTCTTTGCGGATGCGCTCTTCCTCGGCGACAAGACGTTTGATTTTTTCAAGGAACCACGGATCAAACTTGCAGTGGTCATGAATTTCTTCGGTTGTAAATCCGTGACGGTATGCCTGTGCAATCACCAACAGACGGTCAGGGCGCGGCTGTGACAGTGCGGCCAACACGTGCTGCGGGTGGAAATCTTCGCCTGCGGGCGCAAGATTCATTTCCTTGAGGCCATTGAGGCCGGTTTCCATGGAGCAAAAAGCTTTTTGCAAAGACTCTTCGAACGTGCGGCCCATGGCCATCACTTCGCCGACCGATTTCATGGATGTCGACAGGCGCTCTTCGGTGCCGCGGAATTTCTCAAAGCTAAATCGCGGCATTTTGGTCACGACATAATCAATCGTGGGTTCAAAAGATGCAGGCGTTGTTTTGGTGATGTCGTTTTGCAGTTCATCCAGCGTGTAGCCGACGGCCAGTTTGGCCGCGACTTTGGCGATAGGGAACCCCGTTGCCTTTGACGCCAGTGCCGATGAGCGGCTGACGCGCGGGTTCATTTCAATGACGACCAAACGGCCATCGGCGGGGTTGACGGCGAACTGTACATTCGACCCGCCCGTTTCGATACCAATACCGCGCAGCACCGCCAGCGATGCGTTGCGCATGATCTGGTATTCTTTGTCGGTCAGGGTCAGGGCGGGGGCAACGGTGACGCTGTCGCCCGTGTGAATCCCCATGGGGTCGATGTTTTCAATCGAACAGATGATGATGCAGTTGTCGGCTTTGTCGCGCACAACTTCCATTTCGTATTCTTTCCAGCCGAGGACAGATTCCTCGATCAGGATTTGTTTCACGGGTGACGCCGCAAGGCCGGAGCGCACCAGATCGACATATTCTTCGCGGTTATAAGCAATACCGCCGCCCGTACCCCCTAGCGTAAACGACGGGCGAATGATGGCGGGCAGCCCCACGAATTCAAGGCTGTCCAAACCGTCGGCAAAGTTATTTACCGTGCGGCTTTTGGGGCAATCAAGGCCGAGGGTGGCCATGGTTTCCTTGAACAGCTGGCGGTCTTCGGCCAGTTCGATCGCCCGCTGGTTGGCGCCGATCAGTTCAATCCCCAGACGTGCCAGTGTGCCGTCTTTGGCAAGGGCGAGGGCGGTGTTGAGTGCTGTCTGCCCGCCCATGGTGGGCAGCAGGGCATCCGGTTTTTCTTTTTCAAGGATCTTGGCAACGATATCGGGTGTGATGGGTTCGATATATGTCGCATCTGCCAGATCGGGATCTGTCATGATGGTGGCGGGGTTCGAATTAATCAGGATCACACGGTATCCTTCATCGCGCAGCGCCTTGCACGCCTGCGTACCGGAATAATCAAATTCACAAGCCTGGCCGATCACAATAGGGCCTGCGCCGATGAGCGCGATGGTTTTGATGTCCGTGCGTTTTGGCATGACGTTTCCCTCTGGTTTTATTGTTGTTCGGCTTGTACGGCGGCCTTCATTTCGACCGGATAGAAATGAACGAGCATACGCATGGGATTGGTGTAGTCGTCCGTCCATGGGCGCAGCTTTTCGTCCGATGCCAGTTCAACCCATTGCATATCGCGCAGCAGGTTTAGGCTGGTGTCTGATTTCGACATCGCCATCCAGAAGCTGGATGCAGCATAGGGATAGCGCGATGCGATTTCGCTTTGCAGGGCAACTTCTTCGAAGCTATGCAAACGCGTGCGGGCGTGAATGCCGATTTCTTCGGCATTGCGTGTCAAAATCGGCGCAAGGTTGAAATAGCGGTTCGAAATATTCATGACCATCAATCCGTTATCTGTCAGCTTGTCCAGATACGATTTCAGCGCATCGGTCGTCAGCAGGTGAATGGGAATGGTGTCAGACGAAAATGCGTCGATAACAATCATATCGAATTTTTCATCCAGCTTTTGCATTTCAATGCGGCCATCGCCAACAATAATGCGCGGTTCGGTCTTGCCTTTGCAGTCTTGCAGGAATGTGAAATGGCTGCGCGCGACATCGACAACGCCCTGGTCGATTTCGATAAACGTCATTTCGGTTTCTGGCGTCGAATAGCAATTAATGGTGCCAACGCCCAATCCTATCACCGCGACTTTCTTGGGGTTGAACAGCTGGAAAGCATTGCCAAGCGGGCCTTGCTCGGTGAAATAGGTGGTGGGGGTTTTGTTATAGGGGTCCTGCATGATCTGTGTGCCATGCGTGGTCGTGCCGTGATACATGTAGCGCGATGTATATGTTTTACCGTCTATCTGCATAGGGCGTTCGAAAACAGAGATAACACCGAAGAAATTACGTTCAGACAGTAAAACGCTTTTGGGCATGATTACTTCGCCAATCATCAGTAACGCAACACAGCCTGCCAGCGTAGCGCGGATGTTGGCGGCCATCATAATAAAAAGGGCAGCCATGCCGATATCGGTCATGATAATACGTGGCGTAATAATACCCACCGGCGTTGAATAAACCGCCGCGCCAAATTTATTGATAAAGTAGAAATATCCCGCGGCACCAGCAACGCTGAGCGCGACCAGAACAGCGCCAGATTTTTGCAGCGGCTTGCGGAATGTCGGGTTTACCAACAATGCCAGAATAAGCAGAACTGGATATTCAATCAGGCGGTCAAAGGTGTAGGGAATGATAAAAGCATTCAAAACACCGCCCAGCGCACCGCCAACCGACATCATCAGGTAAAATTCGGTTAGATGCTTTGCACTGTTTTGTGGGCGGCGCTGCGCCAGTAGCATGTGGCAGAGCAGGGCAGTTACCGCAAAAGCAAAAACGTGAAAGCTGAGCGCCAGCCACGACATGCGCATGACAAGGTTGTTGGTGATTAAAAGGCCAATCGCAAAAGGTACAACAATCGGTTGCAGTTGCGCGAGGGTAGACGCGCTTACCAGTGGCTTTCGGCTGAAGGCAATAACAAAAGTCAGCAAATACGCACCCAGCGGTAGCACCCAGATCATGGGGGCTGAGAAAATATCGGTCGAGATATGTGTCGTCACGCCCGACAACAGGCTGGAGGGAATAAACGCCAACAATACCCACCAGCCGCGGTCGCTCCAGCTGACCTTGCTGTTATCTTCAGCAATCGGTTCTGCCGCAGCGGTTTGTGCGGATGTAGAAAGTTGTTTGTGACGCCCAAAGGCCAGGCAGACCATCGCCAGAACGATCAGCAACATAAAGCCGATCTGCCATACATGCGTTTGCTGCGAAATCCCCATCAGCGGTTCTGCCAGCAAGGGATAAGCAAAAAGTCCGACAAAACTGCCAAGGTTACTGGCCGCATAAAGGAAATAAGGATCGGATGCCGCGCTGTGACCCGTCACCGTGAAAAGACGCTGAATGGTCGACGATGTTGCAGACAGTGCAATAAACGGCACGGCAATGGTCATTGTCAGCAGACGCAGGATTTCAATCGAAATCGGCAATTTTTCGTTCAGGTTTTCCGCCAGATGAAGCGGCAGAAACCAGGCGCCCGCCAAGAGTGCAAAAATATAGAGCATGCCATGGCGGCGCGGCGTAGCCAGTGACAGTGCATGCGCGAGGAAATAACCCGCCAGCAGCATGATCTGGAAAAATGCCATCGCCACAATCCAGCCCGCCGGCGTGCCGCCAATCAATGGTAACAGCATTTTGCCAATCATCGGCTGCACCGCAAACATAAGCGCGGCAGAGATGAAAAGCGTCAGACTGAAAACGCCCAGCGTAAAGCCGGAAGATGTTTTTACTGCGGAAGAGGTTTGTGATGTTGTGGCGGTCATTTCTTTTCTTTCTTGGCGCGGTAGGTATGTGATGTGGGCGGCGTCATGTGTACAACGCTCATGATGTTTGTGTAATCATCTGTCCAGAAATCTTTGGAGCCTTCTTCGAGAACAATCCATTTTTTCTCTTCGGTAAGGGACGATAGCGGCTGTTCGCTACGTGCCATTACCATCCATTTGCTGGCAAAAAGGAAGGGGACGTCTACAAACGGATTATGCGTGTATCTGTGGTGTAATCCAAGGTGCTGTCCCAGCGTGACAAAGAGGGATTCCAGATAAAAATACCGGTTAGACAGGTGGAAAACGAGAAGACCATCCGGTGTCAGGTGGTTCAGGTACTCTTCAATCGCTTCTTTTGTCAATAAATGCGTGGGCACGGCGTCGGACGAAAACGCGTCTATAAAAATCATGTCGAATTTTTTATCGCCTAGTTTTTTGAGCTCCAGCCTGCCGTCGCCGATAATAATTTCTGGTTCTGCCGCCGATTTGCATTCGTTCAGGAATGAAAAATATTCTTTGGCAGCGTCCGCCATATCGCCGTCGATTTCGATATAGGTGATACGGCGATCGGGGGCGTTATAACAGTTCATGACACCCGCACCGAGGCCGATAATGGCCACATCCTTCGGGTTTGACGCGGCAAATATATCGCCAAGCGGTCCAGCCTTTGAAAAATAGCCAACGGGCATGCTGCGGTATTTTTCAGGCTCCAGAATTTCAAGGCCGTGGATGGTGGTACCGTGCGCCAGATAGCGCATTTTGAACGTCTCCAGTTTTTTTTCGCCGCCCGTTTTTTCGGCACGGTAGACGCGGAGGTCTGCGTCATAAACCCTGATAACACCGTAGAAGTTACGTTCACTGAGCAGAATATGGGCTTTGTCGATGGTGAACTGCGAAAACAGGAATAGCAGGGCTGTGCCCGCCATGAGGTTTCGCTGGTTCATAAGACCGGCAAAGCGTTTTGACAAAAGGCCAAAGAACAACAAAAAGAACGCGAGGCTGAATACTATTTTGTAAGCGGTATCTTTTTCGAGCAGTATTTGCGGCGGTGTGAAGGCCATCATCGGCGTTGCCATCAACAGTACGGCGACGATTACTTTACCCTGCGCGGTTTTAAGTGAAATGGCGTGGTGCAGCAGCAGGGAGAATATAAGGATAAACGGCAGCTCCACCATGCGTTCGGCGATCATGGGGATGATAAATGCATTAAGAATGCCGCCAAGGGCGCCACCGACCGACATCATCAGGTAAAAGCCGGTCAGGTGTTTACGGTTGCTATCCAGCGGGCGCCGCGCGGCCAGCAGCAAATGGCAAGAAAGCGCGATCACAAAAAAGACGCTGAGATAAAACGCAATGCCGGACCAATTCAGCAGCCAGCCAAATTTAAAGATGCCGATACTGGCAATCGCCGCAAGGATCAGCCAAGGTGATATCTTTTGCAAGCTTGCCAGCGAGACAATGGGCCGCGCGCTAAAGGCAATGACGAAGGTAAGCAGGTACAGGCAAAGCGGCAGAACCCATATCATCGGGATCGACATGATATCGGTCGTAATATAGATCGTCACGCCCGATAGCAGGCTGGACGGCACGAAGGCCAATAGCATCCATTCAATGTATTGACGTGGGGTGACGGGCTCTGTGCTTTGTTTAGACGAAACAGGTGCTTCTTTGCCTTTTCGCGCCATAAAGAGGCAGAGGACAGCGGCGGCAACCAGCATGCCGTAATACCAGCCTGTGTAATGGCTTTGCGCCGAAAGCGTCAGGGTCGGCTCGATCACGGCGGGATAAAGCAGCAATCCGGCAAAGCTGCCTATATTGCTGGCGACGTACAGAAAGTAGGGATCCGCGGCAGATTTATGTCCCGTCGTCGTGAACAAACGCTGAATGGTGGATGACGTGGCCGACAGCGCGATAAACGGCACGGCCATAGTGTATGTCAGAAGCTTGAAAATATCCCATGCGCCAGGATTGGCGGATATTTTATCCGTGTGCTGCGATAAAATCATGGGCATAAAATAAATGCCGGCCGCCAATGCGGCGACATACAGGGCGCCGTGTACGGCAGGTCGAAAGCCCGAGAAAAGATGTGCAAGCAAATAACCCGCCAGCAACATTACCTGAAAAAACGCCATCGCGACAATCCAGCCCGCGGGCGTGCCGCCAATCAGCGGCAGCAACATTTTGCCTGCCATGGGCTGGATGGCGAACATCAGCGTTGCCGACATGAACAGCGTCAGGCTGAAAACCAGATAGGTCATTCTATCTTGCAGGCTGTTATTCACGGGTGGTTGTCTCTTTTTTGTCTTTAGACGGGGTTTCGGTGCCGGAGCGTCTTTGCTCTGCGGTGAAGTAAATCACGCTCATGATATTCGAATAATCATCTGTCCAGACGCGGTGCGTACGTGCGGGCTGTGGTGCCCAGCCGTTCTGTTCTGTCAGCTTGTCGGAAAAATCGGCGCGGGACAGGATCATCCATTTGCTGGGATAGCGGAAGGGCATGTCTGCGGTGCGGTCGTATTTGAAAAGCTGCTTGAGCCCCAGTTCTTCTGCGATTTGGGTGATTTGCTTTTCCAGCAGGAAATAGCGGTTGGACAGGTGAAAGGCGACAATACCGTTTTCTGCGGTGCGGTTGATATAATCTTGGGCGGCTTCCAGCGTCAGTAGATGTACGGGGATTGAGTCAGATGAAAAGGCATCGACGATAATCAGGTCAAACTTTTCGTTCTCCAGCTTGTTAATCTCCAACCGGCCATCGCCGACAATCATGCGCGGTTCTTCGGCGGATTTACATGATTTCAGAAACGAAAAGTGTTTTTGCGCGACATCGACAACCGCGGGGTCAATTTCAAAAAATGTGAACTGTCTGTCGGGCGCTGTGTAGCAGTTGACGACACCTGCGCCAAGACCGATCGCGGCGACACGCTGCGGTTCGCCTGCGGCAAAGATATCGCCCAAGGGGCCTTTGGCGTTGTAGTAGGACGTTTTTTCGGTTTCGTATTCGGGCGGTGAAATGACCTGACTGCCGTGTACGGTTGTGCCGTGGCGTATAATTTTGACATCATACGATTTACCATCTTTTTTGACGGTAACGTCAGATACGCGGATGGTGCCATAGAAATTGCGGTCGCTGTATATGACGTCCATCTGCTGGATCATGAACTGCGCAATAAACAGCATAACGGCGCTGAGCGTAATCAGACTTTCCATGCGCAGGTACCGGCGCGAACCAGGAAACATCAGCAGGCAGATAACGGCTGTTCCCATCAAGTACATGATGGCTTCGGTCGCTTCGGCGGGACGAATAGATAACTGGGGCGGTGTGCTGTAAAGCGTCAGTGCCGTCAATGTCAGGGCGACCATGGTCACCATGCCATAAACATTGCGCGGATTGAACGCCGGATGCAGCAAAAGAGATGCGGCCAATATGAGCGGAAACTCGATCAGGCGATCTGCCACAAGGGGAATGACGAAAGCGTTGAGGACGCCGCCAAGTGCGCCGCCTACAGACATCATCAGGTAAAAGCCGGTCAGGTGATGACTCTGGCTTTCCAGCGGGCGCAGGGCGGCCAGTTTCATGTGGCAGGCAAGGGCGATAATAAAGAAAATTCCCAGATAAAAGAAAATCCCGACCCATTCAATCAGAAGCGATACCTGCGTGACACAAATCAGGGTAATGCTGATCAGGACAGCCGCAGGGTGCAGGTCTTGCATGCTACGCAGGCTGATCGGGCTTTTCTTGGCAAAGGCGATGATAAAAGTCAGAAGGTACAGGCATAGCGGTAATACCCAGATCATCGGCACAGACATAATATCTGTCGTGATATAGATCGTGACCCCCAGCAAAAGGCTGGAGGGTATAAAAGCAAGTGCCATCCAGTGCAGATAACGTTTTGCGCCAACAGGTGTTTGTACAGGCATGGATGCGGATGATTGTTCTGTCTGTCCCGTTTTTGCGAAAAGGGAAAGGGCCAGGCAAAGAAGGCCGGCGCCAATCAATCCGGTATACGCCATGCTGGAATATCCAGACTGTTCAGACAGTGTTAGTGCGGGTTCAAAAAAGACGGGATAAAGCAGCAGACCGGCAAAGCTGCCGATATTGCTGGCGACATAAAGAAAATAGGGATCAGCCGCGGAAGCATGACCCGTTGTTGTAAACAAACGCTGTATAGTCGATGACGTGGCCGACAGCGCGATAAAGGGCAGGGCAAGGGCGCTGCTGAGCAGCAGGAAGATATCAAACGGCTGCGGGTTGCCCTCTATCAGGCTGGCGTTGCTGCGAATATCGATCGGCAGGAAATAGATACCGGCCGCCAGCGCGGCAATATACAGTCCCGCATGCACGCGCGGCGGAAATTTAGATAGAATATGCGCGAGCAGATAACCCACCAGCAGCATGATTTGAAAAAACGCCATGGCCACAATCCAGCCCGCCGGTGTGCCGCCAACGATAGGCAACAGCATTTTGCCCGTCATGGGCTGTATCGCAAACATCAAAGCCGCAGACAAAAAAAGTGTCAGGCTGAAAACGCCCAGCAAGAGGCCGGACATACCAGCGCCAATGCGGCGTGCGGTGGGAGAAGCTGTATGGCTCATTTGCGAAGGACACCCAGAATGTTTGAATAATTGTCATACCATGCCGGCATATCGGCGTGGCGTTTCGGCGGGAACCATTCATGCGCTTCGCCGAAAGCGGCGAGTTTTTGTTGATCGCGCCCCATGATAACCCAATGACTGGGCTGTGCCGCCAAGGGGGCTTTGTCTTCGAAAATGTCTTCCTTGTGCAGGCTGTAAAGCCCGGCGGCATCACCTGCCGCCGCAAGCACAGAGCCGATATCGAAATAACGGCTTGAAATATTAAACACGATAATGCCGCCCACGTTAAGGCGCTGGGTGTATTGGCGAATGGCTTCTACGGTCATCAGATGCGGCGGGATAGTGTCCGATGAAAAAGCATCCAGAATGATAACATCGTAAAAGGCAGTTTCTGCGGCGGCGACGCCCAATCTTCCATCGGCTTCGATCAGTTTGTGCGGCTGTGCGCCCGGACAATCTTTGAGGAAGCTGAAGTGTTCTTGCGCGATTTTGATCACGGCGGGATCAACTTCAAAGAAGGTAAAATGGCGGCCATCCGCCTGATGACAGGCCAAGGTACCGGCACCAAGGCCGACAACGGCCACATCGAGCGGGTTAAATTCTTTCAGCACTTCGCCAATCGGGCTTTTGGGGTGGAAATAGGCCGTCGGCATGGTGCGCATAATATCAGGCGATACAATTTGATATCCGTGCAACGTGGTGCCGTGTGAAAAATCGCGGAAGCGGTAGGCATCGCCATCCTCTGTTTTGACATCACGTTCGGTCACACGCAGCACACCGAAGAAATTACGTTCGGAGAATATTTCATGATGCTTGCTGTAATATTCCTTGCCCGCTACGCCCAGCAATAACGTCATAATAATCATGGCGCGCGGGTACATCAGCGAAAAGGAAATAACAGTCAGAAGTAGCGTGAGCCCGACGATGCCGTTATCCGGCTGGGCGCGCATTAAAAACAATATGACTGTCGCAGCAGACAGAAGGGTGAATAGTGCCGCATGCGCCTTCACGCCGCGGAACAAGGGGCCAAAAGATGGATGTGCAAAGCAAGCAGCAACCAGAAGTGCGGGATATTCCGCAAGCGTGGTTAAAACCATCGGCGCGATAAACGCATTCAGGATGCCGCCCAGTGCGCCGCCCACAGCAATCATCAGATAAAACGCGGTCAGCTGCCCTGCAGATGGTCGCAGAGCGGCCAGCCGTTGGTGACACATCAGCGCAATCACACCAAAGGCGATCAGATGCATAAACATGCTAAAGAAAGAGCCGCTGAGCCGTGCGTCAAACATCAGGGCATGCGCAAGCGTAAAGGCAATCACGGCCGGTGTGATTTTTTGAATAAACAGCGGCGAAATCCACTGACGCTGCGCAAATGCCATGACAAAGGTCAGCAGGTAAAGCGCCAGCGGTAAAACCCAGACCAGCGGCGCGGATACGATATCGGTCACAATATGTGTGGTGACCGCCAGCAAAAGCGCTGACGGAATAAACGCCAGAAATACCCACCGTAACATATCGCGTGCTGATGATTTTTCAAGTTTCGGCGCGGCGGATGCTACGCCAGTTTTACCGCCCAAGATCAGGCACACGGCGGCGCAAACAATCAAAAGACCATAGCCGTAAAACCAGCTTTTTGTTTGCACGTCCAGCGTACTGACGGGCTCGATCAAAAGTGGATACAGCAACAGCCCTGCAAAACTGCCAAGGTTACTGGCCGCATAAAGGAAATACGGGTCTGCCGCACGGTCATGCGACGTTGTCAAAAATAAACGCTGCAGTGTTGCTGCCGATGCCGATAGCGCGATAAAGGGCACGCCGATTGTGCCCAACAACAGCATAAATATACCGCCCGCATGCATTTGCGTGCCTGCGATATGTTGAGGCAACGCCGCGGGTAGAAACACAAGCCCCAGTAATAATGCCGCGATATAGCCCGCGCCATGCACGCGCGGCGAAAACCGGGCCAGGCTATGCGCCAGCAGATAACCCGCCAGTAACATGACCTGAAAAAACGCAACCGCCGCAATCCATCCGGCAGGTGTGCCGCCGACGCGCGGCAACAACATCTTGCCCAGCATGGGCTGTATCATGAACATCGCCGCCGCAGATAGAAAAAGCGAAAACGCGAACAGAGACAGGATCAACCCCTGACGGAGCGCGGGGGTTTTTCGCGGTATCGGGCGGTGGTATGTATCTGCCCCCATCGACATTACGCGGCCTGCCTGCTGGATTGCGACAGTGCTAATGCGAAGCGGTCAAACAAATAATGACTGTCGTGCGGGCCCGGCGATGCTTCGGGGTGGTATTGCACCGAAAACACCGGACGGCCTTTCAGACGCAGGCCTTCGTTGGTGCCGTCGAACAGGCTTTGGTGTGTGACCAATGCATGGTCGGGCAGGCTGTCGGGCACAACGTGAAAACCATGGTTCTGGCTGGTGATTTCCACCTTGCCGGTTTCAAGGTCTTTCACGGGGTGATTGCCGCCGCGGTGGCCAAACGGCATCTTGCGCGTTTCACCGCCCAGCGCACGCGCCAGCAGTTGATGGCCAAGGCAAATGCCAAACATGGGTATGCCGGTTTGCAAAAGCGATTGAATAACCGGCACCGCATAAACGCCCGTCGCCGCCGGATCACCCGGACCATTCGACAAGAAAACGCCATCGGGGCGCAGGGCCATGATGGCGTCAAAGTTTGTGGTGCAGGGGACAACCGTCAATCGCATGCCTTTGGCGGCAAGGCAGCGCAGAATGTTGCGTTTGATGCCATAGTCGACCACGACCACATGCGGTGCCGATGCGCTGGCAGGTTTTTCATGCCATTCATACGAGGTGGTACAGGAAACAGTGCGCGCGATGTCCTGACCGTTCATGTCGGGCAGGACATGCAGATATTCGCGCATCTTGTCCACGTCCGGTGTTTTGTCGGGCGTGAAACAGATAACGCCGTTTTGGGCGCCTTTGTCGCGCAGGTGGCGGGTCAGGGCGCGGGTGTCGATATCGCAGATACCCGTCATGCCGCCGCGCGCCAGCCATGCGTTGAAGTTTTCTTCGGCGCGGTAGTTGGACGGTGCGGTGATGTCGGTGCGCAAAATCAGGCCGCGGGCAAAGGGCGCTTCGGCTTCCAGATCATCGCGGTTGGCGCCGACGTTGCCGATGTGCGGGAAGGTAAATGTAATGATCTGCCCCGCGTAAGACGGATCAGTCATGATTTCCTGATATCCCGTCATAGAGGTGTTAAAGCAGACTTCGCCGCCCGTGATGCCGGGCGCGCCGATACCTTTCCCCTTGAAAACGCTGCCATCTGCCAGAAGCAAGGCTGCGTTCAAGTTCGGGGAGTGCTGTTTTGACAACATGATTTCCCTGATGTTTGCTGTGTTGTAATTAGATCCTGACTGGAATAGCATACAACCCCGTAGAAATGCCAGACGAAAAGCAGGAAAACACATGCTCAGAACGCGCTTTCAAGACCAGCTGAAACAATCCCTCCATGCGAAGGATGAAATCGCTGTATCAACATTACGGTTAATCATCGCCGCCATGAAAGACCGCGACATCGCCGCGCGCGGCAAGGGCAACTGGGAAGGCATTACCGATGACGAAATCCTGGCCATGCTGCAATCGATGATCAAGCAGCGCCATGAGTCCATCAAGATGTACCAGCAGGGCAAACGCGAAGATCTGGCCGCGCGTGAAGCATCCGAAATCCGCGTTATCGAAACTTTCCTGCCCACGCAGCTGACGGCCGAAGAAGTCACCGCTGCGATTGATGCCGCCATTTCTGCTGTCGGCGCCACGGGTATCAAAGACATGGGTAAAGTGATTGGCGAGATGAAGGCCAAATACACCGGTCAGGTTGATTTTTCCAAGGTCAGCGGATTGGTAAAAGACCGGCTGACGCCAAAGGCGTAAGTCCTTATCGGATTTGCGTTTTCATAAATATTGACTTTGTGCAGTCAGCTGTTAGGCTGGGCTACCCATTTAAAAATAGATCGCAAAAGTCATGAAACCGGAATTTCCGCAGATTGCGCCGCCACGTGCGGCGATTGAAACACGTGAACAGATCGAACTGTTCGCGGCGATTTCGACAGGCTGCACCAAAACCGTCTCCCGCCTGCTGGCACAGGGCGTGCCCGTCAACAGCGGCGACGACGATGACGATACGCCACTGACCGCGGCCGTCAGCCGTAGCGATCTTGCCATGGTTGACCTGCTGCTGGCGCGGGGGGCAGACGTGAACCTGACGGGCGTTGGCGGCAAGACACCGCTGCGCGTGGCGGTCGACGTGGCGGCATCGCTTGAAATGGTACAGCGACTTTTGAAGGCGGGCGCCGACCCCTTGGCGGTCAGCTATCACGACGCCCAGAAAAAAGACATCAGCGATTTGATGGCGGCAGATCGTGCCTTCGTCGGCAACCGTACGGGCGATGAAAACGCGGACACTATATTATATGAAGTGGCGCGTGCCACCAACGTGTTCACGATTATTGAAATCGTCAAAGACGGAAATCTGCAAAAACTTGACCAGATGCTAAAAAATAATAAAACGCTGGATGTGAATACCTATAACCGCGACGGAGAAACCGCGCTGCTGCGCGCGTGCCATATGGGGCGTACCGATCTGGCCGAACTTTTGTGGTATGCGGGCGCGAACCCGTCGCAGCCGCACAAGTACGATGCAAATATAACGCCGCTGAAAATGGCGGAGCAAAGCGGGAACCCGCAATCGTGGCGTGAAATTCAACGCTATATTAAACTTGCCGAAGACGAATTCCGCCGCACGTCAACCCAGCTGGGGCATGATCTACCGGTGATGAAGACGGTACAGATCAAAACACGTGTTCCTAAAAATTGATAAGGGATATCAGTAGCATGAAACCGCATTTTAATCAAAAATCCGAAGTAAACCGCGATGATGCGAAAAAATTCGAATACACGATTACCCTGACCGGACGCGGCGACGATACCATCTATGACCGTGCGCAGGCGTTGGCAAAAGCCATCACGCGCTGGCCGCAATTGCGCGGTACAGGTGATAAACTGGTCAGCGATGTCCGTGCGCATTTGTGCGGCGAAACGGGCGGGGCGCAGGTAAAACTGATGGCGACCGAAGGAGCTATTCTGGATATTCAACGTCAGTTTGCGACCGAGATTCTGCGGGTGTCGCCAGAAATAGATGTCATTCCGCCGTCACGCCGCCCGAAGCCGGTCGACCCGTTTGATGTGCGTTTCTGGTAAATAAGCAGTCTTTGTTCTTGAAGCCTCACTGGAAACGCCTATAAATACTGGCCATGTCGCTCCCTAAAGCCTTTCTGGAAGAAATACGCGCCCGTGTGCCGCTGTCCGATGTTGTCGGCAAGCGGATCAAATTGACGCGCGCGGGGCGGGAGCATAAGGCATGCTGTCCCTTCCATGGCGAAAAAACACCGTCGTTCACGGTGAATGACCAAAAGGGTTTTTACCATTGCTTTGGTTGCGGCGCGCACGGCGATGTTGTGGGGTTTGTTATGAGCCACGACAACATGTCGTTTATGGATGCCGTCGAGCATCTGGCAGGGCTGGCCGGTATGCAGGTACCCAAGCCGACTGTGGCGGAGCAAAAGAAATTTCAACGCCAGATGTCTCTTTATGATCTGATGGAGCATGCGGCCAAGTGGTACGAACAGCAATTACACGCGCCGCAAAATAAAAAAATACTGGAATATCTGCTGGCTCGCGGGCTTTCCTTAGATACCATCAAAGCATTCCGTCTGGGCTTTGCCCCGCAAGAAGACGTCCTTCTCAAGCAAAGCCTTCAACAAGCGGGTTATACCACTGAAGCTATGCAGGAAGCCGGTCTTTACCGCGAAAGCCAGCGCACCAAGAACGAGGTTTATCCGTTCTTCCGCGGCCGTGTCATGTTTCCCGTGCAGGATTTTCAGGGACGGGTGGTGGCCTTTGGTGGGCGCGTCCTGCCCGAAAGCCACGGCGGCCCGCCGGATAAATCCGCGCCTAAATATATCAACTCGCCTGAAACAGATATATTCCATAAGGGCCGCATGCTGTATGGCCTGTCACGCGCCCGCAAGGCCATTGGTGACGGCGCATCCGTCGTGGTGGTCGAGGGGTATATGGACGTGATCGCGCTGGCGCAGGGCGGTTTCCGTGCCGCTGTCGCGCCGCTGGGTACAGCTTTAACAGAAAGCCAGATTGAAGAGCTCTGGCGTGCGATGCCCGAAGATGCCCGTGCGCCCGTCCTATGCTTTGATGGTGACAACGCGGGTCAGCGGGCGGCGTCGCGGGCGCTCGAACGTGTTCTCCCTATTCTGAAGCCAGATCATTCTGTAAAATTTGCATTCCTGCCGGAGCAGCACGACCCTGACAGTTTGATCAAAGACGAGGGGGCGCCGGCCATGCAGCGCGTGCTGGATAACGCCATCGGCATTTTCGATATGATGTGGCTGGAAGAAAGCAAAGGCCGGAATTTCAGCCAGCCGGAAACCAAAGCAGGCTTCCGCGCCGCGCTTGAAAAACGTGCCCGTAACATTGCCCACATGACGGTGCAAGAGTTCTTTGTTTATGAAATAAATCAAAAGATTAATGAAGTTTTCTTAAGTTATAATTCAGGTAAAAAGTCAGGCGGCGGGCAGGCGTTTTCACGTGGCATACCCTTCAAAAAACAGGCGCCCGGCATCAACACGCCTTACCGCCCGCTGAACATGCAGGCGAAGCCGATCCGCACCTCGCGCCTGCTGCGGGAGAAGGTTTTGCTGGCGGCCATCATCAACCACCCGGACCTTTACGAAGAGTTTTCAGAGGAGCTGGGAATGCTCGAAATCCCCAACGGGGAGTACGACGCCCTGCGCCAGTCTTTGGTGCTGTTTTTGTCCGATGCAGCGGAAGGTGAAATATACCTTGACGATCAGGCGGTTAAACAACATCTTATTGTCCAAGGCCACGGCAAGATACTTGAAGCCATATTCGATTCTTCGCTATATGTTCATGCGGGTTTTGCCAAACCGGGTCAGCCGCCCGATATTGTACGTCAAGGGTGGCGCGATACTTATGCTAGAGGACGGGAGAAATCCCGCGGGCCATAAGACACCGGCCGGAAGGCCATAAAGATCACAGCACGGAGCCGCAGGGGGCGGTGGCCGGCTGTTTACACTGTTATATTAGATACTCAGGAGTGCATGCGCGGATGGTCGCGAAAGTAAACGAAGATCAGGAAAACGAAACCGTTGTCGAAGAGGCGGAGGAATCTCCCCTTCAGGGCGGCGCGCTTGCCAAAGTCGTCAAGAAACTGATTGCCAAAGGCAAAGAGCGCGGTTACGTCACTTATGACGAGCTGAACAAAATGCTGCCCGCCGGCGAATATACGTCCGACCAGATCGATGAAACGATGGCGATGCTGTCCGACATCGGTGTGAACCTGATCGAAGACGAAGCCGATGCCGAAGAAGAAACCACCGAAGCCAAAGAAGGCGACGATGATGAAGACGGTGACGGCGGCAATCTTGCCGAAACCGATCTTGGCCGTACGGACGATCCGGTACGTATGTACCTGCGTGAAATGGGTTCGGTCGAACTGCTGAGCCGCGAGGGCGAGATTGCCATCGCCAAGCGTATCGAAGCCGGCCGTGAAATGATGATCGGCGGCATCTGCGAAAGCCCGCTGACCATTCAGGCCATCATGACGTGGCACAAGGCGCTTGAAAACGGCGAGATGTTGCTGCGTGACATCATCGACCTCGAAGCGACCTATGGTGATAACGACGCGCCGGCTGATCCGGCGGCTTCGGGCGAAGACGCCGCAAGCGCGCGCGCCAAAGCCATCCAGCAGGCTGTTGCCGACAAGCTGGAAAAGAAAGAAAAAGAACGCGCCAAAGAAGAAGAAGCCCGTAAAAAAGCGAAGGCCAAGGCTGCCGCAAAAGCAGCCGCTTCCGATGACGTTCTGATCGACGACGAGCCGGAGCCGAAACCCGCCGAAGACGACAGCGAAGACGAAAGCAGCCTGTCCCTTGCCGCGATGGAAGAAGAGCTGAAACCCCAGATCATCGAAACTTTCAAGATGATTACCAAAGCGCACAAAAAACTCGCCAAGGTGCAGGAAGAACGCCGTCTGGAGCTGGAAAACAGCAAAGAAGTGCCCAAACGTCTGGCCGACAACTACCGCAAGTGCAAGGCGGAGCTGGTCGACCTGATGCAATCGGTACGCCTGAACATCTACCGCTCCGAACAGCTGATCGAACAGCTTTATAACATGAACCGCAAAGTGATGGGTCTCGAAGGCCAGATCATGCGTATGGCGGTTGATTGCGGCGTGTCGCGCGAAAGCTTCCTTGAAGAATGGGCGCAGAACGACAACAGCCCCCGCTGGATGACGAACGTTGCCAAGCTGAAAACCAAAGGCTGGGCGAAATTCGGCGAAAAACATAAGGACGACGTGAAAAACGTACGCGAAGAAATTGAAAAAATCGCCGCTACGTCGGGCCTGCCGCTGAAAGAATTCAAACGTATCGTACACACCATTCAAAAAGGTGAACGCGAAGCTGGCAAAGCCAAAAAAGAGATGGTCGAGGCCAACTTGCGCCTTGTGATCTCGATCGCCAAAAAATACACCAACCGCGGTCTGCAATTCCTGGATTTGATTCAGGAAGGCAACATCGGCCTGATGAAGGCCGTTGATAAATTCGAATATCGCCGCGGCTATAAATTCTCGACCTATGCTACGTGGTGGATCCGTCAGGCAATTACGCGCTCCATCGCGGATCAGGCCCGCACCATCCGTATTCCCGTGCATATGATCGAAACGATCAACAAACTGGTACGCACCAGCCGCCAGATGATGCACGAAATCGGACGGGAACCGACGCCGGAAGAACTCTCCGAACGCCTCGGCATGCCGCTCGACAAAGTGCGCAAGGTGATGAAGATTTCGAAAGAGCCTGTGTCACTCGAAACCCCCGTGGGTGACGAAGAAGACAGCCAGCTCGGCGATTTCATCGAGGACAAAAACGTGATCCTGCCCGTCGAGGCTGCGATCCACGCTAACCTGCGCGAAACCACCACGCGCGTCCTCGCAACCCTCACCCCGCGCGAAGAGCGTGTGTTGCGTATGCGTTTCGGCATCGGCATGAACACCGACCACACCCTCGAAGAAGTCGGCCAGCAGTTCTCGGTCACGCGCGAACGTATTCGCCAGATCGAAGCGAAGGCGCTGCGCAAACTGAAACACCCGTCACGCTCGCGCCAGCTGCGCAGCTTCCTGGATACCTGATAAATCGTCTGATTTCCTTCGCGCGTGAATATTCCTGCACGCGCGAAGAGGTGGGGCCTGTAGCTCAGTTGGTTAGAGCGGGCCGCTCATAACGGTCTGGTCGTGGGTTCAAGTCCCTCCGGGCCCACCAGTTTTCGCAAGATTAGCGTTTATGCTTCCAAGCACCGATTTATAACGCGGGTTGTTTTTCCTTTTTCGAAAACATCTGATAAAGCGCAGGCAGTATCAGTAGCGTCAGTAGTGTTGCGCTGACCAATCCGCCAATCACGACAGTTGCCAGCGGTTTTTGCACTTCGGCGCCTGTGCCAGTGGCCAGTGCCATGGGGACAAACCCCAGCGATGCAACCAGCGCTGTCATCAAAACAGGGCGCAGGCGTGTCAGGGCACCTTCGGTAATCGCATCACGTAGCGGCTTGCCCTGTTTGATCAGGTCATTGATGTATGTAATCATGACAAGCCCGTTCAAAACCGCAATACCCGACAGCGCGATGAAACCGACCGCCGCCGGAATGGAAAACGGCATATCGCGCAGCGCAAGCGTGAGGATACCGCCCGAGATCGCCAGCGGCACGCCGCTGAAAACCAGTAGCGCCTGTTTGGATGATCCAAGTGCTGTAAACAGCATCATAAAAATCAGAAAAAAGCAGGCAGGTACCACCAGCATCAAACGGTTTTGTGCCGCGACTAGATTTTCAAACTGGCCGCCCCAATCAAGCCAGAGCCCCGCGGGCAGGGCGCTTTTTTGTTCGATCACCTGCTGGGCTTCGGCCACGAAAGAGCCGATATCGCGCCCGCGCACGTTGGCCTGCACAACCACGCGCCGCTTGCCGTTTTCACGGCTGATCTGGTTGGGGCCTTCGGAAAGTTCGAACGAGGCAAGTTCTTTGAGTGGCACAAAATTAATGCCAGCCTGCGCAGGAACAGGTACAGGCAGGTTTTCAAGCGCTGGTATATCCTGACGGATATCTTCTGGCAGACGCACAACAATCGGGAATCTGCGATCACCTTCAAAAATTAACCCGGCTTCGCGTCCGCCAATAGCTGTCGAAACAAGATCGAGGATATCGCCGATGTGTACGCCGTAACGCGCGATCGCCTGTTTGTTCAGCTTGATATCCAGCATCGGCAGACCTGCTGTTTGTTCAACCTTTACATCTGCCGCACCGTTAATACCGCGCAGGATTTCTGCAATTTTATTGGCTGCCGATGTCATCGTGTCAAAATCATCGCCATAAACCTTCACGGCGACGTCACTGCGGACACCGGAAATCAACTCGTTAAAACGCATCTGGATCGGTTGGGTAAACTCATAGTTATTCCCCGGTACTTGCGTGACCGTTTTTTCCAGTTTTTCGAGGAAATCTCTTTTGTTCATCGACTTATCGGGCCATGCGTCTTGCGGTTTCAGGATAATAAATGTATCCGACACATTCGGCGGCATAGGGTCTGCGGCCATTTCGGCCGTACCAGTTTTGGAATAAACAAAAGCAACTTCGGGCAGGCGGCTGATAGCTTTCTCAACAAGCAGCTGCATGGCGGTAGATTCCGAAATGCCCGTACTCGGTATACGCATGGCATGCATGGCGATGTCTTTTTCGTCCAGCGATGGAATAAATTCTTGCCCCAGACGGCTGCCCGTCATTAAAGACAAGATAAAAAAAACAACCGCAAATATAATAACGATCTTAGGCCGGTTAAGCGCCCAGCCGAGAAGGGGGGCGTAGACGGATTTGGCCTTGGATATAAGACGATTTTCTTTTTCTTCGACTTTACCCGTAATGCACATTGCGATCATGGCGGGCACGAAGGTAATAGACAAAATAAAGGCGCCCAGCAATGCAATAATAACGGTCATCGCCATGGGTTCGAACATTTTTCCTTCGACCCCTGTAAAAGTCAGCAGCGGTAGATATACTGTGATGATGATCGCCTGACCGAAAACGGCTGGTTGTATCATCTGGCGACTGGCAAGTAATACTTCTTGTAATCTTTCTTTTTGTGTCAGCAGGCGGCCTTCGTGATGCTGACGTTCGGATAATCTGCGCAGGCAGTTTTCCGTCACAATGACTGCGCCATCTACAATAAGCCCGAAATCAAGTGCGCCGAGGCTCATCAAATTCGCGCTGATACCCGTTTTCAGCATGCCTGTCGCTGTTATCATCATCGTAATCGGAATAACAAGTGCGGTAATGATCGCTGCGCGTATGTTGCCTAGTAATAAAAACAATACAACCACCACCAGCAGTGCACCTTCACCCAGATTCTTTTGAACCGTAAAAATCGTGGCATCCACCAGCTTCGTGCGGTTCAATACTGTTTTGGCTTTGATGCCTTGCGGTAGTGATTTGTTAATGGCGGCCAGCTTTTCATCGACGGCTTTGGATACAGTGCGGCTATTTTCCCCCTTCAGCATCATGGCTGTACCGACGACAACTTCGTATCCGTTCTCGCTTGCGCTGCCGGTACGCAATTCTTTTCCAAGGCTTATCGCGGCAATGTCTTTGATGTGAATAGGAATACCATCGGGGCTGGTGATGACGACATCGCCGATTTGTTCGATATTCTCAAGCCTGCCGTCTGCGCGAACGACGTAGGATTCGCCTTTTTGCTCCAGAAATCCTGCGCCTGTGCTGGTATTTCTGCGTTCGATTGCATTGATAACATCGCCAAACCCCAAGCCAAGCGCCGCAAGTTTTTGCGGGTCGGGTTGTACATGATATTGCTGGGCATATCCGCCGATTGCATCGATTTCGGCAACGCCGGGCACGGTTTTTAACTGCGGGCGAATAATCCAGTCCTGCACGGTGCGCAGATAAGTAACCTTTTCGAACGCCGTTTTCAGGATGCGGCCTTCGGGTGTTGTGTAATCGCTATCCGGATTGTCGAATTCGACCGTCCACATATAAATTTCACCAAGGCCTGTCGATATTGCGCCCATGCGTGGCTCGGCGCCTTGTGGAAGTGTTTCTTTGGCTTCGGTCAGGCGTTCGTTGACTTGTGCGCGGGCAAAATAGATATCAATATTGTCCTTAAAAACGACAGTAACCTGTGAAAATCCGTTGCGCGAAATTGACCTTGTATACGAAAGCCCCGGAATACCCGCCATTGCGGTTTCAATAGGGTATGTGACCTGTTTTTCAATTTCATTTGGTGATAGTGACGGCACAACGATGTTAATCGCTACCTGATTGTTGGTGATGTCTGGCACGGCATCAATCGGCAGGCGCGTCAGGGAATAAAATCCGTATGCAGTCATCGCGGCTGTAATCAGTACGATCATGATACGGCGGGTAATTGAAAACCCGAGGATACGCTCAATCATGGTAAATATCTTTCTGTATGCGGAGAGCTGGATTAATGCTCGTGCCCTGCTTCTGATTTTCCAAGTTCCGCCTTAAGCGTGAAAGTGTTTGAAACGGCAATGTTTTCTCCAGCGGATAATCCGGAGATAACTTCAACTTTTTCGCTATCCGCAAGGCCTGTTTGAATGTCCCGTTTTTCGAAGCCTTTGGCTGTGCGTACGAATACAGCTTTTTTTCCTTCAATGGTTTGTAAGGCGTCTTTAGGAATTATCGTGGGGGCAGGGGCAGCAGATGTCGCAATAATAGCGGTCGCAAAATCGCCTGCGCGCCATCTACCGTCCGGATTGTGAAGTTCGATAATTGCTTTGGCTGTCTGCGTACCGCTCGACATTGCGGGGCTAACAAAAATAACTTTTGCCGCTGCTTGCCCTGCGTTGCCGTTAATGGTGGCTATTTGTCCTTCGTGCACCAACGCTATATCGGCAGCGCTGATGGACGTTTCGACCCAAAGGACACTTAAATCCGCAATTGTATATGCTGCACGGCTGGTATCGACATATTCACCCAGCGTTAATTCACGGTTGATAACACGGCCAGCAATGGGGGCGCGTAATTCGTGAAAACGTGTATTTCCTTTACCTGTATTTACATCGTCATGTCCCAATGCTTGGAGTTTTTGGCGCGTAAGATCGAGGCGGATACTGGATTCCTCATAGGCGTTTTGCGCATTCAGAAAATCCTGCTCTGCGGTGATTTTCTTTTGCCACAGGCTTTTTTCACGGTTAAAAGTCGTGCGTGCCAGATCTTCACTACGTTTTGCGGCCAGATAGTCGGCGATAGCTTCGGCCATTTCGCGGCTTTCGATCAAGGCCATGACTTCACCTTTCTCAACCGTGTCACCGATATTTTTTCGTGCGTCGGCCACAATACCGCTGGCTTTGGGTACAATCTGCGCCAGTTTATCGGCAGCCGCTGTGATTTTGGCGGGGACGGTTATTTCTTTGGCCAGCATCCCCCCAGAAACAGGCGCAATGCTTATGCCCGCCGCTTTTATTTGTTCTTCGCTGAGGTGAATCTCTCCTTCGGCATGTTCGTCCGCCTGTTCATGGGTATCTTCATGGTTGTCATTGTGTGCATCATTGACGTGGCTATCGGCGTTTGTTTTTTTGTCATGTCCATGACTGTGTGGATCTTTTTGTGCGTGGTAATGTTCGCCGCTGGCATAGACAGTCGAAAGGGCGCTCACAGATGCCGCCGCGAGCAATAGGGCATAAAAAGCGGCACAAAGCAGCATTGATTTAACTTTGACGGTTTTCATTATTTTTAATCCTTGCGGGTCTGCGATAGCGGTGCAGCGGTTAATCGTTCGATGTGTGCGCGTTGGCGGTGATATTCGAGAATCGCGGCATTCAACTGTTCACGCGTATCAAACAGTGTTCTTTGCGCATCCAGTACGTCCAGATACCCAAATTTTCCTGCGTTGTATCCTTCTCGCGCGAAACGGAAAGCTTCTTCGGCGCCGGGTACAATAGTCGATTGTAATGCTTGCGCTTCGCTGTATGCGGTACTGAAATCGGCGTAGATGTTGTTTAGCGTGGCTTCGCGTTCGTTATGCCATCCGGCTTGATCCAGACGTGTGGCCGTGAGCACTTCTCGTGCGCGGTCTATGCCTGATTGGTTGCGGCTAAAGACTGGAATTGGGAAGGATACGCCCGCTATAAAAGCCTGATTGTCTTCGCCACGTATATCCTTGATGCCAAAATTAAACGTCGGATCGGGTAGGGCGTTTGCCTTCTCATAGTTGAAATTTGCTTCAGCACGGGCAATGTCGCTATCTGTGCTTTTGGCATCTGGCGATGCTTGTAACCGTTCACGGTAAACGCCGATATCCGCGGGTGCAGATACCGCAGGTAGCGATGCCGCATCGACAGTAATCTCTGTATTCGAAATCCCTGCCAGCAGGGAAAGAATGCGCTGCTTGGCTTTCAAGTGACGGGCGGCGCGTTCAAGGGCGATATTGCTGCTGGAGAATTCAATCTCGGCTTTGTTTTTTTGTATGGGCGGCTCTTTGCCGGCCTCTACCTTGGCCACGACGCTATGGCGCACTTCGGCGGCAAGCTTTTGTTGTTCTTGGCGAAGAGATAGTTCCTGCTGTGCGGCAGCAACCTCGGCGAAGGCGATATGCACATCGCGGCGTAAATCCAGTAGTGACGATTGTTGGGCGTGCCCTGCTTTTTCTTTTTCGGCGTCGGACATGCGCAGGCGGCTGCCGCGTTTGGCGGGCAGCTCGATCAACTGCGAAATGCCATAAGTAGTTTCAGCATTATCGAACCCGTTATAGGGCTCGCTGCCGTAAATGTTTTCAGCCTCGATCGACAATTCGGGGTTCGGCAGGGCACCGCTTTGTTTGCGCTCCGCAATGGCGGCCGCTGTGCGCGCGCGGGCGGCAGCGGCATGCGGCGATGTTGCAAACGCTGTTTCGAATGCCTGAGCGAGTGTTAAATCTTGCGCCAGTACAGGTGCGGCAGATACGCAATATGCCAAGGCCATGGCAAATACGCGTACCCCGCATTTGGGGAATATATGCATAAGGGAGAACCCTTTGTTTAATCAAAACCGTATAAAGCCAGCGAACGCTTGGATAAAAAGCGCGCATGCGGCATCACGAAAGCCGTTTAATTAAACGAAAGATCTGGGAGGGCGTTTTAAACCGGATACGACCTTGCCATCAACATCATTGTCCACAATCGGGTATGTCGTTTTGTGAACAGGGGCCGCCACCGTTGGGGGCAGCTGTAGCGTTGCGGCATGCGATACGCAGCAATGGTGGCAGTTCAGGCAAAGGTGTTTGCCGCCCGACGTGTCGTCTTTTTTGTGGGTGTCATGACCAGCGCAGTCGCCGTGTTGGATAGATTTTTCAACAGCCGCGCAATCGAGCGAGTCGAAAGCATGCGCAGCAGCCGTAAAGCCGCTGAAACCAATCATAAAAACAAGAATGATCATTAAAAAACGCATAACACATTCTAACATTACAATTCTTGAGATACAATAGACGCCATAATTATCTGCAAATCTAGTGCACTTTTAATGCTAAAGGGATTGTATCCATGGGATATTTCGATGGCTTGACCGACGGCGCGTTTAAAACAGATACACAAGGCCGTCAGGTTTTTTATCCTTGGGGCGTGCTGGGCAAAGGTTATGTGATGCGGGATTCCGAACATCATGAATCTCTGCGTGGTAACATTAAACTGATGTACCAGATCACGCTGCCTGTGGTTATTCTGAATCAGATCGTATTCGGTTTTATTGCGAATTTGATTTTCCTGCCGCTGTATATTGTTTGGTATCTGGTAATGCTGAAACGCTGGACGACGGGGCTTGAAATATCGAGCGAAAAAATGACAGTCAAAGAAGCACGCCGTAATTCGGCCAAGTCGCACAACAGGGGCACATTGATTTTCTTTGTAATTGTGTCGGTGGTTTTTGTACTGCTGGGGCTTTTGGTCATGGCGGGCGGTCATTTTTGGCCCGGGCTTTTCTGCAGCGTCTTTTTTGCCGCCTGCGGGGGCATGATTGGCCTGATGTTGCAAGATAAATCAAAGGCTTCGGAATAACAGCAGGGCTCATTTGTGATTTTGACATAAAATAACCTTGCTGATATAATGGGGCATTCCATTTTTCGGCGGCGTTCATGTCTATCGACAAAAGTTTCAATTCATCCGGTCAGAAAGGCGCAGGCTCAAATGGCTTTGGCCCCGGACAGTCGTGGCAAGACAAGGTTGTTGAAGCGGACGCGATCTGGGTGCAGGTAAAATCTCTGCTGGATACGCATGGTGTATCGCTGCCGCAAACGCCGCGCCGCCCTGATGTACGCTTGATCGTCAGCAACATATCGGGCAGCGATATCTGTTTTCAAAACCCGGGTGACCATTCGGCATCCAAAGAAGAAATCATTCCATCTACCGGCGACAAAACCGCGGTGATGATCATGGTCAAGGGCGGCACATTAACCGCGCAGGCTGCGAATGCGAAAGAGCTGTTTAAAAACTATAACCTTGGCGAAGAAGGTCTCAGCCTGCGGTTTGTGGATGATCTGAAATCGGGAAAGCTGGCCGATTATATCGACGAAGCCTATGGCCCTGCGCCGTTTGAACAGCAGTCATCGAAACTGGTCGATGTGACATGGCGGGCGCAAGATGGCGCATCTTCCACCGTACCGCCCACGCTGGGTGCCTATGCGGCCTATGGTGCGCGTGCGGCGACGAATGAAAACGTTTTTCTGGCGCAGTTCCAGATTTATATCAAAGGCACCGGCACCACGCCCGAACTGGCCGAAGGATACGGCATGAATATCGCCGTGGCGTCGGATTGGCAAACCGGCAAAGAAAGCACGCGCCCGATTGTACCCAGTGTGGCCAAAACTTATTACGGTGCACACACCGATAACATTCCTGTGGTCACGCTGCATCCGGATGGCTGGGTGAAGCAAATCGACCTTAAAAACGGCACCGTTATTTCGGCAGACATGCCGCCGCCCGCATCCAAAACAACCCGCAAGCCGCCCGCACCCTGATGCCGTTTCAATTGCACAGCAAGGGTGTCACCGCACGTATCCGCCTGACACCGGCGGCGCGCAAAACGGCGTTTCAGGGATTTGTCGATATGGCAGGTGATACGGCATCCGGTGGACGTATGCTTAAAATCGCCGTGAATGCCGTGCCGGAAGATGGCAAAGCCAACCGCGCCTTGCTTGAGTTTTTGGCCAGCGAATGGGGATTGCCCAAATCAGCGCTCAGTTTGCTATCGGGCGATACCAGCCGCCAGAAAACGGTTTTGGCACAAACGGATGCTGCTGCCGCATTACTGGCCAGCCTCAAGGCGTTTTATATCAAATAAAATAAACCACTCGGCGCAGGGTTACAGCATGGCGGCGGGTATTACGCTGTATGCCATTCATCCCGCCCACATAAGGAATCTGATATGAAATTTCTGATGATCTTTGCCGTTATGGCGGCTGTTGTTTTGGGCGCTGTGACGCCTGCACCCGCAGAATCCTTGCGCGAGCGCCTGCAAAACCGGCGCGAAGGCCAGCAGGGAGAGGCGGGCGGCACAGGGGGGCTGCGCGGGTTCATGGGCAATAAATCCCGCGGAGAAACGGCCGCGCTGCCCGCTGGCGCGCAGGTGCAAAAAGACATTTCCTACGGCCAGCACGAAAAACAAAAAATAGACGTATACCTGCCTGCATCACCGCAAAACGCGCCAATTATTTTTATGGTGCATGGCGGGGGCTGGAACCGCGGCGATAAAAGCAACCCGGGGGTGGCCAACAACAAAGCAGCCTATTGGCTGGCCAAGGGATACATTCTGGTGTCCGCCAATTACCGCATGATTGGCGATGGCGCCAATCCGTATGTGCAGGCGCAGGATGTAGGACGTGCGATCGCCTATGTACAAGCCCAAGCGGCGACATGGGGCGGGGATGCAAACCGTATTGTGACTATGGGGCATTCGGCGGGGGCGCATCTGGTGGGTCTGCTGGCAGTATCCCCACAAATTGCGTTTGAACAAGGTGCGCATCCGTGGCGCGGCACCGTCATGCTGGATAGCGGCGCAGTAGATGTCGAGGCATTGATGCGTGCCCCTCATGCCAAACTTTATGATAAGCCGTTTGGCGAAGATCCGGCACTTTGGCGCCAGACATCGCTGACAGCGCAATTGTCCGATCAGGCTGTGCCGTTGATGATGGTTTGTTCGGCAACGCGCAAAGACAAACCTTGCGCACAGGCCGAAGGACTGGCAAAGCTAATGTTGCCACGCGGTCTGCGTGCTGAAATTCTTCCTGAAAACCTGAACCATGGCGAAATTAACGCCAATCTGGGTAAGCCGGGGAACTATACCGATACAGTTGACCGTTTTATCACGTCCGTTGTGATGCCATAAGGGTAAATAATGAAATTGCGCTATCCGTTTTTTCTGTTTCTATTTTTGCTATACGCGCCGCTGGTGGCGCAGGCGCAATCCATGCCTGCCGTGCCGCCGGTCGCCGTTATATCATCGGATATTCCGCCGCCTGTCACTTATAGCAAGCCGGAGCGTGTGACGGTCGGGGCGCATATCAATGATATCCTTGAAGTCGATATGCGCACGCACAGCTATCGCCTTGATATGTACGTTTGGTTCCGCTGGGCGAACCCGTCGCTAAAGCCGTGGGAAACAGCGGAGTTTATGAACGCGTTTGATCCGGCGGATCATGTGCGCACTCCCGTTTACGACGCACCGCAGAAAATGCCCGACGGATCGTGGCTGATGGTCATTCGCCAGCAGGGGAAATTCAGCGCGAAGTTTCCGCTGCATAAATTTCCATTCGACCGCCAATTGCTGAGTGCGGCCATGGAAGATTCCGTGCATGATATCCGTGATGTGGTTTACGTGGCCGACCGCATAGCCAAGGGCGGCGCGATCAGTGTTAACCCTGAAATTTCTCTCCCCGGATATACCCTTGAAACGCCGCGTCTTGAAATTCGCGCATTCCCGTATCCGACCAGTTTTGGCGATCTGTCACAAGACAAGCTAGAACCTTATGCACGGGCTTCGTTTAGTGTGCCGGTGGTGCGTCCTGCGGCGGCAACAGGGCTGAAAATATTCCTGCCGCTGGGGCTTGTCATCTTGTGCGGGCTGGTGGTGTTTTTTGTGCATCCTTCGTATGTTGATGGGCGTATGGGCGTTGCCATTACAGCCTTGCTGACATTGGTTGCGCTGCAGCTCACCACATACAGTAATTTGCCGGACGTGAATTACCTGATGCTGACCGACAAAATATTTTTTATGGCCTACATTTTTGTTATTGGCACCCTGATACAGGTGGCCAGAACATCCGGCCTTGCGCGGCGTGAAGAATTTACAGACGTCATCCGCAGTGACCGTCGTGCCTTGTGTATTCTTTCGGGGGTATTGCTGGCAGGTATCTGTATTGCTGGCGCCAGCGCGATTGGGTAGGCCGTGTATGCATACTTTACCCGGCATGCGCCGCATGGCATAATCCATTAAATAAACCGCGGGGAATGGATGGCAGGCTTTGATATAGACACCTCATGGATTGTCATCACCGGCGCACCGTCGTCGGGAAAAACATCCGTGATCAATGCACTGACTTCCCGCGGATATGCCGTGCAGGCAGAAGTCGCCCGCGAGCTGATAGAAGAATGCCTGCGTCACGGCCTGTCCATCGCAGATGTGAAGGCAGACGGCGGCAAACAACTGCAGGAAGATATTCTGCGCATCAAAACATCGCGCGAAAAGCAGCTGGCGCCGCTGGATACCGTTTTTATGGATCGCGGCATGCCGGACAGTATTGCCTATTTCCGTCTGGCGGGGTTGGATACAGATGCGGCCATAGCCGCCTGTCGTCATTTCCGCTACCGCGCTGTTTTTATTTTTGACCGACTGCCTGTTTTTCATGACGGCGTACGTTCCGAAGACGAAGCCGCAGCAATGCAGATTGATAGAATGCTGGAGACGGATTATCGATCACTCGGCTACGCGCCTGTGCGCGTACCCGTCATGCCGGTTGCGGCGCGTGTGGACTTCATTTTAAAAACGCTGGCGCTGCCGGCGGCGCAATCGCAAGGTATGGTGGCGTCATGATGTTTTATCGCAACCTTGATGAATTAACCGCAGCCGCCGAAGCGGGCGATGCCCATGCGCAATACGAATTGGCCATGGGCTATGTCACCGGATTTTGCAAAGGGCAGGCCGTCGAGGTCAGCAGCACCCATGCGTATAACTGGATGATGCTGGCCGCGGAGCAGGGGCACGCAAGCGCGATGGAGAACATCGGGCGTGCATACTTAAACGGCTATATTGGCATTGGCGTTTCGCGCCAGCAAATGCCCGTGAACCGCAAGGACGCTTTGTCTTGGCTGCAAAAAGCATTGGTCGCCGGTGCGCCCGGCGCGTGCCGCGAACTAGGGCTTTATTACAAATACGAAGACCCGTTCAAGGCGGCGGAGTATTTCTACAAAGCAGCTTATTATTTTGGCGATACGCTTGCGCTGCTGTACTACGGCGAGGCGTTGTTGAAAGGCGATGGCGTCGATCAGGACGCGGCTGCGGGGCGCAAGGTTCTGGCATCTGCTCTATCCATGGATGCGGATTATACCACCGACGATGCTGCCCGAATGTCTTCTGAATACGGGTTGACCGTGACGCCTGTCGGCGACGACCAGGACCGCGCCGCGCGCAGCCAGCGGGCGGCGGCGTATTATCTGGCCGCCCTGCAACGCCGCGCAGCGGCGGGGGAGCCTGCCGGACAGCACGAACTGGCGCTGCGGTACTATCTGGGCAATGGCGTTTTGCAGGATATGGCGCAGGCGCGGGCATGGCTGGAGAAGTCGGCGGCGGGCGGTTATGCTCCTGCCATTAAACAGATGCAAGCCCTGCAAAGCCGTACCCTGCATTAAACGCAGAAAAAACCCGTAAATCCCTGAAAAGGGGGCAATAAATCCATAATTATCCTGTTGACAGGGTAGTAGAAATGCTTATAGTGCCATCATTCCCGGGAAAGAGGGCTGGATTAAATTCCTCTCCCCGTCGCCGCAGCCTGCGGGCCGAACTACCGGGACAATTTAGAAAAAGTGAGTAAATACAATGGCAAAACGCCCACAAGCAAAACATAAAATCGACCGCCGCCTTGGCGTCAACCTGTGGGGCCGTGCAAAATCGCCCTTCAACAAGCGCGAATACGGTCCCGGCCAACACGGCCAAAACAAGAAAAAGCCGACGGATTACGCGATCCAGCTGCTCGCAAAACAAAAACTGCGCGGCTACTACGCGAACATCGGCGAACGTCAATTCTACCGCTACTACGAAGAAGCCCGCCGCCGCAAAGGCGATACCGGCCACAACCTGGTCGAGCTGCTGGAGCGTCGTCTGGATGCAACCATCTACCGTATGAAATTCGTGAACACCATGTTTGCTGCGCGCCAGTTCGTCAGCCATGGCCACGTTAAAGTCAACGGCAAGCGCGTGACCATTCCTTCCATCTCGCTGAAAGATGGCGACGTGATCGAAGTACGCGAAAAGTCGCGCACGATGACGCTGGTTCTGACGTCGGTTGAAGCGGCTGACCGCGAAGTACCGTCTTATCTTGAAGTCGACCACAAAGCCTTCACCGGCAAATTCGTTCGTGGCCCGAAACTGGAAGAAGTTCCGTATCCTGTTCACATGGAACCGAACCTCATCGTCGAATTCTACTCCCGTTAATTTTTACGGGATGGAAACAGAAAAACCGCTCCAGCAATGTGGGGCGGTTTTTTCTTTGCCTGTATGACGGTTTGTTAAAGGCTGTTGAGCCCGGCAGGTTTCGCGGCGGCTTTTGCTTAGCGGTCTTTGCGGGCGTAATAACGCTCGATTGTTTTTGGCTCGAAGGATGCCTCGACGGTCAGCCGTACATCGGCGTTGCTGTCCCATTTGCCCGTGGTTGTATGGCGCACGGTATCTGTCAGGCTGCGGCTAAGCTGGTCGAGGTTCTGCTGCGGCAGTTCAATCGTTACCTGCGACATCTGGCTGCGGTCCGGCTGCGCCATGAAGGCGCTGCGGATATTATCCAGCTGTTGATCGACGCCCAGATCTTTGGCCGGGCGCTGCGCCAGCTGCTGCTTCAATGTCTGCACGATACTGCTGCGTACATTCACTTCATCCTGCAAACTTGCCGGTATCAGACCGACCACCGAAATACGCGCCTGCAGGGGTATGTTATCTCTGGAATAGGCATCGACGGTGCCGAGGTTCAGGATATGCGGCTCCACCGTTTCGGCTTTGATTCCGTTCGCGGTTTTATCTTGCTGCGCGTCGTTATACAGGGCTGCGCCGGCACTACCGAGCAGTATGCCGGTAACCAGCGTAAAGGCGGCCTTCAGCCGCTTACTTTCGAACATAGATGTCATGTTCGCCCATGCCTGTTTTGATCCTATCTGAATCCTATCAGGTGGCCATTAAAATATGGTAAATAAAGGATTTAGCCCTGATTTTCGCCATCAATTCCGCGGCGTTTGCCGCGGAGCGACACGAAAATACCGTGCAGCGTACGCACTTCCTGCACCGTGGGCGCGGCGCGGAAAAAGAAATTCCGGATATTGCGCAGCAGGTTTGGCCGCTGTGGGGCGCTACGGAAGAACCCGCGCTCGTCCAAATCGGCTTCCAGAAACTTGAGCATATTGTCGATCTCGCCGCGGCTGGCGGGGGCGCTGCTGTCGCCGTCTTGCGGTGCGGGCGCAGCGGCGGGCGGAAAGCGGTTGTCGCAAGAAAGCCAGCTGTAGCACGCCAGCAAAACCGCCTGCGCCAGATTGAGCGATGAAAAGCCAGGATTGAGCGGGATATTCAAAATCGCACTGGCCACGGCCACATCTTCATTCTCCAGCCCCGATCGTTCGGGGCCAAACAGAATGCCGCAATTGGGCGTGCTGCGCCCATGATGGCGGTGGTGGATGTCGCGGGCGGCTTCGTCGGCCATCATGACGGGCTTCACCATGTCGCGCATGCGGGCGGTGGTGGCCAGCACATATTCCAGATCGGCCACGGCTTCGGTGGTTGTCTCGTACAGCTTCGCGGCATTGAGGACATCAATTGCGCCCGATGCGGCGGCAATGGCGTCATCGTTCGGCCAGCCGTCGCGTGGCTTGACGATACGCAGTTCGGTCACGCCGCAGTTCAGCATCGCACGCGCGCACATGCCTATGTTTTCACCCAGCTGCGGACGCACCAGAATAACCACAGGCGCCAGCGGCATGTCGGCAGGGATCAGGGGCTGTGATGTATCTGTTCCGGCCATCGGGGACGTGCTTACGCCGCCGTCTTCAAACGCTCCAGCACGCGCTGGCGGCCAATGAGCGGGAGCAGGACGCCGAGTTCTGGACCGTGTTCCTGACCGGTGATCGACAGGCGCAGGGGCATAAACAGTGCTTTGCCTTTGCGGTCGGTCTTCGCCTTGATCGCGCCTACCCATTGCTCCCATGTCTTGTTATCCCACGGGCCTTCGGGCAGCAGCTCGGCGGCGATTTTGGTGAATTCTGCATCTTCGATCACAGGGGTGACGGGGCCTTTGGCCACTTGCCACCAATCTTTGATATCGCTGAGCAGTTCAAGGTTCGGGCGCACGGCATCCCAGAACGCCGCATCCACGTCGGCCATGCCGAGGGCGGCGAGGCGGTCTTTGACCTGCGCGAATTCCAGTTTGTGAAGGATTTTGGCGTTTAGGCGATACAGTTCATCTTCGTCAAACTTCGGCAGGTTGCGCGAGAATTTGGAGAAATCAAAACTTTCGATCACTTCTTCGATGGTGAACAACGGCTCGATCGGGTCGGACGTGCCGATACGCGACATCAGACTGATAATTGCCATCGGCTCCAGCCCGACTTCGTCGCGCAGCGAGGCAAGGCCGAAAGACCCTTTGCGCTTCGATAGTTTTTTGCCTTCCATGTCACCCAGCAGCGTGACGTGCGCGAATTGCGGCGGGGTTGCGCCCAGCGCTTCGAACATCTGCACGTGGCTGGCGGTGTTGCTGACATGGTCTTCGCCGCGCACGATATGCGTGATGGCAAAGTCTATGTCATCGATCACCGAGCAGATATGATACAGCGGGCGGCCGTCTTCGCGGATCAGCACAGGGTCGGTCATGTCTTTGCCATGGAATTCGACATGGCCGCGCACCAGGTCTTGCCAGATGATCGGTTTGTGTTCCAGCTTGAAGCGCCAATGCGGGCGGCGGCCTTCGGCTTCGTATTGTTTTTTTTGTTCGTCCGTCAGTTCAAGGGCGCCGCGGTCGTACAGCGGCGGTTTACCCTGCGACAGCAGTGATTTGCGTTTCAGCGCCAGTTCTTCTTCGGTTTCATAGCAGGGATACAGGCGGCCATTGTCTTTCAGTTTCTGGATCGCGCGGTCGTAATCCGCAGCGCGGTCGCGCTGGCGGGCGAAGCTATCCCAGTTCAGGCCCAGCCATTTCAGGCCTGCCATGATGTCGTCAACGTTTTCTTCTTTGGATCGCTGCAAATCGGTATCGTCGATACGCAGCATGAAGTTACCCTTGTTCTTGCGGGCGCACAGCCAGACGATCAGCGCGGTGCGGACGCTGCCGACGTGCAGAATACCGGTGGGGCTGGGGGCAAAACGGGTGGCGACGGTCATGGTCAAAATCCTTATGTTTCAGGATTGACATCTTACACCACGGGTTTTGAAAACCCAAGGGGGCTTTGGGGGCTAAAACGCCCGTTTTTAGGGGGTAAATCGCCGGAAATCGAGGCAAGATCAGGGGCCGGAGGGCCCGGGGATGCGCGGCGGCTTGCGCCCGCCGGACGGCAGACGGAAACCGGCCACCGTACCGCGGTCGACCAGAAATCCGGCATCGGACATGGCTTCGCCCAGTGTCAGACTGCCGCGGCCACTGACGCGGGCAAAATCGTCCACTTTCAGCAGCAAAAAATGTTGCGGCGTCAGGCGGAATGTATCCGCCAGATCGGCTGCGATATTCTTGGGCGTAGATCCGGTATAAAGCAAAATATCAAGCGCGGCCGCGGCATAACCTGTCATGACGGCTTTGGTCGCGGCAGCGTCTGTTTGATGCGCCGTCATGGCCGCATCAAATTTATCAGCAACCGCAGGCAGGTATTTGGTCATGCGGAAATGCCGGAACCAGCCGGCATCGTCACGCGGATTTTGCGGCGCGTTATCCAGCATGGCGCGGTTTACGCAGGCCGTGCATATCGACAACATCGTTGCTGCCTGTTTTGCGGTGCGCATCCGGATGGTCGGCGATGACGCCTTCGGTAATTTTATAGCCAAAGGCACGCAGGATTTCGTCAATTTGCAAAATGGGCAATTCGCAGATATCTGCAATGTCCAGAAGCGGCATGTTGATCAGCTGCGCAGGTCGCAGACCGCAGTGTTCTTGCAGATAATCGCGGAATTGGAAACCCTGCACCTGCGCCGCGGCAATATGGCAGAGCATCAATGCAGCCGACAATTCTGCACGCACAACGACCGGATAGAATTCATCCAGCGAGTGTTCCTGAATCGCGGCGGCGAAGATTTTCTTAAATTCGCCGTCTGCCGCGCTTTCCATCAACCGCGCAAACAATGCCTGCGCTTTGACGATTTTTTCGTGGCCTTCTGTGGCCGTCTGGTCTTCAAACATTTGGCTGCTTCCCCCTTGCTGCCGCTGTTTTGTTTTTATTTCCTCGTGCTTTTGACGTGAGTTTGTAGTTCATCGGCGATTTTAAACGCCAGTTCCAACGATTGCGAAGCGTTCAAACGCGGGTCGCAATGCGTGTGGTATCGGTCACCGAGGTTTTCATCGGTAATTTTGTACGCGCCGCCCGTGCATTCGGTGACGTCTTGTCCCGTCAGTTCAAAATGCACGCCGCCCGGGTGCGTTCCTTCGGCACGGTGAATTTGGAAGAACTGTTCGACTTCGCTGTAAACGCTATCAAACGCGCGGGTTTTGTATCCTGTGGTCGACGTATGCGTGTTGCCGTGCATGGGGTCGCAAGACCAGACCACGCTGCGGCCTTCGCGCTGAATGGCGCGGATCAGGTCGGGCAGGTGCTTGGCGACTTTGTCATGCCCCATGCGGCTGATCAGCGTCAGGCGGCCGGGTTCGTTATCCGGGTTCAGGATATCGATCAAACGCAGCATGTCATCAACCGGCAGGCTGGGGCCGCATTTGAACGCAATCGGGTTTTTTACGCCGCGCAGGAATTCGACGTGTGCGCCGTCGGGCTGGCGCGTGCGGTCACCAATCCACAGCATATGCGCAGATACGTCGTACCATTCACCCGTTGTTGAATCCGTGCGCGTCATGGCTTGTTCGTAGGGCAGCAGCAAGGCCTCATGCGATGTATAAAAATCGACTTCGCGGATCTGCGGCGAATTTTCAACCGTGATGCCCGCCGCCGCCATGAATGCCAATGCCTGATCAAGGCGCGAGGCCATGTCTTGATAACGGCTTTCCAGCGGGTGGCCTTTGATAAAATCCAGCGTCCATTTATGCACGCGGTGCAAATCGGCATAGCCGCCAGATGCGAAAGCACGCACAAGGTTCAGCGTCGCGGCAGACTGGTTATACGCCTGCACAATACGCTGCGGGTCGTGGCGGCGGGCTTCGGGCGTGAATTCGGGGCCGTTGATGATATCGCCCTTGTAGCTGGGAAGGGTCAGGCCACCGCGTGTTTCATCGGGTGCGCTGCGCGGTTTGGCGAACTGTCCGGCCAGACGGCCGATTTTGACAACAGGTAAACCCGCCGCAAATGTCATGACAATCGCCATTTGCAAAATGACGCGGAAGGTGTCGCGGATATTTTTTGGATGGAATTCCAAAAAGCTTTCGGCGCAATCGCCGCCTTGCAGGGCAAAGGCTTCGCCAGCGGCCACGCGTGCCAACTGCTGTTTCAAACGGCGCGCTTCACCCGCGAAAACCAGCGGCGGATAATTGGCAAGGGTATGTTCTACTTTTTCAAGTGCGGCGATGTCGTCATAGACGGGCATCTGCTCGGCTTTTTTGCCGCGCCAGCTATCGGGCGTCCAGACTGTGGATTGTTTCGTGTCGACAGCGCTTAGCGGCACACCCGTTCTCCGTTTTTTTCTTTAACTACAATAGTATGGAGCGAATTATGCGTTTTTTTCAAGTATATTCTTGAGTGTCTGTTCTATACGGCTGCGTTTTTCGGGGTGGATGACCTTGAGGCCGAAGCTGTCTTTGACATAAAACACATCCATCGCGCGGCTGCCAAAAGTCGTAACCTTCGCCGCGCTGATCTGCAAACCAAGGTCGGTCAGGGCAGATGTAACCGCATACAAAAAACCCGGGCGGTCTTTGCCCGTGACTTCAATCACGGTGTGGCTGTTGCTGGCGTTGTTGTCCAGAATGACCTGCGGGGCGACTTTGAAATTCTGCGCACGCTTGGGCAGGCTTTTCTGGCGCAGTGTAATTTCAGCTTCGATGTCGACACCACCCGCCAAGGCCGATTTCACGCTACGCTGAAGGAAAGCGGCGTTGTCATACGCACGGCCTTGCAGGTCCTGCACTTGAAACACATCAAGTGCCATACCGTCCGGCAGCGTAAAAATACGCGCGGCCGCAATGGTGGCACCCGCAGCGGAAATGGCACCCGCCAGTGTGGCAAAAAGCCCCTTGCGGTCGGGCGTAAAAATAAATACCTCGGTGTAATCAAGCGCGGGGGATGGCAGCACCCGTAGCGTGGTTTTTGCATTTGCGGGGTCGATGGTTTTATCCATCGCCGCAATAAATCCGGCCAGCGTTTCAGGCGCAAAACTGTGCCATAAATCAGCAGGCGCGCGGTCGGCCAGATAGCGCAAGACAGCGGTTTTGTCGCCCACCAGACGGCGCACGGCCTTTTGCCGCATTAATGTTGCCTGTGCATCGTCGAACATATCGGGTTTGCCCGACAATACATGTTGCGTGCGGTGATACAGATCACGCAGCAAACCTGCTTTCCAATTATTCCAGCGGCCGGGGCCAACGGCCATGACATCGGCGGCGGTCATGATGGTCAGCAGTTTTAAACGCTCCGGCGATTGTACGGCAGCTGCGAAATCGGCCACCGTTTTGGGGTCGGACAGGTCACGTTTGAATGCAGTCATGGTCATCAGCAAATGATGTTCGACCAGCCATGCGGCGGTGTCGGTTTCGGCCGCATCCAGCCCCAGCTTGGGGCACATGCGGCGGGCGATTTCTGCGCCTTTGACCGCATGTTCGCCGCCCGTGCCTTTGGCCATATCGTGAAATAGCATAGCGATATATAGCGCACGGCGGTTGTGAATCTGGCCAAACAATTCGGTCGACACAGGCGCTTCGGTTTGCAGTTGTCCGGCTTCTATTTTATGCAGCATGTCGATGGCGTTGATGGTGTGTTCATCCGCCGTAAACACATGGTACATATCGTATTGCATATGCACGAAAATATTTTCAAAATCAGGGATGATCGCCGTCATCATGCCTGTTTCGTTCAGGCGGCGCAGGGTTTGCGCCGATTTTTTTCGGTCCAGTATGATATCGCGCAAAAGGCCCAGTGCCGTTTTGTCATCACGCAAAATGCGCGGCTGCGCCTCCAGAATATCGCGGATCTGGCGCAGGGCGTCGGCATGGATATCAAAACCACTACCCTGACTGACGCGGAAAATGCGCACCATGTCAGACGGCGTTTCGGTGAAGGTGTTTTTATGGGCGGGCAACAAACGGTTTTGCGCTGTCGTAAACCCTTCAATCATATCGCTAAGCGCAAGTTTACGCGAACCCGCCGTGGCGCCGCCCGCCGCCGCGCGGCTTTCCAGCAGTGTGCAAAGAATGCGTGTCAGATACCCGGTATCATTGGCCATGCGGAAATAATCGCGCATAAACATTTCGGCGCGCTTGTTGGGGGCGGGGTCGTTATATCCCATGCGCTGGGCAACTTCGGGCTGAATGTCAAAACCAAGCCTGTCGTCCGCGCGCCCGGCCAGTAAATGCAAGTGGCAACGAATTTGCCAGAAAAATTCGTGCGCGCGGCCGAGCAATCTGGCCTCCGCCGCGCTCAGCATTCTTTTGCGCACCATGTCGCGGGCGGTGCGGGCACCATCGGTCAGGGTTGCCAGCCAGAACAAGTTTTGCAGATCACGCAACCCGCCCTTGCTTTCCTTGATATTCGGCTGGAGCAGGGCGCGGCTGTCGCCGTGTTTGCGGTGGCGGTCGTCACGCTCTGTCAGTTTGGCGGCGATGATACTGCCGATGCCTGCCGTTTGCAGATGCTGGGTGTATTCTTTTTCCAGATGCTTGAATAGTTTTTTGTCGCCACAAACCAGACGTTTTTCCAAAAGGCTGGTCAGGAAGTGCAAATCTTTGGCCATCATCACGCGGCTGTCAGGCAGGCTACGCACCGAATAGCTGAGGCGTAAACCAACCTGCCAGCAGGCGGCATGAAGCGTTTCGATCCATTTTTTTTGGGCCGCTGAAATATCATCCGTCGTGATGACCAGTACATCCACATCCGAAAAGGGGGCCAGTTCGCCCCGGCCATACCCGCCTGTGGCCACAATGGCAGGTATGTCGCGCAGCCTGTACATTCGGGCGCTGGCGTCTGCAATTTTTGCCAATGTTTTGTCTGTTAATTCAGATAGCTTGATGGGGAAATCGAATGTGTAACCTGAGCCTGTTTTTTGCACCGCAAAGCGGTCGGCAGCTTTTTGATATTCTGATTTAAAGTCTGTGGATAATTTGCTCAGATATTTATCAAAATTAGCTCTTTTGATTTCTGGCGGTGCAGCAGAGAATGATTTTTTGCCCAAAAGAGCCATGATGCGCAGTGCCGCCTGTATGACCAACCGTTAATACGGTAACAATATTTCCTTAAACCATCTTTTTTGATGCGTTTGATTACAAAAGATGATATTAAATATTTCACCAACAAACAAAGAAAAATTGAACCGCACGAACGACCACTCGCAAGCGAAGGAGCCGGACACGTGTTCATCTTTTACGATACCGAGACATCAGGTCTCGACAAGGATTTCAGCCAAATCCTTCAGATCGCGCTTGTCTTTACAGACGATAACCTGAATATCCTGTCGAGTAAGAAGATCGAATGCCGCAGGTCCCCGTGGGTGGTGCCGTCGCCGGGGGCGCTGCTCACCACCGGCTTTACGCCCGAAGACCTCAAAAAAAGTAAAAATTCACATTACGAAATGATGCAGGAAGTGGATGAATGGATCCGCTCGCAGTATATGCCTGTCATTTTCTCGGGTTATAACACGCTTGGGTATGACGAACCTGTCCTCGCCCAGAATTTCCACCAGAACTTGCAAGAACCAGGGCTGACCACGCTGCGTTCCCCCGCCACGGGCGAAACCAACGGCAGATCTGACATCATGGTACTGGTCAAGGCTGTCGCCATGTACATGCCGGCCGCGCTCAAGCTGGATACCCTCAACGATTTCGGATCGGCAAGTCTGTCGCTGCTTAATGTCGCGCAGCAAAACGGCGTATCGCTGGGCAACCACGATGCGCACGATGCCATGAATGACATTCGTGCCACCATCGGCGTTGCCAAAGTCATCCGCAAAGCCGCCCCCCAAATCTGGGATCAAATGACCCAGCTGGCGACAGTTGCCGGCGTGGATGATTTTATGGCCAAAAATAAAATATTCACCCATTCCTATATGGCCTACGGCAAAGCGAAATCGGCCGTTGTCACCAACATCGCCACGCGCGACGGCGACGCGACCGAGATTTTGTTCGACCTGTCAACCGACCCCGCGAAATACATGAAAATGTCCGTCGCCGAACTGGCCGATTGCATGGCGCCGCAAAACGCCAAATACCATCCATTCCGCCATGCGCCCAAAGACGGCCAGCCGGTCTTGATGCCGATGGATATGTCCGACCGCGTAATCCCCGCCAAGTTTGACGATAAAATTGCCGAACAGCGTGCCGACACGCTGAAGGCAGATCCTGATTTCGCCAAACGCGTATCTGCCGCCGCCGCAAAAGTACGCGCCGCCGCCGTCAAGCCGATCCAGCCCCATGTACCGGAAACATTGATGGATGTGCCGATGGCCGATCCCACGCGCGCCAAGGTTGACCAGTGGCTGCGCGAATTCAACACCACCACAAGCTGGAAAGATGCCGCAAAACTGGTTATCGATTTCCCACAGCGTTTCGAAGAAGAATTGAAATCGGAGCCGCACATCCGACGCTTTGCCAAATTCGCGGGTCGGATCGTGTTCGAAGCCGAGCCCGAAGCGCTGAGCATCGAAAAACAGGAACTGATGCGCCGCCATATTGCCGGACGTATCCTCAACCCCGATCTGTCCGCGCCCTATATGACGATCGCCAAAGCCCGCAAAGAGCTGGAGCAGATCGAACACGAACGCGGGGCAGGCCGTGCACGCTGGAAAGACGTGACGGATACGCAAATCCGCTCTCTGAAGCTGTATTACACGTCGATTGAAAAAGAATATGCCCCCTATGCCGCCAAGGTATCGGGCCCGCAGGGTGGTAACAAACCGCCTGCCAATGACGACAGCTATATGCCGTCGCAAGCGGGTGTGTCGCCACGCCGCAGCATCGCCAACGACCGCTTCAAGCCCTGAACCATGGCCCCCCGCGAAGACGAGCCCTTTATCGCAAAAGGCGATCAGGTCACGATACGCGGTGGCGGTTCGATTGCCGGAGCCTGGCGCGTGGCATCGGCGCACTACGCCAGTGAAAACGCGCAAGACCCGCGCATACGCATGGTTTTAACGCGCGGTTCATCACAGCATATTAAAACCATTTACGATCCGGCAAAAATGACGGTCAGGAACAACACGCCTGCCGATACGTTGTCGCGCGACCTGCGTGTAGGAAAAATGCCGCCTCATCCGCGCCGCGGTGGTGGCAGGGGAACGCGCCCATGAAACCCGAAGAAATTCCACCGTTTATTTACCGCGGCGCCATCATTGAGATTGATGGCAAAGAGCAAACCGTCCGCGATTTTTGTCTGGCGCGTAAGGAAAAGAATTTCAGCGCCCCTGAAATTCTGGTCATTCAAACAAAATCCGGCGATATCGTTGAATATGATCCCCTGCGCGTGAAAGAAGTGCATGGACGTGCCCCCGATTTTATTCGCGTGGGGGCAGAGATTTTCTGGCGTGAAAACCGCGCCGACATGACAAAATACAACGGCGTATGGACGATTGACGCCTTTGAAGTGGGCAAAGACCCGCTGCGCGGTGCGCCGCATACCAAGGTTGAATTATCCCTGACACGCAAAGAGGGGCAAACATCCACTTATCTGCGCCGCGCCTTTAACGCCGAAACGATGCACCCGATACGCCCCGATGCGCAGCCCGGTCGTCTGGCGCATATCCTTCAGCGTGATATTTCTGTATTAAAACCAGCTACGATCAAACGTCCGCCACACCGCAAGCCATAATTAAAGCCCGAAGCCGCCGTTACCGCTGCCCTGACGCTGTGTGCGTTTGTTGACGGTCGGCGGGTTCAGCAGTTGGATTTCCTGCACATGTGGTGTTTCTACGGCGGCCGGTTCGGGCGCGGGGGCCGTAGGGGCCGGCAAGGCAGGCGCAGGGGCGGGTTTGCTGCGGAACGGGTTGGCATTCGCCACCGCCGTTTTTATGCGGCGCGATGAACGGCGGAATTTGTTACCCAGATTGGCGTTGAACGGGTGGTTATTCGACAGCAGATATCCGCGTTCACCCGGTTTGTTGTTAGGGCTGAAAAAAAGTGTGGCTTTTTTGCCGTTATTGCAGCTTTGGACGCAGTCAAATGCTGCGCGTGCGTATTCAAGCGCAAAGGCGACGGCCAGCGTATCGGATTGAACCTTCAGGAAACGTTTGATGTTTTCAAGCCTGTCTGCGGTGGCGCGGTGCAGTGGCAAATCTGTCTGCATCACATCCATGTCCGTGCGGCGGTCATTGATAGACTGCGCAATACGTGCGGGTGCGATGGTTGCCGTTGTGGATCGCATATAGCTGTTTTCGTAGAGGGCCGATACGACATAACCCCGCTGCATATAATCAATTGCCTTGTCACAAAAATCCATAGCGTAGTGAAACGCTTCAGGCTTTGACAGTCCGGTACCTTTGGCCATATGGCTCAGGTTATCGATGTCGTATGTCGTCAACTGTAATGTGGTTTTGGCGATTGTCATGTGTCAGCTTTTGCCTTTGCCTTGAGTGCATAAAGCGCATCGAGTGCTTCCTTGGGGCTCATGCTGTCGGGGTCGAATGCTTTGAGAGCTTCTTCAACCGCCGACACCTTCGATTTTGCAGGTGCCTTTGGCGCCGCGCTGAACAGGGGTAGATCACCCATGGTCTTGCTTGCATCCATCGGGTTTTTTGCGCTTTCGAGGATTTCCAGCACCTGTTCGGCGCGGTCAATCACGGCGGGCGGCAGGCCAGCCAGTTTGGCGACATGCACACCGTACGAGCGGTCGGCGGTGCCCGGCGCAACCTCGTGCATGAAAACGATATTATCCTGCCATTCGCGCACGCGCATGGTGTAGCAGGCCAGATTTTTGAGGCGTTCAGTCAGCGAGGTCAATTCATGGTAGTGCGTCGCAAACAATGCGCGGCATGTGTTCACGTCATGCAGGTTTTCAAGGCATGCCCAGGCAATCGATAAGCCGTCATACGTCGCCGTACCGCGGCCGATTTCATCCAGAATAACCAATGAACGTGCAGTAGCCTGATGCAGAATGGTCGCCGTTTCGACCATTTCCACCATAAACGTCGATCGGCCACGCGCCAGATCATCCGCCGCGCCGACGCGGCTGAACAGGCGGTCAACAGTGCCGATATGGGCAGATGCTGCGGGCACGTAAGAGCCGATTTGCGCCATCAGCGCGATCAGGGCATTTTGACGCAGGAACGTGGACTTACCGGCCATGTTGGGGCCAGTCAGCAACCATAATTGAGCATGACCACCCAAAAGACAGTCGTTCGCAATAAATGATTGGTTGTTTTGTTTTTTGAGTGCGTATTCCACCACAGGGTGGCGGCCGCCTTTAATGTCGAATGCCATGCTGTCATCGACTTTGGGGCGGGCGTAATTGTTACGCACGGCCAGTTCGGCCAAGCTGGCGGCCACGTCAATCGCGGCCAGCGCCTGGGCCGTTGCGGCAATGGTTTCGCCAAGCGCCATCACTTCGGCGGACAGCTGCGCGAATAGTTCCAGTTCAAGTGCCAGTGATTTTGCGGCAGCTTCAGATATTTTACTTTCCAACTCCGACAGCTCGACCGTTGTGAATCTTGCCGCGCTGGCCATGGTCTGGCGGTGGATGAAGGTTTCGGTCATGCCGAACAGCTTGTCGGCGTTATTCGACGATACTTCGATGTAATAGCCGATCACGTTGTTGTGTTTGATCTTGAGCGTGTTCACGCCTGTTTTCTGCACGTAATCAGCCTGCAGGCGGGCGATGTGCTGGCGGCTGTTATCGCGCAGCATTTTCAGCTCGTCCAGTTTAGGCGAATAACCGCCCGCAATAAACCCGCCGTCACGCGTTAGCATGGGCAAGTCTGTCGCTAGTGCACGGCTCAGTTGGTCAATCAGCGGATGGTGCGACCCCCACTGCGCCAGCGTGCCCATGGCGGATTGCAACAATTTCGGCAGGCTTTCGACGCCGCCCGTGCCCGACAGCAAACGGTGCAGGCGCACAGTCTGGCCAAGGGTGTCGCGAATGGCCGCCAGATCCCGCGGGCCGCCGCGATCAAGGCTCAGGCGTGCCAGTGCGCGTTCAATATCCGCGCAGCCGCGCAGGAATTCGCGGGCATCGGCGCGTTTCTTGTCACTATCAACAAAAAACGTTACGGCATCCAGACGCTGTTCAATCGCGGCAGGAGCCGTCAGCGGCATCGCGATATGCCGCGCCAGCAAGCGGGCGCCGGTACCCGTCACGGTCATATCCATGACCGACAGCAAACTACCGCTGCGTTCACCCGACATGGTGATGGTCAGCTCCAGGTTGCGGCGTGTCGCTGCGTCAATTTCCATGACCGATCCCGCAGCCAGCTGGCGCGGGGCGGAGAGGCGGGGGACTTTACCTTTTTGCGTCAACTCGACGTAATCCAGAAGCGCGCCAGCTGCGGCGACTTCGGCACGCGAAAAACCGCCGTAGCTTTCAAGCGTTGCGACGCCAAAATGTTTTTCAAGGCGTTTACGGGCGTTTTCGCTGTCGAAACGGCTGTTGGGCTGCACCGTTAATTTTTGGCGAAAATCGCCGAGGGTTTCAAACAGCTGCGTATTCTGTACCATTTTTTCGGGCAGCAGAATTTCGCCGGGGACTACGCGGCCCAACGTTGCGCCCAGGTCTTTGGTGGCCACGGGCTGCAGTGTAAAATCGCCCGTCGATAAATCCAGCCACGCAAAACCAATCGCACCCGCGACATCGGCCAAGGCCGATAGGTAATTGTTGCTGCCGCTTTCCAGTAGCGTGTCTTCGGTAAGCGTACCTTGCGTCACAACGCGCACAACGTCGCGGCGCACCAGCGCTTTGTACCCGCCACGCTGCTTGGCTTCTTCGGGGGTTTCGACCTGTTCGCACAGTGCGACTTTGTATCCAAGACGGATCAGACGGGCCAGATAAGCCTCGTGGCTATGCCACGGCACGCCGCACATCGGCACATCATCGCCCTTGCTGCCGCGTTTAGTAAGCGTGATATCAAGTGCCGCGCTGGCCTTGATCGCATCATCAAAAAACAGTTCAAAGAAATCGCCCATGCGGTAGAACAGCAGGCAATCGGGATACTGCTCTTTTACGGCCATGTACTGCGTCATCATCGGCGTCAGGTTGACGCCTGCAGATGCGCTTTGCAGTTCCTGTTCGGAACTATCGGAGGATTCGACTGTTTGGGCTTTCATAACTCTATTTTTAAGGGGTTTCTCGCCCCGAAACAACCGCGAACAGGGGGCGGAAAATGTCTTTTTTGCGTGGTTGACATGACATAATCTGACGCTACTATAACCCCCTGTTTATTAAACCATTTTCAGACGCTTTTGCCCTGTAACACAAGGAAGATCACTCATGTCCAACGAACCCAAAATCAACAAAACCACAGCTTATCTGGCGGCAGCTGGCGCATTCGCCACGGGCGCATTTCTGATAACGGCGACGCCGTTTGTGTCTGTGCCGCTGGTTGTGGCGGCAGGCGTAGCCGTGGCCGTACGCAAAGACCGTGATGCATTCATCGGCCGCGTTGCAAACGAAGCCAAAGACCTGTGGCAAGACCTGACCACGCATGCAACCAAAGATCTCAACAGCCTCTCCAAATGGTGGAGCCGCGTCAGCAAAAAAGCAGAAACGCCCGCCGCGCCCCAAACGCCCGCGCAGCAACCTGCCGAAACGCAAAGCACCTTTGGCCCGAGCGCAACGCCGAAAGCCGATTTCGCGCAGAACGCGACGCCGACGGCCGACAAACCCGCCGCACCGGTGGCAACACCTGCCGCTGCGCCGGCTGCCAACAGCACGCCGAAAGCGCCCGGTCAGTAATCTGCCAAACGCAACAAAAAAGGCCGCAACATATGTGTGCGGCCTTTTTTGTTATGCTTTTCCTTTAGTTAAGTTCATCGCATGTCGGTAAAGTAGAGGGATAGAAAAATGAACTTCACCATCTTTGGTTTGTTTAGACAAAAAACCGATATTGATTAAATCAGCAGAATGATTTTCCCACTTGCTACCTAATAGACGTTTTATTGCATGGATATTGTAATCAGTTTTTCCACCGGAAAACTTTTCGATCTCTTTCCAGAGATGAGGAAATTCAGCTTCTAGATAGGTTTGTCTTTTTCTTTTTGATAGCTCTTCAAAGCCATATTTAATAGCGGCAGATGTTATGATTGATTCAGATCCACAATCTTGTTCTGCGTGGCAAATATCTTGCTGCCGCTGCTTCGCTCTCAAAAGAAGATCTAAAACATCTCTGGGAGTAACAACATCACGACCATCCGAACATCTGTGATATATCCATCGACTAGTAGAGCTTTGCCGTTTTCCACTAGAGACTGTGGCTGGGAAAATTTTATAGAAGCAATCTTTTCTGTACGTAGCATTCGCCCATAAGAGATCACGATCAACGTCTAAGTACTTGGCCAATTTTTCACTTGCAAAGAACCTCTTAACAACCATTGTCATTATTTGCTCTTCTGACCAACGAATAGTATCAGCTTGACGTGCTGTTATGTGCGTTAATGCTGTAAATCCCTCATCAGATCTGACTACCTGCTCAAGCATATCGTCACGGAAAAATACTTTAATCCTAATGCTTTCCGAATTAAAGTACCCCATGGCGCGTAGCAGTCCTCTAAGGGCTAATTTTTCTACTTTAGAACGCCGAGGAAATATTTCGTCTAATCTATCAATCATAAGCCATAAAGAAAATCCTGACTTTTTGAGGACAGCTTCAAGCGTCTCTTTAATTTGATTAACGTAGACAGGAGCAAAGTTTTTTGTACCAGAGGGGGGCTGTTCCGCGCCTTTTGATGCAGGTTCACCAAATAGATCAAGTTTATATTCCCCATGTCCATCTGCAGGAGAAAAGCTCATTGTTGGACGCGCTGTACGTACAGCGTTCAGAGCCCAGTCTAAAACCGATCGCAATGATTTCTGGGCTTCAATCTCTGGAATACGAGCTTTTGCACAAGCTTCTTTGAATGCATTGATTTCGATAGATGAGGTTTTTAATATCTCTTTATATTTGGTGCCTTTTATAAATTGCTCATGGGCAAGAGAAACGAGGTATATGCACCAAAAATTTACAAACTCATGCTCATTCAACTTCTCAAAACGATCTGTGAACGCATGAAATACCTGATCTCCTGTGTGTTGCACCCCATGTGCAACAACTATCTTTT
>JBEIOU010000015.1:0-74968 GCA_040377425.1 Micavibrio sp. | reverse complement strand
TGTGCCCGTAGCTCAGCTGGATAGAGCAGGTGCCTTCTAAGCATCAGGTCGGGGGTTCGAATCCCTCCGGGCACGCCAACCCCCCTTTTTCGCGAGAGCACGCCCGGCTTTGTCCTAAGCCCCCTGTAGGGCACTTTCGCGTGTTATGTGAATAAAGCGCCCGACCAATTCTCTTGACGGAGTAAATCTGTTACTTTATAACAGTTCGTGTATTCCCCCACTGACTGCCTCTGCGGCGGTCTAAAACAACAAGGACATGTAGCCATGAAAATGAAAGACATCACCCCCGAAAACTTCATCTGCCACACCAGCACCTGCTGCCCCGCGGTTCTCGAAACCGAAGAAGGCACCTATGTGATCATCGGCAAAAAGCTTTCCGACGCCGCAATGCAGGCTGTTGAAGGCCGCGTGGCTGAAGACGAATTCGTGATCGAAGTACCGAAAGGCATGATCGACGAGATCAAAAAGGCCGCTTAATCAGCGCCCTATGGTTTTTTAGCCAGGAAAGCCCCGCCCGTAACGGCGGGGTTTTTCTTTGCGCGGCGCGCGTAATGGTCTAAAACAAAGAAACCCATATACATCGCAACACTGCCCGGCTGGGCGCATATCGTAACCGAGCCCGCACGGGCAACCCGCATAAAGGTGATTACATGCTGCTGCTGAATATTCTGGCGCTTTATCTGTCATTCCGCGCCAAGCAGGTGATCTGCGATTTCTTTTTCCAGACCGGCTGGCAAGCGATGGCGCGCGAAGCTGCCCTGACGCGCGAGGGGATGAAGGCATTGGCCGTGCATGCGGGTATGCATGCGGCATTTACATTTTTGCTGCTGGTTGTTTTCGCGGCCCCATTGTGGTGGCTGGCGATTGTCGATTTCTTTGTGCACGCGGCGATTGACCGCGCGAAGGCGAGTATCGTCCTCAAAAACGGCTGGACGTATAAAAACCATCAATACTGGTGGGCGTTCGGTCTTAATCAGGAGGCGCACAACCTGACACATCTGGTATATATCATTTTGATCGTTTGGCTGGGTTGGGGCGCGGCGGCGGCGGGTACAGTGGCCACGGCGGCGGGCGGTTGATATCTGGCGGTTACTTACCCGCCCGTGATGCGCGGCAGCCAGATCATGGCGGCCTGCGTCAAATAAACAGCCCCCACAATAAACAGCACGGTTTGCGTTGCACGGTAGAAATGGGCGTCGGTCATGCGCTCCAGTATAAACTTGGATGCGCCAGAGCCCAGCAGCGCCATGGGAATAACGCCCAGGCAGAGCCAGAGCGGCAGGCCGACATTGAGCCCGCTGGCGTTCGATACCACAAATCCGAAGTAAAAGAATTTGGTGATATGCGATATGGACTGCGTGAAGGCCTTGGTCGCAATCGTTTCATGCCGCGTTAATTTGCGTGTCTGGAAAAACATATCCAGCAAGGGGCCTGCAACACCGCCCGTTAGCTGAAACCCCGTCACGCTCAGCCCGCAGAAAAAGGCCTGTTTGGGTTGCGTGAAATCCAGCTTCAGGTTTTTGGGCAGTAAAAAGGTGATAAACGGGCCAATACCGAGCAGCAAATACACCACCGCCTTGTCCGGTACAAACGACACCAGCGAGAAAAACAAAAACGTGCCAAACAGCCCGGCGATGTAATAGGGCAGTACGGGGCGATAGATGTGCTTGCGGTGGATAAACGCACGGCTGCCGTTTGCAAAAAACTGGGCGATCGCGTGCAGGATCATCGCCTGCTGAACCGGCAGCAGGAAGACAAGGATGCCCATCAAAATCATCCCGCCTGCCATCCCCAAAATACCCGACAGCACCGAGGTGATAAACACGGCGCACATAAGGGCGATGGAAAGGGGAAGCGTGATCGTCATGATTTATTCGTTGTATCATGATCGTCCGGCGAAATCAGGATGCCGCACAAAAAAAGTCCGGAGAACTTTTAAGGGCTCTCCGGACAAACGGCGGTAATAGAGGGTGTGTAAAACAGTTATAAAAAAAACCGATTCTGGTTTCAAGCGAAAAATGCACGAAACTTAAAAAAACGTGAATATTTTTGTAATTTTTAGCTATTGCAGTGCAATAAAACGAACAAAAGTTGCGAAAACTGCCTCTTGCAACTGGTTCTCATTTTCATCAAAAAGAGGGCTTTTTGCGAAAAACTCAATAAAACCGCCATTTTTCGCATATTTTGCGGCGGCGCAGCAGGAAAAATCAAGCGACTCAAGGGGTTATCTGGTGTCGCGCTTTGAATTTTTACATATCTATTCGGTCGCCAATAGCTGCTGCTGCACCAGCATGGCAAGGAAGCGATCGAGGGCGAAGCCGCTGTCCACCCGCAGCGCCGCCGATGCCGCAAGGGCGAAGCTGGGGGCGGACTGTAAATTCTCCAGCAGTACATAGGCCGCTTCGGTCACGCTCCAGACGGCGGCATTGCCGTTATCGTTGTAAACGACCGTGAAGCTTTCTGCGGGCGGCAGGGTATCGGGGGCTGCTTTACCTGCGGCGAGTGCCTGCCAGATCGCCGGAATGTCCCAGCCGCTGCGCAGCAGGCGTATATGAGGCTGCAGATGCAGATCTAACGTCATGGGGTCGCGCGCGGCGCTCTCCAGCCCCTCGGTGTCCAGCGGGGCTTTGGCGGGCGTTATAATGCTTTCTGCTGCGGCATGCTCCATCTCGGCCAGATCGGCCAGCCACGGCATGGCCTGCCGCTGCGGCAGATAGGCCGTATCACGCTGCAGGATATCGGGCAGAGGCTTGCCGGTTTGCATGGCTTTGTCAAACGCCTCTGCCCCCATGGCGCGGCGCGTGGCGGCATAGGTCTGGGCGGCGGGGGGCATATGGGGGCGGCTTGATTTTGTCATGCTGCATTCTGTTGCGCAGGCGCCCGCGAAAGCAAGCAAAACCCGCGATTTTTCGCCCCTATTTGCCGTAAAATGTGCGATTCCGTATGGCGATGCAGCAGGGGCGGTTGTATGATGTCTGCGTTTAATCGCATCGCTGTTTTCATACGTGTAGGAGGCATTACCTCATGTCCGCTCAACAACAGAACTTGGCCGCACACACCACGCAGGATTCACACATGACCGACGGACTGAAATGGCGCCCCGATGCGCAGAAAATGCAAAAAACCAATCTGGCCGCTTTCATGGCGCAGGCCGGCGTCAGCGGGGGGTACGCAGATATCTGGCAGTGGTCGAACAGCAATAGCGAAAAATTCTGGGCGCAGGTATGGGATTTCTGCGGCGTGATCGGTGACCGCGGCCAAAGCGTATTCAAAGCAGGCGCGAAATTCCAAGACGGCCGCTTCTTCCCCGATAGCAAAATCAACTTTGCCGAAAACCTGCTGCGCCGCCGTGACGATGCGTTGGCGATTGTGTTCCGCGGTGAAAACAAGGTTGAACGTAAACTCTCTTTCCGCGAACTGTATGATGCGGTCAGCCGCCTGCGCCAGGCATTGCAGGCCGCAGGGGTCGAAGCAGGGGACCGCGTGGCAGGCTACATGCCCAACATGCCCGAAACCGTCATCGCCATGCTGGCCGCGACCAGCCTCGGCGCGATCTGGTCGTCTGCATCGCCTGACTTTGGCGTGCAGGGCGTACTGGACCGTTTCGGCCAGATCGAACCCAAGGTGCTGTTCTGCGTCGATGGTTATTATTACGGCGGCAAAGAAATTGATTGCCGCGACAAAGTCGCAGGCGCGCTTCAAAAACTGCCGTCGGTCAAGCAAACTATTCTGGTGCCGTATCTGGGTACGGATGTATCGGCCTTGCCGGTCACCAAATATAATGATGCTGTCGCGGCATTCTCGGCGGGCGAGATCGACTTTCCGCGTTTTGAATTTAACCATCCGCTTTATATCATGTTTTCGTCTGGCACCACGGGGGCGCCCAAGTGCATCGTGCACGGCGCGGGCGGCACGCTTTTGCAACACCTGAAAGAACACCGCCTGCAATCGGACGTAAAACGCGACGACAAGGTTTTCTATTTTACGACCTGCGGCTGGATGATGTGGAACTGGCTGGTATCCGCGCTGGCGTCCGAAGCGACGCTGCTGCTGTATGACGGATCGCCGTTTTATCCCGATGGCTATACGCTGTTTGATTATGCGGGCGCATATGGCTGCACGCTGTTTGGCACGTCGGCGAAATATATCGATGCGCTGCGCACGGGCGGGGTGAATGTTGCGGACCGCGATAACCTTAAAACTGTGCGCCTGATGACATCAACCGGATCGCCACTGTCGCACGAAGGGTTCGATTACGTGTATGACGCGATCTTTCCGCAGGCGCAGCTGGCATCTATTTCGGGCGGCACCGATATTGTGTCGTGTTTTGTGCTGGGCAATCCGCTATCGCCTGTGTACCGCGGCGAAATTCAATGCGCAGGCCTTGGCATGGCCGTCGATGTGTTTGACGATAACGCGCAGCCGATGCCAAGCGGCAAGGGCGAACTGGTCTGCAAACAACCCTTCCCCTGCATGCCCGTCGGTTTCTGGAACGACCCCGCCGGCGAAAAATATGAAGGCGCCTACTTCACGCGCTTTCCGGGCATTTGGTGTCATGGCGACTGGTGTGAATGGACGGCGCATGGCGGCCTGATTATTCACGGCAGGTCTGACGCGACATTAAACCCCGGCGGCGTGCGTATTGGCACGGCGGAAATTTACCGCGTGGTCGAACAAATTTCCGGCGTGCGCGAAAGCATCGTCGTTGGTCAGGATTGGGACGGCGATGTGCGCGTTGTGTTGTTCGTCGTCATGAAAGACGGCGCTGCGCTGGACGATGCCCTGCAAACCCGCATTAAAAAAGCCGTGCGCGAACAGGCATCGCCGCGCCACGTGCCTGCCAAAATCATCGCGGTTGCCGATATCCCGCGCACCAAAAGCGGCAAAATCACCGAACTGGCGGTGCGGGATGTCATTCACGGCCGCGCCATCAAAAACGTCGAGGCCTTGGCCAACCCCGAAGCGCTCGATCTCTACAAAAACTTGGAAGAACTGACAAAATGACGATGACTCGTGGATTTTTCGGCATCGGCGTCGAGGGCATCTCGAAGCCGATGAATGTGGGCAATTTGCTGCGCTCGGCGCATTCCTTTGGCGCCAGCTTTTTCTTTACCGTTGACCCTGTCGTCGATGTATTCGGCATGCGCGGTTCGGATACGTCCGATGCCTTTGGCCATTTGCCGTTTTATAATTTTGCATCCGTAAACGAGATGCTGCTGCCGGAAAACACGCAGATGGTGGCGATCGAGCTGACCGAAGATGCGGTCGAGCTTCCCAGCTTCCGCCATCCAACGCGTGCCGTGTATGTGCTGGGCCCCGAAATGGGTAACGTGTCTGACAAAATGCTGGCGCGCTGCGATCATACCATCAAGATCCCCATGAAGTTCTGCGTCAACGTCGGCGTCGCCGGCGCCATCGTGATGTACGACCGTTTGCTGAGCATGGGGCGTTTCGCGCCGCGGCCGGTGTCTGCGGGCGGCCCGCGCCAGTTCACGCCGAGCGGTCTCAAAGACTCGCAAATCGTCGTATCCTGATACCGCTGCGATGCTTGTGCTGCATTGCGCCTTGTGCGCTGCGGCATACGCAATGCGTATTCTTTATTTCTAAAAAAATCCGCGTGCGTGAAACTTTCGGTTAAAAGCATTTCATGCGGCGTTTGTTGCAGTGCAAGTTTGTTGCAAAGCCTCTTTCAATGTGCGAGATCGGGACTAGTTCAACTGGAACCGATGCTAAAAAACAAACAGCACGAAGCGAAGGAGCAGACAAATGTCCGTATTCAGCCATAAAGAATTCGACCAGCACGAACAGGTTTCCTATTTCCAATGTCCGCAAACGGGTCTGCGCGCGATTATCGCCGTGCACAACACCAATCTGGGCCCCGCGTTGGGAGGTTGCCGCATGTGGGCATACGATAACGACGAACAGGCGCTGAACGACGTGCTGCGTTTGTCGCGCGGCATGACGTATAAATCGGCCATTACCGGCCTGCCGCTGGGCGGCGGTAAATCTGTCATCATCGGTGACAGCCGCAAAATCAAAACCCCCGAACTGATGAAAGCCATGGGCCGTGCGGTCGATACTTTCGCGGGCCGCTACATCATCGCCGAAGACGTCGGCACGACCGTCGAAGACATGAAAAACATCCACGCATCGACCGAACATGTGGTCGGCATCCCTATGGATGGCGAAGCGCATGCGGGCGGCGGCGACCCGTCGCCTACGACGGCGCTGGGTGTTTACACGGGCCTGAAGGCTGCGGCGCGTCTGCGTCTTGGCAAAGACAATTTGCAAGGTGTCAAAGTCGCCGTGCAGGGCCTTGGCAACGTGGGTTACAACCTGTGCAAACTGCTGGCGGCTGATGGCGCGATCCTGAGCGTCACCGACGTACAGGTTGAAAAGCTAGAGCTGGCCAAGAAAGAATTCGGCGCGACGGTTGTCGGTCTGAATGAAATCTATGACGTGGATGCAGACATCTTTGCGCCCTGCGCGCTGGGTGCGATCCTCAACGACGACACGCTGCCGCGCCTGAAAGCGCAAGTGGTCGCCGGTGCATCCAACAACCAGCTGGCCGAAGCGCGTCATGGCGATGTCCTGCGCAGCATGAACGTGCTGTATGCGCCCGACTATGTCATCAACGCAGGCGGCATCATCGCCGTTTACTACGAATACCTGTCGCGTAAAACCGGCAAGGCGTTTGACCGCCAGCAAGTCCTCGACCATGTTGCGCAAATTGCGGGCACGGTTGATCTGGTCACCAAACGCGCGCAGCAAGAAAACATCTCGACCGCCAAAGCGGCCGATGCGATTGCCGAACAGCGTTTTAAATGCGAAAAAACCTGCAAGGCGGCCTGAATGCCTGAATAAGGCGTCAAGCCTGCAAAAATAAACACCCGCCCAGTCACACGGGCGGGTGTTTGCATTTCGGTGTTAAGTCTTTCGAAACAACCTATGGTTGATAATATAAATTGAACAACCATGGATTGTGCCCGCCGTGACCGACAAAAAACAGACCGATCTGCCGCCGGATGACACGCTGCTGCATGCGCAGCGGCTCGAAGCCCTCGGACAGCTATCGGCGGGCATTGCGCATGATTTCAACAATATCCTGTCCATTATCGAAGGTCATGCCGAACTGGCCATCAAGCAACTGCAAAATGGCACATTGCACGTTGACCAGCTGGAGCGTATTCGCGCCGCGACCGCCCGCGGGGCAGGGCTGACGCGCCAACTGCTTGCCTTTGGCCGTCAGAAAATCGGCGTCATCGAACGCATGGACATCTGCGCTTCGCTTGCGAATATCCGTCTGCTTTTAGAGCCGCTCTTTGGTGCGGGTGTGCGCTTTGATGTATCGCTGCCGCCCGTGCCGCTGTGGGTGGATGCGGACGAAGACCATCTGACGCAGATTGTGCTCAACCTCGCCCTCAATGCGCGCGACGCGCTACCGGCGGGCGGTGATGTACATATTTCATGCATGGCCTGTGGCGAGGGAGCCTTGCCTGCACCGCTACGCCAGCGCGGCGATAACCGTGCCTACGTCCGCCTCAGTATCACGGATAATGGCAGTGGTATTGCCCCCTCTGTTCTGCCGCATATCTTCGAACCGTTCTATTCCACCAAAGAACGCGGCCGCGGCACGGGCATGGGGCTTGCGGTTGTCTACGGGATTGTCGAGCAACTGGGCGGCCTGATCGATGTGCGGTCGCGTCCGGGCGAGGGGACAGCCATGCATGTTTATCTGCCGCAATCCAGCCACGAGGGGATGCAGGGACTGAATAGTACATGGGAACATCAAACGCGGTCCCTGCGTGGCCGCACAGTGCTGCTGGCGGAGGACGAGCCCGAGCTGCGCGATATCCTCTGCCTCATGCTGGAGGGGTTCGAGATGAAGGTCATGTCGGCCAGCAACGGCAACGAAGCCCTGCGGATGCAGCAGCAATTTGCAGGGGCTATCGATTTTTTACTGACCGATATCGTTATGCCGGAAATGGACGGCGTGACGCTGGCTGATCTACTGTCGCGCGGACGGCCGGATACGAATGTGGTGTATATGAGCGGCTATCCGTTTTTAAAAGATGACAAGGGCTTGCGCATCCCCGATACGGCATCTTTTATCCGTAAGCCGCTGCGCGAAGACGCCGTCCGCCAGGTGCTGGAGCGTGCCTTGGCGCGCCGCGATGCACGTGAAAACCGTGAAGACGGGCCGGAGGATGATTCTGGCCAATAACATCGCATAAAACCTATAAAACTATTGCCTTACCTATATGCATACGCTTTATAATCAGGTGGTTAGGAATTTAACCCCCAACCCCAAGCGGCAGGCGTGAGCAAGATAAGGGAAGCAGATGTTTTGGTGATCGGCGGCGGCGTGAATGGCGCCGGTATCGCGCGTGATTTGGCGGGCCGGGGTCTGAGTGTCGTTTTGTGCGAAAAAGACGATCTGGCATCGGCTACGTCATCGGCCAGCAGCAAACTGATCCATGGTGGTTTGCGGTATCTGGAATATTACGAATTCGGTCTTGTGCGCGATGCGCTCAAAGAACGCGAAGTGTTGCTGCGCGCTGCGCCGCATATTATCTGGCCGCTCACCTTCATTTTGCCGCATCACAAAAAACTGCGCCCGTGGTGGCTGATCCGTCTGGGGCTTTTGCTTTATGATTACATCGGCGGTCGCCGCACGCTGCCCGCATCCAAAGGACAAGACCTGACCGGTACGCGGTTTGGCCAGCCCCTGAAAAATTCTTTTAAACGCGGTTTCAGTTATGCTGACTGCTGGGTCGAAGATACGCGCTTGGTTGTGCTGGCGGCGCTGGATGCCGCAGAACGCGGGGCGACTATCATGACCCGCACTGAATGCACGCATCTGGCCAAGCGCGATAAACGCGATGGCTGGACGGCCACGATGTACGACCACCGTACCGAAGAAACGTTTAAAGTGCATGCGGCGATGGTTGTCAACGCATCCGGTCCGTGGGTGACCAAGGCGCTTGATATGGTCGGCCATGGCGCCGACACGGTGGCGCAAAAATATAAAATCCGCTGGGTCAAAGGCAGTCATATCATCCTGCCTAAACTCTATCAGGGTGATCATGCCTATATTTTGCAAAACGGCGACGGGCGCGTTATTTTTGCCATTCCGTACGAAAAGAAGTTCACGCTGATCGGCACTACCGATGTTGAATATCAGGACGATATCGACGAAGTGCGCATCAGCATCGAAGAAGTCGAATACCTGTGCAATGCCGTCAACGGCTGGTTCCGCAAACAGATTAAACCCGAAGACGTGCAGTGGACATACAGTGGTGTGCGCCCGCTGCTGGATGACGGTGCATCGGATGCCAAGGCCGTGACGCGCGATTACGTGCTGGATATCGAAGAATATAAAGAAGCGCCGATCCTGTCGATTTATGGCGGCAAGATCACGACTTTCCGCAAACTGGCAGAACGTGCATCTGATATGGTCGTCGAACGTCTGGGCCGCGGCCGACCCGCATGGACGGCGGACGCGCCACTGCCGGGGGCCGAGGCATCGGGTTTGAATTTCGAAACCTTCGTCAAAACTCTGCGCCGCGAATTCAACTGGCTGCCCGAAGCGCTGACGCTGCGTCTTGCGCATGCCTATGGTTCGCGCGTCCGCACCATCTTGCGCGGCTGCAAACGAATGTCGGATATGGGTGAAGATTTCGGCGATGGCATGTACGAGGCAGAAATTCGTTATCTGGCCGCATATGAATGGGCGATGACGCCGGATGATATTTTCTGGCGCCGCTCTAAAATGGGTTTGCACGCATCCGAAGAAACGCAAAAGCGCGTCGCCAAATTCCTGAAAAAATTGCAGGCCAAGCCAAAGGCCAAATAACAGCCGCAGCGGAGACAACGCGATGACACGCTATATCATGGCCATCGATCAGGGCACGACCAGTACCCGCGCCATTCTGTTTGACGAACAGGGCAAGATTTGCGGCATCAGCCAGAAAGAGCTGACGCTGTTTTACCCCGATAACGGCTGGGTCGAGCAAAACCCCGAAGACATCTGGGAAGATACGCAGTATGTCTGCCGCGCGGTTTTGAACCAATTAAGTGTCAGCTCGGCTGATGTGGTATCAATCGGTATTACCAACCAGCGCGAAACCACTGTCGTATGGGACCGCGAAACGGGCGAGGCGCTTTATAACGCCATCGTCTGGCAAGACCGCCGTACGGCGGACATTTGCGATGAATTACGGGCTGCGGGGCACGAAGATTTATTCACATCCAAAACCGGCCTGCTGTTGGATGCATATTTTTCGGGCACCAAAATTAAATGGATCTTGGACAACGTGGATGGTGCACGCGAAAAAGCGGCAGCCGGTAAACTGGCATTCGGCACTATCGACAGTTTCCTTCTGTGGCGTCTGACGAACGGCCAAGTGCATGCAACCGATATTACTAATGCCTCGCGCACGCTGATGTACAACATCGTGGCGCAGGAATGGGATGATGAACTGCTGGCGCTGCTGGATGTGCCGCGCAGCATGCTGCCGCAAGTGCGCGATAACAGCTGTGAATTTGGCCGCACCGATTTGCTGGGCGCCCCCGTAATGATTGGCGGCATGGCGGGCGATCAGCAGGCGGCGTTGATCGGTCAGGCGTGCTTCAGCCCGGGTATGGTCAAAAGCACATATGGTACGGGCTGTTTTGCGCTCATGAACATCGGCGGCACATTTACACCGTCTAAAAACCGGTTGCTCACGACCATTGCTTATCGTTTGAATGGCGACGTTTGCTATGCGCTCGAAGGGTCTATTTTTGTCGCGGGTGCCGCGATTCAGTGGCTGCGCGATGGTCTTGGTATTTTAAAATCAGCCGCTGAAACCGAAGCGATGGCGACGTCGGTTGACGACAACGGCGGCGTTTATATGGTGCCGGCCTTCACCGGCCTTGGCGCGCCGTATTGGAATCCGCATGCGCGGGCATCAATCACAGGATTGACGCGCGGCGCAACGGCCGCGCACGTCGTGCGGGCAGGGCTGGAGGCGCAGGCCTATCAGACCCAGGACCTGATGCATGCCATGGCCGAGGATGCGGGAAAGCCGCTGACGGAAATTCGCGTCGATGGCGGCATGGTGAAAAACAACTGGGTGTGCCAGTTCATTGCCGACATCACGGCAACGCCTGTGCTGCGCCCGACGATCATCGAAACCACGGCGCTGGGCGCGGCCTATCTGGCGGGGCTGCAGGCGGGTGTCTTCAAATCGGTGGACGATATCGCCGCCCGTTGGCAACAGGACCGTACCTTTGCCCCTGAAATGCCTGCCGATGTGCGGCGCGGGCTGTGCGCGGGGTGGCAAAAGGCCGTGAAGCAGGTTCTGGCCGGCGCGGCCTGATTTGTTGACATAATATTAGAATCTGGTTATGGTCTGCTGTTTTTATTTTCAGCCGGGCAGGGATGTACATGACCGCGATTTCAACGATTTCGACCACTTGGCAGGCCGCCGAAGCGCAGTTCAAGCAACAGCGCGAAGGCTGGCAGACGGCCCGTGCCCCGCTGGCCGAACGTGTGGCTGCATTTGATGCCGAAACAAACCCGACGCTGCTGCGCAAGCTGACCCGTGCGTTCGAAAAAGTCACCCGCATTGCCAGCGTCAAGCGCAAGATCGGCAAGCTGGATACCCAAATGCACAGCGATGAGCTGGATGTACGCAGCGCAGCCGAAGCCACTTACCAGACGCTGGGCGAGATTGCCCTTGGCATGCCGCAAACATCGGCGGCGGACACACAGCGTTATATGACGATCAAAGACATCCGCGCCCATGTGCAGGATGCCGCCGAAAAAGTCGCCACCGCGATAGAAGAAGCGCAAGAAGCCAGCGGCTATGAACTCATGGACATGGCAGCGAATAACAAAGGTATCAGCTTTCTTTCATACCTTGAAACAGACGAAGCCAAACGCGCGATCCGCGCGGCGGGCGATAGCATTGCGCTGCTGAACACCAAACTGCACGATGCGCAAAAACAGGATACACAGATCGTCAAAGATCTGGGCTTTAGCAATACGATTGACCTGTTTTTTGATATGGCGGGCGGTTTTGCGGGCGCGTTTACAAGTTATCTGAACATGCAGAAACTGGATGACGCGCTCGAGCGTATGGAAAAAATCGCCGAGACGTTATCCGGTATCGAACAAGAAACCGCGCGCGGTATGCGCCTGATGCAAACAACGGCTATTCGCGCCGCGCAGGGCGACGCAGACGGCATGGACAAGCTCGCCCGATCTATTGCGCCCTATATGCCCGAAGATACCGCGGACGTTCTGCACGGCCGCAAAGCCGCACCGCGCATGGATGTTATCCGCTAATTTTTTGCATGCCTTTGGTTATTGTTACCGCGCATTATAAAACGCACAAAGAAAGACGGCCTGTACATGTACAGGCCGTTTTAAATTTGGAGAAAATCACACACACCCGGTATACCTGCGACACGTCATCTCCGTCTGTCCGATATCCCTGATGATTTTAATTTATCAGTGAAAGGTAAACGTCTGGTTAATGTATGATGTTTTTATTCTTATGCGTTCTGTCCGTGGCAATATTTGTACTTTTTGCCCGAACCGCAGGGGCATGCCGCGTTGCGCGGCGTGCGGGTCCACGTGGTCGGGTCGTTCTGATCGAACGTGGCGGCTTCGAACGGCTGGGGTTCTGTACCCTGTGATTCGATATCGCCGCCATGCGACAGCACGGTGTGCTGCGGCACTTTTGGCTGCGGTACGTCCAGATGCTGCGCCTGTTCCTGCGGCTGGGTACCGGCGTGCAGTTCGACCAGGCACACGGCGTTGGTCACTTTTTCACGCAGGCGTACCAGCATGCTTTCGAACAGGGCGAAGGCTTCGTATTTGTATTCGTTCAGCGGATCTTTCTGGCCGATCGCGCGCAGGTAGATGCCTTGGCGCAAGTGTTCCAGATCCAGCAGGTGCTCTTTCCATGTCTGGTCGAGCAGTTGTAGCAGGATCCCCTTTTCAAAACGCTTCACGGCATCGGGAATAAACAACGTCTGCTTTTCGGCCAGACGGTCGTTGATTTCCTTGTTGATGCGCGCTTCGACTTGTTCGGCGTCGATACCTTCTTCTTTTGCCCATTCATCCACCGGCAGGTGCAGGCCCAGCAAGCGGGTTACTTCCTGTTTCAGGATGGTGACGTCCCACTGTTCGGGGAAGCTGCCAGCGGGGATGGCATTGGCAACCATGGCCGATACCACATCGCTGCGCATATCGACGATAATGTCGGATACGTCTTCGGATGTCATCACTTCGCGGCGCTGGTCATAGATGACGCGGCGCTGATCGTTCATGACGTTGTCGAATTTCAGAACGTTTTTGCGGTATTCGAAATGTTGGCCTTCGACTTTTTTCTGCGCGCGTTCAATCGCCGCGTTGATCCACGGGTGGATGATCGGCTGGCCGGGCTTCAGGCCCATGCGCTGCAGGAAGGCGTCCATTTTCTCGGATCCGAAAATACGCATCAGATCATCTTCAAGCGAGATATAGAATTTCGACGCGCCCGGGTCACCCTGACGGCCGGAGCGGCCACGCAGCTGGTTGTCGATACGGCGTGATTCATGGCGTTCGGAACCGACGACATAAAGACCGCCGGCGTCCTTGACCTTTTGCATGGCTTCGGCGATTTCAGCGCGGATTTGCGCCTCCATCCGTGCGCGTGTCACTTCGTCGGCATCGGCGGGAATTTCTTCGGCGATGCGTACATCGACGTTACCGCCCAGTTTAATGTCGGTACCGCGGCCTGCCATGTTGGTGGCGATGGTGATGGCACCGGGTTTACCGGCCTGCGAAATGATCTGCGCTTCCTGTTCGTGGTAACGCGCGTTCAGAACGTTGTGGGTGATGCCCTGCTTTTTGAGCAGTTTTGACAACGTTTCCGATTTATCGATGGACGTGGTGCCCACCAGCACGGGCTGGCCGCGTTCGTGGCATTCCAGTACGAGTTTGATAATCGCGTCGTATTTTTCCTGCGCGGTGCGGTAAATTTCGTCATGCTGGTCATGGCGGATCGCGGGCAGGTTGGTCGGCAATTCAATAACGCGCAGGTTATAAATTGCTTCGAATTCGTCCTTCTCCGTCATCGCCGTACCGGTCATGCCGGCCAGTTTCGGATACATGCGGAAATAGTTCTGGAAGGTGATCGATGCCAGCACCTGGTTTTCGTGCTGGATACGTGCGCCTTCTTTGGCTTCCAGTGCCTGATGCAAACCCTCGGAGTAGCGACGGCCTTCCATCATGCGGCCTGTGAATTCGTCGATGATGATGACGCTGTCGTCTTTTACGATGTAATCCACGTCGCGCTTGTAGTTTTTGTGCGCGCGCAGAGCCTGATTGACGTGATGCACCAGCGAAATATTGGCGGCATCATACAGGCCGCCATCGGTCAGCAGGCCGGATTCTTTCAGCAGCTCTTCGATATGTTCGTTGCCGCGGTCGGTCAGGACAACGCTCTTGTGCTTTTCTTCAATTTCGTAATCTTCGGGCGTCAACTTAGGGATCAGGGCGTTGACGCTGCGGTACAGGTCGGCGCTGTCCTGCGCCTGACCGGAAATAATCAGCGGTGTCCGCGCTTCGTCGATCAAGATGCTGTCGACTTCGTCCACGATGGCGAAGTTGAAGGGGCGCTGCACCATTTCTTCCATGCGGAATTTCATGTTGTCGCGCAGGTAATCGAAACCGAATTCGTTGTTGGTGCCATAGGTAACGTCAGAACCATAGGCCGTCTGGCGTTCTTCGTCTGTCAGGTTCGCAATAATAATGCCTACAGACAGGCCGAGCGATTTATAAATCGGTGACATCCATTCCGCGTCACGCTGTGCCAGATAATCGTTGACGGTGACAACATGTACGCCCTTGCCTGTCAGTGCGTTCAGGTAAACGGGCAGGGTCGCCACCAGCGTTTTACCTTCGCCCGTGCGCATCTCGGGGATGTAACCTTCGTGCAGGGCCATGCCGCCCATCAGCTGGACGTCGAACGGGCGCAGGCCAAGACGGCGGCGTGCCGCTTCGCGTACGGTCGCGAAGGCTTCGGGCAAAAGTTGATCCAGCGTTTCGCCGCCTTCAAGGCGCGTGCGGAACTTGGCCGTCTGTGCCGCCAGCTCTGCATCGCTCATGGCTTGCAGGCTCGGCTCCAGTGCATTGATCTGGTCAACACGGCGGTGGTAATTTTTCAAAACGCGTTCGGAGTGGGTGCCGAACATAGTACGTGCAAGTGCCGCAAACATATTATCGAGTCCTTTGCTAATGATCACATGACATATAAAGGATATTGGCCCCAAGTCAACGCTGGCGGGGCGCTTAAATTCCCCCGAAAACACCTTGCCAATCTTCTGAAATCGGACTTATATGAGGGCAAGATATCCCCCTTTTTCAGGAGAAATATGTAATGTCTATGCGCTTTTGCGTACCCGCCACCGCCGCGCTGGCTCTGACGGCTCTGGTTTTGATGTCCAGCGTTTCCGTACCCGCCTGGGCGCAGACAGACGGGGTCGCCGCCACGGTCAATGGCGACAAGATTCTGACAAAAGATGTCGATAAAGCGATCGCCACCCTCGGCGTGCAGGGCGCGGCGGTCGAACAGGTAAAACCCGAAGTTCTGAACCAGATCATCAACGAAAAGTTGATCGAAGACGCCATGATCAAGGCCAAGGTGCAGGAATCTGCTGAATACAAAAAACGTCTGGACATTCTGAAAGTCCAGCTGGAGCGTCAGGTGTTTCTGGAAGAGCAGATCAAAGACAAGATCGGCGACAAGGCGGTTAAGGCTGAATACGAAAAATTCGTAAAGCAGAACAAAGGCAAAGTCGAAATCCATGCCCGCCACATTCTGGTGCCGAGCGAGGAAGAAGCCAAACAGGTCATTAAAGACCTCGACGGCGGCGCGGATTTTGCCGAGCTGGCCAAAAAACGCTCGTCCGACGGTACGGCGCAGCGTGGCGGCGATCTTAACTATTTCCTTAAAGACGAAATGGTGCCCGAATTCAGCAAGGAAGCCTTCGCTCTCAAAACCGGCACCTACACCAAAGTGCCCGTGAAAACCCAGTTCGGCTATCACGTGATTAAAGTAGAAGACAAGCGCGAACGTCAGGTGCCCAAGTTTGAACAGGTGGCAGAGCCTATCCGCCAGCAGCTGGGCAATCAGGCGCTGCAACAGATGGTCGAAAGTCTGCGCGCCAAGGCAGACATCAAAACCTTTATTGGCGGCGCGGCACCGGCAGCGGCGAAAGACGCGCCGGCTGATAAACCGGCGGCAACCAAAAAGTAATATGCTATGGCCGCTGCCTCCGCTTTTGCCGGGGGCAGCGGCTTTTTATTTGTCTTTATTTAGATCATTTTTAGCCTGAATAATCTGCAACAAGGTGCTGATTTCATATGAACATTATAAACCGCTTTAACAAAAACGGCCCCGCCAGACGCGAAATTGTGCTGGATATCGAAACGACCGGCCTGTTCACCCACGAAGGCCATAAAATGGTCGAAGTTGCCGCCGTTGAAATGGTGGGCGGCCGCCCGACAGGGCGCGAGTTTTATACCCTTATCAACCCCGCCCGCGATATTCCGGCGGAGGTGAGCAAGATCCACGGCATCACCAACGAAAAGGTCGCGGACAAGCCGTTGTTTGCCGAGGTCGCTGCCGAGCTGCGCCGTTTTATTGCCGATGCGCCGGTGGTCATTACCTGCCGCACCAAAGATGGCTATACGCTGGATCAGGCATTCCTGAACAAAGAGCTGGCAGAGGCGGGGCAGCATCCGGTTGCGGATGCGCAGTGGCTCAACGTGCGCCGTTGGTCCGAAGCCATGTTCGGCGAAAAGGCAGCGACGCTCGATAAAGTTCTCGACCGCTATGAAATCAGCCGCAAGGAGCGTGACGAGAAAGGGCATAGTGCGATTTTAGATGCGCGTCTTTTATCAGAAGTTTATCCGCGCCTGCTGAAAGATTACATTAGCTTTTCCGCCAATCCCGCAAATGCGCAAGCGTTATCGGCGCCGTCCGGTGTAACCCCTTCAAATCCCAAGTGAGTGAATGTATGAGCTGCTATGACGCCATAGACGCCCCGCCGCCGCCCGCGCCCGGCAAAATCGTTTATGTCGTTGCGGTGGCTTTGGTGGACCGCGATGGCCGCGTGCTGCTGGCGCAGCGTCCTGAAGGTAAAAAAATGGCCGGCCTGTGGGAATTCCCGGGCGGCAAGATCGAAGCCGGCGAAACGCCCGAAGCCGCTTTGGTGCGTGAACTGCAAGAAGAGCTGGGCATTCAAACCGCCGAAGGCTGTTTGGCGCCGCTGACCTTCGCATCACATCGTTATGATGATTTTTATCTGTTCATGCCACTCTACGTCTGCCGCGTCTGGCGAGGTGTGGTGGAGGCGCTGGAACATCAAAATCTTGCATGGGTTTACCCCAAAGACTTCGATCAATATCCCATGCCGCCTGCAGATATCCCCCTGATCCCGTATCTTCGTGAATTGCTTTAAATATGTACACAAAGGCAATTGATCTCAAAGAATTTTACGACGGCCTGCATGGCCGCGTCGTGCAGCGCCTGCTGCGCCAGCATCTGCGCCGTTTCTGGCCGGATGTGAAGGGGCAGCGCGTGGTCGGCTATGGCTATGCGACACCCTATCTGAAGCCATGGGTGGCGGAGGCCGAACGCATCGTCGCCCTGATGCCTCAGCAGCAGGGGGCGATTTACTGGCCACCGGAAGAACGCGGTCTGGTCAGTCTGTGCGACGAAGGTGAACTGCCGATCGAAACCAATTCTGTCGACCGCATGCTGATCGTCCACGGTGTGCAGGGCTTTGAAAATCTGGATTCCATATTGCGCGAGGCATGGCGTGTGCTGAGCGGGCAGGGCAGCTTGCTGCTGGTCGTGCCCAACCGCACGGGCATCTGGGCGCGGTTCGACCATACCCCCTTCGGCCATGGTGCGCCGTATTCGATGGGGCAGATCCGCGGCATCCTCAAAGATTATATGTTTATTCCGGAGCGGGCGGAGCGGGCGCTGTTCGTACCCCCATCGGCCTCCCGCCTGATGCTGGCGACGGCGCCGGTTTGGGAAAAACTGGGCACCCGTTTTTTCAACGCCATCGGCGGGGTGAATATTATTGAAGCGGGCAAGCAGATGTACGCCGGCACGCCTATCCCCGTTTCCGACACCGCCCGCGTCCGTCGCCGCATTGTTATGGGTAGTGCCTCCAGCCAGCGTACGGGCGGGCATACGACTGGCCGTACAGGCAGCGGACGATAAGCTGCCCTTGCCATTCCGGCAAAACCGCGCACAATATGCATCCGACCCCAAACACGGAGAAAACGCCATGACCGCCGCCCCGCTGCCCAAATCCGGCATTCTTGATATCAAGCCCTATATCGGTGGTGAAGGCCGTCTGGATGTGGTGCAAAACCCTGTGCGTCTGGCGTCCAACGAAAACGTGCTGGGTTGCAGCCCGCTGGCGCGTGCGGCGTATCTGGCGGGGGCGGATGATCTGCACCGCTACCCCGATGGTGCGACGACAGACTTGCGCGCGGCGCTGGGTAAAACCTATGGCCTCAACCCTGATAACATTGTTTGCGGTGCGGGGTCTGATGAACTGATCGCCCTGATCGTCCGCGCCTATGCCGGTGCGGGGGACGAGGTATTGTATAGCCAATACGGTTTCCTGATGTACCCGATCTGTGCGAAGTCAGTGGGCGCAACGCCCGTGGCTGCGCCCGAAAAAGACATGCGCACCGATATCGATGCGCTGCTGGCGGCGGTCACGCCCAAAACCAAAATTGTGCTGCTGGCCAACCCCAATAACCCGACGGGCAGTTACCTCAGCAAGGCCGACATGAAACGCCTGCGCGACGGTCTGCCCGCGCATGTGCTGCTGGTCGTCGATGCGGCCTATGCCGAATTCGCCCAGCTGCCCGATTACGAAGACGGCCGCGCATTGGTAGAGGCGACGAATAATACCGTCATGCTGCGTACCTTCTCTAAAATCCACGGTCTGGCGGCGCTGCGCCTTGGCTGGGCATATTGCCCGCCCGAAGTTGCGGGCGTCATCAACCGCGTACGCGGCGCATTCAACGTCAGCGCCCCTGCGCAGGCGGCGGGCATTGCGGCACTGTCCGACAAAGATTTCATTCAGCGCACGATCGACATGACCAACGCAGGACGCACGCAGCTGTCGACCGGTTTGACGGCGATGGGTTTTAAAGTCTGGCCAAGCGTGACCAATTTCATTCTGGTCAAGTTTGGTGAAGAGGCTGAACAAATCCGCCTGAGCCTGAAACAGCAAGGCATTTTTATTCGCCAGATGGGCGCATACAATTTGCCCGACCACCTGCGCATCACCATCGGTACGCGCGATGACAACGCCCGTATTCTGGCGGCGCTGAAGCAGATTATTTGATTACAGGCGTGATGATCTAAAAGAAAAAGCCGCATCAGCGGCTTTTTCTTTTTCAGGTGACACCGGCGCGTAGACCGGAAACCAGCCGGGCTGCTCTACGAGACACCGGCCTTCGCGGGGGTGACGGCATGCGGGGTTACTTGCTTTTTTTTCTGCGCGGGGCAACGGTACCCAGCTTGGGTCCGCCCGCTTCCTGCACCAGTTTATCGCTAGCCGCTTCCAGTTGCTCTTCCAGCGTTTTCATGGCTTTCAGCGGCGGCTCTCCTGCGGGAATGGGCGGCAGGAATTCAAAAATAATCTTGCCCGATTTTTTGAAAAACGCGTTGCGGCCCCAGTACATACCCGTATTCAGCGCCATAGGTACGATAGGCACGTTCAGGTCTTTGTAGATTTTGGCCAGACCCGGTTTGTAATCGTCAATGGCGCCGGGGGCCACGCGTGTACCCTGCGGGAAAATAATCACATTACGCTTGTCGGCCATCGCGGCGCGGCAGCCTGCAATCATGGCACGCATCGATTCCATACCTGCGCTTCGGTCAATCGCAATCAAACCCATGCGCGCGGGATACATGCCCCAGACAGGCAGCCGCGTGAGTTCTTTTTTAAGAACAATCACCGGATAATCCAGCTTTGCCATGAAGGGCAGTTTCAGCGTTTCATAGGCAGACTGATGCTTGGCCGCGATAATGTACTGCGAGTCTTTGGGCAGGTTTTCAAGCCCGCGCAACTCCAGATGCAATCCCATCACGTATTTTTCAATCAGCGCAATATACCCCGCGTAGTAACGCGAGATCAATGCCGTGCAGCGGCGCGGCGGATAGATAAATGTCCAGAGCAGGGCAATGCTCCAGAACAGCGAACCGAAGACGTAGAGGAAATTGAAAAGGATAGAGCGAATATAGTTCATCAGAAAATCCTGCGGAAGAAAGTGATAACGGCAGCGGCGAGGTATTTGTTGTATTCACGGATAATCAGGCTGCGCGCCTTGGGGTCGCGCCACCAGTTGCCGATATCAAGCCCATCGGGTACGACCGGCCAAGCGCGAACTTTCAGGTCAGGCGCCGCGCGGCGTATTTCCAGCAGTGCGCGTTTCATGTGGTAATGCGATGTGACAAGGTAGAAAGATTTATAACCCTCTGTCTTCATCCACGCGGCGGTTTCATCGGCATTGCCCATGGTGTCGTCGGCGTCAAAGCCCAGTACAACGCAGCAATCAAGGCCTTTGTTGTGCGTGTTCTTTTTGGACTGCGCGAGCAGTTCGCGCACCTCTACGCCTTGATATACGCCGGAGACAAAAAGTTTTTTGCCGCGGCCTTGCGACAGCAAATCAAATCCGGTTTCAAGGCGGTTGCTGCCGCCTGTCAAAACCACGATGGCGTCCAGCATTTCTTTTTTGGGCAAGGGACCCGTGCCCGTGCGGGTGTTTTGCAGCAGGGCGACTTCGGCATCAATAAAAATACTGCGCGTAAAGCCGTAAAGCCCCGCCAGCCAAAGTCCCGCTAGCAAAATGGCGGCGAGCATGACCTGCGCGGGCCTTGTCATTTTATATGAATACGGCATACGGATCAGCCCAGACGCTTCAGGGCGCCCAGCACGGTTTTTTGCGCAGTGAAATGCGCAATCATCGTGCCGATTAAAACGGGGGCAATCACCAGCAGCGCCCATTCCTGCGGGGCAAGGGTGACATCGGGCAACATCGCACTATCAATGCTTTTGGTGGTTTGGCCAATGGCGTAGAGCGTGCCGATCATGGCGGCCACACCACACAGTGCGCCTTTCAGCGTGCCTTTTAGCGTATGGTGGCGGAACTGGCGGGCGATATATTCATCGTGCGCCCCGATCAGGTGCAGGGTTTCCACTTCGGGGTGGTGAATGGCCAGCTTGGCGCGGACAATTCCCGAAATGGCCACAATCGCCAGCAGCATGATCACGCCCGATAGCAGAAGCACAAAAACGCGGGCGGTATTCACCAGCGTGCTGACATCTGCCAGTGTATCGTCATGCGTGTCGACCGTTGCGCCCGGTGCGGCTTTTAAAATGTCTTTTTTTAGCGCGGCCATGTCGGCGTCCGGTTTGATTTTCATGTCGACCAGCACGGGCAGGGGCAAATCGGCGGGCATGGCGCTGCCCAGCCACGGCTCAATCAGCTTGCGCACTTCGGCGTCTTCGAGGGCCCGTGCGGACGTGACCGCAGCATGCTTGCCGCCCATGGCGGTCAGTGCGGCGACTTTTTTATCGACCTGTTTGCGCGCTTCGCTGGTGGCGGTGTCGTCGTCTTTGTCTGCCGCAGGGGCGCGCAGCTCGACCGTGATGCTGCCCGATAGACCCGACACCCAGTTTTTGGTGACGTTCGCAAGCCCGATATTGACCGCGAAGGCGAGCGTCATGAAAAACACCATCAAGCCGGTCACCCACGCCACCAGATGTGCGCCCGCGCCGGATTCCAGCGCGATGTCATAGCGGTATTTCTGAAAGATCTTGGCGGCCATGCTACGCAACCTTCTGGTTTTGCGGCGGGATTACCAGCGTGCCGTTTTCAAGGCGCATTTGCGGGTGCCCGAAACGGCGGATGATGTCGTCGTCATGTGTGGCGATGATGATGGTGGTGCCGTGTTTGTTCAGCTCTTCGAACAGGTACAAAATCTTGATACCGATTTCAGGGTCGATGTTGCCCGTGGGTTCGTCCGCCACCAGCAGTTTCGGGCGGGCGATGACGGCGCGGGCAATCGCCACGCGCTGCTGTTCGCCGCCGGACAGGGTTGGGGGCTTGGCGTCCATTTTGTCGCCAAGGCCGACCCATTTCAAAAGCTCGGTTACGTTACGACGTGTGTGTTCTTCGTCCACGTTCGCAATGCGCATAGGCAGTGCGACGTTGTCGAATGCCGACAGGTGCGCCAGCAGGCGGAAATCCTGAAACACAGTGCCGATCTGGCGGCGCATGGCGGGCAGCTGTTCGCGGGGCATGGCGGTCACGTCTTTGCCGAACATGTTCACAAGCCCGCGCGTGGGGCGTTTGCCAAGATAGAGAAGCTTGAGCAACGACGTCTTGCCCGCGCCGCTGGGGCCGGTCAGAAAATGGAACGAGCCTTTTTGCAGGCTAAAGCTGAGATCGTGCAGGATTTCAGGACCCGTGCTGTAGCGGAGGCCGACGTTGGAGAATGTCACCAGCGACATGTGTGCCGTTTCCCTTGGGCTTGTTTTACCGCCTGCGGCGCGTACGGTTGCGGGCGCGATTCCGGTAAAACAAAAAATGCAAAATTAATGATTTGCATGCTATCCTTATTCACCCTGTTGTGCCACTTTTATTTGTAGCCTTCATGGGTTTATTATCGAAAAAGCGGGCGCATCGGCGGACGTTCAAAACATGCTTTTAACATGCGAAAAATGCCAGTCTGTCTGGCGTCTGGAAGAAAAGCATCTCGCCCTGGGCGGGCGCGTTGTCCGCTGCACGACGTGCGGCAACACGTGGTTTGAAAAACAGGTTGTTGTTCCCGGCCTGACGCCGGATCCTGAAGCGGAACCGGACACAGCTGCCCCCAATTTCAGCGATATGCTGGCCGATGAAATGGCCGACACGTTGCCTGCCGATGACGGTAAATCGCGCGCCGTGACCCCTATTACCCCCGCCGCACATGAATTGCCGCCGATGGAGAATCTGCCCGGCGGCCTTGGCGCGACGGCTTTTGGCGGTATGGTTTTCCTTTTGTTGTTTTTTGTGACGCTGGCGGGTGTGTTCGGGCTCAAAGCGCATATCTTGCGTTTCATGCCGGCATCGGCCGCGCTTTACGAAGCCGCCGGCGTCCACCTGACCGCGCCCGGGGAGGGGTTGACCCTTTCCGGTTTGTCCGCGCATGTGTCGGGGGCCCGTATTGATTTGACGGGCAAGGTGCAAAATGGCACCGCCGCCCCCATCGCCTACCCGGGGTTTCATGTGACATTGCGGGGTAAAGACGGCGATTTCCTGAAAGACTGGAAAATCGTTGCTGCCGACAGCCAGCTTGCGCCCGGCGATACAATCCCGCTAGAATTGCATTTCAAGGATATTCCTGACGGTGCCAGCAGCCTTGAGGTTAAAGTCATGGGCCGCTAACGCCCCCGCGCTTTGACGGATTTTCAGGCAAGCGATTTTATTTTGAGGTTTATCACATGACAGGCACAAGCGCAGATGATCACGACCATCCGAAATGGATATTGGTGGCGGATGATGAACCGTCCGTGCGCCAGTTTGTCGAACGCGCGCTGAATTACGCGGGCTATGCGGTGACAGCCGTACCCGATGGTAACGCCGCGCTGGCCGCGCTGGAAGCGCGCGCCTATGACCTTTTATTGACGGATATCGTCATGCCCGATCTGGACGGTATCGCCCTTGCGCTGAAGGTCAGCAAGGATTATCCGGCAACGCGCATTCTGATGATGTCGGGCTACGCCAACCAGCGCCAGCGTGCGCATAACCTCGACTGCCTCGCGCACGAGGTGATCAGCAAGCCTTTTACGCTCGAAGAAATCACCCGCCGCATCTCGACAGCGCTGGCAGCGTAAACCTTTCTGCGAAATCATAAGAAAAAGGCGCGGTGTGCATACCGCGCCTTTTTGTTTTGTATGTGTGTCATTAGTTGGCGTAAGGGTCGAGCAGGCGGTCGATATATTGGCGCTCTTCGCGCGGGCGTTCCCAGTCGTTGGATCGGCCGCGCAGTTCCTGAATGATTTCCTGCACGCGGCGGCGTTCTTTTTCGTCCGGAATTTTGACGTCGCTGCGGTTGATGTTTTTATTGCCTTCGCGGCCCAGCGGGTCAAAGCCTTCGCCGTAATTGCCGTTGCTCTGGCCTTCGCCCTTGCCGCTGCCCATCATCATCATCTGTTTCATCTGGTCGGCCATTTGCTGCATGGCCTGGTCCTGGCCTTCTTGCAGTTTTTCCAGTGCCTGTTTCTGGTGGGGCAGGGATTCACCGGGTTTACCGCCGCCCAGTTGCTGCTGCGACTGTTTCATTTCCTGATCGGCAGCGCCGAATTGTTCGGGCACGTCGGGCATATTCTCGCCCATCTCGCGCATGACATCGCCGAGTTCTTTGCGAATCTGGCCTTGCTCGCCCGCTTCTTCGCCTGCGCCCTGTTTCGGTTCCATCTTGCCGGTTTTGTCCATCAGCTGCTGCTGGTCACGGATCAGGTCTTCTATCTTTTGCAGGTTTTCCAGCTGTTTCTGGTCCTGCTCGCCCATCGCGTTGTTGGGGTCGAGGGCTTCGATCATTTTTTGCATGTATTCGGTCATGGCCTGCATCTGCTCGCGGCTGTCGCCGTGCTGCATTTGCTCCATCAGTTCCTTCATTTCGGACATGTCCATTTTTTCCATCAGCTTCTGCGCCAGCTCCGGCGATATTTCGGGCTGCTTCTGGTCGCCTTCGCCTTGCTGCATGCGCTGCTGCATTTCTTTTGCCAGCTCCTGCATGTATTGCTGCGTCTTGCGGTTGACGTCGTCGCTCAGCTCTTGCAGTTTTTCTTCGGAAATATTTTTATCGTTGAGGGCCTGTTTCAGGCGCTGCAGTGCATCGCGCAGTTCCTGCTTGGCCAGCTGCAGCCCGCCATCTTCAAGACGCAAGGCCATATGCCACAACAGGGCGCGCACAGACGGGATCTGGTCGTCCTTCGGGCTATACCCCAGACGTTTGATCGCAACGACCAGTCCCAGAAAAACGCGGATGTCTTCTTTGATCAGCGCGGGGCGGTTGGCAAGGCCCGCCAGCGATGCGGCGCTGATACGGTAAGTCAGGGGGTCGCTGAAACGGGTCAGGCGTTTGCGTTCGCGGTTCAGCAGCTGCGCCGACGGGTTCTTAAATTTGCGTTCGGGCAGGACGGTATATTCGACATTGCTCTCGGCGTTGTTGCCGACATCGTCGGTGGCAATCAGGCGAATGGTCACGGGCACACCGGCCATTGCGTTTTCGGCCAGATCGACGACATGCTGTTCCGCTTCGCGCGTTTCGCGCCCGCTGAAAGGCAGGTCGAGGGTAATCGTTTCATGCCACGGTTCGGCCGGTACATCGGGCGAAGGTTCAATGACGGCCTTTAGTCCGCGCACGCCGTAGTCATCTTTTGCGGTATAGGTGATTTTCAGCGATGCGCGTTCTGCGGTATCAACGCTGAGGATTTTGAGGTCTGCGGGCGAATCCGGCATAATATCAATCGCCCATGTGCCAAGGCCATTTTGCCACCAGCCGCGGCGGATATCCATGGTGCCGCTTTCGGTCAGCTTGGTTTCAAACGTAAAGCTTTGCGGGCCAGCTTCGTTAAAGGTGCCGATTTTTTGTTCGTTATAGTATAAATGCGGCGCTTTTTTTGGGCCGCCCACGCGCAGCTTCAGGATACTGCCGGACGGTACGCGCGGGTTTTCGGTTGTGGTGCGGCCTGTTTGCGCGGTCGCCAGAAACACAGGCGCGGCGGCGGTATATTCCGGCGGTTCGATCCAGACATCCATCGCAATCTGGGTTTGCGGCAGCTGGAATACAGCGGGCGCACGCAGCGCGGCTTTCAAACGCTCCAGCGCCTGACCTTGCGCAACAACCAGCGACACGGCCAGCATCGCCATGGCGGCGAAGCGCAGGCCATATTTATCCTGCTTGCCCACGCGCGGGCGGGGGCGCCAGACGCGCAGACGCGTGAACAGCTTTTGCACGTCGGCCTGCTGGCGGTACCACAATTTTGCGGCTGCGGCGGGGGTGCCCGGCTCCGGCTTGTCGTGGATCATGGTCAGGGGGCGGTGCTTCAGCCCGCTTTCGCGTTCAATGCGGCGTTCGACCTGACTGCGGCGGGGCAGGCGGAAATGGCGGCCCATAAACAGCAGCGTCACCAACATCAGCGCGCCAAAGACGATCAACAGGGCGAAGTGTCCGGTCTTGCCAACCTTGAAAATCAACCCGCTGAACGCAAACGCGCCAAAGAACATCAACACCGTAAAGAATGCCCACAGACGCGCCCACAGACGTTCGGCCAGAAGCGACATAAAGCTCCAGCCCAGCGTCCAGTAATAAGCCGCGCGTCTTAATGCATTCATCAGGCCATCCATTCCGGTATCACGTCGTGCTTGATCAGGTCATCGATGGTTTGCGGCTTGCGGATGATATCCGCGCGTTTGCCGCTAACCAATACTTCGGGCGCCAGCGGGCGTGTGTTGTAATTCGATGACATCACCGCGCCATACGCACCGCTGGTCATCAGCGCAACCACGTCACCCGATTTCAGCACAGGCAGTTTTTCATTAACATGGAATGTGTCGCCCGTTTCGCATACGGGACCGACCACATCGTAGAGCTGCTTGGGCGCGGCCTGACGTGCGGGCCAGATGGCATGATACGCATCATAGAGCGCGGGGCGCATCAGGTCGTTCATGGCGGCATCCAAAATCAGGAACTGTTTCGATGCGCCTTTTTTCACGCCGCGCACGCGCGTCAGTAAAATCCCCGCGTTACCGACAATCGATCGTCCGGGTTCCATCACCACATGCACATTCAGCGGCATGATGATATCGCGCACCATCAGGGCATAGAACGTCAGATCAGGCGGGGTTTCGTCTTTGTAGGTAATACCAATACCGCCGCCAAGGTCGACGCGGGTGATGTTGTTGCCTTGCTTGCGCAGCTTTTCGACCAGTTCGGCCACGCGTTCATACGCGCGTTTGAACGGGGTCAGCGATGTCAGTTGCGACCCGATATGCACGGCGACGCCCACGGCATCAATACCCGGCATTTTCAGCGCTTTTTTATACAGCGCGGGGGCGCGGTCGATATCAACGCCGAATTTGTTTTCTTTTTTGCCCGTCGTGATCTTGGCGTGGGTTTTCGCATCCACATCGGGGTTGACGCGGATGGATACGGCGATTTTCTTTTTCGCTTTCATCTTCACGGCAAGGGCGGAGAGCTGTACCAGCTCTTCTTCGGATTCAATGTTGATCTGGAAGATACCTTTGGTGATCGCGGCGCGCAGTTCTTCTTCGGATTTGCCAACACCGGAGAATACGATTTTCGATGCCGGAATGCCCGCGGCCAGTGCGCGCGCCATTTCACCGCCCGATACAATATCCGCGCCCGCGCCCAGATTGCCGAGCAGCTTTAAAACGGCGATGTTGCTGTTTGCCTTGGTCGCATAGCAGATGGTGAAGCTGTCTTGCGAGGCGACTTTTAAAAACGCATCGCGGTAGGCGTTGTAATTTTGTGTGATTTGCGCGGCGGAATAGCAATACAGCGGCGTGCCATATTTTTCGGCGAGCATTTCCAGCGCGACGTCTTCCATGTGAAGTTTTTTGTTTTTGTATTGCGTGGTTTGCATGGTGGTTATATCGGCTTTCTATTATCGGATCAATTGTGCAGGGGCGGGCTTCGGCGCGGGGTCGAAGGCCGGGTCTGGATAGGTGCGCGGGAATTTATCTTCCTTGCGCGCGTCTTCTACCGTTTGTTTGGTGCCGTCCGCTTTTTCTTTCAGCGGCGGGTCGACGAAGTCCGGCTTGATGCCGCAGCCGCCAAGGGTCAGCAGCATCGCCATGCCGGCACATATTGAAAAACCTGTTAATCTCATGTCACTCTCTATTATACTCCGGCATCAAAGCCTGCGCATGTCAGGACAGGGAAGGAAGCCATGCTTAAACCGCAACACCGCATTGTTCTTATGATTGTAGCCATGGTTCTGGCCATCGGTTTATCTTACACTATTCTTCTTAATATTCAGCCCCCATCGGCGGTGGCGAAAAAAACTTCCGAAAATATGGAAAAACAAGAAGCTGCTGCAGCTTCTGATGTGCCTGCGGCCGAAAAACAGGCCCGCGCCGCGCGCCCCTCGGCCGTGGGGCAGACCCTGCCTGCGGTAACGTTTTATGACGAAAAGGGTGCTGTCGTAACATTGGCGGACTTCAAGGGCGAGGTTTTGCTGGTGAACCTCTGGGCCACGTGGTGCCCGCCCTGCGTCGCGGAACTGCCGGCGCTGGATACGCTGCAAGCCAAATTACGCGAAAAAGGCCTGCATGTGCTGCCCATATCGCTGGATAATAAACCCGTGGCCGATGTGGCCGCTTTTCTGGCCGAACGCCGGGTGGAGCAGCTGAGTTTATACACCGACACCGATCGCCAGATCCCGATGAAATGGACCTATGCAGGTATTCCGGCCAGCTTCCTGATTGACCGTAATGGCGTAGTGATCGAACAATTCGACGGGCCGCGCGAATGGGCCGAAGGCGAAGTTTTTGCCCGCATCGAAAGCCGTCTGGCGCCATAAGAAAATAAACCGGACAAAATAAAAACGGGCCTGTAAAAAGGCCCGTTTTTATTGGTCTTATTGATTATCTACGCTGTGTTTGCGGCGACGGTGTAATGATGGGGGCCTGATCGATTTTCAGGGCGCCTTCAATTTCGCCGTTTTGCGAATTCACGAAATAGATGAAATTACCGCTGATCGTGGTCGCATAAATGGCGACGCCGCCGTTATAGGACGTAATGCTGCGGATGTTCGCGCGGGGGGGGAGTAAAACGGTTTTTGTGCCCTCCGGTGCATCGACGCTGGGGGTGCTGATGCTGACGCCGCCACCACCGCCTCCGGACTTTTTCACAAGCCCGTGTACCAGAATGGCCAGGCCGGCCAAAATCAGGATCGACATCACGATGATGGCGTTTTGCAGGAATTTGTGGTTATTGAGCAAGCTCATGGCGCATGTCCCTATCTGGTATATGTGTGTTTGATGGATTATATTGATAGCATGGAAATGATAACGGTCAAAGTATCCGATACAGATGGCGGCCAGCGGCTGGACAAGGTTCTGGCGGCGGGGGCAGACGGTCTGTCGCGCGCGCGCGTACAGGCGCTGATTGACAGCGGCCATGTGCGCGAAGCGGGCGTGCCTGTAAGCGGCAGCTCGCGCAAGGTAAAACCCGGCGAAATATACGAAATTGACGTACCCCCCGCGGTGGAGGCCACGCCCGTCGCGCAGGATATCCCGCTCGATATCGCCTACGAAGATGGTGATTTGATTGTCATTAATAAGCCCGCAGATCTGGTCGTCCATCCGGCGGCGGGTAATCACGATGGTACGCTGGTGAATGCGCTTTTGGCGCATTGCGGCGATGCCCTGTCCGGTATTGGCGGCGTGAAGCGCCCGGGTATTGTGCACCGCCTCGACAAGGAAACATCGGGTTTGATGGTGGTCGCCAAAAACGACGCCGCGCATCACGGTCTGTCTGAACAATTGTCAACGCGTGCGCTGACGCGGGTCTATCAGGCTATCGTTTGGGGCGTGCCCACGCCGGCGCAGGGGCGTATCGAAACGCAAATCGGCCGCCACAAAACCAACCGCAAGAAAATGGCGGTGCTGGACGGCGGGGGCAAAGACGCCGTGACAGATTACCGTGTTTTGGAAACTTTTGGTCTTTTGGCGTCGCTGGTGGAATGCCGCCTGAAAACCGGCCGCACGCACCAGATTCGGGTGCATATGTCGCATATCGGCTATCCGTTGGCGGGAGATCCGCTTTACGGCAAAGGCGCACCCGCCAAGTTTTTGCGTCAGATGAAGGCGCCGGAGGCGATTGCCGCAGCTTTGGCTGATTTTCCGCGTCAGGCGCTGCATGCGGCGCAGCTTGAATTTATTCATCCGATCAGCGACACTAAGATCTCTTTGCGGGCCGAGCTGCCGGCGGATATGCAGGCGCTTTTGCAAATCCTCCGCCGCGCCCGCCCGTGAATTTGGAATTAACGTACCGCAACGAAACAGGCAAGGACACCATCATGTCAACGGAAGACGGCGCACAGCCCCCCAAGGATCTCAAAGGCTCTTTCGGCCAGATTTCGATGATGCACAAGGGCGAAGAGGTCAATCTTGAAAAACTCGACCCGTCGCTGAAACATGTGGTGGTGGGGGTGGGCTGGAAAGCGCCAGCCGAAAATCAGGGCTTTCCCGTGGATATCGACGCATCAGCCTTTTTGCTGAACCGTCACGGCAATGTGCGCCGCGACACTGATTTTATTTTCTACAACAATCTTGATACAGATGGCGGCGTGATTAAACATACCGGCGACAATACGACAGGTGATACAGAGGGGGACGACGAAAGTATTGAAATCGACCTCGAAAACCTCGGTTTTGACGTGGAGCGCATCGCGTTTTCCGTGACCATCCACAACGCCGAAGAACGCCAGCAGACTTTCGGTCTTGTGAATGGCGCCTATATCCGCATCCTGAACAAGCTGACAGGGCAGGAACTGGCGCATTTCGACCTGACCGAAGACGCATCCGAAGATAACGCCATCATCTTTGGCGAGCTGGAGCGTGAAGGCGCATCGTGGAAGTTCAAGGCACTGGGGGCGGGCTCTAACGGCGGCCTCTATAAAATTGCCCGTGAGTACGGCGTCAACGTCGCCCCGAACTAATTTCGAGGATCTGGCCGCGTGCGCATGACGGATACCGTTTGTGCGTTAATTGCGCCGCGCCGTCCGTTTGCATAATTTTAAATCAAAATGTCGCCTTTCCCTTGACGAATCAAGGCCGAAGGGTCATTTTCGGCATGCATTGCACCGCACAATAAATAACAACCCAACTCAAGAAAGGGCATACCCGCCATGCTGACCATCGGCCAAAAATTTCCGTCTTTTAACCTGACCGGCGTCGTTTCTTCCGACCCCAAAACCGCGTTCGAGACGCTGAACAACGAAACCTACAAAGGCAAATGGCTGGTTCTGTTCGCATGGCCGAAAGACTTCACGTTTGTCTGCCCGACCGAAATCGCTGCTTTCGGCAAACTGAACCGCGATTTCGCGGACCGTGACGCGCAGGTTCTGGGTCTCAGCACCGATAGCGATTTCGTTCACCTCGCTTGGCGCCAAAGCCATAAAGATCTGACCGATCTGCCGTTCCCCATGCTGTCTGACATCAAACGCGAACTGTCGACCGCGCTTGGCATCCTTAACGAAGAAGCGGGCGTTTGCAACCGCGCGACCTTCATCGTGGACCCCACAGGCACGATCCGCTTCGTATCGGTTAACGACCTCAAAGTCGGCCGCAACGTAGATGAAATCATGCGTACGCTGGATGCGCTGCAAACGGACGAGCTGTGCCAGTGCAACTGGACCAAAGGCGAAGACACGCTGACCAAAAAAGCGGCCTGATCGATCTTTTACAGAACTTTAAAAACGCCCGCGGGTTTCGGCCTGCGGGTGTTTTTTTTATGGCCATACGCCGCGTGAAAAACGGCTCTGGCAGAGGCGTTTTTTGCCGGATTCTTTTATTGCGGGGGCGGGGATAAAAACGCCTGTTTCTAACACGGTTTTGTTGCACCGCTTTTTTGCCCGCTGTGGCAATTTAGGCTATGATGCGCCTGCGCATTCGCGCGTCCCTGCACACGTCCCGTGGCATCCGTAACCTGTTTGAAAAAAAGAAAGTCGATCATGACAAAGGCTCAGAAAAAAAAACAGTTCGAAATCTGTATCCTCTTCTCGCGGCGGTGCGGTGAAAAAAACAAAAACACCGGCACCCAAGACTGCGGCGCGTAAACCGCTGCGCGGTGCATCGCAATTCGCGGATATGTTCTTTAAACATGTCCCTGCGGAGGATATCACGGGTTTTTCGGCCAGCGAATGCGCACAGATCGCAGCGTCGATGCAGGGGTGGGTGCAGACACGCAAACCGGGCGCGCACAAACTGCGGGTGTTCAACCCCGAACAAAAACGTGACGGCTGGCATGTGCCCTGCACAGTCATCCAGATCGTCAACGACGATATGCCTTTCATCATCGATTCCATTTCGGCCGAACTGACGCATCAGGGTATGAACATCGACCTGCTGCTGCACCCGATTTTGAATGCCAGCCGCGACAAGGCCGGCCAGCTGAAAGATCTGCAATCCGGCAAAGCGATTGCCAGCGGCTACATCACCGAATCCCATGTGCATCTGCATCTGGAACAGACGCTGTCAGCCGAAGCCTGCGAGAAACTGGCCGCCGCGCTGGACCACACCATGCAGGACGTGCGTAGCGCGACCAGCGATTGGCGCAAGATGCTGGCAAAGGTGGATGAAATCCTCGCATCGCCGGATATCTACGGCAAAGGTCATGATACGGCAGATGTGAAAGAAGCCGAAGAATTCCTGAATTACCTGAAGGCGAATAACTTTACCTTCCTCGGTTACCGCGAATATCGCTTTTCGCTGGGCAAAGGCGCCGCGCGCGCGGCGGCAGTGGACGGATCGCATCTGGGCGTTCTCAAAGGCGGTCAGGCGCTGGGCTTTGGCCGTGGCATCAGCAATTCCAAAATGGATATTCTGGCCGAAGCACGCTGGCCCGTTGTGGTCGGCAAGCTGATCGAGCAATACGCCGCCGTGCACCGCCGCGTGCCGATGGATGTGATCGGTATCAAAATTCTGGGCAAGGATGGCAAACTGCAGGGGATGCACCTGTTCGTGGGTCTGTTTACGTCCAGCACCTATTCCTGCCGCACGAACGAAGTGCCCATTGTGCGCCAGAAAGTGCAGGAAACCATCGCCCGCGCAGGCTTCATCAAAGGATCCCACGACGCCAAGGCGCTGGAGCATATCCTTGAAAAAATGCCGCGTGACGAGCTGTTCCAGGCAACGTCCGATGACGTTGACCGTCTGTCGCTGGGCATCCTGCGTTTGCAGGCAAAACAGCGTATCGCGCTGTTCACGCACCTTGACCCCATGAAGCAATACATGTCGTGCCTGCTGTACGTGCCGCGCGACAAATACAATACCCGTTTCCGTTTGCAGGCGGCGCGTATTCTTGAACATGGCTATCGCGGGCGCGTTGTGAATTACTTCACGACGCTGGATGACAGTGCGCTGGCGCGCTTGCTGTTTACCGTTCTGCTCGAAGACGGCGCGGATGCGAATTACGATCAGGCCTACATCGAAGCGCAGCTGATCGAGCTGGGCCGCGAGTGGGATGAACGCCTGAAACAGGTTTTGGTCGCTGCGCATGGCCGTGCGAAAGGGGCGGAACTGGCCTTTACTTTCGGCCGCGCCTTCACGACGGCGTATCATGAATCCATTCTGGTCGGCAACGCCGTGCACGACATCCGCCATCTGGATGCGATGATGAAATCGGGCGAAAGCATTCGCGTTGATTTCTACCGCTTGTCGGGCATGAGCGCGGGTGAAATGCACCTGAAAGTCTATCACCGCGGAACGCCGGTGCCGCTGTCCGACATCATGCCGCTTTTGGGCAGTATGGGGCTGAAGGCTGTGGCAGAAATGCCCTACGAAGTGCGCCCCTATGGCATCGATGATGCCATCTGGATTCATGATTTCCAGCTGAAAGGCGCCGAAGATATCGATCTGGATGCGGTCAAAGACAACGTCGAGAGCACGTTCCTGCACGTCTGGCACGGCCAGACTGAAAATGATGGCCTGAACCAGTTGGCGCTGCGTGCCAATCTGGGGTGGCGCGAAACGATGATCCTGCGCGGCTACAGTGGTTATATGCGTCAGGCGCGCTTCCCCTACAGCCGTGTGTATGTGGAACAAGTGCTGAGCAGCTACCCCGCGATTGCGCGTGCGCTGGTGGATTTTTTCCGCGCCATGCACGACCCCAAAGCAGCCAAGGCGCCAAACGCGCAGGCGGCAGGCGATAAAATCCTCGAGATGCTGCAAGACGTGCAAAAACTCGATCACGACCGCATTCTGCGCGGATTTAAAATGTTGATCGAAAACACGCTGCGCACAAACTTCTATCAAACGGGCGAAGACGGCCAGCATAAACCTTGCCTTGCGTTCAAGCTGGACAGTAAAAAGGTCGATGGCCTGCCGTTGCCGCGTCCGCATGTCGAGATTTTTGTGTATTCTGCGCGTGTCGAGGCGGTGCATCTGCGCGGTGGCGAAATCGCCCGCGGTGGTATCCGCTGGTCCGATCGCCATGATGACTTCCGCACGGAAATCCTCGGCCTACTGAAATCGCAAACTGTGAAAAACACCGTCATCGTGCCCGTAGGCGCGAAGGGCGGTTTCGTGGTGAAACAGCCGCCCCTGACCGGCGGCCGCGATGCGTACCAGCAAGAAGGTATCGAATGCTATAAGCTGTTCGTGCAATCGCTGCTGGATATCACCGACAACAACGTGAAGGGCAAGATTGTGCGCCCCAAAGACGTTGTGTGCCATGACGATATTGACCCCTATCTGGTCGTTGCGGCGGATAAGGGCACGGCGACGTTCTCCGACATCGCCAACGGTTTGTCTGTGGCGCATGGTTTCTGGCTGGCGGATGCTTTCGCCTCCGGCGGCTCGGCCGGCTACGACCACAAAAAAATGGGTATCACGGCCAAAGGCGGCTGGGAATCTGTCAAGCGTCACTTCCGTGAAATGGGCAAGGATATTCAAAAAGAACCCTTCACCGTGGCGGGCGTGGGCGACATGGGCGGCGACGTATTTGGCAACGCCATGCTGCTGTCGAAACAGATCAAGCTGCAATTCGCATTCAACCACGTGCATATTTTCTGCGATCCGGAACCGGATATCGAAAAGACGTTTGCCGAACGCGTGCGTCTGTTCAAGGCGCGTGGCGGCTGGGATGCCTACGATAAATCGCTGTTGTCTGCAGGTGGCGGTATTTACGAGCGTTCTGCCAAGTCGATCAAGGTATCGGCGCAGGTAAAAAAGCTGCTCGGCCTCGACCGCGACACGTTGTCGCCGGACGAATTGATGACAGCGATCCTGAAAGCCGATGTCGAACTGATGTGGTTCGGCGGTATCGGTACGTATCTGAAATCGTCACGGCAGAGCAACGCGGATGCCGACGATAAATCCAACGATGCCGTGCGTATTGACGGGCGCGATGTGCGTGCACGCGTGATCGGCGAAGGCGCCAACCTGGGCGTTACCCAGTTGGCACGTGTGGAATATGCCCGCAAAGGTGGCCGTATCAATACAGACTTTATCGATAACTCGGCCGGTGTGGATTGCTCCGATCACGAGGTGAACATCAAGATCCTGCTCAGCGATGTCATGACCCGCCGCAAAATGTCGCTGGCGGCGCGTGACAAGCTGCTGGAAAGCATGACCGATGACGTCGCCAAACTGGTTTTGCGCGATAACTATCAGCAGACGCAATCGCTCAGCCTGCAGGAAATGCTGGCGGTCGAACACGTCAACTTGCATGCCGAGCTGATCCGCGATCTGGAGAAATCCGGTCTGATCAAACGCGCACTGGAAGGTCTGCCGGATGATGAAACCTTCGCCCGTATGGTGCGTGACGGCCAAGGCCTGACCCGCCCCGAACTGTCGGTGCTGACGTCGTATGTCAAGATCGTGCTGTATAAACGTATTCTGGATAGCGATATCCCGGATGCGCCGGCGATGGAAAAACATCTGTTTGAATACTTCCCCAAGGCGCTGCAGAAATATCAGGACGAAATCCGTGCGCACAAACTGCGCCGCGAGATTATCGCGACCGGTATTGTCAACACGCTGGTCAACCGCATGGGCGCGTCTTTCGTTGCGTCCCGCGTGGGCAAAACGGGCGAGCGTGAAGAAGAAGTCATCAAGGCCTTCCTGATTGTTCAGGAAGCATACGGTCTTGATGATATCTGGCAGAAGATCGAGGCGCTTGATAACCGCGGTCCGTCCCAGGTACAGCTATCGGCGCTCAAGGAAGTTTTCACGGTTGTGAAACGTGCCGTGACATGGTTCCTGCGTTATGGCGGCGACAATCTGGATGTGGAGGCAGAGGTGGACGCGTTCCGCCCCGGTATCGAAAGCTTGCGTAAAACCATCCGCCAGATGGTGCCTGCCGATGTGAAGGCGACTATCCAGCTGACTGAAACCAAACTGACAGAATGGGGCGTTCCCGCGGCGATTGCATCTGATATCGCTGTCATGAAGCTGCTGTCGTCGGCCAGCGATATCGTCAGTATCAGCCGCAAATCCGAAGACGATGTTGCGGAGATTGCGCCCGCGTACTTTATGGTCGGTGACCGTCTGGGGCTGGATTGGCTGCGCAATCAGGCATCGGGCATCACGCCTGCCAACGCATGGCAGGCGCGTGTGATGGGCGGTTTGATGGATGATTACTTCATTCACCAGGCGGCCATTACGGCAGCGATCTTTGGTAGTGTCAGCCGCAAGACCCGCGTGGATGCGAAACTGATCGACCAGTGGTTCGGCAAACATTCGGAAATGGTCAGCAAGATCGGCCAACTGGTTGACGACCTGCGTGCCCAGCCGAAGGTGGAGCTGGAAATGCTGGTTCTGGTCAGCCAGCGCATTGGCCAGCTGGTGCATGTGGTCAGCTAAACCACGGCATATATAACGATACGCGCGGGGCGGGCAAGGTATTGTCCGCCCCGCTGCATTTTACATACGTGCGTGTGTAGGGCGCTTCAAAATGCTGCAGATTTCGCAGGCGAAAGCATTTTTACCAAGGCTTTATTAGCTTTTTTGCAATACAATTTAAAATTGTATACAGCTTGGAGGCTTCATGACCGCAGAGGATCGAATGCTGGCTAAACAGCTGCCTGTGATGGGGGATGATCTGCCGCACGGACGCTTTTGCGAATTTATCGGCGCATCGCCGGCCATGCAGGCGGTTTACCAGACGCTTCAGAACGCTGCACAAAGCAGGGCGCCTGTGATGATCACAGGGGAAAGTGGCACCGGCAAAGAATTGGCTGCGCGTGCGCTGCATATGCTGGGGCCGCGCCGTGCCCATGTTTTTGAAACACTGAATTGCGCCGCTGTGCCGCATAACTTGCTCGAAAGTGAATTGTTTGGCCATGTGCGTGGTGCCTTTACCGGTGCCTTTGGCAATTACACGGGCGCCGCGGCGCGCGCACACGGCGGCACGCTTTTTCTGGACGAGATTACCGAAATGCCAATGGATATGCAGGCCAAGCTGCTGCGCTTTACGCAGAACGGCCTGTTTCGCCCGCTGGGAACGGGAACGGAAATCAAAACCGATGCGCGTTTTATCTGCGCCACCAACCGCTCGCCGGTGAATGCAATCGCACAAGGGTGCATGCGCGAAGATTTATATTATCGTCTAAATGTTATTTCTATCCATCTGCCGCCACTGCGGGAACGGGGCGATGATGTTTTGCAGATGGCGATGCATTTTCTGCGGCAGATGTCGCAGGAAGAGAAAAAGGGTTTTGCCAATCTGTCGCCTGACGCTGCCGTATGGCTGATGTCATACCCGTGGCCGGGGAATGTCCGGCAGCTGCAAAATATACTGCGGCGCGCGGTGGTCATGCATGATGGGAATGTTTTGACAGCGGATATGCTGGGCGGCCCTCCGGATACCGCGCAGCCGTGCATGGACAGCGCATCGCCACCGTCCGGCCACGGCAAAAAATCCCTGCGTGATATGGAACGGCAAATGATTGAAGGTGTGATTCATGCCTGCGGCGGCAATATCAGCGCGGCGGCGCGGGATCTGGGTCTCAACCCTTCGACATTGCACCGCAAGCTAGGCAAGTGGCGCAGGGGCGTCAAGGCCGCGGGATCAAGTACCGCCGCGCCCGCGGCCGTGCTGCATAAAAAATAAGCAAAATATTTAAAAATCAACAATTTAACCAGGGTATTTTTTGCGCAAAACGTCAGGCGATTATGTTACGTTGTGCCCATGAAAAAAACGTCCCTGACCCCCAGAATGCTGATTGCACACACCGCCGCCGGACGGGTTGTGGCAGTGTTGTTTTGCGTGGCGTTGTGCAGTCTGGCCGCCCTTGCGCAGGCGCAGGTTGACTACACCCCCGTCATTGAAGGCGTCAAAGAAAAAGACGTACGTAAAGAGCTGGAAAAGAATTCATATCTGTTCCAGTTCCTGAAAAACAAACCGCTGTCGCGCGAGGGGCTGGAACGCCGCGCATCGGATGATGTGCCGCGTTTGCGTGATACCATGATTGGCCGCGGACATTATGGCGCGGATATCCGTTATCAAGTGTCCGGCGGCGCGGCGCCCTATACCGTGACGCTGACGGTGGATGAGGGGCCGCAGTTTAAAATAGGTTCCTACAAACTGGTCTGGCGCCATAAATCCGGCGCCGCGGCCAAGGCGCCGGACGCCAAAGGATTTGATAAAATCCTGAAAGACATGAACGGGCAGCCCGCAACGCCAGCCGCCATTTTGGACCGCGAGCGCGAGATCACAGATTACCTCAAGGAAAATGGATACCCGATGCCCGAAGTCTTCGAGCGCAAGGTGCTGGTCGATCATGCCACGCGCCGCGCCGATGTGACGTTGGTTCTGGGCAGCGGCACACGGGCGAATTTCGGCAAGACAGAGGTGAAAGGATACGACGCCGTCGATGGCGATTTCATCCGCCGCCGCGTCGGCTGGAAAGAAGGCGATATGTTCAATATTGAAAAAGTCGTCGAGACGCGCAAAGACATGCTGAAAACCGGATTGTTTTCCTCGGTCGATGTACTGCTGGACGCCAAGGATGGCCGTCCGGTCGTGCCGGCCACTATTCAGGTGGCAGAACGTGCGCCACGCACGATTGGTGCGGGTCTGTCGTATTCCACCAGCCGCAGTATCGAAGGAAAAGTATTTTGGGAACACCGCAATTTGCGCGGCGGTGCCGAAAAATTACGTATCGAAGCAGATGCGGGTTTGACGCAGTATGGCGTGCAGGGCACGTTGACCAAACCCGATTTGGGCGGAACCATCAAGCGCAGTCTTCAGTTGTCTACAGGGTACCGTCAGGAATTCCTCGATTCCTATGATAAGACTTCGTACAAAGTGGGGCTGACGTTGAACAACGACTTCACCAAATATTTGTCAGGCTCTATCGGCGGCGGGTTTGAATTTAGCCAGATCGAGGAGAACAATAAACCCGACCGCGATTTCTGGCTGTTCTCGGTGCCGCTGGGGCTGAAATATGACACGACAAACGATCCGTTGGACCCCGTGCGCGGCGTACGCGCCGCAACCAATGTGACGCCGTATATCACGGTTAACCAGTCACAGGAAACATTCACCGTTACAGATATCACCGCCAGCCATTATCTGCCGATCAACGAAGAAAAAATCGTCTTCGCCAACCGTGTGAAGCTGGGCGCGATTTTTGGTCAGGGCACGGCGGCCATTCCGGCGGATAAACGTTTGTATTCCGGTGGTGGTGGTTCGGTGCGCGGCTATGGCTACCAATTGATCAGTCCGCTGGATAATAACGACGACCCGACAGGTGGGCGCTATCAGGTCGAAGTCGGCAGCGAAGTGCGCGTACGTGTGACCGAAACCATCGGCATCGTTCCGTTCGTCGAAGGTGGCCGCGTGACCGAAGATATCGGCAGTGGCGGTGATTTCCTGTGGGCGGCGGGTATTGGCGCGCGTTATTACACGGCCGTCGGCCCCATTCGTGCCGATATCGCAGTGCCATTGAACGGCCGCGATAAAGACGATGCGTTTCAGGTTTATTTCAGTCTGGGACAGGCATTCTGATGGCGGCCAGCGCAGACAAAAAACAGGCGAACAAACAACCGGCAAACAAAAAAAGCCTGCTACGCCGTTTTGGCCGGGGCAGTCTGTTTTTGTCAGGTGCGTTTTTGCGCCAGACTATCGGGTGGATGCTGACGGTGGCTGTCATTCTGCTGCTGGGGCTGGCTGTTTTTTTGATGTACCTGAAAACCGGGCGGGGCATGGTCTGGCTGGGTCAGACCGTATCGCAAATCGCATCCACTGATGACATGAAGATCGATGTAACCTTCGCCGAGGTATCGCTGACGCGCGTGCGCGTGCCTGCCGTGACGCTGTCAGACCGCAAAGGCATTTTTTTAGAAGCCGAAGAGATTGATCTTGCTATCAATAAAGCAGCCTATGCGCTGCTGCGCCCTGTCGTGGATCATCTGCTGATAAAGCGCGTCGATTTACACCGCTTGCCCGAAACGCCGGCCGCAAAGGCGGCACCCGCAGAACAAAGCGCGGGTGGCATGCCGCGCCTGATGTTCGATATTCATGCATTTAATATCGACGAAATTCGTACAGGCCCTGCCGTATATGGCGATGAACAATTTTTTAATCTGAAATCGCGCATCATCCTGTCGCCGCGTCTGGCGGATAACGACATCGATATTTTACTGGCAGCCGCCGCAGGGCGAGGCAGCAAAGCGACAACGCATATGCATCTGCGGATCGGTATGACCGAAGCAGAAGACCTGCGTATTGACATGGCAGTGCGCGATGCTGCGGGCGGCATGCTGACGCGGCTGGCCGGTTTGCCGGGCGGATATGATATTGATGCAACGTTGCAGGGCGAGGGCCCGCCGCGCGACTGGCAAGGCATCGCGCAGCTGCGTCTGGGACGCGAACTGTCCGGACATTTCGCGCTGTTGCTGAAAAATAATAGTCGCCTGCGTCTGGATGTCGATCTGAAAGGTCCGCGCAAGGTGGATGTGAAAGGCTTCGTCGATATCCCGATGCAGCTATCCCCGCCCATGTTGCCAATGCGTGAACAAATTTCGGGTACGCTAAACTCCACGCTTGATTTGCGCAGCGCCACCTTGTTGCTGGGACTTGATGATCACCGGTTGACGGGGACGACAAAAATTCAGGTTAATCTCTCTGGCCCGTTGCAACAGCCCGCGGCCGAGGGGACGGCAACGCTGCGTGATGCCACGTATGAAAACCTGATGGCCGGCGTGAAGCTGAGCGCTATTCGCGCGGATGTTGTCGCGACGCGCACAGCCCTGCGTATTACGGGCCTCTCCGCACGTACGCCCGGTGGTGGTAGCATGAAAGGCGAAGCCGATGCCGCCATCCAGAACCTATCTAATCCCACATTTAATTTCGCCATTGATTTTACCCGTGCACAGCTGCTGGGCATGGAAAACGCGCAGGTGCAGGCAACAGGCCGCCTGAAAGGCAGCGGTGATAAAAACTTCGCGAATGTCGAAGGTGATATCACCGTGAACAAGGCCGAGATTTATCTGGCCGGTTTTGGCAGCAGCAGCGCGGCGAATATGCTGAATATTACCGAGGTTAACGTGCCGCAAAAACTTCGCCGCGACCGCCGCCGCTTTGCCGTTCCGCAAAGCGCGTATAGGGCCAATCTGGATATCCGCGTGGACGCGCCGCGGGCGATTTTTGTGCGCGGGCAGGGGCTGGAATCCGAGTGGTCGGCCAAGGCGCATGTGCGCGGCACATCAAACGAACCGCAGGTCGATGGTGTTTTGAAAATGCTGCGCGGCAAGTACGAGTTTTTTGACGCGCTGATGACGTTTACGACGGGCGTGGTTGATTTTACGGCGGGCAACATGACCAACCCCGATCTGGATATCAAAGGTAACATCAAAGGCAAGCAAGTGACCGCCAATGTCGCCGTCGGCGGCACCGCGCAGGCACCTGAAGTGACGCTGACATCCACCCCCGCGCTGCCGCAGGATGAAATTTTGTCGCGCGTCTTTTTTGATAAATCTGTGACAGAATTGACGCCGATGGAAATGGTACGTATCGCACAGATTATTGGCGTGATGACCGGCAAGATTGGCGGCGGCATGGACCCGATCAGCCAGCTGCGAAAAAAAGCGGGTATTGACATGCTCAGCGTCAACCGCGACGACAAAACGGGCGATACCAGCGTATCGGTGGGAAAATACCTGTCGGACGGCGTTTATATGTCGGTTGATCAAGGCGTGAATACGCAGGGTAGCGCGGTCAAATTGCAAATCGAGCTGCGCCCCAACCTGCAGGTTGAAACGCGCGTGGGCAACGATAATAACAACAGCGTCGGCGTAAACTGGAAAAAAGATTACTGATAAACGCAGCCGCGTTTAGGGTTTTCGTACAAACACAGCCGCCGATCGCGGCGCGATGCGTACGCGTTCGTTGTCTTGATATGCGGCGGGTGCGGCATCTGGCGCATCGGTATCCAGAACGCGCTGCCATGTGCCGCCTGTTTTGACGGACGGCAAGGGCATGTCGATGGGCGCGGCGCTCTGGTTGAATACCGCCATCAGACGGCGGCCTGTGTCTTTGCCGTTCGGGTTTTCGATTTTATCTTCATCAAGTAGCATGGCGACGCTGCGGGTGTTTTGCCATTCATCGCCGCGCATTTCGGTGCCGCGGGCGTTCAGCCATGTCAGGTTTTTGCGGCCGTCTGCGTCCGCTTGGCCATGCAGGAAATGGTCGGCGCAGAGGGCGGCGTGTTCTTCGCGCAGGGTGGTCAGCTTTTCTGTGAATTTTTGCAGGGCGCGGCCGTCGGCATCGATATTGTCTTTTTCAACCCAGCCGATGCGGTTGTCCTGACAATAGGCATTATTGTTGCCGTGCTGGCTGTTGCCGTGTTCGTCGCCTGCCAAAATCATCGGCGTGCCTTGCGCCATGAACAGGGTGGTCAGCATATTGCGTTTGGTTTTTTCGCGTGCGGCGCGGATATTTGCGTCGGTTGTTGCGCCTTCGTGCCCGTGGTTATGGCTGTGGTTAGTGTTGTTGCCATCGCGGTTTTGTTCAAGGTTTGCTTCGTTGTGCTTGGCGTTATAGCTAACGACATCGTGCAGCGGGAAACCGTCGTGGCAAGTCACCATGTTGATGGTATCGGCGGGTTTGCGGCCGCTGTGATCAAACTGCGGCGCAGAGCCTGCAAGGCGTGTGGCCAGCGCGGGGGCCATACCCTCGTCACCGCGCCAGAATTTGCGGGTGTCATCGCGGAATTTATCGTTCCATTCCTGCCATCCGGCGGGGAAGGCGCCCAGCTGGTAACCCCCGGGGCCAATGTCCCACGGCTCGGCAATCAATTTGATTTTCGACAGTATGGGGTCGGCGGCAACTTCGCGGAAAAATGCGGCGTTGGTGTCAAACGCATGCGGGTCGCGGCCCAGCACCGGCGCGAGGTCAAAACGGAAACCATCCACGCCATAGGTATCCACCCAGTGCCGCAAACAATCAATCACCATGCGTCGTACGGCGGCATCGGACAGGTCGAGGGTGTTTCCGCAGCCCGTTTCATCGACGTATTTGCTTTTGTCCTGCGGCTGCAGGCGGTAATAGCTGGCGTTATCGAGCCCCCGCAGCGACAGGGCAGGTGCATTCGGCCCCCCTTCGGCGGTGTGGTTGAAAACGACATCCAGCACAACTTCGATACCGTTTTTATGCAGCGTATCGACCATATCCAAGAATTCGCGGCGGGCGTGGGCAGGGTCTTTGGCATAGGATGCTTCGGGTGCAAACGGGGCGATGGTGTCATAGCCCCAATAATTTTCAAGACCAAGTTTGGCGAGGCGTTCATCCGCCAGTTTGGCCGCAACGGGTAGCAGCTCGATGGTGGTGATCTTCAGGCGTTTTAACTCCGCAATTGCTTCGGGTGATGCGATACCGGCATACGTGCCGCGCAGTTCTGCGGGGATTTTATCATTCAGTATTGTCATGCCTTTGGGGTGCATTTCCATGATACTAGTTTTTTCTTTGGGGACGCGCGGGTGCGCGGTTTGTTTTGGCGGCAGCGGTGCGGGCACGCGTGATTTGATCATCGACGGTGCGCTGTCTGCGCCTGCGTGTTCCACAGCGTGATCCCATTTGACCGAGCCGACCAGTTCCTGTGCATAAGGGTCCAGCAATAATTTTTGCGGATTGAAACGATGCCCGTTTGCCGGATCGTTCGGGCCATGGGCGCGGATACCGTATACCTGGCCCGGCTTCAGCCCTTCGATATATCCATGATGCACATCGCCGCTGCGGGCGGGCAGGGTGATGCGGCCGGTTTCTGTTTTGCCGTCATCGCTGAACAAACAGATATCGATTTTTTCGGCATGCCTCGAAAACACGGCGAAGTTGACGCCGCGGCCATCATAATGCGCGCCGAGTTTTTCGGCGTTCCCGTGCTGTGCTTGATCAAAGCGGTTGTTGGGCATGCGCTCTGGCCTTGGGCTTCAGGTTGAAAATAAATCGCTGTTGCCTACAAACGGTAGCACAACAAAACGCGCCTAGGCCAGAGCGGGCGGTCAGAAAAACGCGTACAAACGCTGCGCCGCAACATTTTGCTGCGGTGCGAAAAGATAGCTGCGAGGGGTAAAAAATCTTATGGCGCGGCAGGTTTTGCGCTGTGTTTGATGGCGGCAGTAGCCGTGGCGGCGGGCGCGGTTGGCAGGGCATCCGGCTTTTGCGCTTCTTGCATGATACTGCCGAGCGCTTTGCCCGATGCGGTTTTACCGGCGTCCGATGTCAGCTCTCCACCGACAACGAATTGTAAAAAACCGGCGAGGGTTTTGTTACTGTCGGCTAACGCAGGATTCTCCTGACTGAGCAGCGTTGTCATTTTACGGCTGAAATCAAAATTGGTGGCGGTAGAGGGACCAAGATCGGCATCGCTCATCAGTGTGCACATGGTCATGAGGGCGCGATCGCGCGAAATATCGCCCAGCTCTTGCGGCGTGTTTGCATCGCCTTTCACGGCGGCTTTCAAATGTGTGTGCGGGCTTTTGCCGCCTTGCGGCGCGCTGATATCGGTGATGCGGATCATGACGCGCACATCTTCTTGATCGCGCGGGCTCATGCCGGCCAATTTCATGAACGGCTCGATGGCAGCAATGGCCTTGTTTTCCAGCCTGTATTGCTGATGGCTTTCGGGGCCGCTCAGCGAATTGGTTTTACCGTCATGCATAAGATCGTGTCCGGCGGCGGCCAGCAATGATTTTGCGATGTTATCGGCATCCAGAAACACGCTGCCTGCCTTGCCGGTTGCGGCGATTTCATTGTTCACGCTGCAAAGACGCGCCATGGTTGCGGTCACTTCGCGGAAATGATGATTGCTGTGATACGGGTTGTCGTTGTCGACCTCGGCGGCAAGGCCGGCCATGACGGCAGCTTTTAAATGGCGGTTGTTGGCGGGGATATCGAAATGTGCGGCGGCCGCGCAAATGATAGCCGTCGTGCTGGGCGGGTTATCGCGCCACTTGTCAAAGACCTCTGCCAGCTTACCGCCGCGGTCATCACCGCCCGGTGTTGCGGTCGAGCCGAACAAAACGCCTGCGTGTTCTTTGATACGTTCAATGTCGCGTTCGAAATGGCGCACGGTATCAATCGCGCTGTTGACCAATTCGTCGCGGCGGAAAGTGTTTTTGAAAAAACCGTCGTCTTGCGCGGCGATGCTGGCGGCTGATTTTTCGACGAGGTCTTTATACATGCGGCGTCTTCGCCCTTGAATGAAAGGTCAACACAATACGGCAGCATAGGCATAATCGTAGGATCATCCTAGCTGAAAACGCTTAATCTTATGTTAACCCGAAGTGGTGGGATTGTCCCGCTGCGGCAGGGAAGCCCACCAGCGCCGCAAGAGCTGCTTTTGCGCCATGAGCTGATGGTAATGCCGGTTCAAAACAGGTTGCCGGCTGAGCTGGGCATGCAGGCGCGCGGCACGTACGGGGTCGAGCTGTCCGTCGACGAGGGCTTCAATATCTTGTGCTGTGATCCGTTCTCTGGGGCGCATCCTTAATGCCTTGTCTTTGTATTATTTGGGTTTTTTACCCTTATGCGTATCCAACGTCTGTTTTGCGGCAAAAGTTCCGTTGAACTTTATTGCGCGGCGGGCGTTGGAGAAACAGACCGACTGTAAAAACAACATATAAACAACAAGGAGGTGCGGGATGCTTAGAACGGCTTTGGCTTTCCTGATCCTTGCCATCGTGGCGGGGCTTTTGGGATTTGGCGGTATCGCGGCGTTGTCGGCGGATATTGCAAAAATTCTGGTGATTGTATTCCTGATTCTGTTTGCGCTGGCCATGGTGGGCTATGCCATTCGGGGCAAGGCACCACCTCTGTAGAGGTTATATAACCTAATGATATGAAAAAACTTGATAATAAGGCCCCGGGGCGATACCAGATTTTTTGGTGTCGCCCCTTCCTTTTACGCCGTAAAATAGGGGTTGGCCCCTTTCCATTCCTCTGTTGGCGGATTTTCCGGTGAATTTGTTAAAAAAGCACAGTCCTGCGATCGTCTTTACCCTGCTTGTTGTGGGGGCGCTGGGGCTGTTTGGCGCGTTCATTTATAAAGGCACGCAAGCGGTTAACCGCGGCATGCAAGCGATTGCACAAAACCACGAAGTCATCAGCAAAAATCAGGATCTGGCTGTGCTGGTCGAACGTATGGCAACGCAGCAGCAAGCCTATGTGCTGAGCGGCGAGGAGCGTTTTAACGCCGCCTATGATTTCAACAAGGGCCAGATTTCAAACCGCATCGCCGAGTTGAATGCGATGATGAAACAGAACACCGCACAGGTCAGCCGGCTGAACGAATTGCAGCATTACTTTTTGATGCTGTCGGAACGTCTGGATGAAATGGCGTTAGTGTTTAAATCCGAGCGCGCGCTGGCCGCATTGTTGGAACAGCAAAAGACAGCGATCGAAGGGGCGGAAAACGGGGCGGGTCCTGATACCAAAACCGGCGATACCCAAAAAACGGATGATACCAAAAATAGAAATCCGGGCGCGGCGGTATCGGACAAAAACGCCAAAAAAAGACCCGCGGATGGCGACGCAAAGCAGGTAACCAATACTCAGCCCAAAGAAATTTTGCCTATTTACAATTTGCCGCTGCCGCCGCCGCGCCCGATGCCAACGATGGAAAGCATTGAAGCGGCGCGTGAAAACTTGTCGCGCGTCAGTCAGGAAATTATTGCCGAAGAGCAGCTGCTGCTGAATCGCCGCGTCGAGACGCTGGAAGATCAGCGCAATTTCTACCGCGCGTCAGTGATGTCGTCTGGGGCGGCCATCGCGTTTGTTTTTCTGATCGGCATTGTCTATCTGTCGGGCAGCACGCGTGAGGCGGCGGCGGGCCCCAGCGGCGCGGAAAGCACTTTCCGTCTTGCGATTGAAGGATCAAACGACGGTATTTTCGAATGGTATCTGGATAAAGAAACAGCGTTTTATTCAGCGCAGTTCTGGGCAATGCTGGGCTACGACAAAGACAGCTTCCCCGACAACATGCAGTCATTCCGCGATATTCTGAATCCCGATGACCGCGACCGCGTGCTGAGCCATCTGGAGCGTTATCTGAGCGGCGAGCTGCCGGATTATCTGATTATCTTCCGCATGCGCCACAAATCCGGCCGCTGGGTTTGGATCAACGCGCGGGGCAAGGCGCTGTATGACGAAAAGGGCAAGCCGTACAGATTGGTGGGCGCCCATACCGACATCAGCCATATCAAGGCATACGAAGAGAAATTGCAAAAAGCCAAAGAGCTGGCCGAAAAAGCCAGCCGCGCCAAAACAGATTTTCTGGCGCATATGAGCCATGAAATCCGCACCCCCCTGACCGCCATCAGCGGCATTGCCGAGATTTTTGAAAAACATCAATCGAACCTGGATACCAAACAGCAGCAATTGGTACGCACGCTGAATTCCAGCACGCAATCGTTGAAAGAACTGGTCAGCGATATTCTTGATTTTTCCAAAATCGAAAGCGGCGAGCTGGAGCTGGAAGAGACCCCCTTTGGCCTGCAGAACCTGTTTGAACAGGTCATCAGCATCGTATCGGTCAAGGCGCATGAAAAAAGTATCGATTTCAAGTTCGATTACGAAAGCGTGCGCCGTCTGCGCATTCTGGGTGACCGCGCCCGCCTGCGCCAGATTTTAATTAACCTGATCGGCAATGCCGTAAAATTCACCGACAAGGGAAGCGTCGAGGCGACCGCCACGCGCACCGTCGTCAAAGGCGAAACGTTCCTGCGTATTGATGTGCGCGATACGGGCATTGGCATCGATCCTAAACATTTCGAGATGATTTTCGAGCGCTTCAAACAGGCAGATTCGTCCGTGTCACGCAAATACGGCGGTACCGGTTTGGGCTTGCCCATTTCGCAGCGTCTGGCGCGGTTGATGGGCGGTAACATTACGGTCGAAAGCACGATTGGCACAGGCTCTACCTTTACCCTGATTATTCCGATCGAACAGGAAGAAGAAATTGCCGAGCTGCAAACAGATCAAAGCCTGAACCATCTTCTCAGCGAAAGCATCCGCGAGCGAGGCGGCAAAGAAAAACGCCTGCTGCTGGTGGAAGATTATGAAGGCAATATCGTGCTGCTCAGCTATTTGCTCGACAGCCTGAATTGCACGTATGATATTGCCCGCACGGGACTGGAGGCGTTGAACATGTGGAAACAGACGGCCTATTCCCTGATTTTGATGGACGTGCAAATGCCTGAAATGGACGGTTTTACCGCGACCGCCCAGATCCGGCGTATGGAGCAGGAAAAATCTCTGCCGCGCACACCGATTATCGGCATGACGGCGCATGCCCTGGTGGGGGATAAAGAAAAATGCATCGAAGCGGGTATGGATTCGTACCTGCCCAAACCGATTGTTGAAATCGACCTGAAGGCTAAAATTGCCGAGTATCTGGACGCCCGCAAACACGTCGCCTGATGTTGCGCATTTGTTGACAGCAAAAACCCCGCGTATATACCACGGGGTTTTTTGTTTGCCTGACCACGCAAAGAGTAACCCCCGGCACGGGGGATGCCGGGGGTTACCGCTGAGGGATGGTTCAGTGTAGTCACAGTGGAGGGTTCGTTCGTTTAAATCACGCCGCAGATTGTTGACGCTGGATGGCTTCGCGTGCCGCATGAATGCGGGACAGCGGGGCCTGCGGCGGTACGGCACCTTCGTCGGCGAAGGGGTGATCCATCAGCTGTTGCAATGCAGCGCGTGCACGCGACAGGCGGGAGCGGACCGTGCCCATGGGGATCTGCAGGTATTCCGATACTTCTTCGTATCGCATGCCCTTGATGCAGACCAGTACCAGCATTTCGCGGTGTTCTTTACTCAGGCGGTGCATTGCGGTGCGCACCAGGGCGAGGTCAACCGTATTTTCCTGCGGCGCATCGACAGCCGTGGCCATGATATGCGGTTCGGGATCATACTGGCTTTCAAATTTCTTTTTGCGGCGATAGCCGGTCACGAAAAGGTTGAACATGATTTTCGATGTCCAGCTGAACAGGTTGGTGTTCTCTTCGAACAAATCCTGCTTTTCAATGGCACGCAGCAACGTGGACTGAACCAGATCTTCGGCTTCATGTACGTTGCGGGTCAGGCGCAAAGCGAACTTGCGCAGATTCGGCATTTCGTGTACCAGTGCTTCTTGTTTGAACATGTAAAAGCTCCTTCAGTTCTGTTTGCCTTACATCTTCAATCCTAAGCCCCGTCTGTAGCCGTTGTTTGCCAGCTGTGTAACGGATGTGAAAAGTTTTGTTTCTGTTTTGTAACAAATGGCGTAATCTGGAAAGAAACCCTGTTATTTCAGGGGTTTGTTTTACGTAAGGTGTATCCGTGCTTCACAAGGGGACTGTATTAGCTGTCGATGACGATGCCGACCTGCAGATCGTTATGCGCATGTACCTTGAGGCGGAGGGGTATCAGATTCTCTCTGCCCAGAGCGGCGCAGAGCTTTTGAACAAGCTGGAAACAGCAAAGCCGGACATTATCCTCCTCGACCTGATTCTGCCCGATAACGACGGGTTGAGCCTGCTGACCCAGATTCGCAGCAAAAGCACTGCCGCGGTGATCGTCGTCAGCGGCAAAGATGAAACGGCGGACCGTATTGTCGGTCTCGAAATGGGCGCTGATGATTATCTGACCAAGCCGTTTGAAATGCGCGAACTGTCAGCCCGTATCAAAGCCGTGCTGCGCCGTACGGCTCCCCCCGAAGCGTCCGCCACAGATAAAACGGCCCAAAGCCTGTCCAAAGCAGGCCGCATGTTATTTGATGGCTGGGTGCTCGATCGCCGCCAATATCAATTGTTTGATGCATCCGGCAAACCAGCCGATCTGACCAGTGGCGAATTCCGCCTGCTTGAAGCGCTTGTCATGGCGCCGAACCGCGTGCTCAGCCGCGAACAGCTGTTTGAATTGACGCGCGGCGGCACGGATTTTGACAGCTATGACCGCGCCATCGATATTCAAATCGCGCGTATTCGCAAAAAATTGCAGGACGATTCAAAAAGTTCTGATCTGATTAAAACCGTGCGCGGCGTGGGCTATATGTTCACGGGCGATGTCAAAGCTGCCGAGTAGCGCACACTATTATCATTCATGCATCAACCAGTAACGCGCACATTCATGTGTGCGCTGTGCGAATATTTTTGTAAATGTTGCGGATGAAAACCCAAAAAGAGGAAGGCGCCACGACGAAACTCAGGGCGCCTTCCCGGAAACACGCGTCGCGGGTCAGAGGTCCGCTGGCGGTTTCCTTATGCTTGCCACGCAGGAGCTTTGGCATGTTCACAACCAAAAGCGCGCGGCAAAACGATTTAAATACCATGCTGCAGAACGCTGCGGCGCCGCCGTGTATTTATATTCGTGTATTTATGTTTGCAGGTTGTTATCTGTTCAACCGTCTCTCTATGATCTGCCTACGTACGGGGGTGGTTTAGGTTCCATATCATTCCAGTGCCGAATAGCGTTTATGATTTGTTTACAGCGGTTTCTGCGGCATTTAGTTGCGCCGGAAGATTGTAAAATTGCGCGGCGTCATTTACTTGCAAAAAAGAGTATAACCGCGGCATATAAATACCCGCGCGGCATCTGCGGCGCTGGGGTGTTTCTTTTGGCGCGGTTATATACTATTTTGTGCGAAGCTTTCTTTTTCCCCCTCTGTCTGCATTTTTGCCGATTTTTTGGCACTTTTGCCCGGCATGGCCGTTGGTAACAGCAGAGATACAGGTTAAATCACGACGAAAAACACGACGAAACAAGGAGATACCACATGATCCGACACATTCAGAAATCCGGTAAGTTTATGGCCATGGCTGCGGTTGCAGCGGGCGCATTGTTTGTAATGCAGGGTACGGCGCAGGCCGATACCATCAAAACCGAAACGATCACGACCCAGCAAACGACGACAACACAACAACTGCCGCAAGACGGCGTTGTCACAGAACGCGTGCATACGGTGACCGAAGTGCGTCCGCTGACGCCTGAAACGGGTACACGCCTTGTAAACCTGAACGATTTTGACCTGAACCACGATGGCGTTCTGTCGCGCCGTGAAACGGGTGAAATGCTTTTCAAGCTGCTGGATTCAGATGGTAACCAGATCATCGATAACATCGAATTCGAAAAGCGCAACATGATGACACTCGCGCCGATGGAAAAAGAAACCACCGTCAGCTATGACTTTAACAACGATGGTCAACCGGACAAAGTAGAGCGCTCGTCTGAAAAAATCGAACAGCAAACCATGCTGTCCGCGTTTGACAAAGACGGCACCGGCATGTCGCCCAAAGACCTTGCGGGAAAAGAATTCCTGAACATGGACGTCAACCGTGACAGCGCGATTGATATTTATGAATGGCGCGGCTCTTACGACGAAGCGATTGATAAACAAAACCGCTCCAATGCACGCTTGAACCGATAATCACGTAAAATACGTGATGCCCCCGATGCCCCGCAGGTTTGCCCACCTGCGGGGCATTTTTTTATGAACAAAAACCGATGCCGGTGCGTTGGTAGATAGACGACGAAACAAAAGGGAGATATCACATGATGACTCGTATCAAAAAATCGGGCTTTCCTGTCATTGCGGCTGTCGCCTGCGTGCTGATGCTGGGTGCGTGCAGTGACATGAGCCGTACACAGCAGCGCACGCTGTCCGGTGCCGCTATCGGCGCTGGTGTGGGCACTGTTGGCACCGTTATGACGGGCGGATGCGTCAGCTGCGGCGCGGCCATTGGCGCGGGCGCAGGTGCCGGCGCGGGTTATATCTACGACAAAGCGAACAAATAAGTCCGCCCAAATAGATTCCAACACCGCCAGAAAGAAGAGGGACGCCCCGAAAGGTGCCCCTCTTTTTTATGTGCGTATGGTACGGTTTACAACGGCCAGAAATACAGCAGTAGCGGCAGGCCGAGGGCGACGGTCAAAATTTCCAGCGGCAGACCCAGCCGCCAGTAATCGCCAAAACGGAAACCGCCGGGGCCCAGGATAAGTGTGTTATTCTGGTGGCCGATCGGTGTCAGGAAGGCACATGACGCCCCAATGGCCACCGCCATTAGAAAGGGATCAACACTGACGCCAAGGCTGTTTGCGATACCAATAGCTATTGGGCATAAAACAGCCGCCGTTGCCGCATTGTTGAGAATGTCCGATAGCACGATTGTCAGCACCATAATCATGGCGAGTGCGGCCACCGCATGGCCGCCCGCGATATGGACAACCAGATATTCGGATACCAATTTCGCCATACCCGTATCTGCAACGGCATCGGCCACAGGCATGAGCGCGCCCAGAAGCACAATCACGGGCCAGTCAATTGCGTTGTAAAAATTACGCGCAGGAATAAGCCCCAGCAGCACTGCCGCAACCGTGCCGCCGACAAACGCCAGCGCGGCATTCACACCGCACGCCGCCGCGCCAACCGCGGCGATCATGACAAACGATGCCATCCATGCCTGCCGTTTATACGCAATGCGCAGCGGGCGTTCGGCCAGCGGGACGCAGTTATATTGCTGGGCGAATTCAGATAGGGCCTCGGCCGTGCCCTGAAGCAGCAGCACATCACCGCTGTCCAGCGGCATTTTGCGCAGGCGTGTGTGCGTACGTTGTCCCTGACGCGATACAGCCAGCAGGTTGATGCTGTAATGGCTGCGCAGGAAAATATCGCTGACCGAACGCCCGGCAAGGCCGGAGCTGGGCAGCAGCACAACCTCTGCCAGTTTGATCTCTTCGGATTGCAGTATGATGGGGCGGGCGGGGTTTTTTTCACCCTCCAGCACAACGCCAAGGACGGATACAACGGTTTGCAACCCTTCGGGGTCGGCTTCGATGACCAGCACATCATTTGCATTGATACGTTGGCGCGGGTGCGGCGCGGGGTAGCGTTTGTCATCACGCAGGAAGCCTACAATTTGCGCTTCGGCACCGGATTGTTCGATGAGTTGTTCGGCTTCTTGCAGGCTCATGCCGATGGCTTTGGCTTTTTCTGGCACGCGCGCTTCACTGAGGTAATGGCCGGTTTCAAACCCGTCAATGTCGGCGCGTTTGCGGACGGGCACCAGACGCCAGCCGACAACAGCGATAAAAATAACCCCCGCCAAAGCTACGCAGACACCGACGGCGCTGAAATCGAACATCTCGAATCCCTGTCCGGTCGCGCGTTCGCGGAACGATGACACAATCAGGTTGGGCGGCGTGCCGATGAGTGTCGTGATACCGCCAAGCACAGAGCCAAAGGCAACCGGCATCAGCAAACGGCCCGGCGGAATATCCTGCCGTTTTGAAATTTGCAGCGCAACAGGCATCAGCAGCGCCAGCGCCCCCACGTTGTTCATGAAAGATGACAGCAGCGCCCCCAGAAATACCAATGCGCCCACCGTAGCGCTGGTACCCAGTGAAGCGGGCACGGCCTTGCGCACCAGTGCATCTGCGGCGCCTGTCGATTGCAACATGCCGCTGAGGATCAAAACCGCCGCGACCGTAATGACCGCCGGATGGCCAAAGCCTGCAAAGGCATCGCCTGCCGGGACAATCCCGACAGCGACGCAGGCAATCAGTGCCAGCAGCGATACAAAATCGTGCCGCAGCTTGGCGTGAATAAACAGGCCGATCATAACAACAAGAATGACGGCGAGCATGATTTGCGGGGTGGTCATCAGATTCTTCCGGTTTTTTGCATTGGGTGGCTGAACATGCCCGATGGGGGCGGGCTTGTAAAATGCGTTCTGTTTTTATGTTTCTGTAAAATTATGGGTGCGGATGTATGCGCTTGACGCGCCGTGACGGTGGGCGCGCGTTTCGAAGCATATTGATTTTTGTCATAAAAATTATGTATGGCGCCGTTTTGATACTGCGAGGCCAATCGCCGCTGTCGTCTTGGCGGGGTGGCTGATATGATGTTTCGGCTGATTTTTTAAACGCAGATTTTCCTACACGGAGCATGAATTATGGCTGTAGTCACCGGTACCAACGGCGTGGACACTCTGGACGGTACGGCGGCAGCAGACCGCATTTCCGGCCTTGCCGGTGACGATACCCTGAACGGGCTTGACGGTGACGATACACTGGATGGCGGTACAGGGGCAGATGTCATGAACGGCGGCCTTGGTAACGATCTTTATATCGTTGATGACATCGGCGATACCGTGAATGAAAACGCGGACGAAGGCCGCGACCGTGTACAGTCGTCTATCAGCTACACGCTGGGCGCCAATGTCGAAGATCTGACATTGACGGGCACGGCCGCCATTAACGGCACGGGCAACGCGTCTGATAACACCATCGTCGGCAACAGCGGCGCGAACCGTATCGACGGCGGCGCGGGTGCGGATTACATGGACGGCGGCAAGGGGAAAGACACCATGATCGGCGGTTTGGGTGATGATACCTATGTCGTCGATACAGCGGGCGAAATCATTACCGAACAGCTGGACGAGGGGATTGATACAGTCAGATCTGCCGTGACATGGACGCTGGGCAATAACCTTGAAAACCTGACATTGACGGGCACGGGCCGCATCAATGGTACGGGTAACGCGCTGAACAATGTCATTACGGGGAATGATGGCAACAACATTCTGAATGGCGGCGAAGGTGATGATACGTTGTTCGGCGGCGCCGGCAGCGATACGCTGCAAAGCAGCGCAGGGGTAGATACACTGAATGGCGGCGAGGGTGATGATCTTTATATCATTACCGATGCAGACGATGTCGTCGTTGAAAACGCCGATGAAGGCCGCGACCGCGTGCAGGCGTCCGTCAGTTATACGCTGACAGCGAATGTCGAAGATTTGACGTTGACCGGCACCGCCGCAATCGACGGTACGGGCAACGCGCTGAATAACACCATTGTCGGCAATAAAGCCAACAACCGCATCGACGGCGGTGCGGGGGCGGATTACATGGATGGCGGCGCGGGCAACGATACCTATGTTGTCGATCACGTCGGCGACACCATCAAGGATGCAAGCGGTATTGATACCGTGGAGGCGTCGGTTTCCTATACTATCGGCACGGGCATCGAAAATATTATTTTGACGGGGGCGGGCGATATCAACGCCACGGGTAATACGGCTGTCAATATCCTGACAGGTAACAGCGGCAATAATACGCTGGACGGCGGCAAAGGCAAAGACACCCTGATCGGCGGGCTGGGCGACGATACCTATGTCGTCGATGCCGGTGATGTGATCATTGAACAGGGCGGCGAGGGCAGCGATACAATTGTATCCGCGATTGCATGGACGCTGGGTGATAACCTTGAAAACCTGACGCTAACCGGCACCGCACGCATCAATGGTACCGGTAACGATCTGGATAACATCATTACCGGTAACGCGGGCGATAACACGCTCTTTGGCGGTTTGGGTAACGATACCCTGACAGGTGGCGGCGGCAAGGATACCCTTGTCGGTGGCGAGGGCGACGATACCTATATCGTGCACGACATCACAACCGTGGTCAGCGAACAGGCGGATCAGGGGATCGATACCCTGCAAACCAGCGTGACGCATACGTTGATGGCGAATATCGAAAACCTGACACTGATCGGCACCGAAGCGATCAACGGCACGGGTAATGCGCTTGGCAACATTATCACCGGTAACGACGCCGTCAATACGCTGGATGGCGGCGCGGGCGCCGATACCATGGCGGGCGGTTTGGGGAATGATACGTATTTCGTCGAAAACGCAGGTGATGTGATTGTCGAAAACGCCGACGAGGGTGAGGATACAGTTCTCAGCGCTATCAGCTATGTGCTGGCGGCGAATGTTGAAAATCTTGTCCTGACGGGCACTGCCGATATTGATGCCACGGGCAACGATTTGGACAATACCCTTTCGGGCAATACCGGTTTGAACACGCTGGCGGGTGGTTTGGGTGATGATACCTATGTCATTCGAAGCGCGGCTACCGTGATTGTTGAAAACGCGGACGAAGGTACGGATACGGTTGAAACCGCCTTTACCTATACGCTGGGTGCGAACCTTGAAAATCTGACGTTGACGGGCGGCGGCAATGTTACGGCGATTGGCAACGCGGCTGTGAACGTGCTGACAGGTAACGATGGCAATAACGCTCTGGATGGCGCTGCGGGGGCCGATACCATGGCGGGGGGCCTTGGTGACGATACGTACTATGTCGATGACGCAGGCGATGTGATCGTCGAAGAAGACGGCGACGGCGTAGACATCGTATATGCCAGCGTATCGCATACGCTGGGCGCGGGGGTCGAAAACCTGACACTGACCGGCGCCGGTGATATCAGCGGTACGGGCAATGACCTCCGTAATATCATCACCGGCAACAGCGGCAATAATACGCTGGACGGTGGCGCGGGCGCGGACATTCTGATTGGCGGCGATGGCGATGATACCTATGTCGTCGATAATCTGGGCGATGCACTGGAAGACACGGGCGGTAATGATACCGTGCGCGCGGCGATTACGTGGCGTCTTGAAACCGGATTTGAAAACCTGGAACTGACCGATGGCGATATTGACGGCTATGGCAACACGGGCGTGAATACATTGACGGGCAGCGCGGGCAGTAACACGCTGGATGGCGATGCGGGGGCCGATACCATGGTGGGCGGTTCGGGTGATGATACCTATGTCGTCGATAATATCGGCGATACAGTGACCGAGCTGGTAGACGAAGGCATTGATACGGTCGTTTCCTATATTGATTACACATTGGGCGACAATCTTGAGAATATCCGCCTTGCGGGCACTGCGGCGCTGAACGCTGCGGGTAACGATTTGGATAACAGTCTGATCGGCAACAGCGCGGCGAATACCCTGACGGGTGGTCTGGGGGATGATACCTATATCGTCGACAATATCGATGACGTTGTGATCGAAGGCGCGGGAGAGGGGCTGGATACCATCCGCACCAGCATTACGCTGACATTGGCGGATAACGTTGAAAATCTTATACTGACAGGCATTTCGGCGATCAATGGCACCGGCAACACGCTGAATAACGTGATTACCGGCAACGATGGCGTCAACACGCTGGACGGTGGCGCGGGCAATGACACGCTGGATGGTGGACTGGGCGCGGACAGGCTGATCGGCGGCACGGGCGACGATACCTATTATGTCCATAACATCAACGATATCGTGGTCGAACAGGGCGGCGAGGGTACGGATGAAATCGTTACATCCATCGACTGGACGCTGGGCGATAACCTTGAAAACCTGACGCTGAATGCGGATGCGGGTAATATCAACGGTACGGGCAATAGCCTGAATAACGTCCTGACAGGTAACAGCGGCGCCAACACGCTGGATGGCGGTCTGGGCGCGGACATCATGGATGGCGGCGGCAGCGGGGACGATGTTTTTATCGTCGATAACGTCGGCGACACCGTGATTGCAGGCGGTGGTCATGACACGGTTTATTCGTCCGTGAACTGGACGATGGGCGCAAGCGAGGACGAAGTGATCCTGACCGGATCTGCTGTCAGCGCAGTTGGCAATAGCGGCGATAACATCATCACCGGCAATGCCCTGAATAACGATTTGCAGGGCGGGTTGGGCGATGACACCATTGATGGCGGTGTGGGCGTCGATACAATGACCGGCGGCGATGGTGACGACGTTTATTACGTCGACAATACGCTGGATGCCGTGATCGAAAATGCCGACGAGGGCGAAGATACCGTCAATGCGCGTGCGACCTATACGATTGGCGCGAATATCGAACATCTGACATTGCTGGGCACGGCGCAGATCAACGGTACGGGTAACGCGCTTGACAATACATTAACGGGTAACAACGGGCGTAACACGCTGTGGGGCATGGACGGCGATGATTATATCGACGGCAGTCTGGGCGCGGACCGTATGCTGGGCGGTATCGGCAATGATACCTATATCGTCGACAACACGGATGATATCATCGTCGAGCAGAGCGGCGAGGGGGTCGATCTGGTCGAGGCGTCGGCCAGCTATACGCTGTCATCCCATGTCGAAAATCTGACGCTGACCGGCGAAGCCGCCATTAACGGCACGGGTAACGGCCTTGCCAACAACATCATCGGTAACGAAGCCACCAATATTCTGGATGGCGGTGCAGGCGATGACGTGCTGGATGGCGCCGGCGGTGCCGATACCATGATCGGCGGTGCAGGCAATGACACATATTATGTCGATAACGAACTGGATGTGGTTGTTGAAACCAGTACATCCGGCGGAACCGACAAGGTATTCAGCAGTGTCAGCTATACGCTGTCTGCAAACGTCGAGAATTTGGAGTTGACGGGCACCAGTGCGATTAACGGCACGGGGAACGCGCTGGATAACATCCTGACCGGTAACGAGGGGGATAATACCCTGAATGGTGGCGCGGGCCGCGATACGATGATTGGCGGCGAAGGTAACGATACCTATGTTGTCGACCATATCGATGATGTCGTCACCGAAGGCGCAAACCTCGGCGCCGACCAGAATTTTACTTACACCGTTAATGGCATCACGATTGTCGTTACGGGCAACCGTCCGCTGGATATCATCGAAAGTTCGGTGTCCTACACGCTGCCGGTCAACGTTGAAGTGCTGCGCCTGACGGGCACGGCCAATATCAACGCCACTGGCAATAATGGCGACAATATTCTGGCAGGCAACGCAGGGGCAAATATGCTGATCGGCGGCCTGGGCGATGATGTGTATATCGTGACCGATAAACTGGATACGCTGATCGAGGAGGCCGGACAGGGCACGGATACGGTCGGCAGTATTATTGACTACACACTGCTGACGCATTTCGAAAACCTGATTTTGATCGAAGGCGCCGGCGACATCAACGGTACCGGTAACAATGCTGACAATATCATCTGGGGCAACGAAGGCGTCAACACCATGCGTGGTGGCCTTGGTGATGATATCTATCATGTCGGCGCGGGCGACGTGGTGATTGAATTCAACAATCAGGGTGATAATGATACGGTTGTCGCATCTGTCAGCTGGACGCTTGGCAATTTCATTGAAAACCTGATCCTCGACGAAGAAGCCGGAGACATCAACGGCACGGGCAACAGCCTGAATAACCTTATGTTCGGTAATGACGGCGCCAACACGCTGGATGGCGGTCTGGGCGCAGATTACATGGAAGGCGGCGCGGGCGATGATACCTATGTCGTCGATAACGTCGGCGATCTCGTCGCCGAAGGTATGGACGGGGGGACGGATACCGTTATTTCGTCTATTTCCTATGTGCTTGATGCGGATCTTGAGAACCTGACGCTGACTGGCACGGCCAATCTGAACGGTACGGGGAATGAGTCTAATAATATCCTGACCGGTAATGCAGGCCGTAATACGCTGACGGGCGGCGATGGTGATGATACCTATTACGTGCAGAACACCAATGACGTTGTGGTCGAGCTGGCGGATGAAGGCGACGAAGATATCGTCTTTTCTACGGCGACCTATACGCTTTCGGATAACATCGAAAAACTGACATTGACCGGATTGGCCCGCATCAATGGCACGGGCAATGCCCTGAATAACGTCATCACCAGCAATGGTCTGGGCAGTACGCTGAGCGGCCGTGATGGCGATGATACGTACTATGTATTCAATACCAAAGACGTTGTCGCCGAAAGCGCGGGCGAGGGCACGGACCGTGTCGTCTCGACTGTGACGTACAAGCTGGGTGCGCACGTCGAAAATCTGATACTGGAAACAGGCGCGGGGAATATCAACGCTACAGGTAACGAGCTCAATAACCGTTTGGTCGGTAACGAAGGCCGCAACACCCTGCTGGGCGGCGCAGGTAACGATATTCTGGATGGCGGCGAAGGCAGCGATCTTTTGAATGGCGGTGACGGCGACGATACGTATTTTGTCGACAGCAGTGCCGATGTGATCAAGGATTCGAGCGGTATTGACACGGTTTTCTCTACGGTTGATTACGTCCTGGCGACCGGCATTGAAAACCTTGTTTTGACCGACAGCGCGATCCGCGGTACGGGCAATGCGCAGAGCAATATCATTTCCGGTAATGACGCTGATAATATTCTGAATGGCGCCGCAGGGGCCGATACCATGATTGGCGGCGAAGGAAATGATACTTATTACGTCGACAATGTCGGCGATGTTGTGGTCGACAGCGGTGCGCCGATTGTGCAGCCGCCCGAAGACGAGTTCCCGCCCGTGGCCGGTGATCTTGTGATTTCCACAATTACCTATGCGCTAGGCGTAAGTATCGAACATCTGACGTTATCCGGCAAAACTGCCATCAATGGCACAGGCAACGCAGGCAATAACCGTATAACAGGTAACGATGGCGTCAACCGTCTGTACGGTCTTGCGGGCCACGATATTCTGGATGGCGGCAAGGGCGCGGATACGCTGTTTGGCGGTGAAGGGAACGATGTGTATTACGTCGATAGCACCGGCGATGTCGTAACTGAATACTACGGCGAAGGTTACGATACGGTGATGAGCAGCGTCAGTTATACCCTGAGCGCTGAAGTCGAGGCCCTGACGCTGACGGGTACCGCGGCCAAGATTGCCACGGGTAACGCGCTTGATAACCTTTTGGTCGGCAATACCGCGGCCAATACCCTGATCGGCAATGCCGGTAACGACACGATGAATGGTGGCGCGGGTGCGGACCGTATGGTCGGCGGCACCGGTGATGACGTTTATTATGTCGATAACGCCAAGGACGTGATTGTCGAGCTGGCGGGTGAGGGCACCGATACGGTTTATTCAACGCTGTCTTATGTGCTGGGGGCGGAGTTGGAAAATCTGCGCCTGCTGAGCGAGCTTGAAGGCGCTGATAAAGACCTGAACGCGACCGGTAACGCGTCCGACAATGAAATCTACGGCAACCGCGGGAATAACACGCTGGATGGCGGCGCGGGCACGGACTTCATGGTGGGCGGCGAAGGAAACGATACCTATGTCGTCGATAACATCGCCGATACGGTTTTGGAATATGCCGACGAAGGCGTCGATACCGTTCGCGCCAGCGTTAATTACCGCCTGTCGGTGAACATCGAAAACCTGACCCTGACGGGCACTGGTAACCTGACCGGCACAGGTAACGTGCTGGATAACGTCATGATGGGTAACGCGGGTAACAACACCCTGTATGGCCAGGATGGTAACGACACCATCGATGGCGGTCTGGGTGCGGATACGATGTATGGCGGTGTCGGCAACGATACGTATTATGTGGACAATACTCTCGACGAGGTGATCGAAACCGCGGACGAAGGTATCGATACAGTGATGTCGTCGGTGTCCTATACGCTGGGCTTCGAACAGGAAAATCTGGTGCTAGGCGGCAAAGTCGCGCTGAACGGCACGGGTAACGCGCTCAATAACTATATCGTCGGCAATACCGCCGTGAATATTCTGAACGGCGGCGATGGTGACGACACGCTGGATGGCGGCCTGGGGGCAGATACGATGATGGGCGGTGTCGGTAACGACACGTTCTATATCGACAATACCAAAGATGTGATCATTGAAAACGCGGGCGAAGGGAATGATACCGTCGTGTCCGCGTTTACCTACACGCTGGGCAGCCATTTCGAAAACCTGACCCTGCTGGAAGGCGCCAAAGGAAAGCTCAATGCATTCGGTAACGCGGGCGTCAATATTCTGACAGGTAACAGCGGCGCGAATACGCTGAACGGCTATGCCGGTGCGGATACCATGATGGGCCGCGGCGGTAACGATCTATATTTTGTGGATGATGCGGGCGATGTCGTTATTGAATACGAAGATGAAGGCATTGATGTCGTCAATTCCAGCGTCAGCTATACCATCGGTGCGCATATCGAAAGCCTGGTTTTGACGGGTACGGGCAATCTGAATGGTACGGGTAATGCGCTGAATAACACCATTACCGGTACTGCAGGCGATAACACCCTGGATGGCGGCGCAGGCGCGGATACGATGGACGGCGGCGCGGGTAACGATACCTATATCGTCGATAATATCGGCGATGTCCTGAAAGACCGCGGCGGTATTGATACGGTCATTTCGTCGGTGTCCTGGACGCTGACATCGGGTTTTGAAAACCTGACGCTATCGGGTCTGGCTGATATTAACGGTACGGGTAATTCTGCTGTGAATATCATCATCGGCAACGATGCGAACAACACGCTGGATGGCGGGTCGGGCAACGATACGCTGTTTGGCGGTCTGGGCGCGGACAGGCTGATCGGCGGCGCGGGCAGCGATACGCTGATCGGCGGCGACGGCGATGATATCTATGTCATCGACACGCTGGGCGATGTGATTATCGAACTGGCGGACGAAGGCCTTGATACCGTCGAAACCGGCATCACGTATACGCTGGGCGCAAATCTTGAAAACCTTGTGCTGACGGGCACGTCGTCTGTGCATGGCACGGGCAACACGCTGGATAACTACATCGTGGGTAACCGCGGCAACAATACACTGTCGGGCGGTTTGGGTCATGACACGCTGGAAGGCGGCGCGGGCAATGATAACCTGCAAGGCGGCGATGGCGATGATACCCTCTATGGTCAGGATGGCACCGATACGCTGACAGGCGACGATGGCGCAGATACGTTTGTGTTCGAAGCTGCATCCGCGTACAAGGCACGCGATACCGTGACCGATTTTGATATCGGTGAAGGCGATGTGCTGGATCTGCGTGACCTGCTGGAAGTTTACGACCCGCTGACACATAACCTTGCGGACTTTGTGCGCATTGTCGATAGCGGCGTAAATGCGATTGTATCGATTGATGCAGACGGCACGGGTACAGCGTCGAACTGGGTGCAGATTGCCACGTTGCAGGGCGTGAATGGCCTCAGCGATGTCGATGCGCTGGTGTTGTCCGGCAATATTCTGGCTAGCTAAAGTATTGCGGTGGCGGGAAAGGCTGTTTAGGTCACGACATACTGGATTTCGATGATTTCCAGTCTCTCAACCCCGGCGGGCGTGCGGCATTCAACCGTATCGCCTACCTGCGCTTTCATCAGCGCACGGGCAAGAGGGGACAGCCAGCTGATTTTGCCGCCTTCGGCCTCGGCCTCGTCTATACCGACGATGGTAACAGTATGTTCGCTGTCGTCGCTTTCGCGGGCATAGGTGACCGTGGCGCCAAAGAAGACGCGCGTCAGCCCCTGCTGTTTTTTCGGGTCGACAACTTCGGCATTTTCCAAACGTTTCATTAAATAACGGATGCGGCGGTCAATTTCGCGCAGGCGTTTTTTGCCGTATAAATAATCGCCGTTTTCGCTGCGGTCGCCGTTGCCGGCCGCCCATGATACGATTTCGACCACCTTGGGCCGCTCGCCCGTGACCAGTTGGCGCAGTTCTTCTTGCAAGGTGGCAAAGCCGGGGGGCGTCATATAGTTTTTGACGCTGGCGGGCAGGATATCCGGCTGCTCGTCGCGGTCATCGTCGTCGGTGGTGTTTTCGTTTTCGGTGACGAAGGCTTTGCTCATGCTCGCTCCTTTATTGCGACATGCTTTTACCACGCCTGCGGGCGGGTGTGTATCTTCTGTTGCGTACGCTGGGGTATGGTCATATAAGTTATTGAATTTTAATAAAAATATGGATTATTCCGCGGGTGTGTGGGCGGGTTTGTGGTTCGTTTTGTCCGGCCGGTGGATGATGGTGACAAGCGCAAAGCTGATAATCATTAGCAAAAACCACGCCCCCAGTTTACCAAACCCGACGGGTTTCCACGATGCTGTTTGTGACGGGTAAATCCATATCTGTGTATAGGTGCCGATGTTTTCGGCAAGCCATAGGAAAAACGCAATCAGGCAAAACCCCAGCAGCAGCGGCATGCGGTGTTCGGTGCGGCCAGGTGTGAAATGTACCCATGTGCGGCCAAAAACAACGCCGACCAGCATAAAAATAAACCCGCGGATATCGGCCACAAAGTGATGGGTAAAAAAGTTGATATAGATGATGACAGCCAGCGCACCGACATAGGCACCGCGTGGATAATGCTGATAGGACAGGCGAAAAACGCGTGTTGCACGGGCAATATAACTGCCCACCGCAGCATACATAAATCCTGAAAACAGCGGGACGCCGCCGATGCGGATCACGCTTTCTTCGGGGTATATCCACGACCCTTGCGCCGTTTTGAAAATCTCCATCACCGTGCCGACGATGTGGAAGATAAAAATAACTTTTGCTTCGTCCAGCGTTTCCAGCCGCGCCAGCAAAAGTGTTAGTTGGATGCCAAGCGCCGCGATAAAAAGAAAATCATACCGCGCAAGCACGGCATCTGCGGGCCAGGCGTATTTGGTGACAATAATTAAAAACAGCAAAACACCGCCAAAAAGGCAGGCCCATGCCTGCTTGATGCCAAACAAAAAGAAATCCCACATCCACTGCTGATAGCGATGCGGCGGCGTGTAGTGATCCATATTGTGTAAAAGGGCAGCGACGCGGTCTTTGCGGGGGAAATACATAAATTTGGCTATGTTCTGGCTACGGGGGTATGTGCGGTTTTGTTTACGGTATCTATTTGTATTTATTGCATAGTTATAACCGCAGCAGTTTCGGGCAAAATACCGCGGTGCGCAAGGCGAATTTACTTGCCGCATAAGGCAAATTTAACGGCCACAGACGCATGCGATGCTTTATCGGTGCCGCGCTGCCGTGTATGATCTAGCTCTTATTGTCCAATCGTTTTTAAGGATTATTGACCCATGGCCATTCTTATCGGAACCGAAGACAGCGACGAACTGATTGGCACGGGCGCCGATGATACCCTGATTGGTCTGGGCGGCATCGATACGTTGATTGGTAACGGCGGCAACGACACGCTGGATGGCGGCCTGAGCGCGGATACGATGCTGGGTGGCGCGGGTGATGATCTTTATTTCGTTGACCATGTGGACGATCAGGTCATCGAAGTCGGGGGCGAGGGGACGGATACAGTTCGCAGCTTGCTGAAATCTTATACGCTGGCGGACAACGTTGAAAAACTGACGCTCATCGGTACGCTATCGGTTACAGGGATTGGTAACGATCTGGATAACGTTCTGATCGGCACGGCCTTGAAAAACACCCTTATGGGCGGTTTGGGCAACGATACGCTGGACGGCTTTGGCGGCAGCGACCGCCTGATCGGCGGCGCGGGCGATGATACCTATATCGTCAACATATCGGGTGCGACAATTGTCGAGGTGGCGGACGAGGGGATCGATACCGTTATCTCCACGCTCAAAACCTACACGCTGGGTAACAATCTGGAGCGCTTGCAACTGGGCGGCTCGGCTGCCATCAGCGGGACGGGTAACGCGCTGGATAACGAACTGCTGGGCAATACGGGCAGCAACACGCTGAACGGCGGCAAGGGCGCGGATACCATGGCGGGCGGTCAGGGCGATGATGTTTACATCGTCGATGACGTGAACGATGTCGTAAACGAAGGTGTGGGCGAAGGCGTGGATACCATCCGCACCAGTGTCAGTTATACGCTTTCGGCGAACGTCGAAAATATCACGCTGACGGGCACCGCTGCGCTGAATGCGGTCGGCAACGAATTAAATAACTATATGCTCGGCAATACCGCCGTCAACGTGCTGGATGGCGGCGATGGCAACGATACGCTCGATGGCGGCAAGGGGATTGATACGCTGATCGGCGGTCTGGGCGATGATGTGTACTACGTTGACGTCGCGGCCGATGTGATTGTTGAAAACGCGGACGAGGGGACGGATCTGGTCTATTCCGTCGGTAGCTATACGCTGGGCGATAACGTTGAAAACCTTTTCATTACAGGCACTGGCAAGGCTGTTGCCATGGGCAACGCGCTGGATAACCACATCAAGGGCGGCAAAGCCGTAGACACGCTGTTTGGCTATGACGGCAATGACACGCTGGATGGGCAGGCCGGTGCCGATACGCTGATCGGCGGTCTCGGCGATGATACGTATTACGTCGATAATGCCAGCGACAATGTTGTTGAAAACGCAGGCGAGGGTACGGACACTGTGATGTCCTCGGCGCTCAGTTATACCTTGGCTGCCAACGCCGAGAACCTGACGCTGATTGAAAAAGCCATCAGCGGCAAAGGCAACACAGGCGATAACATCATCACCGGAAATGATGAAAACAACACGCTGGAAGGCGGCGGTGGTATCGATACCCTGCAAGGTGGCCTTGGTAATGACCGTTATGTCGTCACCAGCCTGACCGATGTGATCACCGAAAATGCCGACGAGGGCGATGACACCATAGTTACCGCGCTCGATAACTATGTACTGGTCGATCATGTTGAAAATCTGCAGCTGGCCGGCACGAACGCGATTAATGGCTATGGCAACGACATGGACAATACGATTTTCGGCAATATTGCCGTTAATACCATGTACGGCGGATTGGGTAACGACAGCTATGTCGTGACGGCGGGTGATGTCGTGGTCGAAGAGGCGGACGAAGGCACCGATACGGTCATCGCCGCGATTGACTGGACACTGGGTGCGAACATCGAAAACCTCACCATGTCCGCCGGAAACGGGACGGGCAACGCGCTCAATAACGTGATTATCTCCACATCCTCGGCGTCAAATACGCTGATCGGTCTGGATGGCAACGATACGCTGGACGGTGGGGCGGGTAACGACGTTATGATCGGCGGTACGGGCGATGATACCTATGTCATCAGTGCGCTGGGCGATGTGATTATCGAAGAAGAAAACGAAGGGATTGATACCGTTCAATCCGCACTGGCGACCTATACGCTGGGCGCCAACCTTGAAAATCTTGTACTGACCGGTACGGGCAATATCAACGGCGTTGGTAATGCGCTGGATAACCTTCTGGTGGGTAACACGGGCAGCAATACGCTGAACGGTGTCACGGGTACGGACACGCTGCAAGGTGGCGGCGGTAACGATTTTTATATCGTGGATGATGCCACCGACGTTGTGATCGAAAACGAAGACGAGGGGATCGATAGCGTTCAGTCCACCGCAGATGATTATACGCTGTCCGATCACGTTGAAAACCTTTTCCTGACGGGTACGGGCAATATTAACGGCACGGGCAATGCGCTGAACAATACGCTGGTCGGCAATACGGGTAGCAATATTCTCTCCGCCGACGATGGCGATGACACGCTGAATGGCGGCGCCGGTATTGACACCCTGATCGGCGGTCTGGGCAATGACCTGTTTATTGTCGATAACGTGGATGATGTCGTCATCGAAGGCGCCAACGTCGGCGACCCGTTTGTGTATTCGTACAGAATTGGTAATTTTACGGTCGTTTTCCGCGAAGAATTCGGGCATCTGGATATCATCGAAAGCTCGGTTTCTTATACTATTCCGTTCAACGTCGAGCTTTTGCGCCTCACGGGTACGGCGAATATTAACGCATATGGCAACAGCGACGACAATATTCTGGCGGGCAATGCGGGCGTGAATACGTTGGTGGGCGGTTTGGGTGATGACATGTACGTTATCACCGATCTGCGCGACACCCTGATCGAACTGGCAGGGCAGGGTTTTGATACTGTTGCAACAGCAATCAGCTATACGCTGCTGGATAACTTCGAAGGTATTGGTCTTATAACCAATACCGGCAATATCAACGCTTTTGGCAACAGCGTAAATAACTATATGACCGGCAACGAAGGCAATAACACGCTGGATGGAAAAGCCGGTGCCGATTACATGGAAGGCGGCGACGGTAACGATGTCTATATCGTCGATAACCTTGGCGACACAGTTTCCGAAGAAGAGGACGAAGGCATCGATACTGTTTATTCCAGTGTTGATTTCTTCCTGCCCGATCATGTCGAAAAACTGTTCCTGACGGGGGCGGCGGATATATGGGGCTTCGGCAACGACCTCAATAACACGATACAGGGTAACGCGGGTCAGAACGTTATCGATGGCGGCGCAGGCGCCGATGTAATGGCGGGCGGCGCAGGTGACGATACTTATTACGTCGATAGCCTTGGCGATAAAGTGACGGAAGGGTCGAACGCCGGTTATGATGTTGTCGTATCAAGTGTCAGCTTTACGCTCGGTGCGAATATCGAAGAGCTGGATCTGATTGGCGGCGATAACATCAATGGCATTGGCAACAACCTTGCGAATATCATCGATGGTAACGATGGTAATAACACGCTGGACGGCAAAGCCGGCGCCGACGTCATGACGGGCGGTCTGGGCGATGATACCTATGTCGTCGATAATATTGGCGATGTTGTAACCGAAGGCGTTGACGAAGGCATCGATACCGTCGAAAGCAGCCTTACCTGGGTACTGGGCGATAATTTTGAAAACCTGACATTGACGGGCAAAAAAGCGGTCAATGGTACAGGCAACGCGCTCGACAATATTATAATTGGCAATGCCGGTAAAAACACGCTCTATGGTCTTGATGGCAATGACACGTTGGTCGGCGGCGGTGCAGTCGATACGCTGGTCGGCGGCACGGGGGATGATACCTATGTCGTGTCGGTTAGCGGTACGGTGTTGACCGAAGAAGCGAACGAAGGCACAGACAGCATTCAATCGTCTGTCAGCTGGACACTGCAAAACAACTTTGAAAACCTGACATTGACGGGATCGCTTGCGATCAATGCCATTGGCAATACCGAAGCCAATACGCTTGTCGGTAATACCGCTGCCAATACGCTGGATGGCGGTATCGGTGAGGACACCATGATCGGCGGTCAGGGTAATGATTTTTATATCGTGGATAATTCAGGCGATGTCATCATCGAGCTGGCAGCCGAGGGGATTGATACCGTACGCGCCAGCGTAAATTATACATTGTCCGACAACGTCGAAAACCTGATCCTGACCGGGCCTGCCACGGTGGGCACGGGTAATGCGCTTGCCAATAGCCTGACGGGTACGGCGGCGGGTGATGTGCTGGACGGCGGCGCAGGTAATGATTACATCGATGGCGGCGCAGGCGGCGATGACATGACGGGCGGATTGGGCGATGATACCTTTATCGTCGATGATCTAAACGACATCGTATCCGAAAACGCGGACGAGGGGACGGACAGTGTTCAGTCGTCTGTCAGCTATACTCTCTCGCAGTATGTTGAGAACCTAACACTGACGGGCCTTGTCGCGCTGGTTGCCGGCGGAAACGATGAAAATAACATCCTGACCGGCAATGCGGCCAATAACACGCTATACGGTTATATTGGCAACGACACGCTGGATGGCGGCATCGGTGCCGATACCATGGTGGGCGGCGAAGGCGATGATACCTATTTCGTTGATAACAAAGACGACGTGCTGAGCGAGCTGGCGGACGAAGGTATTGACAGTGTTGAAGCCTCTGTTTCGTGGGTACTGGCCGAGCATTTCGAGCATCTGCGCCTGACGGCACCCCTGAAGGGTACCGGCGTTATTAATGGTACGGGCAACGCGCTTGATAATACGATCATCGGTAACCTTGCCACCAACACGCTGATCGGTCTGGATGGCAACGATTATCTGGATGATGGCGGTGGCGGCGGCGACCGTATGTATGGCGGTGCGGGCGATGATACTTTTGCTATCACCGATGGTACGGCGAAAATCTACGAAAATGCGAACGAGGGGATAGATACCGTGATCCTCAAGGCGGGTTTTGCGGGGACGTCTTACACCATGGCGGCCAACATCGAAAATCTTGTGTTGATTACCACCAACGCCAGCGCGACGGGTAACGCCCTTGCCAATACCATGACAGGCAATGCCGCGAATAACACGCTGAGTGGCGGGTCGGGCGGCAATGACGTGCTGTTCGGTCTGGCCGGTAATGACAGGCTGACGACGGGCTCCGGCGACGATACGCTGGATGGCGGCGAAGGCGCGGATACTATGAGCGGCGGCAGCGGCAACAACCTGTACATCGTCGATAACGTTGGCGATGTGGTCATTGGCGGTTCGGGTATTGATACGGTCCACTCGACCGTGTCGTATACCGCATCATCGGCCGTTGAAAACCTGTACCTGATGGGCAGCGCAAATATCAACGCCACGGGTAACGCGCGCGCGAATATCCTGACCGGTAACGAAGGCAACAACAGGCTCAGCGGCGGCGCGGGGGATGATACCCTCGATGGTGGCGACGGCAACGACTTGCTGATCGGCGGCAGCGGCGCGGATACCCTGACGGGCGGTGCAGATGCCGATACGTTCCTGTTCGATCTACTTAGCGCGTTTACGTCCATCGATACCGTGACCGACTTTAACACGGGCGAAGGCGATGTCATCGATATCGCCAGCATCCTGTCGGGTGTGTACGATGCCGATACCGACAACATCCTTGATTTTGTGATGTTCGAGGATTCCGGCGCCGATACCATCGTCAGCATCGACCGCGACGGCGCGGGCACACTTTACGGGTTCCAGCAAATCGCATTGCTGAGCGGCGTGAACGGCCTGACCGACGAAGAGGCGCTGATTGCCAGCGGCAACCTTGTGATCGGGGCGTAAGCGTTTACACCATGACGATTCCAATGCTGCTGGACTTTGCCGGTATTGCGCTTTTTTCCGCAACTGGCGCACTATCTGCTTCGCGCAAGCAGCTGGATATCGTGGGGTTCATGTTTTTGGGCACCGTCACAGGTATCGGCGGCGGTACGCTGCGCGATCTGATTCTTGATGTGCCGGTGTTCTGGGTGCAGCAGCCGTATTATATTTTGATATGTGCGGTGGCGGCCATGCTGGTTTATTTCACCGCGCATAAACTCGAATCCCGCTTTCGCTTTCTGCTCTGGCTGGATGCGCTGGCGCTGGGTGCCTACGGCGTGTTTGGCGCGTATAAGGGCTTGATGGTCAGCGGGTCGCCCATTGTGGCGGTGGTGATGGGCATGCTGACGGGCGCGGCGGGCGGCATACTCCGCGACGTCGTCGCGGGGGAGCCCTCCGTCATCATGCGCCGCGAAATTTATATTACGGCTGTTATTATTGGGGCGATGGTTTTTGTGGCCCTCGACAGTCTCGGCCTGCCTGTGCCGCTATCGACCACGCTTGGCGCCATCATCGTTTTCGTCATCCGCGCCGGCGCGATTGCCAAGGGCTGGTCGCTGCCGCAATACAAGCCGCGCGCGCCGAAGGCTTAAATAATCACCGTCTTGCGCGATTTGTCTTCGAAATATATCTGTGCGGCTTCGTAGGCTTTGTCGTCGTCATGGATTTGTAATGTCAGCCCGTGCTGGAATTCTATTTCCAGCAGGTTTTCGCTGACGACTTTATAGCGGATGGCGATGGCATCGACAATCTTTTGAAATTCGAGCGACGTCCAGTTGCTGTCCTGCTGCCATTCGGCAATGACCTTACCATGTTCAAGCAACGTCGCACGCCCCTCGACATAAATCACAATACCCGCGTCATCGAAATTAAAATGAATACTGTACTTGCCAAGGCCAAGATACAGTTCTGAATCAACGATAGCGTCGAGGTCGAGATCAGCGGGGAAGCCGTGCATTTTTGTATCCTTGGGTTATGTGCAAGCGTGCGCGAACGCTTGCGTCCTGATGCTGAGCAAAGTTTATGACGCAATGCTGGTCAGGGCAAGTTAACTATATTTTTCTCAAAAAATGGAGAATTTACCAATGCGAAGCTACCCTAGAAGGGACAGTTTTGTTGTTGCTGGGCCGATCTATAGGTTTGTAATTTGCCTTTTTACTCATGTTGGTTTGCCCTACACTGTAGCTATGGTTGTTAAATTCAAAGATATGTTGCCTGCGATTGCAGAAGATGTTTTTTCAAGTCTCCAGATTCCGGGAGGATCTACGGTATCTCAATTACTTCAAGGGATTTTTCGCAAAAAAGCAGAAGAAGCGCGCGAGATATTGCTTGATGAAATCAAAAACGGTTGCTCGCCAGCTTTGGCAGAGGATGAGGTTGTTTACATTACCTACCGATATCTCAGGGCGGCGCAGGAGGGGGCGGCACGTATTAATTTGCGTCTCCTTGCGCAAATTATTGCCGGTGACACTGCGATAACCTCACTTACAGCAGACAGGTTTTTATATTACTCAGACATAATAGCCTCTTTAACAATTGATGAAATCAAGTTGTTGGGAATGATGCTCCGCGATGGAGCAACCTCTTGGTCTGCAGGCCATGGGTGGAGAATTGATAAAGGTATACGAGATGGTTTCTCTGATGAAAAAACAGAGGCTCTGCTTCAATCTATGTTAAGGACAGGGCTGGTCATTCTATCTCAAGAAATAAGTGTTGATAATGAGATGGATTGGAAAATAAGCAGGCAATACGATGCCAGAATTTATACAAGCTATCATTTAACTCCCTTAATGGAGGAGTTAGCGAAGTTCGTTTCTTTTGAGGCGGCTCTTGATAAAGAAAAGTAATTCAAAAGATACTAGTCTCTCCTATTGGCAGATCTGATGATTTCTAAGAATTCATGACGCTTATGCCGATAACTACGGTTTAAGGCCGCATTTCTCAGTTAATTATTTTAATAAAATGGCGGAGAGGGGGGGATTCGAACCCCCGATAGCCTTGCGACTATTCTAGTTTTCGAGACTAGCGCATTCAACCGCTCTGCCACCTCTCCGCATAGAATGGGTGTCTGGTTGATGTGCGGGGCACTCTAGCAGGTTTGGGCGATTCCGAAAAGTGCAATTTTTCCTGATTTTTCAAGCGGCTTTATCGTTTGAACAGCGCCTTGGGCAAAAAAAGACGGCGGGGATTGCCCCGCCGTGCTTTTGTTCAGCCAAGTGTTCTGCCAAGTGCCGTATCCGGCTTATTTCAGGCTTTCGAGGTATTTGACGATCGCCGCGCGGTCTTCCGGTTTTTTCATACCGGCGTAGACCATCTTGGTGCCGGGGATGGCTTTTTTCGGGTTCCACAGGAATTCGTTGATCGCTTCGCGCGTCCATGCGTCGCCGGATTTGGCTTTCATGGCGTCGGAATAGGCAAAGCCCGCCATGTGCGCATGCTTGGCGCCGATGATGCCGTGCAGGTTGGGGCCGACGCGTGCGGGGCCGCCTGCATCGAACGTGTGGCATGCGGCGCAGACTTTGGACAGTTTTTCGCCGTGCGCGATGTCTGCGCTGGCGATCAGGTCTTCAATCGGCTCCGGCCCTTTGGGGGCGGCGGCTTCGCCAGCGGCACCAGCAGCAGCTTCGGCGACTTCGATCGGGAATGCGTTTTCTTTCAGCGCGTGCGGGTGATAGATGATGCCCGATACAAAACCGCCCAGCATGGCGATGATGCCAGCCAGAAGGATTGCTGCGAAAATTTTGTTGAATTCCATGTTCATGGCTTATGCCTTTTTGTTTTTTATCGGTTCGTGTTGCAGTCTAGCGGCTTTGGGCCGCAAAATCCAGATATTAGCCTTGTTTGCGCGTGCTGACGATGGGGTCGGTCGGCTGGATATCCACATCCCACGGGAAGTAGATCCAGGTGTCCTGGCTGACCCACGTGACGTAGGTGTCCACCAGCGGCTCGCCCGCGGGTTTGGCGTATACGGTGGCCACATGCGCCTGTGGCAGGCGCTGGCGCAGCAGTTTGGCTGTATTGCCGCTGTCGACCAGATCGTCGATGACCAGCCAGCCTTCGCCATTGCCGACCAGACCTTCGTTGATGTCTTTGAGGATGTGCAAGTCGCGCTGTACTTTGTCGTCATAGCTGGAAACGCCGATCGTTTCGATGACTTTGATTTCCAGTTCGCGCGCCACGATACCGGCGGGGATCAGGCCGCCGCGGGTGATGGCGATGATGCCTTTCCACTCTTCGCGTTTTTCGACCAGACGCCATGCCAGCGCTTTGCAATCGCGGTGGAACTGGTCCCACGAAACCAGAAAACGCTTGGGTGCGGATTTGGCAGCTTGATCAGACATGAAAAAGGAATCCCTTGGAACGTCTTGAAGGCATTTGATTTCGCAATATTTATACCGCCGATCAGCCCGAAAGCAAAGGGGCTGGCGCGGGATTATTTTTCGTTGTAAATCAGTCTGGTGGCGGTCAATTCCGTACCTGCCGAGTCTTATTGGGGCTGTTTTATGGTTATTGAGGTCTGGCTTTTGCCGTCCGTTATCGCCCTGCTGGTGTGGGGGGCGACGGGCTTCCTCAGCAAGGTGGCGCTAAAGGGCCTGCCGCCGCTGCATTTGCTTGTGTATGGCTCCCTTTTCTTTTTAATCAGCGCATCGTTTGTGCAGCTGTTTTATGACGGGCTGGAATTTGACCAGCGTGCCGTCATGCTGGCGGTTGCGGTGGGGGCGGCGGGCACGTTTGGCCAGCTGCTGTTTTTAATCGCACTGCGCGACGGTCCGCTGACGTATGTGTCGATGATTGCGTCGCTCTATCCGCTGGTGGCGACGCTGCTGGCGTATTTTGTATTGTCGGAGCCGATTTCGCTGCGGCAGGTGCTGGGCATTGCGCTTGGTATTGCATCCATTGTTTTGCTGGTGGTGGCCCGTGACAAACAGCCTGCTTGATATGCCCCCTGATGTTGCCCCTGTCCCCGCACCGCCGCCCGCGGCGCCTGCTGCGTCGGTGCCGCGTTGGCTCTGGCTGACACTGGGGGCGTTGGTTGCGTGGGGCTTCTGGTCTTTCCTGCCCAAACTGGCGCTGCAATCCATGCAGCCGCATAGCGTGATTTTTTACGAGGCTCTGGTCAACCTGACCATCTCGCTAACCGTGCTGATCTATCTGCGCGGTAAACTGGTCTGGAGCGGCCGCAGCGTGCCGGTATCTGCCTGCATCA
>JBEIOU010000018.1:0-53431 GCA_040377425.1 Micavibrio sp. | reverse complement strand
CGACAAAACATTCGGTGAAATTTTTGCGGAACTTCCGATATCGCAAAAAATTGTTGTCGTCGTCGGCTCGGCCTTCATTCTTTTCACTATCTGCTACGTTACCTATATCGTCGCGATTTTCGAGCCGCCTGCACGCGGCCCTGAAATTGCGCGTATTGCAAAGGGTAAAAATACGTCGGGCATTCTTGACCCGTCGCTGAGCAGTGACGGCAAAAGCAAGGCGCTGGTTTATACGGTTGTGATGCCCGAAGTTGACGGCAAATACAGCACCGAAGTTCGTCTGTCGATGGGCATGCATAACTGCTTTAACTGGAACGAAGTCGGCAGCAAAATCGAAAGCCGCCCCGACACGCTGATTGGCCCCGATCTGAAAACGCCCGTGACACGCGGTGTATGGCGTGCGGAAACGCCGTCTATCGTTTACGACCCTGCCGACAAGGGCCGCGAGTGGAAAATTTTTGCATACCGCTATTTCTGGGCAGATAACAACAGTCTGGCGCGGCTTTATGGTGCGATCGTTATGCGCACCAGCGATAGCCTGGCCGCGCAGGAATGGTCGCGCGAGGAATGGCTTTTTTCCGCCACGGCCGATATGCCCCCCGCCCCCTATGGCAGCGGCGTGAAACAACATCTGAATAAACTAAGCCCGGACCTTCAGAACGTTTATTTCTATGCACGGCCCAGCGTTGTCATGGTGAATGACGTCATGGTGATGACACTATCTGCGTTCGTGCAGGGTAAAAATACGGTCGACCGTATTGTCATGCTGGCCAGTTCGGATCACGGCCGTAGCTGGCGTTATCTTGGCACGCCGCTGCGCGATACCGACCTTGCGGCGATGGGCGATTTCACACGCCTGAGCGGCGGTTCATTGTTTATGAAAGATGGCGTTCTTTATTTGTCTGTCATGCTGGGGAATGCGGCCAGTGACTCTCTTGGCGCGCACATCCTTGATTTCCAGGATGCCACCGGCGCCAAGCTGCGCCGTCACCAGAAAACAGGTGCGATTGCCGTTGCGGCACATGTGCCGAATATCAAAACCCCGCCGACAGCTTTGGGCGGCGGCGCTCTCGCCTATCACGAGACGTGCAAAGACAAGGTATTAATGTCGGAATCCATCGACGGCAAACGTCATGACATTTATGTCATTTCAGAGGCACCGCTGCCCTGATCTTTTTTAATCACGCACGATAATTGCGTTTTTACACCCGCGACATCTTGGTGTCTGGAAGGGTCGCCGCATCTTTGTTAAGATGCTTCATATCATATCAATTCGCTTTTCAGTCGGGAGATGCCTATGGCTTCGCTGTACTTTAAATTCGCCGCGATGAATTCCGGCAAATCAACACAGCTGTTGCAGGCGCATTACAATTACTTCGAGCGCGGCATGAACCCGATGGCGCTGACGGCGAAAATCGACGACCGTTTTGGCGATGGAAAAATCACTGCGCGTATCGGCCTTGATTTGCACGCCGAGACTTTCGGCACCGATACAGATATTTTTACCCTGATCGAAAAAGCCCACGATGCCAAAAAAATAGACGCGCTGTTGATTGACGAAGCACAATTCATGACGCCGGATCAGGTTCTGCAATGTGCAAAAATCGTGGATGATCTGGACATTCCCGTTATGTGCTATGGCCTGAAAACAGATTTCATGGGCAAACTTTTTCCGGGATCCGAAGCACTGCTGCGCTTTGCCGACAATCTGGAAGAGATCAAAACCATTTGCTGGTGCGGGCGTAAAGCCACCCACACGGCACGCGTCACCGGTAAAGGCGATGTGGTACGCGAAGGCGCTCAGGTAGCAATCGGTGGAAACGATATGTACGTATCGTTGTGCCGCAAGCATTTCCTGCGCGGTGAGCCCGCGGCCAAAAAGGCAGCCGAAGGCAAAGACAAGGCAGCTGCATAGTCATGGGCGTCGAGATTGAGCGTAAATTTCTGGTGATCGGCGACAGCTGGCGCGAAAATGCCGAAGATTGCACCCGTTATGTGCAGGGTTATCTGTCGCGGGAGCCGGAGCGCACCGTGCGTGTGCGTCTTGCCGGTGAGAAAGCGTATTTGACCATCAAAGGTCAACCGCCTGCAGATGCGCCTTTGGAAACGCCGGAATTCGAATACGAAATACCCAAGCAAGATGCCGAGGCCATGCTAAAGCTCTGCCTGCCCGGTGCGATTGATAAAACGCGCTACCGCGTGCCGCATGAGGGCAGAGTATTCGAAGTGGACGTTTTCGCGGGTGATAACGCCGGATTGGTCGTTGCCGAAATCGAACTGAAACACAGCGCGGAAACCTTCGGCAAGCCCGCGTGGCTGGGGGCAGAGGTAACGGAAGACCTGCGCTATAAAAACGCCAGCCTGTCCGTTACGCCCTATAGCCGCTGGCACAAGCCCTAAACACGTCTATTTTTAACATATTGTTTACATCCGCCGGATATACTGTCAGTCAGGAACGTCGCGCGCAGGATCGTATGGACCAGATAAATACCATTATAGAACAATGGCATGACAGAATCGGCCCCTTGCAGCAAAAGGCCATGGAAAGCCGTGGCGCGTATTTGGCGACCACTGCAAAGCTGGACACGCTGAAGGCCCACGTAGAAGCGGGCAACATCGCCGCGCGCGCCGGTGGATATCTGCGCAAGGCTTTCAACTATGCCTTTCGGGCACCCGTGCTGCTCTATAATCAGGATCAGGCGCAACTTGGCATGCAGCGCGATCAGTCTGTTCTGGACCGCTTTATCACAGATACCGTATCAAAGCTGGCGGGAGAGATTACCCCGGCTCTGGAAAAAACTGCGCCCGAAGCCGCCGCCAAAATTGCCGCGCTTGAGAAGGCGATGGATCTGGGTGTCAAAGCGCGCGGCGCGGCGGGCGTTGCAGAAATTTCCTGCGTGCAGGCCACCGGTAACATGCAATGGGCAAATAACAAATACTATTTCAACGCCCTGCAACGCAGCCAAAACAGTGAACGGGATGTGCGCAAAGCCCAGGCGGCCATCGGCGCATTCAACACAGCACTTGGTGCGGTAGGGGTTGCAGATGTGCGGTTTGATGATGCGTCTGATGTTATATTTTCAAAATTCGGGCCGGAATATAGCGGCATCAATAACGCAAAATTTTCAGATGTGCGTCGCCGCATGGAAACACAGCGCCCCGCTATGGGTTCACAAATCGATGCAGTGAAAACACAGCTTCTGGATTCTTTGCAGGCCGCTGCAAACACGCTTGGTATTAATACCAAAGCGTTCGACAGCCTGATCACCGCCGCGCACCAACGCATTCGTCCCGTATCCGCCACCATCGGCGGCGCAGCGCCCAAGGCAGATTTTTAAAAGATTCATAAAATAAATGCGGGCGCATCATTACAATACGCCCGCAATAATAATGTTATTGTACCGTGCCTAGGCGTCGAGGTTTTTAACTTCCAGCGCGTGTTCCTGAATAAAGTCACGACGCGGTTCGACGATATCGCCCATCAAAGTAGAGAAGATTTCCGAAGCCATATCTTCCTTGTCTACCTTCACCTGCAAGAGGGAGCGCACTTCGGGATCCAGTGTGGTTTCCCACAGCTGATCCGGGTTCATTTCACCAAGACCTTTGTAGCGCTGGATGGTGAGGCCTTTTTTGGCCATTTCAATGACTTTGCTGTAAAGGTCGTAAGGACCATGCACGGCAACGTCTTTTCCTTCGTTCACCAGCAGGGCGCCAGACGCGGGGAAATAGCTGCTAAAGAAGTCCTGGGCTTTGCCAAGACGCTGGCCTTCGTGACCGTTCAGCTGGTCTTGCGTAACCTCGATACGGGTTTCAACGCCGCGCACGATTTTAGCAAATACAAAGCTGCCGCTTTCCAGCAAGTCACCTTTCCAGCCGCGTTCATATATGGGCGAGACAGTATTCAGACGTTCGGCCGTTTTATCTGCCGTAGCCTGCGTGCGGCCCTCGCTTGCAAAACCGCCGGCCGCGGCGAGTTGTTCAACCACATGCTGGTTACCGATGCGGTCAATCAACGGTTCCAGATTCTGGCGAAGCGCGCGGGCAAGACCCAGCGTATTCTTCAAATCGTTGCCCGTCACAATTTCGCCGCCTGCCACACGGAAGCGCAGATCTTCAATCGCGCTGTCGATCAGGTATTCTTCCAGATCGGCATCGTTCTTGACATAGCGCTCGTTGCCTTTGCCGCGCTTTACTTTGTACAGGGGCGGCTGGGCGATATACAGATGGCCGCGGTTGATCAGCTCCGGCATCTGGCGATAGAAGAACGTCAGCAGCAGCGTACGAATGTGGGACCCGTCGACGTCCGCGTCAGTCATGATAATGATTTTGTGATAACGCAGTTTATCAACGCTGAATTCATCGCGTCCAATGCCCGTGCCCAGCGCGGTAATCAACGTGCCAATTTCGGCAGAGCCGAGCATGCGGTCGAAACGCGCACGCTCCACGTTCAAGATCTTGCCGCGCAGGGGGAGAATAGCCTGGTTTTTCCGGTCGCGGGCCTGCTTGGCAGAACCACCGGCGGAATCTCCTTCGACGATGAACAGTTCGCTGAGTGCGGGATCTTTTTCAGAGCAGTCGGCCAGTTTGCCGGGCAGCGACGAAATATCAAGAACACCTTTACGGCGTGTCAGTTCGCGTGCTTTGCGCGCGGCTTCGCGGGCCGTGGCCGCCTCGACAATTTTGCCAATAACTTTTTTGGCTTCGCTCGGATTTTCTTCGAACCAGTCAGACAGCTGCTGGCCCAGAACACTTTCCACAACCGGCTTTACTTCGCTTGAAACCAACTTGTCTTTGGTCTGGCTGGAGAATTTAGGATCAGGCACTTTTACCGATACAACGCAGGTTAAACCCTCGCGCATATCTTCGCCTGTCAGGTCGACCTTTTCTTTTTTCAGCAGTCCCGTGCGTTCGGCGTAGGTATTCAGCGTACGCGTTAGCGCCGCGCGGAAACCGGAGAGGTGGGCACCGCCATCGCGCTGCGGAATGTTGTTGGTGAAGCAGACGGTATCTTCGTGATACGCATCCGTCCATTCCATGGCAACTTCAACCGTAATGCCGTCCTGTTCGCCCTTCACGTAGATTGGCGGCTTGTGCAGGATGTTTTTAGACCGGTCAAGGAAGCCGACGAATGCAATCAGGCCGCCTTCATACTGAAATTCGGTTTTTTTAGATTCTTTTTTACGGTTATCAATCAACGTCAAACGCACGCCGGAGTTCAGGAAGGCCAGCTCGCGCAGGCGATGCTCCAGCGTTGTGAAGTTGAATTCCGTCATCGTGAAAGTTTCTTCGGACGGCAGGAAGGTCACTTCGGTACCGGTTTTATCCTTGGGGCAGTCCGCGACAGGCTTCAGGGGCGCTTCGGCGACGCCATGTCTGAAACGCATATGCCATTCTTTGCCGTCACGCCAGACGCGCAGATCAAGGGTTTTCGATAGGGCGTTTACAACCGACACCCCCACGCCATGCAAACCGCCAGATACTTTATAGGAGTTCTGGTCGAACTTACCGCCGGCGTGAAGCTGGGTCATGATAACCTCGGCTGCGCTGACGCCTTCTTCTTTGTGAATTTCTACAGGGATACCGCGGCCGTTGTCGCGCACCGTGCACGAGCCGTCTGCGTTGATTGTGACATCAACACCATCGCAGTAACCCGCGAGAGCTTCGTCGATCGAGTTATCGACGACTTCATACACCATGTGATGCAAACCCGTGCCATCGTCTGTATCACCGATGTACATGCCGGGGCGCTTGCGAACGGCATCAAGGCCTTTCAAAACCTTAATCGAATCCGCGCCGTAATCATCGACAGCGATTTGCTTGTCGGTTTTTTTGGCGGTCTCGGTCATGTCTTTATCCTTTGTCATGCGCACACGATTTTCTATTCATAACACTAGCATTTTTTACACAGAATATCGACGGATAATATGCCCGTATTTTATAAAAAAATCAAAGAATTAGGGCGAATTTAACGACGGCATTTACCCTGCTGTCACGGCATGATTTTATTTGCCGGAATCCTGATATTTTTATTCATAATCATGGGGTATTGCGCTGTTTTCGGCAGGATTGGCAGACCGCGGGCAAAGGCCTACAATTTTCGCTGCACCACAGGGGTAAATTCGCCCACAAGGCAAGGATTCCAGCATGCATTCACCGCACGACATTCGCCCGCTTTTCAACAAGTTCGCAGGGCGTGAAATTGAAATGATCGAAACAGCCCGTACGGTGCGCATCGGGGGCAAAGACCAGATACGCACAGAAGCGCGTCTGGCCGACCCGCAAAACCCCCTCATTGCAGACATGCACGATACGGCAACCAACGCCGGATTTCGCCTGCGCCTGTGGTTCCCCGGATCAATCGGCACGCGTGATGTACGTGCCGACCGTATCAATGCGCATATTGAAAAAAGCCCTGACGGCAAATACCGGGTCGCGGCACGCTTTCATATCGGCTAACGATTATTTAAACGCCGTTACCAGCACCAGCAGCAGCGCACAGGCGACAATACCCATACCAGCCTTGACGTCGGTCTCTTCGCGGTGGCCCACCATACGGTACACGATCGCAATCATCACGGGGGCGGTCAGGTTAATTGCGGCCTGATACGACGGGCTTTCCGAATAGGCCATTGCGTAGTTTTTGAAAATCATATGCGCAATCCAGACCAACGTAGCGGCAAACGCTGCCGCAAGCAGCGGGCGTATTTGCAGCGCAGGCGGCGCAACCACGGGCACCGTTTGCACCAGAGGCTGCGGTTTCGCGCGCCGCGACCACAAAACATAAGGACCCACCAGCACAAGCGCCAGTAATGACTGGATGTACATATACCCGTAAACAACACCGGAGAATTCGCCGCTGCCCGCGCCAAAATCCATCGCGTATTTATTGAGCACTGTTGTAATTGTATAGCCCGTCAGTGCCGGCGCCATAAATGCCATGGCACTGCGTGACACAACGCAGCGGTTAAGCCGCATCGAAAAATATACACACCCGCCGAGCGCCGCCATAATACCCGCCGCCAACCACGGTTTTGAAAGATATTCAAACAAGAGCGCGGGGCGAATAGCAAACCACAAAAAAAAGGCAATCAGCACCGTGATCGGCATCAGGCGCGACACCATGCCCGCACCGAATTTCGCACTGGCATTGAATGTACGAACGTCCGAGCTGGTGCCCACAATAACCGTGGCCAGCACTGTCGCGTAAAAGCGCGGGTCTTGCGGCCAGTTTAAATCGGTAATAAAGGGTGTCATCAAGGCGACAATCATGATGCGCATCGTAAAAACCAGAAAATCGCCCGGCATGCGCCAGTACTGGTTCACCAGATAAAACCCGGCCGAAAACACTGCGGAAATAAGCGAAAACCACGCCCACCCCTGCCCGTGCATAAATGCATCAAAACCTGTATCGATCGGAGAGATCATGGCGTATCCGCCAGCTTCGATGTATCGACGGTCAGGCGCTGCACCGTGGCATGGCCAATATTGAATACAGCCGCGCCCGGCAAATGATCAAACAAACGTGCATCTGTGCCGGTCAGCCATACTTGACCGCCCAGTGCGGCCAGATGTGCAAAAAGCTGCGCCCGCCGGGCGTCATCCAGATGTGCCGCGACTTCATCGAGCAGTATGAGCGGCACAAATCCGCACTCTGCCTTCATCATCATCGCATGGCCGAGGATGATCGCGAGCATCAATCCTTTTTGCTCCCCCGTCGAGCAATATTCAGCGGGCATATCCTTGGATGCATAACGCACTGCAAAATCCGCACGCTGCGCCCCTTGCGTACTGCGCCCTGCGGCGGCGTCAACACCGCGTGATGACCGCAAGGTTTCCTGAAGACTTTCTTCGGCTTGAAGTGCAGAGGCGCTTTGTAGCCGCTCGGCAACTTTGCAAGTTAATGACACCTGGGGCACAGGGAATAGCGTTTCGCGCTGTGACAACTGCGCCAGATGGTGCGTCAACCGTGCGAGTAAATGCAAACGCGCCGCAGAAATTGAAATCGCATCGGCGGCAATTTGCTGTTCAAGCGTATCCAGCCAGCGTGTATCGGGGATACGGTGTTCGGCCAGCAATCGCAGTCGCTCGCGCAGGTTTTTTTCGTGGCGGTTTAATTGCGTGACATGATCCGGCACATAGGCAAAAACCAGACGGTCGAGAAATTTACGCCGCGCCGATGCGCCGTCGATAAAAATGCGGTCCATTTGCGGCGTCAACCAAACAGCGGCGACATGGTCGGACAAATTGCGCTGGCCTTTTACTTCTTTGCCATTCAGCCGGATGACGCGGCGGGCAGTATCATCACGCGTGCGGTCCAGCCCCGTGCCGATGCGCATGAAAAGTCCGTGCGCCGATTCAAGCTCCGCCGCCACCGCCCAGAGGGGGGCTGCGGCGCCCGTTTCAGCCTGCGGGTCGCGGCGCGTGAGTTCATCCAGATCTGCACCGCGCAGCCCCTTGCCGGGGGTTAACAGGCTGACGGCTTCGAGAATATTGGTTTTGCCCACCCCGTTGGCGCCGACCAGCACCACCTGCGGCGCGTGCGCGACATCGAGTCGCAACGCTTCATGGTTACGGAAATTTGTTAGACTGATTTTTTGCAGGTGCAACGGCACGGTTTTTCATCCCTTGGCCATTTATAATGTTTTCAAAGGGAAAAGCCAATTTGAAACGCCAATTTGAAATAATATTTCGTCTTGATTGCTGGAAATAAAATTAATAATTTCTTAAAAATATGAAAACGTATATACTTCGTAGATCATTTTTAGCAGATCGGGCGACGATGACCCCGGTCACGATATTAGACGGGAGCCAACTCATGTCCGATAACGATAAAAAGCCGCCAGTCGGTGAACGCATCCGCGCTATGATCGAGCCTGCCCTCGACGACCCGCGCCGCAACGCCCTACAGCTGCAAAAACTGGATGAAATCTTCAACAAGGTCGCCGCGATGGTGCCCCGTATGCTGGAAGGTGAATTCAACGAATTCAACCGTGCGGTTGAAAACGAAACGACACGCAAACCCGATAACCGCAACCCGATGATTATTGATGCGCTGACCAGCATGGGTCCGCAGGGTGAGCCGCTGTATTCCCCGATCAAAAAAATCGGCCTGCCGATTTCGACCAATTTCACGGCTTTTGCCGCGTCGGACATCAAAGAACTGCCAGGCTACGTCAAGCTGCACGAAGCGGCGCGTGATATGGATGTTTCCCTGAAACTCCTCGGTGTTACGGCCGACGAAACCAAAGGCGGCAGCGGATATGGCCTGCCCGCTGTTTTGATCGTCGATGGCAGCAAATCGTATCAGGACGGCGCGCTGGAAAACGGGCATCTGTACCCCGACTTGCCCCCGCGCAAAGTTGATTTCGGCCGCCGCGGCGGTGATTTCAACCTGTAAGCCATCGGGTTATTCAAGATCAAAGGGCGGCTTTTGAGCCGCCCTTTTTCTTTATCCCGCTTTTATTCTATGATGCGAACATGAAAAGTTTTTCTCTGCGCGATGTTCTGCTGATCGTTTTTAACTTGCTGCCGCTGGCGCTTGTGATTGATGGATATTGGCGTCCGTTTGATGTATTGGCTTTTTACTGGCTGGAGCTGATTGCCGCCGGTTTTTTCTGCACGCTCGGTAGCGTACTGTCGACCGTATACAATCTGTCGAACAAAAAAATAGCGGCGACTATATCGCTGATGCTGCAATCTGTTTTCTTTCCGGTGCATTTCGGTTTTTTTATTGTCATGCTCTGCTTCGCGGTTGGATCCTTTCTGCCGGAGGATACACCGACGCGCCTGCTGACAGATCCATTTATTCCGATGATTGTCGTTATCGAGAATATGCCATTTTTTGAAATGCTGCCGATTGTGATGGCTTGGCAGTGTTTTAATTTCATCACACAGTTTTTGATAACCGGAAGATACAAAGATGATAGCCCGGGATATATCGCCAGCGCCTATGCCAGTTTATTTATTCTTTTCACCAGTGCTTTTTTTGGCATTCTGATTGGCATGGCGACAGACAGCAGGCTGTGGGGCGCGATTATTCTGGTCGTTTTAAAAACACTGGCCGCATATATGGCCCTTCACATCAAACGCGGAGAAACCCCTGTAGGGCCGGCAGAAACAAGCTGACCGGTAAACAAAAAAGCGGCCCTGTTACAGGGCCGCTTTTTTGTTGTTCAATCGCGTATCTTAAACGCGCATCGGCATCAGCACATACAGCGAAGACGTATCGCTGGCATCCTGAATGATGGTCGGCGATGCGGGGTCAGACAGCAGCATGCGGCAACCGTCGCCTTCGATCTGTTTGGTCACGTCCATCAGGTACGCCGAATTAAAACCGATTTCCAGCGGGCCTGCGTTGAAGTGAATTTCGATTTCTTCCGAAGCGGAGCCGCTATCAGGAGAGTTTGCCGACAGCGTCATCGTTTTACCGCCAAGGGTCAATTTGACCGCGCGCGATTTTTCGCTGGAGATGGTCGAAACACGGTCAACTGCGCTACCCAGCAGTGCGGGATTTACTTCCAGCACCTTGTCGTTGTTTTTGGGAATAACGCGTTCGTAATCGGGGAAGGTGCCATCGATCAACTTGGTCGTCAGCGTGATGTGGTCAAAGCTGAATTTCAACTTGTTATCGGTCAGGCCGATTTCGATGCTGTCACCAGCTTCGTCGATCAGCTTGCGGATTTCGTTGATGGCCTTGCGCGGGATAATGACGCCGGGCATATCACGTGCACCTTCGGGTAGCGGCATTTCAAAACGTGCCAGACGGTGACCGTCGGTGGCAACCGCGCGCAGGACAGCAACGCCTTCGTTTTCGGTCGCGTGCAGGTAAATGCCGTTCAGGTAATAGCGGGTTTCTTCGTTCGAAATCGCAAAACGCGTACGGTCGATCAGTGTGCGCAGATCGGCGGCAGGCAGTTTGAACGTATAGGCGAATTTATCCGCGCTGCCCATGCGGGGGAAATCTTCCGTCGGCAAGCAGCCCAGACGGAACGTGGATTTGCCCGCTTTGACTTGCAGCGTTGTATCTCCTGCGCCGCTGGTCATTTCAACCGAAGAGCCGTCGGGCAATTTGCGCACGATGTCGTAGAGGGTGTGGGCCGGCACCGTCGTCGCGCCGGGCTGGCTGGAGCTTGCAGCCGTCGATTCAACGATTTCAAGATCCATATCAGTGGTGGTCAGCGACAGCGCATCGCCGTCTGCCTGCAGCAGAACGTTCGCCAGAATTGGAATTGTGTTGCGGCGTTCAACAACGCTGTGTACGTGGTTGAGCGAGCGAAGCAGATCGGCGCGATCGATGCTGAATTTCATGGCGTTCCGTCCATTCAAAAAACTGTGTATTTGATGGCACGGATTATACAGGCCGCCCCCGCAAAACCCAAGCAAAAGTTAAGTTTTGCAAGGATTCGCGGGCGCGGGCAGTCTCTGGAAACGCATCAGCATTATGGTTATTTGGAGGCGCGTACCGTTTTCTTTTTGACGGGCTTTTTCTTGGCGACCGCCTTTTTACGCGCGGGCGCTTTTTTTGCCGTGGGTTTCTCGCGGTGACGGCGCAGCTGATAAACCTCTTCGTCGATCAAAATCGGCGCGATCGCTTCGAGGAAAATGCGGCCCCATTTGAGCGCATCGCGCTTGGTCGCCACCAGATCCTGACGGAATTCGACGATGATATAAGGCAGGCCGGTATCTTCGGCATGCGTCTTGATGGTGTTTTTGCTCAGGTTCGCTTGCTTGAGGGTATAAGGCTCGTTTTCGCCGACCACCATGCCGGGGTTTTGCGCACGCAGGTTATCCACGACACGGCGGGCGATGGCTTCTTCCTTGTTCCAAAGGACGCCGATTTCCCAAGGACGTTTGTATCCGTCCATTTCGGGCGTAAAGCTGTGCAGCGACACAATCATCGGCACGATGCCTTTTTTACGCAGCGCCTTGATTTGGCCCGAAAGTGCACGGTGATAAGGCCAGAAAATTTCATCCAGACGCTGGCGCTTTTCAGCTGCAGACAGGTTCTGGTTGCCGGGCACAACGATATGATCTGACACTTCGCGCATGCATTCGGGGCTTCGCTCGCCGCGGTTTACGTCTGTGACGATACGCGAATATGTTGCGAAAACCGCTGGGGCATCAAGCTTTTCGGACATGTACTGTCCGATGTCTTCAGTACCCGGGTCCCAGGCGATGTGCTTGGCAAGATCCGTCTTGGACAGGCCGACGTTGTCCAAAATCTTCGGCACGCGGTTGCTGGCGTGATCGCAGATGATCAGAATGGGGGCAGAGCCTTTGGCGTTTTCGATGCGGTACGGCGCAGGTTCGCCCGGCTGCAAAAGACGCGCAGGTAGCTTACCGCGTGCGGCTGCCGCAGGCTTCGCCATTTTTGCTTTCATCGTGGTCAGGGTTTTGACCGGCGTTTTTTTGATTTTCTGGGCGGGTTTCTTGGCGGCGGTTTTGGCCGAAGCTTTGGATTTCATGATTTTCGTTTCTATCGCTTTTTCTAAGCGCCATTGATGGCGCGATCATCACACCATATCCATGCCGCGCCGCGTAAATTTGACATGCCGGTGGACATGGGCCGACATCAAAAGTCCGAAACCGAACAGGACGGACAGCATCGATGATCCACCGTGCGAAATCATCGGAAGCGGCACGCCCACCACGGGCAACAAGCCCATGACCATACCGATATTGATAAAAATATAAAGGGAAAAGTTGACGATAATGCCCATCACCAGCAGACGTCCGAACTGGTTCTGGCAGTTGAAGGCAATGAAATAGCCATAGATGATAATGGCCGCCAACAACCCCAGAAGACCGAGGCCGCCAATCAGCCCCCATTCTTCGGTAAAGAGGGTGAAAATAAAGTCCGTCTGCTTTTCAGGCAGAAAATTCAAACTGCCCTGTGTGCCTTGCAAAAACCCTTTACCGGATATACCGCCTGACCCAAGCGCGATTTTCGACTGGATGATGTTATATCCTGCGCCCAAAGGATCGCTTTCGGGGTTGAGAAACGTTAGCACGCGGCGTTTCTGGTAATCATGCATAAACGTCCATAGCACCGGTACGGCACTGACGGCCCCCACACCCACGATAACAAAAAACCAGTAACTGACCCCCGCCATAAACATCATGGCGCCCACCACCATCAAAATCATGGTTGCCGTGCCCAGGTTGGGCTGTAAAAACACAAGCCCCACCGGCAAAAGCGCCAGCAGCAGGGGCGGAATAATAAAAATAGGTTTCTTGATTTCATCCGGTGTCAGGCCATGGAAAAACCGCGCCAAAGCCAAAACCACCGCGATTTTCATGACTTCGGACGGCTGCAAACGGATAAAACCCAAATCAATCCACCGCTGCGCACCCATGCCGATATGGCCCTTGATTTCCACAAAGACCAGCATCAAAACGCAGATACCGTAAAACAGATAGGCAAACCGCATCCAGAGCCGGATGTCGATGATGGCGGCGATAATCAACCCGACCAGACCGACCGCAAAGCGTATGGCATGCGGGCCTGCCCAGTCATCAACCTTGCCGCCCGCAGCGGAATACAGCGACAAAAACCCGATTGTCGCGACCAGCGTCAAAAGCCCTACAAACGGCCAGCTGATCGAAAAAAACTTTTCGGGCAGGGTCAGGTTATCGCGGCTGATATTGCGGTAGGCCATGGTTTATCTGTCCCCTTCTTTTTTGGGGTTACGCGGCGGCGGCTTGGGACCTGCGGCGTTTCGGCTGCGGGCCTGTTCTTCTTCAAATTTCTTTTTCTCGCGCATCGCTTCTTCGATGGCTTCATCGACGGTGTGAATTTTCTGCGGGTCACGCTTCTGCGTGGCCAGCAAAATATCACGGCCAACAGGGGCCGCAACTTTACCGCCACCGACGCCGTGTTCGACAACGACGGATACGACGTAGCGCGGCGCTTCGACAGGGCCATAGCCGACAAAAAGCGCATGGTGGCGCTGACGCCACGGAAGGTCTTCGTTTTTCACGCCCGCAGCACGCTGGGCAGCGGTAATCGCCCGTACCTGCGCCGTACCGGTTTTGCCGCCCATGGAATATCCCGGTTCGCGAATGCGCGAGCCGTTGGCGGTGCCGCGCGGTTCGTTCACAACGGCATTCATGCCGCGCATCACCACCGCCAAGTGCGCGGGGTCAAGCCCGATGGATGGCCAGTTTTTCAGCTGGCTGCCCTCGTCTTCGATCGTGCGGACCAAAATAGGTTTTACCGCAAGGCCGCCATTCACCAGACGCGCTGTCATGGTTGCCAATTGCAGCGGTGTTGTCAGTACGTGGCCCTGTCCGATCGATGTATTAAGCGTTTCACCCTGCTGCCATTGCTCGCGGTGACGACGCACTTTCCATGCGCGGTCCGGCATCAGGCCCGCGCCTTCGTTCGGAATTTCAAAACCAAGCTTCTCGCCAAGGCCCAAACGCCGCGCCATTTTGGCAATCGCATCCACACCGACGCGACGCCCGACTTCATAGTAATAACAGTCGCAGGATTGCGCCATCGCCTGTACGGCATCGACATTGCCATGCCCGCCCTGTTTCCAGCAGTGGAATTTATGCGAACCCAGCATGGTATAGCCCGGACAGAAAACCTTCATGGTGGGGCTGATGCCCGCTTCCAGCGCGGCCAGCTGCGTTACCATTTTAAATGTCGAGCCGGGCGGATATTGGCCTGATACGGCCTTGTTTGTCAGCGGGTGGGTATCGTCAGCCAGTAATTCTTCCCACACGTCGGCGGGAATGCCGCGGCTGAACAGGTTAGGGTCAAACCCGGGATGCGAGCAGAGCGCATACACTTCGCCATTATGCGCATCCATCACGACGGCAGACGCGCTGCGGTGCTGCGCCAATATTTCCTGACACTGCATTTGCAAATCGGCATCCAGCGTTAACGTCAGGCGGTGGCCTTGTTTGGGATCTGCGCGCTCCAGCTCGCGGATTTCACGGCCGACCACGTTGACCTCGGCCTGTATCTGGCCCGCGGTACCGCGCAGCGTTTCATCAAAACTTTTTTCAACGCCGTTTTTGCCAATGCGGAAGCCCGGCAAGTTCATGACCGGATCGTCGGTCATTTCCGATTTGCTCACGCGCCCGACGTAGCCGATGATATGCGAGGTTGCCGCGCCGAACGGATAAGATCTGATTTCACCTTCGTCAATCGATACGCCCGGCAGATCGGGCAGGTTGGTTTCAACCTGTGCCATGTCATCCCATGTCAGGTTTTCTTTGACCAGCAGCGGCGTAAAACGGCGGTGCCGGGTCATCTGCACCAGAACTTCTTGCTTGTCTTCTTCGGTCACAGGAATGAAATGCGCTAGTTTTTGCAGCGTCGATTCCACATCGTCTGTTTGTTCGGGGATGATAAAAGCACGAAAGTTTTGGGTATTGATCGCCAGCGGCACCCCAAAGCGGTCCATGATTTCGCCGCGTCCGGCGGGGACAAGGCGCATGCTGATGCGGTTGCGATCCGACAGCATGCGGAATTTTTCCTGCTCGACCACCTGTAAGAAACCAAGGCGCGCGCCCAGTGCCGCGAACAACGCAGCCTGCCCTGCGCCGATCAACAGCGCGCGGCGGGAGAATTCTTTATAGCGTTCCATATCGCGGTTCATGGCCGCTATACTAATGCAGGATGTGCGGGGATTAAAATATAAAGTGGCCTCAATCACCGCTTTTACGAACGGTCTATCTACCCGCCAAAGACGACCGGACAGCCACCCAGCGGCCAAAAGCCGAAAGCGCCGGTGCAACAACCGGAAATAGCGCGCAAGTGACCACAACGCTCATGACCTGGGATCGGACGGCCACGGCCTGGCTGTTCACCAGTGAAAACACCAGCCACTGGAGGGTGCCAATCGACACCGCAACAAAAGCAAGCCCCGCCCACAACACGCCAAAAGGCTGGCCGAGCATAAATTTACGTTGCCGGAACGTTAACCAGTGTACCAGCACCAGTGATGCCGCATTCATGCCCAGCGGAAATCCAGTGAGCAGATCCAGCGCAATACCAAGCCCGAAGGTGAGGAAATAACTGAACGTGCCGGGAAATAAAATCGTCCAGTAATAAACGGCCATCAATACAAATGCGGGGCGCACTTCGGCCAGATGGGGGCCGGGCAGCGGAAAGGTGCTGACGATGAGCAGGACGAAAATAACCAGAAAAGTAAGGCCGAAACGCGCCGCCACGCTCAGCAATATGCCTTTCCATCCGTCCTGAATTTGCAGGGGCATGATGTGGGTGCTCAGTGTGCGGGGGCGGCGGTAAGCTCGCCGGAAATCAACGCCGGGTCCATCGACGTATTGATAACCTGTACATAGGTTACTTTCTCAATGGCTGTTAGCGGGCGTACCAAAACGCCTTGCGGGCCGATATCGACAATCGTGCCGATCGGAATATCCGGCGGCAATTGACCACCATCACCCGAGGTGACAATACGTTGGCCAACGCTCAAACCGCTGTCAATCGGCAGCCGTTCAAGACGCAGCAAGTCGGTATTGCGGCCAGCCAAAATCGCACGCGTACGTGTATTTTGAACCATCACCGGAATGCGGGAGTTGAGGTCAGTCACCAAAAGCACGCGTGCAGATTGGCTGCCGGCTTCGACCACACGGCCGATCAAACCATGGCCGGACATGACGGCGTTACCTTTGTGGACGTTATCGCCGGTACCTACAGGCAAAAGAACACTCTTCACAAACGCGCCACCCGGGTCGGAAATAATACGCGCGGTGACAAACACCAGTGCGGGGTCTGCCTTCACATTCAGCAGTTCTCGGAAAGACTGGTTTTCGGCCTGCAGTTTCAGCGCCGCTTCGTACCATTTTTCCAGCTTCGCGTTATCTTCGCGCAGGCGGATGTTTTCGGCTTTCAGCTCGCGCATGGTGCGCACGCCGTCAAAGGAATTTGTCACCGCGGCAAACGGACGCGATACAGCATCCAGTACAGGCGCCATAAAATCTGTCACCGTAACGCGGGCGCGTTCAATCGGCAGACTGTCGAGTTTGTAGAAAATCATCAAGGTGAGAGAAAACAGGATCAGCACCGCCGGTGTCAGGCGGATCGCCAGGCTTCGCAGTGTAACGGCCTGAAAGGTATCTTTGCGGCTTCTCCGGGTCACCGGACAGCATCTCCTTGGGTGAACATCATCTCTGATGCCTATTATAACAATGAATTATTAATAAAGGCAAAAGGACTTTTGCCCAAACCCCTGAAAATCCACGGAATAGGTCAGCAGGATGCTGTTCATACGTCCAGAAGACAGGAAAGTTCCCGGAAACGGGAATTAATACATTTTGCTGAGAACGCCGTTCAGCTTTTTGTTGGTCTCGAGTGCCTGACCGGAACCCAGAGCCACGCAAGACAGCGGATCATCTGCAACTGTCACAGCCAGTCCCGTCGCATAACGCAGGACATAGTCGAGGTTGGACAGCAGCGAGCCGCCACCCGTCATAACAATACCGCGGTCCACGATGTCTGCCGCCAGTTCGGGGGCGGTATGTTCCAGCGCGCCCTTGACCGCATCGATGATCGAACCCACCGGTTCGGCAAGCGCTTCGGCGATTTGACGTTCGGAGATAACGAGTTCTTTGGGCACGCCGTTCATGAGGTCGCGGCCTTTGATTTCCATCAGGCGGCCTTCGCCCTCTTCGGGCGGGCAGGCAGAGCCGATTTCTTTTTTAATGCGCTCGGCTGTTGCTTCGCCGATCAGCAGGTTGTGTGTGCGGCGGATGTAGCTGATGATCGCTTCGTCCATCTTGTCGCCGCCGACGCGAACGCTGCGCGCGTAGACGATACCACCGAGAGAGATCACGGCCACTTCGGTCGTGCCACCGCCGATATCGACAACCATCGAACCCGTGGGTTCCGTCACCGGTAGGCCTGCGCCAATCGCAGCGGCCATCGGCTCTTCGATCAGGCTCACGTCACGTGCACCGGCAGATTCAGCCGATTCCTGAATAGCGCGGCGTTCAACAGCCGTAGAGCCCGACGGTACGCAAATCACCATGCGCGGCGATGCGAAGCTGCGGCGGTTGTGCACTTTGCTGATGAAGTACTTGATCATGAATTCGGCAGCTTCGAAGTCCGCGATCACACCATCACGCAAGGGGCGAATGGCCATGATGTTGCCGGGGGTACGGCCGAGCATAAGCTTGGCGTCTTCGCCAACTGCCTTGGGCAGTTTGCGGCCATCGATGAATTCCATCGCGACGACAGACGGTTCGTTCAGGACAATGCCCTGACCGCGCACATAGACCAATGTATTGGCCGTGCCCAGATCAATCGCCATATCGGTGGACATCAGTCCCAGCAATTTCGAAAACATCGCGCGCCCCGTTCCCCAGAATTGTTTTCGCGCGCACAATCGCGACACGAAAAACGTCGGACTTAAACAGTAATTACTGTTTTGCCTTCATGCGCGGGTTTTCTTTGTTGATGACGTACAGACGCATTTTGCCTTTGCCATCACGACGACGAACGACCTTGTTGTTTTTGTCGCGGCTTTTCAGCGATTTAAGAGAAGAAGTCTTTTTCATTTTTTCGAATCCAATTTGGTATCGTTAGCGGTTGCCTCTGAATAAGGCATCGCAAACTACTGATATTTTTAAGTTTGGTCAACCATTATCTGACAAACTATCTGGCAAATTAAGCCTTGGCCAGACAATAGTTTAGCACGGTTATGCACAGCTTGATTCTTTCTATTTTTTTGCGCTGCAATATAACACTGGCCCAGCATGGCACTTTTTGCTGAAATGATTATTGAAATTTAATGTCGGCGACACATTGTTGCGACGAATTAAAATGATATTTTAACCCCGCAAAATATCATTTTAAATTTATGAAAAAATAATTTGCGTTTTTGAACACCCGTATGATAGAACATGCTGGCTTAGATGCAGGGAGCCGGGGGGTTTCTATCCACATAAAAATAATAATAATCAAACAGGCCCACCAAAAGCACAAAAAATCCGGCCCGCATCAAACCTTCGCAAAGAAGGTCCAAACTTGAAAAAATAACAATACCCCGCCCACGGTTTCCGGAAGCGGGGTTTTTATTTGCCTGTTTTCGGATATTTTCAATAATGCAAAGAAAAACGCCGCCCGGGAGCGGACGGCGTTTTTTTGCTTCGCAAAAACCACAGCCCGATTAACGGGAGTTCTTAATCACGAACGTGGCGCGTTTAGAAAACTCTTTCAAACGGGATGCACCGACATAGGTGCAGGCGCTGCGCACACCGCCCAGAATTTCCTGAACCGTATGTGCGACATCGCCTTTGTAATCGATGCGTACAACGCGGCCTTCGGATGCACGGTGTTTCGCCATGCCACCTGCGTATTTGTTCATCGCGACTTCGGACGACATGCCGTAGTACTCGATCTGGTTATCGTTCTTGGCAAGCTCGGCCACCTGTTCATCGCTCAGGCTTTCGGTGTGGCCGGCAAACATCCCGCCCAGCATCACGAAATCTGCACCCGCAGCGAAGGCTTTGGATACATCGCCCGGCATTTTGCAACCGCCATCTGCACAAATAAAGCCAGACAGCCCATGCGCCGCGTCTGCGCATTCAATGACCGACGAAATTTGCGGATAGCCAATACCGGTCATCGCGCGCGTCATGCAGGCTGAGCCGGGGCCAATGCCCACTTTTACGATATCCGCACCTGCCAGAATAAGCGCTTCGGTCATATCGGGCGTGGCGACGTTTCCGGCCATGATAACTTTGCCAGGATGATGGTCGCGCACACGTTTGATAAAATCGAGGAAGTACTCGGTATAACCGTTTGCAACGTCGAGGCAGATTTTATTGATGGAATTGCTGCCCAGCGTGTTCATAACGTTATCAATTTTTGTGATATCGTCGATGCCGAAAGTCACAAAAGAAAACGCGCCGGAAATATTCGCTGCTTTCAGATCTTCCAGCGGAATATGTTTATGAAGCGCGGTAAAAATGTCGTGTTCGGCCAAGGCGGCGGCCATTTTAACGGTGCCGACGGTATCCATGTTGGCGGCAATGACTGGTACGCCCGTCACTTCGATGCCAGCATGCGGCATTTTAAAGGTGCGGCGCAAATCAACTTCGGCGCGGGATTTCAGGCGGGAACGCTTGGGGCGGATCAGGACATCGTCAAAATCCAGTTTCGGTTCGGTTTCAATTCTCATGGCTACACTCCGTTGCAAGGCCGTATCTGGCGCATCGGTCCAGACGCGCGAATAACCCGTGGGGCCTTTGAGGCCTTCGGGACAAATGAAACCGGAAATATCGGGAGGTTTCGACTATGAATAGGCTGTTTTCGGCGCGCTTACAAGCAATTAAATCGCATTTTACGGGGCTTTTTTGCCGCTTCTTTTCTTGACATAATGATGCAGTTTTTATATTTGTTTGTGTCTATATACGGACGTTTGACATGATTCCCGCCTCCAGCTTCGACATATCCCTCTGCGAGATCTTTGACCGCTATAACGGCACGCCTGTTGTTTTGCAGCAGGGGCTTGATGCGGCGGGCAAACGTGCGTTGCTGGCAAACGAAGAACAAAACCCCGTGCTGGCCGATATCCGCGCCGTTGCAGAATCAATCGGCCTACAGGTACGTGTCTGGACACCGACGACGATTGGCAATAAAAACTTTTTCAAAAACCGTATCAACGTGATGCTGGAAAAAACCGACGGGCCGGATAACAGACCTGTATGGCATATCGGAAAAATCCGCGATGACAGCGGCAGTCCCGTTGCTGTGATTGAAAAATCCATCGTCACGCGCGATCTGCTGGCCGCGCTGGACGAAGCACGCAAACCCCTGCCGCCACCCGCACCGCCCCCTGGTGAAACGGCGCAGGATGTGCAGGTGCTGTCGCTGCCTTCCATCATCAGACGCCGCACACCGGCGATGTAATTTATTTTCCGATGCAAAAATCGCGGAAGATTTTATCCAGTAATTCTTCTACGTGAACGCGGCCTGTAATGCGGCCAAGCGCGCGCAGTGCCATGCGTAAATCCTCGGCTGCCAATTCGGGCAGAACAGCGGTTTGCGACTGTTTTAAATGCGCAAGCGCTTCGTCAAGCGCTGCGCGGTGCCGCTCACGCGTCAGGGCAGGCATATCTGTTTGTGCCCCCAGCAACGATGCGATGCGCACTGTCAGTGCCTGCAAAAACGCCTCCATCCCCTGCCCCGTACGTACGGAAACGGGAAAGCCATCCAGCGGCAAGTTCGTACCCAAATCCGCCTTGGACAGCACAACGATGGTTTTATCATCAATCAACGCCGCCGTTGATGTATCCGGCGTTTCGTGCGTGGCGTCAAACAAAGCAATTTTCAAATCCGCGGATGCCGCACGCGCCTGCGCACGGCGGATGCCCTCTGCTTCGATGGCCTGATCGGTTTCACGAAGGCCGGCCGTGTCGGCCAGCACCGCCGGATAACCGCCCAAATCCAGATACACTTCGATCACGTCGCGCGTCGTGCCCGCTTCATCGGATACAATCGCAGCATCGCGCGCCGCCAGCGCATTCAGCAAGGACGATTTGCCGGCATTCGGCGCACCAACGATGGCGATCATTACCCCGCTGCGCAGTCGCTCGCCACGGCGGTTATCGTTTAAATGCGCGGCGATTTCTGCCGCAATCGTTTCGATTTTTGGCATCAGCGTATTTGACAATCCCGACGGTAAATCATCTTCGGGGAATTCAATGTCCGCTTCCTGATGTGCCAGCACCGCAGACAAGCGATCTGTCCAGCCCTGATACAGCGCCCCGAGTGCGCCGCCCAGCTGCCCGAGGGCCTGCACGCGCTGCGCTTCGGTTTCGGCATCGATCAAATCGGCGATAGCTTCGGCTTCGGTTAAATCAAGTTTGCCATTTTCGAAAGCGCGGCGGGTAAATTCGCCCGGATCCGCCATGCGAAAACCATCCATCCCCGCCAGCGCCGACAGCAGCGATTCAATAACCGACCGTCCGCCATGCACGTGGTATTCAACAACGTCTTCGCCCGTAAAGCTGGCCGGCGCGGCAAAATAAATTGCCAGTGCACGGTCAATCGGGGCGCCGGTTTTGGGATGATTTAGCACAACGTAATACGCATGCCGCGGCTGCGGATTTTGCTTGCCGCACAGACTTTCAAGCGATGCACGCGCCCCACCGCCGGAGACGCGAATGACCGCGACCCCTGCCCGCATAGACCCCGATGCCAGCGCGAAAATCGTATGCATGATCAGCAGGTCGCTGTGCCGGGCGGCAGGCCGCATGCGGGTTTTTGTTCGTCGCGTAGTTCTTTTTGATCGTTCGTCAGGCGCAGACGTTCAACGACCTGTCCGCCTTTCAGATGTTTTTCAACGATTTCGTCGACATCGTCGCGCGTAGAAAACGTATACCAGACGCCTTCGGGATAAATCACCATTACAGCGCCCAGTTCGCAGCGGTCAAGGCAGCCCGCCATGTTGATGCGCGTGTCTTCGATTTTAAGCTCTGTCACGCGGGCTTTCATGTAATTGCGCAGTTCAACCCCGCCACGCTCTTTGCAGCAGCCGCGCGGGTGGCCTGCGGGGCGTTCGTTGCCGCAGCAGAAAATATGGCGCGTGAAATAGGGTTTTTGATCTTGGCTGTCGCTTTGCATGGCACAATCCTTTTTCTTTCGCTAAGGTAGGCCATGGATACCGAGGCGACAAGATGAATTTGCTGGATCAAGAAACCAGCCCGTACCTGCGGCAGCATAAAGACAACCCCGTGCACTGGATGCCGTGGGGTGCGGCGGCGTTTGACCGCGCCCGTAGCGAAAACAAGCCCATATTGCTGTCGATCGGCTATGCGGCCTGCCACTGGTGCCACGTGATGGCGCGTGAAAGTTTTGAAGACCCCGCCACCGCAGACCTGATGAACGCACGCTACGTCAATATCAAGGTTGACCGCGAAGAATTGCCCGACGTGGACGCCATATACCAGCACGCCCTGGCGTTAATGGGACAGCAGGGCGGCTGGCCCCTTACCATTTTTCTCACGCCTGAGGGTCATGCCTTTTGGGGCGGCACATATTTTCCGCCGCATGGCCGGCATGGCTTGCCCGCCTTCCGCGAAGTTCTGCGCGGTGTTGCGGATGCATGCCTCCATGAAAAGGAAAAGATTGGCCACAATACCCAGAGCATCGCCCGCGCCCTCGGCGCCCTGCACACGGCGGCGCCATCTGCTCTGCCGCTGCTGTCACAGGCTGATGTAATCGGAAATGGCTTTTTACAGCGTTATGACCCCCTCTACGGCGGTTTTGGCGCCGCGGAGGGGCCCAAATTTCCGTGCCTGCCCGCGCTGTCGCTGCTCTGGGATTGTTATATCCGCACAGGGCATGACAAATTCAAAGCCGCCGTGGTGCACAGTCTGACATCCATCTGTCAGGGCGGCATATACGATCATATCGACGGCGGATTTTTCCGCTACAGTGTCGATGGTGAATGGCAGATACCGCATTTTGAAAAAATGCTGTCTGATAACGCGCAAATGATCGCACTGCTGACCGAAGTATACCGCGAAACACAGCAGCCCATTTTCGCCGCACGTATTGCGGAGACGGTTGATTGGCTATCGCGTGTTATGCCCGCACCACAGAACGGCATCATCGCCTATGCCGCCAGCATGGATGCCGACAGCGTCGACGAAAACGGCCTTCACGAAGAAGGGGCCTATTATATCTGGCGCGCCGGAGATATTGACCACCTGCTGGGCGGCGATGCAGAAGAATTCCGCTCTGCCTATGAAATCACGCGTTTTGGCAACTGGCCCGGAAAGCAGGGTTTTAATATACCCGCCCGCCTGCACGCGCCCGAATGGCGCGGCGATGCGGAAGAAGCCAAGCTGAATGCCCTTTGCCGCAAGCTGCGCTTTGACCGCGCGCGCCGTGCGCCGCCGGCGCGGGATGACAAGGTATTGTGCGACTGGAATGCCCTGCTGGCCGCTGCGCTTGCCAAGGCCGCCTTTGTTTTTAACCGGCCCGAGTGGCGCGGGATGGCGGTCACGATCTTTGAATTTATCGATCATTTTCTAACCGGTGAAGACGGGCGGCTATATCACAGCTGGTGCGGCGGCAAGCGCGGCGCGGCAGGGCGGCTGGATGACTACGCGCACTACATCGCTGCCGCGTTGAGTCTGCATGAAACAGCTTCGGATGATCTTTATCTTGATAAAGCAATCAAAGCTGCGCAAACAGCGCTGGACATCTTTGCGCACTCATCCGGCGGCTTGTATATGTCGCCCGCTGAGAACAACCTGCTGCCCCTTCGCCCCCTGCACGCCGACGACAGCGCACAGCCATCGGGCAACGGGGCCATGGCGATGGCGCTGCAAACCCTCTATATGCTGACAGGTGATCGCCAGTGGCACGCGTCTGCAAATAAAATTGCGGCGGCTTTTAGTGGGGATGCCCTGCATAACCTGTTTCCACGCGCCAGTGTCATTCGCGCCGCGTTCTTGTTACAGGCGCCGCTATCGGTGGTTATTGATGGTACAGATGATGCCGCCAGAGACGGCATGGCGGGGGTATTAAAAACCCTGTCAGTGCCGGGGATTTCTGTTTTTTATGGACGTGGTTCGGATCTTTTGCCGCCGTCTCATCCTGCTTACGGTAAAAAGGCCGCCGCACCTGCGGCGGCATGGCTTTGCGCGGGCATGCGTTGTTTGCCGCCTGTGACATCCACCAAAACGTTTCGGGAAATGCTGCGGGCAGAACGGGGCGGCAACCACCGTCCGCCCGCCAATGACGAATAAAACATCGGGACATAAATATACCCCGCATGTGCTTGACGCTCCGCCGTAAACGGGTAGTCTGTAAAACGATTTGATCATAATAAAAACGAGGTGCAGATATGCCGCAAACCATCACAGTACACGCTCATGACGGCGGATCTTTTGACGCATACGTGGCGCGCCCTGCGGGCGCCGGGCCCTATCCGGCGGTGATCGTCATTCAGGAAATTTTTGGCGTCAATAGCGTGATGCGCAGCATTTGCGACAATCTGGCGAAGGAGGGCTATGTTGCCATCTGCCCGGATTTATTCTGGCGTCAGGAGCCGGGTATTCAGCTGACGGATAAAACCGAAGCGGATTGGAAACGCGCCTTTGAATTGTTTTCAGGGTTTAATGTTGATCTGGGCGTCGAAGATTTGAAATCAACGCTTTCCGCCGTACGCACGCTGGATGGTGCGAATGGCAAAGTGGGCACGATCGGTTATTGCCTTGGCGGTAAACTGGCGTTTTTGATGGCGACACGTTCGGATGCAGATGCGAATGTCAGCTACTATGGCGTCGGCCTTGATGAGATGCTGGGCGAGGCGGGGAATATCACCAAACCCGTTTTGCTGCATATCGCCGAAAAAGATAAATTCGTCCCGCCGGTAGCACAAAAGAAAATCGTGGATACGCTGCTAAACAAACCCGGTGTGACGTTACATGTGTATCAGGGTGTCGACCATGCCTTTGCCCGTGTGGGCGGCGAGCATTATGATGCGCCGATGGCAGAAACGGCCAACGACCGTACACGCCGCCACCTGAAGGCGTGCCTGAACTAATCCCTGCACCTACATACCGGTTCTATTATCATGTCCCGTCTTGAACAGCTGCCCGCCGAACCCGCCGAAGAACATTTTCAGATTCCGCAAAAGGGTCTGAAAGATCTGGCCAATATGATGGACGGCAACGGCGTCAAGCTGGAGCAGGTGCGTCTTAACCGTCATGACACGCAGGTTCATCTGGTACATGCGCAGCTGGTCATCGAACTGAAACCCGATATGACCGTCAATCAACGTAGCGGAAATCAGCCAAGCGGCAAAGCCATGCCCACCAAAGAAGCCGTGATGCAAGAGGCGGCGGCGCATGGCCAGACGCTGGTGACAAACGGCGCCGTGCAAATTGAAATCGGCGAAGTGATCGACAAAAAGCCCGGCCGCGCATTTGGTGAAAAAGCATTCCGGTTCAAAATCAACGGTGCCCATGAAATATATAGCGTCGTCGACAAATGTTTAAAATGCAACGGCGCAACAACAAATCCTTGTGGCACTTGCCACGCCAGCGGCACCGCACCCTGCACGGGCTGCGCGGGACAAGGATACACGCAGTGCCCCGTCTGCTATGGCACAGGTCAGCAGCAGCGTGCGGATGGATCGCGTGTTCCTTGCACCAAGTGTAACGGCACCAGCCGTACGATGTGCATGACCTGCAACGGTTCAAAAACACTACGCTGCGCGGTTTGCAACGGTAATGGCCGCACATCTTGCACCGAATGTGACCGAAGCGGTTACTGGACACATATATACGAAGCAAACTGGCACGCAGAAGTCACATTCGAGCTGAACCGCAAGGAAACCTTGCCCGAAGTTGTCGAGGTTTGCGAATTGCTGGGCCTACAAAAAATTGCCACCGAAGGCCATGCCGAAATTCTACGGCTGGTGCCGGAGGTGAGCGTTGATAAATTAATCTTCCCCTTCGTTGCGCTGCTGCCGGTAGCGCAGGTAGAATTTTCTGTAGGCGGGAAAATGCACCCCGCCGTCATTGCCGGCTTGCACGGCAAAATTATCGAGATTGAACCGCTTTTGGATACCCTGACCAAACCAGGGGTTAGCGCTCTTGTGAAGCTGTCCAAAGGGCCGCTTGCGGCAGCGGCATTGGTTGCCAGCGCCTGCCGATTTAAAATGATCCGGCAAGTTTTGGCGGGGTTGGCGCATCACAGCAAGGGCTATGTGTATGCCAAGTTAATGCGCGAATATCCGCGGCTGGTGACGGATAAATACGCCAAGGCAACCATTCGCTATGCGGATATGGCCCTGCTGGCACTGGCCGAAGGGCCGCGCTGGAAGGGGCTTGCCGCGGGTACTGGGGTGTCTGCGATATTGTTTGGCGCCTATTTCATGACAGCGGCCCGTGAATCGTTACATGGTGCGCTGGTATCGCAAAAACTCGAAAAACATATGCTGGCCTGCGATGTTGTTTTGTGGGCGGTTGGTTGCGGCATTGCGTTTTTGGCGATTAAACTTTTTGCAGCCAGTGCGCTTAAAAAAATTCTTCCGGCGAATGTGCAGGTGGATGACCGAGGCCTGCCCGCGGCGGGACGTCAGGGTTGGATTGCCATGCCGGTTGTTTTTGTTGTCTGGCTGGGCATTGCCTTTGCCGCTGCGCCGCGTCCGGATTGGCTGTCGTTGATTTTGCAAAAACTGGGGATTTCGCTTTGAGCATTCAGAAACGCTGTGCCGTGGTGCTTGTCCGTCTGATTTTAACGCTGGCGGTACTGGCGCCGTTATCGGGGTGCGCGGGTGTATCGCGCGGCGTTGCCGAAGCGATCCTTGACCGCGAAGTCAAAGACACCCGCCAGTGCCAAATGCACGGCCCGTCTTTTGGCGGCCTGCGCCAGAGCCTTGAGCGTCATGCAATCGACAACGATGGCGGCACAACAAAGGTATTGATGGTGCATGGTATCAGCCACCATACCACCGGCTATTCCAACCGCTTCCGTGACCGTCTGGTTTCATCGATGGGGCTGGATATCGTTGACCCCGAAGTGAAAACCATCCGTCTGGATGCGCCGGATATTGCACGCAAAGCAGATGGTACACCACCCGATTTGGGTACACTGCGCATTACCCGCCACAGTGACCGCGAAGGCAAGCGCAGCCTGCTGTTTTATGAACTGACATGGTCGGAAATTACCGAGCAGGAAAAAAAGTTGATCCTGTACGATACGGCCAATACCGAAGGATTGGGCCGCAGCGGTATCAACCAGACGTTAAAAGGGTTTATGAACGCAACCGTGCCCGACCTGATTATTTACATGGGTACAGGGCATGAGCGTATTACAGCATCAGTACGCGAGTCTGTTTGCTGGATGTTTTCGAATGACTGGCGCGCCTTGCCGTCGGATGACAGCCATCATGCTTGCCACCAATGGCAAAGCACCGAAATCGAACATATCGCGCGCGATGATTTCTTTTTTATCACACATAGTCTTGGCAGCCGTATCACGCTGGATACCATTCAATCTTTTGCCAGCGACAGTAAGAACGCCCTGAGCGGCAGCCGCCTGGATGCGGTCCGTGATATCGTACGCCAAAAAGATTTCACGGTTTACATGCTCGCCAACCAGTTGCCGCTGCTGCAACTGGGACGTGAAGCGCCCGCCGTGACCGGAAAATTCCGCGAATACTGCACACCGAATGGTGCGCGTAAGGACGAGCGGATTTTACATCGCCTGAACATTGTTGCCTTCAGCGACCCCAACGATATCCTGTCGTATCCCGTGCAGGACGATTTCGCCGAAAAGCATATCGATAGCCGCATTTGTCCCCGTCTGGCCAACGTCAGCCTGAACGTTGCCCAGCAGCGTGATCTGTTTGGCGCGGCCAGCTTCGCCGATCCGCTGACAGCGCATAATGGGTACGTCGAAGACGCGCGGGTTATTGGTCTGATTACCGATGGCGTATCAGAAAAACACATGCTGCCCATCGTGTCTGAAAAATGTGAATGGCAGGAAGTTCGCCGCATCCGCAATGATGGCACACCCATGACACCGCCCGTCACCACCTTGAAAAAGGAATAGGCCGCAGGGTACACGCTGCACAACAAAAAACGCCCCGTATCAAAACGGGGCGTTTTTTGTTTCGGCGAATTCTTTTTTACTGGTTCATCATCTTGAAGAATTCATCGTTGTTTTTTGTATCTTTCATTTTGTCGATCAGGAATTCAACCGCATCGACCGTGCCCATGGAAGACATGAGTTTGCGCAGAATCCACATTTTGCTGAGCGTGCCGTCTTCGACCAAGAGCTCTTCTTTGCGAGTACCCGATTTCTGGATATCAATCGCAGGGAAGACGCGTTTGTCGGAGATTTTACGGTCGAGGACAATCTCGGCGTTACCGGTACCTTTGAATTCTTCAAAGATCACCTCGTCCATGCGCGATCCGGTATCGATCAGCGCGGTTGCGATGATGGTCAGCGATCCGCCCTGTTCAATATTACGCGCGGCACCAAAGAAACGCTTGGGGCGCTGCAGGGCGTTGGCATCCACACCACCGGTCAAAACTTTACCGGATGATGGCACAACAGTGTTATATGCACGGCCAAGACGCGTTACGGAGTCAAGCAGAATGACCACATCCCGTTTATGTTCGACCAGACGCTTTGCTTTTTCCAGCACCATTTCGGCAACCTGCACGTGACGCGCAGCGGGTTCGTCGAAGGTGGACGAAATAACTTCGCCTTTTACCGAACGCGCCATGTCGGTCACTTCCTCGGGACGTTCGTCGATCAGAAGAACGATCAGGTATGCATCTGGGTGGTTGGTTTCAATTGAATTGGCGATGTTTTGCATCATCACCGTTTTACCGGTACGCGGCGGGGCGACGATCAGTGCGCGCTGGCCGAAGCCAAGCGGCGATACCAGTTCAATAACACGTTGCAGCTGCACCTGTACGGGGCCTTTGTTACGGCGCGGGGCGCCGATCGTGCCGGCGGTGGGGTCGTCCAGCTCCAACTTGATTTTGCGGTCCGGATATAGCGGGGTGAGGTTATCAAAGTTGATGCGGTGGCGGATTTGCTCTGGCGCTTCGAAGTTGATCTGGTTTACACGCAGCAGTGCAAAATAGCGTTCGTTGTCTTTGGGTGCGCGGATTTCACCTTCGACCGTATCGCCGGTACGCAGGCTGAAACGTTTGATCTGACTGGGCGATACATAAATATCATCGGGGCCCGGAAGATAGTTTTCTTCGGGGCTGCGCAGAAAGCCAAAGCCATCTTGCAGCACTTCGAGAACGCCGGCGCCGGAAATGGGAATATCCTGTTCGGCTAGCTGTTTCAAAATCGCGAACATCATTTCCTGCTTGCGCAGGGTGGATGCATTTTCGATGCCCAGTTCTTCGGCATAGGTCAAAAGCTCGGCGGGTGATTTGCCCTTCAGCTCTTGCAGGTCCATCGGCTTGACATTGGGATCCCGGCGGGCAGCGGCCTCTTCTTCGGCAGCGAGCTCTTCGGCCGTTGGTTCGTAGGCGGAGCCGCTATGGCCACCGTGATGATTGCCGTTTCCATTGCCGCCGTGGCGGGAGCCGGAATGACGTGAGCGTTTTACCACTGGGTTACTCTTTCGTTGGGTCTGTTTGATTTGGTCTTTAAGTCTAAAGCCGGAATGTATTGGAGAGGGGGTGCAGAAAAGATTGTGCCGAATGCACAATTAGTCACGCCGGAAAGTGTCCGATATATCTGGAGGATACGAAAAGACGAAAAAAGCCTTCTTCGGCGGATATATTTAATTTAACAAAATTCCATATGATTGTCAATCATGGCGCAAATGCACGGAGACCTGCATCTGCGGAGAACGACTGTTTGACATAATTAAATCATACTCCTATTATCTACAAACCTTGTGCCGGATACCCAGAATGCAACCAAGCCGTAACGATAGCCGCAAAAGCCAGACACCCGCCGGTTTCTATAACCCGGCAGGCAGGGCGATGCATGCGCTTCTGTCGCGGCGTGAAAAGTTTTCGGGGCGTTTTTTACCCCGGTTGGCGCAGGTGTCGTTATTTGCCTTATCGGTTAGCATCACATCTGGCGCCGAAAGCCCCGCCAAGACGATTGCTGCGGGTGTTTTCTTTGTTGGTACCGCAGCATACCTGCGCCGGTCCGCTATCAAAGAATTCGGCGCGGCGGCAAGAAATGGCGAACAGTATGATTTCACCAAACCGCGCGATGTGTCGGCATTTAAACACAAATACCATTTCCACCATGACCTGCCGGCAAGGTATCTGCAGATTGCGGCGGAGGCAGGACTTGAAAAGCCGCCTCTTTTTTTTGTGACAGCCAAAGAAAATTTCGCCAGCATTGGCCGCCTGAATTTTTCGCCCGGACAAGCTGCCCATGGCGTTCGCATGGGACGTGGATTTTTATATGATTCAAATCCTGCGCTAATCGCGCATGTTTGCGCGCACGAAATGGCGCACGCCACATACAATCATACCAATATTCTAGAGCCTGTCGCGACGCTGGCGGCGCAGGGTATGCACCTGAAAGCAGGCGCCGCGATGGCATTAAGTGGAAATATTATTGGTGGGGCCGTTTATACAGTAGTTGCAATGACTGTTTCGTTTATCGCGCAGGCGCGGTTAGCGCGGTCGTATGAACGAGAAGCAGACCGCTTCGCGCTGGTAAAAACCGGTGTCATAGATGACGTATTGCCACAGTTTGAAAATACCGTTGCCGCGCCTAAAAATAGCAGCTCTGTTTTATCGGATGCCTTTATGCAGACGCAGCAATATTTGTTTTCGGTACATCCGCACAACAAAGACCGCGCCGATTACATGCGCACGTATCAATCTGAAAACGAAGACGCGGCGGCCAAGGCGCGGCTATCGCTGGGGCTTCGGCCTTAAAATGCTTTGGTGACAGCCAGAATGACGATGGCAATCATCAGCAGTGTCGGGATTTCATTTATTTTGCGGTAAAATTTGTGCGTTTTTTTGTTTTCATCCCGCAGGAAAACTTTGCGCGTACGCCCCAGATAACCATGAAAACCGCTCATCAGCAGCACCAGTGTCAGCTTGGTATGCATCCATCCCTGCGACATCAGATCGGGGTTGGCATGCAGTAACAGCAAACCAAGAACCCATGTGACGATCATCGCCGGGTTCATGATGATCTTGAGAAGTTTACGCTCCATGATCTTGAGGGTTTCTGACAGTTCAGATCCCTTCTCGGCTTCGGCATGATACACATACAGGCGCGGTAGATAAAATATGCCCGCCATCCACGAAATCACCGCAATCAGGTGAAACGATTTAAGCCAGAGATAGTGGGTGGTCAGGAAATCCTGCATGGTGTGTTCCTTGTATCAGAGAGCGCATCCGCAACGTTTGAACGTCGCAGGGCAAATACGTTCGGTCTTTTTGTTTGACAGTTTTTCGTCAACCAGCGCGGCCAGCCCCGCAATAAAGGCCGGATGCGTGGATACGGTCGGTACGCGCGCAAAATTGTGAAGGCCTTTTTCGTGTGCGTATTCGCGGTATTCTTCTTCGATTTCAACCAGCGTTTCGACATGTTCATTCACGAAAGCATGCGGGTAAATCACCACACCCACGCCGTCGGCTGCCGCTTTGTTGAGCGCCTCTTCGGTTGAGGGGCCGATCCATTTCAGGGGACCGACGCGGCTTTGATAGCAGACTTGCCAATCAAGACCTTCGATTGCCATTTTATCGACGATTTTCTGCGCCGTTTGTTCGCATTGATGCTGGTATGGATCGCCGCCTTCGATTGTTTTTTCAGGCAGGCCGTGCGCGGAAAAAAGCACACGGTTTTTCCCCTGCAGCGTCGCCAAGGTGCTCCGGATCAAGTCGGCAGATGCTTCGATAAAGCCGGCCTGATAGGGATAACAGCAGATTTTATCCGTAGGGATATTCAGTTCCGCTTTTTTCGCTTCACGTTCCCAGTTTTCGATAGAAGAGAAACTGGTCGTTGTCGAAAACTGCGGGTAGAGGGGCAGCAGGATAATGCGGTCGGGCGCATAAGATTTAACTTGTGCAATCGTTTCAGGTGACATCGGGTGCCAATAACGCATCGTCACGAAAACTTTTACGTCTGCGTGTTTTTCACGAAGGACAGCTTCCAGCGCATCGGCCTGTGCCTGTGTATTTTCAAGCAGCGGTGATTTACCGCCCAGCGCTGCATAGGACGTTTTCGCAGCGCCGTTGCCACGGCTGTACGAAATCCACTTCGCCAGCAGCCAGCGGATGGGCAGTGGGGCGCCGATAATATTTTTGTCCATGAAAAAATTGAACAGGAACGGCTTGATATCATCCGTCTTGAGCGGCCCGCCCAGGTTCATAAGTACTACAGCGATTTTTGTTTTTTTTTCGGTCATCGTTTTTGTTATCACAGGTTAAAATGGCAGGAACGCCGTTATTTATCTTTGAAATCCGCGCACGGATTCAATCAAGGTGGCGACATGGTCTGGCGGTGTTTCTTTGATGACGCCATGACCCAGATTGAAAATAAACGGCCGGCCCGCCGTTTTTTTCATTAAATCAGTCACAGCGTTTTTCATGACATCGCCGCCCGCCAGAAGCAGTTCAGGCGCAAGATTACCCTGAATGCAAATATCGGTCGGGATCGCAGCAATGTCAGCCTTTTGATCAAGCCCGATCGCTGTCACGCCCGTTTCGCGGGCATAGCGCGTATATTCGCTACCTGCCTGACGCGGAAAGCCAATGACAGGCGTATCCGGATGCTGCGCTTTGATTGTTTGTACAATCCGCGCGGCCGGGGCAATAACCCAATCATGAAAATATTCGGCAGGGACAAGTCCTGCCCAGCTATCAAAAATCTGCACCACATCGGCGCCATGCCGGATTTGGCTGCACAGATACTGCGCTGTAATATCGGCAAGCTGCATCAGGAAGGCACTCAGTGCGGCCGGATTTGCCTGGCCCATCTGACACGCCTTTTCGAATTTACCGCCGCCATGCCCTTGCAGCATGTAACATGCGACTGTCCATGGCGCGCCTGCAAAACCAATCAGCGTTTTACCCGCCGGTAACTTACCGCGCAGAATATTCAGTGTTTCGTAAACGGGCATCAATTTTTGTTCAAAGCCGTCAATATCCAAATGGCCCAGATCGTCCAAAGACGACAGCGGCGGCAAGACAGGTCCCTCGCCTTCAACGAAATCGAGTCCCATGCCGAGTGCATGTGGAATAACCAGAATATCTGAAAACAGAATAGCTGCATCCAGATCAAAACGGCGCAGCGGCTGTAGCGTGATTTCAGCGGCCATAGGGGGGTTGTAACAAAGATTGAGAAACGACCCCGCCTCCGCGCGCAGAGCACGATATTCGGGCAGATAACGGCCTGCCTGACGCATCAGCCAAATCGGCGTATGGTCATTTAGCTGACCCTGAAGGGTCTCGAGCATCGGTTTTCTGATATCTGCGTGTGTCATGGAAATCTTCGTTTGCATGCTTCTTTATAAGCCAACCCGTACACTCATCCAATATAAAGTAAATATATATATAAGAAGGTTGTAGGAGTCGTAGGCCGGGGGATTATGGGGATATCCCCGTATACACAGGTTTATTCACAAGGCTTCCGCGTATAAATCCACTTTTTTACGCACAAATGTGTGGGCTGTTTCCAATTTGCATGTTTTATCAATTGTTTTTAACGCTGTGGATATCGGGGATAACCGAAGACTCCGGAAAAGGATATTATCCACAGATTCATATTCCGGAGTCCGGCATGGGAAAAGCTGACTCATAATTCGGGTGGTTATCCCCTGCCCTGCCGGTATTTTTTTCATACACGTATTCATCCCTAGGCTTATCCACGGGTTGTCCACAAACCATATTCATTGTAAGTGCGCCATGTGTTGTCCCTATGCATACGTTATGCATTCTATGATGTGGATTGGATGATTTTGATCAATCGTTCCTGCTTTTCTTCGGCGCCGAATGCCGATAGGATATTGTCTGGCTAAAACATCTTGGATCAGGGCAAGGGTTTATGAGCGAAGATTGGCAAAAAATGGATGTGGAGCGCACGGCGCGGATTTTGTCGGAGATTAATCCGCATCTGGAGCCTGTGCCGTTCAGCATGGAAAGCACGACAATCCGCAGCCAGCGCCTGCCGTTTTACCGTGACTATGAATTTCTGGAGCTGACAGATTTGTCAGCCGTGCCCGCCGCCCGTAAATACACGATTTACAAGGCGGGCGATGTAAATGTCATTAACTGGACAAACCAGACCATTTACGAGACGAACGAAAAAGCGCCTATCCGTCTAGATGAGCGCACGGTGATCGCGTATGTGAAATTTTTCTTTGGTTATGTCCGTGGCCGTCATGGCCGTTTCATGATTATCGAGACAATTGACGATATTCGCTGGCAGGTTGAACCGCCGCTGCAGGGCCGCAAGGTGATGCAGCAAATGCTGGAGCCGGTGACACTGCTCAGCAAAGAAGATGACGGCACATATAACCTGGAAGCGTATATGGTTTTCAAAGACTCGCTTTTTAAAACGCGTGTCCACGTAAAAGAAGACGGCCTTGTCAGCATGTCCGAAGAAGAACTGAAAATCGAAGGCATGCCGATTTTGCAGGATTCAGCCGCGTAAAAACCATGCAAAACCCGCCGCAGCCGCTATTTGCGCCGCCTGCCGCGCGTGAAGAAAAACCATCATTTGATACCTTGCCCGAGGGTATGCGCGAAAAAATCGAACGCCGCACAGGCGGGCGCATTATATCCGGTGAAACGGTTTATGGCAGCTTGTCGTCGTCGGCCGGATTTGTATTGACGTTTGATAGCGGTCTTAAGGTTTTCGTCAAAGGCAGTCACCCGAATGAAATGTCACACGGCACCTTACATATCCGGCGCGAGATAAAAGCATACGAAGATGTCGCTATACTGCGTGATATCGCGCCGCAATTATTTACATGGGTCAGCGATAATGACGAAGATGGCTGGACGCTGGGCGTGTGGAAATATATCCGCGCCGGCGGTGCCGCTGCTGGTGCGCGTACCGCGGATATCATGCAGCTGCTGTCGCGCGCGCACGCGGCGGATATTGCACCGGGCGTTCTGCCGGAAGCCGCCACGCATAATTATCTGGGCATGTTTTTATCTGACACCAAAAAATGGCGGCGCATTCGTGATGATATAAAAATCCGTGAAAAGTTTTTATCGCTGTTCGAAGATCCTAAATCTGCGGATGTTTGGCTGGTGCGTAACATCGATGCCCTGATTGATTTGCAGGCACGCGGCGCCGCGGCAAATTTTGTGCAAGGTTTGATACATGGCGATTTGCGTCTGGATAACATCATCGCATCCGAGGGCCGCTGCTATATTGTTGATTGGCCGAATGCGGCGACGGGCCCCGTGCTGTTTGATCTGGTCATGCTGGCCGCCCATATAGAAGCGATGGGGTACGGCATAGCCGAAAATACATTCGATGCCTATCGCGCCGCGGGTGGCACAGCCCTTGCAGCGTCAGATGATAAAAATATCGTCATGATGACGGCCTTGCTGGCCGGATATTTTGCCGATCAGGCGTACCGCACCGTTCCCCCGAAGCTACCGCGCCTGAGATGGATGCAAAAATCCTTGCTTTGCAGTCACTTAAGACTGCTGGCGCGGCTGTCGCGAATCGAATCACCCCCGCGTATGCAGGGGCAGGATTCGATTTGACGCATGATTATTTGAACTGTTGTTCACTGCAGCACGGCAAAAAGTGCCGATTTAATTACATAACTATAATATTTTGCTGCTTTTTTGTTCTTTAATACCGGATGTTAACCACCGCCCCTGCATGATGAAGGTGCTAGGGGAAAAGCTGCCTGCTTGGATAACAAAGGATCGGATAACAAAAAGAGACCGGATGGATGGTTTCTGGGGTTCTTCGGAACCGGCACTACCGCAAGACTTTGACTTTGACGCAGGCAAGGGAAAAAGGTGTGTAAATGGCGAACGAAGTAGACAAAGACAGCGAGTTCAAACTGCCCAAACCGGATAAACGCCGGTTCCGTGATACGACGGGCAGATTGCGCGGGGGCAAAGAAAAGCACCTGTCGCACCGCGCGAGCCTGGATTGGCGTTTGGACCAGCGCACGGTGTGCGAAGTGGTCGAAAGCCCCGCCGATGTTGTCGCCATCGAAGATCTGCGCAGCATTCTGATGCAAAGCCGCACGGCCGAAACGCTGCTGAGTGGCGCACAAGCTGAAAACCTTGTCATTGTATATGATGCGCAAATTCCGGCGTCTCAATATTATCCTTCTGCGGATGAGCGCCCCGCGACAATCACACTGAACCCGTACCGTCCGAAAGGCGATTTGCTGAATTTGCTGTCGCGCGAGCTGCGCCGCAACTGGCAGCATTTTCATGGCGCGCTGGTCAACCCGATGGATTACGAGCCTGACGAAGCCATTCTGGTCAACCGCGCCCAGCAGGCCGACGCACTGATGGTTTCTATCAAAATCGGCTGGGAACTGAAACTGTGCGGTATCAGCGATGCGTGGGATTATCTGGTTGGCTCGCCGATGTCAGATGTCAGCCGTACGTTTGAAATCAAGGCGCAAACCGATTTCCGCAGTCTGAACAACGGCGAAGCGGCACGCGCGGCATACGATAAATTCTTCGAAGACAGCCGCACCAAAATTCATGACAAGCGTATCATTCACCAGATGTTGCTGGATGAAGCGGGCTACATGAAATCGCAGAAAGAACGCAGCCGCGTATCGATGGATCTGTTCAAGCGTCTGGGGGAATTGCCGCACGGTAAAAACTATCTGTCGATGAAAGCGACACGCACGCCGATGGATACGTGCTATGCCACTGTCGAAGATCGTTCGAACGCAAACTTTCTGTGGTTCATCAAATTCGAGCGTAGCTTTCAGGAAAAAGAGCAGCAGATGATCGAAGAGTCCGTGAAGCTGTCTGCCGAAGTTGTCGATTTTTCCCGCTTCGCGAAAGCGGCGCGCCACAGCGCAGCAGAGCAGGTCTGAGGTTATAGACATGACGGCCAGCGCGGGGATAGAAAGAATTATCTTTCCGCTCGCCGCGGTGATGGAGCGGGAGATGCACCCTGCCCTGTATCGAAACCCGCAAATGCGGGTGTTTCACGCAACGCTGCAAGATATAATCGCCGTGACGGAACAAAGCCCTACGGGGCGTTCGCTGCTTCGTGCTGCGGTGGCGGGCGATGTGGCCGTTGGCCTTGACCCGCTGCTGGATGCGCAAACCAGTTTTTACTATCCGCTTCAGCGCAGACTGGATCTGGGTTATTTGCCGGATATTTTGCAAAAATCGCATAAGGGTCTTAGTCAGTATCTGGCCAGCTTTTGCGGCGGTCTTCGCCGTATCTGGCAACAATCCCGCGGGCTGGCGCCCGATACGATGTTCAAACCCGAAGATTATATGCGCTATTGCCGCGCGTTCGAGGCCGACGTCACCGCCATCACGCATTTGGTTGCATGGGAGTTGCGTGCGGCGGGCCCGTGTTTTTTTTGGCGTTATTTGCTGGCAGGCGTTGATGGCGACGTGGCGACAGCCTTTGCCCGTACGGCGGGTGCGCATCCGCGGCACCAATTTGATGGCACCGCCCTTCGCGCGGCGTTTCTGCAGTGGTTTCAAGTGAGCGAGCGCATGGATGCCAGCGACCATCAGGCGCTGGAGATGATGGACATGGCGCTGATCAGCGCCACGCAGCAGGGCAGCATGATTGGCCGCAGGGCGCTTGAGATGTCTTCGCTATCTGCCCTTGGCGCAATGCCGCAGGGCGGAAATTATCTGACGGGTATGCGTTTTCGCGGGCCACATCTGCGGCGTGCGGCTGACCCGTTCAATCGTACGCATCTGCGGCATATTCAGCATGACCTTTCTTATCTCATTGAAAATCAAAAAAGTTTTTGATTTTTTTTGACATATCGTTAGAATCCCCGTAGTGTTTATCATCTTTAACATTCAGATTTACGGGGTTTCGTCATGGCGAACGACAATACGTTTCCGCAGCAATCCAAGCTTAAATCCGCATTCCAGGCTGTGACAGGCGGAATTTATGCAGCGATTGGCGAAAACCCGAACATGGGTATGCAGGCCGCTGGTTATATTTATGACCGCGCTTCACTGGCGAAAGATCAGGTTCTCAGCTCTTTTAAAACCAAATTCGCCTGATAGCTGCGCGTTAATCCGCGCATAGATTTTTGAAATATCGTGGGGCCTGCTTACTCTGTCATATCGAGTAAGTGGGCCTCGCCACGTTTGGCGAGCCAGTCACGCGTGATGATCATAGCGTTTTCGCGGTCGCGCCGGTTCAAGCGGCTGTAAACGGCGTCGCGGTCACGTTTTGCCGCTTGTTTTTCGGAGCCTTCGGGATAGCTGATCAGCGCCAGCTGAAGCCACATCAGGGCTTGTACCCCGCTTTGCTGTTCGACGCCTTCGCCGGTGAAATACATGACGCCCAAATGGTGCTGCGCCAACGCGCGGCCTTTCTCTGCGGGCGCTGTCAGCAACGAGAATGCCTTTTTGCTGTTTTTCGGTACACCTTGGCCCAGATTATACATCACGCCCAGAATTTCTTGTGCGGCAAGGTGCCCACCGTTTGCAAGCAGCTCCAGATGCGGCAGGGCGCGGTCATATTGGCCAGCTTTATAAAGCTTCAAGACAGCTTCGTAGGTGAGCGCAACCGGTTTGCCTTCGGAATCTGTTTCAGTACCAATGCTCTCGTCTACCAGAATGTTTTTTTCTTCTTCGCTTTCATTCAGCAGCAAGCCTTTGCGCAGGTTGCTGTATTCGGTGACATCGGGGACAGTATCGCCGCGCGTGCCGATTTCAAAAATCGCATCGGAATCTTCGTCGGTTGCTTTTTTGGTTTCCTGCGCTTGCGCGGGGAATACAAAAAATGCTGCCGTCAGTGCGGCGATAGCGACAGAATTCAGAAAGGCGGCTTTTTTCATGGCGGATACCTTTGGATAATCTCTATCTTTAATTATAGATTGTTTTCACAAAAATACAAAAACCGGAGAAAATCGCTTTATGCGGCCGGTTTTTGCAGTACCAGCGCCCGCCAATCGCCAATTTCGATCTTGTCGACCAGCTTCAGGCCCAGCTTGGTGTGTGCGTCTGTCACATCTTTTTCCTGACGTGCTAGCAGACCGGATAGTACGCAGAAGCCGCCGGGCAACAAAACATCGTTCAGATGGCCGGCCATATCAATCAGGGGCTGCGCCAGAATGTTGGCGGCGATCAGATCGTATGGTGCGTTTTGCTGTGCCAGCGGCGCGGCATAGCCATCACCCGCCTGCGTCGCGATCAAGTCACCCGCGCCGTTCATGTGCGCGTGCCGCTCTGTCACAACAATAGATTCAGGGTCAATATCCACCGCGGCCGCACGAATGCCCGGCCAGATTTTAACCATGCCAATCGCCAGAATGCCGCTGCCGCAGCCCATATCGAGGGCGTTGGTAAAGGTATGTTTTTCGGCCAGTCGGTCAAAAGCCATTAGGCAGCCTTTGGTTGTTTCATGCTCTCCGCTGCCAAAAGCGGTCGCGGCATCGATGCATAGCGGCACCAGACCCTCGGGTTTGTCGCCCGTATAGTGCGACCCGTATATAAAAAACCGGCCCGCAGTTACAGGCGGAAAGTTATCGTGTACATGGCGCAGCCAGTCTTTTTCGGGCAGTTTTTCAAAATCGATCAGAGCATCATGTGCCAGTTCGGTAAAGCCGCCTGCCTCCGCGGCCATATCCAGCTGGTTGCGGATCATTTTGACGTCGGGTTCGCCATAGGTTGTCAGGGAGATTGTCCAGCGGTCGCCGTCGCTGGCCTCTTCGTTGCGCAGGAATACGGAAAGACCAAGCTCTTCCAACGCGGCGCCAATTTTTTCGGCAACGGTGCCCGGTACAGGGGCGTTGAAATCAAACGTCACCTTGTAGAGCAGATGCGGGATGATGTTGTCGTAGTCGATCAGCGGGTTGGATGTCATGGATTAAAACGGCTTCCTGTCTTATGCGGCGTTATCTTGCGGCAATCATTCTTGATATTGGCGGCTTTGTCCATCATATTGTTTATACAATGTATCTGATTTAACGGGGTTTTTTTATGCAGCACAACGTGGTTATCGCCGGATATGTCCGCACGCCGTTCCATTTCGCAGGCAAAGGCGATCTTGCCACCGTCCGCCCAGATGACATGGCCGCGGCCGCTGTGCGTGCGCTGGTGCAAAAAACCGGCGTGAATACGCGCGAGATTGAAGATCTCATCCTCGGCTGCGCCTTCCCCGAGGGGGAACAGGGTTTCAACGTTGCGCGTCTGGTCGCCAATATTGCCGAGCTGCCGCTGTCTGTCGCAGGCACAACTGTAAACCGTTTTTGCGGATCATCGATGCAGTCCATTCATATGGCTGCGGGCGCCATTCAAATGGGCGCGGGTCATGCGTTTATTTGCGGCGGTGTTGAATCTATGTCGCGCATTCCCATGGGCGGGTTCAACCCGCTGCCAAATCCTGCGCTGTTTGACGTGTTTCCGCAGGCTTATATTGGTATGGGCGAAACCGCTGAAAATCTGGCGCGTAAATACAGTATCAGCCGCGAACGTCAGGAAGCTTTTGCGGTATCGTCGCAGCAAAAAGCGGCCGCCGCGCGCATTGCCGGTAAACTATCGGGTGAAATTACACCCATCACCGCGCCCGATGGCAGCGTTGTATCCGAAGATGGTTGTATCCGCCCCGAAACCACGGCTGAAGCATTGGCAGGCCTGAAGCCCGCCTTCGATGCATCGGGCACAGTTACGGCGGGCACGGCATCGCCGCTAACGGATGGCGCGGTTGCAACGCTGATAACGACCGAAGAATTTGCCAAAGCAAATGGTCTTAAAATCATGGCGTATGTTCGCAGCATGGCTGTGTCGGGCTGCGCGCCCGAGATCATGGGTATCGGCCCTGTCGAAGCATCGCGCAAGGCGTTGTCGCGCGCCGGATTGACGATAGCCGATATTGATATCATCGAGCTGAACGAAGCCTTTGCCGCGCAGGCGCTGTCTGTGCTGCACGAATTGGGCGCGGACGAAGCCAAAGTAAATTTGGATGGTGGCGCGATTGCGCTGGGCCACCCGCTGGGCGCATCCGGCGGCCGCATCACGGGCAAGGCCGCAAGCCTTTTGCAGCGTGAAGGCAAACGCCTTGCGCTGGCCACCATGTGCATTGGCGGCGGCCAAGGTATTGCGACCGTCCTTGAAGCGGCATAAACACCATGTCTGATTTCAACAAACTGCCCAAAGTCGATATCCATGTACACCTGGAGGGGACGATCACCCCCGCATTGGTGCGCAAATTGGCCGCTAAAAATGGCATCGAAATCCCTGCGGGCTTGTTTGACGACAGCGGCGAAAGTTTTCATTGGCCGGATGACGGCACGGCGATGTCTGCGCTGCGCGGTTTTGTGCAGGCATATGATGATGCGACGTCTGTTATGCGCGGCGCAGATGATTACATCGAGCTGACATACGACTACCTGACACGCAGCGCGGCCGAAGGTTGCATTTATGCGGAAATTGGCATTTCGGTCGATCACGGAAAAATGGTTGGCCTTGAATACCCCGAATTGATGGCGGCACTGACAACAGCGTACGAGCGCGCCAAAGCGGACACAGGCATCGAAGCACGTTTTATTTCCACCTGCGTGCGTCACTATGGTGCCGAAGCCGCCATTCGCGTGGCGGAGATCACGCGCGATAACCCCCACCCGCTGGTAACCGCATTTGGTATGGCGGGTGATGAAAACGCGGGCAGCGTCGCTGATTTTAAAGCCGCTTACGACATTGCCGCCCTGCCGTACCGAAACGCCCATGCGGGCGAAGCCGCTGGCCCCGAAAGCGTACGCAGTGCGCGCGATCTTTTGAATATTCGCCGTTTTGGCCACATGGTGCGCACGATCGAAGATACGCAGCTTGTTGATGAGCAGTTGAAAATTAACGCCGTGCCGGAAGTTTGCGTATCCAGCAATCTGTGTCTGAAGGTATACCCCGACTACGCATCGCACCCGCTACGCAAGTTTTTTGATGCAGGTATGAAAGTCACGCTGGGCAGTGATGACCCGACGTTCTTTGGCACATCCATCGGCCGTGAATACGAAATTGCCCGCGATCATTTCGGCTTTACTGTCCCGGAGCTGTTGCAGATTAGCCGCAATGCCGTCGAAGAAGCCTTCGTCGATGCCGAAACCCGCACGCGCCTGATGCAGCGCATTGACGCCTACGCCGCGTAAAAAGATGAAAGACAACGTATATTCAGAAGAGCGGTTTATTCAAATCGCATCCGCGAAGCTGTTCGTGAAGATATGGACGCCGGATGCGGTAGATGACGATGCGGCGCCGATTATTCTTTTTCACGACTCCCTCGGCTGCGTTGATTTATGGCGTAGCTTTCCTGACGCGCTCGCGCAAAAAACAGGGCGCTACGTGATCGGCTATGATCGTATTGGGTTTGGCAAATCTTCACCGCGCAGCGATGCGCTCGCGCCGGATTTTATTCAGCGCGAAGGGCGCGAGATCATGCCGCAAATCTGCGCTGCATTGGACATCAACGAATTCATCGCCTGCGGCCATAGCGTTGGCGGATGCATGGCGATGGAAGCTGCTGCAAACATGCCGTCACAATGCCGTGCCGTGATTACGATTGCATCGCAAGCTTTCACCGAAGACAAAACCTTGGACGGCATTCGCGCCGCACAAAAAAATCTGCAAGACCCCGCGCAATTTGCAAAGCTGGAAAAATATCACGGCAATAAAACGAAGTGGGTTGTCGATAGCTGGACAAACACATGGCTATCCCCCGCCTTTACAGGTTGGAATTTAGACAGCACGGTTGCAAACGTCGGTGTGCCCGTATTCGCTATCCACGGCGAGAACGACGAATACGGCAGCATCGCACACCCGCAGCGCATCGCGGCCAATGGTGTAATCCTCAGCCTGCCGGACACAGGACATTTTCCCCATCGCGAGAAGGAAAAAATCGTCGTGCATGAAATTCAAAATTTTATTGATTGGGTTGGCTAATTAAAGCGCGGGCGTTTGCCTAATCACATCCCGCGTTTTTGTAGTTGTGGCGCGCTGATATTCTTTTCGATGGCTTTGACAAGTTCGCCGCCGCGTGCGGCGTCGATGGCCATGATGTCAGCCGATGCGCCTTTGAAGGCGCGCAGTGCCGCGAAGTGTTCGGGGCTGCGCAGGTTGATTTTTAAATCGGGGGCGATGTCTGCCTTGGCGTCACGGGCGCGGGTGGTGAATTCTGCTTCGCGTGTTTGCAGTTTTTCGGCTGCCGCATAAAACGCAGACAGTGCTGCGCCGGCTTGGCCGCGCGTGTTTTCGGGCTGTGCGTCGATGATCTGGCGATGTAGGCGGGTCAGGTCCGTGGCGGCGGAAAAACTGGTGCCCAGTTTTCCGGTCAGGGTGCTGAGGGGCGTTTGCGTTGCCTGCAGCTCTTTTTCCTGTACCTCGGCCATGGTATAAGCCTCTTGTCCTTTTCGCGGATTTCCGCTATTCATTTTCCCTAAAAGGCCGGACGATTATTCTTAAGCCCAGTATAGCGCATATGGCGGGCATTTATGAACAATCGTTTGACTTACAATCTTGCGGATTTGCGCCAGATTGTATCAACCCCATCAAGTGATTGATATAAAAATGAAATTCGATGTTATCGTGATTGGTGGCGGACATGCCGGCTGTGAGGCCGCTGCCGCATCGGCGCGTATGGGCGCGAAGACTTTATTGCTGACGCATCGAATCGATACCATCGGCGCGATGTCTTGCAATCCCGCGATTGGTGGTTTGGGTAAAGGTCATCTGGTGCGCGAAATTGACGCGCTGGATGGTGTCATGGGGCGCGTGATTGATAAAGCAGGCATTCAATTCCGCATGCTTAATGCCAGCAAAGGCCCCGCCGTGCGCGGCCCCCGTGCGCAGGCCGACCGCAAGCTGTACCGCGAGAACATGCAGGCATTGCTGCTGAACTACCCCAATCTGACGATCATCGGCGAAGGTGCCGAAGATATTCTGCGTGATGATGCGGGTAATGTTTCCGGCATCGTGTCGTCCGAAGGCGTCACATATGAATGTGCGGCCGTGGTTGTCACCACGGGTACGTTTCTGCGCGGCGTTATTCACCGCGGCACCGACCAACACGAGGCAGGCCGCATTGGTGAAAAGCCGTCTGTCGGCCTTGCCCTTGCGCTTGAAAAATTGAACCTGCCGCTTGGCCGCCTTAAGACCGGCACGCCGGCACGACTTGATGGCCGCACGATTAACTGGTCAGTATGCGAAGAGCAGCCGGGCGATGCGCCGCCGCAGCCGTTTTCTTTTATGTCAAAAGAAGTCACGGTGCCACAGATCAGCTGTTATATTACATATACCAACGAGCAGACACATCAGGTTATCCGCGACAACCTGCACGTGGCGCCGATGTATTCCGGCCAGATCAAAAGTTCGGGCCCGCGCTATTGCCCGTCGATCGAAGACAAAATTGTTCGCTTCGCCGATAAAGAACGCCACCAGATCTTTTTGGAGCCGGAGGGGCTGGATGACCACACTGTCTACCCGAATGGTATTTCGACATCCCTGCCCGCCGACGTGCAAGAGGCATTGATCCGCACCATTCCGGGGCTTGAGAATGTCACGATCATCGAGCCCGGCTATGCGATTGAATATGATTACATCGACCCACGCGCGCTGAAACGTACCCTTGAAGTGCAAGCCGTGCCTGGCCTGTTCATGGCTGGCCAAATTAATGGCACGACGGGATACGAAGAAGCCGGCGCGCAAGGCCTGATGGCCGGTATCAATGCCGCCTTGGTCGCGGCGGGCCGCGCCGAAGAATTCATCCTCGACCGTGCAGACGGTTATATTGGTGTGATGATTGACGATCTGGTGACGCTGGGCGTGACGGAGCCTTACCGCATGTTCACCAGCCGCGCGGAATACCGCTTGCTGCTGCGTGCCGATAACGCCGACCAGCGTTTGACACCACTCGGCCTGTCGATTGGCTGCGTCGCTAACGAGCGCGCATCTGTGTTTGCGCAAAAGCAGGAAAAGCTGGAGCAAGCGCGAGCGCTTGTGCATAGTCTGCAAGCTCTGCCGATCGAACTGGAACGCCGTGGATTCAAAGTCAATCAGGACGGCATTAAACGATCTGCTCACGACCTGATGCGCTATCCGGATATTACGTTCGAAGCGCTGACGACGATCTGGCCGGAGTTGTTGGCGATTGACACGGACATTGCAGAGCAGATCGAAATCGACGCCCGTTACGCCGGATATATCCAACGTCAGGAAGCGGACATTCAGGCTTTCCGCCGTGATGAAAACCTGAAGCTGCCGAAGGATTTGGATTATAGCCGCGTCGGCAGCCTGTCGAATGAAATGCAGCTCAAGCTTCGCCAGCACGCACCGGATACTTTGGGCGCGGCATCGCGCATCCCCGGTGTGACGCCGGCCGCGCTGGTTGCGCTGCTGCGTCATGTAAAACGCCGTGACCGTGAACAGGAGCGTGACGTTGCTTGAAGAAACTCTCGATAAGGTGTTCCAGCGCTACGGCTTCCATGTTTCACGTGAAACATTGGAGCAGCTGGGTGTTTACCAGTCGCTGCTGATGAAATGGCAGAAGGCGATCAATCTGGTTGGCCCTGCCACGCTGGATGCCGTGGCCGAGCGTCATTTTTTTGACTCTGCCCAGCTGTTCCGTTATATGCCCAGCGTCAATGTGCGCCTGGTTGATATGGGCTCCGGCGCGGGCTTTCCGGGGCTGGTGCTGTCTTTACTGGGCGTGGCCGAAGTGCATCTGATCGAGTCCGACGTACGCAAGGCCACCTTCCTCCGCGAAGTTTCACGTGAAACAAAAGCCGCAGCGCAGGTACACGATATCCGTATTGAAGACTTCAAGGCCGATAAAATTGACGTCTTCACCGCCCGCGCCCTTGCGCCTCTCAAAGACCTGCTGGGCTTCATGCACCGCCTGTCGACACCCGATCACCCGTCTTACGGCCTGTTTATGAAGGGTATGCAGTATCAGGAAGAACTCGATAAAGCCGCCAAACAGTGGAATTTCGAGGTAGAGCTGTACCCCAGTCAGACAGATTTGGCCAGTAAAATCATTAAAATCAGCAACTTGAGCAGAAAGTAATATTGTTTCGCTGCGTGTTTCACGTGAAACATAGCTGTCAACGAAACATAATTTGCCTTGCCCGAGGCGCCAGATTCGCGCTATTTACTGTGCATGACCCAGCCTTCAGACACATATTCTCCTCAAGCGAGCCCCTCAGCGGCGGACGGCACGTTGGCCTCCTCACGCCTGAGCGGTCCCCGCTATATCAGCATTTCGAACCAAAAAGGCGGCGTCGGCAAGACAACCACGGCCGTTAATCTGGCCACCGCCCTTGCCGCTGTCGGCAAACAGGTGCTTCTGGTTGACCTCGACCCGCAGGGTAACGCCTCGACGGGTTTGGGGATTGACCGGTCTGAACGTGACCGCGGTTCGTACGAATTGTTATTTGGCGAAGCAACCGCCGACGAAACTGCCGCGCCGACCAAGGTGCCGGGCCTGTATTGCATTCCGTCGTCCATGCACCTGTCTGGCGCGGAAATTGAACTGATCGATACTGAAAACCGTGAATTCCGCCTGCGCGACGCACTGCATGCCGCAACGCGCCGCTATGACTATGTGATTTTCGATTGCCCGCCCGCCCTGAACCTGCTGACGCTGAACGCTCTGGCCGCATCTGATGGCGTGCTGGTACCGCTGCAATGCGAATTTTTTGCGCTGGAAGGCCTTAGCCATCTGGTCAACACGATTGAACGTGTGCGCGATGCGTTCAACGACAAGCTGGAGCTGCTGGGTATCGTCCTCACGATGTATGACAAACGAAACAATCTGTCAAATCAGGTCGCAGATAACGTGCGCGAATTCTTTGGCGATAAAGTATACGAAACCGTCATCCCCCGTAACGTGCGCATTTCCGAAGCGCCGTCGTTCGGTCTGCCCGCGATTGTATATGACATGGCGTGCACAGGTTCGCAAGCATACATCCACCTCGCCCGCGAGATGCTGAAACGTGAAAAAGCCCTGCGCGACGCCGCGCTGAAAGCGATGGCCGAAGCCGAAGGAGTCCCTGCATGAATACCGATCCTAAAAAACGCGGTCTTGGCCGTGGCCTTGATGCCCTTTTCCGTGACGTAAAAAAAGAAGAAGCGGCGTTTCAGAAAAAAGAAGCCGCCGCTGCGCCAGTAACGTCTGCAGCGCAGGCACAAACGGCACCTGCCGCTAAACCGGCTGCTGCTGCATCCGCTGTGAACACGGCACCCGTGCGCCGCGCGGATGAACTGGTAAAACCGTCTGAAGCCAACACGCCCGCGCAAACGCCGCGCCGCCTGCCGGTCGATCGTCTGACGCCGGGTAAATTCCAGCCGCGTTCGCATTTTGATGATGATGCGCTGGCGCAGCTGGCGGAATCGATTGCCGTGCATGGCGTTTTGCAGCCTTTGTTGGTGCGTCCGATCAGCGGCATGATGTACGAGATTATCGCTGGTGAACGCCGCTGGCGCGCCGCCCAAAAAGCGAAGGTGCATGAACTACCTGTCGTCGTGCGCGACCTGACCGACAAAGAGGCCATGGAAATTGGCCTGATCGAAAACCTGCAGCGCGAAGACCTGTCGGCGATTGAAGAAGCCGAAGGATACGACCGCCTGATGCAGGAGTTTGGTCACACACAAGACATGTTGTCGCAACAGCTGGGCAAAAGCCGTAGCCACGTGGCGAACACGCTACGATTGCTTAAACTGCCGGCGCCTGTGCGCAAGATGGTACAGTCCGGCGTCCTAACCGCTGGCCATGCCCGTAACCTTGTGGGCGTGAAAGAAGCAGAGCAAATTGCCGCCGTGATTGTGAAACGTGGCCTCAGCGTGCGCCAGACCGAAAAAATGGTGCAGCAGCTGAACGCGGATAGTGCCAAAAAACCCGCCGCGCTGAAAACCAAAGGCTTCGCTCAAAAAGACGTTGATATCCTTGCGCTGGAGCAAAAAATGTCCACGCTGCTGGGTATGAAATTCGTGATTGATGGTGAAGGGTCGACGGGTAAGATGAGCATTGAATACAAAAACCTCGACCAGCTGGACGACCTGATCGCCCGCCTGTCACGCTCTCCGCAGCGTCACTAATCGAAATAATTTAAAACCGCCCGCCAGAGAAATCCGGCGGGCGGTTTTTTTATTGGCCGCGCAGGGCGCTATGGGCAGCAGCAGTACAAACAATCAGAAACAAAAAACGCAGGAGAGCTGATATGTCGCGCACCCTCAAACCCCTTATTTTCTTTACTGCCGCCGCCCTTTTGATTGCATCACCGGTTCGCGGGGAAACGCCGCATGCCGACGATGTTAAAGCGTACTTGAAAGATGAACACCCTGCAGCAACCCATGCGATGCAGAAAAAAGCGAAAGAATATCCAAATGCCGCTGATCACGTGAAACAAGATATTGCCAATAATCCGGGCAAGACGCGCAAGGTTTATAATGCGGCCGATGAACATCCGGCTGCGGCACGTCAGCTATATAAAGACGGTGCGGCGCATCCGTTGGTAACCAAAAAAATCTATAATACCGCCACCGAACACCCCGCGAAAACGCGTGATCTTTACGAAGCAGCTGATAAAGACCAATCCCGTGCCCGCGCCTTGTATGGCAAGACGAAAAAGAACCCGGGTGAAGCAAAAGAAGAATATAGAGCCCGCACTAAGTAAAAATTTTCAAGCGCGGCGGCGCAAAGATCGGGCGCCCGTCTGTGCCAGCGATAAAATCGCACGGCCGCAGATGATGTGCGGGTCGGCGCCGGTTTGTTTGCATTTGGCTTCGACGGACATCAAAAGCGCGAGCGCTTGTTGCAGTTGCTCCGAGCCCCAGCCCATGACCTGCGATTCAAATGCGGCTTTATGCTTCCAGAAAACTTCGGGGCGCAGCTTTTTCATGGCGACTTCGATGTTTTCGCCGCGGTCAATGCGTGCACGTGTAATCGACAGGCGCGTGAAATAGTTTTGCAGGGTACGCAGAACGGTCACGGCTTGTACACCTTCGGACAGCACGAAGGTCAGAATACGGTCGGCTTCGGCGTACATGCCGCTTGCGACCAGTTTGGACAAATCGTCGAGTGACAGAGCCGCGCTGCTGCCGACGCAGGCCATCACATCGTCAATGGTGATGTTGCGGTTGCTGCCCATATAGGTCACAAGCTTTTCGATCTCGGACCGTGCCACGCCGCGGTCACCGACAACGTTTGCCGCCATATACACCAGCGCATCTGAGGGCATGTTATATCCGGCGTCTTTCAACCCGTCTTTCAGTACACGCGCGATATCGCGTTCATCTTCGACATAGCACGGCAATGCAGCAGCATGCGGCGATGCTTCGAACATCTGGCGCAGGGCGGATCTTGGCGGCAATTCACTGGCCGATATCAATACCAGATTGTCACCGCTGCGCAGTGCCGCAAGGGCCGATTTAACCGCACCTGCGGCTTTATCGTCCGCATCGCGCACGCGCACCACACGGCGGCCGCCCAGCATCGAAATAGATTGCGCTTCGTCGAGCAATCGCGACGGGTTATCGCCCAGTTCGCCCGCATCGAATTCAACGACGCCGAACGGGTCGTTGGCATCGGGCACGATGTGGCGGGTCAATAATGTCATGCGCTCGCGGATCAGGCCTTCGTCGGGGCCGTAAACCAGCACGGCCAGTATATCCGGCGGCGGGTTTTTGGCGAAACCGTCAATCGCCTTGAAGGCAAGCTTGACCATCCTTAACGCGCCCCGCCCTGCGCGGCTGCCTTGAAATGCAGCGCCAGCGTGGTCTGGATGCTGTCGGCCAGCTCGTCCAGCAGGTGGTCGTTCAGGCTGTCGCGCGATGAAATCGTCGCAAACTGATTATCCAGCAGGTTGTAACTGCCCAGCGCGCGTTGTTTACGCTCCAGCACCACGGCGTCATCGGCTTTGCGGTCACGCAGGCGCACGGTGGTCGAATATTCCATCAGCGAGCGGGTATAGGTTGAGTCTTTCTGGATCGCCTGACTGGTCAGCGAGCGTTTCAGCGGCTCAACTTCCAGTACATACCGTGCATCTGCCGGACGCCCCGAAACATACAGGCGGTCGATCAGCGCATTGCGCAGATATTGCCCTTCGCGGTCGGGAATATTGGCGATTTCGATATCGGCGTAGCTAGCCTGAATGCTTTTTTGCGTGGCGCTGTCCGGCGACGCATACATCGGCTCAAACCCGCAAGAGCCAAGCCCCAGCGGCAGACAAACAGCCGCCAGCACCGCCAGCGGACGCAGATGATTAACCAACCACATTGATGATCCTGTTCGGCACGACGATGACTTTTTTGGGTGATTTGCCCTCCAGCGCTTTTTGCACGGCGGGGTCTTCCAGCGCGGCCTGTTCGGCCGATTTCTGGTCGATATCACGCGGCAGCTGCACGGTGGCGCGCAGTTTGCCGTTTACCTGAATGGCGATGGTGACGGTGTCATTCGCCAGCAGCGCGGTATCGGCAACCGGCCATTTTTCCGCAACGATCAGGGTTTTGTGACCCAGATGCGCCCACAGTTCTTCGGCCAAATGCGGCATCATCGGCGCCATCAATTTGATGAGCGTTTCAACGCCTTCGCGCAGCACAGTACCTGCGCCGCCGGCATTGCCGAAATCTTCCAGCGCGTTTGACAGTTCACGCAGACGCGCCACAGATTTGTTGAAATGGAAGCGGTCCAGATCCTGCGTCATTTCATGCACGGTTTTGTGGATCTTGCGGCGCATGGCATCGCTATCGGCCTTGCCGGCATCGGGGTTGTCGAATTTCGCCAGCATGGCCAGACGCCACAGACGGTTCACGTATTTCCATGCACCTTCGATACCGCTTTCGGTCCATTCCAGATCGCGCTCCGGCGGGCTGTCGGACAGGATGAACAGACGGGCCGCATCCGCGCCATACGTCTCAAGGATTTCCACGGGGTCGACCGTGTTTTTCTTGGACTTGGACATTTTCTCGATACGGCCGACGGTGACAGGCGAGTTGTCGGATTTTTTGTAAACGGCATTACCGCTGAATTCGATATCGGCGGGGTACAGCCATTTGCCGTTCTGGTCTTTGTACGTTTCGTGCGTCACCATGCCCTGCGTAAACAGCGCGGTGAACGGCTCGTCAAAATTCAGGTATCCGCATTTTTTCAGCGCGCGCGTAAAGAAACGTGCGTACAGCAGGTGCATCACGGCATGTTCAACGCCGCCGATGTACTGGTCAACGGGCGCCCAATAGCCGACTTTGTCCGCATCAAATCCGCGGGTGTTGTTTTTAGGGTCGCAATAGCGGAATTGATACCACGAGCTTTCAAAGAACGTATCAAACGTATCCGTTTCACGCTCCGCCGCGCTACCGCATGTCGGGCATGTGGTGTTTTTCCACGTGGGGTGGTGGGCGATCGGGTTGCCGGGCTGGTCAAAGCTGATATCTTCGGGCAGCGTGACGGGCAGGTCTTTTTCCGGCACCGGCACAATGCCGCAGGACGGGCAATGGATGATCGGCACGGGGCAGCCCCAATAACGCTGGCGGCTGACGCCCCAATCGCGCAGGCGGTATTGCGTGGTGCCTTGGCCTTTGCCCAGTTTTTCCATGCGGGCGATGGCTTCGCGTTTGGCGTCGTCGGATGTCAGGCCGTTCAGGAAATCGGAATTGTGCAGCTTGCCGGGGCCGGTATAGGGCGCATCGGTCAAGCGGAAGTTGACGGGGTCCTGATCGTCGGGAATGACAACGGGAATGACATTCAGCTCGTATTTACGGGCGAAATCAAAATCGCGTTGGTCATGCGCGGGACAGCCAAAAATGGCGCCCGTGCCGTAATCCATCAAAACGAAGTTGGCGATGAAGACGCTGAGACGCTGATCTTCCGCAAACGGGTGAATGACGTCGATACCGGTATTGAAACCGATTTTCTCGGCCGTTTCCAGTACCGCTTCGGACGTGCCCAGACGGCGGCATTCGGCAATAAATTCCGCCACCGCCGGATGTTTTTCGGCCAGCGCAGCCGCAATCGGGTGGTCGGGCGACAGTGCAACAAACGATGCGCCGAACAGCGTATCGGGGCGCGTCGTGAAGACTTCAATTTCGGTTGCCTTGGCATCGCGGCTGATATCGTTGGCGGCGATATCGAATTTGAAATTCAGACCTTGCGATTTGCCAATCCAGTTTTCCTGCATCAAACGTACTTTTTCCGGCCAGCCGGGCAGCGTATCGAGACCCGCCAGCAGGTCGTCGGCGAAGTCGGTGATTTTCAGGAACCACTGCTTCAGCTTGCGGCGCTCCACGGGGGCGCCAGATCGCCAGCCGCAACCATCCACAACCTGTTCGTTCGCCAGAACCGTGTTTTCGACCGGATCCCAGTTCACAAAGCTTTCTTTTTGATACGCCAGACCGGCTTTCAGGAAATCAAGGAAGAATTTCTGTTCATGGCGGTAATATTCCGGCGTGCAGGTCGCAACTTCGCGGTCCCAGTCAATCGCCAGACCCATCATATCCATCTGGCCTTTCATGACCGAAATGTTCTGGTGCGTCCAGGCGGCGGGGTGGGTTTTGTTTTCAATCGCTGCGTTTTCTGCGGGCAGGCCAAAGGCGTCCCAGCCCATCGGGTTCAAAACGTTGAAGCCCTGCGCCCGTTTAAAACGTGCCACCACGTCCGACAGCGTATAGTTGCGCACATGCCCCATATGCAGGCGGCCCGACGGATACGGGAACATCGCCAGCGTATAAAATTTCGGCTTCGCGGGGTCTTCGGTCACGGCAAAGCTGCGCTGGTCACGCCAGACCTGCTGCCAGCGGGCCTCGGCTTGTTTGATATTATATCTGTCTTGCATGGGGGTATCCT
>JBEIOU010000017.1:0-64468 GCA_040377425.1 Micavibrio sp. | reverse complement strand
GTCTTCAACACCAGCCGGAATGGCGACCTTGAGCGATTTTTCCTTGCGCGTGCGGCCCGATCCGCCGCAGCTGCCGCAAGGTGTTTTGATGGTCTGGCCCGCGCCGTTGCAGGTGGGGCAGGTGCGCTCAACGGTAAAAAAACCTTGCTGCGCGCGCACGCGTCCTGCGCCGCGGCAGGTTTCGCAGGTATCTGCCTTGGTGCCTTTTTCCGCGCCAGAGCCGCTGCAGGGGGTGCAAGGCTGCCATGTGGCGACTTTGATGGGCGCTTCTTTGCCGCCAAAAGCGTCTTCCAGCGTGATTTCCATTTCGTATGACAGGTCTGCGCCGCGGCGCGCGCCATCGGCCCCGCCGCCCCGCCGTTGCTGCTGGCCCATGAAATCGCCGAACATCTCTTCGAAGATGTCGCCAAAGCCGCCGAAACCGCCGCTGAAGCCTTGTGCCCCGCCGCCGAAACCGCCCGCCCCCGCGCCGCCGCCCATACCGCCCGCAAAGGCGCCATGGCCAAAGCGGTCATAGGCCGCGCGTTTCTGATCGTCTTTCAGAACGTCATAGGCTTCGCTGATTTCTTTGAATTTCGCTTCGGCTTCTTTGTTGCCCTGATTTTTGTCGGGGTGATATTGCATCGCCAGTTTGCGATAAGCTTTTTTCAGCTCGTCCGCGCTGGCTTTTTTATCGACGCCGAGTACTTGATAAAAATCTTTTTTGGACATGACGGGCTTTTCCGCAAAATTATGAATCTTGTATCCGCGCGGGCGGGGCATGTCGATTTAACATGCCCCGCCGCTTGCGGTCAAAAGTACGGTCTGGATTAGTTGCGTTTTTTATCGTCGTCGACTTCGGTGAAGTCGGCGTCAACAATTTCGCCTTCTTTGGCGGCATCGCTGTCGCTGCCGTTTGCGGTGGACTGACCCGCAGACGCACCGCCGGTCGCGCCCATGCCGTCTGCCTGTTCGGCACGGTAGAGGTGTTCACCCAGCTTCATCGACACTTCCTGCAGTGCATCCGCTTTTGCCTTGATGTCGGATGCATTGCCGCTGCTGATTGCGGATTTCAGCGCTGTGATCGCCTCTTCGGTGTTTTTGCGGTCTTCGGACGGGATTTTGTCGCCCGCGTCCTTCAGGGTTTTTTCCGCCGTGTGCACCAGTGCTTCGGCGCGGTTCACGGCCTCCACCTGCTCGCGGCGTTCTTTGTCGGCACCGGCGTTTTCTTCGGCGTCTTTGACCATGCGCTTGATATCATCGTCGGTCAGGCCGCCCGATGCCTGAATGCGGATCTGCTGCTCTTTGCCAGTCGCTTTGTCTTTGGCCGATACATGCACGATACCGTTGGCATCGATGTCAAACGTGACTTCGATTTGCGGAATGCCGCGCGGTGCAGGGGGGATGCCCACCAGATCGAACTGACCCAGCAGTTTGTTATCCGCCGCCATTTCACGCTCGCCCTGGAACACGCGGATGGTGACCGCGTTCTGGTTGTCCTCGGCGGTCGAGAAGACCTGCGATTTCTTGGTCGGGATCGTGGTATTGCGGTCGATCAGGCGGGTGAACACGCCGCCCAGCGTTTCGATACCGAGGCTCAGCGGGGTTACGTCCAGCAGCAGAACGTCTTTCACGTCACCGGCCAGTACGCCGCCCTGAATAGCCGCGCCGTCTGCCACGACTTCGTCGGGGTTCACGCCGCGGTGGGGTTCTTTGCCAAAGAAGTTTTTAACCGCTTCGATGACTTTGGGCATACGGGTCATACCGCCGACCAGAACGACTTCGTCGATGTCGCTGGCTTTCAGGCCCGCATCTTTCAGCGCGGCTTTGCAAGGCTCCAGCGTTTTTTCGATCATGTCGCCCACCAGCTGTTCCAGCTTGGCGCGGGTCAGCTTGATGTTCAGGTGTTTGGGGCCGGACGCGTCCATGGTGATGAACGGTTCGTTGATTTCGGTCTGCATCGACGACGACAGTTCTTTTTTCGCCTTCTCCGCCGCGTCTTTCATGCGCTGCAGGGCGATTTTGTCGTTGCGCAGGTCGATGGCGTATTCTTTTTTGAATTCTTCGGCCATGAAATCGATGATGCGCAGGTCAAAGTCCTCGCCACCCAGGAACGTATCGCCGTTGGTGGATTTGACTTCGAATACGCCATCGCCGATTTCGAGGATGGATACGTCAAACGTACCGCCGCCCAGGTCATAGACCGCGATGGTGCCGGATGATTTTTTATCAAGGCCATAGGCAAGCGCCGCCGCCGTCGGCTCGTTGATGATACGCAGAACATCGAGGCCCGCGATCTTGCCTGCGTCTTTGGTCGCCTGACGCTGGCTGTCGTTGAAGTAGGCGGGAACCGTGATGACGGCCTTGGTGACTTTTTCGCCCAGATAGCTCTCGGCGGTTTCTTTCATTTTTTGCAGAACCATGGCGGAGATCTGGGACGGCGCCATTTTCTCGCCGTCGATTTCTACCCATGCCGCGCCGCCTTCGCCTTCGATGATTTTGAAGGGCGCTTTGTCGCGCATTTTTTTGACTTCCGGCTCGTTAAAGCGGCGGCCCAGCAGGCGCTTGATCGCGTACAGTGTTTTGTCGGGGTTGGTCACGGCCTGACGTTTGGCGGGCTGGCCAACCAGACGTTCGCCGTCTTTGCTGAAGGCGACCATCGACGGAGTCGTGCGCACGCCCTCTGCGTTTTCGATAACTTTGGGTTTATCGCCTTCCATGATGGCAACGCACGAGTTGGTGGTGCCAAGGTCGATACCGATGATTTTGCTCATGATTTTATCCTTTTCTGTGGCAAATATATGGGAAAAGCCCCGCAATTGGGCACTTTTCCACGATTTCCATATGCTCCGAGCTTTTCAGAAGCGTATTTCGGCTAGAAACTACACCCGTTTAGCCCCGAAGTGAAGGTCTTTGTATCGTTTTTTATACGCGCCAAACCGGGGTTTGGATGTGCCTGTACGTTCATAAAATAACAACTTTCGGAATGTTAAGATCTAGGGCGTTTCTTTGAGTTTTCCAGCGGGGGAATAGATGTCCAAGATCAAATTTTTGAAGGTCGGGCTTGCGGCGGCAGCACTACTTTTTACTGCAGGATCGGTGAAGGCCGAGGAGCCGACGGGTACGTGTCAGGCGTATTGCAGCAAGTTGCCCTCGCTGACATACCGCAGCGTTGACGATATCCCCGTCGCCGCTATTGAAATATTTCAGAGGGGAGATTTTATCGAGAATATTTTGTCGCAAGGTCTTTCGGTTATTCGCAACGCAGGCGGTGACAGGCGGCGCTTGACGCGTGAATATGTCGAGAATACACGTCTGCGCGAAGAACGCGAGAGCAAGCGGCAGACATTATCTACGATTATAATGTATGACCAGAATTTTGACGGCTATGTGACGGCAGATGAGATAGAAGCGTTTTTTAGTGTAGATTTGCGTGCTCAAGATGATCAACGGATGATCCGTAAGCGCGACGAGATCATGTCCGCAGATAAAAATGGCGATGGTCGCGTTTCTCTGCGCGAGGCGGTGGAAGAACAGGATAAAAAAAGAGCCTCTGTATCGCACCGTATCCAAGGTAAAAACTGGATGGAGCAATTACTGGCCCTGGATATGGACGGCGATGGCGCCCTGTCGGATAAGGAAATGGAAGCGATCATTTACGCCGGATTTGCGGTGCTGGACCGCGATGGTGATGGACAGCTGAGCGAGCAGGAAAAACAGCCGCTGAGAGAACGCGCGCAGCGCGAGAGGGAACGGGTAGAGCTGGAAAACAGGCTCAGCAAGTGTCAGGCGCCAAAACCCGCGGCGGAAGATGACATCGTTTTCCTAGGTGCGCACAAGGGCAGTTCTTACAGCAGCGCCAGTTTTGTTGCCCAAAGGGAACTGACCTATGCGGCCGAAGTAAGCGTGAGTGATATTGATCAAAAAGCATACTTGGCACTCGCTTCATTGGAGCCAATGATCTGGGATATTACGGGTACGACTAGCCGTGTTTCGCAGATATTGATTTTTGGCCCGCGTGATATGTCTGGCGACATTCTTTCCGGTGTGCGTGGCTTTGACAAAAATCGCGTTTCTTTTTTGGCCGTTGAAGATTGCTTGCCGGGATTAAGCCGTGAAATACGTGGTGACAAAAGCGACGAGATGAGGTTGATGTCGGACGCACTTGGCCTTTTCTTGGGCCGTGCGCCGACTGTGGCGCAGGGGATCAACATGGTTTATGAAGCCGCATTGCTGCGCGGCGGGTTTGTTGTCGTCCAATCCCCCGCGTCGGGCAAACTCGAAAAGCCAAAGGATGGATTTGATCCTGAAATCTGGGCCGAAAGAATTGCTGAGGCGAGAACCGACCTGCGTTTCATTGCGGCGGCAGATATTTTTTCCCCTGCGAAAGTCATAGATAGTGCGGTGTTGCCGGGAAGTTATGGTTTGGCCAAGTTGATACACGATGGCGTGATCGAAAAAGTGCCCACAGGCGGTTTCGCCCGTGTTTTCACGGCGGGTAATGGGAGTAGCGTGACCGTTTTCGACGGTGGCGGCAACGACAAAATCATCGTTGGTGAGGACACGCAAATGCGGCGCGTGCCGATCTACGAATACCGTCTGAGGCGAGATGTGGCTTCCTTGCCTGCTGTTCTGATGGGGATTGATAAACTACTCGTGCCAGAAGGCGTCAAGGTGCCTGAACTCATGGGGCTACAGCTGTGCGAAGGGCAGAAGGGACCTGTGGGCGAGCGCGTTTATGCATCGCATTGCAGACGTTAGGTATGTCACTGGTTAGTGCGCCACACGCCTGCGCACCGTTTTGATCGGCGTGCTGGAGACGGTGATGTCTTCGCGCACGCCTTCGGTGATCTGGCGTATGTCGTCCAGCAGCAGGCGTTCGCGGTTATCGACGATTGATTTTTCAATCGCATCGGCGATGGTCGTGTAGCGTGCTTCGCGCGCCGTTTCGGCGGGGGTTTTGCCGGTGCGGGCCCGTTTGATGGGGTTGGCGCCCGCCGCAATCAGCGCAAGGCAGGTGGATTTGCGGCCTGCGGCGGCGGCGGTTGTCAGCGGGGTTTCGCCGCGGCGGTCGATGTGATCGGCATCGCAGCCCCAGCAGATGACGGCACCCAGAAATTCATCGTATCCTTTGTTCGCGGCCTGCGTCAGTACGCTGCGGCCGATGCTGTTGCTGGCATCAAGGTCCGCGCCCGACCGCAGCAGACGCAGTGCGATTTCCGCGTTACCCATGTAGCCGCACCAGATCAGCGGGGTGTTGTCCTGATTGTCTTTGGCATGCACAGATGCGCCGGCATCCAGAATTTTTTCGGCAAGGTCTGTATGGTTGTAGTGAATGGCAACCATCAGCGCGGTTTGACCGCTGGTGTTTGCTTCGTGCACGGACGCGCCGCGCGCCAGCAGGTCGTGCAGATGGCCGGTGTTTGCCTGCGGTGCGTGCGCTTTGCCAAGTTCTTCTAACAACTCTTGTCCCAGACGTGCGGCCTCGGCGCGGCTGTCAGGGGCTGCGGTGTTGAAGGCGTTGGTGGCGGGCGTAGGGTTGGTCATGGGTTTTCTTTTATGCTTTGGCGCAAACCATAGCAGAAGAAAACATTATGTCAATATTTGGTGTTTTCGTGCGTAAAATCAGGCTTATACGCTTTGGTCCAGCTGGCTGCCTTCGGGGGCAATACCGCCTTTGGCCACGCCGACGCGGGCGGAGCGCAGCAGGCGGTCGTGGATCATGTACACCGGCTCCATCACTTGCAAAATCGTGCCCGGTTTTTGGTCGGGAGCATCGATTTCGAACATGACTTCGTGCAGGTTCGGGTCAAACGTATGGCCGAGCGGATCGATTTTTTTGATGCCGTTGCTCTCAAGCGCACGCTGCAGCTCACGCTCCGTCGCTTCGACGCCTGTGTAGATGGTTTTCAACGGGCCTTCTTGCGTACGCTGTTCGGGCGTGATGGCAGAGAGGGCGCGGCCCAGATTGTCCGCCACGCTCAGCAGGTTGCGAGCGAAAGAAGACACGGCAAATTTGGCCGTATCCTGACGTTCTTTTTCCAGACGCTTGCGCGTGTTTTCGGCATCGGCCAGCGCGCGCAGGGTTTTATCGCTCAGGTCGGCCAGCTTCGCTTCCAGCTCTGCCACGCGGGCATGGGCAGCGGCCAGTGCATCGCCGTCATCGGCGTGCGGCGCGGCGGTTGTTTCGATATCCGGCGTTTCTGCGGCTTCGTTGAAGTCCTGCGGGTGTTCGGATGCGTTTGTCATGTTTTTTCCTTGTGTCCTGCGGATGCGTCAAAAATGCGAAAACAGCCACCTGAATATGGCTGTTTTCGTCTGGTGTTTCAAGTCCGGCGGGGTTGTTTTAGAAACCGGGCGTAATGATGACTTTGGCGGGGCGGATCAGGCGGCCTTCGATTTCATATCCTTTTTGCGCAACGGCAATCACGGTTTCCGGCTCGACGCCTTCTTTGGGCTGGGTCGCCAGCGCTTCGTGCTTGCTCGCGTCAAATTCCTCGCCCATCGGGTTGATGGATTTGATGCCGTATTTGTTGAAGACAGACGCCAGCTGGTTGATTGTCTTCTCGACGCCTTCGGCCAGCTTGGCGAATTTCGGGTCGCTGTCGCGATCTTTTTGCGGGATCGCGTTCAGGCCCAGCTCCAGCGTGTCGATGACGGGCAAAACATCTTTGACAAATTTTTCGACAGCGAATTTTTTATCCTGCTCAAATTTCGCTTCGGCGCGTTGCAGCGATTTTTGTGCTTCTTCCAGTTTGTTGCGCGCGGCAAGGCTGTCTAGCTGAAGGGCGCCAACACGGCTGGAAACCTGCACGAACTGCAGCTGCAGCTGGTCACGCTCCGCACGCAGGCTTTCGAGGGTGTCTGCGGGGGCTTCGCCCGTGTCGTCAAGGATATCGCCGAACAGCTCTTCGCGGCGGCGGCGGCGTGCTTCTTCGTCGTCGGCGTCGCCTGCGGCGTTGTCGTTGCCTTCTGCGGCGGGCACGGGGGTTTCCTGATCGTCCTTCGGTGCGGGGTTTTTGTTCGGATCGGTCATGACTTTGGCGTCCTTTGCAAAAGGGTCTGTCGACAGTAGATTATTGATTGTCATATTGTTAAAGCATGGACGCAGGAGAGTCAAACCATTTTTTCCACGTCTTTTCAGGTGGATGGCGGGGTAAAAACAGGTCTTTAGGCTTTATACGCCCAGAATCCGGCCGATGATTTGCGATGTATAATTCACAACCGGAATAACGCGGCTGTAATTCATGCGGGTGGGGCCGATAACGCCAATCGCGCCCATCACGCGCGCATCCTGCGTGCGGTAAGGCGATACGATCATGCTGCACCCGGAATGGCCGAACAGTTTGTTTTCGGCGCCGATGTAAATTTTAACGCCATCGCCGTGTGTCGTTGCCTGCAGCAGACCCAGCATGCTTTCTTTGGTTTCAAGTGCATCGAACAGCGTGCGGATACGCTCCAGATCTTCGATTGCAGTGACGTCATCCAGCAGTTTTGATTGTCCGCGCACAAACAAATGCCCGCCGGCATCTGCGGGGGCGAGGCTAGCGATACCGGCTTCCACCACCCGCGCAGTCAGTGCATCCAGCTGCGTGCGGTCACGTATCAGTTCTTCGCGAATAAAATCCGCGGCCTGCGTCAATGTTTTATCGGCAATGCGTGAATTGAGGTAATTGGCCGCGCGTGTCAGGGATGTTGCCGTGACGTCTGGTGCCAGGTCCAGCAGGCGGTTTTCAACAAGCCCCGAACTGGTCACCAGCACCGCCAGTGCACGGCCGGGCGATAGCAAAACAAATTCCACCTGACGCACGGGGTCGTCGGATTTGGGCGCAAAGACCAGACCGGCGCAGGATGACAGGCCTGAGAGAAACTGGCTCGTCTGCTCCAGAATACCCGTGACGGATTGACCGCGCACGGCGCCCAGACGTGTATCGATATTTTGCCGCTCGGCGGGGGAGAGGTGGTCAAGCTCCAGCAGGCCTTCGACAAAGACCGTCAGGCCGCTTTCGGTGGGCAGGCGTCCGGCAGATGTGTGGGGGGCGTACAAAAGACCGCGGTCTTCCAGCTCTGCCATCGCGCTTCGGATGGTGGCGGGCGATAGCCGCATGCCCAGCTTTTGTGAAATAGCCATGGAGCCGACCGGCTCCCCCGTTTCGACGTAGGCATCCACAACCAGTTTCAGGATCTGGCGGGTTCTTTCGTTCATCTCGCGTATCATAGGTATGAATATAGTCAAAAGCCGCTTAAAAAACCAATAAATACAAAGTGGTTAATCAGGCGACATCAAATATTGACATAACTATTAAAATCCTTATAGTTTTAGCCGGTTAAGTATAAAAGCAACGAATCTTCGAAGAGTTTTGAGCATCCATCCATGAGCCAGAAACCCGATTATTATGCCATTCTAGGCGTTGAAAAAACGGCCAGCGAAGCGGACATCAAAAAAGCGTTCATGCGCATCACGATGACCTGCCACCCCGATGGCGCGCCGTACAAAAAACTCGACGATGCGGAAAAAGCCCAAGCTGACGAAAAATTCAAATACGGCAAGGAAGCCCAGACAATCCTGCTCGATCCCGTCAAACGCACGGCGTACGACAAGTTTGGCCATGCGGGCCTCGACAGCATGAAAGGCCAGTCCGGCGGGCAGGAACAGGGTGCAAACACCACCGGTACCCCGCGGCCCGTCCGCACCCGCAGCAACGAAGAGGTCTTTGATTATTTTGACCGCGCTGCACAGCGAAACGGTGATGCGCCCAAAACCAGTACAGCCACCACCAGCGCCGGCGCCGAGCAGAGCGAAGAAGAAATGCGCCGCGCCGCCGCCGAAGCACGACGCCGCAACCGTGGCCAGAATTCGGACAGCGGCACCTTCGCGCCGCCGCCTGCACCGCGCGAAGAGCCCAAGCCTGCGCCTGTCGTGACGGAAAAGCCCGCACAGAAGCCGACGACGGCCAGCAGTCCCGTATCCGCGATTTTCGACAGCGTTGCGTCCAAAATGTCCGACGCTGCCGACCGCCTGCGCACGGCCGCAAAGACCGACGCCCCTGTATCGGTTGATGCGCTGGAAAAATTCCGCGACAGCCTCAGCGACCTGATCGGCGAAGTGGATGACGCTATCCGCACCGCCCGCAGAAACCCGCCGCGGGGTGGATATAACCGTTGATATCCCCGCTATTCGGGGTAGCTTTTCGGCCTGCGTGTTTTATACTGCAGGCCGTTTTGCGTCAGAGCATATAAAACATACGCGTGTGGAAAATAATACGCCGCACGTTGTCAACATGACCGACTTGAAAGGACTTTTCATGCGCCCCTCCGGCCGCACGCCCGACAGCCTCCGTACTGTTATTCTTGAACCCGGATTTTCCAAACATGCCGAAGGCTCCTGCCTGACGCGGTTTGGCGATACGCATGTGCTTTGCACCGCCACGGTCGAAGAGCGCGTGCCGCCATGGCTGAAGGGAAAAGGCAAAGGCTGGGTGACGGCCGAATACGGGATGCTGCCGCGTTCGACCGGTTCGCGCACCGACCGTGAAGCGGCCAAGGGCAAGCAATCGGGCCGTACGCAGGAAATCCAGCGTCTGATCGGCCGTGCGCTGCGCGCGGTGGTCGATCTTGAAAAGCTGGGTGAAATTCAAATCACGCTGGATTGCGACGTTATTCAGGCCGACGGCGGCACGCGCACGGCGGCTATTACGGGCGCTTTTGTGGCGCTGCGCATGGCGGTAGATCATCTGATCCGCATCGGCGCGGTCAAGCAAGACCCGATCATCGATACCGTTGCCGCGGTATCTTGCGGCCTGTACAAAGGCGAGGCGGTGCTGGATCTGGATTACATCGAAGATTCAAACGCTGAAGCCGATGCAAATTTCGTCATCACCGGCGCCGGCGGACTGGTTGAAATTCAAGGCACGGCCGAACACCGCGCGTTCAGCGAAGAGCAGTTCCTTTCGCTTTTGAAACTCGCCCGTAAAGGCACGGCAGAGCTGACGGAACTTCAGAAAAAAGCGGCGGCCTGATTTTTTAACACGAAGGATATTTTTGATGAAACCGCAAAAGCCGATGCCGGAAACCCTGCGCTATAAAAACTACGTCGCCAACCTGCGTCACAAGCAGCCGTACCACAAAGAAGCCGCGCTGCTGAAAGAAATCGCAGGCGGCGTGCAGTGGCGCATGGATGCCGCGGTCGAGGCATTGTGCGCCGCGCCTGCCAAAGGCGAGATGCACGCACGCGGCTACGTCAACCGTCATAACATCATGAAACAGGCCGCCATGTTCGGCCGTCTGCAAACGACCGAGAAACTGGCAAAAGCTTTTAACTTCACCGAAGACGGCAACCGCCATGCCGATGGTGCAGTGATTGCGGCGTTCAATGTGGCTGTGCTGCACGGGCATTACAAAGTGGCCGACTTTCTGCATGAAAAATGCGGCGCGCATCCCGATTACGACAGCGGCGATCGTACGCCGCCCGCCATGAGCTGGGCGATCACAGAGGGCAACCTCAAGAAAATTTCCTACCTGATCGGCAAAGGGGCGGATGCATCGCATGCACTGACTGGCGCCATCAGCAATGCCAAACACAGCAAAGCGGTGATTGATCTGCTTCTGGACAAAGGCGCGGATGTGAACGCCGCCGCGCAAGGTTTCTGGACGCCGTTTCTGATGGCGGTGAAATATCGCCGTTTTGATTTGGCCGAACATTTGCTGTCCAAGGGTGCCGATCCGTCCAAATCGGGCGGTGAAGTGATGCTGAATATTATCGAAGCAAAAAACGACAAGCTGCTGGCACGCGTGATCGAACTGGGCGCGAAACCCGATGCGGATCTGCTGCAGCGCGCGCTGTATGCCGGCAACCTGTCTGCGGCCGACATCATGATGAAATCCGGCCATGTCGATATCAACGCCCACGGCGGCGCTGCGCTGCTGACGGCGATCCGCGCCAAAGAACAACCCGAGGCGGTTATTTTCTGCCTGAAACACGGCGCCGATCCAGCGGTTGCGCTGCGCACCATGAACGCGCCCAGACAATCGTGGGACAAGCGCGCGGACGATGCCGATGTATCAAACTATCTGGTATCCCTGATCGAAAACCAGCAGGCAGCCCCCAGGGCAGCTGCGCCCAAACCGCCGCGCCCGTAAACGACCTGCAACGAAAGGCTTTGCCATGACCATTCATATTCTGTCGGCGGATAACGACGAAATGCCGCCCCGTGTTTTCAGCGGCGATGATCTGGTCTTTGCGACGCATAACGCGGGCAAGGTCAAGGAAATCCGCGATCTTTTGGGGACTCGCGTTAAATTCGTGACAATCGCCAGCGACTATAACCTCGACTCTCCACCCGAAACGGGCACGACGTTTGTTGAAAATGCTCTTATCAAGGCACGTTTTGTGGCCGAAAAAACCGGCAAAGTCGCGCTGGCCGATGACAGCGGTGTTTGCATGGCGGCGATTGATGGCCAGCCGGGCGTATACGCCGCCGATTGGGCCGAAAAGCCCGATGGCACGCGTGATTTCGGCATGGCGATGAAAAAAGCGTATGACCTGACCATCGAAAAACATGGCAGCTGGGATGCTGCGCCCAAAGAAGCGTATTTTGTGTCGTGTCTTGTGATGGCGTGGCCGGATGGCCGTGCCGAAGCCGTCGAGGGGTATTCGCACGGCACGCTGGTCTGGCCGCCGCGCGGTGAACAGGGGTTTGGGTATGACCCGATGTTTGTGCCCAAAGGGGATACCCGCACCTATGGCGAAATGCCGCCCGAAGACAAAAAGAAAACCAGCCACCGCGCCGAAGCATTTCGCCTGTTGATTGACAGATGCTTCCCTTGAAACAAACACACGGCATCGATGTGCAGACGGATGCGAACGCATTGGCCGTTTATGTGCATTGGCCATTTTGCAAATTCAAATGCCCGTACTGCGATTTCAATAGTCATGTGCGCGAACGGGTGTCGCATGATGACTGGCGCGATGCCTATGTGCGCGAACTGCGTTATTACCGTGATCTGACGGGCCCGCGCCAGATACAATCTGTCTTTTTTGGCGGCGGTACACCATCGCTGATGGAACCTGCCACAGCCGCGCTGGTGATTGATACGATTGCGGATCTGTGGGGTCTACCACAGGGCACAGAGGTCACGCTCGAAGCAAATCCGACATCGGTCGAAGCCGATAAACTGCGCGGGTTTAAACTGGCGGGCGTGAACCGTGTATCGATGGGTGTGCAGGCGCTGAACGACGCTGATCTTAAAACGCTGGGCCGCCAGCATTCGGCGGCGGAAGCTTTGGCGGCCGTCAGAACCGCATCGGAAATATTTGACCGTTATTCGTTCGACCTTATTTACGCACGGCCGCATCAGACGGTTGACGCATGGCGTGATGAACTTGCCGCCGCGCTGACCTATACGCGCGGACATATGTCGCTGTATCAGCTAACAATCGAAGAGGGAACGCAGTATTACACGCTATTCAAACGCGGCGACCTGACGATACCTGACGAAGAAACCGCCGCGCGTATGTACGAACTGACGCATGAAATGATGCAGGATGCGGGCATGCCTGCCTATGAAGTATCCAACCACGCAAGGTTCGGCGATGAATCGCGCCATAACATGGTTTATTGGCGTTATGGTGATTACGCGGGCATTGGCCCCGGTGCGCATGGCCGTTTGACGCTGGATGGCATCAAGCAGGCGACCCGCGCCCATCGTGCCCCTGAAGTCTGGCTGGAGCGTGCGCGCGCCAGTGGCCATGGCGCACATGATTTCGAAGCGGTAGATTTTGCAGAACGCGGACGTGAAGCCCTGATGATGGGCCTGCGTCTGGCCGAAGGCGTGCCGATAACACGTATTGAGGCCGAAACAGGGCAGCCATTTTCAGCGTTTATTAACCTCCGGCAGGTCAAAATACTGGAAGACGAAGGACTTCTGACCTTTTCAGATGGTGTTCTTGCCGCGACAGCGCAGGGGCGGCAAAAACTGAATGCCGTTCTTTCTTTCCTGCTCGTCGCCTGACGGAGACTTTGATGCAGCAAGTCGATTTCGAAAAAAATCCGCACGTGTTTCTGGCGCGTCATGGTGCCTGGCTTAAAGCGCATCCGGCGGAACATAATGTTATTCTGTCGATGTGCCAGTCGTCCGAGCGCATGATAGCGCGCGGCGAGGTGCCGGATATCCGCTTTGTGACCCTCAGCGACGAGGGGGATACGGTTGTGACGGCAGTGCAGATGCCGCCGCATAACCTTGTTCTCAGCCGCGCCAGCGGTGACGATGTCGCGTTTCTGGCGGAACGTATGGCCGAGCGTAACCCTGTCTTCCCCGCTATTGTCGGTCCAAGTGCGGTGGCGTCGTCTTTTGCCGACCATTGGTCGCGCCTGACGGGCCAAAAAGCCAACGAATATATGGATCAGATTATCTATTCGCTCAAGTCTGTGCGCTTTCCGGAGGCGGTTGCGGGCGCTTTCCGTTTGGCGCGGGCAGATGAAGCGCCGCTTCTTGCGGCGTGGATGCGTGCGTTCGCGCTTGATAGCCTGCCGAAGGCGGAGCATTTAAGCGAGGCCGACGCATTGAAACGTACCGAAGACCGCATCGCACAGGGCAGTCTTGCCGTATGGGATGTGGATGGACGTCCGGTATCGCAGGCGGGTGTATCGGGTACGGATAGCGTTGCACGTGTCAGTCTTGTGTACACGCCGCCCGATATGCGGGGCAAAGGGTACGCCAGCGCCGTTGTGGCGCGTCTATCGCAGCAATTGCTGGAACAGGGGCGGCAGATGTGCTGCCTGTACGCGGATGCGCGTAATCCGGTATCCAATTCGATCTACCGCAAAATCGGATACGAATTTGTCGGGCGGTCGAGTTTGTATATTCTCGAAAAATAAATCCGGTTACAGGTCGAAACTGCGGCCTTTGGATTTGAACTGCGGCTGTTCCGGCTCTGGAATGCGGGGCAGTTCTTCATACAGCTTTTTGCATACATCGGCATAGGCGTCCGACAGCATGTTGAGCGACATGACCATCTGCTTGCGCATGGCATTCAGGTTTTCTTTGGACACGGCATCTTCGGGGGCTTTGGGCGCGGGGATGCCTTCGGCCTTGATACCCATCGATTGCGCCACTTTGCCGAACAGATCACGCAGTTCCGGATCAGGGATATCTGTCATGATGCCAAAGGCGCCGACAGGCTTTTCCGTCAGGATTTTTTGCTGGATGATCTGACGGCTTTTCGCCATATCACCTTCGGCAGAGTCGACCAGTCGTTTGCAATCAAAAATCGCAGCTTCGTGCCCGTTGGTGTAATCCACATCGAAATACATGTTTTCAAACTGCGGCGGTTTGACGCCCACAGACGAGGCAAGCGCAGAGCTGCGCAGGCTGGCGCGGCTGATCGCTTCGGTCATGGCGCCGGGTGCGCCGCCGGGGGCGCCATCCATCAAATGACGGATACCTTTGGCCAGCAGGCCCCAGGCTTCTTTCTCCGCGCCCTGCTGCATCGCGCCGGGGGAGATCAGATTGATATTTGTAATCAGCGTCGGGACAATCGCGGATTGCTGGTTTTCAACGACCTCGAGAATCTTGCGCAGCGTCAGGTAACGGTCACCTTGAAAACGGGGATTGTTTTGGTCGGTCATGGGTTATTTCCTCGCGCGGGGCCGGATAAACCGGCGGAAATTCTGAAAATTTTTGGCCAGTGGGCTGAAAAACCGCCGGAAAACCCAAGTCTTTCAACGCCGTGTTACCTACCGTTATAGCAAAAACCGCCGATTCTTGCAATCGAATGACATAATGTTTTTGCGCAAACGGTGGCCAAAGCGCAAAAAAACACCGGTGCCGCAGGGTAACCGGTGTTTTTTGAGGAGCCGTGCAGGCGGTCCGCTTATTGCGGCATACCGCCCAGCAGGCCGCCGATTTCGGCACCGTTCAGCAGCATCTTGCCTTCGAGCGTCACCGCAAATACGTATTTGCGGATCGGTTTACCGTTTTCGGTGTCTTGCTGGCCGAGGACTTGCAGGAAGCTGAGACCCTGTACCGCACGGCGTGCCTGACGGCTGTCGTCGGTTTCCAGTTTTTTCAGCGCTTCGTCGAGGCCTTGCAGTTTGAGCGTCATTTCGCCCACGCCGATTTTAGCAGCGCCTGGTGTCGCCTTGAACGAGCCGAACAGGTCTGCCGAAAGATCCGGCGCGCGGATAAAGCTGTTGCGCACCGAAACGCTGGAGCCCGCCGTTGTCAGCATTTGCGGCAATGCAAATGCAGCGGCCATGACCTGCGATTCATGGTGGCGTTTCATGTTGCTGGGCTGACCGCGTGCTTCGGCTTCTTCTGCCATTTTCGCCGCGCGCAGACCCTGAATAGCAAGGCCCGCAAAAGCCTTGTAGAGGCTTTGCAGCGGCATATCTTGCATGTACAGCTCGATGTTGCCGTTTTGGGGCAGATAACCCGCCGTTTCCGGGTCCACCACGTTGTTGCCGACCAGATCTTTGATCGTGACGCGGGCGGAAATATTGCCCTTGTCCGATTTCAAGCCCTGAATGTCCACCAGCGACGAAAATTCAGCCAGTCGCAGCGAACGCGGTTGTTCGGGTGTCTGGCCTTCTTTTGCGGGCAGGGCGGCAACTTCGGCGACGAAGTTGCTGACCACGATTTCGGTTTTTGCGCCGCCAAAGAATGCGGTGCCGTCTTCCAGCAGGGTTGTCAGCACTTTTTCAGTGTCTTCAACGTTTTTGCCTTCGGCGTCATTCACCAGCGCTTCCATCTTTTTCTTGCTGCTGAGTGCGAGGGCAAGATCAAAGCTGTCATAGTCGGTTTTGTTGTAAATGCGGGCCAGTTTGATTGTGGCGGCGCCTGCGGTTTCGGACGCGGGCAGGTTACCCGTGATATCCGTCATTTCCGTTTCGATGGGGCCGGACCACGTGCCTTCGGCATTTTTCTGCAGGTTGACGACCACACGCGTATGGGCGATGACAGCGTCAAATTTTTCTTTGCCGTCAGCTGTCAGTTTCAGGTCTTTATATTCTGCATCCACGCGCGTTGGTGTGCGCAGGCCGGCCTGCCATGCCATGGCAAATTTCTGCGAACCGACGTTCATGACCAGTTTCTGGCCGTCTTCGGCCGTAAAGGTCATGGTGGGCTGTACAGCCATACTGGCCAGATATTCGTCGTCTGTTTTGCCGTGCGTCACGTTCAGCACAACCGTGCCCACATCAATCACACCAACAGCCGGATAGGTGTAGGATACGTCGGGCAGGCGTACTTCGTAGTAGCTGCCTTTGTTGGTGATTTGCGGATCGGCCGACATTTTCAGGCCGGCGCCGCTTTTGGCGGCGACATCGCGTTCAAACTTGATAGCATCGTCGACAGCTTGTTTGACTTGCGTCATACCTTCGTCGCTGACCGGTTTTTGCGCATAAGCGGCGGGAGAGAACGCCAGCATCGCCAGCGTCATAAAAGAAAGGAAAGTTTTACGCATGTCACACCCTTGCGGAAGTTCAAAAAAACAACATATCTCTAAGAGATAGAAGTACATAATACACTATGCAAGAAGACTCTTAAGTTATTCTTGTGAATCGCGTTGAAATAGACATAAAACCGCATTAAAACAATCTTTTACGCCGTAAAAACCATCCGGCGAGAGGAGTGTTATGTCATGAAACCCGTTTTGATCCGCTGGGGGCTCTGGCTTTGCGCCGCGATGACCTGTCTATTCCTGCTGGTGCCTGTGCGCCCCGCGGCGGCCATGTATGTATCGGGTGCCGATCTAACGCGCAATTGCCTTAGCGATAAAAAGCACGATATCTATGCCTGTGTGCATTACGTGGCGGGCGTGATTGATTATCATACCGTCATGCAGTCGGTGGGCACGGCGCCTACGCTGTCGTTTTGCATTCCGCCCACAGTGAGTGTGACCGAAGCAGCGTTTGTTGTGCTGACATACCTGCGCACCCAGCCGATGCATCAGGGATTTGTCGCGGCCATGGCCGTGCCGCTGGCGCTAAACAAAACATATCCGTGCAAAAAAGCTGTGCCCAAAAAATCAGGCAAGAAAAAATAGAGGGATCTACCGTGACCACGCCCGCCCCGCGCGAAAAAACAAAACCGCTGTTTAGCATCAAAAGCGATTTCGCCCCCGCCGGTGACCAACCGCAGGCGATTGCCGAATTGACGGCGGGTATTCGGGCGATGGAAAAAAATCAGGTGCTGCTGGGGGTCACAGGCTCCGGCAAGACCTTTACCATGGCGCATGTGATCCAGAACATGAATCGCCCCGCGCTGATTTTGGCGCATAACAAAACACTGGCTGCCCAGCTGTATGGGGAGATGAAAGAGTTCTTCCCCGATAACGCCGTCGAATATTTCGTGTCATATTACGATTACTACCAGCCCGAAGCCTACGTGCCCAAAACCGATACCTTCATCGAAAAAGACGCCACGATCAACGAACAGATTGACCGTATGCGCCACGCAGCGACACGCGCATTACTGGAACGCCGCGACGTGATTGTGGTTGCCAGCGTCTCGTGCATCTATGGTATTGGCGACGTTGAAACGTATCAGGGCATGGCGTTTGATATTTCAGTTGGCGATAACATTGACCGCAATGAACTTTTGCGAAAGCTGGTGGATATTCAATATAAACGCAACGATATCGATTTTTCGCGCGGGTCGTTCCGCGTGCGCGGCGATATCGTCGAAGTTTTTCCTGCCCACCTGGATGACCATGCGTGGCGGATTTCCCTGTTCGGGGATGAAGTGGAAAACATCACCGAAATTGACGCCCTGACGGGACAAAAATCCGGCACGTTCGATAGCGTGCGTATTTACGCCAACAGCCACTATGTGACCCCAAAGCCGACAATGCAGCAGGCGATCAAGCAGATCAAAGCCGACCTGCATGCGCGTCTGGATGAACTGCGTGCGGAAAATAAACTGCTGGAAGAACAGCGCCTCGCCCAGCGCACACAGTTTGATCTGGAGATGCTGGAGGCAACGGGCATGTGTGCGGGCATTGAAAACTATTCCCGCTATCTGACAGGCCGCGCCCCGGGCGCGCCGCCGCCGACGCTGTTTGAATATCTGCCCGATGATGCGCTTTTGGTGGTAGATGAAAGCCATGTGATGCTGCCGCAGCTGCGGGCGATGTATAACGGCGACCGCGCACGTAAACAAACATTGTCAGACTATGGTTTCCGTCTGCCCGCCTGCCTTGATAACCGCCCGCTGAAATTCGAGGAATGGAACGACATGCGGCCGCAAACGGTGTTTGTGTCTGCCACACCCGGGGTATGGGAGCTGGAGCAAACGGGCGGCGTTTTCACCGAACAGGTCGTGCGCCCGACGGGCCTGACCGACCCCGAAGTTATTATTCGCCCGACCGAACATCAGGTGGACGACCTGCTGGCCGAATGCCGCATACTGGCGCAAAAAGGGCAGCGTGCGCTGGTGACAACCCTCACCAAAAAAATGTCCGAAGACCTGACAGAATACATGACCGAAGCGGGTATTCGCGTGCGTTATCTGCATTCGGATGTGGATACGCTGGAGCGCATCGAGATTATCCGCGACCTGCGCCTTGGTGTATTTGATGTGCTGATCGGCATCAACCTGCTGCGTGAAGGTCTGGATATTCCCGAATGCACGCTGGTCGCCATTCTGGATGCCGATAAAGAAGGCTTCCTCCGCAGCCGTACATCGCTGGTGCAAACCATCGGCCGCGCGGCCCGTAACGTCGAGGGACGCGCCATTCTATACGCGGATAAAATGACGGACAGCCTGACATATGCGATCGGCGAAACCGCGCGCCGCCGTGAAAAACAGACGCTCTATAACGCCGAACACGGCATTACCCCCGAAAGTGTCAAAAAGAAAATATCGGACGTTTTGTCGAGCGTCTTTGAAAAAGCCGATCATGTGAACGTGCCGATTATTGATGATGTGCAGCATATGGTGGGCAATAACCTGAAATCGCATCTGACGCATCTGGACAAAAAAATGCGCGAGGCGGCGGCCAATCTTGAATTCGAAGAAGCGGCGCGTTTGCGCGATGAAATCCGCAAACTGCAAGAAGCGGATCTGGCACTGCGTGACGGGGATATTGTTTGATCGTCCTTGCCTTGCGTAGTTCCCGCAAAAAAAACGCCCCGGTCATATGCACGGGGCGTTTTTGTTTTGTGATGCTTAACCACTTATGCGTTCGGCTTTGGCGGTTTGGGGCCATCGTTTTTCGGCGCCGCATTTTTAGGCGAGTCGTTTTTGGGTTCTGCCGCCTTGGGCTCCGCCTTTGGCGCTGGCTGTACTTCCAGTTCTTTCGCGTATTTCAGGAATTCGTTGATGCGCGTGATTTCGTCTTGGGAACGGTTCGCCAGCTGGCCGATGAATTTGGTCACGTCTTTCAGGCTGCCCGGTTTTTCGATCTGGGTCATTTCCATTTTCAGCACATCCTGGAATTCGGGATGTGATACCAGCGCACGCGTCCACTCCAGCGTATCTTTGATGCCTTTGGCATATTTGCCGCCATTGCGCTCTTCAGATTTCGCGATGATTTCTTCGAGGACTTGAATGTCGCCTTTGCCTTTGGTGTCGATGTCCATTTTCTTGGCGACGGCGACGGTCAGGATTTTAACCTCTGCAATCACGGGCAGCACTTCGTAGGCTGTCATGATCGTGCCCTTGCGGGGGGAGGAGAGGATGTTTTTCTGTTCCACCAGCGCCGCACTCAGGTCTTTGGTCAGCAGATCCACGTTGTTGGAATGCATGACTTTCGGGCCGTGTTTACGGGCAAGGTTAGCGAAAACGAGCGCGAGTTTAATCTGGGGAAACATGCGAATCCTTTCGGCAAATGGTCAATTTATGACGGTAAATTTCAGAAACAGGGTTATTTCTATACATAAAGATAACCAGCGTCAAGAAAACGGCATCCGCAAATGACCTTTAATTATTCATAATATAAAACTTTTTTCCCTGTCGTCAGGGCTGAAAGTGCGCTCGGACACATTCTTTCCTGCGCGGGGTTTTCTGTGCGGGCGGCAAATCCGGCGGCTATGCCGAATCGCTCGCTTTTCTACCGGTGTGTTTTGCATTACTCTGGTACCCACGGACACAGCATCACCGCAGAGGCCTAAAAGGCATGACGCAAAAACGCCGCATGACACAGCCAGAACAAAGCCACGACATGATGCGCTGCGTCGTCGATGGCGCAGGCCAGTTGCTGTTTGTATCGCCCGCGCTGGGATGGGCACTTGGGCAAAATGCTGCTGTCCTGCGTGGACGTTCATTGTCTGGCATCATCGAGATTATTTTGCCCGTTGGCGAAGGAAACCGCGTCAGTGGCTTTTACGAGGTTGTCCTGCTGCGTCAACACCGCGACCCCGTGGTGATGAGTGCGCGGATTGACACCGTCGAGGTAGAGGCCGGCACGACCTATACCGTTATCTGGCTGGATCCCGATAACCGCCTGCAAAAACAAAAACAGAATGATTTCGACGGCGCGGCCAAAGAACTCGCGCTGTTCATCAGCGAAAACAGCCAGAAAGCCGAAGCGCAGGCGGATGCCAAGCCTGATCTGGATTATATTTCGAATACAGATAGCGAACTCCGTCACTTCCTCAACCTCACATCCGACCTTTTGGGCGTGTACCGCCGCGATATGTCGTTTGTGCGCGTCAATCCGGCGTTTAACCGCGTGCTCGGTTTTACTGATGCGGAGCTAAAGCTGTTCCCGTTTGTGGATTTGATCCATGCGGATGAACGCGATCATATTTTGAACCTGATGCAAAAAGTTATCCATGCGCCGCTGGACGAAGAAGTGCGCATCGATTTTGAATGCCGCGTCCGCTGCAAAGACGGCACGTTCCGCTGGGTGGAATGGGTACACAAGGTCACGGGCGAATATATTTATATCGTTGGCCGTGATGTGACGGATATCAAACAACACGAAGTCGCGCTGGAGCGCCGCGAACAACAGCTGTCCGAAGCGCAAAAAATCGGCCGCATGGGGCACTGGTTCCTCGAAGCGGCACAGGACGTGACAACACAGAGCGTCATGGAGTGGTCGGATCAGATCTATACTATATTTGGCGTTGAAAAAGGCAATTTCACGCCCAGCATCGGTACGGTCAGCGCCATGCTGCTGAAACGCGACCTCAGCCGTGTGTACCGCATTTTCATGCGGGCCATGCTGCGCAAACGCGACTATGAACTGGAATTCGCCCTGCGCCGGCCGGGGGGCGAACTTCGGTATGTGCGCTGCGAAGGCAGGTGCAAAATCAATCCGCGCACGGGTGAAAAAGAGGCGCTGTTCGGTATTATGCAGGATATCACCGAACGAACGCGCAGCGAACGCGCTCTGCGCGAAGCAAAAGAAGCCGCCGAAAGCGCCTATGCGTCCAAAACGCGTTTCCTTGCGAACATGAGCCACGAACTGCGCACGCCGCTGAACGCCATCATCGGTTTTTCCGAGATGATCCAGCGGCAGCTGCTGGGCCCTGTCGGCAATACGCGTTATCTTGAGTATGTCGGCGGCATCCGCCAGTCGGGCGAGCACTTGCTGGATCTGATTAACGACATCCTCGACATGTCGAAAATCGAAATCGGCAAGTACGAGCTGTATGTCGAAGAGCTGAACGTCGGCAAAATCATCCGTCTCGCCATTCACATGGTCGAAGGCCGTGCGCATGAATCGCAGGTGCGTCTGGTATCGGATGATATCCCCGATGATATCCAGATCATGGCCGACCGCCGCGCCATCATGCAGGTGCTGCTGAATTTGATGTCGAATGCGGTGAAGTTCACCAAACAGGGCGGCACGGTCGATATCCGCTGCTTCCGCGAACTGGGCGGTGTGGCGATTGTGGTCAGCGATACCGGCATCGGCATCCCCAAAGACAAGCTGGATGTGGTCACCCTGCCGTTCGAACAGGTGAGTTCCGAATTCACCCGCAACCACGAAGGCACAGGTTTGGGCCTTGCGATTACCAAAGACCTGATTGAGCTACACGGCGGCACGCTGGATATCGACAGCGAAGTCGGTGTTGGCACGATCGTCACCGTCCTGCTGCCCGACCGTATCCCCGAAGGCCGGAATATTATCCCCGCGCAGGTTTAAGGCGTTTCCTGCGTGCAAACACAAAGGGGTCTGCCATGAAAAAACAGCTTTTGGCCTTAGTGGCTGCGTTGATGTTGCTGCACGTGCCGATACCCGCGCAGGCGTTTTCGTGCGGCGGGGCGCAGGTGCTGGAGCGTTTTTACGAAGCCCCCGAAGTTTTCCGCGCCAAGCTGCATTCTATCGACCGCGGGCGCGTGTCGTTCGAAAATGCGGGGGTGTACGAGGCGCTTTATTTCAGCATCTCCGAAAGCTTCAAGGGCGGGCGTAAAGAGCGCATCTGGGTTAACCGCAAAATACGCAAAGACGACAACCGCCAGCCGCTTGCGATTGGCGGTGACTATCTGGTGTTTGTCGAAGGCGGCAATGTACTGTCCGATTGTTCCCCGCCGGAGGCTGTGACGGATAAATCGGATGCGCTGAAAGATGTACGCTCCGCCGCGCTGGATTTAACGCAGCGCACGGCGGCATACCATGCCGAACAAAAGGCATTGAACGGCCTGTCATCGCCAGAAGATATATACAAAGCCAAAGTAGATTCGATTGATGCGCTGGTGCGCAGCGGTGCACGCGGCGGTACGTTCTACCGTGTCTATAAAGCCATCGTGCATCTGAAGGGCAAAGATTACGTGGCGGCGCAGGCCGCAGTCGATGATTATATACGTGTGACCGAACGCGCGGCACAAGTATCGGCGCGCCGTGAATTGTCGCTACCGCTGGTGCGTCAGGAAATTATCGACGAAGTGCAGGGGCGTATTTATTTTGAACAAGGCAAGTATGCCGAAGCGCTGGCTTATTTCGATAGCCTGCAAAAGTTGAACCCGAACGGATATGTGAATTTGTTTGATGCATGGCGTGCGCTGTCGGCCGCGAAGCTGTCACGAGATGCGACCTTGCCGCCATCCGCCGAAGAACGCGTGCGTGACCGCATCAATAAAAATTCTTATCTGGATCGTCTTTATCCGCTGTTTCTGGATAGCGGAAATATCTACGCACGATAATCGTAGATCACGCAGGGCTTCTGCGGTGGATCAATACGGGCGGGCGGTGTGCCAGCTGGCCCGTCAGGCCACGCTCTTCGGTGGCTGTGATCATCTTTGAAAACGCACGGCTGAATTCTGTTTTCAGCCCGCTGGTGCATTTGACATGCAGCTGTGTCTTGCCGTTGTCGTCATGCCATGCGGCGCCGGCGCAGCGGAAATCGTCTTGCAGGCGTGTGATCATCAGGTTGCGTGCTGTGGTCTCGATCATTCTTTGGGCGCGGCGTTCTTCCGCATTGGCGGGCGGCGCTTTGTTGAATTCGATATCAAAGATATAAGACTGGATTGCTTTGGCCATGATCGATCCTCGTTGAGGCTTTCATCATACCATAAAGCCCATTTTTCGGCAAATTTGGCCGGCAGCTGCTTTGCTGCGCCGCAAAATGTATAGCTAAAAACGATCTGTGATTTCAGGATGCTTGTTGTGCTGCGGGCTTAGCTGGAAATCAGCAGCGGGTCTGTTTCTTCTTCGGTTTCAAGGCAAGCCTGCAGCCCTGCGCGGTAATCGGGATAAAGCAGGTTGACGCCGAGTTCCTGTTTGATGCGGTCGTTCTTCACGCGTTTGTTGTCGCTGTAAAAACTGCGGATCATCGGCGCGACATCGGCCTGTTCATACGGAATCAGGGGCGGCGGCGACAGCCCCAGCAGATTGCACGCAAACGAAATGACTTCGTTACTGCTGCTGGGCAGGTCGTCCGCCAGATTGTATATCGCGCCCACATTTGGTTTGTTGATAGAGGCGATCAGCGTTTGAACGATATCGTCCACATGAATGCGGTTGAACACATGGCCTGGTTTATCGATGCGGCGGGCCGTACCGCTGCGCACCGTATCCATGGGGCTGCGGCCAGGGCCATAGATGCCGGACAGGCGGAAAATATGCAGCGGAAAATCTTCGTTCATGGCGAGGGACTGCCATTGCTCTTCGGCGCGTTCGCGCTGGCTGCCGCGCTGGCTGGTCGGGGCAAGGGGCGTGTTCTCGTCTATCCAGCCGCCATCATGGTTGCCGTAGACTGCGGTGGTCGACAGATAACCGGCCCATTCAAGCGGGCCCGATTCCAAAAGGTCGTGTGCATGCGCTTCGAATGCGGGATCGCCGCTGCGGCCGGGCGGAATAGACAGCAGCACGTGCGTCACGCCGCGAAAGCTTTCAAACGGGTCGGGCAGGTGGCGGTTGGGTTCGAACAATTCGGCATGGATGCCGTCGGCGGCCATTTGTGCGCGTTTGTCGGGATCGGTCGTGGTGCCGGAAATGTCCCAGTCATAGCCGCGCAGCACCGTTGCCAGTGCTGCCGCCGTATAGCCATAGCCAAAGCAAAAGAGTTTCTTTCCGCGGGCCAGCGGCGCAATGGGGCATGTATGCTTGGAAATATCAGCCATGGCGCATTGCCCCTATATCAGAAGTCCAGGTTCTGATAATGACTGGGCGGCGCAAAGCCGGGGATCACATCGTCGAGCAGCGGTTTAAACGCCGGTCGTGATTTGATACGTGCATACCAGTCCTTGGCCGCCTTGTGTTCGTCCCACGGCACATCACCGATATAGTCGATGGCCGATAAATGCGCGGCGGCGGTGACATCGGCCAGCGAGAGGTCATCACCAGCTAGCCAGCGGCGGCGTTCGGTCAAAAATCCGATGTAATCCAGATGGTAGTGAATATTGGCATGACCGGCGCGGATCGACGGGCCGTGCGGCTCCCCCATTTTCAGGAAGCGTTTCATCATTTTCTCGCCGACCAGGTTTTCGGTCACTTCGGAATTGAATTTATGGTCAAACCACGCGACCAGACGGCGCGTTTCGGCGCGCTGAAGCGGTGCGCTGCCCATCAGATCGATGCTATTATAGACCTCGTTCAAATACTCGCAGATGACCTGACTGTCGGTCAGAATGGTGCCGTCAGGCTCGATCAGCACCGGTACGTCACCGGCGGGGTTGATGGCCAAAAATTCGGTACGGCGTTCCCAGACTTTTTCGATCTTCAGATCGAAATCAAGTTTCTTTTCGGCAAGTGCGATGCGGACTTTCCGGGAAGAGGGATGAAGCCAGAGATGATACAGTGTTCTCATTGGAATGAATCTTACGCAAGCCCCCCTGAATCGCAAAACATTAAATCAAAGACTTGTGGCGAATTCTGGCTTGCATAACAAAAAAAGCCGCGTGGGCATTCATGAACAGGTGATTCTCTTGTTTTACAGATAGGCGGCAAAGCGGCGCGAGGCCTTGCGCCGCAAGGGTTGCTGCGGGGCACAAAAGACAATCGCCGTACACACGGCGCCGTCATGCAAAATGAAATGAATTATCTGCTGCGTTCGTCCGCAGGGGCGTTTGAATTCCCAGAGTCACTGTAAAGCGGATTGTGGCCGTGCGGTAGGGCTCGGGAAATGTATATGATTCGGGTTTTGTGGTCGGCTTTTATGGACGGGCTTATGGTGCCGGCATGGCGGCCAGCTCGAACTGCACAGGGACGTCAGAGCTGCCGGTCTTGCTGTAGTCTTCGGTCGCAAAATCGGCGCGGTTGGCGATGAATTCACCCTTGAGAATAATCATCATGCCGCCCGGCACGTTCTGGTCCATGGTGACGGTAAAGGGGATGGATATGGCGCGCGATTTGTTGCCAACGCGCAGGCCGCCTTCGGCCACAAATTGATTGCCGCTGGTGCGTTTGATCGCGCTCGACATAAACATTGCAGTCGACGGTGTGCCTTGAATAACGGTCGTGGATTGCTCCAGATAGTTCATCAGTTCGAGGTTCACGGCGCGTGCGGGCAGGAACATGCTGGATACGTCCGCGCTAATCACCATGCGGCTTTGTTCCAGCCGTTTGGGATCGAAATTCAATTCCATGTTGTAGTTGATGATAGGAATGCTGCCGCGCGCGGCTTCGCGATTCACATAGCTCATCTTGCTTTTGTCTTGTTGCAAAAACCATTTTTGCGGCATGCCGGGGCCTGACATTACACCGTATTTACGCGGCTGTTTTTCCTGCGCGGGCGCGGCGGACGATACGGCCAGCGCGGCAAGAATACCCAGAAGGGCGAACAGGCGCAGCGCGGAAATTTTTTTGAAAAACACGGGTATCCCCCAAATAAAATGGCAAAGGCGAAGCTGGCGCGGCCGCGGGAGCCGCACGCTCTGTCTATTATAACGCGAAAGGCCGGCGTTGTCGCGCCGGCCTTTCAAGTGTTTGAATTTTTGGGCGGTTTAGGGCTTGGCGGGGGTGGGGGCTTCGTTGCGGATGCCCTCGACTTCCAGTGTAATGTTCACTTCATCGCCAATCCCGGGCAGGCCATAGACCATGCCAAAGTCCGAACGCTTCAGCGTGCCTGTCGCCGAAAAACCGGCCACGTATTGCTTGGTGTACGGGTGAACGGCACCCTTGTTGAAAATCACATCCAGCGTGACCGGTTTGGTGATGCCCAAAAGCGTCAGATCGCCCGTCAGGCGGCCCGTGTTGTCGCCGGTTTTTTCGGCCAGCGTGCTTTTGAACGTCATGGCAGGGAAGGCGGCGACGTTGAAGAAATCTTCGCTCTTCATGTGCTCTTCCCATTTGTCGTCGTGCAGGCTGATACTGTTCGTATCAATCGTCACGTTGACCGTGCTGTTTTCCGGCTTGGCTTCGTCAAACGTGAAGCCGCCGTCAAATGCCGTGAAGCTGCCCGTTGAAAACGAAAAGCCCAGATGGCTGACCGAGAACATGATCTGCGTATGCACTTTGTCAAACGCATAGCTGTCGGCGGCCGATTTCTTGGCGGCCAAGGCAGGCGCGGTGATGATCATCAGTCCGGCAAGGATTGCAGCGGCAAGCGTGGTTCTCATGACGCGGCTTTCTTTTGCTCTTCCTGTTTGCGTGCCAGCATTTTTTCAAGCCAGTGGATGTTGAACTGGCCGGCGCGGAATTCTGGTTCCTGCAAAATGCGTTCGTGCAGCTGTACGTTGGTGAAGATGCCATCGATGATGGTTTCGCCCAGCGCACGCTCGACGCGCATCAGGCCTTCTTCGCGGTTGCGGGCATGTACGATGATTTTGGCGACCAGGCTGTCGTAATGCGGGGGGACGCTATAACCATCATAGATCGCACTGTCGACGCGCACGCCAAATCCGCCGGGCGCGTGATAACGGTTGATCTTGCCGGGCGACGGCACGAAGGTCTCCGGATGTTCCGCGTTGATGCGGCATTCGAAAGCGTGACCGTTGAACTTGATGTCTTTTTGCGTGAACGGCAGTTTGTTGCCCGCTGCCACCATGATTTGTTCGCGCACCAGATCGATGCCCGTGATCATTTCGGTGATGGGGTGTTCAACCTGCAGGCGGGTGTTCATTTCAAGGAAATAGAACTTGCCGTCTTCGAACAGGAATTCCATGGTGCCGACGCCGCGGTAGTTCATTTTGCGCACGCAATCTGCGGCCAATTCGCCGATGAAGTTGCGCTGTTCGGGCGTGAGTGCCGGCGAGGGGCATTCTTCGATGACTTTCTGGTGGCGGCGCTGGATAGAGCAATCACGCTCGCCCAGATGCACCGCATTGCCCTGACCATCGCCCAGCACCTGAATTTCGATGTGGCGGGGGTTGGACAGATAACGCTCCATGTACATCGCGCCATTGCCAAAGGCGGCTTTTGCCTCGCTCGATGCCATGGTGTAGCAGGCTTTGAATTCGTCTTCGTTGCGGGCGACTTTCATGCCCTTGCCGCCGCCGCCGGCGACTGCTTTGATCAGGACGGGAAAGCCGATTTCTTTGGCGATTTTCAGGCCTTCGTCGGCGTTTTTCAGGATGCCGTCAGAACCGGGGATCAGCGGCAGGCCCAGCGCCTTCACGGTATCCTTCGCCACGGCCTTGTCGCCCATTTTGGCGATGTGGTCCGGCGTGGGGCCGATAAACGTAAAGCCGTGTTCTTCTACCATGCGCGCGAATTCCTCGTTCTCGGACAAAAAGCCGATACCGGGGTGGATCGCATCCGCATTCGTCAGCGCGGCGGCCGACAGAATGGCGGGAATGTTCAGATAGCTCTGGCGCGAGGCGGGCGGGCCGATGCAAACGCTTTCGTCCGCCATGCGTACAGCCATGCCGGATTCATCGGCAGTGGAATGTACCACAACGCTTTGGATACCCATTTCGCGGCAGGCGCGTACAATGCGCAACGCAATCTCGCCGCGGTTGGCGATAAGGATTTTCTTGAACATGGTGGTTCCTTTGGTTAGTCGCAGGCCGAAACCTGCGTATGCCTTATTCGATGATCAGCATCGGCTGGCCGAATTCGACCGGCTGTGCGTCTTCGATCAGGATATCGGTGACCGTGCCGGATTTTTCGGCTTTGATGGGGTTCATGACTTTCATGGCTTCGATGATCAGCAGCGTGTCGCCTGCTTTCACTTTCGCGCCTTTGGTCACGAATTTCGGTGCGCTGGGTTCGGATTGCAGGTATGCCGTGCCGACCATGGGGGATTTCACAACGCCCGGGTGGTTGTCGGGGCTCAGCGCGGCAACTTTGCCCGCTTCAGCAACCGGTACAACAGCGGCAGGCGCTGCATGCATGACAGGGGCCGCGTGTACAGCCGCAGCAACACCAAGGTTTTTGGTGACGCGCACGGATTTATCGCCATCGGTGACTTCGATTTCGGTCAGGCCCGTTTCGTTCAGCAGGCTGGCGAGGTTCTTGATCGCCTCGTGGTCGATTTTCATCGCGGACATGTCGTTTTTCCTCTCTTTGGTGTCTTCTTTGATCGGTTGTGCGGCTGTGGCTGCTTTGTTGGATTTGCTCATGGTGTCGTCCCTTATATATAGCGTCACGCGTCATCGTCGAGCAGGGCGCGCATGGCCTGCAGCGCCAGCAGGTATCCATGCCCGCCGAAACCGCAGATGACGCCCGCCGCGATGGGCGAGACATAGGAGTGATGGCGGAACGCCTCACGTTTGTAAATATTGGTCAGATGCACTTCGATCACCGGCACGTCGAGCAGTTTCAGCGCGTCGTGAATGGCGATAGACGTATGCGTATAGGCGGCAGCGTTGATCACAAGGCCCGAAAAGCCTTCGCGCGCCTGCTGGATGATGGTGACGATTTCGCCTTCGTCATTGCTCTGGCGGAAATCGATGGCCATGCCCAGCTCGCTGGCCAGTTCTTCGCACTCCAGCGCAATCGCGCTCAGGTTCTTGAATCCATAAACGTCAGGTTCACGGACACCGAGCATGTTCAGGTTCGGTCCGTTTAGAACAAGAATATTGTGACGCTGTTTGGCCAAGCCAACCTCGTGGGAGTTATTCCGAATGGGGGACTTTATAACATACGTAAAGCGTGCGGCGAGTCAAAAATATTATTCATAACATTAAAACATCGCAGCATGGGCGTGTTAACTACATGATTTTAAATAATATCAGCCTGCGCGGGGTATAGATGGGGGCTTCCGGCGGTGCGTCATATCCGCTATAAATTCGCCCCATATGCTGTTTTGCACAAAGGAGTGATACCCCATGTCGCTGAAAGGTCTTGCCGCCGTGATTACCGGCTCCACCAGTGGTATCGGGCTTGGGATTGCCCGCCGTATGGCGGGGGCGGGGGCAGATATCCTGCTGAATGGCCTCGGCGACATGGCTGAAATCGAAAAAACGCGGCTGGCTTTGCAAAACGAATTTGGCGTGCGCGTGTTTTACCACGGTGCCGATATGCGCAAACCCGATGACATTCGTGCCATGGTGCAGGCGGCGGAAAACGCCTTTGGCAAGGTCGACATTCTTGTGAACAATGCGGGCATTCAGCACGTATCGCGTATCGAAAATTTTCCGGATGAACGTTGGGGCGATATTATCGCGATCAACCTGTCCGCGACGTTCTTTGCCACCAAGGCGGCATTGCCCGGCATGCAGGCACGCGGCTTTGGCCGTATCGTCAACATCGCCTCCGTGCATGGTCTTGTGGCATCGAAAGAAAAATCGGCCTATGTCGCCGCCAAACATGGCGTGATCGGCCTCACCAAAGTGACCGCGCTGGAAAACGTCACACAGGGCATTACCTGCAACGCCATCTGCCCGGGTTTTGTGCTGACGCCGCTGGTGCAAAAACAAATTGATGACCGCGCCGCCCAAAAAGGCATGACCAAAGAAGAGGCCGTGCATGACCTGCTGGGTGAAAAACAGCCCGCACTGGATTTTGTCACGACCGACCAGCTGGGCGATATGGCCGTATATCTGTGCAGCGATGCCGCGAAGATGATGAATGGCAGCGCGATCACAGTCGATGGCGGCTGGACGGCGCAATAAACCATGACAGCAGCTGTTAAAACCCGCACTAATATCCGCGTGAAGGCCATGGCCGTTTTCCGCCGTGGTGACCAGATTTTGGTGAATGATGTACGCGAACCGGATGGCCGTCTGGTCGGCTTTCGCATCCCCGGCGGCCATGTCGAATTCGGCGAAAAATCAGCCGATACGATTGTGCGCGAAATGTACGAAGAGCTGGGGGCGGAGATTGAAAATATCTATACGCTCGCCACGATCGAAAATGTCTTTACCTACGGCGAGCAGCAGGGGCACGAAGTGATTGTGGTCTATGCTGCCGATTTCACCAATCCTGCATTCTATGACCGTGATGTGATTGCGGCGGCGGAAGATGACGGCACAGCGTTTGATCTGGTCTGGCGCGATCCCGATGATTTGCCTGATGGCTTGCCGCTGTATCCATCCGGCCTTCGCGATTATTTATAAGGCATAAAAAAACGCCCCGAAAAATACGGGGCGTTTTTCTGAAATCTTGCAAAGAAGATTAGCCGTTTTTCGGGCCGTCATTCTTTTTCTTCAGATCTTCTACTTTGGCTTTTACTTCCGCGCCGAATTCGGTCGCTGCTTTTTCAGCCTGATCCAGCAGTTCGCTGCCTTTAACGGATGCTTTTGCAAACGCATCAGCGGCGAGTTCTTTGCCTTCGGCCAGTTTCTTTTTCCAATCAAATGCCATATGTTTTCTCCTCTATATATTCTTTAATTTTATGGATGTGCGTGAGGATACGAGTCATAGCACATCCTCCCGCGCCGCGTCAAAAATTACACCTGAATTGGAATTTTTATGAATGAAATCAGCGGGGCGGCCGGGGCGACGTTGGCGGCCGCTGCGGGCGCGGCATGTTCATCAGGGCGATATCGCGGGCAGAGGTGCTGGCGGCGCGGCCAAAGGCCTCGCGGGCGCCGCGCAGCATGGGCAGCAGACTGCCGCGGTGGAGGCGTTCGGCCATATCGATCAGCTTTTGTTGAACGTCCGCCCCCGCATCCAGCAGCAGGCGTACATTCGCGCTCTTGCCCGCGGCGACGGCGCAGGTAAGGGCGTCGTTGCCAGCGTTATTAAGATGCTTCACGTCTGCGCCTGCGTTTATGACGGCGCGTAAAATCTCGCTGCCGCCCGTGGCAGCCAGAATGACGGCTGTATTCCCCGCTTTGTTGGGCATGTTCAGACTGGCGGTGCGGCCCAGCATTTCCTGCACAATATCTGCCCGCTGCTGTCGAATGGCCAGATGCAGCGCGGTATCACCGCGGGGGTCCTGTATATCCAGTGCCGCGCCGTTTTTAATCAGCCACAGGATATCATCCATGTCGGGCATTTGCTTGCGCAGGCCATCCAGCAGCTCGCGGCCGTAATTGTGAGACTCTTCGGCGGACACGCGTGCGCCCGATTTGTTAAATGTCTGTCTGGTGGCCGACATGGGGACGATCCGATATTGATATTGAATATGTCCAAGCGTAGAAGGCGGCAGGGCGCGAGTCAACCTTGCGCCGCCGCATGTGCTTTAAGCACTTATGGTTTCTCTACCACGTCTAATATTCATCAATTATAATTACAGGGGTTCATATAGCATCCGGTGCCAAAGCCGATGAGTAGGCTAAGGGGGTAAAATATTATTATGTAGCCTATGCTCGCCATGATCGAATTAACTATTTTGTCGTGACGTATGGGGACATTGATAAGCAAAAGGCCGGGAAGCATTTTTATCGCAAAATAGCCTATAGGCGTGTAGGGCTGCTTAATGGGCATCTCGAATAGGCCAAAAAAAGATTGTCCGCTAGCATAGGCCACGAGTAGCGGCCATGTAACCAAAAACAGTAACTTAAATACCTGTGTCGGTTTTAATTTCATTTGTTCCTCTCAAACGGAGAGCTTAAACGTAAAATATTAAATCATACTATCCAGCCCCTGCTGGAACGTGGCGCGCGGGGTGTAATCAACGCGCACCAGATGTAGGCCGCTGGCGGGCGCCATGGGGCCGGCCTTCGTGCGGTCGCGGGCTTCCAGGGCGGCCTTGACGTCATCCGGCTGCCATTTACCTTCGCCCACCATGGCCAGTGTGCCTGCAAAATTGCGAATTTGATGGTGCAGGAAAGACCGCGCCTCCGCCCATATCACCAGATGCCTGCCCAGCATAGGGTGTGATTTGTCTTCGGTCACTTCCAGACGCTCAAGCGTGCGTACAGGCGATTTGGCCTGACATTCGGCGGCGCGGAAGCTGGTGAAATCATGCGTGCCAGTCAAATGTTTTGCGGCCTTGTTCATGGCGTCGATATCCAGATCGCGGCTATGGTGCCATACATGGCGACCGCCCATGGCGGGGGCGGCGCGGCGGTCGCACAATATCCGGTAGGCATAAACGCGCCATGTGGCGCTGAAGCGGGCGTGGAAATCATCCGGAACGGCTTCGGCAGACACAATAGATACAGGCAGCGGGCGCAGATGAAAATTGATGGCATCACGCACGGTTTTTGCGTCTGATTTGCGGCTCAGGTCGATATGCGCGACCTGCCCCAGCGCATGCACGCCCGCATCGGTACGGCCCGCGACATGTACCGTCAAGCGCTCTCCGCTGAATTTTTCAATCGCGGTTTCGATGCTGCCTTGTACGGTGGGTACGTTATCCTGACGTTGCCAGCCTGCGAAATCGGTGCCGTCGTATTCGACGGTTAATTTCCAGCGCTGCGTTTTGGGCGCGGGGGCGGCGATGATATCAATAATACCTTCGTTTGGCGCTGTGGTGCTGTCGTCGGTCATCCCAGCACCTCTCCGATATTGACATGGCTGCCGTTCATATATGACAGGCCGTCCATGGCTTTGCGGTTTTCCGGTTGCACCGATGTTAAACGCAGACTGCCGCTGCCGCAGGCGATGACGAGATGGCGGTCGATAATCTCGCCCGGTTTGCCGTGCGTGCCGTCGACTTTTTCGATCTGCGCGGCAAGGACTTTTAGCCGCACGCCATTATGCAGCGTCCACACGCCGCGTGCCGACAGGGCGCGCATCTGGCGGTCGATGTGCTGCGCGCTCTGGCGCCAGTCGATCTTGCCGTCGTCTTTGGACAGCATATGGGCATAAATAACCCCGTCTTCGCTTTGTGTTTCGGGCGTGCGGGCGGGCAGGTCGTGTAATGTCTTTACAATCAAATCCGCCCCCTGCGCCGCCAATGCATCCTGCAGACTTTGCGCGGTGGTATCTGGCGTAATCGGCACTTCGCCGCGCATCAGCACGGGGCCGGTATCAAGTCCGATTTCCATTTGCATGATGCAAACGCCGCTTTTGTCATCGCCGGCCATGATGGCGCGTTCAATCGGCGCGGCACCGCGCCAGCGCGGCAGCAGCGATGCGTGAATGTTGATGCAGCCATGTTTGGGCGCATCCAGCACGTCCTGCGGCAAAATCAGGCCATAGGCCGCAACGACGGCCACATCGGCATGCAGCGCGGCGAATGCGGCGCGCGCCGCAGCGTCTTTCTTCAGGCTCAGCGGGTGGCGTACGGGCAGGCCCAATTCTTCGGCGCGTTTCTGCACGGGCGATGGTTGCAGTTTATGGCCGCGGCCTGCGGGGCGGGGCGGCTGCGAATACACGCACACAATATCGTGTCCTGCAGCGTGCAGCGCATTCAGCGCCGATACGGCAAAATCGGGCGTGCCCATGAAAACGATTTTCAGTTTAGGTGTCTGTGTCATGCCTGATGGTGTAGCAGGTCAGGCGGCAAAAGTCATCGCTGTGATAAATCTTTGTTTTAAAATCTTTTTCTGGCGAGCAGCTTCATTTGCGGTTTGAGGGACAGGATAAAACGCTCGGTCGTAAAACCGTGCCTGCGCAAAAGCTGCTGCATGCCCTCTTTGGTAAAGTAATGTAAATGCAGCGGCGGTTTGACGGTGCCCCAGGTATCAAAACGGCGCGGTACGCGAAAATGCCCCGCATCGGGGGTTGTCAAAAAAAGGCTCCCGCGAAATGACAGCAGCCTGCTGAGGGCATCGACAAATGCGTCCACGTCGGGCACGTGTTCAATCACCTCGCTGGTATGCACGGCGTCGAACTGGCGACCTGTGCCGGGGGCGGCAAAATTTTCGATGGTGCTGGCGGTGAAATAGGCATCGCCGAAATGCGCAGCTGCGTTGGCAATTGTTTGCGCATCGACGTCGATGCCGTGCGCATCCCAGCCAAGGTCCAGCGCGGCCTTGACCGCATAGCCCTGATTGCACCCGACATCAAGGAAACGGACGCCGTTTTCTTTGGAAATATATTTTTCGATGCGTCTGCGGGCACGGCGTATTTTGGCTTCTTGCTTGCGGCCGTACATCTGCGATCCGTGATAGTTTTGGTAAAAATCCGACAGCTGCGCAGGGGTGGGCCGCGGGTTTGCCGTGACGCTGCGGCAGACGGCGCAGCGCAGGAGCGTATAGTCATTTTTACGGCCGGCGATATCGTCCCCGTTCAGGCCTGCGCGGCAGGCCGGGCAGTATGTTTCGGCGGGGATATCAAACATATGCGGCAAAAACGGCGCGTTCGGCGGCATCTTTGTGGGAACGCACGGTGCAAAGTTTTCGCACATCGCCAAAACCGCATTCACGCAGAAACTGCGCAACCCATGCATGCGGGTCCGTACCCATGTCCGGCAGTTTTTTTGACCAGTCATAGTGATGTTCGTTGGATTGACCCATTTCAAAGATCATCACCTTGCGTGTCAGGGTGCGGGCGGCGGCCATGAAATCGCGGGCATAATCGATGCCGCGTCCGTACATCAGGTGATGCACCAGCGAAAGGTTGATCACCATATCCGCCGCGGGCAGCCTGCCGAGGCTTTGCGGCGTCAGTTCCTGTTTGTAAAAACCAAAGCCATGCAGCCCGTCCAGCGTCATGGTCGTTTGCGCCCATATCAGCTTATCGCTGTCCATGTCGGCGCCGGTGGCAAAACAGCCGGCTTCTACGGATTTGCGCACAAAAAAGCCCTCCGCGCAGCCCAGATCGAGCACCGAAGTGATCTTGTCGCCGCTGATAACCTTTTGAATATATTCCCAGCGCAGGTCGCTTTCGCGGCCGCCACTGCGAATGCACGCGCCACCCAGATAAACGGGCTGGTATGTTTTGCTTTTGGCCAGCAGGGGCAGCGCCATTCGGGCGGTCAAATAGCGCAAGGATGTAGACATTATCGGCTCCACTATGTAAAACTGTAGGCAATTGCCTACTTTTTAGCGTACATAACAGAATTGTTGGCAATTGCCTACATAAAATCTCAACGTCTTGTCCACATCCTGTGGCATGAAAGATCCATTGCAAAAGTTGGGGGTTGTTGTCCGTCTTCGTCGTCACGAGCTGAATCTGTCGCAGCAAGAACTTGCGGCTAAAGCGGGCGAGATGGACAGAAGCTATCTCTCTGAAATCGAAAGCGGGCGCAAGAACGTGTCATTCACGGTTTTCTTGCGGCTGGCGGCTGCGCTTGATCTAACGCCTGCCGAATTTATGGCGCGGCTGGATTTATAAAAGGGGCTTAACCCAAAACACCTGCGCGGGTTTTGTGCACGCGGGGCATGTGGCCCTGAAAAAATCCCTGCGTTTCGATACCGTCCAGCGGTACCCATTTCAGGCCCGTGCTTTCGTGCGACACGGTCAGGGGCACGTCATCGTCGGCTTCGAAGGCAAAACAGACGTCGAAATGAATGTGCGTGGGCTCGATGAATCCCTCTTTACGGCGCAGGGGGACGTGGCCCGAATTCAGATCAAAAATGCCGCTATTCAAAAGCGGGCGGAGCTGCGTGGCGGTTAATCCCGCTTCTTCTTCCGCTTCGCGCAGGGCGGCGGCGTAGACATCGGGGTTGCCATCGCAATGGCCGCCCGGCGCCATCCACATTTTATTCAGGCCGTGTTCGACCAGCACAACATGGGTGCGGGCGGGGTTGACCACCCACGCATCGGCGACCACATGCGCAATCAGGTTGTCGCGGCCATAAGGGTTATGGCCCGATGCCAGAAACTGGCGCAGCTGCGCTGTGATCGCGGATTCGTTTTCGCCCTGCGGCGTGAAGCGGTCCAGCAGAGCGGACAACATCGGCATCTATTTATGCCACTTTCTTGCTTGCGTTGTTCAGAGCCTCAACCGCAAGGCGTGCCAGCGGCACGGTATTGGCGGCGGTGATGTCTTTCAGGGGCATCCAGACGCAGCCGCTGCTGTTGTTGCTATTTTTTTCGATATAGCCAATCGGGTTGCCCGCGATGGTTGCGACGTAAATCGCGGCCATATGGCGCATGGTCATCGGCTCCCCGTTTGTTTCGATGAACGGGAACAGGGCGCTGAACGCGCCGAGCTGTGTGCTGTCGGTGACGTAGCAGCCGGTTTCTTCGAATACTTCGCGCACCAGGGTTTCGTGCAGGTGCTCATGCGGTTCAGGCGAACCGCCGGGCAGGTCGTGAAGACCCTTATAGCAGCCAAGGACTTTTTTGATCAGCAAAATGCTGTCTTTGGCTTCGTTGAAAATCAGGGCGTAAACGCCGAAGTGGGACGTGTATTTGGGCGCGGTGGATGTCATGGCAATACGTAGCTCTCTTTCATGTCTTCTTCGTGTTCACGGGTCCATTTTTTCAGTTTGCGCATCAGCATATCGCGCTTCAGCGTCGAGATATGATCCACAAACAAAATACCATCAAGGTGGTCGATTTCATGTTGTAGGCAGGTGGCGAGCAGGCCATCGGCCTCTAGTTCTTTTGCCGCGCCGGTTTCATCCAGATATTTCACGCGGACTTTTTCGGGGCGCTCCACATCGGCGTATTGGCCGGGGATGGACAGGCAGCCTTCTTCATAGGTATTCATTTCGTCCGATGTCCAGACGATTTCGGGGTTGATGATGGCGATGGGCTTGCCCGGTGTGGGCGCTTTGTCATCGGCTTCGTTGTCTTCGTTTTCGTCTTCGTTCTGGTCGCCGCTTTGCTCGACGTCCATCACCAGTACGCGCACGGACTGTCCCACCTGCGGTGCCGCAAGGCCAATGCCGCGCGCTGCGTACATGGTTTCGAACATGTCTTTGACGAGTGTGCGGATATCATCCGTGACAGCAACAACGGGGTCTGCGGGTTTTTTCAGCACCGGATGCGGCGCAACATAAATGGGCAATACGGCCATGATCAGAATCCTTTATTTCCTGCCATTTAATTAAAGAGAAAGCGGCCAAAGGTCAAGCACAGCCACGGTGCGTGGCCGGCGGCATGGGCGGCTGAATTTCAGGTAAATCAGCGGCTTTCCAGCTTGCGCGGGGATGCGGGGGCGGTGCTGTCATCGGTATCTTTGTCACCGGTTAGCTCCGGCGCGGTCAGCTGGCGGGGGGATTGTTCAATCACGGGTACATCGGGCAGGTCGCCGTCACTGCCGATGCCCTGCAGGTTCTGGAACTTGCGCGCGCCGGGCAGTACGTTGCGCTCCAGCGAGCCGACGGCATCATTATAACTGCTGATGGCGCCGCTCAGGCCTTTGCCGATTTTCTGCATATGACTGCCAAAGGTGCCAAGGCGTTTATAAAGCTCACGCCCCAGCTCTGAAATTTCCTGCGCGTTCTGCGCCAGTTTTTCCTGACGCCAGCCGTAATGCACGGCCTTCAGCAGTGAAATCAGCGTTGTCGGCGATGCGGGGATGACTTTCTGGTCGACGCCGGCCTCCAGCAGGCCCGGGTCGCGTTCCAGCGCCGCGCTGAAATAGCTTTCGCTCGGCAGGAACATCACCACAAATTCAGGGCTTTCGAATTTTTCCCAGTATGATTTTTTACCAAGCTCTTTAATGCGCGTGCCGACGTGGCGGGCGTGGCGGTCGAGGGCTTCCTTGCGCTCCGCCTCGCTCGCGCCGTCTTTCAGTGCGTCCATATAGGCGTCAATCGGGGCCTTGGAATCGACCACAATCGTTTTGCCGCCCGGCAGCTTGACGATGACATCGGGGCGCTGGTCGTCGACGCTGACCTGCTGGTCGAAATGCACGCCTTCGACGAGGCCGGCCATCTCAAGCGTGCGTTTCAATTGCAATTCACCCCATTGCCCGCGGGTGGAGGGAGAGCGCAGCGCCTGCACCAGCGACGATGTTTCGGCGCGTAGCTTGTCCTGATCTATCTTCATGCCGGTCAGATGCTGGCGCAGCTCGCCGTAGGCATTGTGGCGTGCTTCTTCCAGCTTGGCGATTTTCTCGTCCATCTGTTTGAGCGTTGCCTCGACGGGGGTGACAACTTGTTTAATATCTGTCTTGGCCGCGCTTTGCAACTGGCCGAATTTTTCCTGTGCGAGGGCGAGGAAGTTATCGCGGCTGGCGTTGAGCGCCTCGAGGCTCATGGCTTTAAAGTCGGCGGCCATTTGCTGCTTGGCTTGTTCGATCAGCGCTTTTTGTTCGGCAAGGTTTTTAATCTCGCTCTGCAGGCGGGCGTTGTCTTGCAACAGCTGCTGCAACTGGACATCCATTTCGGCGGTGCGGGCGGACAGGTGCGCCTGCAAATCGCTGCCGCCACGGCGCGACAGCAGGGCGGCCGCAGCGAATCCGATCAGCAGGCCCGCAACACCACCGCCCAGCGCATAAATCAGTGCATCGGCGGTCATCGGCATGCGAAAGCTCCGGAATCGGTCAAAAAATGGGGGGTGAATCGGTGTGCGAATTATATGTCAGCTAATGGTTAATAACTATTAAAAAGGTTCCTTGATTTGCAAATAAAGTCGTGTATTATGTTAACTCTAGGTTAAATTGAGATAGCGAACGGGTGTTCAATCAATTAAATTATTCTCCTGTGCCCGTTTGCGTAATGAATCGCATTTTTGTTTTGCTGCTGTGTAACAAAATTTCAGACACTCTGCAAGTCAACAGCGACCAGATAAACAAAGTAAACGAATAGGCACGATACAAGAAGTCAAGAAAGGACGCCGCCATGGCAAACGAAGCTACCAAGCATATGATCGTCGATCTCAAGACGGGCTACGCCTACGGGCTGAAGCTGGATGCCGAAGGTAAGTGCCTGGGTGTGCAACCTCTTAATACAGTTATTCAAACGCTGGACGACCGTCTGGTCCGCAAATTCGGCCCCGTGGCCAGCGGCAACGCCGGCACGCTTCGCGGCGAGCCGGAAACGCTGCCCTACGGCAAGACGACCTATGCGGTCGAATTGTCGGCAGATGGCAGCGCGGGCAGCATTTTCACCCTCGTCTGGCCGAACAAAAAAGACGCCGATGCGGGCGTTCTGCCCACGGTTGCCAAAACCACATTGCCGGATGACCTTGTCAAAGCGCGTATTGCGCCCGCCCCGAAAGCCCTCGCGGCCGAAGATGGTGCGGATGACGATGCCAAGCTGAAAGTTGCGCTGAAAAAAATCGACGATATGATCGGTCTCGACAACGCAAAACGCGACATCAAGCAAAACATCGCCGTGGCACGTTTCAACCGCGCGAAAGAAGAACTGGGCGTATCGACGAACCCGATTTCGCGTCACATGGTTTTCACGGGCAATCCGGGTACCGGTAAAACCACCTTTGCGCGTGAAGTTGCCAAAGTCTATCAAGCCCTCGGCTTCATCGAAAAAGCGGAAGTGCACGAAGTAAAACGCGAAGATCTGGTTGCCGGTTACGTCGGCCAGACCGCGCTGAAAACCAAAGAAGCGATCGATAAAGCCAAAGGCGGCATTCTGTTCATCGACGAAGCCTATGCGCTGTCGCGTGGATCCGAAGGCGGCGGTGGTGGCGATGGCAAAGATTTCGGCCGCGAAGCGATCGACACGCTGGTGGCCGCGATGGAAAACATGCGCGATGACCTGATTGTGATCGTGGCGGGCTACACGGGCCCGATGAAAGCTTTCATCGAAGCAAACCCGGGTCTGAAATCCCGCTTCTCGACCTATATCGATTTCGAAGACTACGGCACGCCCCAGCTGACCCAGATCATGGATTTCATGCTGAAAGAGCGTGGCTATACGATCGAACCCGCAGCGCGTGAACACGCAATCGCGCTGATCGAAGAAGAAAAAGAACGCGCCAAGAAAGACTTCGGTAACGGCCGTACGGTTCGTAACCTGGTTGAAAAGGTCGAAAAAGAGCTGGCTCTGCGTCTGGAAGACGAAGGCGTTCTGTCCAAAAACAACAGCCTGACGCAGGAAGAAAAGAAAGCCGCGCTGACCACGATTACTTTCGCAGATATGTCGAAAGTCAGCCTGGAAGGTCTGAAGACGAAACCAACCAAAGGCATCGGCCTTGGTGGTACGTCCGAAGGTCCGGCGAACGGCAACATCCGCCCCGCAGCGGGGCTGGAAATCACGCCGACGGCAAAAGCGAGACCGAAACAGCCGGGTATCGGCTAATCGTTAAGCGTATTAAGTGATTGAAAAGGGCGGCTTTTGCCGCCCTTTTCTTTTGTCCGTTTTGCGGCTTGTCTGACTTTGTGTTATCATCAGCAGATCAATTTAAAATTTTTTATCAATCAATGAGGAGATGCCCATGGCCGATCAACCGAAGAAACCCGACGCCTCTATCGTCGCGGATGCCATGACGGCAAATGGGGGCACGGGCAAAGTCGCACAGGTCGCTGCCGCGTCTAAATTCATTGCTGAGCAGGGTATCGACGCCAAGTTCGATCCTGCCAAAGACATCGTGGCCGGCTATGCCGGTAAATCGCAATCCGCGATCGAAACGCTGAAATCCGGTGTTGTGGTGATCGACGATTTGCGTACGCCTGCCGCGGATGCGCCGTCGGCGCCGAAAGCAAAAGGCCGCACGCCCAGCCCATAACAGGTTTTTGATACACAGGAAAAGGGCGGCGTTTGCCGCCCTTTTCTTTTGCCTGCTTTCTTTTTATGCATCGCTGCGTTAAGACGGATAGAGACGAATGAAAGGATGCATACGATGACCGATCTTCTGGCGCTGGCCGAAAAGCTGATCCCCGTGGCGCGTGCCGCCGGCGCGATCGAACTGAAATATTACAACGAAGGCGCCGAGGTCATCGACAAAGCCGATGGATCCCCCGTGACATTGGCCGATCAGGAAGCCGAAGCACTGATCGCCGCCGCGCTGAATGAAATCGCGCCGGACATTCCCATGGTGGGCGAAGAGTCCGTGGCGGATGGTAAAATCCCCGATATTTCATCCGGCCGCTTTTTTCTGGTCGACCCGCTGGACGGCACCAAGGAATTTATTACGGGCGGTGGCGATTTCACGGTGAACATTGCCCTGCTTGAAAACTTCGTGCCGGTGATGGGGGTGATTTATGCCCCTGTATCAGGGCTTTTGTACTACGGTGCGTCGGGCAAGGCATTTGTGTCTGACAATGGCGCCCCCGCACAGCCGATGCAGGTGCGTCCCGCGCCGCCGCAGGGGATAACGGTTGTGGCCAGTAAACGCCATGGCGACCCTGAAGGTCTGAATGAATTCCTCAGAAAATATACGGTGAATGCGCTGGTCAACCGCTCAAGCTCTCTCAAGTTCTGCGTGATTGCAGCAGGGCAGGCGGATTTGTATCCGCGACTTGGTCCTACGTCCGAATGGGATACGGCGGCGGGCGATGCCATTTTGCGTGCGGCAGGCGGGCAGGTGACCCAGCTGAACGGCGAGCCGCTTGTCTACGGCAAGGTCGATAAACGTTTCCTCAATCCCGGATTTGTTGCTTTTGTAGCCTGAATCCCGTCTTTATGCTGCGGCGCGGCGTATAAATATCTTTTGAAAACAAGGCGTTAAATTTCATATCTTGACGCCCGACCGACCGGTCGGTTATTTTTGAAAGATGGTACAAGAAATCGCCGATTCTCCGCCGCCGACCCGCGACCGCCTCATCATGACGGCGGCTGATATGCTTATGCAGCAAAGCTATGGCGCGGTCAGCGTCGAAGACATCTGCAAAGCGGTCGACATCAAAAAAGGCACGTTCTATCACCACTTCCCGTCCAAAATCGATTTGGCGCTGGCCGCCTATGAATGGAAATGGTCGATGTTCGAGGATGTACTGAAAAAATGCTTCGCGCGCGATGTGCCGCCGCTGCAGCGTTTTTGGCGTTATGCCTCGGCCGCCTATACCTATCAGCGCTATAACTTCGAAACCGAAGGCAAGCTGTGCGGTTGCCCGCATACCAGCGCCGGACAGGAAATGGGCACGCAGGACGAGCGCATTCGTGAAAAGATCAAGCAGGTTTTCGACAGTCACAGCTCCTATCTGGCCAGCTGTCTGGATGATATGCCCGAACACGCACACCTGACGCGCGAACAACGCAATGAACTGGCAGGGGAGCTGCTGTCTTTTTCAAGTGGTGTCATGTGTCAGGCAAAGGTCATGAACGACCCCGAAGTTATCCGCCAGCAAATGCTGACAGGACTTTACCGTTTGGCCGGCGTGCAGGACACTGCCGCCGCCGTCGAGTACGACAAATCAATCTGGATTAACGAAAATAACGTATGCGGAGTAAAATAATGCTCAAGAACATTTTTGTGTTCACTGTATCCTGCGCGCTGGGTGCCTATATGGTGGCGACGGGTAAATTGCCCTTGCCGGGTCATGATGCCCCTGCGACAACGGCTGCTATCGCCGCGGGCGCCGAACAACCGCAAGCCATGCCCGCCAGTGTGGCAACGACGATTGGCCGCGAAATTGTGGAATGGTCTGAATTCTCTGGCCGTTTGCGTGCCGCCGAAGACGTGCAAATTCGCCCGCGTGTATCGGGCACCATTGATGCCGTGCATTTCAAAGAAGGCGATCTGGTCAAGCAAGGCAAGACGCTGTTCACCATCGACGTTCGCCCGTACAAAGCCGTGCAGCAGCAAATGGCCGCCGCGCTGAAAGGTGCCGAAGCCCGCGCCGACCTGACGCGCAGCGATCTGGAACGTGCCGAAAAATTGCTGGCCGAAAAAGCCGTGTCCCAGCGCGAATTCGATGAAAAGAAAAATGCATGGCGCGAAGCCGATGCCGCCGTTGCCGCGGCCAAGGCGTCGCTGGATCTGGCGTCGCTGGATCTGGAATATGCCGAAGTGCGTGCCCCCATCAGCGGCCGCGTGGGTCGTCCGGATATTACGGTCGGCAACACCGTGCAGGCCGGTCAGGCTGTTTTGACCACGCTGCAATCCGTCGATCCTGTATTTGCCGATTTTGATATGGACGAGCGTACGTATCTGCGCGTTCTGAAATCTGTCCGCACAGACGGCAAGGGCGGCGAGATGCCCGTGTTTCTGGCGCTGGCTGATGAAACCGAGTTTACGCGCGAAGGCCGTATCCGTTCGTTCGACAACCAGCTGAGCGGAGATTCCGGCACGCTGCGCGTACGCGCAGAATTTGACAATCCCGATGGTCTTTTGACCCCCGGTCTGTTTGCCCGCATCCGTCTGGGCAGTCCCGAAAAAACGGCGGCTGTTCTGGTGAATGACAAAGCAATTGGCACCGATCAGGCGCGCCGTTTCGTCTACGCACTGGATGCCGAAGGCGGCGTTGCTTATCGCCCCGTCACGCTGGGCAAGCTGACGCAAGATGGCCTGCGTATTGTCACCTCCGGCTTGCAGGCGGGCGAGCAGATCGTGGTGAACGGTCTGATGCGCATTCATCCGGGCATGAAAGTGCAGCCGATCCCTGTGTCGATGGAAACGCTGGAGGGCGACAAGCCTGCCGGTGAAGCCGCCCCCGCAGCCGAAGCGCCGCCCATGCCTGATGCGCCGCCGGCAGAAGACGGTAATGCAGACGGTAATGCAGACGCGCCGCCACAAGAATAAACCATCATCAAACGTAACGCATAACTATACGGCGGGCGCTTTGTGACGCCCGCCCCTTTCGGGGGCCACCATGGATATCTCCAGATTCTTTATCGACCGACCGATTTTTGCAGTCGTGTTGTCGGTCTTTATTTTTGTCGCGGGCGCAATGGCGCTGCCGACGCTGCCGATTTCGGAATACCCCGAAGTGGCCCCGCCGTCGATCGTTGTACGTGCGCAATATCCGGGTGCGAACCCCCGCACCATTGCGCAAACCGTCGCCACACCGATTGAAGAGCAGGTAAATGGCGTTGAAGGTATGCTGTATATGTCGTCGCTGGCAACGGCCGATGGCCAGCTGGCCATTACCGTGACGTTTAAACTGGGCACCGACCCCGACCTTGCACAGCAGCTGGTGCAAAATCGTGTGCAGCAGGCATTGCCGCGCCTGCCCGATACAGTGCGTCAATATGGCGTGACCACAGTCAAAAGCTCTTCGACCATTACCATGGTGGTGCATATCACATCGCCTGATGGCCGTTATGATACCAATTATCTACGTAACTTTGCCGTGCTGAACGTCAAAGACCGCATTGCGCGTCTGGACGGTATTGGTGAATCGCAGGTCTTCGGCGGCGGCGATTACGCAATGCGTATCTGGCTGGACCCCAACAAATTGGCCGCGTTTGGTTTGACGGCTGGCGATGTCGCCAATGCGGTGCGTGAACAAAACGTGCAGGTGGCAGCCGGTATCATCGGTGGCCAGCCGCGTACAGATCAAGGTGCGTTTGAACTGCTGGTTAACGCCAAGGGCCGTTTGCAGACCGAAGAAGAATTCGGCGATATTATTCTGAAGACCAACGAAAGCGGCGGCCTTGTGCGTTTGAAAGACGTCGCGCGCCTTGAAATGGGCGCAAATACCTATGCGCTCGGCTCGCTGCTGGATAACAAACAGGCAGCGGCTATTGCGGTGTTTCAGGCGCCTGAATCAAATGCGATTGCACTGGCGAACGATGTCCGCAAAACAATGGCGGAGCTGAAAGAAACCGTATTCCCCGCCGGTGTTGATTACAGCATCGTCTATGATCCGACGCGTTTCGTGCAGTCCAGTATTGATGCCGTTATTACGACCCTGGTCGAAGCGGTCATTCTGGTTGTGATCGTGGTCATCGTGTTCCTGCAAACGTGGCGCGCGTCGATTATTCCGTTGCTGGCGGTGCCGGTATCGGTCGTGGGTACGTTTGCCGTCATGAAAATGTTCGGCTTTTCGATTAACAACCTGACGCTGTTCGGGCTTGTCCTGTCGATTGGTATCGTCGTCGACGACGCCATCGTAGTCGTCGAAAACGTGGAGCGTAACATCGAAGAGGGGCTATCACCCCGCGAAGCGGCTTATAAGGCGATGCAGGAAGTATCGGGCCCGATTATCGCGATTGCCCTGACGCTGGGTGCGATTTTTATTCCCGTTGCGTTCGTCAGCGGTCTGACGGGACAGTTCTATAAACAGTTCGCGCTGACGATTGCGATTTCGACTTTTATTTCGGCGTTTAACTCGCTCACCCTCAGCCCCGCCATGGCGGCCAAGCTGCTGCATGCGCCGGATGCCGAACCTGACCGTCTGCAAAAAATCATTGATGCGATTTTTGGCAAATTCTTCCGCGGCTTTAACCGTTTCTTCAAGGCATCGTCGGCGCGCTATGAGCGCACGGCCGGCAGTATCGTACGTCATAAACTGGGTATGTTTGTAATCTACCTTGGTTTGATTGCGGGCTCGGTCGTCTTGTTCAAGGCGGTGCCGAGCGGATACGTACCGCAGCAGGATAAACAGTATCTCGTTGCGTTTGCGCAGTTGCCCTCCGGCTCCAGCCTGCAGCGTACCGAAGAGGTTATCCGCCGCATGAGCGATATTGCCCTCGATACCCCCGGCGTCGAAAGCGCTGTGGCGTTCCCCGGCCTTTCCATCAACGGCTTCACGGCGAATTCCAGTGCGGGTATCGTTTTCATGACGCTTGACCCGTTTGAAGAGCGTAAAACCCCCGAACTATACGGCCCCGTTATTGCCGAAGCCCTGATGGGTAAACTCGGCATGGCCATCGAAGATGCTTTCGTCGGCGTCTTCCCGCCGCCTGCAGTAGATGGTCTTGGGACCATTGGTGGTTTCCGTCTGCAAATTCAGGATCGCGGAGATTTAGGCGAAGAGGCACTATACGGCGCCCTGATGGCCGCGCAGATGAAGGCATGGCAAAACCCGAAACTGGCTGGCGTTTTCTCCAGCTATCAAATCAACGTGCCGCAGCTGTTTGTGGATGTTGACCGCGACCGCGCCAAGCAGCTGGGTATTCCGCTGAACAATATCTATGAAACGCTTCAGGTCTATTTGGGTTCGTACTACATCAACGACTTCAACCGCTTTGGCCGTACCTATCAGGTGATTGCGCAGGCGGATGCCCCGTTCCGTATGGATGCGGCGGATATCACACAGCTGAAAACGCGCAATCTGGCGGGTGAAATGGTGCCGCTGGGCAGCGTTTTGAATGTGAAGCAGAGCTATGGCCCTGACTCGTCGTCACGCTATAACCTGTTCCGCACGGCGGAGCTGAACGGCGGCCCTGCGCCCGGTATCTCGTCGGGCGAGGCGGAGCGTGAAATTATCAGCATCCTGAAAGAAGTATTACCGCCAGGATTGGATTTTGAATGGACGGAGCTGAAGTATCAGGAAATTCTTGCAGGTAACACAGCGGTTTATATTTTCCCGCTTTGCATCTTCCTTGTGTTTCTGGTGCTGGCCGCACAGTACGAAAGCCTGACTTTGCCGATGGCGATCATCATGATTGCGCCGGCGGTGACGCTCAGTGCTGTCTTCGGTGTCTGGTGGACGGGCGGCGACAACAACATCTTTACCCAGATCGGGATATTAGTGGTCTTGGGACTTGCATGTAAAAACGCCATTCTGATCGTCGAATTCGCGCGTGAACTGGAACTGGCGGGCGAAGAAACGATCAAGGCCGCCATGACCGCCTGCCGCCTGCGTCTGCGCCCCATTCTGATGACGTCGTTTGCGTTCATCATGGGCGTGGTGCCGCTGGTCTTTTCGAGCGGCGCTGGCGCGGAAATGCGTCAGGCGATTGGTATTACCGTGTTTTCGGGCATGATTGGCGTGACGTTTATGGGGCTTTTCCTGACGCCGCTGTTTTATGTGCTGCTGCGTAAACTTTCCGGCCGCAAGCTGACCAGCCTGCATCCTGTGCCGGTTTTGAAGGTGCATTAAGATGAAAAGAATATTGACCGTATTGATGATGACCACGGCGTTGTCCGGCTGCAACCTTGCGCCTGACTTCAAATTGCCCGGCCTGTCCAAGCCCGAAGCCTTCCGCGAAGCGCAAGAACCGCTCAAGGAAACCGGCGTCTGGAAAGTGGGCGAGCCTGCCGCACACCAGGATCGCGGCACATGGTGGGGTGTGTTTAACGACCCCGCGCTCGATGCGCTGCAAACGCAGGCGTCCAGCGGCAACCTGGGTGTGCAGGCGATGGAAGCCCGCGTCCGTCAATCCCGCGCCGCTGCGGGCGAAGTGCGTGCGCGTTTCTTCCCGACGCTGGATGCCGACGCATCCGCCACGCGCCAGAAACCCAGCGCTATTTCGCGCGGGCTGCAGCCGGGCACCGATGTCAGTATCGAAAACAGCCTGAAGGCGGGTATGTCCTTTGGTTACGAACTTGACCTGTTCGGCCGCGTGCGTAACAGCCATAAAGCGGCGAAGGCCGAGATGCTGAGTGCGGAATCGACGCTGCAATCCATGCACCTTGCTATGCAGGCGGATGTGGCGGATTTGTATTTCCTGATCCGGGCGCTTGACCGTGAACGTGCGGTACTGTCGGTATCGGTAACCCTGCGCGAGGATAGCCTGAATATCCTCAACAAACGTCTTGAAATCGGCACCATCACAGAGCTGGATATTGCCGAAGCGACAGTGGATCTTGAAAACACGCGTATTCAATACCAAAGCGTGATCCAGTCGCGCAAGGAAGCGGAGCATGCGCTGGCGCTGCTGCTGGGAAAGGCGCCGTCGGAATTCACGCTAGAAAAGGCCGACTTGGCGCAGCGCGTGCCGGTTATTCCAGCCGGTTTGCCGTCGAGCCTGCTGGAGCGCCGCCCCGATATCAGCGCAGCGCAGTACACGCTGGCTGCGGAAAACGCGCGCATTGGTGTTGCGCGTGCGGCATTCTTTCCGAGCATCTCTTTGACCGGCAATGCGGGATATGAATCCGATGTGATGTCGAATTTGTTCAACTGGTCCAGCCGTACATGGGCGCTGGGGCCGATGGTAACGCTGCCTATTTTTTCGGGCGGCGCGAATACCAAAGCGCTTGAACGCCAAAAAGCCGTCTACGAAGAAGCCGTTGCGAATTACAGCCAGACTGTGCTGGGCGCCTTCCGCGATGTCGAAGACAGTCTGTCACGCCTGAAAACCCTGTCACAACAATCGTATGCGCAGCAAGTGGCTGAAAAGGCTGCGAACCGTGCATCGTATCTTGCAGAAACGCGCTACGAAAACGGCGACGTAGGCTATCTGGAGGCGATCACAGCCCGCCGCAACGCACTTGAAGCGCAGCGCAGTGGTATCCAGTTCCAAGGGGAACGTTTGCGCGAGACCGTACGTTTGATACGTGCGATCGGCGGTGCATGGGATTCGCCCCCTGCGAGCACGGCACCTGCCGAGGCGCCGGCGCCTGTTAGCGAACCGGTGCAGCCGACGCAGGACTAAAGTCAGGAAAGGCATAGAAAATATGCAAACCGAAGTGCAAACGGATGCCCGGATTGAAGCAAAACTGGGACAGCTCGGGGCTGGGCTTACGTGGCTGGGCAGCCTCTATATGCGTTTTTATCTGGGTCCGCGCGTGGCGGCCAAAGCCGACTGGGATACGGAAACCGCACGTTTTCACGATACAACGCATGCCATTTTACGCATCGTGGAGAAGCTGGATAACGAACAGCTGCAAACCCGCGTGCTGGTGCCGCGCCTGCGCGGGATCGAAGATAGCTCGCGCTATTGGTCTGCCGCGATGACGCTGGAGCATGTGATGATCGTCGGCATGGGGCTGCGCGATATTATCATCCGCCTGTCGAACGACCAGATACCGCCCGGCCGCGTCGACACCGCACGCGTCAAGCCGCAGGGGAAACTGCCTGCGCAGACGGTGCTTGATAATTACAAAAACTTCGCCATCACCCTGATCCCGCAAATTGAAACAGCGGTGCCGGCAGCGAAGCGTGATGGCACAATCACGTATGACCATCCGTGGTTTGGTGCATTCACATTGCGTCAATGGCACTGGATGCTAGCCGAACACAATGCGATTCACCTGCGCCAGCTACAGGAAATTGCCGCCCGCGTTTGATACGTTTTATTTTCAGAGAATAGTGGCGGCACTGCCAGTCGCGGTTGCGCCTGCCGGGACAGATTTCACGACAATGCTGCCCGCGGCGATTTTTGCGCCGGCGCCAATCTCGATGTTCCCCAGGATTGTTGACCCGGCGCCCAATTGTGCGCCCTTGCGCACTTTCGGGTGACGGTCTTCAGGGGCGAAGGCGCGTCCGCCCAGTGTGACGCCGTGCCAAAACAGGACTTCATCTTCGACGATAGCGGTTTCGCCAATCACAATACCCGTGGCGTGGTCAAACATGATGCCGCTGCCAATGCGCGCGGCGGGGTGAATGTCGACGCCAAACAAATCCGACACACGATTTTGTACAAACAGCGCCAGCGGCTGGCGGCCATGATGCCACAGGTCGTGCGCAAGGCGGTGACACTGCAGCGCATGAAAGCCTTTGAAAAATAAAAACGGCCGCAGCGGGTTATGCGCGGCGGGGTCGTTGATCAGCACTGTTTGCATGTCGTGCGCAATCTTGCGCGGCAGGTCGGCATCATGAATGTAGAGGCTTGCATATGCGTCGCGGAAAACGGCGGCGGGGAAGTGCGCTGTTTGCAGTTTTTGTCCGATCAAACGTGCCATCGCATCGCAAACATGCGCCGCATTCAGAATCGTATCTTCCAGCCAGCAGGCGAAAGTGTCGTCTTCTGCTTTTAACGCGTTTGCTGCGCTGCGCAAATGTGTCCACAGATCGTTTGTGGTTGCGGCGGCATTTGATGTGGCGTGTTCCTGCTTCATGTTCAAGGTTTTAGCCAGTTTAACGGGGCGAGTCACGCGCAATCTTGCGGCGGATAATGCGCGTCTGTGAAAAGGTTTACTTTGGGTATAAATATTTCTAAAATCAGCAAAATTTAACACAACGGGATACCCCATGACCAACCAGCCGCCCGCCATTTTGCAGCTTATCGGCAATACGCCGCTTGTCGAAATCACGCGTATCGATACGGGCCCTTGCCGCCTGTTTGTTAAACTGGAATCGCAAAACCCCGGCGGATCAATCAAAGACCGCATCGCGCGTCAGATGATCGACGTCGCGGAAAAAGAAGGCAAGCTGAAACCCGGCGGCACGATCGTCGAGGCAACGGCGGGCAACACGGGCCTCGGCCTGACGCTGATCGGCGCGCTCAAGGGGTACAAGGTTATTCTGGTCGTGCCCGATAAAATGTCGCGCGAAAAGATTTTCCATTGCAAAGCCATGGGCGCCGATGTGCGCGTGACGCGCAGCGACGTTGTGCGCGGCCATCCTGAATATTATCAGGATGTGGCGGCGCGCATCGCCCAGGAAACAGGCGGTTTCTACGTCAACCAATTTTCGAACCCAGCCAACGTGGCGGCGCATTTCGAATATACAGCCCCTGAAATTTTCACACAGATGGATGGTGATGTAGATGCGATCATTTGCGGTGTCGGCTCCGGTGGTACGCTGACGGGTATCGGCAATTACATGAAAAATCATAGCCCCAAGACCGAGATGGTTTTGGCGGATCCGGTTGGCTCCATCCTCGCGCCGCTGGTGAACGAAGGCAAAACCGTCGAGCCCGGATCTTGGTTAGTCGAAGGCATCGGCGAAGATTTCATTCCCGATATTCTCGATATGGATCTGGTCAAAAAAGCTTATGCTATTTCGGATCAGGAAAGCCTGGCCACTGCACGTGACTTGCTTTTGAAAGAAGGCATTCTGGCAGGGCCGTCGTCGGGGACGCTGGCCGCTGCCGCGCTTAAATACTGCCGCGAGCAGAAAGAGCCGAAACGCGTGGTCACGCTGATTTGCGATCGCGGCGACAAGTACCTGTCGAAAACCTTCAGCGATTTCTGGCTGAGCGAACAGGGGTTCACCCCGCGCAAGCCCACTGGTACAATCGAAGATCTGGTCATGCGCCGCCATGATATGGGTGACACTGTTTTTGTGCGCACGACCGACACCATTAAAACCGCGTACAAACGTATGCGCTTTGCGGATGTATCGCAGCTGCCGGTGCTTGACGAAGCGGGCCGCCGGCTGCTGGGGGTTGTCGATGAAAAAAGCCTGCTGCGCCGTATGACGCTGGAGGGGAAAGGCGCGGCGGTGCTGTCCGGCAACGTGGGCGATGTGATGCGCGAAGCCGCGCCGGTATTGCCCAAAGAAACACCGATTGAAGCCGCTGCGCCGCTGCTGCAGCAGGGCGGATCGCTGATGGTGGTGGACGAAGACCGTTTTATCGGTGTCGTCACCAACGTCGATATGCTCAACCATTTTTATCTGAAAGGTCAGGTCGCCTGATGTCATCGTCCTCTTCCCGCAAAAACCGTTCTTTTTCCACGCGCTGCATTCATGGCGGGCAGATGCATGATCCGACAACAGGCGCCGTGAATGTCCCGATTTATGCGACGTCGACCTATGCGCAGTCCGCGCCGGGGGAGCATAAAGGCTTTGTCTATGCGCGCGGCCACAACCCGACGCGCCATGCGTTTGAACGCGCCATGGCCGATCTGGAAGACGGCAGTGCGGCGTTTGCCTTTGGCTCTGGTCTGGCCGCGATGTGTGCGGTTCTGGATGTGTTGCCGGCGGGGGCGCACATGATCGCGTCTGACGATCTGTACGGCGGCAGTTATCGCCTGTTTGAACGGGTACGCAAGGATACCACTGGTCTGACGGTATCGTATGTCGATATGACCGACGCCGAAGCGGTCCGCACGGCGATCAAGCCGAATACCAAAATGATCTGGATCGAAACGCCGACCAACCCGATGTTAAAGCTGACCGATATTACGGCCGTTACCAAAATCGCGCGTGAAAACAATTTGCTGACAGTGGTTGATAATACCTTTGCGACGCCATGGGCGCAGCGTCCGATTTCGATGGGCGTTGATATTGTGGTGCATAGCGCGACCAAATATATTGGCGGCCATTCGGATATTATCGGCGGTGTTGCGATTGTGAGCGACAATGCCGAGTTGGCGGATCGTTTGAAATTTATCCAGAACGCCACGGGCGGTATTCTGGGGCCCTTTGACAGTTTCCTTGCGCTACGCGGTGTGAAAACGCTGGATGTGCGGATGGAGCGTCATAACAAATCGGCGGAAAAAATCGCCGCATGGCTGCAAAACCACCCGAAGGTAGAAAAGGTCTGGTATCCGGGCCTGCCCAGCCACCCGCAGCATGAACTGGCCAAACGCCAGATGCGCGGATTTGGCGGCATGATTACCGCTGTGCTGAAAGGCGATCTGGAGGCATCGCGGCGTATGCTGTCGACCTGCAAAGTTTTCACCCTTGCTGAAAGTCTGGGCGGTGTCGAAAGTCTAATCGAACATCCGGCGATCATGACGCATGCATCGGTGCCGAAAGAACAGCGCGAAGCGCTGGGCATTTCCGATGGGCTTATCCGTCTGTCGGTGGGGATCGAAAGCGTCGAAGATCTGATTGCCGACCTTGACGAAGCATTGGCGAAGATCTAAGCCCGAAAAATTCAGGGCCCCTTGGGCGCACGGCGGCGAATATTGCTGGCAGGCTGCATGACGCCGATGTCCTGCGCCGTTTGCGCGGCAGCGGCGCTGTCCGGGGTGGATCTGATTTTTTCAGGCACCTGTGACCAGCTATTGTAAACACCCCAATCGGAATAAATCACCCGAAATTTTTCCGGCGCATGATGCAGTGAGGGGAGGTCGGGGTTGCCGTGGCAGCGGAATTCATGCCCCACCGATAGCGGCGCCCCTTCGAGGGTGATTAATTTATTGTTTTCGCACCAAAAGCTGCCGCCGACATGGGCGGGGGCACCGATCAGGTGTGTCAGCAGGTTATCGTAGCAAACAAAATCGCCGCCCACGGATGCGGGCGCGCCATAAAGGCTGGTCAAGCGGTTGGCGTAACATTCGAAATCGCCGCCCACCGACGATGGTGCGCCATGCAGCGACATCAGGTTGTTATGTTTGCACCAAAAACCGCCGCCCACTATTTGGGGGCCGCCGTATAAATCGGCCAGCTGGTTATGGTTGCATGAAAAATATCCGCCCACCGTTTTTGGTGCGCCTTGCAGATTTTTCAGCTGGTTATGATCACACGAAAAATTCCCGCCGACAGCACGCGGCGCGCCCTGCAGCGATGTCAGGTTGTTGTTGTCGCAAATAAAATTCCCTTGCACGACGACTTGGCTGAGATCGGGCAGCTGCGAAAGATTTTTATTCCAAAGATTGATATCACCCGCGACGAAAATCGTACCGTCGCTGCGTTTTGTGTAGTCAATCTGCCATGATTGCAGCGCCTGTTCGGCCTCGGAATTCGGTGTGTGGGGCGTGGGCGTGGTGGGCATAAAAAACTCGCAGGGATTTTAACGGGATTAAAAAATTGATTTATTATTATGTTAACAAAACGCTACAAAGTCAATCACATTCAAAACGTCGTAACTGTATTTATTTTCAATGGCTTGAATGGTGCAGTGGTCACTGGCCGTGCAAGAGAAGGGGCTTGCCGCCGCAGCGGCCATTCGTGCTAATCTACGCTTCCAGTTTTATTTCTATCACGAAGGAGACGCAGCGCATGTCACGGCTGATTGCGGATATCGGGGCGACCAACGCACGTTTTGCGATTGCGAATGATGATGGCATCCATCACATCGATGTGCTGCCCTGTGACGATTTTCCCACGCTGGCCGATGCGGCCAAGGCCTATCTGTCGCGCGTGAAAGCGGACAAACCCGATACGGGCGCCTTTGCGGTCGCGATCCCGCTGAGTGGTGATGATCAGGTTTCCATGACCAATCATGGCTGGAGTTTTTCCATCAACGGCACGCGCGATGCAATCGGCCTTGCGCAGCTGGATGTGATTAACGACTTTACCGCGCTCGCTCTGGGGATTCCGCATTTAACGCCAGACGATTATTACGCCGTTGGCGGTGGACAGCCAGTCAAGGGTGCGCCCGTCGGTATCATCGGCCCCGGCACCGGCCTTGGCGTTGGTGCGGTTGTATTTGGCCGCGATGGTCACCCCATACCTATCACGACCGAAGGTGGACATGTCACCATGCCTGCGACGACGGAGCGTGAATTCCGTATGTTCGAATGGCTTAAACAAACCAAGTATCATCATATTTCGGCGGAGCGTGTGATTTCCGGCAAGGGCCTTGTGAATATCTATCACGGCCTTTGCGGGATTGACGGCTTGAGTTTGCCTGAAAAAACACCGGCCGAAATTACCGATGCGGCGCTGGCGCGTACGTGTCCGGTCTGTGTCGAGGCGCTTGATTTGTTCTGTCATTTTCTGGGCGTTGCGGCGGGGAATCTGGCGCTGACGTATGGCGCGTTCGGCGGGATTTATATCGCAGGCGGCATTGTCCCGCGCCTTGGCAGTTATTTTGCGACATCGCGTTTCATGCAAAGCTTCCTTGAAAAAGGCCGATTCAAAGATTACCTCTCGCCCATTCCCGTGCGCGTCATCACGCACCCTTATCCGGGGCTGGAGGGATTGAAATATCTGGATTGACGTTTTGAATAACAAAAACCCCGCCATCACTGGCGGGGGTTTTTGTTTGCGCAGGGACGTTTTACAGGCGTCCGAAGTATCCGCCGAAGGCGGGCAGGTGTAGTTTGCGGCCATCTAGTGTGCTGTTCATGCCGTGGCCGTCGATGGGTTGGCTATCGGCCGGCAGATCAACCGTTGCCGTGTCATTGCCGAGGTTGAAACAGCAAAGAACATCGCTACCGTCCAGACTGCGCACGAAGCCAAGCGTGCCGTCGGGCGTATCGATAAAACGGATATCGCCCGTAATCAGCGCGGGCTGTGTTTTGCGCCATTTCATGAAATTGCGTACGAAATGCAGCGGCGAGTGGCCGTCGGCTTCCTGCTGCGCGGCGGCCTTGGCCAGATGCTCGATCGGTACAGGCAGCCACGTGGTGGCAGCGTCCGAGAAACCGGCGTTGGCCTTTTGTCCATCCCACGGGAAGGGCGTACGGCAGCCGTCGCGGCCTTTGTCTTCCGGCCAGAGGAAAATGCCGAAGGGGTCTTGCAGCAGTTCGAACGGAATGTCCGCTTCGGTCAAGCCCAGCTCTTCACCTTGATAGATAAAGGCCGTACCGCGCAGGGCGGTGACAAGGGCGGAGAGAAGTTTGGATTGCTCCGGATCCGGTTTGCCGTCTACGGCCCAGCGGGATGCTACGCGCACCACATCGTGGTTGGCAAATGCCCATGACGGCCAGCAATCGCGGCCTTCGGCCAGATATTCTTCGACCGCGCCGCGCAGGGATTTGGTGTTGTACACACCGGGGCCCAGCAGGGCGAAGTTATAAGCGGTGTGCAGTTTGTCGGGGCCGTCTGTATAGGCCACGCTGGTTTTGATCTGAAAGTCGTCGCCGATTTCCGCGACCATGAAGCGGCCTTCATATTCGTCCGTCAGTTTGCGCAGACGCTGGATGAAAGGGATCATCTCCGGCTGTGTTTTATCGTACAGGTGGCGCTGCCAGTAATAGGGGTGGGTCTGACGGCCGCTGGATTGATTGCGGTCGAAACCTTCGAGTGGCGGGTTATCGCGCAGTTGTGCATCGTGGATGCAGTGGTTGAGTGCATCGAGACGGAAGCCGTCCACGCCGCGGTCCAGCCAGAAACGGCATACATCCAAAAGCGCGTCTTGCACCGCGGTGTTGCGCACGTTCAAATCCGGCTGTTCTTTCAGGAACTGATGGTAATAATACTGGCCGCGTTTGGTGTCGTACTGCCATGACGATCCGCCGAAGACGGACATCCAGTTATTGGGTGGCGTACCGTCGGGTTTGGGGTCTGCCCAGACGTACCATTCGGATTTTTCGTTGTCGCGGCTCTTGCGGCTTTCGATGAACCACGGATGTTTGTCGGATGTATGGCTCAGCACCACGTCGATGATCAGCTTCAATCCGCGTTTGTGCATTTCGGCCAGCATTTCGTCGAAATCATCCAATGTGCCGAACATGGGATCGACGTTTTTATAATCCGACACGTCATACCCGAAATCGACCATGGGTGACGTAAAGAAAGGCGACAGCCACACGGCATCCACGCCTAGCGATGCGATATAATCCAGCTTCGCCGTGATACCTTTGATATCGCCGATACCATCGGCGTTGCTGTCGTTAAAACTGCGCGGATAAACCTGATACACCACTGCCCCGCGCCACCAATCATTACGTCCCGACATCTGATTTCCCCTCTGTATTTTCGTGCATGCTTTGCACATGTTTCGTTTGTGCGGCGCGTCATTTCTGGTGCTGCCGCCAGAGAATCTTATAGGCATGAATGCCTTGCGCGTCAAAGGAACAAAACGGCCCATGAAAGACAGGAATGGCTTGTCGACCGTATTGATTTTGGTACTATCTATCTTATCTGCCAACCTGAGGATAATAAACTTGCCCGGACACCGCATTTATTACGTGCCCCCGCGCATGGTGGGCCCTGTGAACGACTGGTCTGGCAAAGACCGTGTCGATGGCGCGTCTTGGCTGATTGATCATGTTGCAGATCAGAAATTCAACGCGATATGGTTCAGCCCCATGGGGCAGCCGACGGCAGTAGAAAAAATCTCGCACGGTCAAATGCGCAGCGGCAGTTATTACGCGCAGCGCGATCATTTCCGTCTGGGGGATGAATTCACCGCAGGGCAGGGCGCCGACGAAGATCTTAAACACCTGCAGCATTTCGCGCAGAAGGCAAAAGAAAAAGGCATCCGTCTTTATGCCGATCTGGTATGCAACCATGTCGCAGCCGATCATGCGCTGGTGATTGCCGAAGATGCGGCAATTGCTGATATTAAAGGCGGTGCGCAAGGGGCAGTCATGCCGCTGCACGGCGCAGACGGTTCGCTGATCGGCATCAAATGGCCGGCCGCGCACGGCGATCAGGAATATCTTTTTAAGTTTAAACGAAATAGCGACTTGACGCTGCAAATCGGCGGCCCCGCCGAAGACCCGTGGTCGGACGTGGCGCATATTAATTACGCATCGCCCGAAGCAAAACGCTTTTTTATTTTTGGTGACCAGAACGAACAGGGTTATTTCAAAAAAGTAATCGATTGGTCGATCAAGGCGGGCTTTACCGATTTCCGCTGCGATGCGGCTTATTTGATTCCGCCCGATTGCTGGCAGGCGTTGATAACCCATGCGCGCGCGCAAAAGCCGGATGCGGTTTTTATGGCCGAAACCCTGACGACCGATACGCAAAAAGTCGAAGACATGCGCAAGGCCACTATCACCGATAACAGCGGTAAGACGCGACCCGCGTTCGATCTGGGTATGCTCGGCATTTACTGGTGGAATTTCCGCGATGACTGGTTGCCTAAACATGAAGTGCCGCGCGTGAATGCGATGGCCAAATTCGGCGGTGCCGGATCGCCCGACAATCACGATACAGAAAACACGATTGCCGGATCGGCACGCAAGGCATTCAACCGCACCGCCGCGCCCGACCGGCATGTGGCCGAGGTGTCCGTACGCGATTACGCGGTTGCCGTCATGACAGGCAATTCGTCTTATGTGCAGATGGGATACGAGTTTTGTAACGAAAAGCAGAACCACGTGTTCAAAGGGCAGGTGATGCCGCAGGATTTCAAAAATCTGCAAGACAGCCGCACGGGCGGCACGCTGGATATCCGTGGCCGCATCCGCGCCATCAACGAGCTGCACGAAAGTCTGGGCGTCAAAAACTGCCGCGTGGTCTTCCGCCACTATGGCGACGTCGACGGCGGGGCGATTCTGCGGCTGGCGCTTGACTACATTGATGCAGATAGCGGGGCTGTGAAGGCATCGGCCGTGCTGCTGCTCAACCGCAAGCCGGAAAACGGCGCGGCTGCCCTGCCGCCCGCCTATATAAAAGAAATGGCAGATGCGGGTTTTCAGGCAGCGGAAATCAATAAAAAAACACACGAAATCAATGATGTGGCAATTTTCCACACGCCGCTGCCGCCGCGCCTTGCTGTGCAGCCTGCCCCCCGCCGCACTGGCGGGCCAAAGCCCTGATTTTTATAGGCAAGCCTGTCCTTATTTTGCGTAAGTATTCATAATCCTCTTGTTTTTTTAACGGGGGTGTGGTTTAAAGTGTTTCGAGTTTCGTGCGTACTCTGCCTGTGCGAGTCTTCCGGCACTGCTATTGGAAGACCGTATCGTGTGAACGATATGAAGCGGTAAATTTTCCTTTCAGGAATAAATACCGCAGCGTTGAAAGAGTTTCGAGACGTCGCAAGACGGATACAAAACTCTCTTGGCCCTGTCACGGTGACATGGCTTCAACGGCTGCAAAAAAGGAAATTCTACATGGCAACCGGTATCGTAAAATGGTTCAACCCCACCAAAGGTTTTGGTTTCATCCAGCCTGAGCAAGGCGGCAGTGATGTGTTTGTACACATCTCCGCAGTTCAGCGCGCAGGTCTTGACACCCTGAACGAAGGTCAGCGCGTTTCTTACGAACTCGCGACCGAACGCGGCAAAACTGCTGCGGCTGACCTGAAACTGGCTGGCGCTGCGTAACTTTTACGCACGTCACCGCCAATCAGGCACAGATTACATACAGACCCCTGCCAGCCCGCTGGGCGGGCGGGGGTTTGTTTTTCCAGCACCGCGGGTTTCCCTGATGATGCCGGAAAAGGCAGCGGCGCATGGCCGCAAAAAGAGCGGCATAAGGCCGCAGCAAGCGGCATAGTTTTTTGCCGCATATACAGCGGCAATAGCCGCCATCAGGAAACTTAAAATGAAAGACTTCTCCACGCTGGGTCTGTCCCAGCAGCTCGCGAATTCGCTCGCGCGCATGCAATTCACCACGCCTACGCCGATTCAGGCAAAAGCAATCCCCGTCGCGCTCAAGGGCCGTGACATCCTCGGTTCTGCACAGACGGGTACGGGTAAAACGGGTGCCTTTGGCATTCCGCTGATCGAACGTCTGCTGACGACCGACAAAACCACGGCGCTGATCATGACACCGACGCGCGAACTGGCAACGCAGGTTCTCAAATCTTTGCAGGAAATGCTCGGCCACGGCAGCGGTATCAAAACCGCCCTGCTGATCGGCGGCGATTCTATGTACCGCCAGCTCAACCAGCTGAAAGCGCGTCCGCGCCTGATCGTCGGCACGCCCGGCCGTATCAACGACCATCTGGAACGCCGCAGCCTGAACTTGCGCGATGCAGGTTTCCTGGTTCTGGACGAAACAGACCGTATGCTCGACATGGGCTTTGGTGTGCAGATTGACCGTATCCTGAAGCACATGCCGAAAGAACGCCAGACGCTGCTGTTCTCGGCCACGCTGCCCCCATATATTATCGAGATTGCGAAAAAATACCTGCACATGCCCGAACGCATCGCGGTTGGCGACGTGCACAGCCCCATCGAAAATATAAAACAGGAAATGGTAAAGCTGGCGACGGCTGAGAAATACAAAGCCCTGATCGAACACCTGTCACGCCGCGACGGCTCTGTCATCGTCTTCGTCAAGACCAAACATGGCGCAGACCGCATGGCGACCAAGCTGCAGCGCGACGGCCACAAAGCCGAAGCTATCCATGGCGACCTGAAACAAAGCAAGCGTGACCGCGTGATTGCAGATTTCCGTGACAAGGAATACCGCATTCTGGTCGCAACCGATGTGGCGGCGCGCGGCCTTGATATTCCGCACATCGAACACGTTATCAACTATGACCTGCCGCAGGTTGCCGAAGACTATATCCATCGCATCGGCCGCACGGCGCGTGCCGGCAAAAAAGGCGAGGCTGTTGTTTTCGTCGCCCCCGAAGACGGTGCGAAGTGGAAGGCAATTTATCATCTGATGAACCCGTCCGACAAATCGATCAAAAACTCGGATCGTGCTGACGAAAATCTGGTGAAGCGTAAAAAGCCTGCTGGTAAAAAATCATTTGGCGCCGGACGCAAGGACAGCTTTGGCGAAGGTTTCTCGAAGTCCCGTTTCAAAAAAGACGGCGACCGTAAACCGGCATTCGGCAAGCGCGACCGTGACGAGGGTGATTTCAAACGCGAAAGATCCGACCGCGGCGATTTCAAAAAAGAGGGCTTTAAAAAAGGCGGCTTCAAGTCGCGCCGTGACGAATACGATGGTAATGCATCGTTTGCGCATGCGGATCGTTTTGACCGCGAAGATCGCCGCGAACGCGGCGAGGGTCAGGATAGCTATCAACGCCGTCCGCGCCGTGACGAAGACAGCCGCGGCGGCTATCGTGGTGAGCGCAGCGAGCGCCCCGCCCGTAGCGCTGACCGCCCTGCACGTAGCGGCGATCGTCCGCAGCGCAGCGAGCGTAGTGGGGATCGTCCCCAACGCAGCGGTGATCGTCCCCAGCGTAGCGGCGATCGTTTTGAACGCCGCGAGCGCAGCGAAGGTGCCGAGCGTTACGAGCGCCGCGAACGTCCCGCACGTTTTGATCGTGCAGACGGCGAGGGTCGCAAGCGTGATGATAGCGAAGGCCGCAAATCTTTTGGCAAGGGGGGCGACAAGCCTTTCCGTGCCGGTAAGAAATTTGCGGGCGAAAAACGTGATTTCGGCGGCGATCGTCCGGCACGCGCGGGCAAGAAATTTGCCAGCAAATCTGCAACCAGCAAGGGGGCATCTGCTGACCGTCCCCGCAGCCGTCCGGCAGGCGCTGCCCCTAAAAAAGCACGCCGCGCTTAATCGCTGATAGCTTCATAAAAACCGCCGTACCGCAAGGACGGCGGTTTTTTTATGCCGCGTTCCTGACGATAAAATCGGCTATAAATTTTTGCGTGGGCGAATCTGCCAGCGCCGGAATGTGGCCGGCATCGGGGCAAATGTGCAGCTGTAAATCAGGCCGCAGCGTCTGCAAATCGGCAATTTCCTGCGCCGTGCACAGGTCGGACTTGCCGCCCGCGACCAGTGCCAGCGGGCAAGACATTTTGCGCACGCCTTCGGTGATATCAATCCCCGCACGCAGCATAGGGGCTGCCAGCCGCGCTATTTTAGGATCAAAATGGAAGATAAATCCGGCATCCGTTTTGCGCAGTTGGTGTTCGGCGTAATGACGCCACACATCTCCGCTGACATCGCCAAGGGGTAGGTTGATTTTTAATACATCCAGATAGGCGTCAATCGACGATAGTATGGGCAGGTTTTCGACGACGTAATCCGCAATGCGTGCGCAGGCGGCGGGGTGGGGCCTGTGCGTGATATCCACCAGCGTTACGGTTTTAAATAAATCTGCATCGCCGCGCGCCGCCATGGTCAGGGCGATTAATCCCCCCATGGATGTGCCCAGCCAATGCACTGGCTTATCAAAGCTTTGGCGCAACGCGGCAGCAAAAATCTCGGCATACTTGTCCAGATGGTATTCTTCGGGGGGCAACCGCATACTTTCGCCACGTCCGGGGGCGTCGAGGGCATAGACCTGCCAGCCATCTGCGGCCAGACTGCGACCGATGAAATCAAAATCGCGTTTTTGGCGCGTCAGGCCATGTACCGCCACAACCGCGCCGCGTGTTTCTGTCTCTGCCGGCGGATCAAACCGTGCGCAGCCAAGGCCGTGAAATGTAACCAGAGCAGGTTGTGTCATGCAAGAAGCCTCCGTTTGGTATTCAAAGTGTAAAAGCCTCTTGCCATGAATGCAAGAAAAGTGCGGAAACGCGGCTTTTTTTGAATTTAAAGAGCTTCACTTCGGCAGGCGCGAAGCCTATATTCAGCGCAAGCATGGAACAGCCCGCACAAGGAGGCCGCGCATGTCTTATTTTGATCTCGATCCCGTCTTGCTTGCGCGTATGCAATTCGCTTTTACGGTGTCGTTTCATATTATTTTTCCGGCATTCACCATTGGTCTTGCCAGTTTTCTGGCGGTTGTCGAATGGCGATGGTTGCGCACGGGCAACACGCTTTACCGCGATATATATAAATTATGGGTGAAGATCTTTGCGGTCACCTTTGGTATGGGGGTGGTATCCGGTGTGGTGCTGTCTTATCAGTTTGGCACAAACTGGTCTGTCTTTTCCGATAAGGTCGGCAACGTCATCGGCCCTTTGCTGGGCTACGAAGTGCTAACGGCCTTTTTTCTCGAATCGTCATTTCTGGGGATTATGCTTTTTGGCTGGGGGCGTGTCAGCCCGCGTATGCATTTTACCGCCACTGCAATTGTGGCCGTGGGGACGTTGATTTCCAGTTTCTGGATTTTGTCCGCCAACAGCTGGATGCAAACCCCGACCGGCCACGAAATCCGCGATGGTATTTTCTATCCCGTGAACTGGATCGAGATTATTTTCAATCCGTCTTTCCCGTATCGTCTTGCGCATATGGTGGTCGCGGCGTATCTGACGACGGCTTTTGTAATCGGCGGCGTTAGCGCGTGGTATCTGTGGCGCCGCGTGCATGTGGCGCAGGCGCGCATCATGTTTGCCATGGCGATGCTGATGGCTGTATTTGTGGCGCCTGTGCAAATGTTCATTGGCGACCTGCATGGCCTGAATACCCTGAAACACCAGCCCGCCAAGGTTGCGGCGATGGAAGGCATATGGGATACCGAAAAAGGCGCCGCGCTGCGCCTGTTTGGCGTGCCGGATATGGAAGCGGAAGAAACCAAATACGCGATCGAAATTCCCAAACTGGCCAGCCTGATTTTGACGCACGATCCGGAAGGGGAGATCAAAGGCCTCAAGGAATGGCCCAAAGAAGACCGTCCGAATGTGCCGGTGGTCTTCTGGGCTTTCCGCGTCATGGTGGCAGTGGGGATGGCCATGATTTTGACGGGCCTTATCGGCGCCGTTTTGTATTTCCGCAAACGCCTGTTTGATACGCGCTGGTTCCAGCTGTGGTGCATGGCTTTGACGCCGTCCGGTTTCGTGGCCGTGCTGGCGGGGTGGTTCGTGACCGAAGTCGGCCGACAGCCCTATACGGTATATGGTCTGCTGCGCACGTCCGAATCCGTATCGCCCGTTCTGGGGGCGCATGTGGCGATATCGCTGGCGGCTTTCGTTGTGGTGTACTTCTTTATTTTTGGTGCAGGCAGCTATTACATCCTGCGCCTGATCGGCAAGGGTCCGCAACCGATGGATACAAAACCCGATATGCCGGGCCGCGAAAGCGCGCCGTTTATCAAAGATCAAACGCAAGGGGGCTAGTTACATGTTTTCCTTCGAGGCCTATGTGAATTTGCCCATGATCTGGGGCGGTTTGATTGCCACGGCTGTGCTGCTGTATGTGCTGCTGGATGGGTTTGATCTGGGGGTGGGTATCCTGTTCCCCCTCGCGCCTACGGATACGTGCCGTAACCGCGCCATCAATTCGATCGCGCCATTCTGGGATGGAAATGAAACATGGCTGGTGCTGGGCGGCGGCGGATTGTTTGCGGCATTTCCGCTGGCGTATTCGATTGTGATGCCGGCGCTGTATATTCCGGTCATTGCGATGTTACTGTGTCTTATTTTCCGCGGTGTTGCATTTGAATTCAGGTTCAAGGCGCATGCATCCAAAAAACTATGGGATGTGCTGTTTCACTTCGGCTCCCTTGGTGCGGCATTTATGCAGGGGGTTATTCTCGGCGGTCTGGTGCAGGGCATTGAGGTAGAAGGGCGCGGGTTTTCCGGCGGCGCTTTTGACTGGCTGACAGCTTTCAGCATCATGACAGGCCTTGGCGTTGTCGCAGGGTATGTTTTGCTGGGCGCAACGTGGCTGGTCATGAAAACCGAAGGCGAGACGCAGGTATGGGCGCGCAGAACGGCGCAATATATTTTGCTGTTCGTGGCGCTGTTTATGGGGCTGGTCAGTCTGTGGGTGCCGTTTTTGGATACGGGCATCGAAGCGCGCTGGTTCGACCCGCAGGTGTTTTTCTGGTTACTGCCTATTCCGGTGCTGACGTTGGCGCTTTTTATCTGGCTGGCGGTCAGCCTGCACAGGGGCCGTGAATATGCGCCGTTTTTGTGCAGTATCGGTCTTTTTGCTTTGGGTTATCTGGGGCTGGGCGTCAGTCTGTGGCCGTGGATTGTCCCCTTCGCCGTCACGGTTGAACAAGCCGCGGCTGCGCCTGAATCTCTGTCGCTTTTGCTGGTCGGGGCGGTGGT
>JBEIOU010000002.1:0-283426 GCA_040377425.1 Micavibrio sp. | reverse complement strand
TCCCAGTGTGGCTGATCGTCCTCTCAGACCAGCTATAGATCGTCGCCTTGGTGAGCTCTTACCTCACCAACTAGCTAATCTAGTGCGGGCTAATCTTTTGGCGATAAATCTTTACCCCGGAGGGACCATACGGTATTAGCGTTCGTTTCCAAACGTTGTTCCGTACCAAAAGGCATATTCCCACATGTTACTCACCCGTGCGCCACTCCCTATTGCTAGGGCGTTCGACTTGCATGTTTTAGGCCTGCCGCCAGCGTTCATTCTGAGCCAGGATCAAACTCTTAAGTTGAATTTAATCCCTCAATATCTCAAAGGATCTCATTTAGTTTAGAGACCTGCATTTGCTTAATGCTCATACACTGTCGGATGTAATCAATAATCTTGCGACTATTATTACAACCTTAATTGCGTGAGATACGCTAATGCAAGTCGTTTTGTGGACAATAAACATGATCACAAACCGCTGCCTGCGTATCTCTTCTCATCGATCTACAATGTTCAATAACCCTTGCGATTTTCACCGCAAAAAATCCCCGTTGGTAAAACCGAAGTTTTTTCCAAACTGTCGAGATTCTGTCAGAGCCAGAAACCTACCGAAACTCGTTTCGAAGGTCAACAGGAAAAAAATGATTTTTTGTTTTTTCTTCTTTTTCCTGCCGGCCGGCCGCTTTTGTCGTCGTCTTCGTTGCCGTTGTCGGCGTCGTTGTCGTCGTTGTCAGCGTCGGACAGTGAGCGAGTTTATACGCAGCGGTTTCGCCGAAGTCAAACACCTTTTTGAAAAAACTTAAAACCCAATAAAAACGCGCTTTTTTGAATGTCAGGGGTTCATTGCCCGCACCCCCGAAGAATCAAATTCCGGTGAATCACCCCCTGAATCGGGTTTTTGAACGCAGAATCAGAAAAACAGGGTGTGAATCGCAATAAAAACGTTTTAAATCAAACGCTTGACTTAAGAAAAAGAGCCGATCCCGCCTTCGAAACCACCGATTTGCCCACTTCGGCGGCGATGAATCGGCCTGCCGCGACCACGGCGGGCAGGTTTACCCCCGTCGTGATTCCCATCCCCTGCAGCATATAAAGTACATCTTCGGTTGCGACGTTACCGCTAGCGCCCTTCGCATATGGACAACCGCCCAAGCCGCCCGCGGCAGAATCAACCACCGCGATTCCCTCTTCGAGGGCGACCAAAATATTCGCGAGCGCCTGCCCGTAGGTATCGTGAAAGTGAACCGCAAGTTTCGATTCAGGCGCCACGGCTTTCACCGCCTGCAACATCACGCGCGTTTTGACAGGCGTGCCTGTACCAATCGTATCACCCAGCGAAATTTCATAGCAGCCCATATCCAGCAACGCCTTCGCCACACGCACAACATTGTCTGGCGGAATGTCGCCTTCGTACGGGCAGCCAAGCACGCAAGATACATATCCGCGCACGCGCACATCTGCCGCACGCGCCATTTCCATGACGGGCGCAAAGCGCGCGAGGCTTTCATCAATCGTGCAATTGATATTCTTTTGGCTGAAGCTTTCGGAGGCAGCCGCAAAGACAGCGACCTCCCGCGCGCCGGCATCCAGCGCAGCCTGCATGCCTTTTTCATTCGGCACCAATACAGGATAAGACACACCGGATTTTTGGTGAATGGATGCGAGGACTTTGTCGCTATCCGCCATTTGCGGCACCCATTTGGGCGATACAAAGGCGCCGGCTTCGATGCTTTGCAGCCCTGCATCCGTCAGCATATTGATAAACGCGGCTTTGGTTTGAACGGATACTTGCCGCGCTTCGTTTTGCAGGCCGTCGCGCGGGCCAACCTCAACGATACGTACAAAAGCCGGATATGCCGCCATGCTTAAATGCTCCGGTGATTCAGTTTTTCGACCAGTGTTTTAAAGTTTTCAATCTGGTCCTTGCCGCCGACTTCGTCCCAGTAGAAGTTGATAGAGCTGCGCAGCACTTCGATCTCAAGCGGATGTTTTTTCCAGTGCGCATCGGTAATGAGTTTATTAATACCGCCCAGCGCGGCAACCGACAGGGTGCCCTTTGTCACCACCAGTTGCCACCCCTCCACGAGCAGTGGCGCGGCGGGTGTTGTTTGCGCGGGACGGCGCAGCAGCTTCCACTCCGCATTACCCGTCACATGTTCGGGGTAGTAATAACGGCCGCAGATCACACGCTCCATCATGCCGACCGCTGCGGCGTCTTTGTCTTTGCCAAGGATGGGCAGATCACGCTCCACATCATCCACAATAAATCCCGCGGCCATGGCGACTTCGCGGGTTTTGTTTTTTTCTTTGATGACTTTGGCAGGTTTCAGGGGTTTGTTCGCCGCTTTGGCGCGCATTTTACCCAAAAGCGTCGTGTCGTCGTTAATGGGAGCGCCCACAGATTCCGTCGGTGCCTCGGGGTGTTGATAGCGTTTCAGGAAGATTGCCAGCACGATAAAAACAATCAGCACCCCCGCCGCCAGAACGAAGCCGATCAATTCAATCGGCAGTTTTTCGCTCAGTTTGCGGATAACGATATCGATGCCTTCCAGATTTCCCATGCGCTTTATTTACTCCAGTGCGATCAATTCGCGTTTTTCATCCACCTGTTCGCCCACATTGGCGTTGATGGCGGAAATTTTACCGTCAACGGGGGCAACGATGGTGTGTTCCATCTTCATCGCCTCGACAATCACCAGTGGCTGGCCTTTTTTGACGGCATCGCCCAACTGCACGCGCACGGCAACGACCTTGCCCGGCATGGGCGCGGTCAAGCGTCCGGCGGCAGTATCTTCTTCGGCCTCGACGCTGAGCGGGTCGTGCCAGATGATATCAGCCTGCGCCCCCGCATACATCACGTTCAGCTTGCGGCCATCGCGCAGCACCACGGCGTGGTGTTCGTCGCCATTCAACAGGGCGTAAAAACCCATGTCTTCGGCGGCGGGCATATAACGCGCGTCAATCACGCTGCCGTCCGGCATATGCAGCTGCGGCGCATCGGCGCCGTTCGGACGCGTCACCGTGACAGCCACATCACCTGCCCCGCCATCCAAACGGAACTGTTCGCTATCCGCCCCGCCAATGCGCCACGCGCCGCGGTCTTGCCATGGCGATGTCGGGTCGGCCTGCGTACTCAATTGCGGTGCAGGCGTTTCGTCGCGTAAATTCAAAATCCCCAGCACGCCCAGCGCTAGGGCGGTATTATCCGCAGCCGGCTTTTCTTCGGGCAGCAAATCAGCCGCGTAACGGTTGATAAAGCGTGTATCCAGATCTGCCTTGGCAAATGCCGGATGCGCCGCCAGTGCACGCAGGAAATTCAAATTGGTTTTGGGTCCTGCCACATGCGTTTCGGCCAGCGCGGCAGACAACCGCGCAATCGCCTCGCCGCGGTCCGCGCCATGCACGATGATTTTGGCAATCATCGGGTCATAGTGAATAGAGATCACATCCCCATCGCCAAAGGGCGCCTCGCGCACGCCGGTATCAACGCGCACCGCATCGCTTTGCAGCGGGAAAGACAGATACTGTATCTGCCCCGCACCGGGCAGGAAGTGATTGGACGGGTCTTCGGCATACAAGCGCACTTCGATCGCGTGGCCGTCAATCACCAGATCATCTTGCGTAAAGGGCAGGTCCTGCCCCTCCGCCACACTCACCTGCAGGGCGACCAGATCCAGCCCCGTAATCATTTCGGTCACAGGGTGTTCCACCTGCAAACGCGTATTCATTTCCATGAAGTAAAACGAACCGTCGGTATCCAGCAGGAATTCAACCGTACCCGCGCCGACGTAGCCAATCGCCTTGGCCGCAGCCACTGCCGCTTCGCCCATTTTCTTGCGCGTATCGGGCGCAAGGCCCGGCGCAGGTGCTTCTTCGATCACTTTTTGGTGACGACGCTGGATCGAGCAATCGCGTTCGAACAAATAAACCGTATGCCCCGCCTGATCGGCAAACACCTGAATTTCAACGTGGCGCGGGCGCGCCAGATATTTTTCGATCAGAACGTGGTCGTCGCTGAAAGCTGCTAGTGCTTCGCGCTTGGCTGCACCCAGCGCTTCGGTGAAGTCTGCGGGTTTCTCAACCACGCGCATGCCTTTGCCGCCGCCGCCTGCCGATGCCTTGATCAGCAGTGGATAGCCCATTTTGTCGCCTTCGGCGGCGAGAAACTTTTCGTCCTGCTTATCGCCATGATATCCGGGCACCAGCGGTACGCCTGCCTTTTCCATCAGCGCCTTCGCTTCGGATTTGCCGCCCATGGCACGAATGGCCGCGACGGGGGGGCCAATAAAAATCATACCCGCCTTGGCGACCGCTTCGGCGAAATCTTCGTTTTCGGACAGGAAACCGTATCCGGGGTGAATGGCATCTGCCCCCGTCTGCTTCGCTGCCGTAATAATCTTTGAAATATCCAGATAGCTTTCGCGCGCGGCGGGCGGGCCAATCAAGACGGCTTCGTCGGCCATATCCACGTGCAGGGCGTCTTCGTCGGCTTCGGAATAAACGGCCACGGTGGCAATGCCCATTTCGCGGCAGCTGCGCATGATGCGGCAGGCGATTTCTCCACGGTTGGCGACAAGGATTTTTTTGATCGACACGCGGCGGGTTCCTTTAATCCAAGATTGTGCAATGACTATAATCATATAAATATATGATATCAACGCTGGCATATGCCCCCGTTTAGATTTAACAATCTGAATAACCTTGGTTTTTTGGAAAAAACCATGCGGCGGCGCAGAAACGCTGGCACGGGTTGCCATAAAGGCATATAATTGATCTGACTTTGCTTTTTCAGGATACAGGGCTCACGGCACGCGCATGACGGCAACCAGCGACCCATCGGCACCAAAAGACGGCGCGGCGCCCGCGTCCCGTTTTTTCGACTTTGCCGCCGCAGCGGCCCGCGTTTTGCGCGATTTTCCGCAAATGAAATCGAATACGGTCTTCCTGAACACCGATACCCCCCGCGAAACCTATGGCCACTGGAAAGCCAAGCTGGCCGCGAAACTGACGGGGCAAGGGTTCTATTCACGCCAGCAAGTGCAGCAGTCCAACAAAGATGACAGCTCCTACGCCTTTCAAAACAGCCGCTTTGGTGCGCAGTTAAAAAGCCTTGTCTACAAACCCGATGATGCATTCAGCGCACAGCTGGGCGCAACGGCCGATATCAAACAGGCGCAAGCTTACGGTTTTTATCACGAACTCGGACATCTGGTTGTGAAAGATGCCCATGGCGCCATGCCCAGGGGCAAGCCCTACCCCGAAAACGCCGCCGACAGTTTCGCAACGCTGCGCCATTTGCAGGACAATCCGCAAGATACGCTGCTGCCGATGGTTAACAGTTGGGCGCGCGCCTACCGCTTTATTGCCAGCGGTGTGCAGACGCATATGACGTCGGCCAGTATCGAAGCGATTATCGCCGACCATACCGGTAAAAAGAGCAATTTCGCCGCGATGGATGGCAGCAGCATCGCCGCAGCCGCCGCCGATTACGCAGACAAACACGCCCCCGACGAAGAAGCCGTCGACCGTGCGCGGTTTGAGGCCTATGGCCGTTTCAAGGGAATCGGCAAACTGTTCCCGCTGACGGAAAACACCAAAACCCAGCTGCTCGCCCTCGCCGAAACGGCGCTGAAGACCGAAAGCCGTTTTGCGTTTCAGGCGGGGCTGTCGATGTTCCGCCCCTTCCTGCATCCGGCAGGGGTTGAGATTAATGGCGTGACCATCCGCCTGGATGACGCCAAGCGCGAAGAGCTGACGGAGCGGTTCGAATCCCGCGCCGACCGCATGGGCGTACCCAGCCTGATTGCGGAATGGAAACAAAACGTCGATGCCACCTGCGCCAAAGGCCCAAAAGCGGATTCGCCCGCCGCCACCAAACCGCTCAAATTGTCGCTAGGTTAATCCTGCCGGGCGGTTTGCCTTTCTTTAACAATTTATGTATAACATTGAGACAAACGGGGAATCATTATTATGTCCGCGCAGGATCAACCATCGGCACAAGAAACCGTCGCAGAGGCGATTGAAAGCAAATCGCTGTCGCGCGTATTCAATGCCTATGTGAAGGAAACCGTGCGCTACATCCCCGAAATGACGGGACATTTCGCTATCCTTAATGTGCCTGAATCCCGTGTTCATATGGACATCGACCCGAAAAAAGCGGGTTTCACTGATAAAAAAGAGCTGATGGACTACATGGCCGAACTCAAGGCGATATACAGTCCCCACGAAACATCGGTTGCGCATTTCGATGGCAAACGCAATCTGGCTATTCTGGTTTACAACGGCCCGCTGCACATGCAGATGTTTGCCGACCCCATCCGCGACCCGCTGAAAAATATCGTCGGCATCATGGACCATGAGTTCGGCCACATCACGGTCGAAGGGGCCTATTACTATTCCAACCGCCACTCGGCGACAGAAATTTTGTATGCGGAGGCGGCGGCCGACGTCTACGCAGGTATTCGTCATATTTCGCGTTTTGGCGGCACGGGCGATGATATCCGCCAGCTGTCATGGCAACGCGCAAAATATATGATCGAGCATGGCGACAATCTGCACTTTACCGCCCTGTCACTGGACCGTCTGGCCGATCTGGTCGATGGCTATGACCTTTCAAAGGTTACGCCGTATCAGGCCGTTGACCTGTCTGCACGTACTGCGTCCGAAACAGCACCGCACAGCGCGACCATCAATAACGCATCGCGCTTTTTGCCGCCGGTTGACCAAAACGTGATGAAGGGACAAGGATACGAAGCGGCGCTGAAACCGCTGGCCGACAAAATCATCAAAGGCAACATGGATTATATGGCGAGCAAAATCGCCGATAAATACCTGTCCCCCTTCCTGATGGAAGAGGTGCAATACAAAGGCAAACCCGTTTTGCTGGATGGCGCGTATTGGGATAAGGTGCGCATCGCCCTTTGCAACAGCCAGACGTCGCAAGACAAACTGGGCGTTCTGCACGGCCTGCCCGTTAAGCAAAAACCGCCCAGCGTTTAAACGTCCTTTTCAATCCCTGATATATCAGCGGTTATCGCCTGCGCCGTGAATTTCACCGCGCGACTGGCGGCTTTTGATTTTATCGATGTTTTCACGCGCGATATCCCCCAGATCAGCGCCGATATCTTCGGCAAGCGCCGCCAGATACCAAAGCACATCGCCCATTTCGCCGCGAATACCGGCAATCAGCTCGTCACGGTTCTGGTCGCCGCGCATGATCTTTTTGACCTTGTTCGTCAGCTCCCCCGCTTCGCCTGCAAGGCCGAGGGCGGAGTACACCAGATTATCTTCCGCCGGATAAATCCGCGTGGTCATGGCTTCGCGCTGATAGGTTTTGAACGTATCGTCGGTCATGTCAGTTTCTTTCTCTGATGGCGTCCTGCGCGTCCAGCCACTGCTGCAGCGGCACGGTTTTGTCGCAAATCTTTTTGTAATCCGCCCATTCGCGTGCGCTCAGGGCCGGTGTGTAATTTTTGGGCTTGTCGCCTGCGGTTGCGCGGATGCGGGCCACGCGCGCCTCGCTGGCGGGGTGCGTTGACAGATATTCCAGCACATCGTGCGGCACGCGGTCTCGCAGCGCGTCTTCCGCTTCGGATTTGGTCATATCCGCCGCGTCTGTCTTTTGGTCGTCTTTTTGGTCTTTGTCTTTGCTTTTATCTTTGGCTTTGTCCGTGGTGATCTCCTGCATCGATCTAATCATCGCCTTTTCGGCACGGTCGTGACGTTCAAAGAAATCAGCAAAGCGGCCGGCATCCAGTTTGGCGCGTTTCAGGGATTCGACAGCAAAATCATCGGCCGTCGCCTCGTCTTCGCGGCTGAAACGCAGGGCATTCACAAGCCCCGCCGCGTCCAGCAGCGAACTATCGCCCACCATCGCGCGCATCAAAAACGAAAACCCCATATAACGCATCATGGCGCGCATGGGATGGCTGTAATGCACATGCCCCATTTCATGCGACAGGATCCCTGCCAGTTCATCTACGCTTTTGACATCATCACCCAGCCCCGAAAAGACAATGATATAATCCCCCGGCGCTGCGAAGGCATTGGTTTCGCTGTTCTTTACAACAAACGACACATAGGGCGGCAAAGGCTCGGCAAGGCCACTATCCAGCCGCGTCATCAGCTTGCGGAAGGCCGCTTCGCCTTTCGGCTCTACGCACACAGGGGCATTAAAATGCGCGGCAATCACCTGACGGCCGATACTACGGGCGGCAGATTCGGGTACCAGCCCTTCCAGATGTGCGGCCGATTTGGGGATATAATACATCGCCAGAAAAACCACCAGCACGCACAACACCGCATACATCACCAGCGTGCCCCACGACGCCGACATCAGATTGCCCAGATTCTTGGCCTGCGATAAATGCGGACGCAGCATTTGCCACCCATCCGCGCTGTCGATGATGACGCGGGCATCCGGCGTATGGCGGCAGCTGATGCGGCCAGGATGGGCGCGGGTATATTCATCCAGAATAACCACATCGCCCAGCGCCCATATTACAGGCGCACTGCCATCATCCGGGCTCAGCCGTATCGATGTTTGTGATACGGCAATGGTCACCGCACGCGGGCGCGACTGGATACCGTCAAAAAACCGCGCGTGCAGTGCCATGCCCGATTAACCGATACCAAGGCCGGCATCGAGGCCGAGCAGATCATCCAGCCCCTCGCCCACCGCACCCTGTTCGCGCAGGGCCTGCATCAGCTCGGCACTCTCCAGATCGCCGCCGATGATGACGTGTTTTTCCATGAAACGCATATTGCGCTGAATAACAACAGGCATCGCCAGACCCAGCGTAAAGATCAGCAGCAGCAAGTTGCCCAAACGCAGGCGGAACATGTCGTAGCCCGTGCCCGTGAATTTAAAACGCACATGCCCCAGCGTCAGGCCGCGCATTTGTTCGCGCTGCAACGCCGCGTGGTAGAAGCTGCGGATGAGAATGGCCAGAAAGATACCCAGCACAACCGCAACAGCCCCAAGACCTGCAAACGCTCCCGCACCGCCACCTGTCATCGCCCCCGCCGACAAAAGACCCGCCAGACCGAACGACGCAAACAACACCACGACGGCGCCCACCAGCGTGGCGATATGAATGCCCACCAGACCTGCCGATTTACCTTCAAACTTCGCGCGGATATTGCCGAAGCCTGCACGGTTCATCATGTAGCCATATGTCGCAATATCCGATGCGGGGATCAGGATACCCAGCGTGATGATATTGATAAACATGCGCCACAGGGCAAACCCGCCATAACGGAACGCGCTGCCCGTCAAACGGCCACGGATACCGCGCCACGTCAGACGGTTCAGGCGATAACGCGTCGACATATAAATGGCCACAGGGATCAGATACATGATCGGAAGGTAGACGATGATAATCGCCTCGGGCGGCAGGAACTGCAAGCCCACAGATACCAGCAGAAAGAACGGGAAAACTTTCAGGAAGCCGATAAACAGCTCTTTACCCGTCCCGGTGTATTCAAAATTGTCATTCGCCAGTTTAAAGCTGCCGGTGATATAGCGGCGCATGCGGGTTTTACCCCAAAAGCTGTAAATACCCAGCGTAATGACCGTCAGGAAAATATTCAAAAGCCATATTTTGTATACATCGCCCAGCTGGCCGCTGTAGGAAATGCGGTTGCCCTTCACGACAACTTTGCCGCCCTGCTGTACGCTGGGCATGGGCTTCTGTTCAGGCTGCGGCGGTTGTTCCAGTGTCAGTTCGGTCATTTAAATATCCCCTTTAAAATAAAATCGTATTTTTCATCAGCTCTTTTTGCGCCAGCCCGGTTCGGATTTGGTCAGGAAGGCGCTGAGGCCTTCTTTTCCCTCGTCCGATGCACGCGCTTCGGCGATTTGCTCCACGGTGTGCTGGATCATCTTATCGTCAATCGCATGGCCGGTAATGCCAAGGATCAATTTTTTGCCGCGCGCCTGCGCCTGCGGTGCGCCATCCAGAATGGCGTTCACAATCATATCCAGCGCCTGATCGAGGGCACCCTTGGGGCAAACTTCGTGCACCAGACCGATGCGCTCAGCGGTATGGGCATCGAAACGCTCCGCCGTCATGAAATAACGCCGTGCCTGACGTGAACCAATCGCCGCCATCACATAGGGCGCGATAATGCTGGGGATCAGACCGATCCGCACTTCGGACAGGCAAAACTGCGCGCCCTCTTCGGCAATGGCAATATCGCAGCAGGCGGTCAGCCCCACACCGCCGCCAAAGGCATTCCCCTGCACCAGCGCAATCGTCGGCTTGGGCAGCGTGTTCATGGTTTTCAGGAGCGTACCCAGACGCATCGCGTCGTTCACATTTTGCTGGTATGTGTAATCCGCCATGCGGCGCATCCAGTTCAAATCACCGCCTGCGGAAAAGCTTTTGCCATTTCCGCGCAGCACAACCACACGTACCGATTTGTCTTCGCCCGCTTTTTCAAAAAAACGCGTCAGCTCGCCGATCACGATTTCGTTAAAAGCATTGTGCAGGTCGGGACGGTTCAGCGTAATCGTCGCAACACCGTTTTCGGCGCTGTAGAGAACTGTTTGCTCGCTCATAAATTCACTCTGACTGGTCGGCGGTAGGAATGTACCTTTATACCCAAAACAAGCCCCGCCGTCCAAGGAAGTTCATTTCACGGAATCAGGCGGCAATTGGCGCCAAGGTTCCCAAAGCATGGAAACTGATCTATGGTTTTATATCGCCCCAAGGAGAAACCGATGACACTTCCCCGCAATACCGCGCGACTGGCTGTTTTTATTGACGCCGACAACGCCTCCCCACAAATGGCCGAAGCTGTTTTTGATGAAATCGCCCAACTGGGTGAAGCCGGTGTACGCCGCATCTATGGCGATTTTTCATCGCCGAATATCCGCGGCTGGGCAGATATTTTAATGAAATATGCCCTCATCCCCCAACAACAATATGCTTATACCAAAGGCAAGAATGCCTCCGACATCGCGCTGGTCATCGACGCCATGGATTTACTGCACAAAGGCGGGTTTGACGGATTTTGTCTGATATCATCCGACAGCGATTTTACGCGCCTTGCCTCTCGCGTGCGTGAAGAAGGCGTCGCGGTATATGGATTTGGTCAGGAAAAAACACCTTTAAGCTTCCGTCAGGCCTGCACACGTTTTATTTACACCGAAAATCTGGCGAGCGAAAAACCGGCTGGCCAAGAGCCGAAACCGGCGGAGCGTCAACCGCCGTCCAAAGCGACCCCGCTAATCATGAAAGCACTCGAACAGGCAGGTGAAACAGCCGACGGCTGGATCAGTCTTGGACAAGTCGGCACTCAATTGGCAAAGCTCGCACCTGATTTTGACGCCCGCACCTATGGCCAGAAACAATTACACACGCTGATCGAAAAAGCCGGCGCGTTCGAAACGCGCAAAGAGGGAAATCATATATTCATGCGCCGTAAAACGGTAAAAACCACAGCGGTAAAAAAGAAATAAAGACGCCTATTTACCCCACACCCGCGGGCGCACGGCGGGAACGGCGGCGATCGGATGGTTTTCGCGTGGGGCACTGTTGTAAACAGCACGCAGCGAAGACAGGGTTTTCATGAAGGTTTCCGATTGCAACAAACGCGGGTCGGATACGTCAATTTTCACAATACGCAGCCACGGCGACAGGCTGTTGTCGCACATGGCCTTGAAGAACTGTTGCGACAGGCGTTTTTCTTCGGGCAGATGTTTGGGCAGGCTTTCGTAGAGCATTTCGATGACCATGCCGGGCTTCACCTTATCGGCCGCTTCGGCGTGGCTCATAAACGTGATGCCGCCATGTACGCGCTGCGACAGATAGGCATCGGCCACGTCCTGCTTGCTGGGGCGGATCTGGTCTTTGGGGTATAGCGCCTGCAAGCTGTCCGACATATCCATGAACGGCCAGACCAGATTAACGAAACCGATTTCGAGCGCCTGGCCGGACTTGGCCACGCCTGTCCAGCGTTCATCAAATTCTGCACGGCCTTGCAGCTGCGGCGATGTGCCCAGCAAAGCTTCGCGGAATACGCAAGGGATCAGCGATTTACCAATGCAGCGCGCACCCTTGACGCTGACGACCAGCGGATTTTGCGGATCGTCCAGCACGCCGGACGGCAAGGCATGCGCCAGTTTTTCCATCACCTGCACGATGTGATCGCGTTCGGTCGATAGAAAACGTCTATGCGCTTTTGCGGTATTGTCCGCCGTCATTTTTATGCATGTCCCCCGATGAAGCGCAGCAAAGGTTTATCCGCTTGATTGCCCTTCATACCCTCATTTGCTATAATAAACCACATCTTTGTTAACGATGTATTAACCGCATGCTCGCCTAGGATTGAAAAGCATATTCCACCATAAAACGCACACAACGCCCGCCGCAAAATCGGCTGCAGGCGCGCGCGTTGTCAAAACTTTTTGATTAAGTTTCGGGGGCGTAGACAATGCCGGTGTGCTGCAATTTACCGCGCGATGTTGCCAGCTGGGTGTCCGCATCGCGCTGCGCGGACGTTTCGTCTTCGAAACGGCGCGGCAGGCGGCGCTCTGCCCCCGTGTCGTCAATCACGTAAACCATCCACGGCCCGCTGCCGGAAATCACTTCGTCTCTTTGGCTGCGGCGCGTTTGTGATGCGTTTTCTTCAGGCGCGTATTTTTCTCTAGGCGGAATAGCGCGGTCCGAAAACTCTTCATCGGCCATTTTTTTGGCGAGAAGTTCCATCATCGCCTCCCGGCCCAGACCGGCGGGCATGATGCTTGCGATATTATAAGACAGCGACGGATATATTTTTTCCACCTGACGATAGCCATAGAACGCAAGCGCCGGCGCCGCGACCAGCGCAATCATGGTCGGCAAGAACAGCAATAGTAAAAAAGCCCCTACGAAACAGTAAATGCCCGTTTGATAACGCATGTATTCAACACGGTGTTCGGCAGGCACCTGCGCAGGGTCAACCAGTGATACCATCTTACGGCTACGTGCCGCAGGAATGGCGAGGTTATAAATAAACTCCGCGATGGTAAAAAACTTCGCCACACCAGCCATACATTACATCCGGAACACGCCAAATTGCGGCTTGCCAATCGGTGCGTTCAGCGCGGCCGACAGCGACAGGCCCAGCACCATGCGCGTATCGGCGGGGTCGATGATGCCATCGTCCCACAGGCGTGCGCTCGCGTAATACGGGTGGCCTTGCGTTTCGTATTGGTCACGGATGGGTTTTTTGAATGCGTCTTCTTCGGCGGCAGGCCAGATTTGGCCTTTGGCGGCCATCGCGTCTTTTTTCACCTGCGCCAGCACGCTGGCCGCCTGTTCGCCGCCCATGACAGAAATGCGGCTGTTTGGCCATGACCACATAAAACGCGGGTTGAACGCGCGGCCGCACATGCCGTAGTTACCGGCGCCGAAGGATCCGCCGATCAGCACAGTCAACTTCGGCACCTGCGCGCACGATACCGCATGAACCAGCTTGGCGCCGTCCTTGGCGATGCCGCCCGCTTCGTATGCACGGCCCACCATAAAGCCTGTGATGTTTTGCAGAAAAATCAGCGGAATGCCGCGCTGGCTGCACAGTTCAACGAAATGCGCCCCCTTGAGCGCGGATTCAGAAAACAGAATACCGTTATTCGCAATGATGCCGACCGGATAGCCGAACAAATGCGCAAAGCCGCACACCAGCGTTTCGCCGTACAGTTTTTTGAATTCGTCGAATTCGCTGCCATCGACGATACGCGCGATGATCTCGCGCACGTCAAACGGTTTGCGGCTGTCTTGCGGGATGATGCCGTAAATCTCGCGGGGGTCGTATTTCGGCTCTTGCACGGCGCGCACGGCCAGATCGACTTTTTTGGTACGGTTCAGGTTGCCCACAATACGGCGCACAATCGACAGCGCGTGGCCGTCGTTTTGCGCGTAATGGTCGGTCACGCCCGACTGGCGGCAATGCACATCGGCGCCGCCCAGATCTTCGGCAGATACTTCTTCGCCCGTTGCCGCCTTTACCAGTGGCGGGCCGCCAAGGAAAATCGTGCCCTGATTTTTAACAATAATCGATTCATCCGACATCGCAGGCACATAGGCACCGCCCGCCGTGCAGCTGCCCATGACAGCGGCAATCTGCGGAATACCCATGGCCGACATGTTGGCCTGATTGTAAAAAATACGGCCGAAATGTTCCTTGTCGGGAAATACTTCGTCTTGCAGTGGCAAGAACGCGCCGCCGCTGTCGACCAGATAAACGCAGGGCAGATTGTTTTGCTGCGCGATTTCCTGCGCGCGCAGATGTTTTTTGACCGTGAGCGGATAATACGTGCCGCCCTTGACCGTGGCATCGTTCGCCACAATCACGCATTCCTGCCCCGAAATGCGGCCAATACCTGAAATCATACCGGCGGCGGGCACGCTGCCTTCGTAAACGTTGTGTGCCGCAAAGGCGGAGAATTCAAGAAACGGCGAGCCGGGATCGATCAGATGGCGTACGCGGTCACGCGGCAGCAGCTTGCCCCGCGCCAGATGTTTGGCACGGGCGGTTTCATCCCCGCCCTTTTCAATGTCGGCCAGTTTGGATTTGAAATCGTCGACGATTTTCTGCATCGCCTCCTGATTGGCCGCAAACTCGGCAGAGGCAGACGACAGGCGCGTGGACAAAGCAGACATCAAAGAATCCCCGTTCAAAGTTGATGCGGGAAATTCTAGAGGACATAGGGATGATGGGAAAGCATATATATGCTGCGGAGGAGAGACAGGGCGGCCAAGTACAAGGAGAAGCCGCCCTGCCCAATGAGTAACGGTCAAAGCTACTCAATCTTTAACAAATTCAGTTAGATGCCATTCAATGAACGGCAATCGCCGCGGAATTAACGGTTTTTATTGGCCGCGACGCTGGCCCAGTATTCTTCGATTTTGATATCGGCTTCTTCCTGCGTGTATTTATAGTCCGTCCACAGGCACAGCTTGGGCTTGCCGTTTGCCGCTGTCTGTTGCTGTTCGTCATTGTTGGCGGGCATTTGCACGATATTGGGGCAAATGTCATAAGCTTCGCCAGATTGCGCCAGTGCTTGTTCTACCTTGAGGTCAGATCCAAAAAGTTTCCAAAACATGTCTTTACTCCTTGCTTCGATATGGGGAGCCGTCAAATTCTTTTGGGCTTTTACAGGCCTGCAATTCTTGCAGAAGCGGCTCGCTCTCTAAATCTGCGCGTACATTATGTTAATAGAAAGTTAATGTCAACCCCATCCAGATTGTACATCATTAACTGGCTGATTTTTATGTACTTTATGACTATGGCGTCGGCGGGCGCGGTTTCAGGCGCAGGCCAGAATGTCGGACAGAATCAGCTAAGTTGGATATAACCGATTGATCTAACTTGGCTTTTTCGAATGAATCGCGCAGGCTCCGCCCCGTCAGCAACGCGCGCGTGGGCTCATCAATTTTTTTATCGTGAAATTTCATAACGATATCGGCATCCGCGCCGCGGTCGAGCAGATAATCAACCATTCTCCGGTCGCCTGCCTTGGCGGCGAAAAACAGGGCTTCGTTAAATTGCGCGCCCACATCCCCGCCCGCCTCGACCAATGCCTCCAGACAATCCATATGCCCAACCATGGCGGCGGTGCGCAGGGACAGATGATCACCAAACTTTACATCGGCACCATCGGCCAAGGCCTGCCGCAGCGCGGGCATATCCCCCTGCGCCGCCGCGGCGACCAGGCGGTGTGCTTTTGCGCTATATTCGGTTTCCATCCGCGGCCCCCATCATGGCAATACCTGTACGACCCATCCTACCCCATCAAAACGGGGGTTCAAGGGGGTTTCACGCGCGGGGCGGACGATAGCGCAGCGCACAATAAACAGCCTGCGCCGCATCGGCCGCGCGGTCAAAATCTGCCGCCGGACGGCGTGCGCCCGCCGGCGTCAGGTCTTGCGGTGAAATATCGTAATCTTTACCCATTTGGCGGATCAGGGCGTCTTCCACCCGTTTTTCCGTCCCTAAAAAATCCCAGATCATGCTGGCACTCCCGAATAATCTCTTGCTTTCTGGGTTTGATACCCGGGCGGCGCGCGCAAACCTGCGCCGGCGGCGGAAATCCGGCATAAAATCTTTCAAATCAAAGAAAAAACATGATTTTCGCAGGGTGAATGCTATTTTAATCCTCTGAAAGGATACCGCATGCCGTCCCATATCCGCACGACCGACGATATTTTCTACGCCAAGAACAATCTGGACCCCCAGCGCATCAGCAAACTGGTCAGCGATAACCTGACCCGCGCCGACGACGGGGAGCTGTATCTGGAATACGTGCAGTCCGAATTTTTCAGCTGGGATGACGGCCGCCTGAAAACCTGCACCTATGACACCGACATGGGCTTTGGCCTGCGTGCGGTGGCGGGCGAAACATTTGGTTATGCGCATTCCAGCGAGCTGAGCGAAAAAGCCATCGCCCGTGCGGGCGAAACGGTCAGCGGCGTGACGCAAGGATACGGCGGCACGATGGATCTGGCGCCGCAAAAAACCAATCACCAGCTGTATAGCGACGATAACCCGCTGCTGCAAATTCCGTTCGAACAGAAAATCAAACTGCTGCAGGACATCGACGCCTATGCCCGCGCCAAAGACAGCCGCGTGAAGCAGGTATCGGTGCAGCTGGCGGCATCGTGGCAGGCCGTGCAGATTTTACGCGCGGGCGGCGATAAAAGCGCGGACATCCGTCCCCTCGTCCGCCTCAACGTCTCTGTTTACGTCGAAAGCGCAGATGGCCGCATGGAAGATGGCTATCATGGCCTTGGCGGCCGTTACAGCTATGACGCGCTGTTCAGCGAACGCACCTGGAAAAGCGCCGTTGACGAAGCTTTCCGTCAGGCCCTTGTGAACCTTGATGCCGTGGCAACCCCTGCTGGCGAAATGACGCTGGTGCTGGGCGCGGGCTGGCCGGGCATTTTGCTGCACGAAGCCATCGGCCACGGCCTTGAAGGTGATTTTAACCGCAAGATGACATCCGCTTTCTCGGGATTGATCGGCGAACAGGTCGCGGCACGCGGCGTCACCGTTGTTGATGACGGCACGCTGCCCAACCGCCGCGGATCGATCACCGTCGATGACGAAGGCACCCCCTCGCAGCGCAACGTGCTGATCGAAGACGGCGTTCTGGTCGGATACCTGCAAGACCGCATGAACGCCCGTTTGATGGGCGCCAAATCCACCGGTAATGGCCGCCGCGAAAGCTACGCCGACCACCCCATGCCGCGCATGACCAATACCGTCATGCTCAACGGCCAGCATACGCCCGACGAAATTCTGGCTTCGGTCAAAAAAGGCATCTACGCCGTCAATTTCGGCGGCGGGCAGGTCGATATTACATCTGGCAAATTCGTGTTCGAAGCATCCGAAGCCTATCTGATCGAAAACGGAAAAATCGGCGCACCCGTGAAAGGCGCAACCCTCATCGGCAACGGACCGGATGCACTGACCAAAGTCAAAATGATCGGCAACGACATGAAACTGGATGACGGTATCGGTACCTGCGGCAAAGAAGGCCAGAGCGTGCCCGTCGGCGTTGGCCAACCCACCTTGCGTATCGACGGGTTGACCGTCGGCGGGACGGAAACCTGACCCCCCGCATGCGCATCGCTGCGCTGCTGGTCTGCGCCCTGCTGTTGGCAGGTGCGGCGGCGTTTGCACAACCCTCCACCAATACAGACGAAGTCTTGGCGATGGAGGCGGCGCGTAAAGCGACTGGCAAAATCCAATCACCCACCAGTCCCAATGACCCCGCACTGCCGCCCGGTTTTATTCCGTGCCAGCGCCTCGAAAAACTTTTGAAAATTATTGTCGGGCAGCGCCGCCTTGGCTACTTTGCCGACGCGGTCGATAACACTGGTATTGTGCATATGTGGTTCATGAGCCGCGAGCGCCGCGAGTGGGTCACGCTCACCGTCGATCACGACCTGACCGCCTGTATCATCTCCGAAGGCAGCGAATGGCGCTTCGCGTTGGAGCCTGCGAAGGCGGAGTAATCCGCATACCCCAAATACAAAAAAGCGCATACCAGAAAAACCGGTATGCGCTTTTTGAATAGTTAAAGATTACTTCAAACCACCGCCCAGTGCCTTGTACAGCGTGACAAGGTTGGACAGGCGCTGTTGCTGCACCTGAATTTCACCCTGCTGCGCGGTATAGAGCGAACGCTGCGCGTCCAGCACGTTCAGGTAACTGTCCACGCCCTGCTTGTAGCGCAGGTTCGACAGGTCATAGGCATTTTGCGTTGCAGCCACCAGCGCGCTTTGCGCCTGCAACTGATCGCCATACGTGCCGCGTGCGGCCAGTTCATCCGCCACTTCGCGGAAAGCGGTCTGGATCGCTTTTTCGTACTGCGCGACGGCGATTTTTTGCTGCGCCTTTGCGACATCCAGATTGGCCACGTTGCGGCCAGCCTCAAAAATCGGCACGGTCACTTGCGGCGCGAAAGACCACGCAAGCGCGCTGCCCGATTTAAACAGATCAGACAAACTGTCACTGGCAAGCCCCAGCGATCCTGTCAGGCTGATACGCGGAAAAAATGCCGCGCGCGCCGCGCCAATATTAGCACTGGCCGCCTTTAGCGCATATTCGGCTTGCGCGATATCAGGACGCGTCAAAAGAATATCCGACGGCAAACCGATCGGCAGATTTTCAAGGATCAGCGCATCATCCAGCGTTTCATTCACCGAACCCAGTTTGATGTCCGGCGTACCCACCAGCAGGATCAGCGCGTTTTTATCCTGCGCCACCAGACGTTTGTACTGCGCCAGATTGGTACGCGCGGTTTCAACCGACGTGCGCGCCTGCGATACGTCCAGCTGCGAGCCGATCCCCGCATCGAAACTGCGCTGGATCAGTTCAAAGGATTCTTGCTGTGCGGTCAGGGTTTCTTCGGTCAGACGCAGCAGCTTGGCATCGGCCAGCAAGGTCAGATAGGCATTGGCAACCTCGGCCACCAGCGCGATTTGCACGGCTTTGCGGGCTTCTTCGGTCGCTAGATATTGCTGAAGTGCGACTTCGTTCAGGCTGCGGATGCGGCCGAACACATCCAGTTCAAATGCGGTGGTTGCCACGTTCGCGGTGTACTGCGACGACACACTGTCGCGTCCGCTGCTGTTGGCATTTTCCGGCGTGCCCTGACGCGACATGCCGCCGCCCGCATTCACGGTTGGCAGCAGGTCGGCACGCTGCACGCGGTACGCCGCACGGGCCGCTTCGACGTTCAGGGCAGCCACGCGCAGGTCACGGTTGTTTTCCAGCGAGGCGCCAATCAGTTTTTGCAGTGGCGCGGATTTAAAGAATTCCTGCCAGCCCGTTTCGGTTGCCAGCTTTGCAGGTGCCGCATCCGCCGTTTCGGCACGGTAGGCATCGCCCGACGGCCATGCAGCAGCCGACGGGAAATCGGGCCGCAGATGTTCAGGCATGAAACTGCACCCCCCCAGAAAGGTCGTCAGAAGCAGCGCGGCGGCAAATTGTTTATGCATGCGTTTGGCTTTCGGCAGCGGTTTCATCAGAAGATGTATCATGTTTTTTGCTAAACACCTTTTTGACCAGAATAAAGAACATCGGCACAAAGAAGATAGCAATAAATGTCGCAGAGGCCATCCCCCCGATTACGGCAATGCCGATCGCATTACGGCTAGCCGAACCGGCACCTGTCGAAATCGCCAGCGGCGTCACACCCAGAATAAAGGCCATCGACGTCATAATAATCGGGCGCAGGCGCATTTCGGCCGCAATCATGGCAGCGTCATACAGACTCTTACCGTCGCGTTCATACAAATCTTTGGCGAATTCGACGATCAGAATGGCGTTCTTTGCCGTCAGCCCCACCGTCGTCAGCAGCGCCACCTGAAAGTAAACGTCATTGGTCAGCCCCGCCGCTTTGGTTGCGGCAACGGCCCCCAGAATACCCAGCGGCACCACCAGCATCACCGAAAACGGCACAGACCAGCTTTCATACAGCGCTGCCAGACAGAGGAAAACAACCAGCAGCGAAATCGCATACAGCATACCCGTCTGCGTCCCTGCCTTGATTTCCTCGTACGACAGGCCTGTCCATTCATAACCAATACCTGCAGGCAACTGGGCCGCAATTTTTTCCACCTCGGCCATTGCCACGCCAGAGCTGATACCCGGCGCGGGCGTGCCGTTGATATTGCGCGACGAAATACCGTTGTAGCGCTCCAGCTTGGGCGAGCCATAAATCCAATGCGCGGTCGCGAAAGTCGAGAACGGTACCATCTGCCCGCTGCCGTTGCGCACGTACCATGCGTTGACGTCTTCGGGCAGCATGCGGAAGGCGGAATCGCCCTGCATATACACGCGCTTCACACGGCCCTCGTGCAGGAAATCGTTGATATAAGACGACCCCCACGCCGTTTGCAGCGTTGCATTGATATCACCAATAGAAATGCCAAGCGCGCTGGCTTTTTCCTGGTCAATTTCAACTTTATACTGCGGGACATCATCCAGACCGTTCGGGCGCACGGCGGTTAACATCGGGTTTGGCCGGCGGCACCCAGAAACTGGTTACGCGCCGCCATCAGCGCCTCATGCCCAAGCCCCGCCTGATCGACCAACTGCAAGTTGAAACCGGCCGCGTTACCCAATTCGCGGATCGCAGGGGGATAGAACGCAAAGATCATCGCATCCTTGACCTGCGACAACGCCCCCATCGCACGTTTGGAGATTTCAAATACCGTCTGGTCGTCTTCGGTGCGTACGCTCCAATCCTTCAGACGCACGAAGGCCATGGCCGAGTTTTGGCCGCGGCCGGCGAAGTTAAAGCCAACCACGCTAAACACGCTGGTCACGTTCTTTTCTTCGGTTTTCAGGAAGTATTCTTCCACTTTTTTCACGCTGTCCAGTGTGCGTTCTGTCGTGGCGCCGGGGGGCGTCGTGACCTGCGTGAACAGCAGACCCTGATCTTCGTCCGGCAAGAACGAAGTGGGTACTTTTGCAAACAGATAAACAAGACCGCACAGCAGCAGCGCATAGACGAACAACGAGGGGATGCTGCGTTTGGCGATATAGCCGGAGCTGCGGCCATAACCGCGCTTGCTGCGGTCAAACATGCGGTTAAACCAGCCGAAGAAACCGCCGCGTTCCGTGCCCGCCCCGTGTTTATGCGGCTTGAGGATCGTTGCACAAAGCGCGGGCGTCAAAACCAGCGCCACCACAACCGACAACGCCATTGACGACACAATCGTCAGCGAAAACTGGCGGTAAATCGCACCGGTCGAGCCGCTGAAGAATGCCATTGGCACAAACACCGCCGACAGAACCAGTGCGATACCGATCAGCGCCCCCGTGATCTGGTCCATGGATTTGCGCGTTGCTTCACGCGGGGGAAGGTTATCTTCTTCCATCACACGCTCAACGTTTTCGACAACAACGATGGCGTCATCGACCAGCAGACCAATCGCCAGAACCATAGCGAACATGGTCAGCGTGTTAATGGTAAAACCAAACGCCGCCAGAATGCCGAACGTGCCGAGAAGCACAATCGGCACCGCAATCGTGGGAATCAACGTCGCGCGGAAATTTTGCAGGAAAAGGTACATGACGATAAAAACCAGCACGATTGCCTCGATCAGCGTATGGATCACGCTTTCAATCGACAGCTTCACGAACGGGGTCGTATCGTAGGGATAGAAAATCTCGACGTCTTCGGGCAGGAATTCTTTCAGCTCGGCAATCTTCGCCTTGACGGCATCAGCCGTGTTCAGTGCGTTAGCCCCCGTGGCAAGACTGATACCCATACCCGCGGCAGGCTGGCCATTAAAACGCGCGACGATGTCATAGCTTTGCACACCCAGTTCCATACGCGCGACGTCTTTCAAGCGCACCTGCGCGCCGTCGGTATTCACGCGCAGCAAAATTTCGCCGAATTCTTCGGCCGTACGCAGCTTGGTTTGCGCCATGATGGTGGCGTTCAGGCGTTGGCCTTCAACGGCGGGGTTGCCGCCCAGCTGCCCTGCCGATACGTCGACGTTCTGCGCACGCACGGCGGCCGCCACATCGGCGGTCGTCAGGTTAAAGCTGTACATTTTATTGGGGTCCAGCCAGATACGCATCGCATAGGGCTGACCAAAAACCGTCAAACTGCCCACGCCCGGCACACGGCTGAGCGGATCCACCATGCGGGAGTTGAGCAAGTCCGAAATCATATACTGGTCTGTATTGCCGCTTTTGGAATAAAACGCCGCCACCATCAAAAAGCCAGATGTGGATTTGTTGACGACCACACCCTGCTGCTGCACTTCCTGCGGCAGCAGCGGCAAGGCGGTTTGCAGCTTGTTTTGCACCTGTACCTGCGCGATATCTGGGTTGGCTTCCGGCTCAAACGTCAGGGTAATCTGCACGTTACCCGTTGCATCGCTGCTGGATGCAAAATAACGTAGATAATCAATGCCGGTCAGGCGCTGTTCAATCACCTGCGTCACACTGTTTTCCAGCGTTTCGGCAGAGGCACCGGGATAGCTGGCAGAAATCGTCACCGTCGGCGGCGCAATTTGCGGATATTGTTCGATCGGCAACGTGGTAATGGCCATCGCCCCCGCAAGCATGATGACAATGGAAATAACCCACGCGAAGACCGGATGATCGATAAAGTATCTGGACATGATAAAGCTCTCGTCTGACAGAGTTGCGGGCAAGTGATGTGTGCACCCGCCCCGCGGATGCGTAGGGTATTAGTCTTGCTTGGGTGCGTCTGAATTTTCAGGCGCTATAGGGGTATCTGCAGCTTGAGACGCAGTGGGCACAGGCTGGCCGTTCATTTGCACATCGCTGCCGCCGGCGGGCGCGGATGTCACATTCGGCTTCACCTTTGCACCCGGGCGTATTTTTTGCAGGCCTTCGACAACCACCAGCGTACCGTCTTCCAGCGGCGCATTCAGCAACCACTGGTCGCCGACAGCGCGCAGCAGGCTGATATCTTTTTGCGAAACGGCTTCATCCGCACCGACAACCCAGATATAGGCACCGCCATCAGGGCGGCGCTGCACTGCCTGCTGCGGGATCAACGTACCCGCCTCGCTTGTCTCGCCCGTAATCAGGGCACGCACAAACAGGCCGGGCAGCAGAATGCCTTCGGGGTTCGGGAATACGGCACGTAACTGCACCGCGCCCGTGGTCTGGTCAACGGTGACGTCCGAAAACTGCATTTCGCCTTCATGCACGTACATATCGGCTTCGCCCTCTACCGTCAGGCGCAGCGTAGGCATTTTCGCCTTGGCGTCGGACATGAAACGGCGGCGCAGCTTGATCAGCTCTGTGCTCGACTGCGTAAAGTCTACATAAACAGGGTCCAGCTGCTGAACGGTCGACAGCACGCTGGCCTGGTTCGCTGTCACCAGCGCACCTTCGGTCACCATCGATTTGCCGATACGGCCAGAAATCGGTGACAAGACTTTGGTATATTCCAGTTCGATTTTGGCAGACGCCAGCGCCGCGCGTGCAACGGCTACATCGGCCACGCCCTGCGCCCGCGATGCGTCGGCATCGTCGAATTCCTGTTTACTGACAGCGTTCAGCTTGACCAGTTCGGCATAGCGTGCCGCGCGTGCTTCGACAGCCTTCAGGTTGGCTTGCGCTTTCAGCAAATCTGCATTGGCACGGTCATAGGCGGCGCGGTAGAGCGCATCGTCAATCTGGTACAGCTGCTGGCCTTGCTTGACGTCGCTGCCCTCTTCGAACAGGCGCTTGGTGACAATACCGTTTACCTGCGGGCGGATTTCGGCGACTTTAAATGGCGACACACGGCCCGGCAGTTGCAGACTGAAAGGGATACGCCCCGCTTTTACCTCGATCACCGATACAGGCACGGCCTGCGGCGCCGCAGGGGCCGCGGCCGCAGCGTCTTGTTCCTTGGCGGCGCTTTCGCGGCAAGACCACATATAGCCGCCGGTGGCCACCGCCGCCGTCAACACAATTGCCGATACCCAAGTGCGCATTTTCATGACCGATCCCTCTTTGGCGACGCTTCGTCTGTGACGCGTGATATTTATTGTTATTGCCCGAATGTAGAGCCAGCACGTGGCATGACCAACGGTTCCTGCGTTTTTTGTTGGCTAATTTCTAAAAAAAGCCTACTATATATACATACACGAATGTTTGTATTCTTTCAAGAGTTAAACATACATACATGACAGGAGATACCCTATGGCACGGAAAACAAAGGAAGAAGCACTGGAAACGCGGGAGAAGATTCTCGACGCCGCCATTGATATTTTCTTTGAAAACGGCGTGTCCGCATCGAGTCTCAACGAAATTGCCCTGCGCGCAGGTGTGACGCGCGGCGCAGTATATTGGCATTTTAAAAACAAGCGCGACATCTTCGATGCCCTGCACGAACGTTTGTTCAAATCCTTCATGGATATGCTGTCCCCGCGCCTGGACCACATCGATGCAGACCCGCTGGCGCAGCTGCGCGGATTGCAAACCGACCTGATGCGCGAAGTGCATGGCAACCCGATGAAAAAACGCGCGCTCAGCGTTTTTCTGCTGAAATGCGACTACTCCGGCGACATGAAAGATTTCCTGATCGAGCAGGAGAAATCAAAATTCAAAAGCTTCCAGATTTTTGCCGATTACGTGCGCCGCGTGCAGGAACAAAAACTCATGCCCGCCCACTTCCCGCCCGAAGTGATTGCACGCATGTACCACTGCTTTTTCAGCGGCCTTCTGTACGAATACCTGCGCTTCCCCGGCACGATTGATTTCGACACGCACGTCTTGCCGTCGATTAATGCGTTTTTCAGCCGGATGGCGTAACGGTTTTTATCAGGGAGCAACAACATCATGATCGGCTGGCTTATCCGCGGACTTCTTTTCATGGCCGGTATCATCACCGGCATGCTCATCAGCAAAGATGACAACCATTTCGAAGTCGTGCAGATGATGGTGGCGATCGGGCTGTTTACGCTACTGGCTGCGGTGTTGGCGTTTATGCCGGTGGCGAAGCAGTGGCGGAAGAGGAAAGATAGCCAGAAAGACTAAGCTTTTTTGTCCCGCCAGTACTCGCCAAAACGCTTTACCGCCCGCTTATATTCATCCAAAGATATATCCATACCATACCAATCAATATCTGTTTTATTACCACAGCTTTCGATGTTGGAATAAATCTGCCTTGCAGGGTCAACACCTGTAATGCCTACTTTGGATTGGTCTAGATAATAAACTTCAACGCCATACAGGCGCTCCCCGAACAAAAACGGGCGCAGATAAACATCCGCTAGCGTTCCAAATTGCGGTTTTAACTTCAACCTGCAACAATCCGGGAAATTAATCGCTTTTGCAGTTTCTGCATCAAGATGATCTGCATCGATCTTAAAATCACGCGATGCCAGCACATATCTCTCCAGCAATTCGCGTTCGGAAAGATAGCGCCCCTCGCTCAGACACATGCCCGTTGCTTTCAATCCGCCTAAAAGCAGACAACCGCAAAGAGCGGCCACGAATATGCCGACAAAACTAATTTTCTTGAAAAAACGCACACCCTGCCCCGCAGTAAACATTCATAAATTATCTTATCCAGCTATTTAAAACAGCGAGATCAGCCAGCATAACGATGAAAGACAAATGGTGCTGTTGATGAGGATTGAACTCACGACCTCTCCCTTACCAAGGGAGTGCTCTACCACTGAGCTACAACAGCGCGCGGGATTCAGGGGCTTGGCGCTTGCCTGACCGGACAGGGGCGGAAAGTACACCACTTTTCCTAAATAAACAAGCATCGATTCCGGTGTGTTCAAAAACCTGTTTTTTCTATATTTTTCAAACGCCTGCCCTGCCGCGGCCGCTGCGGCGGTTTGGGGGTCGCTGTAGAATCTCTCGTGAATATCCGGCATTAAAAGCCGGGCGGAGTGGGCATTAAAAAAGGAGCCTGCCTTGGGCAGCTCCTCGTCTTTAGTTCTATGATTTTGAGTACCGGTTAAGCGTTTGGTTTAATCGCCACCACCGCAGCCGCCGCCGCCGCCATCGCCGCCGCCCCCGCAGGAGCCGCCATCGCTGGAGCCGCCGTAAGAGCCGCTGTCACCCGACGAATACCAGGACGGGCTGGTGTACACGTAGGTATCACTGGAAGAGCTGCTGCTGCGGCTGCTCGATCCATATCCGGGCGATGTGCTGCGGCGTTTTGCCACGGTGCGCGATGCGCTGCCGGATGTGGATGTGCGGTTGTTGTTGGCGGCGTTGTTCCAGTTGCCGCTCAGGTTTTTATCTTCGGTGGAACGTCCGGTTACGCGTGCGAATGCGCGCTTGAGCCAATTGCTCATGCTGTCTCCTTGGGTTGAGTTGTGGGGGATTTCAGTGATGTAAGGTCTGATGTTTTTCATGCTTACAATTTTAGCGTAGCGGTGCATTGGTACCGCGTCCAATACTAAATGAAAAAGCCATTTAAATCAGTCACATCGCCATATATATGCTCATGTGCAGTGCAATAATGCTCGTGAATCACTTAATCTTATGCCAATTCTTTTGCGGTGCATTTACGCGCTTGACCCCGCCCCCGCGCAGTCGCTAGGTTGCACGGCATGACAACAGATGACAAAAACAAACCCGCGAATAAAAAAGCCGCCGCGCGCGCCGAGGCGCTGCGCGCGAATTTGATGAAGCGCAAGCAGCAAAGCCGCAGCCGCGCCCAGCAAGAAACCACCGACAACAAAAACAAAAAGGAACAAGAATAATGCCCATCATGCCCGACAGCTGGATCCGCGAACAGGCGCTTAACCACGGCATGATCAAGCCGTTCGAAGAACGCCTGAAGCGTGAAAACGTGATTTCGTATGGCCTGTCGTCCTATGGTTACGACTGCCGCCTGTCGGATGAATTCATGATTTTTACCAACGTCGACAACGCCATCGTCGACCCCAAAAATTTCAGCAACGACAGCTTTGTCAGACGCAAAACAGATGTCTGCGTTATTCCGCCGAATTCCTTCGTGCTGTGCCGTACGGTCGAAACATTCAAAATTCCGCGCGATGTGCTGGTGGTTTGCCTGGGCAAAAGCACCTATGCCCGCTGCGGCCTGATCGTGAACGTGACCCCGCTGGAGCCGGAATGGGAAGGCCAGGTAACGCTGGAGATTTCCAACACCACGCCCCTGCCTGCCAAAGTATACGCCAACGAAGGCATTGCGCAGTTTTTGTTTTTCCAAGGTGCAACGCCGTGCGAAGTGTCCTACGCCGACCGCGCCGGCAAATATATGAAACAAGAAGGCGTGACCTTGCCGAAAATGTAATCGGCACCGACGCCCCACAAATAAACACGGCCGCAGTTTATTTGCGGCCGTTTTTGTTTGGATCCCTGCATGTCGATCCGCGGATAGGTGGTTACTGGACACCGGCTTTCGCCGGTGTGACGAAAATGGAGAGCTGCGCAACAAGCCAAAGCTCGCCACCCTACGGGGCGTCATTCATGCGAAGGCCGGAATCCAGATGCTTTCGGCATAAACAAGTAGAGAGATGGACACCGAATTCCGTCGGTGTGACGGAAAGCTTTATGCGGAAGGCTTGCTAAGCCCCGCGGATTTTTTGTTGGCGCCCGCACCGTTATATTCGGGCGGTTTACCGCCGAGGCGTGTCAGCATTTCGCGGGCTTCCAAAATCGCGTCCTGACGGGGCAATTCATCGAAGCGGACAATCGTCATGTTGCCCTGTTTCGCTTCGGGATCGCGGTAAATCACTTGCTGCGTCCAGAAGTTAAAGGTCATGGTCAGGCCCTTTTCTTTCACATCCACGCTTGTCTCGCTGGCCTTGACGTAGCGGCTGTGGTCAACCGGCGGCGACGGCGGTGGTGGGGGCGGCGGGGGTTCGTAGCCGGGCTGATACAAGATCAGGTAATCGGCCATCTCCGGTTTGCCCTGGCTTTTCATTTGCAGCGCGTGGTCATAGGCGATCAGGCCGCTGGCATCCGGCACCTGCGTATCGACGTCGTGTTTCACGATCAGCATTTTGACAGTTTCGATATGTCCCTCGCGCGTGGCGGCAATCAGGGCGGTCTCGCCTTTGGCATTCACGGCGCCTTTGCTGGCGCCCGCCGTCATCAGAATATCGCAGATACGCGCATGGCCATTGCCCGCCGCGGCCAGTAGCGCGCGGTCCAGCACCGTCTGGTCAATTTTCTCCTGACCGGTTTTTTCGCGCGTTTTGCGCATGATCTGGTTCATCAAACCCGCAGAGCCGTTTTGCGCGGCCGCTTCCAGCGGCGTACGGCCATTCTGGTCGGTGGCCATGATATCGGCGCCCTTGGTAATCAACATTTGCGCCAGTTCAAAATTCTGGTTACCCAGCGCCGCATGTAACAACGTGCGGCCACCGCGCATGGATACATTGATATCAAAATCAGGACGCGCCATCAGCGCATCCAGCGCCGCCGTATTGCCGCGCGACACCGCGCTATGGGCAAGCGGATAACCTGCATCAATGCCAATTGTGACATCGGGGATTTTATCCAAAAGCGGTTTAAAATAATTCGGATGCGCCCCCTGTTCGATCATGCTGCGGGTCAGTGCAAAAAGCTGCATGCTGTCGCGGTCGCCCGCCACGGGAACAGGCAACGCGGCCAGCGTTTCGGCGGTCAGCATCTGGCTGACAGTCGTCCAGTTTTTTTCTGAAATGGCATACGCGAACGGCGTCTGGTTGTTACTGTTCGCCTGCAGCACATTACCGCCTTTTTGCAGCATCATCACAATCACATCGCGGTGACTGCGGCGCGTGGCGTAATGCAGGGGCGTTGATCCTTTATCGTCGGGCTTGTTGGGGTTTGCGCCCGCGTCGATCAGCCATTTACAGCGCTGCAGCGCATCGCTGCTGTAATACTGCTCCGCCGCCCAGGACAGCACGGGCTGGGTGCCGCCGGGGACGATCATGTCGGGGTCACCGCCACGCGCCAGCGCCTGCTTGATGGGTTCTTCTTTGCCGTTTTGCAAAGCCGCCCATAGCACCGCGTCGCGTTCTTTCTGGCTAAGCCCCAGAACCATTTGTTTGACCTTTCGTTGGTAGAGAATTCAGGTATAGAATATTTCCATATCGGGGTCAACGCTTATCTCCCCTTGCCGCCGCGCAAATCGCGGTGCAATATCAGTACGTTAAGGCCAACATACGGCGGGGATTATCTTGAATTCGCATTACCACAGACATCTGCTGGTGATTTATCACATGGACTGCATCGACGGCCTGGCATCTGCATGGGCGGTGCATTGCAAATGGACCAGCGACCCGACTGTTAAACTGGATTATATCCCCTACGGCCACCACAACATCGAAGAAGCGGAAAAAACAATCCGCAGCCATCTGGCCGCGCCCGACAGTGCCGATATGATCGATGTCGTATTTGTCGACGTCGCCCCCACGCGCGCGTTTCTGACCGAACTGCTGACCCCGCCCGCCCGCGCCACGCGCGTTGTCGTCGCCGACCACCACAAAAGCGCCGCCGAACAGCTGCGCGGGTTCGAAGCCCCCACGCAAGATGGCGTGCCCGAACTTCATCTGCGCATCGATGCGATGCATCCGTCGGCCGCCAATATGGTGTGGGAATACCTCTTCCCCGATACGCCAGCGCCGATTTTCTTCCAGCTGATCGCCAAGATGGATCTGGGACAAAACCTGCTGGAAACGGAAAACGATTACGCCGCCGCCGCGCTGATTGACTCAAAGAATATCACCAGTATAGAAACAGCGTTTCAATCTTTCATGGCGATGTCGCATCTGGCATATCAGGACATGGTGGCGCTGGGGCGTAATATCCTCAGCGATCAGGACACGCGTATCAGCAAGCTTGAAGACAACATGATGTACGCACCGCTGCAAATCGCCGAGGGCGCGGCCCCTGTCTGGATTGCACTGGTCAATGCCGATGTACAAAATTTTGGCCGCTATATTTCGACATGGCTGGTACAGCAGGGCGCCGAAACTGGCGCAGGTCTGGGCGGTGCGTGGTATGTGCAGGGTAACGGGTCTGTCACCGTCAGCCTGCGCAGCGACAGCACGCCGGATGCCAGCGCCGTCGCCGCCTACCTGTGCAAATGCTATGGCATTCGTGGCGGGGGGCACAGTACCAGCGCCGCCGTCCACTTCCCCACGCTGGCCGCGTTCCAGCAGCATGTACAGCTGCATAGCTATGACGAAATGGCAGCGGCCCGCGGCAATTAACACTGTCTGTCTGCGGACTGCGTAAATACGGCCGTTATTTTCCGTAAGAATAAAATCTTATGCCGGACTTGCCACACCGACCGCTTTTATGAGAAAAACACCACATGGAAAAAATTCGTATTTATGGTGGCCAGCAACTGAATGGCCAGATCGAGATCAGCGGCGCGAAGAACGCGGCGCTGCCTCTCATGACGGCGGCGATCCTGACGGACCAACCGCTTGTGCTCAACCGCGTGCCGGATCTGAAAGACGTCGGATCGCTCTGCGCCGTGCTGAACAAGCTGGGCGTCACCAGCACGTATGACAAGGTCACCAAGAAACTGACGCTGGATGGCGGCAAGCTGAACAGCTGCGTTGCCCCCTACGAACTGGTCAGCCAGATGCGGGCGAGTATTCTTGTACTCGGCCCCCTGCTGGCGCGTCATGGCGAAGCGAAAGTCTCCCTGCCCGGCGGCTGCGCGATTGGTTCACGCCCGGTTGACCTGCACATTGACGGCCTTGCGCTGATGGGCGCGGAAATCTCGCTCGAAGATGGCTACATCCACGCCAAGGCGCCTGCGGGCGGCCTGAAGGGCGCGAAGATCCACTTCGCCAAAGTATCCGTGGGCGCCACCGAAAACCTGCTGATGGCAGCAACGCTGGCCAAGGGCACAACCGTGCTGCTAAACGCCGCGCGCGAGCCGGAAATCGTCGACCTTGGCGAATGCCTGATTGCGATGGGTGCGGATATTGAAGGCCTCGGTACCGATAAAATCACCATTCGCGGCGTGGATAGCCTGAAAGGCATCACGCATACCGTTGTGGCTGACCGTATCGAAGCGGGCACGTTCATTGTGGCCGCCGCCATGACGGGCGGCACCGTCACGCTGAAAAACGCCGATAACCGTCATATCCATTACTTGCTGGAACCGCTGCACAAAGCGGGCGTTGATCTGACCGAAAACGAAGCGGAGCAGACCATCACCGTCAAGCGCGTGCGCGACCGTCTGCGCGGTATTGACATCATGACCGAACCCTATCCGGGCTTCCCCACCGACATGCAGGCACAAATCATGTCGATGCTGACGATTGCCGACGGCGCGGGCATGGTGACCGAAACGATTTTCGAAAACCGCTTCATGCACGCCCCCGAATTGATCCGCATGGGCGCGAACATTACCGTGCATGGCTCGTCCGCGCTGGTACGCGGCGTGGCAGGCCTGAAAGGCGCCGACGTCATGGCGACCGATCTGCGTGCTTCGGTTTCGCTGGTGCTGGCGGGACTGGTGGCCAAGGGCGCAACCACGGTGCATCACATCTATCACCTCGACCGCGGCTATGAAAACATCGTCGAGAAACTGTCGGGCGTCGGCGCCAAGCTGGAGCGCTTGAAAGAAGAAGCAGCCTGAGCGTGAACGCACCATCGGCAACATCCATGCAGGCGGGTAAAATTATTGATGTCGCGCTTGATAGCGGCAGCCTGATGACCCGCTCGCCGGATATCGAAATGGAACGTCATCGCGCCATTTCCGATTTGCTGGTCGAAAACAACTTCCGTCTGGCCGAACATCCGGCGGCGCCGGGGCCGTATCATCTGCACCTGGCCCTCTCGACGCTGGAACAACGGCTGCGCATTCGTATCCATTGCACCCAAAGCGGGCATGACGAGGAAATCAGCCTGCCGCTGGGCGGCCTGCGCAAGCAAATCCACGACTATGTGATTCTCTGTGATAATTTCTATAAAACCGCCCGCGCAGGAGAAATCCACCGGCTGGAGGCGATTGACGCCGGCAGACGCTCCATCCATGACGAAGGGGCGGAGATGCTGGCCGAAATGATCGAAAACCGCGTGATTCTGGATAAATTGACGGCGCGCCGTTTATTTAGCCTCTTGTATGTGCTACACATGCGTGGCACAGAAGTGCTTTAACTTAATTAGAAACTTGGAAAAAGATGTCTGAAAAAGAAGACCTGATGAGCTTTGAAGGCGTTGTGGCGGAACTGCTGCCCGATGCCAAATTCCGTGTCAAACTCGACAACGGCCACATGATCCTCGCCCACAGCTCGGGCAAAATGCGCAAAAACAAAATCCGCATTCTCGAAGGCGATCGCGTCACTGTCGAGATGACCCCCTACGACCTGACCAAAGGCCGTATCACCTTCCGTCACAAATAAGACGGGGGCGCGCCATGACAGCAAGGCTTGTGCTGGCCTCCGCATCACCGCGCCGTCTCGATCTTTTAGGCCAGATGGGCATCACACCCGATGCCGTTGCGCCTGCGGATATCGACGAAAGCACGCGCAAGGGGGAATTGCCCCTTGTCTATGCACAGCGCATTGCGGCGGAAAAAGCCGTCGCCATCCGCCCCCTGCACCCAGATGCCGTCATTTTATCTGCCGACACCGTCGTTGCCTGCGGCCGCCGCATTCTGCCCAAAGCAGAAACCGAGCAGCAGGCACGGCAATGCCTGTCGCTGCTGTCCGGTCGCCGCCACCGCGTAATTTCGGCGGTATCGGTCATTGACGCCACAGGTGTGCAGCGCACCCGCCCTGTAACATCCACCGTTCAATTCAAACGCCTGTCAGACGCCGACATCGCGCACTATATCAATAGCATGGAATGGCAAGGCAAGGCCGGCGGATACGCCATTCAGGGCCTTGCCGCCGCCTTTATTCCGTTTATCAGCGGATCTTACACGGCCATCGTGGGCCTGCCGCTTTCGGAAACCATGCAGATGTTGAAAGGCGCGCAGTATGAGCGGGATTGACCTTGTCATCGACGACATCGACGGCCGCCTGCACGCCGCCGTGGTGCGCAAGGGCGTGATGATGGATTTGTACATCGACTCGCTTGATCAGGACGCGGCGTGGAATTCGATTTACCACGGCAAAGTGCTAAAAATCGACAAACGCCTGGATGCCGCCATCATCGATCTTGGCAATGGCGTTACAGGTTTCCTGCCCGCCAAACACGTATACCTGCCCACACGCGGCGAGTCTGCCGACCATAGCGGCATCGCCGACCTGCTCAGCCCCGGCGAAATGATTTTGGTGCAGGTCAAGGCCGAAGCCAAACGCGCCAGCCTGCATGAACAGCACAAAATGCCGCGCCTGACGATGCTGATTTATGTATCCGGACAGTTTTTGACGCACAGCCCCCTTGCGCGTCAGGTCACGATTTCATCGAACATCGAAAACGAACGCGTGCTGAAATTCACTGCACGCCTGAAAGGCAAAGGCGGCTGGCTGGTCAAACAAAGCGCAGAGCGGGCGAGCGAAGACCAGATGCTGACCGAAGCGCAGCTGCTGCGCAAGGAGTGGGAACAGATCGAAGCCGTGATCGAGGCCAGCGGCGACAAACCCCGCCTGATCAAAGCCGGCCCCAACGCGGCCGTGCGCGCCCTCAACGATTACAGCGCGATGTTTTTTGACCACATCCACACCGGCAGCCGCCACACGTTTGATATCGTCGTGACGTGGGCAGAAAAACACGAACCGGCACTGGCCACTTCCAAACGCCTGCGGCTGTTCAAGGCCGAAAAAATCGGCCAGCGTTTGTTTGAGCTGGACGATCTGTATTCCGAAATGGAAATGCTGGAAGACCAGCTGGTACACCTCAACGGCGGCGGGTCGATTATCATCGAGCCGACACACGCCGTCATCATGATCGACGTCAACCAGGGCAGCGGCCTTGGCCCGTCGGCCGTTAATCAGGAAGCTGCCGCCGAAGTCGTGCGGCAAATCCGCCTGCGCAACCTCAGCGGCGCTATATTGATCGACTTTATCGGCATGCATCTCAAATCCGAACGCCTTCGTCTGGTCGACACCATGGAGGGGCTTTTGCACCGCGACCATGCCGCCGCCGAAGTCCACGGCTTCACGCGTCTTGGCATCATCGAGGTCACGCGCAAACGCCGCACCGCGACACTGGCCGAAAAACGCAAAAACTGACGCATAATCGTGCTTTTTTATATAAATACAATCCACACCCCCTTATTTGAACATGTGTTAATAATAAAGAGCATGACCGCGCGCGCCCTCATGGCATAGACTGTGCGCGGTGTTATTCTGACACCGCTTCTGACCGGACAACCGGATTACCGCTTCGTCGGACGACCGGACTACCGGCGCATTTAGTCTCCATCAAAGAAAGTACAGACATGATGAAAAAACTATTTGTTGCCTGCGCAATCAGCGCGGCGCTCTTCTCCTCGCCCGCCCTTGCTGCCGACAACTGCGCTGCGTTGCCCACGCACGAAACGTTGAAAAAAGTACTCACCGACGCACGCCGCGCCGACAATGGCGGGTTTAATCTGGACATGTGGGCAACGGTTGTTGACCGCAGCGGCCATGTCTGCGCCGTTGCATACAGCGGTGACACCGTCGATGCGCAGTGGCCCGGTAGCCGCGCCATTTCCGCGCAAAAAGCAAACGCGGCGAACGCCTTCAGTCTGAAAGGCCTCGCCCTGTCGACCGCCAATCTGTACAGCGCCGTACAACCGGGCGGCAGCTTGTTTGGCCTGCAGGAAAGTAACCCCGTCGACACCGATGTGGCATATGACGGCAACGCCGCAGATTTCGGCACAGCCAAAGACCCGATGACGGGCGAACGCATTGGCGGTGTCAATGTCTTCGGGGGCGGCCTTGCGCTTTATAACGCATCGGGCGACATCATCGGCGGTATCGGCGTCAGCGGCGACAGCTCCTGCGCGGATCACAACATCGCCTGGCGCGCGCGCCATGCCCTGCAGCTGGATTACGTGGCCGCAGGCGTCAGCGCCGATAAAAACGATAACATCATCTATGACATCGATGGCGGCAAAAGTGCGGGCGGTTTCGGCCACCCCACCTGCGGCGGCAAGGAAAAAGACATCCTGTCCACCCTGCCCGCCAGCCGTAAAATTGCTGATAAAAAATAATCTTTTTCAGCGGTACGCCACAAAAGCAGCGCCCTTACCGGCGCTGCTTTTTTATGTCCGGTTGTACGGGCGCGGCAGGGCTGATATAAATATCAGCATCCTTTCATAGACATGTTTGCACAGGAAATTTTGCCATGACCAAGCCCGCCCGCCCCGAACGCTGGATTTTTATGATTGATAAAAACGCTACTGCGGATACAACCCGGGAATTCGGCAAAAAGCTGGAAACACTTGGTACAAAAGACGGTGTAAAAACCGTGGACAGCTTCGCGGGGACACTGCTGGTTCAATGCAACGAAGCCTTTGCCAAACGCGCCAAAGAAGAATTTAAAAACGAACTCCAAAGCGTGCAGCGCGAAACGTTTTTCGAATTACCTAAAACCCGCCACCATATCCGCAAGCCACCCCGCCCCTGATATCACGGGCCAAAGCGATACGCCGAAATCGGCGCACTCATCACTTTTTCGTTATAAATAAGCAAAGCAGGCGCATCCATGCCCGCCCCCGCCGCGATCATCAGCGGCAGCAGATGCTCGGCTTCGGGATGCGCTTCGCGTGCGCCGGGGGCATGGATCCAATCCGTCAGGCGCTGCGTGCGTTCATGCGCAGCCCGTGTCAGCGTTTCGGTAAGCCATGCATCAAACGCGGCGGCATCGGGCGTATCGGCATGGCCTGTCATCAGGAGGCGCAGGTTGTGATAGCTCATCCCGCTGCCCACAATCAGCACATTCTGCGATAACAGCGGTGCCAGCGCACGGCCTGCCTTGATATGCATTTCCGCATCCATATCCGCATGCAGCGACAGCGGCACGATGGGCACATCGGCATTTGGATAAATCAATTTGAACGGAATAAAAATGCCGTGATCCATACCGCGCGTATCATCGGTCGCAGATGGCAGGCCTGCATCCCCCAGCATCTGCGCAATTTGCTCGGCCAGCAACGGATCGCCCTTTGCGGGGTATTCCAATTGATAGGTATGCGGCGGAAAGCCATAGTAATCGTAAATCAGCGGCGGTGCTGGATGCGCACCCGCCGTAAATGCGGGCGCATGCCAATGACCGGAAATCACCACCACCGCGCGCGGCCGTGGCAAGCTGGCCGCAACACCCCGCAGAAATTTTTCCATCCCCGCCCACGTATCCGGCGGGTTCCAGTCCATGAAAAAGCAAGGGCCGCCGCCATGCGGCAAAAAGAATGACGGCAGGCGGGGCCCTTGCATGTTCATGTTGTGGTCCTTACTGCGCAGCAGGCGTTGCAGCAGCGTCGGCAACGGCCGCTTCGGCCTGAATGTTCAGCGTCACTTGATCCGGCACCGCAGGGCGCGCGTAGACCAGACCGTAATCTGCACGGTTGATCACGCCTGTTGCGCTAAAGCCCACTTGCTCTTTTTTCGAGAAGGGGTTCTGGCCGGTTTTATTGAGCGTCACGTCCAGCGTCAGCGGTTTTTCGATCCCCATGATCGTCAGCAGGCCTTCGACTTTGGCGGTGTTTTCGCCCGTCTTTTCTACCTTTGTGCTTTTGTAAGTGGCTTTGGGGAAGCGCTGCACTTTGAAGAAGTCATTGCCCTTCAGGTGTTCGTCAAATCCGGCCGTACCTGTCACGATCGACCCTGTATCAATTTCAGCCGTTACCGTGCTGTTGGCAGGCGTCTGGGTATCCAGCGTGACACTGCCGTTGATATTGGGGAATTTGCCAGACACTTTGGAAAAGCCGAGGTGATCGACTTCCCACGTCGCGCTGGTATGCGCGGGATCAAACGTATAGGTCACCGGCGCCACAGGCGCGGGCGCGGCAGTGCCTGCTTTATCCGCAGCAAAGGCAGGGGTCATCAGGGCGATAACCGCAGCAGCGGCCAGCAAAGTCGTTTTCATGTCGAGCTTCTCCATTATGATCTGAATAAAAAAAGGTGACGCGCCCTTCACGTAGAACGGCACGTGACGACAACGCGCGGCAGGGCCACATAGTTGCTTTGTCGTTTAATAATCATAGATTTATTGTATACTTTTGATAGTAGGCAGTAATTTGAAACATGGTATTCATTTATATACCTTTGGAAAAAGCAGAGAAAAACATGCAAAATAAAAACCCAACCACACCGGAAACGGCCGACGAAATCAGCCACAAAAACTGCCCGGCCAGCTTCGCCCTTGCTCTCATCGCGAATAAATGGTCGGTGAAAATTCTTTATACCCTCGCGTTCGCGCCCGAAACAAATCTGCGTTTCCGCGAAATTCAGCGCCGTCTGTCGCCCATCACCCAGCGTGAATTGACCAAACACCTGCGCGCCTTTGAAGAAAGCGGCCTTGTCACCCGCACCGTGTATGCCGAGGTACCGCCGCGCGTTGAATACGCGCTGACGCCGCTTGGAAAATCGCTCTGCGACACGGTGGGGGCGCTATCAAACTGGGCAGAAAAATACGGCGCGGAAATTCAGAAAAATCGCGAAGCTTTCGCCCGCAGCAAAGCGCAGGCCGCCGCCTGAGACATCATCCCGCTTGGCGCGCCTGCGCGGCCTTTGAATTGACGTAGGCCATGCGCACGCCCTGCAAAACCAGATCGGGCAAAATGATATCGAATACTTTTTCATCGCGGAACAGCTGCGAAAAGCCGCCCGTGCCTATAACCGTGACCGCTTCGCCATCAAACAGCTCTTTGCGGTAACCTGTAATAATTTCCCGCATCGCGCCCAGATGGCCAAAATAAAGCCCGCGCTGAATACATTCGCGCGTCGATTGTCCCAGATACGTATCGGGCACTTCGATATCTACTTCCATCAATTTGGCGGTATTTGACTTCAAACTTTCCATGGCAAGGCGCATGCCAGGCATGATGATACCGCCCAGAAAATCCCGCTTGCGCGTCACCGCCGCCAGCGTGGTGGCTGTCCCCAGATCTGCAATAATCAGGTTTTTATCGGGGAAGGCTTCCACCCCGCCAATCGCGCCCGCAATCAAATCCGCGCCGACTTCGTTGGGGTTTTTATATTTGATGTTGATGCCCGTTTTCACACCCGCCTGCAGCATGAAATATTCCGCTTTGGCGAAATATTGGTTGATAGCGTGGCGAATAGTGTAATTGCACCCGGGCACCACGGACGATACCGCAACGGCATCGACGGCTTTATGATCTACATCATTCGCGCCCAGAATGTTGCGCAGGAAAATGCCGAACTGGTCTGCCGTACCCATCTGGTTGGTCGCATAGCGGAAACGGAACAGCAATTTGTCGCCATCAAAAACACCGGCAACAATATGCGTATTACCCACATCCAGACACAGCAGCATGATCTTCCTCTTGCGTTTTCTTGTCGGCGGCGACGTTATCAATCAGACGTACATCGTCCAGCCATGCGGCGGCCAGTCGCCGCCCCCATTTGGTTTCAACATATTCGGGTTTAAATCCGGCTTCTTCAAGCTTTTTCATCACGGCGGCATCATTCATGCCGCTCTGCAGCAACTTGTGCAGCAGGGGTGCTTTTGCCAAGGCCTCCGGCGATAGGCGACTGTTGCGTGAACTCAGCGCCAGCCCGCTTTGCGCCCGCATGGTGGGGCATGCCACAATATCCGTCGGCACAAACAACGCCGCCGCCATTTTTTTGACCAGCAGCAGTTGCTGAAAATCTTTTTCGCCAAAATACGCGCGGTCCGCGCCGATGATATTCAGCAGCTTCAGCACCACCGTCAGCATGCCCGTGAAATGACCGGGGCGGAAAGCGCCTTCCAGTTCCTGCGCGATTTCCTCCTCGCTGACTTTCACGCTATATCCATCGGCGTACATATCGGCCGCATCCGGATTGAACAGGTAATCGACGCCGGCGTCCGACAGCAACTTCCGGTCCGCCTGCAGCGTGCGGGCGTATTTCTCGAAATCCGATGCCTGATTAAACTGTGTCGGGTTCACAAATATGCTGGCGACAACAATATCGTTTTCCGCCTTCGCCCGCAGGCACAGGTCGATATGCCCCACGTGCAAATTGCCCATGGTGGGCACAAAACCAACAGAACCCTTCAACGTTTTACGAAGGCTTCGCCACGCGGCCGGATTTTGCACCATCTGCGTTGAAACTGTGGTCGGCATCGGGGAACGCTCCTGTTTTCACGGCTTGGTTGTATTCGTTCAGCGCACCTGTCACCAGCGTCGCGCCATCCATAAAATTCTTGACGAACTTGGGGCGGAAATCGGTATTGAGGCCGAGCAGATCCTGAAACACCAGCACTTGGCCATCGGTTCCCGCGCCCGCGCCGATGCCGATGGTGGCGATCCGCAGCGTCTGCGTAATATCAGCGGCCAACAAGGTCGGCACGCATTCCATCACAAGGGCAAAGGCGCCCGCGTCTTCAAGCGCCAAAGCTTCCTGCTTCAGCCTGTTTGCGCTTTCTTCGGTCTTGCCCTGCACGCGGTAACCGCCCAGCAAATGCACGAATTGCGGCGTCAGACCGATATGCCCCATCACGGGCACGCCGGACTCCGTCAGATGCTGCACCAATTCGGTATTCCCCGCCGCGCCTTCGATCTTCACGGCATGCGCCCCCGCCTGCATCACCGCTTGCACGGCCGCGATATTTTCAGCGAGGTTTTTGCGGTAGGCCAAGAACGGCAAATCGGCCACGATAAATTTATCCTTCGCCCCGCGCGCCACAGCGGCAGTATGCAGAGCCATCATCTCGACCGTGGCGGGTACGGTTGAATTGAAACCATGCATGGTCATCGCGACACTATCGCCAACCAATATACAATCGATGTCACTGCGATCCACCAGTACGGCACTGGTATAATCGTAACAGGTCACCATGGTTATTTTATCGCCGGCCTGTTTCTTTTTGGCGAAATCGAAAATGTTCATCATGATTATTTCTCCTCTTGCATGCCAGTTGTGCTTTGATCTTGCGCACGATAGGCACTGATAAAACTTTGATACACCGCACCGAAGGGATCATCTTTCAGCGCCTGTACGTGTTTGGACAGCGTCGCATTGTCGCCGCGCACCAGCGGCCCTGTCAGCGCGCTTTTATAATCTGCCAGCAGGTTTTCGGTTTGCTGGCGCAGAAAGGGCTGCGCTAATTCTGCGGGCAGGTCAAATTCATGCTCGAAATCATGCATCAGTTTTTGCCACAGCAAACAGCTGAAATTCCCTGCCATGGCGCAAAGGGCGTGGTACTTCGGCTTGTCTTCTTGCGTAATCACTGCATGCGGATTAGCAAGGCCGGGCAGCAGATCGGCAAAGGCCGGCGCTCCCTGCTCCACCACAAACGGAATAGTTTCGTATTTTTCGCGGGTATACAGATCGGGACCGAACGTCATGAGCGGATGCGCGCCATAAACCCCGTTCACATTCAGCACGCCCGAAAAATGAACCTTGAGCGCACCGATATCGGATAAATGGAACTGCGCAAAATCGGCAATCGCATCGTCGCGGATCAACAGCAAAATATGCGATGCCGCACGCGCCTGTGCTGCCAGCAGGTCTTCGGACATACCGCGGTGCCACTGGGTATAGGAAATGCCAAGGAAATTGAAATAACAGGCCATGTGCCGCGCGACGCGGCCGTTGCCGATGAGAAGGTATTCCGGTACTTGCCTCACGATCAAGTCCACTTCGCCTGTTCTGCGGCCAAAAGGCCGGAAGTCTGTTGCACGGTGCCCGCCCCATGGGGGTCGAACCTGTCTATATCTTTAAGATATATGTGAATCCACACCACGGCAAGACCGCACTGCAACACACCGAAAAACCTTTTGTTTTTAACATGTTAAAAAGGGGTAGACAGGGTATGGTTTTTTGCTTATAAACTCCATCCAGCGCCCAAGTAGCTCAGTTGGTAGAGCAGCGGATTGAAAATCCGCGTGTCGGTGGTTCAAATCCGCCCTTGGGCACCATCTCCTTTTTATTTTGCCTTAAATACGCGTTTGTTCATCCGGTGGCTTTGGTCATCTTGCGGTTTGTATTTTGCTGTACACTTCGGCATAGTCGCTACCGGAACTTTTGTACGCGGGCAAGCTTTTGCCCAGAAATTACAAGGATGAACCCCATGCGCCCCCTTTCCCTGATTGCGATGTGCTTTGTGGCTTTCGCTCTTGCCGCCTGCGCAGGCGGCACGTCCAGAAACGTCGACAAGATGAACAGCTTCATCGGCCAGCCCGAAGAAGCTGTGATCAAAAGCTGGGGCGTGCCGGACAAAACGTATCAACTGGATAATGGCGTGAAGATTATCGCCTATGCCGAAATTTCCGACCGCTATGACAGCCCGACCAGTTCTGTTTGTATTGGCACTTTCCCGGGAAACTTTGGGTATTCATCCTGCATGGGTGGCCCGTCGCGCCGTGTGCGCATGTCGTGCGAACGTAGCTTCCACATCAAAAAAGGCACCGTTATCGATTGGTCGCAGCACGGCAACAACTGCCCCGGCGGGCAGAAGCCGTAAAGACCGTCCCCCCCTCGCCCATCTACTGCATCTGACTTTTAATCAGGGCGTCTAGGCCGCTTCGCTGAACCAGGTAGGGAACGGGTCGTTGCGTTTCGCCGCGGCTGCGGGGTTGGCCAGATAATCGGACATCAGCAAACCATCCAGCCGCGCGCGGATGTCGGCTTCAGACATGGCGCCGCGTAGACCGATAAACACAATTTCCTGCCGGCGGTCGCCGTATTCTTTTGACCAGTTTTTGCGGATGTTTTCGGTGAAATCGTCATCGTCGGGCCATTTGTTTTTGGGCACCGCTGTCCACCAGCGGCCGATGCCCTGATGCCGCACGACGGGCCCCGCCTGTGACATGTCGCCCACAAAATCGGGGCGCGTGGCGATCCAGAAAAACCCCTTCGCACGCACAACGCCCGCCCAGCTCTCGCTGAAAAACTGATGCAATCCCGCAGGGTCAAACGGATGGCGCGCGCGGTAGACAAAAGAGTGAATACCGTATTCTTCGGTTTCCGGCACGTGGTCTTTAAAATGATATAGTTCATGCGCCCAGAGCGGGTGATCCTGCGCCTCGGCAAAATCGAATTTGCCAGTATTGAGTATTCGCGCAAGATCGACGCGGGACTGTTCGGCCTCGATAATCTCTGCCCGCGCATTCAGGCTGCGGATGATGGCGCGTACCGTTTTTATTTCATCCGCATTCATGCGGTCGGTCTTGTTCAAAATCACCACGTTGGCGAATTCGATTTGCTCGACCATCAGATCGACAATCGTGCGCGCGTCATCCGCACCCAGACTTTCGGCGCCATCGCGCAGATATGCCATCGAACTGTATTGCGATACAAACGATGCACCATCGACCACCGTCACCATCGTATCCAGCTGCGCCACATCAGATAGGCTATCGCCGTTTTCGTCGCGGAAATCGAATGTGGCGGCGACGGGCAATGGCTCGGCAATCCCTGTCCCCTCGATCAACAGATAATCGAACCGCCCGTCGGCGGCCAGACGGCGCACTTCGGTCAGCAGGTCGTCCCGCAAGGTGCAGCAGATGCAGCCATTGGTCATCTCGACCAGCTTTTCTTCGGTGCGCGAGAGATTGGCGCCGCCATAGGCGACCAATGCGGCGTCGATATTTACTTCGCTCATGTCATTCACGATCACGGCAACGCGCAGGCCGTCGCGGTTGTTGAGCACATGGTTCAGCAGCGTGGTTTTGCCCGCGCCCAGAAATCCGGACAGGACGGTAACGGGAAGTTTTTTCATGATGGGCTTCTCTGTTTCAGCTTTGGGTGCGTGCGAATACCGCGGACACACAAAGTGTTATAATATAACACTTTGTGGAGTCAAGCCCCGCCGCCGTCAAACCGCCCAAAAACAAAACCCCCGCAATCGCTTGCGGGGGTTTTGCGGGATCTATCTCGCCTTAGCCGTTTTTGGCGCCGGGGATGAAGATCTTTTTCTGTGCCTGTGCCGGCGCGGGTGCGCGCAGAACGGACGGGTTGGCTTCGTAAGACATTTCTTCGAACAGGCGGTTGATGTTGCCACCCCATACGGTGTTGAAACGCTCTTCCAGACGGACAGCCCAGTTGCGGCCGGTGTCTGCGATTTCGTGCAGCGGCTCCAGATAGACGCCCTCGGTCTGGCCCAGTTCATTGCGGACGTTGCGGCGTTTCAGGCCCTCTTCCGACAATGCCAGGCAGTTTTTGGCGATTTCCTGAACCGTCGTGCCCATGAATTTGGTCTGCAGGCCGGTTTGCGGGGTCATGACGCGCAGCAGTTCGCGGTCGTTTTCCGTCCAGTCTTTCACCATGTCATATGCCGCGTTCAGCGACTGTTTGTCGTACAACATGCCCACCCAGAATGCGGGCAGCGCCTTGATCATTTCCTGCGGGCCGTTGTCGGTGCCGCGCATTTCGAGGAACTTGCGCAGGCGCACTTCGGGCCAGATGGTGTTCAGGTGGTTCTGCCAGTCGCTGATGGTCGCTTGCTGGCCGGGTGCAACACCCAATTTACCTTCCATGAAGTCTTCGAACTTGCCGCCTTTGGCGTCCATAAACACGTTGCCTTTATACAGGCCCAGCATGGGCATGTCGCGCATCGCATAGTCGGCAAATTTTTCGAAACCGAAGCCTTCTTCAAAGGCGACGGGCAACATGAAGCCGTAACGGCCGCCCATGTTTTTGTACAGTTTATGGCTACGATAGCTTTGGTAACCCGTGGGCTGGCCATCGGCAAACGGAGAGTTGGCAAACAGCGCCACCGCAACCGGCTGCAGCGAGAGGCTGACGCGGAGCATCTTGACCATGTCGTCTTCGGACTGGTAGCCCATGTTGACCTGTACGGTCGACGTGCAGGATGCAACATCCTGTGCGTTGGGGAATTTCTTTTCGACAAACCAGTTCGCCAGCGCTTCGTAACGCGTCTTGGGCATGAACGGCAGGTCTTTGGACGAATGCGTGGGATGATACCCTTGCGCCAATACACCGAAGCCCAGCGACTTGGTCACTTCAACGGCTTCTTTGATGGTTTCGTCGGTTTCTTTGGCGTTCTGGTGAACGTTACGCAGCGGTGCGCCGCCGGTTTCCATTTGCAGGCCAGGTTCAAACGTCCAGCCGGCGTTGTTCTTTTTCAGGTCGATGGTGACGCCGCGCTCCGGCTCGCCCGGATACCAGCCACGCTCCGCGATCATCTTGCTGATGAAATCGCTGACGCCTTTGCGGCCGTTTTCGCCCGTGAAGGGAACGGGTGCATTGTTGTCCAGATAGAACGGCGGCTTTTCATGCTCGACGCCGATAAGCAGCTTGTCAGCGGGCGTACAACCCTTTTCGAACCACTCGACCAGCTCGCGCTTGTTTTCGATTGGCTTGCTATCTACCTGACTTGCACTGGACATTTACACACCATAGATTCGGTTTAAGTTTTAAAAAAGAGGCGGTTTTAACCTGAAAATCCCGCCACGCCAAATATTTTCGTATTGTTCGGGTACAAATATATTGGCAGCTCGCGGGACTTTAGGCATTTATAGCGAATTTATTCGGTTATGTCAATATTCTTTTTGATAACGTAATTATATTTCAAAGCAATAAAATTACCTTGAAAGAATATGATATTTCAATACTTATGTGAATTATCTGGGACCCCAATCGCCCACCGCCGCCTGCACGCATGTCAGGGCTGATACCAGCGCCGTCTCGGCTCGCAGGATACGGGGGCCAAGTGATACAGGGACAGCATTGGGCAGGGCGGAGACCATCTCGATCTCCTCGCGCGTGAATCCCCCCTCTGGCCCGATCAGAACAGCCAGCGGCAGCTTGATTCCGGCCGATTGCAGTCTGGGCAAGATCATCGGCGCCTGCGCGCGCTCCACGCAAAAGATGATCTTTCGATCCAAAGGAATTGAAATCAAAATATCTTTTAGTGTCTTTAGGGGTTGGATACGCATCACATCCAGACGCTCGCACTGCTCCGCCGCCTCGACGGCTTGGGCCTGCAGGCGGTCTTCGTTCACGCGGTGGATGACGGTTCGCGCGCAAGTCACTGGCTGAAAAGCCTTTACGCCCAATTCAGACGCTTTTTCAGCCATAAAATCGAAGGCTTCTTTTTTGACAGGCGATGCCAGTACATGAATATCGGGGCTGCCGATTTGTTCGCGTGTTTTTTCAAGAAAAGAAATCATCGCGTTCTTTTTGCTGACTTCTTTCATCTCAGCTAGCCATTCGCCATCGGTGCCATCAAATACGCGCAGGTGGTCGCCCGCGGCGCAGCGCATCACGTTGCGCAGGTAATGCGCCTGACGGTCGGATAACACACATTGCTGCCCCGTTTCAGGTGGCACCTGCGGAACAAAAAGGCGTATCAGCCGACTGTGATCATGCGTATCCGTCATACCTATAGAATACCACTTTTTTGCGCCTGCGTCAGATGCCTCTTTTCCCTGCCCGCCCAAGGATATAAACTTCCGGCCATGGTTACCGATATTCGTAAAACCCATCCCGTGTTTCTTCACACGCCGCCCGCGTGGCACCCGTATATTGCCCTCGCCCGTCTGGACAGGCCGATTGGTACATGGCTGCTGCTGCTGCCTTGCTGGTGGGCGGTGGCTCTGGCCGCGGGGGGATTCGCCGGATGGGGGAACTGGAAGATATGGGAATTTACCGCCCTGTTCGCCGTGGGCGCTGTGGTCATGCGCGGTGCGGGCTGCGTGATTAACGACCTGTGGGACCGCGACCTGGATGCGGCGGTGGAGCGCACACGGGTGCGCCCCCTGCCCGCCGGCGAAGTCACGATCCGGCAGGCATTGATGTTTCTGGGCGCCCTGCTGGGCCTCGGCCTGCTGATCCTGCTGCAATTCAACGTGCCGACAATTTTGCTGGGCGTTTTGTCGTTGGGGCTGGTTGTCAGCTATCCGCTGATGAAACGGGTCACGTGGTGGCCGCAGGCTTTCCTCGGCCTTACCTTTAACTGGGGGATCTGGATGGGCTGGAGCGCGATGGACGCGGTCTGGAGCCTTGCCCCCCTGCTGGTCTACGCAGGCAGCATTTGCTGGACACTGGCCTACGACACCGTCTATGCGCATCAGGACAAAGAAGACGATGCGCTGGCAGGTATCAAATCCACAGCCCGCCTGTTCGGCGCCCATAGCAAACTTTGGGTCGGGTTTTTCTTTTTTGCGGCGATGTGTCTGTTTATGGCCGCCAAGATTTGGGCGGGCGGTATCGGCTATCCCCTCGCCCTCTGGGCGCTGCCCGCAGCGCATGCCGTGTGGCAGCTGCGCAGTTGGCGCATGGATGATCCGGCCAGCAGTTTGGCCATGTTCCGCGCGAACCGCGACATGGGGCTTTTGCTACTGGTTTTCTTCGCGGCGTAATTAATTCAGAAAACGCGGGGTTGCCCGTACACGCAGGCGGAACGACGCACCGCGGTCGTTGTCGTAGTGCACTTCGGGCCCGATGCTGAAATTCAGGCCGCGGCCTTCGGATGTCATGTTGTTGTAATACACACCGACCTTGCCGCCATAGACGCCGCGGTCGCCCACATACGTCTGCACCGCGCCCGAAAAACGGCCGATGCCCGTCGTATTACCTGCCTCACTGCCGAACAGCGCAGGGAAATTCACCTGCTGGTACAAACGCACATCGCGTGCACGGTCTATTTCAGGCCCCGCCGCACGGTTGAACGATGCGCCCACAATCAGGCGGGCCGGTGCGCCCACGATGGTAACCGCGCGCGAGCCTTCAACGAAGCCGTTGATCACATCGTTATTACGCGCACGTCCCTCGCCTTTCACATACGGGCTCTGGAATGACCCGATATAGGCACCGCCGCGCAAATGCCATGTGCCGCCCGCAATCTGGTATCCGCTCTGGCGGCCGAGGTCAAAATCAATGCCGACCGCAACGCCGCTGGCATTGCCGTTCCATTCCTTGCGCAGGGGGCGCACTTCCATGTACTGGCGCGTGGGGCGCAGAATATTGTTATCGGGCAGGTTCAGCAGATCGACATTGAAACGCTGCGGCGTACCGATCCAGATGCTTTCGCGCGTCACAGCAACGCGGTAGCGCGTGGCAAAGAAATCATCCGTGCGCTCTTCAATACCGCGGCGGTCTTGCACGCTGCGTGCAGGCAGGGCAATCGGCGCAGGTATATCAGACGGTTTCGCCGCGGGCTGCGCCTCTGGCGCGGGCGCGGCGGCGGGCACAGCTTCCTGCGCATAGGCTGACTGCGCAAAACCTACAGCGCCAAGTGCAGCTGCCGAGAATGCGGCTTTGATTTGCGTACGAAGCGGCGTCTTGTGCATGCGAAAGCCCTGCCCTTTTTTAAATACATAAAAGCCTGTTAGATATGAGGCGCAGAATAGCCACACCCCCCCGCATGTCAACGCAAAGCTGGGCAAGATTATGTCTGATTTGGGTAATCAAATATTTGTGCGGCGTAGCAAAATACGCACTCAGAGCCCGTCATCGCCCACGGGAATGGTATCGATCAGATCATCCAGTTGGGGGGGCCGGTAATTGGGCCCCTTCATGACTTTGCTGTCTTCGCGGCGCACGGGTTTGCCATCGTCGCCCAGTTTGGACATGTTGCTCTGATGCACGCGATCAAAAGCATGATCGGCAGGCAAGCCAAATGTCACGATCATGCCGCTTAAAATATACTGCACATCCGAAAGCTCTTTCATCATGGCAGCCAGCGTTTCGCGGCTGACGCTGCCGTCCGCCGCGATCTCGGCGCGGGCTTTGTCGATTTCGGCGTATAGCTCTTCGACTTCTTCGCCGATCAGCTTTTTGCGAAACGCCAGCAGTTCGGATGTCATCGGCAAATCGACGCCGATATCAAACGCCAGATGGAATGCGCGTACTTTGCGTTCGTAATCGTTCATCGCCTTGTCCTTATGATCTGTGATGATGCGTGTATAAAGAAAAACCCGCCCTGTTGCCAGAGCGGGTTTTTCTAAAATCTTCGGCGTCCGCTATCGCATAGACGCCGCGAAATTATTTACCAACAGCTTCTTTCAGCTCTTTCGCCGCGCGGAAAGCGATTTTCTTTTTCGCGGGGATTTTGATGGTTTCGCCGGTTGCGGGGTTGCGACCCATGCGGGCAGCGCGCTTGCGAACTTGCAGGATGCCAAGGCCAGCGAGGCGAACACGGTTACCTTTTTTCAGGTTTTTAACCAGTGCCGTGACCAGATCATCCATGATCGCGTTAACTTGCTTTTTGGTCATCTCGTGCTTTTCAGCGATATCAGCAGCGATGTTTTTCAGGGTAACGGTGGGTTGGGTTGCTTTAGCCATTTTGAAAACTCACTATAGAGGTTTGTTTAAACGACCGGCGTCTGACATGCGAGAAAAAGCCTTTAAAATCGGCGCTTCCCCTCAGTTCATCCCCTTCGCGCGGTGACACAACGATTCATGACAGATTCACCGTGAGCCGCCAAGAGGAAACCGTATAAAACCCCTTATTTTGGCGGGTTTTGGCGTTATTTTATGTCTTGCGCAGTGCAAAAAGCCCCAAAAACAGCTTTTTTGCCAAGTTATCCACAGGGCGCGATTGAAAAACATCCCATAGAATCGGGTGCTTTTCAAGTTTTCCACAGGGGAGCGTGAATCGGTTTAGCCGTGTGTTTTAACCCGTGATGCTGACGCGCATGTCTTCCAGCTCCAGCCAGCGCATCTCGGCATTCTCCAGATCTGCGCGGGCCAGCATCAAGCGTTTGGATGCCGTATCAAATTGTCCGCGGTCGCGTTCAAACAATGTCGGGTCATCCAGCATCGCTTCCAGATCTTCGATTTCTTTTTCAAGCCCCGCGATTTTGGCGGGCAGGTTATCCAGTTCGTACTGCAATTTATATGTAAGCTTTTTGGCGGCAACCGGTTTGGCGACGGGCGCGGCTGTTGCCGTTTTTTTGACAGGTGCGTCTTCGGGGTCCGCTTTGCGAATAAACCCGCGTTCTTCATCTTCTTCGTCGCGGCGCTTGCGACGCTCCGCACGCAATTTATCCCGCACAGCCAGATAATCGGTATAGCCGCCGATGCAGGCATCAACCACGCCGTCCCCTTCGAAGGCCAAAATTTTGCTAACGGTCTGGTCAAGAAAGTCGCGGTCGTGACTGACGACAACCAGCGTGCCAGTGTAATGCGACAGAATTTCTTCCAGTATGTCCAGCGTGTCCATATCCAGATCGTTCGTCGGTTCGTCCAGAATCATCAGCGGTTTGGGGTCGGCCAATACTTTGGCCAGCAGCAAACGGTTTTTCTGGCCGCCCGACAGCGTGCTGACACGTTGCAGCATCATGGACGGTTCAAACAGAAAATCTTTCAGATATCCGCAGATGTGGCGCGTCTTGCCCATCACCTTCAGATACTCCCCGCCCTGCGGGCAGAGGATTTGCTGGATGGTTGCATCCGGCAGCAGGTCGCGGCGTTTCTGGTCGAAGTATGATACTTCCAGATCGTACGCCAGCTTGACCTTGCCCATATCAGGTTTTTCTTCGCCCGTCAGCAATTTCAAAAACGATGTCTTGCCAGACCCGTTGCGCCCCAGAATGCCGATGCGGTCACCCTTGGCCATGCGCATGCTGAACTTGTCCAGAATGCGGACATCGCGGCCATCTTCGTGGGTATAGGCTTTATCGACCTTATAAAATTCGGCTACTACGCGCGATCCCAGCTCGGCATTATCCATGTCGCCAATATCGACCTTGGCCATCATGCGGCGAAAAGCGCTTTGGTCTTGTTTCAAACGCGCGCGTTCCTGATGCATGATTTCAAGGCGGCGTACGTTACGCTTGCGGCGGGCTTTGACGCCGCGGCTGGCCCATTCCACTTCCTGCTCGACCAGTTTGGCGCGGTTTTTGAGTTCGCGTTCTTCCTGCTCCAGCAACTCGGCTGACCATTCATCGAAATGCGCGAAGCCTTTGGGGCAGACGCGCATGCGGCCACGGTCGAGCCAGAAAATCTTGTCCGATATATTCGCCAAAAACGCCTTGTCGTGGCTGACGCACAAAACGGCGCCGCGGTAGGCGTTCAGGTATCTCTCCAGCCACTCGATCACATCAAGGTCAAGGTGGTTGGTCGGCTCGTCCAGCAGCAGCACTTCCGGCTCTTCCACCAGCGCGCGCGCCAGTGCGGCGCGGCGCAGCTGCCCGCCCGACAACCTGTCCATGCGGTCTTCGGGACGCAGTTCGAGCGGTTCGATCACCATATCGACCTTATAAAGGTTTTCCTCTTCCTGCCCTGATTTTTTCAGCTGCTGAAAAACAAAATCATAAACAGTCTGGCCGGGCACAGGGATGATTTCCTGCTGCAAATATCCGACCGTGGTGCCTTGCAGTACCCAGCGCTCCCCGCTGTCCAGATCGCGCTCGCCGGTGACGATATTCATCAGCGTCGATTTGCCTGTACCGTTTTTACCAACCAGACAGATTTTGTCGCCTTCGTGGATATTGAAGGAGAGATTGTCGAAAATCGTCTTCTCGCCAAAGGCAATACTGCCTTCCTGCACGCTAAGAATGAGGGTGGATGCCATCGCTGTCCGGTTCTGGGGTTTGTTTTTATTGTTGCCGCAATGTGCCAGTTTTAGAGGGGCTTGTCACGCTATCACCGCGTTTATATATTATTGACATGAAAAACATCACAAAGACGATCCCCCGCAACCTTGGCACCGCCGACCGGATCATACGGGCGGCCGTGGCGGCTGGCATTGCGCTGCTTTGGTATTTGAATATCCTGACAGGCTGGTGGGCCGCGATTTTAATGGCTGTGGCCGGCGGCCTGCTTTTGAACAGTTTGATAGGGCGCTGCGGGCTTTATGCCGCACTGGGGCTGTCGAGCTGCAAAATCCCACCCCGTTCCGGCGAAAAAACTCCCTAAATTCTTTGTAAAACCACCAGAATTCCGTACCCATTTTTCGGAATTCCGGATAGGATGCGGCTCCGCTCAACAAGGATTCGACCATGTCCGCCGCCACATCTTCTGCCCCTGACGCAGCCGCCCCTTCCAGCCCGTCCTACCGCTGGTGGGATTCGTCTTACGTCAGGCTATGGCGCGTTGCATGGGGTTATGCCGCGCAGGCTCGCGGCAGCATCCTCGCCTATCACATCATGTTCATTTTCGCGATCGGGTTTGAACTGGCAACGCCGTATCTGCTGGGCCAGCTGGTCAATACCCTGCAAAAAGCGGGCGATGCGCTGTTTCGCGATTCTGCCCTCTATCTGGGTCTGATCATCCTTTGCAACTTTATGATGTGGACGCTGCACGGCCCGGGCCGCGTGCTGGAACGCCGCGCCAGCCAGATTGTCTACGTTAATTATATCACCCGCATGTTCGAGCGGTTGTCCGAACTGCCGCTTGGCTGGCACCAAGACCACCATTCGGGCAGCACCATCAACCGTATCCGCACAGCGGGACAGGCGCTGAAGAATTTTGTGGCCAACGGTTTTGCCAGCTTCCAGAACGTTGTCACGCTGGCGGGCGCGATTGGCATGCTGATGTGGTTTAATATTGTGATTGGCGTTGCCAGCCTGATCAGCTTTGTTCTGGCGATGATCTGCATCATCGTCCTTAACCGCCGCATGACCGAGGCGCTGCACGACGAAAACGAAGTCACCCACGCCGCCAGCGCCACGTTTTTTGACTTCGTCAGCAACATGGTCAGCATTATCGTTTTGCGTCTGCAAAGCTTTTCGCGCGATACGCTGCTGTCCAAATTGCACCTGATCATGCCGCCCTTCATGCGCGAGGTAAAACTCAACGAGTGGCGCTATTTCATCTACACCATGCTAAACGTGTTCATGCTGGGGCTCATCCTTCTCGGCTATATCTGGTTTCAGATCCAGAGCGGCACGGCGATTGCGGCGGGTACGCTGGTCACGGTTTACCTGTACCAAAGCCGCGTGGGGCAGCAGGGCTTTGGCCTGATGTCCATCCACGGCACCTGGCTGCAGGCGCAGGCCGATTTGCGCTCGACGCAGGCCATCATGGACGATCACGCCCGCCTGACAGGGTTTGAGCCGCCCCCCCCGCCCACGGGCTGGCAAGATATCCGCCTCGAGCACCTGCGCTTTACGCACCGCGGGGATGCGGCCGGTGGCCGCCCGTCCACGCTGCAAGACGTCAGCCTGGATATCCGCCGCGGTGAAAACATTGCGCTGATCGGTACATCGGGCGCCGGTAAATCGACGCTGCTGACCCTGCTGCGTGCCCTGCGTGCGCCGGACAGCGTTGAAACCACCATTGATGGCAATCCCGGCGATTTTGCCCAGTTGGCGCAGGTGACAACCCTGATCCCGCAAGACCCGGAAGTGTTTGAAAACACCATGCGCTTTAACGTCGCCTTTGGGCTGGATGTGCCGGATACCGATATTTACCGCGCATTGGCATTGGCCGAATTCATGCCTGTACTGGCCAAACTGCCGCTGGGTCTCGATACCGACATCCGCGAAAAAGGGGTGAACCTGTCGGTAGGGCAGCGCCAGCGCCTCGCCCTTGCCCGCGGCATTTTCGCGGCCGAGCAGTCGGATATTGTTTTGCTGGACGAGCCGACCAGCAGCGTGGATTTGATGACCGAAGAAAAGATTTTCAAAAATCTTTTCACGCATTTCAAAGACAAGACGATTGTGGCCACACTGCACCGTTTGCACCTGCTGCCGATGTTTGACCGCATTCTGTTTCTGGATCAGGGCCGCATCGTATCCGACATGCCCGCACGCGACGCGCTGACCACCCCCGGCCCGATCCGCGATATTTACATGGCCTATGAACAGCGTACCTATGGCGGCATTGTGGATGCCGTATCCGACATACCGGCCGAGCAAAACGCATGAATAATAGCCAGCCCCCGAAAGCCCGAGGCATGCGCCGCATCCTGAACGCCTTCGCCTATTCGCGCGACGGGCTGGTGGCGACCTTCCGTACCGAAGCCGCCTTCCGGCAGGAAGCGCTTGCGGCGGCGGTTATGATACCGCTTGCGTTTTTTACCGCACCGGACCGCGTGTTTCTGGCACTGATGATCGCCAGTGTTTTGTTGGTTTTGATTGTGGAGCTGATCAATTCCGCCATCGAAGCCACCGTCGATCGTTTCGGGGCAGAGCGTCACCCCCTTGCCAAGCATGCCAAGGACGCGGGCAGCGCCGCCGTGCTGATCACCCTGATTCTGGCCGCTACGGTATGGCTGGCAGCCCTGATATAACGGCGCCCAAAAATACACATGCAATAACAATGACTTAATAACAAAAAATCCGCACTGCAGCACCTGATTTTCAGTTGCGAGGGGGTATGAAATCGGCTACTCCTATTTTAAGGCTAGACTGTATTAAACTTCACTCGCTTGCGATGCGGCTTTGACACAGCGGCTAGACACCCGGCAGCCCCGGCTGCTGTACCACAACTTGACTCAAGGAGAACTGGTATGCCTAGCGGTACCGTAAAATGGTTCAACAACAAAAAAGGTTTCGGCTTCATCGTTCCCGATGAAGGTGGAAACGATGTATTCGTCCATATCTCTGCTGTCGAAAAATCCGGCATGCAAGGTTTGAACGAAGGCCAAAAGATCCAATTCGAACTGGCGCCCGATCGCGCTGGTCGTATGACGGCCGTGAACCTCAAAGCCGCCTAAGATCTTTTCTCAGATCTAAAAAGCCCCCGATTTAATTCGGGGGCTTTTTCTTTTCACCGCGCAGACCAGTAAAGAAACCATTATGCTGTCTTATCAACATATCTATCATGCTGCCAATTTTGCCGATGCACAAAAACATGCCCTGCTGGCGCAGGTCTTGAAGGCACTTTGCAATAAACCCGCCCCCATGGCCGTGATCGACACCCATGCGGGCCGCGGCATTTACGGCCTTGGCGATGACGAAGCACAAAAAAACCGCGAATTTGATAACGGCATTACTGCGTTTTGGGACAAACGCGCGGATATGCCCGCTGGCCTTGCCCCTTGGCTGAATGCGGTGGCGGCGGTGAATGATGGCGATGATCTGCTGCGTTATCCCGGCTCCGCTTATTTGGCGCGTCAGATGCTGCGCGCGGGCGACCGTCTGGTAGCCGTGGAGCGTCATCCCGGCGAATTCGGCCATTTGCAGCAGGCGCTGGCTGGCAAGCCGCGCACCCAAACGCTGCAAGACGACGGCCTGAAAATCCTGATCGACCATCTGCCAATGCCGGAGCGCCGCGGACTGGCCATCATCGACCCCAGCTATGAAATGAAAACCGATTACGCCGAGCTGCCCAAAGTGATCCTGCGCGCACTCAAGAAGATGCCGACCCTGTGCATTTTCGTCTGGTACCCCATGATGGCCGCAAACGGCCACCGCCAGATGATGACCGAGCTGGTCAAATCAGATATCCGTCAGGCGCTGGTCAGCGAGATTACCCTCAATATCCCCCCGCAGGAACATTACCGCATGACCGGCACTGGCATCATGATTATCAACCCCCCGTGGCCGGATGCCGTCATGAACGACGTCACGCAGGCCGTGGCCACACGCCTGCCCGGCGAAGCAAGCGGCAAAGTCTTCTGGCTGGATAATTGCAGCGTCGACCCGTACACAGGCCTTATGACGATATAAGACGCGCCACCCACGCAGGAACAGTGTCTGTCGCGGCGCCATAAAGGGCATCATCGAATGCGGAGTGCACGGCTGATCGCTCAAGGTTGATCTCGGTCGTATCCGCCCCTGCGCGCGACGCCAGTTCAACGAACCCCGCCGCCGGATACACATGGCCGGACGTACCGATGGCAGCAAACACATCGCAGCGCATCAGCGCGTCATATATCCGTTCCATATACAGCGGCATTTCGCCGAACCACACCACATGCGGGCGCAGGCTGCCCGCGTGGCTGCATGCCGGACAAGGTGTTGATTGATCGAAATCACCGTCAAAATCCGGCACGGCGCGGCAAGCATCGCAGCGGGTTTTGCGAAGCTCTCCATGCATCGGCAAAATACGGCGGTTGCCCGCACGCTGGTGCAAATCGTCAATATTTTGCGTGACCAGCAAAAAATCATCACGCAGATGATCTTCAAGTTTTGCCAGCGCGGCATGCGCGGCATTGGGAACAATATCGGGACCCACCAGCTGGCGGCGGCGTTCGTTGTAAAAACGGTAAACGGTTTCGGGATCGCGCGTGAAACCTTCGGGCGAGGCAACATCTTCGATACGGTGGCCTTCCCACAGGCCATCCGCGCCGCGGAACGTGCGAATACCCGATTCAGCCGATATGCCCGCCCCCGTCAAAACCACCACGCGCATGCTTGCAACCTCCCGCTTGCTGCGGCACAATGACCGCATTCATAGATTGGGAATATAACATGCGCTGGTCTGCTGCCAAAATCATCCTTTTAATCCGCGCCGTTGGTGGCCGCGTATGAGTATCGATATTTTCGATACCCGCACAGATTACATCCGCACCCTGTTCGGTCACGAAAACGATGCCCAGAAATCCGCACGCGAAAGCCTGACCGGCGCCAACGACGGCATAAGCATATACCCCGAAGAAGCCCGCCTGCTGCAAATGCTCATCCGCCTAGCAGGCGTAAAAACAGTCGTGGAGATCGGGACACTCGGCGGTTATTCCGCGCTGTCGATGGCCGCCGCATTGCCGCAAGACGGAAAATTATGGACGCTGGAAAAGGACGCTACCCGCGCCGCGCGCGCCCGTGCCAACACCGCACACGATACGCGCATCACATTGATCGAAGGCGATGCCCGCGCGTCATTAACCACCCTTGCCGCACACGGGCCGTTTGACATGATTTTTATCGATGCCGATAAACTGAATTACGAGCGTTATCTGGATTGGGCCGAAACGCATGTGCGCAAAGGCGGACTGGTCATCGGCGATAATACGCTGCTGTTCGATGCCGTCTGGATGGCAGAGCGCCCGCCGCGCGTGCGTGATACGGCACTCGCAGCCATGCGTGCCTTTAACCGGCGTCTGGCCGACCCGCAAAAATACTGCGGCATCCTGCTGCCCACGACCGAGGGCATCACTATCGCGCAAAAGCTTTTTTAAAATTTACGCGGGGCGTATTTCGATTTACGCGGGGCGCAGCGGTTGCAGCTGGCCAATTTTTTGCAGCACACTGAAATCGCGGCATTCGTCAAATGCCTTTGTGGCGATGCGGGCTGCCTTGGCCTGAAATTTTGCTGACAGACCATGGGCAAGCGCGTAAGCATTATCCGCATCGACTGCGGCGCGGTTCATATACGTGCCGCCATTCAGGCGGTCAATGTATACAGCGGCATCATCATCCGTCTTGCCTTTGACAATTTGCTGAAATGCTTCGCTGATACCGCGGCGTACATACAGCATCATGTTGTAGGGCGTGTTCACAAATGCATCGAACAGCTTTTCGCCGATACTCAGTTCGTGCGCACGCAGGTCACGGGCACGGTCATAGTATTCGTAGAAATTCACCAGCTTTTCGGTTGCGCTGTTATCCGCGGCCTTTTGCGCCGCGCATTGTTTTGCCTGTTGTGTCATGAGTCGAGTCCACCAAGAAGGTAAATATTATGAATAAGCATTACGCCCGTTTCGCAAACCCGTAAAGCGAAAACGGAACCGCCATTAAATTCGCAATTAAATTATACGCTTAGGCAACCAGATCCGGCACGGTTGCGCTTATGGCGCGGCGCAGCACGGTGGCCAGTGCAGCCACCTCGCCCCTGACATTTGACCAGACTTTGACCGGCTGCATATTTTCGCGGTCGTATTCGCCCTGCAATACCGTTTCGGTCACCTCGCCGTAGCGGTCTTTGATATCGACCAGCTTCAGCTTGAAACGGCTTTTGTTAATGACTGCCGCCACCAGCACATCCTTGACGCCGTCGGCAATCGCCTGCGTTTGGGCCGCCGCCGCACCGGGCAGGGTGATCACTTCGCCTGATGTGGTGCCGGGAGGAACGATCATAATGACCCCGACCGTCACGACCGCACATTGCGGCATGCCGGATACTTTGATTTCACCGCGCGCGGCAGGCGCCGCCGTGCCTATCACACTGGCCGCCGATAGCGGCGTGCGCAGGGATGAAAAATTGTCAAAGACATGCGCCATGGCTTTGTCAAACGGCACGGTTTCTTCGCGCAGCAACGCCTGAAAACCGCGCAGACCCATAACGGCGTCGCTGTCATTATCGCTCGACATCATTTTAATCAGGTTTTGAAATCCGTCTTTATCCATGATGCAGTCTCCTTTGCTCAGATACCGTAACCTTCGTGGTCGCGGCCGAAAAAATCCGGCTTCGCGGGACGGTATTTAACGCTATACATATCTTCAAAAGAATTGATCGCCTTGTCAATCGCCGTCATACGGGCGGTGGCGGCACGCAGGCGCGTGGCTTCGGGTGAAGCGCGGGCAACTTCGCGCGCGCGGATTTTTTCCTGCATCATGTGAATAACGCGCTGCAGACTGATCCCTTCGGCAAAGGCGCCGGCAATACCCAGCGACTGCACGATGCGCCGCGCCATATCACCGCCACTGGCCATGAAATGGAATGTTGCATCATGGCCGTTTACGCGTTGAATAATACCGCAGCGCGTTTCAGGCCCGTCGTCCTGAAACACGGCCGCCACGTTTGACGTATGATTAACGTGTATCGGGTGCCCGATTTTACGCAGGACATCTTCGGTTGTACCCACGGCCACTTCGTAGTTGTCGATATGCAGCAGTGCGCATTTTTCGACGATGTCGACATAGGGAGAGTGCAGCGTCTTAAAAACAGATTGCCCGTTCAAATAAACCGCCGCCCACAAATCAGGCATGTATGCGCGGTCATACCCCGACAGCGATGCATCCCACTGGGTATCCCAGTCATAAGCCTCGTCGCGCGTGCTGAACAATCCGTTGCGGTAATAACTAAACATCGCCTTGCCTGCCAGACGCAGGGCGGTCGGCATGGTCTGGGTACGAATGACGACTTTGTCAAATACGCCCTTTTCCTCGCGCGACGGCAGACGCAGGAAAATGCGATTGCTGCGCACGACCGAAGAGACCGGCTTTTCGGATGCATCTTCGGTAAATTCGATTTTTTCGCGCACCAGCGATGTGCTGAATTCTTTCATGAATATTTAAAACCCGCCTGCCCCTGCTTTACGCTCTTTAGAATGCCACTCTGCAGGCGATCAGGCAAATATCAAATCTTTGCGCTATTTATGTCAGATTAGCCGAATTTGCGGGCCGGTGCGGAAAAGCCACCCATGTCAGATTTCTTTTTGGTGGTTTCTTTCAGCGTGTCATACAGCGGGCGGGCCATATCAACGCGCAGTTCGGTGACATCGTTCTTTTCCATTTTGTCGATCATTTCCAGCATTTCGGCCATGTAGGCGACTTCGTTGCGGGCATCAACTTGGAAACGATAGTTCTGGTTAGCGGCAACCAGGTTGAATTTGCGGTTGACCGGGCGCGCTTTCATATCATCTTGCTTGCGGCCTTTGGGGTACATCGCGCTTTTGGTATTGCGGAACTTGTTGCAACGCTCGTCTGCCATGAAGGCAGCGCCTTCGAAAGCCGCGCACAGCGTGGGGTCAGCCGCGCCGCTCAGCATGTTGCTGACAGCTTCGTTACCGGCGAAGGCGAATTGCAGGGCGGGCATCAGAACCGCCCAGGCCAGCGCCCCCATCAGCAGGCCGCCCATCAGGCTTTCTTCGTGGCCGGAGGCTTTGGCGAAGGCGTTGGCGGGGTTCAGACGTTGCTGGGCAGCTTCCAGACGGCTCAGGACTTGTGCGCGCATTTCGGTGGTCGATGCCACGACTTCGCGTTCTTTGTTTGCTGCTTTGTTGAACCCCAGTGCCATCTCTTATTTCCCCCTCGTGCCGTCTGTTTGTTTCCCCTGAAAGCAAGACTACGTTTCGTCTATGAAAAATAAGTTAAGGAAATGAATTATGGCATTAACACCCCCTTAACCTGCCTTAAGGAAGGGTTGCATTTTCCAAAAAACCATTTAAAACCAGAGGGGTAAAATCCCGCATCGGAGGCCGTTATGAGCGCAAAAAAGACAAAAAAATTTTCACATCGCGCCACGGTGGATGAAAAAGACCTCGCACAGTTCGAACAGCTGGGGGCGAAATGGTGGGATGAATCGGGGCCGATGAAACCTTTGCACCGTTTGAACCCCGTCCGACTCGATTACATCCGCCGCATGGCCTGCGCACACTTCGGTCTGGATGCCGAAAAGATGGGGGCACTGGCTGGTTTGGCGGCGGCGGACATCGGCTGTGGCGGCGGCATTGTGGCCGAACCCCTCGCCCGTATGGGTGCAGCGGTTACGGGCGTTGATGCCGGCGAAGAAAATATCCGCGCCGCGCGCGCGCATGCCGAAACGTCCGGGCTGTCTATTGATTATAAGGTGACCACAGCCGAAGCACTGGCCGAAGACGGCGCACAGTTTGATATCGTGACCGCGCTAGAAGTCGTGGAACATGTCGCCGATGTTGACCTGTTCCTGTCATCCTGCGCGGCACTGGTGCGCCCGGGCGGCTTGCTGGTCGTATCGACGCTGAACCGTACGGCAAAATCGTTGATATTGGGGATTGGGGTCGCCGAATATGTGCTGCGCTGGCTGCCCGTAGGTACGCATGATTGGAAAAAATTCCTGAAGCCATCCGAAACCGCCGCCCCGTTGATAACCGCAGGGCTGGAAGTGATTGACGTCAGCGGCCTGATCTATGACCCGCTGCGCCTGAAATTCCGTATCAGCGACAGCGATCTGGATGTGAATTATTTGATGACGGCGGTACGCGGCGAATAAACGTCAGGGCGTCGCCTTGTCGTCGGTCTTGATTTCTTCGGCTTTTAAAATATCTGCCAGACGCACGGTGGCCGATCCGGGTTTCAGCGGTTGCTGCTGGCTTTGGTGCGGGCACCAGCCAATCGCATAGATCACCTGGAATGTCGCGGGCACGCGGCCGCGGCTATCGCCATACTTCTCCATGTATATACGTGCAGCTTCCAATAGGACTTGGCGGCGGGTGGGCATCATCAGGCGGTTATGTGTCGCGTTACTGGCGCCCATGCCGCGCAAATCCTGCATCAGCTTGAGCGGATGGCTGTAATCCACCGTAATAATATCGCTATCTACCACAGGCAGGGCAAAACCGGCCCGCTGCATCAGCCCGCCCATATCACGCAGGTCAATAAACGGCGACACGCGTGGGCTGGCGCCGCCCGTGATATTCAGCTCCGCCGTCATCAGACTATCGCGCAGCTCCCGCAGGCTTTCGCCGCCCAAAACCGCCGTCATGAAAAGTCCATCCGGTTTTAGCGCGTTTTTGATTTGCAGCATCGCGCCCGGCAGATCATTCACCCATTGCAATGACAGGTTGCTGACAACTGCATCCAGCGATGCGGGCGCAAAGGGCAGATATTCTTCGTCCGCCGCCACGGCCAGCGCGGGCGACGACGCCGCAAACCGCGGCGATAAATCAGACGAGAAAACAGTTTTCGTCCCCGCCCGCGCCGCCAGCAGCGATGACAACACGCCATGATGGCTGCCCATATCAAGCACCAGCGGAAATTCACGCTTGATCACATCCATACGGTCAAGCAACCGCACCGCGACATCGCGCAGCAGGAAATCATAATCGGCAATATGCAGGGCCGCGCGGTCACGGCGCAGGCGCAGCAACTGGCGATCGAAGACATCAATGATGTTTGGATGATTCATAAAAAGTTTTATCGCGCCTTAGCGGCGTCCTTTACCCGTCGGATCGCCACCACCGCGCGGTGGTATGGGCGACAATTCCAGACGTTGCTTGATCTGGCGGCCCAGCTGTTCGATATCCTTGTCGATCTGCGCAACGGCAGATGTTTCCTGCACCTGCACGGCCGTCGTTTCACGCAAATTGCGTTTGGCCATGGCATAGCTGTCCGACAGGCGCGGCCCCACGCGCGGCGTGGCAATACTTTCGATCAAGGCCTGTGCAGCTTTGTTCTGCTCCAGAATTTCGGGATCGGCTTCGGGCGCCCACAGCGGGTCTTGCGGTTTGGCCGGCGCCGCGCCACCCACGCCCCCCGCCGCGCCGCGCTGGCCCAGCACGCGCGACGGTACGGCGGAATAGCCCACGTTCTTCGCCTCCACCGCTACTTTTTCGGTAGAGAGGGAGAAGCCCTTGCTCTTGAGGTTTACGGGGCTGCGGCTCAGCTGCATATCATGGTTGTCATTCATCGACATGTGCAGACGTGCAATCGCCTTCAAAAGCGGGCCGCTGAAGCGGGAAAAACCACTGACGCGCCACAGACGTTTCAGCGGCGTATAGCGCCATCTGGGCCCGCTGCCCACCACGGGCGGCGACGATACGGTGAAGGGATATACCCGCTGCGGCGTCACGCCGGTGTGGGTAAAATAACTCTCGCCCAGCTGGCCGACCTGTTCGACCGGCACGCGGAATTTATTGGCAATGAATACCTTGGCATCTTCGACACTGCGTACATCGCGCGGCAGCACGAAACTAGGCGCGTTCAGCATCGCGCCATCACCGCCCAGACGGTTGGGCACGGGCAATATTTTCGGCTCCAGCGACACCAGCAGGTTATCATCCCAATCGCGGGAAATCGGAATGACCACGGCGATGTTTTCAATGCCTTCGTCTGTCACGATGAATTCGATATCCTGCGCAGACAGGCCGCGCACACCGCGCCCGACCTTGCCTTCTTCGACAAACACAGACTTTACAGGCTTCAGCGTGATCGCGCCTTTTTTCTCTTCTTCAAATTCCGCCGGTTCCACGTCTTCGAGGATGTCTTCGGGGTCTTCGGGCTTGCTGGGCTGTCCCGGCAGTTTGGGCATAGTTTCGCCAATCCAGCGCGGCAGCGGCATTTCATAGCGCGACATCAATTCGAATACGTGCATTTCAAGACGCGGTTCGGGCAGCAGCCCCACCTGCGCGGCCAGCAAAATATCGGTTGCGTCCAGCTCGGTGATCGTCCCGATCTCGGTGAAGCTGACCTCGGTATCTTTCTGGATCGGCCATGTGGTTTTCTGCGGGTTTTCAACCTCGACAAATACCGGCTCGATTGCTTCGTCGATACGGTCGGGAGACGGAAAATAGGTTTCGCCCACATACCAGCTTTCGTCCGTCTTGGGGCGAAGGGTTGCGTAGCCGCGCACGTAATCGAAAATCATCTTGCGGTTTTCTTCGATGTCATCGGTCATGTTGACCGTATCCATCGTGATCGGTTCGATCAGGTGGCCGGACCATTTCTTGCCGTCAAGGTTATGCGAACCGCGATGTACCGCGTTCACAATCGGGCGCGGGTATCCGCTGCGCACATAAATGACAAGACGATTATCGGGCGTGATACGATACGGCACCACGTCGCAGTATTCGCCGGGGCGCTTGACCAGTTCGTGCAGCTGGCCGGATAGTTTGTCGCGCACGATCATGATCTGCAAATCGCCCACGGGTTTTTGCGACGGGCGGCGTTCTTCCAGAACCAGACTTTGTTTATCCGATACCTTTTGCGACACAATGAAGTAATTCGTCGCAGGGCTACCCATGGGTACGTAGTTTTCAGTATAGAGCTGGAAGCGACCCTTGAAGCAGTTTTTGACCACCCACGGGTTCCAATACGGCGCGGAAAAAACCATACGCATACCAAGGCGCGCAAATTCGCGGCGGTAATCCTGATGCGTGGCGAAGGTGTATTCTTCCTTCAGTTCCTGTACCCAGTTGGCGCGGTTGTTTTTGCGGTGGATAAATTCCAGCGCCCATTTGTGCATCAGGCGAAACAGGCGCGTGCCTTCGCGGCGGGGCATCAGCTCTTCGATAAAGAAGCCTTCGCAGCCCTCCGCCATCGGGCGGGCGGTTTGCGAGAATTGGACAAGCAGGTCGGCATCCGATAGACTGCGCGGATCCAGACCGCGGCTGGGCATATTGGGCAGCTCCAGCATCACAAACTCGTCATCGCCGGGCAGCATGTAATCGCGGATCAGCATGGTGCCGCCGACTTTCAATTTGCGGATTTGCTTTTCCAGCAAATTAAACACTTCGTCGGCGTTATACCCCCACGACGAATACACGCGGTGCAGAACGTTTGAATTAATGATGCCGTCGACGGATTCATCATCCAGATCGGGAATGCCGATATCGCTCTGGCGGAAGGACAGGTTGGGCAGGCGGTAATTCTTGCGGGCGAATTCAATCACCTTGGGGTCGCGGTCGATGCCGATGATTTCGGTGCGCGGATTCAAAAGCGCGAGGGCATATGTCACCTCCCCCGTATCACACGCCATGTCAACAATGCGCGAGCCGGAGGGCAGCAAGAAGTGCGCCGAGATCAGCGCCGCTTTCTTCTGGATAAAATCGGGCATTTCGATGACAAGACGTTCGCGCGAGTTTTCATCCTTCGCCGCTTGGGAGAAGTTTTTGATGCTCGCCGCAATCTGCTCTTTTATGTCTGTTCTATCGACCTTTGACACAGCCTTGCCCTGAGGATAAGCGCTATCCACTTCTATTATAGCGAAAATATGGGGCAAACCTCCAGACTTGCCACAGCGCTGAGCAATAATACTTCAATAAATACGTAAAATCAATAGGTTCGGCGAAAAACTTTATTTATTGATTCCAAAAACTTTTGGCGGCATCGTCGATTTATGCAGGAAAATCAAGAAATCGAGCCTACCGCCCCCGCGGCCGCCCATCGGCTGAAACTGGCCGTCCGCGCCGCCCTTGGCCGGACGCTCGACCTGCTTTTGCCGCCCCGCTGCATTGGCAGCGGCAAGATTGTGGACGCCCCCGGCATGCTGGATGCGGCGTTCTGGACAGAGCTGGCGTTTGTCAGTACGCCCGCCTGCAATTGCTGCGGCCTGCCGTTCAGCTTTGGCGTGGCGGATGGCAGCCTGTGCGCCGCCTGCATCGACACCCCGCCCGATTTTGACCGCGCCCGCGCCGCCGTTGTGTACAACGACGCCAGCCGGCAATTGATATTGGATTTCAAATACGGCGATAAAACCCATGCGGTGCAAAGTTTTCTGCCGTGGATGCTGCGGGCGGGCGCCGCGATGTTGCATGAAACAGATATTATTCTACCTGTGCCGCTGCATGCCCGCAGACTGTGGCAGCGGCGGTTTAACCAATCCGCCCTGCTGGCGCAGGCACTGGGCCGCGCCGCCAAAATCACCGGCCTGCCGGATGGGCTGACACGCAAACGCCACACCCCGCCGCAAAAAGGCCTGAGCCGCAGCGAACGCCACAGCAACGTGCGCGGCGCCTTCGCGATCAACCCCCGCCATGCAGAGGCGATCAAGGGCAAACGGGTGATGATTGTCGATGACGTTTTCACCAGCGGCGCCACCCTGAACGAATGCGCCCGCATCCTCAAGCGCGGCGGGGCGGCGCAGGTTTTTGTCCTGACACTCGCCCGCGTTACGCGGGAGGAATTTTAGGCGCCCGCGTCACGCGGGAAGAATTCTAAGCCCCTAACCCACCCAACAAAGGGTTTGACAAAGCAGACCCCCTTTAATAAATTCCAGAATAATTCAAACACTTACCATTATCCATGGGTGACCACATGTCGCAATTCCCCACGTTCCGCGCCCGCGTCACTTATTACGCACATCTGTTCAAGGCGCTGACCAAGCAGCACCATGGTGAATTGGTTCCGACGCTGAAACCCTATATTCCGGATGACGCCGTCATCGTCGATATCGGTGCGCATGCGGGGCAATTTTCCAAACTGTTTTCTAAAATGGCACCCGCCGGCCACATCTACGCATTCGAGCCGGGCGCATACGCCCTGTCGATCCTGAAAAAGGTCAAAGCCGTCAAAGGACTGCGAAATGTCACTATCGTGCCCTATGGCCTGAGCGACACCGCGGGCGAAGCTTCGCTGCACACCCCTATCAAAAATTCCGGCAGCCTCGGTTTCGGCCTGAGCAGCCTCAGCAGCGAAAGCAAAACCGGCCGCAGCCACGCCACGCCGATTTCGCTGACAACCCTTGATACATATTTCGAAGCATCCCCGCCCCAAAAAATCGATTTCATCAAAGCCGATATCGAAGGGTGGGAACTCAACATGCTCAAGGGCGCGCAAAAAACCCTTGCCCGTTATCGCCCCGCCGTGATGCTGGAAATCAACGACGCCGCCCTTGCCAAAGCAGGCACCAACAAACAGGCATTGGTCGATTACATGCAATCACAAGGCTACGCCATGACAGGTATGGCGCACAAAGACGTGATCTTCACTTATGCCGCGTAAATAAAACGCACGCAGAAACGCCTGTGCCGCAGCGGTTTATTGCACCGCACACAAAAATCCTTTGCCAAGAATCAAACCCTGTGATGTGATCAAGGGTAAGGAGAACGATCATGCGTACCGCCGCACAGTATATTGCCGTCAATACTACCGCGACCTGGAATGGCCTTAAACCATCCATCGCCGCCGGTATTGAATCCGGCGTGGCGGGCGCGGGTAAGCAGCAAAAGCTATTTACCCAAACCACCGCCACCTTTGGCTGATCGTCCTTGCAAGACTGTCAGCCCGCAGGCTGACAGGACAATCCCCCGCTTTTCCTGATCCAGACGCAAAAACCAAGACACCCTGAATCCGTGTTCGGCTTTTGACTGTCCGCCTGTTTATCCAAACGACCACTGATACAACAGGAGGGAGGCGCGCCATGCACGCCGATCGTAACGTTAAATTGCTGCAAATGCATTCCGTATGCATGAACATGTGCTTCGTCGTTGCCGTGGTCGTGCCCTATTACCGCGACCGCATGGGGCTGGGCTTTGACGGCTTCTTGCTGGGCGAAGCGGCCTTCGCGGCAACCCTTGTGGTGCTGGAAATGCCCAGCGGATGGCTGTCGGACGTATGGAAACGTAAATACGTCATGCTGCTGGGCACGCTGGCTCAAATCCTCGGCTATCTGCTGCTGCTGGTAGCGGACGGTCTTTGGATGGCGGTGGCCTCGCAGATGGTTATCGGCGTTGGTATCAGCCTGATCTCCGGCACCAATACCGCCATGCTCTATGACAGCTTGCTGTCCGAAGGGCGGGAGGGAGAATACCGTCGCCACGAAGGCCGCCGCATGGGTATGGGGCTGTACAGCGTGGCGGGGGCGAGCGTCGCGGGCGGTTTTGTTTATGCCGTCGATGCCCGCCTGCCCGTGGTGTTGTCGCTGGTCACGCTGGGCATGGCCGCCGTATGCGCCCTGCGCCTGCATGAACCGGAGCGTCACCGACGCGCCGCCGTCAAGCACCCGCTGGCGGATATGCTGGAGACGGCGCGTTACACGCTGTCCGGCCATGTGGAACTGGGACTGGTCGTTGTCTTCGCAGCGCTCATGTTCTCGGCGACCAAGGTCGTCATGTGGTCGCAGCAGCCTTATTACATGGCGGCGGGACTTGGCGAAAACATGTACGGCCTGCTGATGGCGGCCGGGTTCGTCATGGGCGGTTTGTCCAGCCAGTTTGCCCATTTGCTGGATGGCCGCGTGTCGAACCTGAAGGCGTTGGTGGGCGTCTGGTTGTTGGGCGTTAGCTGCTGCGTGGGTGCAAGCCTGTCGCTGCAGGTGCTGAACGGCTGGGGCGGTATAGGGCTGCTGATGATGGCGGGTACCTGCCTGTACGGTCTGGCCGCGCCACGCGTCAGCGAAGTCGTCAACCGCCACGCCGGATCGGAACGCCGCGCCACTGTACTGTCCACGCAGGGCTTGCTCTGCTCCCTCGTTTTCATGCCGCTGAGCATGTTGATGGGGCACGTCGAAAAATCCTATGGCGTGGATGGCATGCTGCTGGCCATGGCCGGATGGTTGATGCTGGCGGGTTTGTGTCTGGCGATGTGGTGCATACGCCGCCGCGTTCGTGCCCGCAGAAACCGCCGCAAACTGGCCGCCGTCTTCGCAGACGCCGCCTGAGAGAGAGAAACCGCCGCCCGCGTACAAACGGGCGGCGGTTTTTCTTTTGATTATAAGCGCTTATTTGGGGCTGGCGGCTGGCGCCCGCGGCACCTATATTACAAGCAGATGAAAAGGATGTCCGGCATGGCTAAAAAAATCCAAAAGAAACACGCAAATGATTTTGATATTCTGGTGGTCGGCGGCGGGCCTGCGGGGCTTGGTTTTGCCAGTATGATGGCGCCGCTGGGCTGCCGTATCGGTATCATCGAAAAACAGCCGCTGGAAAAAATTTCACACCCCGCCGACGATGGCCGCGAAGTCGCCGTCACGCACCGCAGCCGTGCCCTTTTGCAAAAATACGGCATACTGCCGCATATTCCGGATGACGCCATGCACATCCTGCGCGCCGCACGTGTTATCAACGGCGATGCGCCATCGACCCTTGAATTTTCGCCGGAAGGCAGCGGTAAAGGCAATATCGGCTTTGTTGTCGCCAATCACAATATCCGCAAGGCCATGTACGATACCGCCGCCGCGCATAAAAACATTTCCCTGATGACAGGCGAAACCGTAACCGCGCTTGATCTGTCCTCCGCACATGCGGTCGTCACCCTGCACAGCGGTCAAACGCTTTCTGCACCGCTGGTGGTTGCGGCGGATAACCGTTTTTCCACGCTGCGGGATATGGCCGGCATTGAAACGCGCAAACTGGATTTCAAACGTCTTTGCATCGTGGTCAAAATCGCGCACAGCAAATCGCATGACGATGTCGCCAGCGAATGTTTTCTGGAGGGCCTCACCCTCGCGCTCATCCCGCTGGGTGACCGCGCGGCATCGGCGGTACTGACCCTGCCACCGGAAGAAGGTAAAAAAATACTCGCCCTCGGCCGCGAAGAACTGGCTGAAAAAATTTACGGCTGGACAGATGGCCGTATCGGACAAGTGCGCATCACCGGCGAGATGCACAGCTACCCCCTGATGGGCGTATATGCCCAGAATTTCGCCAAAGACCGCTTCGCCCTGCTGGGTGATGCGGCCGTTGGCATGCACCCCGTCAGCGCGCATGGTTTTAATTTCGGCCTGTATGGGGCAGATGCGCTCGCGGATTGCCTGCGCCGCGCCATGCTGTCCGGCCTTGATTTTGGCAAGCTGTCGGTACTGGAAGAATTCGCCAATATCCACCGCCGCCAGACACGTCCGATGTACGAGGGCATCAATTCAATTGTGCAGCTCTACACCGACGACCGCCCCGCCGCAAAAATTTTACGCAAAGGCGTGATGACTGCAGGGCGCATCCTGAAGCCCGTACAACGTATCATCGTGGGCAACCTGATACGCGACAAAGCTGCGGACTAAGATGACGCTGCCCCCCGTTCCGCTGTGGTTCAAAACGTTTTACACCGCGTTTGTTTTTGTTGTGATTGCGGTTTATTGGGTGAAATACGGCCCCGCTAATTTTCTGTGGTTTTCGGATATCGCGTTTTTTGGCATGGCCTATGCGCTGTGGCGCGATGATGCGCTGTTTCCCAGCATGATGGCGATTGGTGTTTTACCTCTCGAATTCATCTGGACGTTCAGTTACTTCTCCGGCTTTGTCGGCGATGACGGCCAGACGTGGATGGGCGTGGGCGATTATATGTTTGACCAGAGCCTTCCTGTTTGGCTGCGTGCCTTGTCGTGGTTTCATTTTTTCATGATTGGCGCCGTCATTTATATGCTGCTGCGCAAGGGGTACGACAAACGCGCCCTGATCCCGCAAACCGTGCTGGCCATGGCTGTGCTGGCCGCAACCCACGTATGGGGCATCAAAGAAGATAACCCCAACATGATCTATCCGCCCGGCGATTTTGGCGAAATAATTGCGCAGCCCCTGTATTCCGCGCTGCAGCCTTTCGTGCTGTTTGGCTGCATCATTTTGCCGATGCATCTGCTGCTGAAAAAATATTGGCCGTTAAAGCAGCATTAAAAATATGAAATAGCGATGATAAAAAACAAAAAAATTTCGATCCGTAATCATTACTGCGCCTGCGGGCGGTAAAATTCCAGCGCATCGACAAGGCCCAAGGCCTGCTGCAATTCATGTTCCAACATGCGGATGCTGTCAACATCCGTAGCGGGAATGGCGATTGCGGGCGGTTCAAATAGGTTTTGACGTATTGGCACCAATACCAATACACAACCACCGATAAAGGATACCGACACCCTGCCCGGCACCAGCGGATGCTCCAGCCGTTCGATACGCTCCACCATTGCCGGATGCAGCACGAAACGGCTTTCGATCTGATCGGTGCCATAGGCGCGGTATTTATTTTCGAAATAAGGATCGACCATATCGACATGCTGAAAGCCGCGTAGCTTTCCCTGCAGCGCGGCGGTGATTGTCTGCGTGCGGGGGATGACCGCGACCTGCCCCGCCAGCGGGGCACGCGGCAGCTCGATCAGGATCGCAAGACCGGAGAAGACTTCCTGTTCCCGCTTTTTGTTGTCCATCGTTTCGTAGCGTTGCCACAGGTCCAGTTCGGACATATAAATCGCCGCGCCTTTATAATCACCAAAAAATAAATCTTCGGTTTTAATCGTGGTATAGGGCGGAATAATCACCGCCTCTGACACCTTGGATAGCGGGACGCCACCGGTGCGTGAATACCTGAAATTAAAGGATGCCGCCACCATCGGCAGCACCAGGGCTTTGTAATCTTCGACATACTGGCGGCGCACGCCCGTCACCCAGTGAAACAGGCCGCCCCCTGCCAAAAAAGCGATGATATAAAAATCACCCCTATGCCAAAACAAGATATCCGCGCCGTGAAAAAACCACGCATACGCAGCCATTGCAGCAGGCCATAAAACGACCGTGGCTATCAGCCGTATACGGCGCCTTGCCATCGATTGCAGACGGCGGGCTTCCAGCATGTCGAGAGCGGCAGAATCTATACGTGTAACAGGATCTGCAGACGGCGGCGCGGAAAGAGGCGGCATCCCTATCCGCCGTAGCTTTTGACCAACGACCCTGCAATCAGATACCAGCCGTCGACCAGCACAAAGAAAATAATCTTGAACGGCAGGGCGATCATTACAGGCGGTAGCATCATCATACCCATCGACATCAAAATCGACGCCGTCACCATATCGATGACCAGGAAAGGCAGGAAAATCAAAAATCCGATTTCAAATGCGCGGCGCAGCTCGGAAATCATGAAAGACGGAATAACCACCTGCATGGGGGTGTCCATCGCATCTTCGACGCCTTCGGTTTTGCTGAGGCCCATGAACAGCTGCAAATCTTTTTCACGGGTGTGTTTCAGCATGAATTCCTTGAACGGCACAGCAGCTTTTTCAACGCCTTCGATTTCGCTGATTTCTTCGTTCATCATGGGGCGGATGCCCTGATCGTAGGCCGCCTGAAACGTCGGCATCATAATAAACAGCGTCAGGAACATGGCCAGACTGATCAAAACCGTATTGGGCGGCGTTTGCTGCGAACCGATGGCGGTACGCAGAAAAGACAGCACCACCACAATACGCGTGAACGATGTCATCATCATCAAAATGCTGGGCGCCAGCGACAGGATGGTGAGCATCATCACCAGCTGCACCACGCGCGTCGCGACAGAGCCGCCACCGCCTTCGCCGCCCTCAGCCGCAGCGGTATCGCCGCCCAAGTTCAGCGTCAGGCTTTGCGCAAAGGCATCCTGCGGCAAAAGCAAAAAGCCCACGCCCCCCACCAGCGCGGCCAGAAAGACCCACAACAATTTGCGGTGATTAGCCATTCTGTACGTCCTTTTCTGCCGCGGGCGCAAAGCAAACGCCCGTCGTCGCCACGGCGGGTTCTTGCGCGGGGGATATGATATTTGATTCAATGACAACATCGCCGCCCTGCCCGCCGATCACAATCAAATGTTCGCGGTCGTCGCGCCGCACCAGCACCAGACGGCGCCGCGTATCGATGGGCAGATATTCAATCACCTTCAAACGGCGCTTCGCCCCCATATTCAGCCCCGGAGTCGCAAGGCCAAGACGGCGCAGCAACCAAGAAAAGGCAAACATCAACGCGACAACAAAGGCGAAGGCGAAGATGACCTTTAAATACATCTCGCTGCTACTATAGGCGGCGGCGTCCATTATTATTGACCACCGTCGATTTTGGCTTGCTGTTCCTGCATCGACTTGGCGAGTTTTTCGAGCTCTTTAATCAGCACGCCCATCTGGTCTTCGTGTTCTTGCGCTTCGTCTTGCGACAATTGCGACACGCGGTCGCAGATATCCATGACTTTATCGTCCAGCCCGTCCAGATCCATGATCTCGCCCATATGCACGCGGCGGTCGCAATCCTTGACGTAATCGAGAACCATCTTGAGCTGGGTACCGATATCGTCTTGGTCTTCAGGCATCGGGGGCTGTGTCATCGGGGGTGTCCTTTGGCGGGTTGGGCGCGGCAGTGTTTTTGCCAGACTGGTTTTTGCTAGATTGATACGTTCCGTTTGTTTTGTAAACATAGGCCAGAATTTCGGCAATGGCCACCAGCGCCTCGGTCGGAATTTCGCTGTCGATTTCAATCGCGGCCAACATCTGGGCAAGGTCCTTGTCCTCGCGCACCTTCACACCATTCTGGAAAGCAATTTCGACAATCTGTTCGGCCAGCTTACCATAGCCGGCGGCGACGACCTTGGGCAGCGCGCCCTCGTCTATTCCATATTTCTTGAGCGCGACGGCGGCGGCACGGCGACTTTTTTCCGGCGTGTCCCGCTCTTTGTCCTGATCGGTATCGTTGATATCCATCGCGGTGCGTCCCCAAGACCGGCTTACAAACTGGCACCAGTCTACAAAAATGAACAAAAGGTTAACAGGACATTCCGCGTACCGCTCAAAGAAACTCTCCCGCCGCGAATCGTCTGTGTTATAGTCAAAACGGGGAAGTTTTAGACAGCATCACAGTTATGGCATGGAGCTTGCATTGCTTCTGTCAGGTCCTGTGCGAGGGGGCAAAAAATGACTACTCAAAACCTGACACTACTGAATGCAATGGTGCAAAAGATGAACTGGCTGGAAGAACGCCAGAAGGTCATTGCGCAAAACATTTCCAACGCAGATACCCCCGGTTACCGACCCAACGACGTAACCCCCATTGATTTCAAGAGCATGCTGTCCGGTTCTTCCAGTTCACTTTCGCTGGGCACGGCAGCGGCTTCGGGCGGCGGCATTAAAATGGCATCGGCCGCCAGCGGTCTGGCCACGACAAATTCTGCCCATATGAATGTAGGCGGCACATCATCTTCTGCCGGTAAAGCGCAGGCAAAGCAGGATAAACATCCCTACGAAGTAGCCCCCGCCGGCAACGCCGTGGTGCTGGAAGAGCAGCTGCTGAAAATGAACGAAAACTATACAGATCACCGCTTTATTACCAATCTGTACCAAAAAAACATTGATATGCTGAAAACAGCAATCAGATCGCAATAACAAAACGGGTTAAGTAACGGGAGAATATCATGGATCTCGTCAAAGCAATGTCGATGGCTGCCAAGGGGATGAAAGCGCAAGGCGTGCGCATGAAAGTCATCTCGGAAAACCTGGCCAACGCGGATACCACCCCCTCAGCCCCCGGCCAGGATCCGTACCGCCGTCAGGTCGTGACCTTTAAAAATGAAATGGACCGCGCCGAAGGCGTGCGCAACATCGAGGTCGACCGCATCCAAAGCGATAACAGCGACTTCCTGATTAAATACGAACCCAACCACCCCGCCGCAGACGAGCAGGGATATATCCGCACCCCCAACGTGAACAGCCTGATCGAGATGATGGACATGCGCGAAGCGCAACGTTCGTACGAAGCGAACCTCGGCGTTATCGAAACATCCCGCTCGATGCTGACGCGTATGGTTGACCTGCTGCGCGGGTGATATACTTAAAGAGTAAGGCCACAGAAGGAATCCGGATATGGTAAACATTAATGATGCCGCCAGCGCCTATATGAACACCCTGAAACAGGTGCAGGGCGGATCTGCCGCGGCGGATGTGGCCAAGGGCAATGCCCTCCCAGAAGGCGCCCCGTCGTTCGGCGAAATCCTCAAACAATCCGCACAGGGTGCGATTGACGCACAGCACCGCAGCGAAAAGACCGCCGCGGCATCCCTGCTCGGCCAGGCCGACATGACGGACGTTCTGCAGGCCGTGAACGATGCCGAAGTTGCGCTGAATACAGTACTTGCGGTACGCGACAGAGTGGTGCAAGCTTATCAGGAAATCATGCGCACGCCCATCTGACGACGCCTTAAGTCTTTGCGCCAGAAAGGCTTTGTGCGGATGCTCGCACCACCGCGCCAACCTTGAAGACCGAAAGCCGATGAACGAAGCCGAAATCATAGATATTACCCGCGACGCCATCATGCTGACCATCCAGCTTGCAGGGCCGGTGATGATGATCGGCCTTGTTGTCGGCCTGATCGTCGCGCTTATTCAGGCGCTGACCCAAATCCAGGAAATGACGCTGGCCTTCGTGCCCAAGATCATCACCATCTTCTTTGCTATTTTCATGCTACTGCCCATGATGGCGCAGGCGTTGATCGCGTTCACCGAAAAAATCGCCGACAAGATCGTCGGCATCAGCTAGGCGCGGGGCGATGGAATCCCTGCTGCAGCAAATCGTCGTCGGTAACCTGTTTGCCTTCCTGCTGATTTTCATGCGATTTGGCATGGCGCTGATGATTATGCCCGGCATCGGTGACAGCTTTGTCACGCCCCAGGTGCGGCTTTTGTTTGCGGTTTCATTCTGTTTTGTACTGACGCCCGTTTTGGCGACCGCGCTGCCGGCCATACCGGCATCGACCCCTGCCCTGATCCTGCTGCTGCTGTCCGAGGCTTTCATCGGGCTTTTTATCGGCACGGTGATGCGCATCCTGATTTCCGCGTTGGATACTGCAGGTGCGACGATTTCACTGCAAAGCGGTTTTTCAAACGCCATGGTATTTAACCCCGCCACGGCGACGCAGGGCTCTTTGATTGGCGCACTCTATTCCATGCTGGGCCTGACACTTTTGTTTGTCAGCAACCTGCATCACTTCCTGCTGGGGGTGCTGGCGGACAGCTACATCCTTTTTCCGGCCAAAGGGCTGTTTCCTGATACCGCATCGGTATCCGATATTGTGGCGCGCAGCGTGTCTGTCGCTTTTGCCACGGGTATCCAGATTTCGATGCCTTTTGTTGTCGTGGGGCTTCTGATTAACATCGTGTTTGGCCTGCTGGGGCGCTTGATGCCGCAGATCCAGATTTTCTTCCTTGCCCTGCCTATCCAGATTTTGATTGGCCTGATTATTCTGACGATGGTTCTGTCGGCGGGCATGCTGTTCTGGCTTAACACCTATGCAGGCACGATTTCCAGCCTGCTGGGCCTATAAGGGAGGGCACGGCATGGCTGAAGGCGAAGACAGTACAGACAAGAGCCAGAAGACAGAAGAACCCACAGCCCGAAAGCTGGAGGAAGCCCGAAAACGCGGGCAGGTTATTCAAAGCCGCGAAATCACCAACTGGCTGATGCTGTTCACAGGCACACTGATTATTGGCATGGCCAGCCCCGGCATTTGCCGCGCGCTGATGGACAGGCTGAAAATATTTATCGAACAGGCACATGCCCTGCCCACAGACCCCAACGGCTTGAAACACGTACTCGTCGATTTGCTGGTCGATGTGGGCGGCATTATGGCGCTGCCGATGCTGGCGCTGCTGGTCACGGCCTTTTTCTCCGGCTTTGCCCAGACCGGCCCACTGATTACGGCGGAGCCGATGAAACCGTCCCTGTCCAAAATATCGATCATCAAAGGCTTCGGCCGTTTGTTTTCGATGCGATCTATCGTCGAATTCATCAAAGGCCTGATTAAACTGGTTATTGTGTTTTCTGCCTGCCTGATGGTGCTGTACCCCTATTTCGACGGCATCGAACACCTGATGGACCAGACGTTTCTGGATGGCATGTTCGATCTGCGCATGCTGTTTATTCGTGTCATGGCCGTCGCGCTGAGCATTCTGTTTGTGGTCGCCATTCTGGATTATCTGTATCAGCGCCACGATTTCATGCAAAAAATGATGATGAGCAAGCAAGAAATCAAAGACGAATTCAAACAGACCGAAGGTGACCCGCATATCAAAGGCAAGCTGCGCCAGCTGCGCGAACAAAAAGCACGCCAGCGTATGATGCAGGCCGTCCCTGAAGCAGACGTCATCATCACCAACCCGACGCACTTTGCGGTTGCGCTGAAATACGACTCGCTTAACATGGATGCACCGCAAATGGTGGCCAAAGGCGCCGACGAGGTTGCCGCCCGTATCCGCGAGCTGGCGCGGGAACATAAAGTGCCCGTGGTCGAAAACCCGCCGCTGGCCCGTGCCCTGTTTGACAGCATGGACATCGGCCAGATGATCCCGCCCGATCATTTCAAAGCCGTGGCAGAGGTGATTTCCTACGTCTTCCGCCTCAAAGGCCGCAAACTGTAATATTCCTTTTGCATATCCGGCACATCCGCCGCTATTTCCGTGCCTTTGTGCGGTGGATTTTTAACCTTCGGATGTTATAAAATATCAACGCCATCCTTGCGACCACACCACCCATGGGAGAGACGCCACGTGACCAGCGCCCCGCAACCCGAACATAGCGGATTTTTTCTTGAAAAACGGCCCGAGCCCCCTTCGCGCCAGCAAGAAGCCGCCAAGCGCAAATGGAAAAGCATTATGCTGTTCGTCACCAGCGCTGCGTACGGTTTTGTTATTTTGCTGGTGTTCTATATTCAGGCATATGGCAGCGTCCATATGTCCATGTTCGCGATTTACATGTATGGCCTTTTGGGCGGTGTTTGCTTTGTGCTGTTCAACAAGCTGTACACCAAGGTCGACCGGAGCCGCCAGATATTGACCGAGGTTTTGGAGAAAAGCGCCGAAGCCCGCATCATCACCAGCCCCGATAACGAAACTATTTATTCCAACGAACGGTTCAACAAACTGGTCGAGGGGCTGGGCACACGTGACCTGCATGCCTTCACCCGCCTGTTCGAACATTCGGGCAAGATCGAAAAACTGCTGCATGATTTGCAGACCAAGGCCGCGCCTGCGGGCTCTGCCTCCGCCGAAATACAAACGCGCATCCGCGGCAAACAAACGTGGTTTCAAGTCACCTGCCAGCATATCGTGGGCTGGGACGGTTACGTGCAGTGGCGTTTTGACGACATTACCCACCGCCACCACATGGAATCCGCCATCCGCGAAGAGCGCGAAAAACTGCGCGACTTTACCGATAACGCCCCCGTGGGGTTTTTCACCGTCGACGAAGACGGCAAATTCCGTTTTGCCAACGATACCCTGCTGCGCCTGTTCGGCACCGATGAAAAAACACTGATCGGCAAGCTGAAGCTGCACGATTTCCTTGTCGCCCCGCCCACCAAGGGCCGTCCGTATGACTGCTTTGAAGAAGGCGGGTATCATCAACATGGGGAGCTTTTGATGAAAGGCGCCGGCGGCCGCGTCTTTAAATCCGCGATCACGCATTCGATTACGCGCGGCGAAGACGGGGGCGTTATTTCCCGCTCCATCGTCTATGACCTGACGACGGAACAGAAAATGCAGCAGGCGCTACGTGAATCCGAAGACCGGTTCGAGCGCCTGTTCGAAGAGGCGCCGGTGGGCATCTGCCTGCTCAACGCGGCCGGTATTATCAGCGATTGCAACCAGACACTGGCCGCGATGATGAAGCTGCCCGTAAACGCGCTGAACGGCAAGCCGCTTCTGCACTTCGTCGATGTCGATGCGCAGGGACGCGCCGAAGAGTGGCTCAAAAATCTGTCACGCGGCATCCGCGCTGAATCGTTCATCGAAATTCCGCTGCGCGGATCGATTGAAATTGTGGCGCAGGTTTATGCCCGTAAATTCAAATCGGGCGACAGCTTCGTTTTGCACTTCATCGATTTGACCGACCAGAAGAACCTGGAAAAACAATTCACCCAGTCGCAAAAGATGCAGGCCATCGGCCAGCTGGCGGGCGGTATCGCGCACGACTTTAACAACCTGCTCACGGCCATGATCGGTTTTTGCGATCTGCTGCTGCTGCGTCACAAACCGGGCGATCCGTCTTTTGCCGACATCATGCAGATCAAACAGAACGCGAACCGTGCGGCGAACCTTGTGCGGCAGCTGCTGGCCTTCTCCCGCCAGCAAACGTTGCAGCCGCGCGTGCTGGATATGACAGACGTGCTGAGCGAGCTGTCCCATCTGATGCGCCGTTTGATTGGCGCGAATATTGAACTTGATCTGACGCATGGCAGCGACCTTGGCCTGATCAAGGCCGATCAGGGGCAGATGGATCAAGTTCTCATCAACCTTGTCGTCAACGCCCGCGACGCCATGCCACAGGGCGGCAAGGTCAAGGTGAAGACGCAGAACCTGTCCAACAAGCACGACCTGCGCCTGTCAAACGACGATATTCTGCCCGTGGGCGAATGGGTGACGATTACGGTCGAAGACACCGGTACAGGCATCTCGCCCGATATTCTGCCGCGGATTTTCGAGCCGTTCTTCTCGACCAAAGACGTGGGTGCGGGCACGGGGCTTGGCCTTGCCACCGTACACGGGATTATCCACCAGACGGGCGGCTATATTTCCGTCAGCAGCCATCTGGGCAAGGGCACGGCCTTTACCATCTACCTGCCCCGCTTCACCGAAGCCGCTGGTGCGCAGAAAGTGGAAGCCGTAGAAGAAAAGCAATCGGCCAGCGATCTGACCGGTTCTGCCCGTATTCTTCTCGTCGAAGACGAAGACGCGGTGCGCACGTTCAGTGCACGGGCTTTGTCGAACAAAGGCTATCAGGTGCTGGATGCGCCCGGCGGGATCGCCGCGCTCAAGCTGCTGGAAGAAAGCAAGATCGTGCCCGAAATTCTGGTGACTGACGTGATGATGCCAGAGATGGATGGCACGACACTCGCCAAGCAGGTCAAAGAAAAATACCCGCAGATCAAAATCATTTTTATCTCCGGCTATGCCGAAGACAAATTCAAAGAGCATCTGGGCGCGGATGTATGGTTCCTGCCCAAGCCCTTCACGCTGAAACAGCTGGCGACCAAGGTCAAAGAAGTCATCGACAGCGCGCAGTAGTCAACTGCGCACTGCCGATGGACTTTGGAATGTTCCGGGGAAAAAATCAGGCGACGTTTTTACGTGCCGTAGAGGCCGCGTTGCTGTTGGCAGGTGCAACAGTGTTATCGGCGATGGGTGCAGGCGATACATCTGCGCCGCGCACGAAATCGGGGCGGCTGGTTTTGGATGCCAGATCGCTAGCTTCTTGCGCAGGCTGCTGTACAGCCGCTACCGTTTGTTTGCGGTTCCAGAAACGGCCAAGACCGAGGATATCTTTACCGATCGATGCAACGGCATCGCGCAGGAAATATCCCTCTTTCGAGAATTCGCGTTTCAGGTCTTTCATACCGCCCGGTGCAATGATGCCCATGAAAACAGGGAAGGCAACAAAGCCGAGGAAGATCGGCTCAACCACGCACATCGCAACCGATGCGCACAACAGCGCAACGCTGCCGTATGCTTTCACACGGGTCATTTCGCCATAAATTTTTTCGTAGGACTTGCGGTCAAAGCCACGCTGGTTATTCATCTGTTCCATCTTTTGGGACCTCTTGCGAAGGATGTACAGGAAAGCAGCCGCGCCACTTTATCCCGCAGTCTTGATGACAGGTGAACAGAGTCTTTACGCCCGCTTTCAATTTATGTCAACGTGCGCCGCGTGCGAATGACCGCAGAGTCATTTTATTACAGCGCAAATCCTGTAACTTCAAATGACTACGCATTAACTATTTGGCATTTATTTTTTTGCATGAAAAAACCGCGCGGTAGTATTGCACCACCCGCGCGGCTTTTATTTATCAAAAAGACTCGCAATCTTTATTTACGGCCCTTTCGGGGCGCTACCGTTTTTCTTGGGCGCGGCAGACGATTTGTTGTTATTCGCAGGCGGCGTTTGCGGCGGTACCGCGCTATCATTAAAATCAACACTGTTATCGCGGCCTTCGAATACAACGCCTTTGCTGATCGGCCCTTGCGTGCGGGGGCGCGTATCGGGCTGCACAGGCTTTGGCGTTACCGCTTGTCTGAATGCGGCGCCCAGACGTTTGAACAGGCCGCCCTTGGCCAGCGTATCACGGCGTTTATTTTCGGCGCGGTATACTTCGCCATATACATTTGCGCTTTTGGCGACATGGCGGAAATCCTGAAACGCCTTGATGCCGAAATGAATACCCACAACCGACGATGCCAGCGATACCACCAGCGGCAGGAAAGCCCCCGCCACGCCCGCCAGCAGCGGTGCGGCAATCATATGCCCGACATACAGCGTGCCAAGACCAATCGCTGTATTCTTTGCGCCCTGCTTGGCACTGTCTTTGTTCGGATACTGAAAGCACGCTTTGAAAAACGCGGCGGTGTATTGATAGCCGTACCAAAGCTTGCCCGGTTTTGCGGTATCTTGCGGTGCCATGGGGATGCCTCCGTTCATAAATGTATAGATATGTACAAAGACGCTATCCATCTTTGCCCCTGCTGGCAACAGGGGATACGGCGTTCTTTTTTTATGTATATTCTTAAAATGTTCCTTTCTTGTTCTCTTTTGTTCTTGCGGTTGTGAACAAATTGCGTACAATAGAACAAGAGATTCGGAATTGATCTTCCGGTCATCACATGGGACAACAAAGGGAAATCACAACATGTCCGTCACCGCACTCCGTCAGGGTACAGAAATGAACGCAGCTGAAAAACAAAAAGCGCTCGATGCAGCGCTAAGCCAGATCGAACGCGCCTTTGGCAAAGGCTCCATCATGAAGCTGGGCAGCGATGCCAAGCAAGAAGTCGAAGTCATCTCGACCGGCTCTCTCGGCCTTGATATGGCCCTCGGCATCGGCGGCCTGCCCCGCGGCCGTATCATCGAAATTTATGGACCGGAAAGCTCGGGTAAAACCACCCTCGCGCTGCAAGTCATCGCAGCGGCGCAAAAAGCTGGCGGCCAATGCGCCATCATCGACGCGGAACACGCGCTCGATCCCTCTTACGCAGGTAAACTGGGCTGCGACATTGAAAATTTGCTGATCGCACAGCCCGATGCCGGTGAACAGGCGCTTGAAATCGCCGATACGCTGGTACGCTCCGGCGCGCTGGATGTACTGGTCGTCGACTCTGTCGCCGCACTGGTGCCGAAAGCCGAACTGGAAGGCGAAATGGGCGATAGCCACATGGGTCTGCAAGCGCGCCTGATGAGCCAGGCACTGCGCAAACTAACAGGTTCTATTTCGAAATCGCGCACGGTTGTCATCTTCATCAACCAGATCCGTATGAAAATCGGCGTCATGTTTGGTAACCCCGAAACGACGACGGGCGGTAACGCGCTGAAGTTCTACGCATCCGTTCGTCTGGACATTCGCCGCATTGGCGCGCTGAAGGATAAAGAAACCATCGTTGGTAACCATACCCGCGTGAAAGTCGTCAAAAACAAAATGGCGCCTCCCTTCCGTCAGGTTGAATTCGACATCATGTACGGCGAAGGTATTTCGCGTACGGGTGAAATTCTCGACCTCGGCGTGAATGCCGGTATCGTCGAGAAATCCGGCGCATGGTTTGCCTTTGATGGCGAGCGTATTGGCCAAGGCCGTGAAAACGCCCGCAAGTTCCTGAAAGAAAATCCGGAAACAATGGCGAAGATCGAGCGCAAGATTTTTGAAAACGCGGGTCTGGTCACGGGCGCTATGCTGTCCGGTCCCGAAAACGACGAAGACAGCAGCGAAGGTAGCGTCGAAGATGACGCACCAGTTGCCGCAACCAAATCCCGCAAAGAGAAAGCATCCGAATAAACCCCGGAAAGCCCCCGCTTTACACTTTCTCTTTGTACCCTGAGAAAAGACCGGCCCCTTCCCTGGCCGGTCTTTTTTCTTGTGCAATTTCGGGGGCTTGGCGCGGCCTTGCCGGACGGGTGCATATTCTGTATACTCCGGCTCATTCAATTCATTCACAAACCGCCCCGCTAGGCAGGAACGAAACGCCAGGAAACAAACGCGATGATGATGATCATGTTTAACCATCTGGCGCTGCTGAACCGCCAACCGCTGCCCGAAGTGCCCGCTGACAAGCGCGATGCGTTCTGGGTGACGCCCCAGCATGATGCGCAAATCATTACCCCCGCGCTTTACCGTGAACATCTCAACACGCAGCGCGACATGGAATCAAAAGTAGCCGAAATGCGCGAACGCGGCGATCACTACGCCCTGCGCCCTGTCAGCTACAGCCGCGCCCGCGACGGCCGCACGGGGTGGATCCGTTTTGATTAATTCAAAAACAATCCAAGTCATTATAAAAAAAGATAAATTACGCACGGGCATGCGGCTTGACATCGCATCGTCAAGTTATCATAATGCAGCCCTTATTCAATTTTTGCAGCTTCAGGCACACATGGGCAAAGACGGTTTTTGGCATACAGCATCGCATTTCGTACGCAGCTTTAACAGCGTAAGCGATGCGATTGGCCGCACGGCACAGGCTGAAAATGTCGCCCGTATACAAGCAGTCGCCGCAGAAGAAGCCGCCAAGGCCGAGACCGAACGTCTGCGTATCGAAGCCGCAAGCGCGCCGCAAAAGCGTATTTGTAAAAAATGCGGCGATATGACATTCGATCCCTGCAGTTAAGGGCGTCGCAATGGCACGAAAAATTTCCCACACGTTCAACAGTGCTGCCGGCCGTGTATCGATTTACACAAACGGCGCATCGTCTGTACACGTGACCAGCAGCAGCACATGGACATCGGTGAGCATTACATCTGCACGTCCCGCCCCCGCGGATGATTTTAATGCGGACCCTTTGTGGACACCTGCCGCTAAAGACCGCAAAACCACGGCCGAGAAAATGGCGCGCGATATTCAAAACGCACAATCGAGCGAAGAGAGGCTCCGCAACCGTGAGGTGATGTCCCGCGAAAGCGAAAGTGCAATCGAAGCCACACTAAAATGGGCTGCGCCGCAAGAGCCGCCCTATGTGCCGCAAATGCCAAGCTTTCCGCCCGCCCGTTTTCTGAAATATTAAGCCGAATGAAAAAGGAGCCCTCCAGCGGATGCTCCTTTTTCTTGTGAACTTACATGCCCGCAGCGCTTAGCCGCGCTCGCGCATTACACGTGATTTTTCGCGCTGCCAATCGCGTTTCTTTTCGGTCTCGCGCTTATCGTGCTGCTTTTTACCCGTTGCAATACCCAGTTCAACCTTGGCGATGCCGCGGTCGTTAAAATAAATCGACAGCGGAATCAGCGTTGTGCCCTTGCGGTTTACCGCGCCGATCATTTTATTCAGCTGGTTTTTATGCAGCAACAGTTTGCGCGGGCGGCGCACATCGTGCTGCATTTTGACATGTGCCTTGTTGTATTCGGGGATATAGGCGTTCACGAGGTAAATCTCGCTGCCATTCACAGATGCATAACTTTCACCCACGCTGGCCTGACCAAGGCGGAGGGATTTAACCTCCGTCCCCGTCAGCATGATACCCGCCTCAACCACGTCTTCGATGAAATAATCAAAACGGGCGCGGCGGTTCTGCGCCACGGTTTTGTTATTCGGATCGGACTTGCCGGTATTTTTGTTTTTGCCAGACATTGTGCGTTCTTATTTTTTCAGACGGATACCCGCTGCCGCCATAGCGCCGTCCAAAAGCTTTTCCGTGACTTTGGATACCGGGATCATCGGCAAACGCAGATCAGGCGAGATTTTGCCCATGCGCGACAGGCAATATTTCGCGGGCGACGGGCTGGTTTCAGCAAACAGCGTTTTATGCAGCGGCAGCAGCTGGTCGCGAATTTTTTCAAATTTCTTCCAATCTTTTTTCTGCCAAGCCGTGTGCAGTTCACTGCACAGTTTCGGCGCGACGTTTGCGGTTACCGAAATGCAGCCATGGCCACCCTGCGCCAGATAGGACGCCACCGTGCCGTCTTCGCCCGACAGCTGAATAAAGCCATCGCCCAGCGCATGACGGATTTGGAGCGGACGCGACAGATCCGCCGATGCATCCTTGATGCCGACCACACGTTTCAGCGCCGCCAAACGAATGACGGTATCAACCGAAATTTCAACACCGGTGCGTCCCGGCACGTTATACAAAATAACCGGCAGACCTTGCCCGTCGTTGACGGCTTTGTAATGCTGGAACATGCCCTCTTGCGTGGGCTTGTTATAGTACGGCGTTACGACTAGAATACCATCTGCGCCGCTTTTTTCGGCAAAGCGTCCCAAATCCACGGCCTTTTCGGTCGCGTTCGAACCGGCACCGGCAAGCACCGGCACGCGTCCGGCCGCAGCCTCGATACAGGCCACGATCAGGGATTTGTGTTCGCTTTCCGTCAGGGTCGGTGTTTCACCCGTTGTACCACAAGGAACCAGACCATGCGTCCCGCTGGCGATATGCCACTCGACAAGCTTTTGAAACGCGTCAACATCCACCTTGCCGTTCTTGAACGGGGTGACAAGCGCGACATAAGAGCCGGTGAATTTTTTCATTGCGGTCGTTTTTTTCTGGGCCATTTTTCTTCTCCTTGGCAGATGCCCCTCAATGTAGCCGCCCCGCGCCCCGCAAGCAAGCCGCAGGCGCTACGGAAATCCGTCTTGGGCGCAGTTTTTGGCGCTTTTGTGGCCTTTTTGACGCTTTCGCCGCAGATCTTCACGGCAAATCCCGCTTTTGCGCAGGGCACAACCGATCTGATGATGACCGATGTCGACCTGCAAAAAACGGTCGGCCTGCTGTCGCAGCGGCAGGATCCGCTGGTGCGCAAGCTGCTGATCTGGCTCTATGCGACCGAAAGCCGTGTGCCGATGCACGCGCCCGATTTGATCAATTTCATGAAAAACAACCCGAACTGGCCGCGCCTGCACACCATGCGCGACAAGATCGAACAAAACATGGAAGGCACCGTCAGCACCGACGAAGCCATCGCGTGGTTTGGTGCACATCCGCCGCGCACCTATGACGGCATTAAGATGTATATGACGTCGCTGGCCGCCCGCAGCCAGACGCAAAAAGCGCAGGCCGCGCTGCACGATTTCTGGCGCAGCACAAAACTGAACAAAAAAGAGATGCAGTCGCTGATCGGCATTTACGGGCGTTACCTGACGCCGCAACTGCACGCCGACCGCATGGACAGGCTAATCTGGGAAGGCCGCTATGCGGAGGCGGATTTGCTGCTGCCCTTCGCCGGCCCGCAAACGCGCGCAACCGCAGCGGCGCGTCTGGCGCTGGCACGCGGCGATAAAAACGCGAGCGCCCTGATCGAAGCTATGCCCCCCGTGCTGCAAAACAGCGAAGGCGTTGCGTTTGAGCGCATGCGCTGGCGCCGCAAACGCGGCATGGATAGCGGCGCGATGGAGCTGCTGGCGCTGCGACCCAAAAACACAACACAAGGCGAAGCATGGTGGAGCGAGATCAACATCATCGCCCGCCGCACGATTGAACGTGGCGATTACAAAGCTGCGCGCGATATCCTGATGCAGCATGGCCTGCGCGACGGCAGTGGATATGCACAGGCCGAATGGCTGATCGGCTGGCTGTCGCTGCGTTTCCTCAATCAGCCGACGGTGGCGTATAAACATTTTTCCGGTCTGTACGACAAAGTGCAGGCAGGTATCAGCAAATCGCGCGCGGCCTATTGGTCTGCACGCGCCGCAGCCGCCCTGCCGGACGGCGTCCTGGCCAATGAATGGCATAAAAAATCCGCAATTTATCTGTCAACGTATTACGGGCAGATGAGCCATGCCGCTATCTTCGGCCCCGCAAAGCCGGCAGCTGTGCGCGATCCGCTGGTGCTGCCGGAACGCTGGACAGCTTTTGACGCCGACGACCGCGTACGCGTGATACGTCTTTTGATACGCGCCGAATTGCCACATTATACAGATACGTTTTTCGCCCGCCTGCTGGCCGATGCCAAAGACGAAGCGGATTATCTGATGATCGCAAAACTGGCGCGTGACACAGGCCGTTATTATTATAGCGTGCAGGCGAACAAGGACATCCAGCAAAAACTCGGCCGTTTCCTGCCGGGCGAAGGATATCCGACACTGACCAATCTGCCGTCGTCCAAACCGGAAAAATCACTGGTACATGCCATCATCCACCGCGAAAGCATGTTCAACACCAACGCACAAAGCCCCGTGGGCGCGCGCGGGCTGATGCAGCTGATGCCCGGCACCGCCAAAGATACATCGCGCAAGGTCAACAAGACTTACAAACTGGAAGACCTGACACGCGACCCGAAATATAACATCACGCTGGGGTCTTATTACCTGCAAAGCATGCTGGATCGCTTTGGCGGATATTATCCCATGGCGATTGCCGCCTACAACGCCGGCCCGGGCCGCGTAGACCAGTGGATTGCCGCCTTTGGCGATCCGCGCAAAGGTGAAATTGATATTGTAGATTGGGTCGAACTGCTGCCTATTTACGAGACGCGCAATTACATCCAGCGTGTGATGGAGTCATACCATATGTATCGCCTGCGGTTTGGCGAAACGGGTGTTATTATCACAGACCTTCCCAAAAAATAACGCGCCGCCACAAAAAATAACGCGCCGCCGCGCTGGCATGCGAATTGCGTATGTTCCCCTGTATTCAAAAAATACGGGGGAATTTATTTGCACGCAGATCTTTTATCTGGCTATAGCCCACCCCAAACGCAAACACCGCTGACATGGCGGCGCAGCGTATCCAGCCCCGCATATTCATGCATGCCCGGCCTTCGCGCCGAAATGAAGCGTTTTCTTGATCTTGCCGGATTGCCTGCGGCATACACAGATAAACTTTGTCTATCGCTGTCCGAAGTCATATCAAACCTTGTGCGCCACCCGCCGCAAAAGGCCACCCGCATGGATATCGCTATCGAAACTGGCACGGGCGGCGTGCGGCTGGATATTGCAGATGACAGCACGCCTTTTGCAACATTCGACGCTATTTGCAAGACCGCCCTCGCCCGTATGCGCGCGGCCGAAAGCATGGCCGAAAACGGATACGGGATTGGCTGCGTTTTGGTTCAGCATACCCGCGTAACCTATACGCCCGCAGACCATAGCGCGGATGGCCGCAATCATTTTACTATTGATGACCGCAAACAAATCCCGCCGCCCAAAGAAGACGCGACGCCACAAAAAAACCGCGCACGCAAACCTGTTATCTTTCTGGTGGATGACGACGCAGGCGATCTGAAGGCGCATCACCGCATGCTGGCGGGGCTTTATGATGTTGTGCCCCTGCCCGATGCCGCATCTGCGCTGGCGCTATTTCGCGTGCAGCGGCCCGATCTGGTGATATCCGACCTGCACATGCCGCAGGTGGACGGCATCGCGCTTCGCCGCCAGATATCGGCCTTGCCCGATGGTGACACGGTGCCGTTTGTTTTTCTCAGTGCCTCCAGCGAGGGGATCAACGACCGTGGCATTTTACGTCTGGGCATTGATGATTATTTAATCAAGCCTGTATCATCCCAAAGCCTCGCGCGTACGGCGGAGCGTATTTTAGGCCGCCGCGAACAGCTGGGCCGCGCGATTGAAGAGCGGTTTCACCGTGATATTCAAAAATACCTGCACCCGTCGTTGCCGACGGTTGCAGGGCCATGGCGCATCACGACCCTCAACCGCATGGCCGAAGTGGGTGGTGGTGATTTTACGCTGCACCATGAAACGCCGGATGGCCTTTTGGCCGTTCTGGCCGATGTGATGGGGCATGGATTGCAGGCCAAGTTTTTTGCCTATGCCTATGCCGGATATTTACGCAGCCTGTTTCGCAGCATGGCGCACGAAAAAGACGATATACGCACATCGGATTTTTTACAGTCCCTGTCAGATGCGGTCGGAAATGATGATTTTCTGGATGGCACGCTGCTGACATGCCAAAGCTTTCATCTGGGGCGCGGCGGTGACATCCGCATCGCCAGCGCCGGTCACCCGCCGCCGATTTTAATCCAGAACGGGCACGCCACGCCGCTGCCGGTTATGGGGGCGCTGCCCGGTATGACGGGGCATAGCGGATACCATGAATACCGCCGCACGCTGCTGCGCGGGGACAAAGTTCTGTTTGCCACGGACGGCTTTCTGGATGTGTTTCATCAAGAAGCACCCGACAACGACAGCGACAGCGCCCCTGCCGCGCCGCACACGCTACTGGCACTTTTGGCGGCGCACGGTCATGGCTCGGGCGATCAACTGGCGCGGCAGCTCTGGCAGGCGTTTGATAACAACAGGGGCGCGTACAACCGCGCCGCAGATGATGCGACATTGATTATCGCCGCTTTTGAAGGGGAGCCCGTATGAACATCGGCAATGTTTTCGAAATCCAGCCTGCGCCGGATTACACCCTTATCCGGTTTTACGGCTTCATCGATGCATCGTCGGTGCTGCAAATACGCCCCGCACTGCAGCGGCAATTATCGGACGATACCGCGAACCTGATCGTTGACATGCGCGATGTCGGTTTTTTGGACAGCCACGGCGTTGGCCTGTTTGTCAGCCTGCTGAAGCAGGCACATGAAAAAAAAGGCCGGTTGGTTTTCGCCGCCGCCAAAGGGCAGCCGGCATCGGTTTTACGCATGGTGGGGTTTAATGGCGGGCTGGTCAGCTATTGCGCGACACTGAATGATGCCTATGCGCTGTTTGCACGGAACAAGGCTGTATAACGCGCAAACAAAAAGCCGCCAGACATGCAGGCGGCTTTTTTGAAAGATTTACTTGGTAGGTGCGGCAGGCACAGGAGCAGAGGGCGCTTTTGCTGGCGCGGAAGGAGCGAACGGTTTTGGCTGTTGCGTCTGGCCGAGTTTCGCTTTCATGCTCATGATTTTGTATACCTGCCCTGAATCAGTGAAAATCAATATTGGTGTATATTAAAGAGTACCCCACGACCGAGTCAATTACCTTTTGGGGTACACTAGGCAATTTATTGATTTAAATGCCTTTTTTGCCGCCTTCGCGCCACCAGACCGCGACCAGCCCCACCAGCAGAATCAGCAGCAGCCAGCCATTGGGCAAAATCGCCGAAGTTGTCACACTATCAACCGTATAGGCATTATTACGGCGCAGCCCCAGCCAGCCGTCCCCGCCGCCTGCACGGTCATTGTTGCCCAGCCAGCGTAGTGCCAGATCGGGATTATCGCGGAACCAGATAATCTCGCCGCCCGATTTATCGACGATGGGCTGCAGAACTTCGGCCGTTGTGTGAACCGCGTTAAACTCGACGCTTTGCGATGCGCCGACAACCACATAGGATTCGCGCGTACCGTTGGTAAATTTATAAATGCCGCTTTGCTCCACCGTTTCGCGAGCGACCATCCAGCCGCCGTCGATCGCGTTTTCGGTTTTAATGGTTTTCTGGCTGCCATCGGGCGCGGTCATTTGCACCGGTTTGGGCGCACCCGTCATGTTGCGCTGGCTGATGGTGATGACGTAGCCTTCGGCTTCGGCCTTGATGTAATCTTCTTCCAGCTCCGGCTCTTTCATCAGCCAATGCGACAGGTTGCGCAGCAGTTCTGTATAAGGCCCGCGCGTGCCTTCTTGCCCTTTAGACCACAGCCAGATGTTATCGCTGCCCAGCACTGCGACGCGTCCCTCGCCGACTTTATCAAGCACCAGCAGCGGGCGGCCATCGGCGCCTTTCATGAGCATATCGCCGCGCGATTGCGTCAGGTCGAGCGATGTATACCACTCCCCCCATTTGTCAGCGTCTTTGTTGCGGTTCAGATCGGCAGTAACAGGATGCTTGAGCCCCGTATCGGTCAGCGTGGGGCGGAAGGTCTTCTTTACCACCTGCTGCCCGCCCATGCCGCCCATTTGCACGGGCATCTGTTTACCAAGCACGCTGTTGAACAGCATCATGTCGTTTTCCTGCGTCCCCAGCGCCAGCAGGAATGCCCCGCCATCGCGGATAAAAGACGAGATATTGTTAAAATAATGCGGCAGCAGGAAACCGTATTGCTGATAGCGGTCAAAAATAATCAGATCGAAATCGCGGATGCGCTGTTCAAACAGTTCATGCACCGGAAAGGCGATCAGCGACATTTCATTCTGCGGGGTGCTGTCAACAGCCGCCAAAGAACGCAAAATAGTGAAATGCACCAGATCAATCGCCGGATCGGATTTCAGCAGGTTACGCCATGCACGCTGCCCCATATAGGGCGCATCGGATACCAGCAGCACACGCAGACGATCACGGATACCGTTGACAATCACGGGGGCGCGGTTGTTGTGCGGGGTTAGCTCTCCCTCTTCGGCGGGAATGGAAAACTCATAGATATTCTGGCCGGGGTGCTTGATCTTGAAGCTGAAATCACGCATTTCGCCGGGCATGATTTGCGCGGTTTCGATCACTTTGCCGTCTTGTTTGACTTCCAGCGGCAACATGTTGCGGCTGTCGTCGCCAAAGCTTTCGACGCGCACGCCAATGCGGATAGATTCATCCAGCACGCCGTATTTGGGCGCGGTCACAATCGATACCTTGCGGTCAAATTCGCCACGCTTACCGGACAAAATTGCATGTACAGGTGCGATCTTTTCCAAGGGTCCGAGGGCATCGGGTACGTCGTGCACTTGGCCATCCGTGATCAATACCGTGCCCGCAACCTGTGACAGCGGAATGCTCATCAGGTTATCACGCAGCTGGGTGAACATATACGTGCCATCGCCGCGCATGCCGCGGGCGTCTTGCCCGGCACGGATCACCAAGGGCTCCAGCCCCGGCAAACTTTCTACTTTGGCCAGCACCTGACGCAGCGCTTCTTCGGTTGTTTTATCACGCTCGCCAATTTTCTGGCTGGGACTTTCATCAACCACAATCACCAGTTTATCGGGCAGACCGTTGCGGTCTTCGCGCGAGATCATGGGGTTCATCAGCATGAACAGCAATACCAGCGCAAAAATGCCGCGCCAGCCCGCATCAGGCATTTTGCGCCACAGCGCCAGCGACATCACAATCAGCGCCCCCACCGCCAATGCGGTGTAGTAAATATCCGGTAAAAACGGGAACCATTGGAATGACGCGTTCATCGGCTGATCCTTTGCAGGATATAGGGCACATGCACCTGATCGGCTTTGTAATTACCCGCCAATGCCACCATGGCCAGATTGATACCAAAGCGCAGCGCGATTTCGCGCTGGCGTGGGCCGTTTACAGCGATGCGGTTAAAACGTTCACGATCAACGCCCGCGTCAGACCATGCCGATGCCCAATCATTGCCACCGATAAAAACAGACGTGACGCCGTCATGATCGGGGCTGGGTTCTTTTTCAACCCATAGCGACCCGCCGGTATAAAGCCCCGGAAAGTTATTGAGCAGGTAAAAACTTTTACCGATGATATGACCGCTTTCAACGGGCATCAGTTCGGAAATCTGGATGTTTTCGGTCAGCTTGCGCAAACGGCGCTGGCCGATGGTCGCGCCCTGCGGGCCGCGACCATCATCGGCGGCGAATTGCTGGTCGCGCGTATCGAATACAATCATACCACCCTGCGCCATGTAGCTTTGCAGCGCACGCGCCGCACTGCCCGGCAACGCGGCCTGCGAATCCGTCATCGGCCAGTACAGGAAGGGGTAGAAATAAAGCGCATCGCTGGACGGATCGACACCGCGCACGCCCGATATTTTTATATTGGTGCGCAGGTTGATGGCCGTACGCAGCCCTTCCAGCCCGCTGTGGCTGATACGGTCGGTTTCCTGATCGCCGGTTTCGACATAGGCCAGATAAACGCCGGTCAGCAAATCCGCTTCTTCGGGTGTATCTTGCGCCTGTGCGGGCGTTGCGACCAAGGCCAGTGCCAATACCCCCACCGCAACCGATGCCGCATAACGCGCCGGCAGGGCGATCACACCGCGCAGGAACAGCGTCACAAAGGTATCGATCAGCAAGAGCAGCAATGCCCATTTCAGCAGATCCGGCTTCAAGCTACGCTCCCCTTCCAGCTGATAGGTATCTTGACGCACGGTGGCGGGTACATCGCCCAGCGCCTTCATCGGCGGCAAAGCGTTGCCGAGGTTATAAACCTTGAACTGTTTTTCAACGCCGTAAATACCAGGCGGCGTTTCGGGCGAGGGTTTATAATCCGCCTGCGGGTCCAGCGGACGGGCAACACTGCGCGGATCGGGTGTGGACAGACGGCCAAAACCATCCATCAGCATCATCGGCGACAAAATCGTTTCAGGCCTGAAATCTGCCGCGCCGGAGCCGAGAGAAATCAAACGCTGCAACGCATCGACATACAAACCTGAATAGCAAAAATTCGACCAATCCGGCCCCGCGGTCGTATGCACCAGCACAACCGTGCCATCGCCCACGCGCCCGCCCGTAATCAGCGGCGTGCCATCGGACAGGGTCATCCATGTACGTTCGAACACTTCGGGCGTCGGGCTTGCCAGCACCTGACGCGTGACGGTGACATCCTGCGGGACAGACAGGCCCAGCAGCGGGCTATGATCGGCCATCGTACCCAGGCTGACAGGTTTTTCCCACGTCAGTGCGCCCTGCATCGCACGCTGGCCATAGCGCAGACCCACCGGCAGCAGCGGATCTTCGGGGCTACCTGCCAGATTGGGGCCCGCAAAACGGATCAGGAAACCGCCCGCACGAACCCAGTTGACCAGTTCAACACGTTCAACCGCCGTCAGCGCGGTGCTGTCCGGCCAGATCACGGCAGACATGGGCTGTTTGGTCAGCTCCTCCACATTGCCCAGCACGGGCTTGCCCGTGGCGGCCAAGGCGCGGCGCAGGTAATAGACTTCGTTCAGAAAGCTGGCGCTTTCGCGGGCCTTGTCATCGGCCAGAATGCCGGCGGTATGTTGTTGCCACTGGGAATCCGTCATGAATACGGCGGATGCCATTGGCAGCTGTCGGAGCGAGATACGCGCGATGCGGCTGCGCACTTCGTTCAGCAGTTCCCATTTAATATCTGTCTTCGCCGCACCGCCGGGGAAGGTAAAGGCCAGTTCATCAATCGCGTTGCCATCGCTGCCATAGGCGGTGAGCAGCAATTGTTCATCGCGCGACAGTTTTACCAGACGCTCCATCGTCAGGGACAATTCAGCCGGATGCGTCGGATTGCGGCGCAGGATATGCGGCGTATTCACACGGTCATCGCGCACCAGCGTCAATTCGGTTTTTTCGTTGACGCCATCGATCAGCGCATTTGTTTCTTCTTCTTTACCGGGGATGGTGCCATCGCTCAGGAACAGGGCATGGCTGATGCGCTGTTCCCCTGCCAGCAGTTCACGCGCCGCGGCGGCCGCGGCGGCATGGTCGGCAGGCCACGGTTGCGGCTTCAGGCTATCTACCCATTTTTCAGCTTCGCCGGCCCCCATGGGGCCGTGGATACGGATTTTACCATCCTGCGCCGATGCGGCGGTCGGCAGGAAAATAACGCTGCGGTCGCTGCGGCCGATTTGGGGCATGTATTCACGCAGACGTGCGGCGCGTTCATCCCAATGCGCGGCGGCGCTGTAGCCGTTATCAACGATCACCAGCACAGAACCACCTTCGCCCGGCAATCCGCGCGACAGGCGCATGACAGGCTCCGCCATTGCCAGCACAAACAACAGAACAATCAAGGAGCGGAGCAGCAACAGCCACCACGGCGTTTTGGATGCCGTTTTAACGTCGGTCTTGAGGCCTTCCAGTAAAAAGAAGGCAGGGAATTTAACAGCGCGTGCCCGCGGCGGCATCACACGCAAAAGCCACCACAGGACAGGGATCAGCAAAAGCCCGCCCAGCAGCCAAGGAAACAGGAATGCCATACCACCCAGCATGCGCCCTACCCTTTCGCCGCCAAAAGATCGTAAATACGCGCCAGCACCACCTCGGGTTTATCCGCTGTGGAGGCGTTTATAAAACGCCAGCCCAGATTTTTTGCCAGCCCATCCAGCGCCGCACGGTGCGCGTTAAACTTCTGCAGGTATTCATCACGCACAGCGTCCACCTGTTCGACCGTGACCGGCGCACCCGACATGTTTTCGATGTCATGAAATTTCACGCGGCCGCTGAAGGGTAATGTTTCTTCGGCGGGGTCGGTGATTTGTACCAGCAGACCACGCACTTCTTTTTCCGCCAGCGACGCGCAGAAATTGCGCACGCGGTCCGGCGTAAAATAAAAATCACTGAGCAGGATCATGTTGGAGCGCGACGCAATCGGGCGGCCCGGCGTATCGAATTCTTTTTGCGTCGGCAGGTAATCGTACAAGCGCTGCGCCGCACCCGCATGCGCCTGCGGCGCGAGGGAGGTGCCCAGCAAACTAACCTGCTCCCCCCCGTCCAGAATAATCATGGACAGGGCAAGCATCAAAACTTCGGCGTAATCTTTTTTGGTCGGCAATTTGGGCGATGATTGGTACATCATGGATTCAGACGCGTCGCGGTACAGCCACACGGTCTGCGATGCTTCCCATTCCAGCTGCCGCACGAATACGTCATCGCGTTTGCCGGTCTGGCGCCAGTCGATGTCGCGCGTTGAATCGCCCGGTTGATATTCGCGGAACTGCCAGAAGGTTTCGCCCTGCCCCACGCGGCGGCGGCCATGCACGCCGCGCATAACGGTATGCGCAATTTTTTCAGCCTGAAGCAGCAACCCGGGCACATTACCGGCCAGATGCGCGGCCTGCGTCATATTGTCGTGAATATGCCCGTCGTTGCCTTGCTTCTTGCTCATGCCGCCGCTTGCTCCTTGCGGCGGAGGACGGCTGCAAAAAAGCCGTCGGTGTCGTGACGCTCCGGCGTCATTTGCAAATAATCGCCAACACCCGGGATGTCCAGGTAGCTGGAAACCGGCACAACACTGAAATCCGGATGCTCTGCCAAAAACTCGGCCACTTGCAATTCGTTTTCTTCGGGCAGCAGCGAGCACGTTGCATAAACCAATCGCCCGCCCGGACGCACCAGACGATGCGCACTGTCCAAAATGCTTTTTTGCAGCGGGACCAGAGCCGGCAAACCGGGGCCCAGCTGACGCCAGCGTTTGTCGGGGTCGCGGCGCCACGTACCCACGCCGCTGCACGGCGCATCGACGAGGACGAGGTCGAATTTACCCGCTGCCCGCTTTACATACTTGTCACGCTCGCTGGTCAATGAACGTGTTTCGATATTGTGCAGGCCTGCGCGGCGGAAGCGTTCTTTGGCACGCTCCAGCCTGCCGCCCAGCACGTCCATCGCAACGATACGACCTTTGTTATCCATGCACGCGCCCAGTGCCAGCGTTTTACCGCCCGCGCCCGCGCAGAAATCGGCCACCTGCTCACCCGGCTGCGCGGCCGCGACCAGCGCAACCATTTGCGAGCCTTCGTCCTGAATTTCAAAAAATCCGTTTTTATACAGATCATGCTGCGACAATTGCGGACGGCCAAACACGCGAATGCTAAGCGGCGAGATTTTGCCCGCATGCGCATCATATCCTTCGTCGCGCAAGCGCTTGAGGATATCATCGCGGTTAGCCTTGATGGTATTGACGCGCAAATCCAGCGGAGCCGCGCTCAGCATCGCTTTCAATTCCACCTCGAAGCGGTCACCCAGCGCGCGCTGCAGCGGCTCGTAGGCCCATTCGGGGCATTCGCAGCGTTCGCGCAGCGGCATTTCCGCATCGTCCAGGCTTTTGCCTTCCAGCGATTGGGCGAAGTCGTATTCTTCTTCGGTCAATTCATCCGGCGCAAAGCGTTCGCCGGAAAACATCATGGGCAGGCTTTCGGCCGTGTGTTCGCGGTCAAAAATCAGCTCGGCAATAATCAGGTTACGCGCTGTCACCGGCATGCCGCTTTTTTCTACCCACCATGACAGGCGGATATATTCGCGCATCGCACGGAAAAAACGCAGGTTGATTGCCGCGCGGTCTTTGGAGCCGATAAAACGGCGTGCGCGGAAGTAAAGGCTGGCCAGGGAGTCGGCAGGACGGGGGGTCTCGATGACCTCCCCCAAAAGCTCGATCACCGCCTGTATGCGTGCGGCCGGAGTCATCGTATGTGTATTCCTTATTCTTATGAAGTTTATTTCGTTTTAATCAGCTCGGCTTCTTCGCGCAATGCCTTGATATCGCGGCTGCCCGTATAGGCCATGGCAATTTTGAGACCGTCCACCAGCTGCGTCACCACATGTCCGACCGCACCGCGGTACGGCACGGACGTATCCACGCCGTCTTCGTCGAGGCGGAACGGGTCATGCACCAGCGACGTCGTCGTCGGGCGATGCTGCGCCTTGGCGGCGGGGTTCACAACTTTGTACGCATGCGCGTCTTGATACATCACAACGCCGGGGGCTTCGTCAGTGCCGGCAAACAGGTCGCCAATCATCGCGGTTTCCGCGCCCGCAGCAATCGCTTTTGCCAGATGCGCAGGCGACAAAATACCGCCATCCACCATCACGGGCACGTTTTGCAATTCACAATGTTCAACAACTTCCAGCACCGCCGTCAACTGCGGCATGCCCACACCGGCCTGCGCACGCGTGGCAGAACCACAGGTGGGACCGATACCGACTTTGATCGCATCCGCACCCGCATCAATCAGGCTGCGCGCCGCATCGGGCGTGGCCACATTACCTGCCACAATCTGCACATTGCTGCTGCGCTGCTGGCGGATCATGCTGACCGTGCCCACGGCATCGCGGCTGTGACCGTGCGCAACGTCAATAAAGACAACATCCAGGCCTGCATCGGCCATGGCGTTTGCGCGGTCAACGGCATCTTTGCCAAGGCTGACCGCCGCGCCCACACGCAGACGGCCATGAATATCACGCGCCGCGTGGGGGAAGCTGGACAGTTTCTCAATGTCCTTCACGGTCACCATTCCGGCGCAGCGGCCCTGGTCGTCCACAATCACCAGTTTTTCAATGCGGTGCTGCTGCATCAGACGTTTTGCTTCGTCGTGCTGGATGCCCTGCGGTACGGTGATGACACTGCGCGTCATCAGCTCACTCACGGGTTTGGCGTAATCTTCAAAAAAACGCAGGTCACGGTTGGTGATGATGCCAATCACTTTTTGTGATGGCTGTTCGATCACCGGCAAACCGGAAATGCGGTAGGTGGTCATCAGATCAAGCGCCTCGGCCACGCTGGAATCCGGCGATACGGTAATGGGGTTGGTGACAATGTTGCCCTCGGCGCGTTTCACGCGGCGGACTTCTTCGACCTGTTTACCGAGCGGCATGTTATCGTGGATCACACCGATACCGCCCAGCTGCGCCAGCGCGATCGCCATCTTGCTTTCGGTCACGTAATCCAGCCCCGCGCCCACGATCGGAATGGACAGTTCGATTTCGCGCGTCAGGCGCGTGCGCGTAAGAATGTCTTGCGGCTTCACGCTGGTTTCACCCGGCACGAGCAAAACATCGTCAAAACCAAGACCTTCGCGGATCACTGAATTACGTTTCATCTTTATGACTACCCCTGTAAAAACGCCATATTATTAAAGACGCCCAAGGCGTCATTTTATCCGCGGAAGCCCAAAGCGACAACATACATTTCCGCCGAATCCTTGCGGCTGGCCGGTGGTTTGATGTGTTTGACCTTGGTGAAGTCCTTTTTCATCTGGTTAAGTAAATCCCGCTCCGCCCCGCCTTGGAAAACCTTGGCCAGATAGGTGCCGCCGGGCAGCAAAACTTCCAGCGCGAATTCATACCCCATCTCGGCCAGCGCCATGATGCGCAGGTGGTCGGTTTGTTTATGACCAATCGTCGGCGGTGCCATATCACTCATGACCACATGCGCCTTGCCGCCGATGGCTTTTTTCAGCACCCCGGGCGCTTCGTCGTCGGTGAAGTCCATCTGGAAAAATTCGGCTTCGGCGACGGGTTTCATTTCAAGGTAGTCAATCGCCACGACCTTGCCCCCGTTCTGGCCGGGCTTCACGATATCGCAAACTACCTGCGTCCAGCCGCCGGGCGCGGCGCCCAGATCGATGACGCGCATGCCGGGTTTGAAAATATCCAGGTCTTCCTGCATTTGCAGCAGTTTATATGCCGCGCGGCTGTGATAGCCGTCGACTTTTGCCGCCGCAACATACGGGTCGTTCAATTGACGTTCCAGCCAGCGCGCCGACGATATGGTGCGTTTATCGCGGGTTTTAACGCGCACTTTTTTCTGAAGGCCGCGCGGGCCGCCCTTGCCGCCCGCACCCGATCCGCCTGCGCCGCCTGACCTGCCTGCCGGTTTTTTATCCGTCATTTTTCATGTCCTCTGCCGTATCAATCTTTGCCGACAGCTGCCGGTAAAAAATCCATTCTTTGATGCAAAACCATAGCACAAGCAGCGATGGTATTGCAGCAACACCCAGCGCCGCCACCCGTGCCGCCATGCTGTCAAACGCATAAACAGCGAAAATACCCAGCGGCAACGACAAAAATAAAAACGATTTCACCATGCCGTCCAGCATATACTGCTTTGCGCGTTTGACACGCTTCGCCGCCAGCGTTTTTTGCGCCGCGCGGTTGGATTTTTTCTGTACGATATGGGCGGCAAAATTTTGCAGCGTCCAGTCTTTTTCGTTGTCTTCCAGCGCAAAACAAACACCAAAATGTATTTGTGCGGCATCCATAAAACGGTGCAGGCGCCACAGCCCGCGAAAGCTGTTGCGCACGTTCGAAATATTCTTCGCACCCGCCAGCAAGCGATGCAGAAACGGTGCATCGGCAAGCGCATCCGCCGCCGCCACGTGCGCATGCGTTTCAAATAATCGCGACAGTTCGGCGGTAATTTGCGCCGTGTTTGCGGTGGTATCCGTCATGTGTGTTACAGCATTTCCGTGATATTCAGGCGGGCATCGTAGCGAAAAGAAATCGTGGCGCCGCTGGCCTCGGCCGCGCGCAATCGGGCAACGATATCGTCATACGCCGCGCCACCTGCCACATGAAAGTAGCCGGCATGATTGGGCAACGATACCTTGAATGCGCCATCGCGGTCGATGATACGGCGAATTACCCCTGTGGTTTCGGGCATGCGGGCCCTCCCTTGCGGATAAAGGCCTCATCATTCGCCGAAACATCCGGCGTCATAAAACGGCTACGCAGGGGGCTTGGAAACACTTCGGGCATAAAGCCCTGTTCGTTTTGCAGGCGCACGTAGTCGTTCATCATCTTTTCAGCTTTCGCATCGGTGCGCCAGCCGGTGCGGTGGAACGGCGTGTAGTCGCCCGTATACTGGGGCGGCGCCTTGCCGCAGGCCGTCACAAAAATACTTTTGGGGTCGGCATGCATGACCTCGCCCCATCTTTTGACCGGCACGGGGCCATCAAACAGCGAGGGATCAAAAGCCATTTTTTCGTACCGCTGGCCGGTGCCCGTATCAACGCCCAGCGTCGGTGCGACGTGGAACCACCACACTTGCTCGCCGTGCGGGAATTTTACGGTCAGTTCTTTTTCAGGGGTCTCGAACGCCCATGCTTTTTCAGGCACCACGTTCATGTCGATCATTTTTTTGCACATCAAATGCGCGCGGGCGTAACAACCATCATCGGTGTAGCCATAGGCCATATTGCGCATACCGGCCAGTTCCTCGAAAATTTCCATCGCGCGGGCGGGCGTGACAACGCTTGCCGCGTCCGGCGCGGGGTTGAAAAACCCCGTTCGGTCGCTGCGCAGGTTGAACATATCGAGTAAAAGTCCCTTCATAGCCATGGCCGCATTATAACAAATTGCACGTTAAGGGCACGTTAAATGACAAAACCCTGATTTAAAAGGAAAAAATTGACTCATTCGGCGATTTATCAGATTTTTTCACGGCGAAGCTGCCAACCAACGCGCATATCGGGCGCGGCGCTGACGCCGGACAATACGATTTGCAGGGCGCGGCGCGGGGATTCCCCCTCGCCCGCATAGACGCTGTCTTCAATCGCCAACTGCGTATTTTCAGCCGCAAAACGCCAGCCAATACCGCTGCGGGCACGCAGCAGCACTTCGGATCCGTCCTGAATAAGCGATGCCTGAATGCACGGGTGCAGGTGGAAGCGTACCGCGAAATGCGCACCGGCTTTACCGGCCAGAATATCTTCGCCCCACAGGGTCTCCCCGCCATCCAGCAGCCGCAGGCGGCGGTGATGCAGCAGGCCATAGCGCGGCATATACCCGCTGTGGCTAGCCGCTATTTCAGCCGCTTGCTCGTCTTCGCTGCGGCTGCAGGACATTTCGGGGCGCGTGGTCAACTGGCCGTTTTCATCGAACGTGCAGGAATTGCGGTTATCGACCACCAGCGTGGAGTGCGCCGCCGTCGTGCGCAAAAGATCGCGCCACTGTCCGCCCACGGCGGTGGTGCCGCAATTCACAATCACGCGGTCTTTGCCAAAACCATATTCGAAACTGAGCAAGCCCGCATGCGCGCGCGCGCTATATTTGGGCATGCCGCTGAGGCCGACATCCATGATGACGCTCGCGCGGCCCAGCTGAATTTTCTCGTAACCGCTATGGGGCAGGCTTTTCATCGCCTTGCCGCGCGCGCCGGAATGCATCAGGGTGGCATCACAGATATTGGGGTTGCCTTCCTGCCCGCCATTGAACTGGCAGAACGCGCCGTCGCTGTGGCGGAAGAATTTGACCGCCGGCGCCAGCTTGTCAATTGCATGCTGAAGTTCGGACGGCAGATCCAGACGCGCCGCCGTCACCGCGGTGCGCAAATCCACCAGACATTGCAAGAATTCAAAAGTTGCCTGCGGGCTGCGCGATACGTGGCCGCCATCGGGTAAAATCTGCATGTTGATTTCGCGGAGGATCATGCGGAAGGCTTGTTCCAGCCGCTCTTCGCCCTCGTCCAGCGCAAGTCCGCTATAGGCCAAACCTTTCAGCGCGCGCATCAACGGAATACCCGCCAGATGCGCGGGTAGAATTTTCGACAAGTAACGCGCCTGTTTCACCAGACTGGTGAACCACGCATGGCGGAAATTGTCATCGGCGCTGGCGCAGAAGAAATCATGGAATGAAATCCACGCCGCCAAACGCACGCCTGTGGTTTCGGGCTGCCATGCGGCATCGCCCAATTGCGGTTTGTCGTGATGGTTCAGCCAATAGCCGACCATTTCACGCGCCATCCGGCGGGCACGGTCACCACCGACCGAACGCAAATCGCGTAGCCATTCAAACCCGTGCAGTTCGGCCAGCCATTCGGCTTTCGCTCCTTCGGGTTTCCACGACACGTTTTCTTTTTCAAAGGTCTGTCCGGCAAAACGGAAAATGCCTGCGATCATGTCGCGGCCGCGTGCGGCATCACCCGCCCACGGGTCGGGCGGCACCACGCGCAAATGATCCGGCACACGCTGCGGCATGGCCAGTCCCGCCAGCGGCGAAAACGGATTGTTGCGCGCAAGGTCACCCAGCTTTTGTAGTGGCCGGATTCCGCGATAAATGAGACTCTGCTCTGTCAGCAACATCAAAAAACCCCAATGAACACCGAACCCCTTCGGTGAACACTCCCCAAGTACCTGCCGTCTACCCCCGAAGGCTTACCCGCGCAAGCGCGCGATGGCCTCCTTGTAGTCTTTTTCTTTGAAAACGGCCGTCCCCGCCACAAGCACGTCTGCGCCTGCGGCAATCACTTGCTTTGCGGTTTCGGCATTGATGCCGCCGTCGACTTGCAGATCAATCTGGCGGCCGGTCGCGGCAATGCGCGCACGGACGTCAGCGATTTTGTCGAGCAGCGGAATGAATTTCTGTCCCCCGAACCCGGGATTGACCGTCATGACCAAAATCAGGTCGAGGTCATCAATCATATAATCCAGCACGGACGTGGACGTGGACGGGTTCAACGAAATCCCGACTTTTTTACCATAGGATTTAATCAGCTGGATCGTGCGGTGCGGATGCGCGCCCGCTTCGGGATGAAATGTGATGATGTCTGCGCCCGCCTTGGCGAAGCCTTCCACGTATTCGTCGACGGGCGAGATCATTAGATGCACGTCAAACGGCTTTTTGGTGACTTTACGCAGAGATTCAACGACAACGGGGCCAAACGTAATGTTGGGCACGAAATGACCATCCATCACGTCCAGATGAATGTAGTCTGCTCCCGCCTCGTCGATGGCCTGAACTTCAGCGCCAAGTTTCGAGAAATCTGCGGAAAGGATGGAAGGAGCTATGCGAACCCGTTGACTCATAGACCTTTTATACCAGCCCGATTCGAATCGGGCAACGAGCAAATGAAGACTCTGGTAAAAAAGTCGGGAAATATGGAATCAGGCGGTCGCCGGAAGCCCCTGAAAGGTCAGAGTCTTTTTCGCGGCGCTGCATGGCGGTCGTGGTAACAGGCGGGCACACAGCCGATGACAAGGCCCGGCCTTGCCCGCAAGCGGCACAGCATTTTATTACTCGGCCGGCGTTACAAACCGTGCGGCATAAAACCCGTCGATACCGCCGTGTTCGGCCCAGTGTTGCGGCAGGGCGCGCAGCTCGCCTTTCAAGCTTAACATTGCATTGATGCCGGCAATTTCACCGGGGCGAATGGCCGACAGGCGCAGGCGCGGGTTTTGCGCCAGCAGCCATTCGGTCTGCGCTTCGCTTTCGGCCTTTTGGATCGAACAGGTGCAGTAGAGCAGCACCCCGCCCGGCTTGAGCATATCCAGCGCGTTTTGCATCAGGCGTTTTTGCAGCGCGGACAGTTTATCTTGGTCGCGGATGTCTTTCAGGCGCAGCACATCCGGCTGGTGCCGGATAGTGCCTGTTGCACTGCACGGCGCATCCAGCAATACGGCATCGAGCTTTTCCTGCGGCTGCCACACCGCGCCATCGGCGGCGACGATGGAAACGGACAGCTTCAGGCGGTCCATATTTTCTTGCAGCCGTTTCAGGCGCGGGGCAGAACGATCAAGCGCGATGACATCAGCGCCGAGCGCCGCCAGCTGCGCGGTTTTACCGCCCGGCGCGGCGCACAGATCGACAATTTTTTTGCCCTTCAAACTGCCACCATAGTACGATGCCAGAATTTTAACGGGCAGTGCGGCGGCGGCGTTTTGTATCCACCATGCGCCATCGTCAAACCCCGAAAGCCCCGGCACGAAACCAGCCGACGACAAACGCAGCGACCCCGTTGGCAACAACATCGCGGCCAGACGGTCTGCCCACATTTGCGGGTTTTCTTTGACGGTGAAATCTACCGGCGCGTCCGACAAATTGGCAGCGGCGATATCTAGCGCCGTTTCCACGCCGTAGTCTTGTGCCCATTGCTGCCACAACCATTCGGGCGTATTAACACGCCCCGCGTCACGCGGCTCCAGCATGTCGATCCCGTCCTGGGCCACACGGCGCATGACGGCGTTTACCAGCGATTTTTGCCACTCCATATTCGATGCCGCAGCCAGTTCGACCGACGTATTCACGGCGGCATGCGGCGGCATTTGCAAAAACGCAATTTGCGCGATGCCCAGGCGGAACACGTTAATCAGCTGCTGTGGTTTTAGCAAATGCAGCGGTTCGTGCAGCAAACCCGACAGCGCAGCATCTATCTGCGGCGCACGTTTAATAACTGTCGCCACCAGCAAGCGCACAAAACCGCGGTCACGCGATTCCAGCGCGGCGAAGGCGACATCGGCTTGCGCATAAGCTTCGTCCAGACTGCGGCGCTGAAAAAACACATCGTTCAGGATTCCGTAGGCAACCTGCCGCGACGCCAGACCATCACTGGCACTGGCAGACGGCGGGAATGCGCGGTCCTGATCGGTGGTCACTTATTTACGTGCCTTTTTCGCTTTGGCGGGCTTGGCGGCTTTTGTCGGCTTGCCGGCTTTCGGTGCTGTCTTGGGCGCAGATTCTGCCGCCTTGGCCAGTAGCGCTTCGTGCTTCAGCACTTCTTCTTCGGCACAGGACTGGTAGATGAGCATCGTATAAAGCGTGCGGACGAAATCCGGATCAATTCCATAAATCAAGCCCAGTTTGACGGCGTTGTTGCGCACCTGATTGACCCGCCCGCCCAGAAAAGCCGGAATATCGTGCTTTATCTTGACCTTGGCCACATCGCGCACCACATCAAAACGGTCGCCCAGCAGTTTCAGCAGCTGCGCATCGATCTTGTCGATCTTTTGGCGGTGCTTTTTCAGCACCTCTGCAGCAAGGGCGGCCTTGTCAGCTTTATGGTTATCGGGGGCCGCAGGGGCAGTTCTTTTATTCATGTTCAATCTCTGTTAAATAATGGGCTTCATAATTTATAGTCTGGCATCTCGCTTACGTCCAACAATAAAGGTTGCCGATGCGTCTCTTTGGCTGTGTGTTCACGATTGCAATTCTGGCCCTGCTTCTGCCCTATCCGGCGGCGGCGGGAGAGAAGATTTTTAACGCCGAGAGTTTCACGCTCGACAACGGGCTCAAGGTTGTGGTCATCCCCAACCACCGCGCGCCAGTCGTCACACATATGATCTGGTACAAATTCGGCGGCGCGGACGAAACGCCGGGTAAATCGGGCATCGCCCATTTCCTTGAACACCTGATGTTCAAGGGGACGCCCACCGTGCCCGATGGACAGTTTTCGCGCATCGTCAAAAAGCTGGGCGGTAACGATAACGCTTTCACGGCGCATGATTACACGGCCTATTACCAAAACGTGCCGCGCGCGCATCTGGAACGCATGATGCAGATGGAAGCCGACCGCATGAAGAACCTGACCCTGCGCGAAGAAGAAGTCGCATCGGAGCGTCAGGTGATTATCGAAGAGCGCCGCCAGCGCGTCGACAGCCGCCCGCAGGCCCGTTTTCAGGAACAGGTCATGAGCAGCCTTTTCGTGAACCACCCCTATGCCATTCCCGTCATCGGCTGGCTGCATGAAATGCGCGAACTGACGCGTGAAGATGCTTTTGACCAATACAACGAATGGTACGCACCCAATAACGCCATCCTGATCGTATCGGGTGATATCACCGCAAAAGAGCTGGAGCCGCTGGCCAAAAAACATTATGGCCCCATTGCTGCGCAAACACTTCCGGAGCGTAAACGCACACGGCCGGCGCCCATCGTGGCCGCACCGCGTCTGGTGATGGAAGATGCCCGCATTGGCCAGCCTGTCATCATGAAAACATGGCGCGTGCCGCGCGGTGATGACGGCATTGACATGGTCGCTGAAATCATGGGCGGCACGTCTACATCACGCCTGTACCGCAAGCTGGTTGTTGAAAAGAAAATGGCCGTTGCCGCAGGGGCCAGCTACGAAGCGCTCAGCCTAAACGAAACCACATTTTCGATCTATGCCACACCGGCACCCGGCGTATCGCTGCAAGACCTCGAAGCCGCTATCGGGCATGAAATCGCGCTGATACTGGAGCGCGGGGTAACACTGGAAGAGCTGAACGCCGCCAAAGGCCGCAAGCGCGCCAGCCTGACGTATTATCTGGACAGCCTGCAAGGTCCCGCCCTGTTGTTCGGCCGTGTGCTGACCAGCGGGTTCAGCATTGATTACGTCGAAAACATCGTGAACCGCCTTGAGAAGCTCAGCATAGACGATGTTAGCCAAGCCGCCAGCACGGTATTTAGAAACGAAGATTATCCGGTCACGGGTATCCTGCTGCCCAAAGAGCGCCCCGTACCAACCCCCGCGCCCACACAAAACCAATCCGGCAGCAAAGCAGCCCCCGCGCCGCGTACGCAAGGAGTAAACCCATGATCCGCTTTGCCCTTGCTCTTTGCGTGACGTTGACGCTGTTTGCCGCCCCCGCGGGGGCGCAAACGGCCGAGGTTGTACCTGCGGGAAAAACCACTGGTAAAATTCTAGATGTAAAAGCGTTCAAGGATTCCTCCGGCATCGAAGTATGGCTGGTCGAAGACCACAGCATCCCCGTGATCTCGGTCAACTTCTCGTTCGAAGGCGGCCTGGCGGGCGACCCCGAAAACAAACCGGGCGTTGCGCGTCTGGTGTCCATTCTGCTGGACGAAGGCGCAGGCAATATTCGCAGTCAGGATTTTCAGGCACGCCTGTCCGACAACGCGATTGAAATGACATTCACCGCCGGACGCGATGCGTTTTACGGGCAGATGCGCACACTGACCCAAAACCGCGATATGGCGTTTGACCTGCTGTCCCTCGCGCTGAGCCAGCCGCGTTTTGATCCTGATGCAATCGAGCGTATGAAGAATGCGAACGTGGCGCAAATCCAGCATGACATGGGCGACCCGTCCTGGCTGGTCGCGCGCAGTTTTAATGGCATGCTGTTTTCCGGCCATGCCTACAGCCAGCCCGGCGCAGGGCATCTGGCATCGATGACCAGCATCACGCGGCAGGACCTTGTGGATTTCACCAAAGCGCAATTTGGCCGCGACGTACTGAAAATCGCGATTGCAGGCGATATCACCGAGGCCGAAGTAAAGCGCCTTGTCGAAAAAACCTTTGCCCCCCTGCCCTTGCAGGCAGATGTGGCGGAGGGCAGCTTTATCCAGCCTAAATACGCCGGCAAGACAATCCTTTATCCCCTGGACACCCCTCAAACACAAATTTCGATTGGCGGTGCGGGTATTCCGCGGGCGGACAAAGACTGGCATGCCGCCGTGGTCATGAACTATATTCTGGGCAGCGGCAATTTCGATGCCCGCCTGATGCGCGAAATCCGCGAAAAACGCGGCCTGACCTATGGCATTTATTCCAGCCTGCAAAGCATGAAGCAATCCGCGCTGATTACCGCCGCCTTTGCGACCAGCAACGAAAAAGCAGAAGAAGCCCTGAGCGTCTTTCGCGAAGAATGGAAACGCATGGCCGAGGGCGGTGCGACCGATGCCGAAATCGCCGATGCCAAAGCCTATCTGACCGGGTCGCTGCTGCTGGAACTGACATCGACAGGCGATATTGCCGCAACCCTGAATGGCTTGCAGCGCGACGGTCTTGATCCGGATTATATCAACCGCCGAAATCAGGAATTGATGAACGTCACCACCGCCGACGTGAAGCGCGTGGCCGCACGTTTGCTGAAAGCGGACGATCTGACTTTTGTTCTGGTTGGCAAGCCGCAAGGCATCAAGCCCGACATTTTGCTGGACCGCCCGCCCGGCATGAAGGAACCTGCACGCAAATAAGCCGTTCGCAAGATCTGGCAACATTTATTACACCATCCAACAATTGGACGACAAAACACATGACCGATATTAACCAGCTGAGCCCGTGGTCTCTTCTGAAAACACATCACCAGAAGCTGGCGGCCACGCCGCTGACGATGCTGTTTGCACAGGATATCGCGCGGTTTGACAAACTCTCGCTGCGGCTGCCGGGCATGCTGGTTGATTACTCAAAAAACCATATCACCGAAGACACCATATCACTGCTGGTTTCGTTGGCGCGTGCGGCGGGGCTTGAAAAACGCCGCGATGCCATGTTTGCCGGCGACCGCATCAACACGACCGAAAACCGTGCAGTACTGCACACCGCCCTGCGTGCGGATGGAAACGCCAAAATAGAATTCGACGGCAAAGATGTCGTACCCGCCGTACATGACGTGCTGGCACGCATGGGCGCTTTCAGCGACGCGGTGCGCAGCGGCGCATGGAAAGGCCACACAGGCAAAGAAATCACCGATATCGTGAATGTCGGTATTGGCGGATCGAGCCTTGGCCCCCAGCTGGCCTGCGAAGCGCTCGCCGCCGATCACCACGCGCGCCTGCGCGCACATTACGTGGCGAATGTGGAGGCGTCCGACCTTGCAGCGACACTCGCTCGCATCCATCCCGAAACAACACTGTTTATTGTAGCGTCCAAAACCTTTACCACAGCCGAAACCATGCAGAACGCACATATCGCCCGCGACTGGCTGGTGGCGCATTACAAAGGTGACGCATCAGCCGTGGCAAAGCATTTCGTGGCCGCATCCACCAATGTGGATGGCGTTGCCGGGTTCGGTATCGATTCCGCAAATATGTTCCCGTTTCAGGATTGGGTTGGCGGACGTTATAGCGTGTGGTCATCTATTGGCCTGTCGGTCATGCTGCTGATTGGCCCCGAAAAATTCGCAGAATTTCTGGCGGGCGCACGAAGCATGGACGAACATTTCAAGTCTGCGCCGCTGGAAAAAAACCTACCCGTGCTGATGGCTTTGATTGGCCTTTGGCACCGTAACATGAGCAATTATCCAGCCGTCGCCGTCATTCCCTATCACGCCGCCCTGCGCCGCCTGCCGGCATTCTTGCAGCAGCTGGATATGGAGAGCAACGGCAAGCGCGTCATGCAGGACGGCAAGACCGTGCCCGTTGCCTCCGGCCCGATTATTTTTGGCGAGCCGGGCACCGATGCACAGCATAGTTTCTTCCAGTGGCTGCACCAAAGCCCCGATGTCGTGCCTGTTGATTTTATCGTATCGGTCAACCCCACGGCGGGCAGCGCCGCGCAGCAAAATATGCTGCTGGCGAATTGCCTCGCCCAGAGTGCCGCGCTGATGCATGGGCAAAACAACACGGCCGAACCGCATCGCCATTTCCCCGGCAACCGCCCGTCGACCACGTTTATGCTGGATGAATTATCGCCGTTTACTCTGGGTATGCTTCTGGCGATGTACGAACACAAAGTTTTCGTGCAAGGCGTTTTGTGGTGCGTGAACAGTTTCGACCAATGGGGCGTCGAGCTGGGCAAAATCCTCGCCAAAGGGCTGGAGCCTGAGATCTCGGGAACAGCCGCCCCCTCTACCGGCCGCGATGCCTCCACCGCCGGATTGGTCGCGCACGTCAGATCTTTCGCAAATAGTTGATAAAAAACAGAAAAAAAGCCCCGCCAGCGACGCTGTCCCGGCGGGACTTTTTTTGCCTTTTTCACAACAAATGCAATAAACGGGTTGCACTTTGCGTAATAATTTTGCAAGCTTGCCGCAGTTTCATTTCATAAATTACCTCAAGACCGGAAGGAGCCACCCATGGCTTTCACCTCGCTGCGCGACTTTGCAAACAAAGTTTTTGGCAAAAAACACGTTGCCGATAACGACAACCGCGCCCCCAGCCAGATGCAATTCACCGTCACACCGCAGCAGCATGCGCGCGCGGGAGAGCCGCCGATGGACAACAGCCTCGTTGAAATAAAACATGGCGTGCCGGTATCTGACCCCTTCCGCCCGCTGGAAGACCTCGACGCGCCCGCAACGGCCACGTGGGTGGGCAAACAGAACGCCCGTTTTGAAGATTACATCAAAGGTCAGGAAGACAGCCAAAAACGCGCCGCAGCTTTCATGACCGAAGCGCTTGATTACGACAGCTATAGCCTGCCCAGCAAATACGGCAAAACGTGGTTCCGCACTTTCCACAAATCACTGGCCGCACAAAGTGTGGTCGAGGTAGGCGAGAGCGAGGAAGGCCCGTGGCGCACGCTGTTCGACCCGAATAAACTGAGCGCCGACGGCACTGTCGCCCTGTCTGGCTGGACACCCAGCGCAGATGGTAAACGCGTGGCCTATCTGGTATCCGAAGCGGGCAGCGATGCACAGACCCTGCGCATCCGCGATGTCGCCACAGGCGAAGATCTACCGGATGTAATCGAGAATTGCCGCTTTACCAGCGTACGCTGGGACAAGGGCAGCAGCGAAGCCTTTAACTACACATATCCCACCCATGACGGCACGCGCCGCAACACGGTGAAGCATCACACGATTGGCGATGCTGTCGCGAATGACAAAACACTGTACGAGAAGCCCGAAGAAAACTCTTTCGTTGGGATTTACCGTTTGTCGACGTCCAAATACGAATGGGCATCGCACTACATCGGCACGGATAAAAACGGCGGCCTGGCTTATCGCCCGTTCGGCAGTGATGCGCCGTTCAAGGAAATCACGGCGGCCAAAACATTCACCATCACCCCTGTTGCGGAACTGGAAGATGGAAAAATTCTCGCCGTCACCAACAAGGACGCCCCGCGCGGCCAGCTGGTCAAAATCGACCTGAACCAGCCCGAACAGTCAAACTGGCAAGTCATTATCCCCCAGCATGATACGGATGTGCTGGACAGCGCCATGATACACAAAGGCAAGCTGTTTACATTCTATACCGAAGACACCGCCGATGCCGTGCGCGTATTCACGCCCGAGGGACAGCACCTGCACAACATGCCGCTGCCCACGCAGTCTGTTGCCGGTTATGCGCGTATTCAGAAAGAAGACGATTTTTTCACGATGCAAATTTCGGGATGGCAGTCCAAAGGGGATGTGTACCGTTATGATGTCGAGAAAAACACCCTCGATTTCGTACGCAAAGGCCCCGCCAAACATGATATGTCGGACTGCATCGTAGAGCGCGTGCACGCGGTATCCAAAGACGGCACCAAAGTGCCCATGACCATCGTGCGCCACCCCGATACCAAGCTGGACGGCACCGCCGCAACCATGCTGTATGGCTACGGCGGTTTTAACGTACCGCTGACGCCGGGCTATGGCAGCTCTATCATGCACTTCGTCAAATCGGGCGGCATTTATGTGCAGGCCAACCTGCGCGGCGGCGGTGAATTCGGCGAGGAGTGGTACAACGGCGGCCGTCTGGACAAAAAACAGAACGTGTTCGATGATTTCATCGCCTGCGCGAAACACCTGATCGATGGCAACTATACGTCGAACAAACGTCTGATCATCAACGGCGGCAGCAACGGCGGCCTTTTGACATCTGCAACCATGCTGCAGCGCCCCGACCTGTTCGGCGCCGTGATTACCGAGGTTGCGGTGACCGACATGTTCCGTTTTCATCTGGCGACCTATGGCGCGGCGTGGAAGTCTGATTACGGCGATCCGGATGTGAAAGCGGATTTCAACGTCGCGGCAAAATATTCGCCTCTGCACAACGTCAAACCGGGCGCGAAATATCCCGTGCATCTGGTCAAAACCGCCGACCACGATGACCGCGTGGTGCCGTGGCATTCGTTCAAGCTGGTGGCGACGCTGCAGGCGAAATCGTCGCCCGACAACACAACCCTGATGCGCGTCGAAGAACGCGCCGGACATGGCGCGGGCAAACCCACCGCCAAGTATATTCAGGATTGGGCGGAAACGTTCGGCTTCATCGAGAAAGCCGTCGGCCCCGTCGACCAGAAAGAATATGCGAAGAAGCTGGAAGCCGAGCGCGGCATGGGCACGAAGATTATCCACTTCGCCCGTAAATTCAAACCGGGGGCATAATCAGACATGGGCCGCACGGTTGTTTTCTACGACACCGAATTCACGACGTGGGAAGGCGCGATGCAGGCCAATTGGTCGCTGCCCGGTCAATACCGTGAATTGGTGCAAATCGGCGCAATCCGTTTTGACATCGACCGTTTACAGGAAATCGACGAATTTCAGATTTTGATCAAACCTGTCAAAAATCCGGTTTTGTCGAATTTCTTTACCAGCCTGACCGGCATCACCAATGGCCATATCGAGGCGGAAGGCGTCCCCTTCCCCGATGCCTACCACGCCTTCAGCGCGTTTGTGCAGGGCGATGTCACGGCATGCTATGGCGGCGATGCGTCTGTGATGCGCGAAAATCTGGGCTGGGCGGGCATGCCGGACGGTGACGAAGATTTCGATAGCCTCAACATCGCCCCGTGGTTCATGGACAAGGGCGCCAGTTTTGGCATACGTGCCGGCATCAATTCCGGCAAGCTGGCCGCCACCGTAGGCGCCCCGATGGACAGCATTCAGGAACACAACGCCGTGCATGATGCACGGTCGATTGCAGCCGCTTATCGCTTTTTGGTGCAGCATGGTGCGGCGGCGCCGTTTTAAATAACGATTAAGCCAAAACAAAACCGCCCGTGCTGCAAACACGGGCGGTTTTGTTTTGAGGATAGCCCAGATATTACTTGTCGTCGCTCATGCGCAGTGCCGCGATGAAGGCAGACTGGGGGATTTCGACGTTGCCGTACTGGCGCATCTTTTTCTTACCCTCTTTCTGCTTGTCCAGCAGCTTGCGTTTACGGCTGACGTCACCGCCATAGCATTTCGCCGTCACGTCTTTGCGCAGGGCGGATACGTCTTCGCGTGCCACGATCTTGCCGCCGATAGAGGCCTGAATGGCAATCTTGAACAGCTGGCGCGGGATCAGTTCTTTCAGGCGCTCGCACAGCTGGCGTCCGCGGTGTTCGGCCTGGCTGCGGTGTACGATCATTGACAGTGCATCCAGAGATTCACCGTTCACCAGAACGTTCAGACGCACCAGATCGCCCTCTTCGAAGCCGTCCAGCACATAGTCCATGCTGGCGTAGCCGCGGGAGATGGATTTCAGGCGGTCATAGAAATCAAACACAACTTCGTTCAGCGGCAGGCGGTATACAGCCATGGCACGGCTGCCCACCCACGTTAGCTCGACCTGCGTGCCGCGGCGTTCCTGACACAGCTGCAAAATGCTGCCCAGATATTCATCCGGCACAAAAATCGTCGCCTTGATCCACGGCTCTTCGATCGTTTTGATACGCACCACATCCGGCATGTCGGCCGGGTTGTACAGCTCGATATTGTCACCGTTGGTCAGGCTCAGTTTATACACCACCGACGGCGCGGTCGGGATAAGGTCGAGGTTATATTCACGCTCCAGACGCTCCTGAATAATCTCCAGATGCAAAAGACCGAGGAAGCCGCAGCGGAACCCCATCCCCAGCGCGTTCGAGCTTTCGGCTTCGTAATGCAAGCTTGCATCGTTCAGCGCAAGTTTGCCAAGAGAATCGCGCAGTTTTTCAAACTCGCTGGAATCCAGCGGGAAGATCGAGCAGAAAACCATCGGTACGGACGGCTTGAAGCCCGGCAATTTTTCCGTGCAGGGGTTACGGTCGAACGTAATCGTATCGCCGATTTTCGTTTCGTGAATGGTTTTGATGCCGCAGGTAATGAAACCCATTTCGCCGGGTCTCAGCTCGTTCGTAATCACGTGCTTGGGCGTAAACACCCCCACGCGGTCGGCTTCGTACGAGGCACCGGTGCTCATGAAACGCAGCTTGTCTTTGAAACGCACGGTGCCTTCGACGATACGCACCAGAATAACAACGCCCAGATACGCATCGTACCAGCTGTCAACCAGGAGCGCTTTCAGCGGGGCATCCGGGTCGCCCTTCGGCGCGGGCAGGCGCGTGACGATCGCTTCGAGCAAATCATCAATGCCAATACCGCTTTTGGCAGAAGTTAAAACAGCATCCGACGCATCAATGCCGATCACATCCTCGATTTGCAGTTTAACGCGGTCCGTATCGGCGGCGGGCAGGTCGATTTTGTTGATGACAGGCACGATTTCAAGATTGTTGTCGATGGCCTGATACACGTTGGCAAGCGTTTGCGCCTCTACACCCTGAGAGGCATCCACGACCAGCAAGGCCCCCTCGCACGCAGCCAGCGAGCGGCTGACTTCGTACGCGAAGTCGACGTGGCCGGGCGTGTCCATCAGGTTGAGCAAATACGTTTCACCGTCTTTGGCTGTGTAATTCAGGCGCACAGTCTGCGCTTTGATGGTGATGCCGCGCTCGCGCTCCAGCTCCATGTTATCGAGGATCTGCTCTTTCATCTCGCGATCGGTCAGGCCGCCGCAAGTTTGAATCAGACGGTCGGCAAGTGTTGACTTACCGTGGTCGATATGGGCAATAATCGAGAAGTTCCGGATGTGTTTTTGTTCAGCCATAATGTTTCTTGTGTAACCGGGTTCGGTAAAAGATGAAGCGCCTGTCAGCCGTGATCGTGTATTTCCTTATTGTGCTCTCTTTTAGCGGGAATATGGCGAAAGCTCAAGAACTTACGGCGGTTCCGGACCAGATTCAGGGTAACTGGGCGCTGCCCCGCTGCGGGATTAACAAAGAAGCCCTGCTTTTTACCCGTTATTTTTACCTAAAATCGTCGGAAGCCGGACTTTCCCTGCGCGCCGCAGGCCTGAAGCATGAGGCGGGGGATTATATGATTCTGTCGATTGCCGGTGCCGCTGCGCCTGTGCGGGTTGACCATGACCGGGTTTTATCCCTTGCACTTCTCGAAAAATCCCCCGCCAAGCTGCCCCGGCATTGGCCGCAAATGTGGGCAAAGCTGCCGCATGGCGAAACGTTGAAATATGCATCCTGCGATAAAACCTCCGGCAGAGTGCCCGCCAACATGCTGCGCCTGATGCGCTATGCCGACCGCCTGCGCGATACGTGCAGCATCTCTGGTGATGGGAATTGTGCGCGTGTCATTTTCAAATTCGCCGACAGCGATAACAACAAAAAAGTCGGCCTTGCCGAAATTGTATCAGCGACCCATAGCCTGATGCTCTTTGCCGAGCTGGCCGCCGCACGCGGCGTCACCAGCCCCGCCGATCTGGATAAAATCAAAAACCGCGCCGCGATCGAAGGCGGCAAGATCGCCGATGATCTGCTGGCGCGGTATGATGCGAATAAATCGGGAGATCTGGATTACAACGAAACCATGGGCGACGTGACACCGCCCCTGCTGCCCATCATGCGCGAAATGATGGAAAAATCTTCTGCCCTGCTGCCGCATATGGGCATCATTGCCATGGCGATACCGCGCGGCGATACGGCACGCAAAACATATTAAAGATTACGTTGCCGCCTGCGCCCCTGCGGCACGTTTCAAGCGGTCGTTGATCGCAACGCCCAAACCGGTGTGCGGAATATTCATGACGGCAATACCCTGCGCGCCGCAACAATCCAGCGTGTGCAGCATTGAAAATACATTCGCCGCGGCTTCGTTGAGGTCGCCCGTTTCGCTGAGGTTCATGAGCCATTCGGACGGTAATTTCTGTTTGGCAAATCCGCCGCCCTGCATGCCCATGAAGCGGAGGTTGCCAAAGGCCAGCAAGGCCTCGCCCTCGCGTACATCAACGGCATTCAAACGCAGGGGAGTATTGGGGGCGTAGTGTTTCAGCAGCTGGCCGGGCGATTTCGGGTTTTCACTGACCGCTTCGGTTTCAACGTGTACATCGCCCAGATGCATTTGCAGTTCATCCAGCGTCACACCGCCCGGTCGCAGCAGGGTTGGCACATCGCCCGACAAGTCGATCACGGTGGATTCAAGTCCGACCTGCGCCTTGCCGCCCGCCAAAATCATACCAGCCTTGTTGCCCAGACTTTGCGCCACATGCTGCGGCGTGGTGGGGCTGAGGCTGCCCGATGCATTTGCGCTGGGCGCGGCAATGGGGCGGCCGAGCGCATCGATCAGCTGACGCGCCACTGGATGCGACGGACAGCGTACAGCCAGCGTCGGCAGCCCCGCACTGCACAGCAGCGATATATTGCAATCGACACGGCGCGGTAAAATCATCGTCAGCGGGCCGGGCCAGAAAAGTTCGGCCAGCAGCCGTGCTTTCACATTGAAATCGACAATCTGTTCCGCCTGCGCACGGTTCGATACATGCACGATGACAGGATTGAACGTAGGACGGCCTTTGGCTTCAAAGATCGATGCTACGGCGCGGTCGTTCGTCGCATCGGCGCCAAGGCCATATACCGTTTCGGTTGGCAGCGCCACAAGACCGCCGGCGCGCAAACGTTCAGCCGCCTGCGCGATCGTGTCTGCCGTTGCCTGTACAATCAAGCTCATGCTACGCCTGCCGTTTTGCCTTGCGGGTTGTGCGTCACGCCGCCCGTCAAATCACGCGGCGCGCCCGTGGTGCCGGGGAAGCTGATGGGCAAGCCGCGCAAGGACCGCACGGCCATGTAAGCAAAGGCTTCCGCCTCTATGGCATCGCCGTTAAAACCGATATCTTCGATCGCGTTTACGGGCACGCCCAACCCCATCCGCAGACCATGCATGATTTCGGCATTCAAACGCCCACCACCCGATACAATCCAGCGCAGCGGTTTTTGCGGCAGGAACGGTACGGCGCGCAGAATACTTTGCACCGTAAATGCCGTCAGCGTCGCCGCAGCATCGTTCAGCGGCAAATGCTGCCAGCGCGAGGATACGAAATCATTGCGATCAAGCGATTTGGGCGGACGCGCCGCAAAAAACGTATGCGACATCAAATCATCCAGCACAGCCGCATCCACCTTGCCCGATGCGGCCGCTTCGCCGTTTTTATCAAACTTCTGCCCCGCCTTGACCAGCATCCAGTCATCAATCAGCGCATTGCCGGGGCCGGTATCAAAGGCCAGCAACGTGCCGTCTGTGCCAATATAGGTCACGTTGGCCACACCGCCGATATTAAGAAAGCAGCATGGTTTGTCGCTGGTGGATGCCAGCGCACGGTGATAAACCGGCGCCAGCGGTGCACCTTGCCCGCCCGATTTGACATCATTTGTGCGGAAATCGTTGACGGTGCGAATACCCGTTAATTGCGCCAGCAATGCCCCGTCGCCCAGCTGGCAGGTATAGCCCTGCGCCGGGTCATGGGCCACGGTTTGTCCATGAAAACCAATAACATCTATGGGCTGGGAACTGCCCGCCTCGGTCAGCAGTTTGTGAATGGCGTCGGCATGCGCTTCGGTCAATTCACGCTCCACGGCCTGCGCCCGCGGTCTTTCGCCCGCAGGCAGGTTCAAAAGGGCACGAATTCGGCTGCGCAAACCGTCGTCATAGGGGATGGAAATGAAGCTTTCGCGGGTAATATACCCCTCCCCATCAGTCGTAATCAGTGCCGCATCAATCCCGTCCAGGGATGTGCCACTCATTAGGCCGATGGCGCGATAAATCTGCATTTTCAGGCTCCTTCTGGCATATTGCCGCATTACAACAAATAGCTTATGATAACCCGCCTGAAAAGGCCAAAACAAGAAAAGAGGCCACCCATGAAAAATACATTCGCATTCCTGTTTTTGACCGCAGCAGTCGTTTTGCCGTCCGTCCATGCCCTTGCCGCACACGATGCAGGCCATACCAGCAACGTCACCATGGCACAGCCGGTCACAGAACGCAGCGCAGGCGACATTACCCAGACGCCCCATGCCACCCCCGCCGAAATCAGCCGCGGCTTTACGCTGCGCGACCGCGAAGCGGTGTATAACTATCTGAAGCTGCCCGCCGACCAGCGTAGCATCCGCGAAGATATCCGCGCCAAAGAACATGGCGCCCCCGGCACCCTGATCGGCAGCCGCCTGTCGCCTGAAATTGCCGTCATGGATCTGGGCGTCAAGATGCAGCGCAAACTGACCCCGCCGAAACCCGGCGTGAAATTCGGCGCGGTGGGCGTTGATATGGTGGCCATCGACTTGAACAACCGCCAAATCATCGATTACGTACCCAACGTCATCCCTGAATACATCAAGTAAAAACACGGGTAAACCGGCCGACAACATGGCCGGCTTACCCATTTTGACGGAAAAAATCATGATGCACATGTTTGCCCTATTGCTGCTGACCGCATTCACTATTCTTCCGACGGCATATTCTTTTGCCGCCCCGCCTGCAAAAACGCAGGAAGATGCCGCGGCGCGCGTTGTCGACCGCGTCTTCAGCGAAGCGGAACGCGCGATTATCGAAGAGTTTTATACATCCAAAAAGACCAAGCCGGATGGCAAAAAGCACAGCCACGGCAAAGGCAAAAAAGACCTGCCTCCGGGCCTTGCCAAAAAAGACCGCCTGCCGCCCGGCCTTGAAAAGCAGCTGCAAAAGAACGGCAAACTGCCGCCCGGACTGGCCCGAAACGAGCTGCCGTTTTCCCTGCAAAACAAACTCTATCCGCCGCGCGTAGGTACCAAGCGTTACATGATCGGCCGCGATATTGTGCTGATCGATACAAAAACCGATATCATTCTCGACATCATGCGTGATGTCGTCCATGCCACCACGAGGTAATCAATAACATATATGTCCGCAGACTTTATCCACATCATGCAGGAACGCGGGTTCCTGCATCAATGCACCGACCTCGACGCACTAAAAGCCAAGCTGGCGACAGAAACCGTCACTTGCTATACAGGCTATGATGCGACCGCGACCAGCCTGCATGCGGGCAGTTTGCTGTCGATCATGATGATGCGCTGGTTCCAGAAATGTGGACACCGCCCGATTGTCCTGATGGGCGGCGGCACGACAAAGGTTGGCGACCCGACCGGCAAAGACGAAAGCCGTAAAATGCTGACGGATGCCGATATCCAAAATAACATTGCAGGCATTCGCAAGGTATTCGAAAAATTCATCACCTTCGGCAGCGGCAAGACCGACGCCATGATGGTCGATAACGCCGAGTGGCTGGAAAAAATCAACTACATCGAATTCCTGCGCGATTACGGCCCGCATTTCAGTGTGAACCGCATGTTGACGATGGATAGCGTACGCCTGCGGTTGGAACGTGAACAGTCCCTCAGCTTCCTTGAATTCAACTATATGCTGCTTCAGGCTTATGACTTCCTCGAGCTTTACAAACGTCATGGCTGTACGCTGCAATTTGGCGGGTCTGACCAGTGGGGCAATATTATTGGCGGCATCGATCTGGTGCGCCGCCTTGCGCAAAATGAAGCGTACGGCTTCACCTGCCCGCTGCTGACCACGGCCAGCGGCAAGAAAATGGGCAAGAGCGCATCGGGCGCTGTCTGGCTGAACGATGATATGTTCAGCCCCTATGATTATTATCAATACTGGCGCAATACCGAAGACGCCGACGTCGGCCGCATGTTGAAAATTTACACAGAACTGCCCATGGATGAAATCGCCCGCCTCGAAGCACTGCGCGGCGGCGAAATCAACGAGGCGAAAAAAGTCCTCGCCTTCGAAGCAGCCCGCATGTGCCATGGCGACAAAGCAGCCGAAGATGCCGCCGAAACCGCCCGCAAAACCTTCGAAGAAGGCGCAGCCGCTGAAGGCCTGCCCACCATCCACCTGCCCCGCGCACAGCTGGCGGCGGGCATTGCGGCATTTGCGCTATTCAAAGACGCAGGCCTTGCCGCTTCGGGTGGTGAAGCACGCCGCTTGATCGCAGGCGGCGGTGCACGTATCAACGATCAGAAAGTCGATAATGACCAGCGCATGGTCACGCTTGATGATCTCGACGCGGACAACGTAATCAAACTGTCGGCAGGTAAGAAAAAGCATGCACTGGTCGTGGTGGGCTAATAAACGCCCACACGCCGGACGGCGGGTTTTCTACTCAAAGAAAATTTTACGCAGAATGCCGGGCGCCAGTACGGACAGCGGATTCACGAACACCTCCGGCTTATCCTTTGGCCCTTTGATTGTATAGGTTGCAGCCAGAATGCCGCTGCCGCCACCCGTCAGGATATCGCCCACCAGCGGGATGCCGCTCAGCACGTTGTTAATGCCGGAAATGGGCACAATGGTGCCGTCCAGATCCAGCGTGTTATTCCAGTTATCAATCTCGCCCTCAAAGTTCAGGCCCAGCGACGCGCCCGATGTACGTCCGTCACGCAGACGGATCAGACGAATATTTTCCGCACGCTCCGGCTGGCCGCGATCAACCCATTTGAAATCGACACGTGCGCGGCCAAATTCAATTCCCTGCCCGTTCAAAATATCCAGAACGCCAATCAATGACATTGAATTCAGCAATAAGGCCAGAACAGGTGCGTCGCGCAACGTAAAATCGCTGAGCACCACCGTGCCCTGCATATCGCGCGGCCCGCCCTTGGGGGTGGGCTCCCCCTTGACTACGAGTTTGCCGCCGCGAATAGATTTTGAAATACCAAATAGCGAAAGCGCTTCGCCCGCATTGGCCGCTTCAAATCGTAGCGTGGGGCCATTGGCCCCCGGCGTATAGCGCAAATAAATATCATCCTTGCCGATCAATCCATCGATTTCGAGTTGCTCTATGCGCTGCCATGCACTTCGGCGCATGAACATCTTTACGTTATCCAATGAACGGTTATCACCAACGATCAACCTGTCGACATTCATCGATACTTGCAGCGGCATTACGCGCACCGCGGCTTCGGCATTTCTGGTTTCTTTATTGGCGACCGGCGCGTCTTTATCCGTCTGCATCCAGCGGCTGGCATCAAACTGCCGTCCGTTGACGCGCAAAACATATCCGGCGCTATCGCGGTTTTCGATATCGATAGCGGCCTGCGTCTGCCCCCACATCGCGGTCGGGAACGATGCCTTGCGCAGCACGCCGCCCGCAATATCCGCATCACCGCGCATCACCAGCCCTGCGGTTTCAACGATAATATTTTCGATACGCGTCGGCGCACTACCCTGCAAGCCGATTTTCATTTGCGCGGAGCCGACAGTGCCCGCGGGTTTACTGAAACCAATCTCTTCGATATTCAAGCTTGCGGGCGAAATATCGGATACCAGATCCAACGTCGCGCTGCCATCCTTGCGTGCCTTGTATTCAATCTTGGACGGCACAGACCCTTTAAGCAGAATACTTTCGGGCACGCCAAAGGCACGGCGCGCGGCGTCATCCAGCGTCAATTCGGCCTTCACCGTGTTATCAAGACCGTCCTTGGAAGCCTCGAAGTTTTTATTCCAATCAAATGTTATGGGCATATTGCCCAATTTTCCGGTTCCTTTGACAGCCAAAGCACCATTGCTGACGTTTAATTGCATCGGTCCGCCACTCACCGCCATGCCAGCGACCATACCCGGCATCAGCAGGTCGTTGATTTTTGCATCCGCCGTCACTTTGACTTCAGAAATATGCAGACCGTGATGCAGCGGAAACTTGAACGATACATCGACATCAGCCGAACCCGTCACATCATCGACCTTGATGCCCAGCATATCAGGGTAAGCCAGCGGTTTCGGCTCCAGCACTTTCAGCGCGGTTTTGACAGGGCCGGACAGATTGACGCCGATATCAATCATCACATCGGTCGCAGGGTCGTTATCGGCCAGATTGGTAATGGCAATCGCCGATTTGCTGACTTTCATGTCGCCCAGCGTACCGCCCGTAATCGCCAGATTGAAATCATGCGCGTCATACGTCGCCTGACCGCGTACGTTATCAACAGGCATCAGCGGCGGGAAGTAATCTACCATGATACCGTCGAAATCAATAATGCCGCCCAGCTTTTTTATCTCGGCGGGCGGGACGCCTTCTTCGGGGGCAGGGTTATACAACATATCCAGATCGATCGTTGCCTTGCGGGCCGTCCCTTTCGACAGGTGCATCGTGACCCATTTACGCGTGTCATGCGCCAGTTTTTCCGGCCAGTAATGCGCAAGCTCGTCCATCGGCGTTTCGAGCAGCGTGGCTTCGGCATCGATATGATAACGCCCCTCTTCCTTGCGCACAGCCGCGCGTCCGCCCACCTGCGGCCCCCCCAGATCGACGTTCAGGTTATCAAGACGCAGAGACTGATCTTTGGCGCTGAATTGGCCCTTGGCATAGAGCTTTTTAATCGGCAGCGGTTTGTCCTGGTAAAGACCAAAACCGCTGAACTGGCCATCTTTGGCGCCTGCAATAAAACGGGCACGCTTTGGTTTAAAATCAGCATCCAGCCACAGCGCGACACTCCCCTCCATTGGTACGGCGATGCCGCGCCATGCATCCAGCCTGTCGCTGCGTGCTGAAATCAATGCGGGATCAAATCCGGCGAAGTGAACGGTAAAAGTACTTTCGTCGCTGTCCCAGCGGTGGCGGCCTTCGGCACGCAGCACCATGCGTTTATCATCCGACAGGGGCACGGCCATGGCCAGCTTGGCGATGATACCGTTTCTAATACGGGCAACGCCGATATCCGTATCGGCAGATTCCCACACCACGCCCAGAATACGGTCGTCATACGTCAGGCGTGCATCGCGGATGGCGACCTCTTCAAGTCCGCCCAGCAGCAGGCCGATACCGGTCTGCCCCTGCAACTCGTTCAGAACGCTTTTGATCAGTTCAATCTGTGCGGCTGATTCAGCGGCTTTCATTTCCGGCGGCAGCGACGGGCCGAACAGCACGGCCGGCGCCTCGTCAAAATTCAGCGACACATTTCCATTTTCCCAGCGCACAACACGCAGCGTCGGTTCGTAAATACGTACCAGCTTGGGCGTCAGCTTGCCAAACACCAGATGACGCTTGGATAGATGCACGCCGACTTTGCGCATATAAACCACATCCGCGCCGCCGGTGCGTTTAACTTTGACGTTTTTCATTTCCACCTGAAACAGGTCGAAATGGCCACCCCATACCAGCTGGGTCGCGCCAATGTCGAAGACAAAGCCTTGCTGACGCGCGTTCATCGACGCTTCGAGTTTTTCGGTCAGGAAAGAGGCATCCAGCGGCCCCATGGACAGCCGCACCAAAAGCGCACCCCACAGCAAAAAAGCCAGCACCGCAAGCAAGGCGCAAACTTCCATGCCCATGACCAACCCGCGGTTAAATAGGTGCAAGGCTTTTTTCACGCTGTCTCTTTATCCCCGGTAGAATTGGCGATATGATGATGCCATATTTGGCCGCGATCGCCGCGGCGGCCAGCCCGCAAATTATAGCCTTTTTCCGGCCGAAAGAGTAAGCCCCCTTGTCCCGTAAAGTCAAAAAAACAGGCATATCCGGCAAGGCGGCGAAAGGCAAAAAAAGCCCGCCGCGCAAAGCGCCCAAAACCGCAGGCATAAAAGACACAGTATCGTCGCATTTGCGCCACAGCCCCTATCTCGCGGACCTGTATTTGCGCTGGCCCGATGTGGCCGCATGCCCGCCCGATATGGCGGAAGCAGATGTTTACGCGGAAATGTCGCAAAATCTGTCCGCTGATTATTCCCACGATGCCGTGCGCAAAACCCTGCGCATTGCCAAGCAGAAAATGGCGCTGCTCTGCGGCCTTGCCGACATCCGCGGTGCATGGGATACCGTGCGTGTCATGCGCTGCCTGTCGGATTTTGCCGATGCCGCCGTCCGTGCGGCGGCGGATAGTCTGCTGAAATCAGCGCACGATGCAAAACTCATCAAACTGCCCCGCCCCAAAATGCCGCAGGACGGCAGCGGCGTTTGCGTGATCGCCCTTGGTAAATGGGGTGCGCACGAATTGAATTATTCCAGCGATATTGATTTGATGGTACTGTTCGACGCCGCCCGCACGCCCATCAAAGATCCGGACGCGGCGCAGGCATTTTTTATACGCTTCACGCGCGATCTGGCGCAGATGATCGAACAACCGACCGCAGATGGCTACGTCTTTCGCTGTGACCTGCGTCTGCGCCCTGATCCGGGTGCGATGCCGCTGGCGGTTTCGATTGCGACGGCCGAAATGTATTACGGCAGCCTTGGCCAGAACTGGGAACGCGCCGCGATGATCAAAGCCCGCCCTGTCGCCGGCGACACGCGACTGGCAGATGATTTCACGCGCTTGATGTCGGCGTGGATATGGCGCAGAAACCTTGATTTTGCAGCGATTCAAGACATTCATTCCATCAAGCGCCAGATCAACGCCAAACAATTCAGACCATCGCCGCGCAAGCCCGGCGATAATCCTTATCTGGGTGTCAATGTCAAACTGGGACATGGCGGGATCCGCGAAATTGAATTTTACGCGCAGACGCAGCAGCTGATTTTTGGTGGACGTGATACGGCACTGCGTACCCCCTCCACGCTGGCGGCCCTGCGGATTTTATGCGATGGCGAACATATCACACCGCAAGACCGTGATGCGCTGACCGCTGCCTATCTTTTTTTGCGGCACGTCGAACACCGTTTACAAATGATAGACGACCGTCAAACGCATAGCCTGCCTACGCACCCGCAAGATTTCGATACCGCCGCCGCATTCTGCGGATATCCGCGCAGCGAAGAATTGATCGCTGACCTGAAAACACACATGACAGCCGTACAAAATAGATACAGCGCCCTGTTCCGCGAGTCCCAGAGTCTGTCGCAGGATGGCAATCTGGTTTTTACAGGCGTTGAAGATGACCCCGAAACGCTGCAAACCCTGCGCGGCATGGGGTTTGGCGCGCCCGAAAAAATCACTGCCGCCATTCGCGGCTGGCACCATGGACGCTACCGCGCCGTGCGCAGCGAACGCGCCCGCCAAATTTTAACGGAAATAACGCCGCACCTGCTGCGCACGCTGGGCGCTACGCCGCAGCCGGACGAAGCCTTTATCCGCTTTGACCGTTTCCTTGAAAAACTGCCGTCGGGCATTCCGATTTTTTCGATGTTTGCGCATCACCCGCAGCTGCTGGATTTAACAGCCGAAATCATGGGCGCCGCGCCGGCGCTGGCGGAATGGCTGGGCACACATCCGCAAGTGCTGGATGGCGTTATCAGCCGTGATTTCTTTGGCCGGTTGCCCACACTGGCATGGCTGGAAGATGAACTGAAACGCAGGCTGGATGCCGCGCGCGATTATCAGGACACGCTGGACATCACACGCCGCTGGGCACGTGAAAAACGTTTCCATGCCGGCATTCATATTTTGCGCCGGCTATCGGATACCTTACAAACTGCTGCCTATCTCAGCGATATCGCCGAAGCATCTCTACGCCTGTTGACCCCCGCGGTAGAGCGTGAATTTTCCCGCACGCATGGCACGGTCAAAGGCGGCCGTTATCTTTTGCTGGCGATGGGCAGCTTTGCTGCGCAGGCGATGTTCACGGATTCAGACCTCGACCTTGTCGCGCTATACGATGCCCCTGCAAACGCCAGCAGCAGCGGTGAAAAACCACTGGCCGCCAGCCAATATTATATTCGCCTGACGCAGCGGCTGATATCCGCGATCACGGCGCCCACGTCGGAAAGCGTATTGTATAGCGTTGACGCCCGCCTGCGCCCTGCCGGCAACGATGGGCCGCTGGCGGTCTCCGTAGAGGGTTTTCTGGCCTATCAAACCAAAAACGCCTGGACGTGGGAACATATGTCCCTGCTGCGTCACCGTATCATTTATGGCGATCCGAAAACATCGGCGAAACTGACGGCAGGCATTGCCCGGATTTTATGCGGCTCGCGCGATGCGCAAAAACTGCAGGCGGACATTGCCGATATGCAGTTGCGCGTACGAAAACAATTCGGTGCGGACGACCACCCGTGGGATTTGAAATACCGCCGCGGCGGTATGATGGATCAGCTGTTCATGCTGCAATACCTGCAGCTGCGGCATGCGCATTATGCACCGCATATCGTCACCGCCCATACGCCGCAGGCCATCGCTGCGCTAAAAAAATCAAAAAAACTGACGGCAGACGACGCGGCGGCCCTTTTGCAGATTTACCGTGCCACGTTATCGGCACAGGCATTTTTGCGTCTGTCCGCGGCCTTGCCCTTTGATCCGGCCCGCGCCACTGCGGGCATGCAGGCACGGCTGGCAGATATTTTATCAGCCTGCCTGCCTGCGCCCGTCAGGCAAACCAAAAAAAACGCGGCGCCCAATTTCAAAACGGCCAGCAAATCCTTTTTGAAATGTCTGGGCGAAAGCGAAAAACTATGCGCCCGCCTGCTATCGCCGCCTATGGCGACCAAACCGGCAAAAGCAAAAAAACACTAAAGCGCCGCGCAGGCGATACGACGATCGCGGCGGTATTTTTTGATAACAAAATATAAATTATTCGTCGCGAGCGCGGCGGGCGAGTTTTTCCAGCTCACGCGTGACAACGCGGTCAATCACGCGGGGCAGGTTTTCGTCCAGCCATGTTTTAATCAGCGGACGCATCAGATCGCGCGCCATGTCTTCCAGCGTCAGACGGCCCACGCGGCCCGGTTCGTCACGCTCGACGGCCACATTGCCAGCCAGCAGCTTGGCCATTTCATTGGCGGCCGCATCGGCGGTTTTTTCGGACAGCAGTGTATCGTCGGAAACCATATTCATGGGGGGCGCTTCCTGCAAATCGATCTGCACCGGCGGATCGGGGTCATATTCAGGGTTCATCAAATCTTCGCCGAGCATTTCTTCGGCATTGCTGATGTTCTCGACTTTATCGGTCAGGTCGATGACGCCGCCACGGTCAAATTCATCATCCGCCGCCGCATCTTCCATGGTCAGATCAAGAGGGGTGTCATCGTCGCGCAGCATGCCTGCAGGGTCTGCAGCAGGCGCCTGCGGGCGCAGGTCGGCGCCTGCACCACGGGCAATCGGCTCGCCATCTTCGTTAATAATCTGGCGGATCGATTCCAGAATTTCTTCGATAGAAGCATCTTGTTCTGTTTTAGGTTCTGGCATCTGGATGACCGTTTTGTTCTAAAGTCTTGAATATTCTATTTTTAAGCGATTTAAACCAGAAAAGCGAGTCAGATTTGAACGCCCGCCCGCATGGCACCGCCGCTTTTATTCGTCAATGCGCGTTCCAATCCAGCGATTTTTGACCTTCTGGAAATTTTCCTGCGGGTTATATACCGGCACGGGCAGGTTTAATTGCGCGGCAGTCAGATCCCCCACGGCAGCCAGCACGCGGTATTCGGCAACGATCTTGTCGCGCTGGGCCGTGACATGGGCGACCTGCGCATCCAGATGTTCCTGCTCTGCATCCAGCAAATCCAGCGTGGTGCGCGATCCATAATCACGCTCGATACGGACACCGTCCAGCGCCAGCTTGGCCGCGTCGATCTGGGTTTTGCGGGCCAGCATTTCAGCCTCGGCCGCAGTGAGCCCTGCCCAGGCATCGACGACATCCTGACGTACCGAACGGGCGGCCTGCTGCTGCTGTCTGCGGCGCTGGGCTTCGACCTGCCGTGACTGGCGCACCCGTGCATCAACGGCCCCGCCCGTATAAAGCGGGATGGTCGCCACCACACCAACACTTGTCGTATTCACATCATCATCCATACGTTGCGCAGGGTCATAGGTACGGCCAAGGCTGCCCGTCAGATCGACCTGCGGCAGCAGCTCCCCCGCCACAGCACGGGTGGTGGCGCGGGCGGCGTCATGATTGAAATCTGCAAAATGGATATTTGGATTCTGCGCTTCGGCCAGCGCCACGGCGGCATCCTCTGTTTCAGGCAAGGGCAGAACATAGGACGGGGCAGGTAATTCGGCCGGCGGTTGCTGGCCCATGACCTGTTCAAACCGCGCGGCACTGGCACGCAACGCCCCCTCCGCCCTGACGCGCCCGGCGGTTGCATTGGCAAGACGGGATTCCGCCTGGCTGACATCGGTTTTCGTGATATCGCCGAGAGAAAAACGTTTACGCGATGCTTCAAGATGCTCTTGTAACACCTTTTCATTATTGACGTTTAATCGCACAAGCTCGCCATCGCGGCGCACATCCATATAGGCTGTGACCGCCGCCAGCAACACATCTTGCTCGGTTAAATGAAGAACAGCCCGCTGCGCTTTGATTTGATTGAAAGATGCCTCTACGTTCGCATCCGTGCTGCCGCCGCGGTATACCGGCTGGCGCAGGGCGATGGCAACGTCTTTGGGGTCGGCATGGCTGTCAAACATATCGCCGTTATAACGAGAAGATGTATACGAAACTTCACCTGAAACCTGAGGCCGATAGCCCGCCATCGCCTGCGCATAGGTTTCATCCACGCCGCGCAATTCGGCGCGCGCGGCTTCCAGTTCTGGATTGTTTAAATAAGCGTCGGCAAGGGACTGCGTGAAAACGGAAACGACAGCGTCTTCTTGGGCCCTGACATGCGCCCCGCCCGCCAACAACGCGGCAGAGAAGCTGATGCAGCACACAAAAAGCCGAAACGAACGCATTTAAAATTCAAACGATTTCGGCGCAGCAAAACCCGGCAAGGTCGGCGTCGCCGCATCGAACAGGACGCGTTTAGAAAAGCTATCGCCACTGCGGGTGTACAGCACAGCCGAACCCATATGCCCCTTGCTGGAGATCACAGCAACAAGGCGGCCGCCATCAGCCAGCTGGTTCAGGATCTGCTCGGGCACACTGGCAACGGAACCGTTGATCAGAATTTTATGGTACGGCGCCTGCGTGGCATAACCTTCGGGCAATGCCTTCTGCTGCACAACCGCGACGTTGCAGATATCCAGATCGCGCAGCAGACGCTCCGCTTCGGAGGCCATATCGGCGTCGGCTTCGATCGCAACCACGGTTGCAGCCATCTGCGCCATCAGCGCGGCGCCATAGCCGGTACCCGTGCCAATATCCAGAACAATATCGCCCTGCAACACATCCAGCGCCTGCAGCAGGCGGGCAATGACGGCCGGCTCGGCCAGATAGCGGCCCCCGCCCAGATCGATATCTTCGTCGACATACGCGATACGCTGCAGGTGGCGCGGCACGAATTGTTCGCGCGGCACGGCCTTCAAGGCCTCGATCAGCGCGGGGGATGAAATTCCGTTCGGGCGCAACTGGCTGAAAATCATATTTTCACGGGCAATATCAAAGCTTTGCATCATTTGCGCATCTACCTATGTTACGGCCATTACGGCTGTTGTTTATATTATGGTATATTGAATACAGGGCGCAGGCCCCGCATATATAAGCACTCGCACATATTTTTATACCCTTTTCCCCACCTTGAACAGTACCAGCACTTGAGAAGCCTGCGTTTTTAGGCTACAAAATCAACCCGAGAGATGGCGCGGTGGCAGAATGGCGATGTAGCGGATTGCAAATCCGTGAATGCCGGTTCGATTCCGGCCCGTGCCTCCACTTCTCAAGACACTGTTTTAAATAACAGATGACAGACAAGGGCGCCCATGGCGCCTTTTTTTGTGCCGAGTGGTTTCCTTTGGTATCAAGACATTAAGGCCGCACCGGCGTCAAATTCCATATACTTTCATCTTTTTTAAAGGATATGGTATGATAATGCAGAATAAGCCACGGGGACGCAGATGAAGACTTACCATACCTTTTTTGGTGAATTTAAAGGCGCCGACGAAAAGTCGGTTGTGCAGGCCCTCTATGAAGATTCCAAAACCGGCACCGGCCTTAGTTACAAAGAATGGTGGGATTATCAGCAAAAACTCTGGAACCAGCGATACGGCATTTCTATACCCGCGATAGATGCCCCGCAGGCCGAAAAAGAACTGCTTGAAACACTCGTCAAAGTCGGCGCCCTCAACGAAGGGCCGAAACCGACGCCGAAAAAAACCTCCTCTTTCATGGCGCCCCGCAATGGATAACCGCGAGAAAATGGCCAACCAGCTTTTGATGCGCGGCCATGCCAGCGTGGACGAGCTTTTGCATGCGTCATTTGGTGAATGGCCGCCGCGCGGGCTTGAGATCGTGCACGAAAATCCGCAGCGCGTGAACCTCACGACATCTCTCAGCAGTTTTCACAGCGGCAAGGAAAAACAGCCCCCGCTGTATAAAAAACTGTTCGAGATGCTATCCGTCGGCGGCTACGCGCGCCTTGGCGGGGAGCGTAAAATTTTTATCAATAAACCGCTGTCTATTTTTGGTGGCAAGCTGGGTACGCTCGGCCATGAAATGGCGCATATTCTGCAAGGCGACCACTACTGGCGGGCCAAAGAACGCATGGGCAAGGATGGCCTTTCTGTTATCTATCCCAAACAGGACGCCATCAGCAATCTGGTCATCAACGAAGTGACCACCAGCGCCTTCCAACCAGGATTTATACGCCGTGTGATGAACGCGGTATTAAACACGACAGGGATGGGTATTGATTACCTGAAATCCGGCATAGAAACACAGGCCCGCTTGCAAGAAGCCCTGATCGAAGGCTACCCCAAGTGGGAACGCATGCCGCAAAACAACACAGATTTTTTCTTTGCCATGCGCAGCGTCGGGTTCAAACTGACGCCGGATCTGACCAAGGCCATGGACATGCACCCCGACAAGGAAGAGCTTGAAAAAGCATTCCCCAAATCGAAAAGCGCTTTTGCGATGAAAAGCCAGTTCGTCAGCGATATCGAAGAAGTACAGTCAAACCTGACCCCCGAAGGCCAGAAACAATTCTGGAACCACGCCATGCCGCGCCTGTATGCCGATTTACTTGAAATGTACGGCGACAAATACGGCCGCGAACGCATGGGCATGGGCGTAAACGAAACCCACGCTTTCCGCGCCAGCTATGAAAACGATATTCAAACCCTGTCCGCGCAAAAATGGACATATGCCCATACCGAACAGGCAGGCCATTATGCCTATGTGCGCATAGACACGGTGCCAAAGGCAGAGGAAGAGCGCCTTCTTAAATCCCTGGACAACCAGTATATCGGCGTCAGCTTCTCGGAAAGCAAAAACGCATCAGATGCACGATACCTGTTCGTGACCGGCGAGCGGAACATGGAGATTTTCAAAAACCTGATAGGCGATCAGGCCCCCGCCGCGCCCGAACAGCCAAAAGCCCCCGTACAAACCAGCGCACGCAAGGCCGGCCTGTAATTAAAGCCCGATCATTTCCTTGCTGGCCGTATACCAGTCACTGGTGAATTTTTCATACGGGTCGTATTTGCGTTTTAATTCAAAAAACTCCCCAATCTGCGGATAAGCAGCCACAAGCTGTTCTTTTTGTGCCCAGCCGTGGTATGTCAAAAAGAAACTGCCGCCGAATTTCAGCGCGATATCATAGAGCGTGCGGAAATGGTGCTGCGCTTTGGCGATGCCGTCTTGTGTGTGCCGTACATGCAGGTTGAAAATAACGCAGGCATAACGTTTGCGTGCCCACGGCAAAAAACTTTCGGTATCCTGCTCGATAAAACGTACTGTGCCATAAACGATATCCATCCCCTGCTGGAGTGCGGCGGCGCGGCATTCTTCCATGCCCTGCGCCAATTGTTCGCGCGGGAAATAGACTTCGCTGATGACAAGCGAAGATCCGCTACTGATGCCTTTTTTATCGGCGTATTTGCGGTTCTGGCCTTTCTGGTACGTGCTCATCTGATGGCTGTCAGACCAATAGATATTGCCGTTGGTTGACAGGTAATGCGCGCTGTATTTTTCAAATGCAGCTTTTTTATCATCATGCGCCAGTTCATACAGCGTTTGCCAATCTTCCAGCGACAGGTTTTGCCCGGCTGGCGTAACTTCGGCATCGTCATCGACGGGCTGATAGCAAGAAAACACACCTGTACGCATAAAATCATCCGCCGCCGGATCGGTTTTATACTGGAAATCACCATACCAATAGCCCTGCACCACCTTGCGGTCGACCGCATCGATCAGCTTGTCGATGGTCAGCATCTCTACGTCACGGCGCAGCTTGCGCCGCTGCATCAAACGCAGCGTCACTGTTTCTATGATGCCAAACAAACCGTATCCGCCAATGACCAGCGAAAACAGCTCGGCATTTTCATCGCGGCTGCAGGTGCGCAGTTCGCCATCCGCCATACGCAGGGTAAATTTCTCGACGTTACTGATGATCGGCGCCAGCGATAGCCCCCGCCCGTGCGCATTGGCCGACAGGGCGCCGCCCAATGTCAAATCATCGGCGCCTGTTTGTTTTTGAATAATCGCCAGCTCGGGCGCTTCGCGGTTCAGCCACGTAACCAGCGCAGGCCATGTAATGCCCGCCTCTGCCGTGACGGTGCGCGCGGCGCGATCCACGCTGATGACACGGTTCATCGATGTCATGTCAATCAACGCTTTTCCTGTGGCGAATTGTTGGCCACCCATGGCGTGACGTCCGCCGCATACGGCAACGCCGCCCCCCGGCTGAATAAACCGCGCGGTAGACAGGCTATCGATTGGATGGCGAATAACAGATACGCGTGTGCGGTTGATCTGGCCATGCACATCGTTCACGACAATGCCCGCCTGCGCATCCAGCAGCGCGGCATCGGGGTCATTTTCAAGCGGCCGCGCCCATGCGCCAAAGCCGCCCGCCGACAACGCCGCCAGCCCCGCTGCCGACAACAAACCCGCCCGTAAAAAACGACGACGATCCATGCATTCCCCTCCCGCAGTCACGGGAATATTAACGCACAGGTTCAGGCCCCCTGCAAGTTGCAGAGCGGATATGTATAGGATGGCGTGAAAAGAAAAATGGCTCCCTGGGTAAGGTTCGAACTTACGGCCAAGCGATTAACAGTCGCTTGCTCTACCACTGAGCTACCAGGGAACATTGTGGTGGAGTTTTTTTACCAAATTTGCAGATTTTAGCAAGCACCAATTGCCGAAAAATTGCTCTTTTTCGCCGCCTATACCTGCTAAGTCCTTGTTTTATTGTCGGCATCTAAACGGCACAGACGTTCAAAATGCTTCCGCGCTTGCCGATTTGGGCGTTTGCGGCGTAGAGTCGGTAAATATCCCCTTTAGGCGAAAGGAGCCGCCCGTGGCCCATCAACCGACGAAAGTGACCGTGCGCGAAACCGGCGACGGCGCCTATACCCAGCAAGTCACCGCCGGCAGCCACGTATTTGTGGCAGACGAGCCGGAAAGCATGGGCGGGCTGGATAGCGGCCCTGCCCCTTATGATATGCTGCTGGCGGCACTGGGCAGTTGCACGGCCATGACCATCCGCATGTACGCGAACCAGAAAAAATGGCCGCTGGAAGGCGTCACGGTCGAGCTGTCCCACCGCAAGGAAACGGGCGCAGACAACATCAAGCGCGATATGATTACGCGGGAAATTACGCTGGAGGGGAACCTCGACGATACGCAGCGGCAGCGCCTGCTGGAAATCGCCAACAAATGCCCCATTCACAAAACGCTCGAAAGCAAACCGGATATCAGCAGCAGCCTTGCGCCTGCAAAACCGCAGGGCAACGCAAAGGCTGCGGACAAACCGAAGCCGCCGCAAAAACCACCTGCGCCGTAAAGGGCTTTATCAGGCTTCTTCTTCGGCCGGGCGGTATTTGAAATTGTCGAGATAGCTGCGCGGCGTAACAGCGCGGCGCGGTTCAGGCGCAACGGCATATTCCATGCTATGGCTTTCGGCGAAAGCAATCGCCGCTTCCTTGCTGGAAAATTTCATGCGTACCTGATTGAGCGTATCACCCGCAGAGGTCCAGCCCATCAGAGGCTCGGGGCGGCGCGGTGTTTCCAGTTCGTATTCCAGCACCCATTGCGCAGTACCTGCGCGGCCGGATTGCATGGTGTTCTTTGCAGGCTTGTAAATCCTGGCTTTCATGATCGTACCTATTCTTTGTTTCGCTTTTGAAAAATGGTCGGAGTGGAGGGATTTGAACCCCCGACATCCTGCTCCCAAAACAGGCGCGCTACCGGACTGCGCTACACTCCGTTTTTCTTGGCAGGCCTTTTATAGACCTGCGCCAAAGCAAAATCAAGCTATTTCATGCACTTACAAATACCTACGTATCCCCTTGGCGGCAAAGGGTTATCGGCGTCTTTTCCGCATTGCGGCAGATAAACCCGATCGCTGCCGCGCTTAGGGCTGGCCGGTTTCCGAATCCAGCCCGGGCTTTTGCAGTTCATCGATTACGGAGGGGACGTCATTATTCTCCGTCTGCGTATCGGGCAGCGCTTCGGGCACGGGCGCAGGCTCTTCGCCCGGCGGCAGGGGTTGGTCGGCAGTATCTGTCACAGGCTGCGGCGCGGCAGCCTGGAAAAAGCGATGTTCAACTTTGTCGCCGGTTTTAAAACCACGTTTGGCAATTTCACCGCCATTCAATTCCAGCACAGCCGCCACAGGGAAGCGCGACGGAATACGTTCGAGCGATTGCGGCACGGCGTTTTCATGAAGATGCACAATCGTGCCATCGCCCCGGATGAAAAGCATGTCGAGGGGGATGAGCGTATTTTTCATCCAGAAGTTCACCTCACCTTCGCCGCCACCAAAATAGAAAAGCATACCGGCATCGCTGTCCATCTGCTTGCGGTGCATCAGGCCAATTTCAATATCAATCGGCTTCTGTGCAATTTCAGTGCGGAAGGTTTCGCGCGTACCATCCTGTTTGATAATCACAAGCTTATGCACTGCCAGCCCCGCGGGCGACACAGTATCGGCACCCTGCCCGTTTGCGTTCAGCATAAACCCGCCCGTCAGCGCGCCGCATACCAGCAAGGCGGCGGCAAAAATTTTAAAACGGCCGATCGGTGCCTGTTTGACTGTGGTCATGTTTTTCTCTCCCGTGATCATTCTATCGTAATCTTATTGTGGCGTGGCAGGCAAGGCCTGCATCAGCAGCCCGCCCAGACGGAAAGGCGAGACCTGCGTGCAAAGCCCCGTAGCCGGATCAACATCGAACATGACGCCCGACAATGTCACAGGCCCCTCGGCAGGGCGTAATTTTTCGCCAGGCATTTTGCGCACAAAACGCTGCACCGCGATATTGGCATCCATACCGATGACGCTGTCATAGCAGCCGCACATACCGGCGTCGGTCTGATACCCTGTGCCTTTGGGCAGGATACGCGTATCGGCCGTGGGCACATGTGTGTGTGTACCAATCACGAATGACGCGCGGCCATCCAGAAAATGCCCCATGGCCATTTTTTCGCTTGTCGCCTCGCCGTGGAAGTCGAGGAAGATCGCCTGCACGTCTTTGCCCAGACGGAATTTTTTGCATAGTTTATCCATGGCCGCAAACGGGTCATCCATCGCATCCATAAACAAACGTGCCATGGCATTGACGACCAATATTTTATGCCCGCGCGCGGTTTCGATGATACTGGCCCCGTGACCGGGCGTACCTTCGGGGAAGTTAATCGGGCGCAGCAAACGCGGGGCGCTATCGATATACGACATAATTTCGCGTTGGTCCCAGACGTGATTACCGGTGGTGATACAATCGACGCCCGCTTTGTAAAGATCGTCGCAAATCTGTGCCGTGACGCCAAAACCATGTGCGGCGTTTTCGGCATTGACGATCACGGCATCCAGTTTGTAATCGCGGCGGATATCGGGCAGACGGCTGGTGACAGCGTCACGCGCATCGCGTCCGACGATATCGCCCAAAAACAGTATTCTCATGTAGTTTGCTTTCCTTGTGCCGGCGCGATGGTGCCATAGATGGCCGTTTCGGTAATGACCGCATCCAGACGGTAATCATAACGGTCAACGGGCACACGGTCGTATTTCTGCGCTTCGAACGCAACACCAATCGCACGGAATTTTTGAATTTTCGCCAAATGGGCGAAGGTACGGTCAAAATAGCCGGAGCCATAACCGATGCGGCTGCATTCGGCATCGAACGCCACCATGGGCACGATCAACAGGTTCGGCACCAGCACCTCGGCCTTGGCCGGATCAGGCTGGGGAATATTATAAAGCCCGCGCTGCAAAACCGTATCGGGCGTCCACTCCAGAAAAGACAGCACCTGTTCACGCTCCATGTTATACGGCACGGCGCAGCGGTATCCGCGCGCGACAAGTTCTGCCATCAGCGGCATCACATCGATTTCGTTATTTACAGGAATGTAGCCGGAAATCACCGTGCCTGCGGGGGGTAGCGCGACGTGATCCAGAAAACGTGCGGCCATCTGTGCAGACCATTGCGCACGCGTATCAGGTGGAAGCGACATGCGGCGGTTAAACGCCGCCTGACGAAAATTGTTTTTATCCAGATGCATCGAATATCCGGCACAAGAAAAACGGCGCGAGAAAAACAAAACGCCGCACAGGTTAAAAAAATGAGGTGGAAGGTGCCACCTGCGCCGTGGACGGGGATATCCGCTAGGCCCTTGTACAACAAGGTGGGAACCATATGACCGGACCACGATCCGGTCAGGGACAGCCCCCGGGCGAATAAGCATCGGCCTCTGGGATAGTGCTGTCTCACGCGACCGCTGCAGCGACCTTCCGGTGCTTAATCTAGGGGCAAACAATACAAATGTCACGGATTTCCGCGCCAAAACGGAGGGGCGGATAACAAAAACCCGTTATTTTCGGGCAATTTCAGCGCTTTGGGGGTCTAAAAAAACTATCCGTTATCAGGCGGCCTGTACGCGCGCGGCAATGCCGTCGATACGTTTGACCAGCTTTTCCAGCAATTGCGCCAGCGCCTTGTCCTCTTCGGCGGATACCGCAGCGGCGGGCGTTACAGGGGCTGCGTCTACGGGCTGGTCTTTGCGGGTTTTGGATGCACCTGCTTCGGATGTTGCCGCTGCCAGTTTTTCGCGTGTATCAAAAATTTCATCGGCCAGTACCAGTGCCGTCAGCACCAGCAAATGCGCATCGTTGTATGCCGCGCCACTGCGTGCGATTTGCTGCAAACGTTGATCGATATACGAAGCCAGATCCACCACGCGGCCTTCCTGACCGTTATCGCAGCTGATTTCGTGGATGCGTCCGTTAATGGAAATATTCACTTCGGCCATGATGATCTCTTCCTTGGTTCTGCCTTGTCGGCGCTTATTCTTCTTCGTCGGTCAGCAGCGTTTCCAGACGGTTGATGGTCTGGTCAAGGCGTGCGGCGATTTTGCGGTTTACTTCACGCTCGTTGCGCGCGCTCAGGTCGAGCTGCGGCTCCGCCTTCTGGCGGACTTCGCTTTTGAGGCGCTTGTCGACAGCGGTTTCAAGGCGTGCGAGCGCCTTGTCGAGATTTTCAAGAGCCGGTTTAAGGGCGGATTTCATAGAGGTCTCCCTCTTCGCTTGTATATGATTTTGACGATGGCTACAGCATATGGATACGGCTCGCCTGCGTCAATATATGGTATTTGCCCTTCCGCGGATTTGTTGAATTTTTTATACTCTATAGGCGCTATCCGCGCCGCTGTCGTTTTAACACTATGGAAATATAGAAAACCCGCATGACAAAACCCGATCTCTCCGCCCTTCTCCCACAGATCGAACAGCTGGCGCGTGATGCGGGCGCGGTCATCATGCAGCACTACAACGATCCAAACACCCGCAGCTATATTAAAAAAGACGGCAGCGTTGTCACCGATGCCGATCACGCGGCGGAGAAAATTATCCTGCCGCGATTGGCCGCGCTCACGCCCGATATTCCCATCGTATCCGAAGAAGCAGTGGAGGCCGGTAATATCCCCGATATCTCCGGCGGCACATTCTGGGCCGTTGACCCGCTGGATGGCACCAAAGAATTTGCAGACCGCACGGGCGCTTTCGTTGTGGCCATCGCGCTGATCATTGACGGAAAACCCGTGATGGGCGTTGTGTATCATCCGGCACTCGACAAACTATACGTGGGCGCAGGGCCGAACACGGCGGCCGAAGTCAAACCGGATGGTACGCGTGTGCCTCTTATGCCGCCCGCGGTGCCCCCTGATGCAAACCTGCGCGTGCTGGTGAATGAATACAGCGCCGATATGCCGAAGGTAAAAGGATATCTATCCGAACAATTCGGCGATGCCGCCCGCATTGACAGCAAAAGCGGCGTGCTGCGGGCGTGTCAGGTGGCCGAAAGCAGCGCCGACGCCTCCATCGTCTACCCCGTTAACCGTGGCGGACGTACCAAATTCTGGGACGTTGCGCCGGGGCACGCAATTGTCGAGGCCGCAGGCGGCAAAGTACAGGATATCGGCGGAAACCCGCTGCGCTACAACGCCGAAGACCTGCAAGTACCGCCGCATATGTGCCTGAGCCCCAAGCGTGCGCAGGCTACGCAGAAACCGCCCGCACCGTAAAAAATAAAACGCACAAACAAAAAAAGCCGCACAGTCATCCGTGCGGCTTTTTGTTTTTTCGTGCAGCGGGGTTACGGTTTGCCGCCACCCGGTTTACGCGGTTTGAGTTTGAAGTTGAAATCTTCGCCGACTTTCTGGCGCAGCGTTGCTTGCTGTGCGGCGACTTCGACTTGATCGAAATCAACCTGCGCACGCTCCGTCACGCGGACTTGCGTCCACAGGCTCTTCATTTCGCCCAAACGGCCTGCCCAGTTTTCGGGCTGGAATACAAGGCCAAGCTCTTTACGTTCCGACAAAATATCCAGCATGCTGTTACCGTGACGATCTTTGGTGAGGAAGTCGTTGACGGTGATTTTTTCGCCCGATTTGCGTGCGATTTCCTGTACCTCGGCGAAGCGGCCGAATTTGACCGCTGCAATCATGCAACTGTCTTCCAGCTCGCCGCTTTGCTGGCGCAGGTCGGTCAGCGTCAGTTTGGCGTTCATGTTCGACAGTTTCTGCTGAACCGTGCCGATGTTATCCCAGAAAGCTTTCAGGCCGATGGGCAGCACAGGCTTTTCCGCACCGCTTTGCGCGGCATCGGGGTTCAGCGGACGCACCAGTTCTTGCTTGCTTTCGAAACGGTTGAAGTCGACCAGCTTGCCGTAGGTCAGGCTTTCGGCTGCCGCATAGGAGGCATCGAAATCACGCACGGTGATCGAGCCCGTTTTCCAACCCGGCAACACACGCGACCACAGGTCGGTCATTTCCGGCAGACGATCAACCCAGTGCTGGGGCGCGAAAACATGCTGTAGACCGTTGCGTTCATACGCACGCGTCAGCATGTTGGCGCTGTAGCCCATCTGGCGGATAAAATCGCCTGCTTCAAATTGCTCGCCATGCGATGCAAGGCGTTTGGAAATATCGTTGTATTTATCCCACGCGCCCTGTTCGTAGAACACCGTGTAGCCGTCTTTATCGGGAAGCGTCAGATATTCTTTGCGCAGGTAATCGCCCGCTTGCGCAAGACGTCGGTTGACGTCTTCGTAATTGCCGTTCGCGGTGAAAGCTTGCGTGATGTCATGCGGCGTCAGACCGGCTTTGGCCAGACGATCTTCCGGCATTTCGCGGCCTTCGGCATTCAGCAGGTTACGCTTCAGCGACAGATCCAGCTTGCCATCGTTGCGGAACAGCTCGCGGCGGGACGGCATGGGCACGTAGTACCACAGACGTTCCATTTCATCGAAGCGGCCTTCCCATACGGACTGGCTGAAAATTTTACCAAGGCCGCCCCACTGCCGCGCGCCATCCAGCAGGCTGCGCGATTCATCGGTGGGGCCGAGGGGCTTGCGGAAATCGTCCATCGTGAACTTCTCGCCCGACTTGGTCAGGATCGCCTGTACCTTGTCGAAATTGCGCCAGAAGCCGGGGGTATCGATCAGGTACTTGCCTTCGTCATCTTGCGTGAAGAAGTCTTCCTTGGTGAGCGTGTTGCGCTGTTCGGACAGCGCCTGCATCACTTTTTCAAGGTTTTCGCCCGAAAAAGCGCGCGTTTTATACTTTTCGTGATCCGGATGTTCGCAAAGCGCGGCGATGATGGCCTGCTTGATGTAACGTCCCCCGTTCATGTCCTCACCTCTTTGAAAAGTGTTTTAGTGATGCCGTTGCGCTGGCAGATTTTTTCGATATCTGCATCCGTCAGCATAGCATCATGCGGGATGAAAATGACAGGCGCGTCTTCGGTGCGCATCGCCTCTTCCAGCTCCAGCATGCTGCCGCAGGACAGAACCCCTTTGTCACGGCGGATCATATCTGCTTCCCAGCCGGCCGGCACGGTAAACAGGCGGCTGCCATGGGGCAGGAAACGCGTTCCCCGCTCCATCGCATTTTGCTGTGCCGCGGCGGCACCCACCTGTTTTAACGTCTCGGTCATATGTCTATCCGGCTGTATGGCTGTTTATCCCCGCAGATTAACGCGGCCCCGGTTTGTTGTTTTTCACAACGTATTTGGGGAAGTACATTTCGATCGACGGATCGGTCAGCACCTGGGACAGTTCCGGCTTGGCATCTTCCGCGCCGCCCTGTACCGAGTTTCTGTACTTGAACGCGTCCATCAGGTGGTCTTTCACCACGGCCGGCATGCCGCGGGTCAGATCGCCCAGCGCAGCTTCGACTTTAGTCTGTGCGGACGGATCGTTACGGTCAACATGCGTGACGCCCGCTTCGCGGAAGGCCGCGAGCAGTTTGGACGGCACCTTCTCGCCCACCACCAGCGTTTTGTCGCGCTGGGTGTTGCGGACGATATGCACCGATACCGCGCGTTCGCCTTCGTCATCGCTGTACAGCACTTGCAGGCTGGTCGTGGCGATACCGTGGGACGACGTGCCCTCGGCCATCGACAGGCCATCGTTGCGGCGCTGCTGCGCACCGTTCTGGTTTGCCGCAGGCTGCGTACCATCAGCAGCCGGTGCATCCGGTGCCGTGTCGCGCATCATGGGGCGGATGTTCTGATCCCAGATCGCCGCCAGGTTTTTAGCGCCCACCGTGGGCAGTGCCAGCGATGCAATCAGGTCGTCGTGATGCACGAGGTCGTCGAGGTCGAAATCAACCTGTTTGTTTTCGCGCACATACACAGCCGCATCTTTGATGATCGCTTCGGCCAGCGGCTGGCCCGCATACAGCTGTTCGGGGTCGCGGTTGGTCACGAACAGTTCGTTCGTGGCCGCCGTTTCCTTGGACTGTACATGTTTCAGCGCATCGGCGAATTTCTTCGGCGTGATGATTTCGTCATCGTTCGCTTCGATATTCGGATCCATCTGGCGCACGAAATTGCAGAAAATCTTGCGTGCCATATTGGCTTGCTTGTTGATGTCGCGGTCGGCGAAGGCGCTGATGTTCAGGCTTTCTTCGACAGATTTCTGGTTGCTGCGCGCGCCTTCTTTCAGGGCGATATCACGCAGGCCATATTCTTCCATCGCTTTGGTCAGCTTGCCGTACAGCTTGTTTTTACCGACGGAGCCTGATTTTTCGTACACCATACGCTCGATGTATTCGATCAGGCGGGTACCGTAGTTGAGGGACGGGTTTTCTTCCACGCCTTCACCACGCGCCGGTGCCTTGGTCCAGGCGCCGAAGTCGATTTTCACAGGTGCTTCCAGCGGCTGCATTTTCGCACGGATCGGCTGCGCCTCTTCGAGGTGCTGCTTGATACGGCGGAAAGACATGCCTTCCTTCTTCGAATATTCTTCGTCCACTTCCTCGATCAGGTCGGGGGCAGCGGTCGTGATTTTTTCAGCATCCGACAGGGTTGCCCAGCGGTCGTAGAACATCGCCAGTTTTTCGGACGCCTGTACAACGTCTTTCCAGTTGGACAGCAGCGTTTGCTGCAGTTCCGGCACGGGCGTACCTTCGACTTTGGCCTTGGTTTCGCGCATGCGCAGCAACCATTCGCCGAACGCTTCCGGATTTTCATCGGCCTGGTCTTTGAACGCGCTGTAGATGGTGGATACGGGCATGCCGACCATCATCTGGCAGATACGGTGTTGCCAGTCGATCACATCCGGATCGGGCAGCGTATCAGGCTTCAGACGGTCATAAACCGATTTGTTCAGCGAACGCGTGGTGGTGCCGTCTTCGGTCTTGTTACCCGTAAAGGTCACGAAGAAGCCCGCACCCATGTCATCACGCTTGAACGTGAACGAGCTGGGGCCCGACGTGTTGTCTTTGTTCTTGAGCGGGTTGTCGACCGTGCATTCGCGCAATTCACCGATCAGGAACTGGATCACGGTTTGCAGGGCGTTGTCCGAGCCTTCGCGCGATTTGTTATACTCGTCGAGAACGATTTCGCGTTTATCGATGAACGCACGGATCAGCGCACCGAACTGCGAGTTCATACCCAGCGCGTTGCCGCCAGCGTTATCAAGGCCTTCAATCTTGCTGACTTTGGACAGGATGTTGAAAGATTTTTCAACTTCGTCGTTACCAGCGGTTTTCAGGTAGGCCCAGTCGATGCCTTTCAGCACGCCGTCTTCTTTGGTCAGCGCTTTTTCGGGCAGGCCGTTCAGCAGGCCCAGCGACATGTCTTCCAGCGCGCCCGATTTCAGGCGTTTGTCGATGGCTTTGGGCAGCGCGTCAGCCGCGCCGAAATCCAGTACCATTTCGAACAGCAGGTCGTTCATGTTCTTGCCGCCGCAGTCGTAAATCTCGACCGAGCCTTTGGCGCGCAGGCGGCCCTGCATCGCACCCAGGAACGATTTACCGTGACCCGGGTCACCGATCATCATCTGCGTGCGGTTGAAGTTTTCGTTCTGGGGCTGTTTGCCTTCCAGAATGTCTTTTTGACGCTGCAGCGGATCGCCGCGGCGTTCGATACCGTCTTTAAAGATCGGCAGCATGCTGGGCACAGGCATATCGCAATACGCAAGCGCCATCACTTCTTCGTACGGGCGCTCGGAATAAATACGCAGCGGCTCGTTGTCATCCGCGATGAACGACAGAACCGTTTCGATTTCGGTGCGGCCATTGTTTTCGATACGCATCGGGCCCCACATAGGGAACGGACGGGACGCGGTACCCAGCGGTTTTTCCAGCGCATCGAAGTCTTTCAGCTCAAGATCCTTGATGCTCTTTTTCAAGATAGACTGCGTTTCCGGCTTTTTGCTGTCGGCTTTGGGCGCGTCTTTTTTGTCTGGCGTGTTTTTGGTCATGGCTTCCGATCCATCTTGTTATGAGCTTGTCTCATGGCTCTGCGTTTCTGACTGTTAGGCACAGGCTTGAAGCTGCCTGTCTTCCTGACCTTTTCGAGCAATAGCCCCACGATCGCCATCGGCACCTCTTCCGGATTGTTACCAAGGGCAATACCCATACCCTGATACGGTTTCCGGCCTTTGATGCTTTCGGCCATTTTCTGCATGTTCGTCCCTTTCGACGCGGTGATAATACCGGCATCGAAAGTCACCTTGTCGGAGTAGTCGAACATGGTGAAGATCTTCTCTTTCGACTGTTCGGCATCGAACATATCGCCGTCGGAGAGGATCAAGATGTGCGTAAACCCGCTGAGGGTTCCGCTTTTACCACGCTGTTCGCCGATCGTCTGTGCGACTTTCTTGACAGCTGGGGCAAAGTTGGTGCCCGAGTTGAGACCCTTGCGGGCGGCCTGCATGGCCTGACCGATTTTCACGCGGTCATCACCGGGTTTGATCAGGATGGGCGGGTCGTTATCCCCCCACATCGTGACGTAAACGTTCATTTTCATGTCTTTGCCGGCAGCGGCTTCGTACATGATGGCGGCCGCTTGCAGCGCCGCGTTGATTGGCACAGCACCGCCACCGGCCCCGTTGCCCATAGAACCGGAACCGTCAATCGCAATCACGATATCAATTTCGGTCGGCACCATGCTGGTTTCGTTTTTGTGGAAGCGTTTCAGGTCTTCCTCTTCCAGCTGGCCGGTGACTTTTTTAATCGTCATGTTCCGGTGCGCTTCGATATTAAAGCGGTCTTTGACCTCGCCATTTTCTGGCAGGATATCGAGCGAGCGCGACATATTCTCTTTGCGCTGCAGCTGACGTTCCTGCACGTCTTTAAACATTTTACGCACGCGCGTGATGGGGCCTGCAAGTTCGGCAATACGGGCGTTGTAATCCGTCCAGTCCTGCTTGGAGAGCTCTTCCAGCGACTTGCCATCGCCATCGCCGCCTTGGCGGCTTGGCTTGGGTTTGCCCTTGCTTTTGCCTTTGCTTTTGCTTTTCTGGCCATCGCCGTCGGCATCCTGACCTTCACCGTCCGCGTCCTGACCTTCGCCATCGGCGTCCTGTGCGTCCTGTTCTTCCTTCTCCATACGGTCGATTTCTTTTTGGATCTCGTCCGCGGTCTGGCCTTCGCCATCCGCATCGTCACCGTCCGCATCACTGCCGTCGGCATCCTGGCCATCGCCATCCGCATCGTTGCCGTCGCCGTCCGCGTCATTGCCATCACCATCGGCATCGCTGCCGTTCGGGTCCAGCTCGTCGGATGGCGCCTCAGTCGGTGCTTTGGGCGCAGGCAGATCGCCCGCACCTTCGACAGGTACGGTATCTTCATCGTCGGAGCCGAGCTTGCCTTCAGCTTTCTCAGGTTTACCCTTTTGCTGGCCTTCCTGATCGCCTTCCTGGCCTTGACCTTCCTGGCCCTCGCCGTCCTGCTGCTGGCCGTCTTGCTCTTGCCCCTCTTGGCCTTCGCCGTCCTGACCGTCCGCGTTCTGCTCTTCGCCTTGCTCGCCTTTTTCGCCCTTTTGGCCTTTTTGCTTCTGCTGCTTGTCGCCTTTTTGCTTTTGACCTTGCTGACCGTCCTGACCATCGGCGTCTTCGCCGTCCATGTCATCGGGGTCTTGCTGCTCGCCTTGCGGCTTGCCGCGGTCTTTTTGCTGCTTCTGCTTTTGTTTCTGCTGCTCTTGCTTGTCTTTTTTGCCTTTTTGCGGCTTGCCTTTGCCTTGACCCTGGCCTTGTCCTTGGCCCTGACCTTGACCGTCCTGCTCTTGGCCGTCCTGTTCCTGACCTTCTTGACCGTCGTCGCCTTCTTGGCCGTCCTGACCGTCTTGCTTGTCCTGATCTTTATCCTGATCTTGCTCTTTTTGCTTGTCCTGCGCGTCTTTCAGCTGCTGGTCGATCTGGTCGTTCGCCTGCTTCAGGATGCGCTGCAAAAGGTCTTCGGCATACAGCTTCATGATCTCTTCGATCACGGCCTTGCGTGCGCCATCGGCGGCGTTGATACGGCCCGACAGGTTTTGCCAGCCATACAAACGCTCGTGCTGCTTGGGCTGCAGGTTTTCAAGCCCCTTGGGCCCGCCCGCCAATTCGCGCAGCAGTTTGAAATCGGGGTGTTCGATACCGTCGTTGTCTTCTTTTTGATCGGCAGGACGGCGCGCCAGCGTCGATGTCTTACGCACCAAATTCGGGTTGATGCCGACCTTGAACCAGCCGGTATCGGTATTTTCGAACATGCCGTTGTTTTGATAGAAACTCAGCTGAACCGTGTTGCACAGGTTCATGTAACGGCGCAGGTCATCCGACAGGCCGTCTTTGGGCAGGCGGGTCAGGCCAACGCCGCGGCCGGTCACGGCCGTGTTGTTCACCGACACGCCGTAATCTTGCAGCATCTGTTTGCCCATGTTGGACACAAAGCGGTTGGCCACGTTTTCTTCGGCCGCCGCAAACATCATGTGGCGCAGTTCCCATTCCGTCGACAGCATCAACAGCTGTTTATATTCGTCCGGTTTCAACTGCGGGCCTTTTTTGGCCTGCGCCTGACGCGACTTGCGCAGCAGAGGCTGCATTTCCTTGTACACTTCTGTCATGCGCTTGGGATAGCTGACCGACAACAGAGAGTGGCCGATTTCGCGGTAAACATCCGCGCGGGCATGTTCGAAGCCCACGATCATGCTTTGTACGAAATCGATATTGATATGGTTTTTGGCGCGGTCGAACGAGAAGCCCGTGCCCGGCGCCCCCCAGCTGTAGCGCGTATCCTTGTCGCGCAGCGCTTCGCGCACATGGTGTGCATGCGACAGCAATTCCTGATGTGCCTGACGCGTGCCTGTGACCTGTTGCCACAGTTCCGTTTGCGTCACCGGTGTTTTTTCGGCGGGCGGCTTCGCCCATGTTTTCATCTGGTCGGGGTTAACCGACAGATAAGACAGCGCCGCGCCCCAGAGCAGCTGGTTTTCGGGCGTATCAAATTTGGGCGGCTTCGGTGCCTGACCGGTTTGCACGGCTTCAAGGACGTTCAAGGTTTCCTTGCGGAAGCCTTCGTCATCCACGCCCATATTGGCGATAAAAGATTTGAGATCGTCGAGCGTAAAGGGCGTCGGATTTTCCGCATTCTGTGCCGCACGGATTTTACCGTTCAGGGACAGGCGGTGGCGCGTCAGGGGTTCGCGCAGGATATTCTCTATCTTTCTCCGGTCCCTTTTGTCCATGTCGTTTACTTGCCCTTACACATTTATATGCCGCACGAAAAGGAAATCTCCCCCGGCGACTCGCCCGATCGCAACACACTGCCAATACCTTGGAATCACACACAGCCAAAGTGCTGGCTCAGGGATTCTGGCGTTGTTTTTCAGCAATTTTGATCGGGTGTCAGGCTAGCATTTTTTGTAATTGGGTCAAAGTTAAAAATGAGTTAAGGCGAAATACAAGTACACGTACCTTGCACTGCAAGGCTGTTTTGTTTCGTTATTTTTCTATTTTTTGTTATTAAGTTATAATTTTTGAATATTACGAAAATCAGAGCCGCATCATAAATGCCCCCGACAAAGCGAGGATCAAGACCAGAAAAGCGACAAAGGTCATCATGCCCGCCCGCTTGAGCGCGGCGACGTCCGTACGGGCCGTTTCATGGCCGGTGCCCAGCCATTCTGCCTTGCTGACCTGCCCGTCAGGCCAGCGGCGCGGCCCGCCCAGTGTCAGGCCCATACCGCCTGCGGCGGCTGCCAGCACCAGCCCGCGATTATAGCTGTCATCCCGCCCGGCCTGCTTGACGGGCAATGCCAGCGCCATCACAGGCTTGCCCCGCGATACCACCACGGCGCCAAGGGCGATCAACCCCATCGTCAGCACTGCGGGCACAAAATTAACCACTCGTTCTGCCGCACGCGCCACCGCCCCGAAATGTATTTGCGCAGCCAGCATCCGGCCAAACACCCGCTGCTGCGACATGACGGCGACATAAACAAAAACCCCCGTCGCCCCGAACAGCATAAAACCCAGCGCAGGCCCCACCAGCGATACGCACAGCGATTCCATGCCGTATTCGATGGTTTTGCGGGCAATGGTGTGTTCGTCGGCTTTGGTCAAATCTTCACGCACATGCACCGCGGCAATATCGCGTGCACGGTCTGTTTTATTTTCACCAAGGCGGCGGCCAACGGCACGCATGACCGCAACCGGCGTCATAATGCCGAGAGCGCCCGACAATAAAAACAGATCAAACAGCCAGCCCATATTCAAGCTGCCCAGCCACGTCCAGCCATAGCCCGCGCCCAGCGCACAGAGGATCAAAATCACAAATACAACCGCACCACGCACAATACGGTCTGATGCGCTGCGCGCATCACGGTTCAAACGGCGCGCCATTTCGGCCGCCGCACTATCCATGAAACCCCATAACCATTGGCGTCGCCCGGTACGTGTTATCAGCGCCGCGCCCAAAATCAGATGCACAACAAAAAACAGCAGCAAAACAGCGATGTGGTTATGAATGTCGGTCATACGTTATAAACCCATATAAATCAGAATAAATCCGCTGCGTTTCTTAGCAAAAACCCCCGCCGCAGGCGCGGTCGGGGGTTTGTTGCAGGGTTTGTGCCAAACCAAACGTACGCTTATTCGCGCATATCGCGCTGCGTGCGCTCTTTACGTTCGTGACGCTCCTGCGCTTCAAGGCTCAGGGTCGCGATCGGGCGGGCTTCGAGGCGGGCAATCGTGATCGGCTCGCCGGTTTCTTCGCAGTAACCGTAGGAACCATCATCGATTTTTTCCATTGCCGCGTTGATCTTCGAAATCAGCTTGCGTTCGCGGTCGCGCGTACGCAGTTCCAGCGCGTGGTCGGTTTCGGCAGAGGCGCGGTCAGCGATGTCGGGTTTTTGCAGGTTGTCTTCCTGCATTTCCTTGATCGTCTCGGTGGATTCCTCCAGCAGTTCCGCGCGCCAGCGCAGCAGCTTCTGCCGGAAGTACTCCAGCATCACCGGGTTCATGAACTTTTCTTTTTCGCTCGGCTTGTAATCCGGCGGCAGGATTGTGGAGGACGTTTCAGGCAACGATGACATCTGGTGCATCCCTTAAATATGTATAAAAGCTCGTATCTCGAGAGACTCGTATTATAGTCTTTGCGGGCGCAGGAAACAACGCCCCCGCCCTCAGGACCGCGTGAAGTGATAATGATATTCAGTCCCCAAAGCCAGAAAAAACCGGATGGGACGCTTTATTTTGAAAATATGAAAAAGACTGTGGCCGGATTTAGCGGCGACCGAACTTTGCCAGCTCTACCTGTACGCGCAGGTCGATTTCATCCAGCACAGTGACCAGCACCGGATCCATCACCTTGTCACGGTGGGTTTGCAGCATGTGGTCCAGCTGGTTAAGCTGGCCCTGCGTCACGGTACCCGTCAGAATGCCCATGCGCAGCACGTCCAGTTCGTCCAGCAATTGCAGGCCCCGCTTTTTGGCACGCTTCGTGGCTTCTTCAGATGTGCTATCGCCCATTTCCTGCAATGACAACAGCGCATCCAGACGCGCAATAGACGACGTGCCAGAGGCACCGCTGGCGCCGCTGGTTTCTTCGGTGTCGTCAATCAGTCCGCTGAAGGCCGTACTGCCGGTGCTTTTTGCGCCGCCGGTTTTTGACGGGCCTTTGGGGCCGCTGGTTTTATTGGGGCCGTCGATCTTCATATCTCTAATATAGACAGTATTCGCACATGAAACCAATCGGCAATATTTGCCGCCCTGTGCGGTGAGGCCCCTGCGGCATGTACTGTTTTATCTGCATACGCAGACAGCGCACCCATATTTTTCATTAAAAAACAAATAGATAAACACAGAAAACCACTCTGGCACGGCTTTCGCAAGAAGATCTGCGGGAAAACGATTGGACTACTTTGGGAATGAATTCGGGAAACAAAGACATGAAAAATGTTCAAACCAGTTTGAGAAAGGCTTCACACCGCGCCGCAACGTTGCTGGCGGCGGTCGCTCTTTCTACATTGATTTTCACCGGCCATGCCGATGCACAGAACGCCACCACCGGCGGCGTAACACGCATTAAAGACATCGTCGAATTCGAAGGCGTGCGCGACAACATGCTGATCGGATACGGTCTGGTGGTTGGTTTGAACGGTACGGGCGACAGCCTGAACAACTCGCCGTTCACCGAACAAAGTATCATCGGTATGCTGGACCGCCTCGGCGTTAACGTCCGTGATAACAAGCTGAACACCAAAAATATCGCCGCTGTCATGGTGACGGCAACCTTGCCGCCCTTTACGAACCAGGGCGCACGTATTGATGTCAGCATCTCCGCCCTTGGCGATTCCAAAAGCCTGCAAGGTGGCACCCTGCTGGTAACACCGCTGCTGTCGGCGGACGGTCAGGTTTATGCGGTTGCACAGGGCCCTGTTTCGATTGCCGGCTTCTCGGCCAAGGGCGATGCGGGCAGCGTCACGCAAAACATTCCGACCGCAGGCCGTATTGCTGCAGGCGCGATTATCGAACGTGAAATCCCGTTCGATCTGGAAACACAGAAAACAACGCGCCTTGCGCTGCGCAACCCCGACTTTACGACGGCGCGCCGTATTGCTTCGGCCATCAACACGCACCTCAAATTCCCCTCTGCCACCGCGCAAAACCCTGCATCGGTCGAGGTTAAAGTCCCCCCCGGTTATAACGCAGGGCTGATCAACCTGCTGACTGACATCGAACAGCTGCGTATTGCACCCGACCATGTGGCCCGCATTGTGATTGACGAGCGCAGCGGCGTGATCGTCATGGGTAAAGACGTGCGTATCTCGACCGTGGCGCTGGCGCAGGGAAACCTGACCATCCGTATCACCGAAACACCGCAGGTATCGCAGCCCCAGCCTTTCTCCGAAGGCGGCGAAACCGTGGTTGTTCCCCGCAGCACCATTCAGATCGAAGACGGCGGCGAAGGCAAACAACTGGCCGTTCTGCCAGAAGGTGTGTCGTTGCAAGAACTCGTGACCAACCTGAACGCCCTGGGCGTTGGCCCCCGCGACATCATCACCATCCTGCAAGCCATCAAAGCATCCGGTGCGCTGCAAGCTGAAATCGAGGTGATGTAATGACCAGCGTCGGTATCATGCCCCAAAGCAGCTACGACGTCGCGATGGCCACCGCCAAATTCGGCGCGACGAACGAAGCCAAACTGCCCAAGAACATGGACAAGATCCGCGAAGCCGCGACCGAATTCGAAGCCATGTACATGAGCGAAATGATGAACCACATGTTCGCCGGCGTCGATGTAGACCCGATGTTTGGCGGCGGCAGCGGCGAGCAGATGTTCCGCGGCATGATGATACAGGAATACGGCAAGATCATGGCGAAATCCGGCAACGGCATCGGCCTGTCCGACCAGATCCAGAAAGCCATGATCGACCTTCAACAAGGCATGCAACAAACGGGAGAAGCCGCATGACAACCATCGCCCATAAAAACGCCGCCACCGCTGACGCCCTTCGTACCGACGTGATGAATGTACTGTCCGTGCTGGATGATTTCAGCGCCCTGCTGGTAGCTGAAACCGATGCCCTGAAAAAAAGCGATTTTGAAACAGTCGACGGTCTGCAGGCGCACAAACGCGCATTGGCCAAACGTTATCACGACATGATCGTGCAGCTGTCCACCCGCCCCGATGCGCTGACGGCAGTTGACGGCAGCCTGCGCGACCGCCTGCTGCGTGCCCGCACGGACTTTACACGCCTTTTGCAGGAAAATCTGACCGTTCTGGAAAACGTCAAGAAAAGCACCCAGCGTCTGGTAGACCGTATTCTCGACGTTGCGCGCCAAACCGTGACCGATGACCGCCACCACGCCTATGCCGCCAGCGGCAAAACGCAGGCCGCGCGTTCGTCCAGCCTGTCACTGACCATCGACAAGAGCCTTTAATCCACAAAGGCTTCTCTGCCCCTTTCCCAAACTGGTCTCCCACCAGTCCCTACGAGGTCGCTGCTTTCCCGGCAGCGACCTCACACTTTTCCAGTTTACGACATCTTATGCGGTTTTTATCGCCCGCCCACAAACTGGCACGCTTCCTGCAACGCTTCCTGCGGATAGAAATTTAAGGACACCACCGTGACCGATATCAACAACATCATGACAACACCGATTGCCCGGCCGCATACGCCGTCGCAAACGGCTGTAAACGGCCAAAAAGCGCCGACGTTGTCGGATTTTATCGGCATGATCCTGTCCCCGCAGAGCCAGCCCGTTGATGCCGCAACCCTGCAAAACATGCCGCAGGAAGTGCAGCAGATCGCGGAAAAAATTGCCGCCATGCTGCAAAACAGCCCCGCGGGCGATACCGCTGCTGCGCAAACCTCCGCCGGCACGCCGCTGAATTTCGAACAGCTGCAAAGCGCAGGCATTCTGCCCGCCCTGACAAGCGACTTGTCGGCGGCACTGGCAGCGACACTACAAAACGAAAATATGATCCCGCAGGCAGGCACACAAACCGGCATGACGGACGATGTTGATATGAACGCGCTGGGCACCCTGCTGAACGGCATGGAACCGGGCGCCGATGCAGACGCATCCATCGCCCCCGCGGCAGAGGGCGCCAGCGCCGACATGCCGATGGATGCCGATACCGCGCTGATGTTGCAGCTGATGCAGACCACAAAAACCACTGCGAGTACAGCTGCAGCCGCAACGCCCGCGCCCCAACCTATCAAAGCCGCACCCGCCACGCCAGATGCACCGGATATGACAGGCATCGCCGCGGATGACCTGCAGGCGGCACCGCAAGATAAAGCAGCCCCCCGCCATCACGGCACGCCGGCGCAAAGCGAATATCAACCGCAGGCACAGACTCAGAATAATGCGGCGGCCGCTGTATCGGCACAAACCGCCACACCCAAAACGGAAACGGCGCTGAATACCCTGCTGGCTGCAATGGCGGCACAGAATAATGCAGGCGATGACGCGCTGGGCACGCAACTGGGCGGCGGTTTTGGCCAAAACGGCTTTGGCGGCGGCTTTACCGGCGGTGACAGCAGCGCCGCCACCAGCGGTCTTTATATGACGCAAGCCGGCCAGAGCCAGTTCGCACAATATATGCAGACCGGCAACAGCCAGAGCCTGCCCGCGCAAACCAGCGAAATGATCGCCGTGCAAATCCAGCGCAACGCCTCGGCAAAAATTGACACCTTCACCCTGCAGCTGGATCCGGCAGATCTGGGCCGTATGGATATCGAACTGAAATTCGGCAACGACGGCAGCCTGAAGGCGCACCTGACCGTGGAGCGTCCGGAAACGCTGGCGATGCTGCAAAAGGACTCTGTGCAGCTGGAACGCCTGCTGCAGCAATCCGGCCTGAATACCGACGGCCAGTCGCTGAGTTTTGACCTGCGCCAGCAATCTAGCGGCCATGAACGCGGCACCCAAACCGGCGCGCACGAACGCACGAACCACCTGCGCACGGGCATGAACGGCGAAGCCATCACCAACGACAATAACAACGAGACGATCACCCGCGGATATATCGGTCCACGCGGCGTCAACATCATGGTTTAAGAGACAGGAGTATCCATCATGGAAGTTTCAAGTTCAACCAGCACAACCAACTCGGCGGCCACGACATCCGGCACCCAGTTGAACCAGGACTTCGACGACTTCCTGCTGCTGCTGACAACGCAGCTGCAAAATCAGGATCCGCTGTCGCCGATGGAAACCAACGAATTCACCAACCAGCTGGTGCAGTTCTCGCAAGTCGAACAACAGATTTCGACCAACAAGAACCTGGAAAACCTGCTGGCGATGCAAACGCTGAACATGACGGCACTGGGCGTCAGCTTCATCGGTAAATATGTCGAAGTATATGGCGACAGCTTTACCACCGACGGCACCAGCCCGACGTCGATGTCGTATGTCCTGCCCGAAGCCGCCACCAGCGGTACGCTGACAATTAAAAACGCTGAAGGCGATGTGGTTTATTCGAAAGAAACCGAAAAGACCGCCGGCCGCCATGACTTTGTATGGGATGGCATGGACAGCAACGGAAACGTTGCGCCCGCAGGTGAATACACCATTACAGTCACCGCCCTTAACAGCGAAAGCCAGTCGATGGAAGTCGCAACATCGGTGCCCGGGTTTGTATCCGGCCTTGAATCCGCAGATGACGGCGCACTGATGGTTGTCATCAACGGCAAAAAAGTACCGCTGACAGATGTCCGCAAAATTGCACTCGCGGCCGATGTGTGATGTGCGCATTTGGCACAATGATTGCAGGTATAAAACGTAACAGGGACTTTTGGGACTAACAAAATAAAACAGCCGGAAAAAAGTTCACAGACAGAATTTTGATACGGCACATATAGATAAAAACGGAACGCTTTAATCAAAGGAGACTCACATGAGTGTATTCGGTTCCATGTTCACCGCCACCTCCGGCCTTGCGGCGCAAAGCCAATCGCTGGGGATGATTTCGAACAACATCGCCAACGTCAGCACTGTCGGATACAAACGTAATGACGCTGATTTTTCAAGCCTTGTCACGACTGAAAACATGACAACGCTGTACACACCGGGCGCCGTCAAGGCATCCACCAACCAGCGCATCAGCCTGCAGGGCGCCCTGCAGCAGAGCCAGTCCGCAACCGACCTTGCCATCACCGGCAACGGGATGTTTGTGGTCCGCAACGCAGGCGGCACAGAGCCCCTCTTCACCCGCGCTGGTTCTTTCAAAGAAAACGTGAATGGCCTTTTGCAAAATACGTCCGGTTATATCCTGCAAGGCTGGCCACTCGACCAGAATGGCCAGATCGTGGGCAGCACCGGCAACATCGGCAGCCTTGTTCCGGTTGACGTTGCCTTCAGCGGCGGTATCAGCCAAACGACAACAGGCGCGACCTTCTCCGCCGCGCTGAACGCCAACCAGGCGGTCAATACGTCTTCCACCCCTGATTTTACCCGCACCATGACCGTCTATGACAGTCTGGGCAACCCGCAGGAAGTCAACATCAACTTCAAGAAGCTGGAATCCACCAACGGCAGCACCATTGGCACGCTGGATCTTGGCGCCCAGTCCGGCAACTTCTCACCTGGTACGGATAGCTTTGATGTGAACGGCACCACGGTCACGATGGACGGCAACGTCAACAAACTACTGACCGACCTGAATGCGATCACCAACGTCAGTGCCTATCTGGATGCGAACGGACGTCTGAATATCGAAGACACGTCCGGCGGCACGCTGACCATTGCCGATGGCGCAGGTACGCCACTTGCGGATGGTACGCTGGGTATTGCGGCTGGCACCTTCACCGCCAGCGCCGCACCGACCACGCTGCCGGGTGCAGCGCCGGCAGCAACCGCAAACCCGAACGGCTGGTGGCAGGTGGAATTCACCACTAACAGCGGTACGGTTGAAACCGGTGCAGTCAACTTCAACACCAACGGCTCGCTGAATGCGGCAACCGATGTCAACGGCGCAACCAACATCGCGCTGGCATGGAACCCGCCGGGCGCAGACCCGCTGAACATCGACCTCAACCTGGCCGGCCTGCGCCAGCAGTCCAGCGACTACACGGTGATCTCGAACACGCAAAACGGCTCCCCGCTCGGCTTTAAAACCGGCGTCACGGTCGGCAGCGATGGCGTGGTGACCGCACAGTTCAGCAATGGGCTGTCACGTAAAGTGTACCAGCTGGCTGTGGCCACCTTCCCCAATATGAACGGCCTGTCCGAGCTTAACGGCAACGTTTACCGCGAATCCGACACCTCCGGCACGTTCAACCTGCAGCAGGCGGGCGCGGGCGGCGCTGGTTTGATTAACGGCGGCGCCCTCGAAGGCTCCAACGTGGATCTGGCGGACGAATTCTCGAAAATGATCATCACGCAGCGTGCTTATTCTGCGAATACCAAGGTGATCACGACGGCGGACCAGATGACGGCAGAGTTGCTGCAGATCCGTTAACCCTTAACGGCGTGACCAGAAGGTAGCGCCCGCGTTTACCACCGGAAGATGGGGCAGAAGCCCCGCCATCCACCCTAACCCACTGAAAAACCAGTAAAAACATTTTAAGGAGAATGATCAAAAAAGTAAGTCTGTAAACCATTCTTTAACGATTCCCGTGCAAGAATATACTTATGGTCGCGGGAAGTAATCCCAAGACCGACTGCCACTAAAACATCGCATTAACCTAGGAAAGGAATATGCATCATGGCTAACGACGTCACCCTCACAGCTGCACTCCGTACCAACCTGCTGTCTCTGCAAGGTACGCAAAAACTTATGGACCAAACCCAGCTCCGCCTGGCGACTGGTAAAAAGGTCAACAGCGCGCTGGATAACGCCAACTCGTTCTTCGCATCCCAGTCTCTGACGAACCGTTCCAACGACCTCACCCGTCTGCTGGATGGTATCGGCCAGGGTATCCAAACGATCAAGGCAGCTGACCAAGGTATTACGACTATGACTGCCTTCCTGGAGCAGATGCAGGCCGTTGCGCAAGAGGCGCTCGACCAGTCCAACGCTGCAGGCGCTGGTAACGCACCGGCTGACCAGGCATCGCTTGAAGCAAGCTACACTGAGCTGATCTCCCAGCTTGACTCCGTAGCGCCGGACGCTGGTTACCGCGGTACGAACCTGCTGGATAGCGGCTCCTTGAGCGTTACCTTCAACGAAGATGCCACTTCTAGTCTGACCGTTACAGGTGTTGACTTCACTACCGCCGGAGACCTTGCGATTTCTGCCGCAGACTTCTCTGACGCCACGACTGCGCAGGCTGCACTGGATGAAATCTCTGCAGCTCTTGATCTGGCACGTGCAACCGCACGTTCGCTGGGTACGAACCTGAACATCATGCAAACGCGCGAAGATTTCACGCAGAACATGATCAACACGCTGAAAGAAGGTTCGGACAAGCTGACACTGGCCGACAACAACGAAGAAGGGGCCAAACTGCTGGCGCTGCAGACGCAGCAACAGTTGGGTGTTACCTCTCTGTCCCTGGCTTCCCAGGCACAGCAGTCGGTACTGAGCCTGTTCTAATCAAAACGGCTTACCACAAAAGAGCGGCGGGGAAACCCGCCGCTTCTTTTTTTGTGTACCTTTTTATTCAAGTTTTTACTTCTTTTTAAAGCGATTTATGAGATAATAGATATATATACAGCGGAAGAATTCCGTGTTTGAGCAGGAGAGAATCTCGTGGCCCTTATCATCGATCTAAAACCATCCGAACGCATTATCATTGGCACCGCCCTCATCACCAATGACGAAAACCGGACCCGCCTGCATATCGAAGGCGGCGCCGCGATTTTGCGCGAAAAAGACATCATGCGGGAGCAAGAAGCGACATCGCCCTGCAAGAAAATCTATTTCACCATCCAGATGATGTATCTGTCGCCTGATCCGAAATCACTGCATGAAACTTATTTCAGCAGTATTCGCGCGGTACAGGGCGCGGCCCCGAGTACAGCCCCCTATTTCATGCGCATCAATGATTTCATCATGGATGGTCATTATTACAAGGCCCTCAAAGAAGCGCGCGCCCTGATCGAATACGAAACGGAGTTAATGACCAATGCCTAATAAAAATCCATACGGCCAAGCTTCCGATGCTTACGGCAACATGGCCGCCAAAGGCGACCAGCGTTCGCTCGAAGGCAAAATCCTTCTTAAATCCGCACGCCAGCTCGAAGAACTTTCCAAACGCATGGCAGCCGGGGACAAGCCCACACTCGAAGAAATTGACTTTCCGCTGGAATATAACCGGAAGCTTTGGATGGTTTTCGTCAACGACACCATGAACGACAGCCACCCACTACCGCAGGAAATCAAAAACAACATTGCATCGCTCGGGGTCTTCGTATTCAAACGTACCGTAGATGTCCTCGGCGACCCGACCCCAGCCAAATTACAGGCACTCATCGAAATTAACCGCAACATTGCGGCTGGCCTGATGAAACAAAAGCCGGCAGACAAACCGGCGGCAGATACGCAGCCCTCGCCCGCCGACACCACCCCGACAGACAACCTGATTTAATCCGGCGCACGCCGGCAAACAAAAGCGCCCCGCTGCATATGCCGGGGCGCTTTTTGCTGGGGCACCGGCACAGAGGCACCGCATAATAAAAAACCGCTGCAACCGCAGCGGCTTGTTTGCTTTACAGACCCGTAGATCAAACCAGAATGGACTGGCTAGACGAAGAGACATCCGGGCTGGCGCGGCCAGCGGAAACCGATGGGCCGGACGACGTGTCCGGCGCAGGAGTTGCGGGTGCGGATGGACGCGGCGCCGAAGCCTGATAAACATCAGGCGCGGGCTGCGTGGCAGGCGCTGCAGATTTCTGCGGCGCGGCCGTTTCTGTGGCCACAGGCTGCGGCGTATTTGCATCGCGGTAGGCAGCTTCGGCGTCGGCTTGTTGCCGTGCCTGCTGCGCTGCCACTTGCTGCGCCGCTTGGCTCTGGCTTTGTTGCTCTTTCAAGCTGGCAGCCCGCTGAAAAGCGCGGATTTGCGCTTCGCTCGGATACTGCTTGACCACATCGCCCGTGTCGCTGGAGCGCACTTCCAGAATTGCACGCTCTGCGCCACTATCCAGTCGCACATACAGGCGGGTACCATAGCGCGGAACTTCCGCAGACGAAGCCGACGACACCGCGTTTGACACAGAATAAGTGCTTCCGGTCTGAGGACTTGACCTCAGGGAAGCACCCTGCACAAACGATGTGCTGACAGATTCAATCATATTCTATGATCCTATCGCACGTTGGCGGTCGCCCCCTACAGGCAACCTACTCCTACACTTCTTATGCTATCGCAGTGTAGCGATTCTTACAAGTAAAAACCGTTTTAAAACAACGCGATTATTGAACATCTTCATATAAAATGACTATTAATACTTATTTAATACTTTATTAACTAAATGTTAATACTTTGTTAACCAAATATTTACTTTTACACGCCGAGCACCCCCAAAAAATCAATAAAAAACAATGATTTATTATATATTTTTCAATACTTGTCGCGTATTATTAAAGTAACAGGCCCAGCGGCATGATTATTGAATGTATGAATGGGTGCCACATGACGAACAGGCGTAGTAGGTAAAATTTGCCTAGTGTCTGAAAATTCGTTAGTGTGTTTAGTGGGGTTTCGGGTTTCTATGACATTTTGCTATACGCCGGGATTCCCTTCTTTGAACAACCAAAGCAAGGTGATCACTCGTGGATTCGTTCTTTGACTCGATGAAAAATTTGGGTGTCGGCCGTCTGGCCGTCATGGGCCTGACGCTGTTCGGGCTGATCGTTTTTTTCGTCTTTCTGATGGCACGCGGCGGCACGCCCAGCATGACCCTGCTGTACAGCGGCCTATCAACCGCGGATTCCACCGAAATTTCAGCCAAGCTTGAAAACACGCGCATCAATTACCGCCTGAGCGAAGACGGCACGCAAATCTCCGTCCCGCAAAAAGACGTCGGCCGCGCCCGCATGCTGCTGGCGCAAGAGGGCCTGCCCCGCCAAGGCTCCATGGGCTATGAACTTTTTGACCAGAAACAAACATTCGGCGAAACCAATTTCCGCCAGAACATCAACCAGCTGCGGGCGCTTGAAGGCGAACTGTCGCGCACCGTCGGCACGATTGAACAAATCCGCAATGCCCGTGTGCATCTGGTATTGCCGCAGCGTGAACTGTTCAGCCGTGACACCCGGCCCGCCAGCGCCAGCGTCTTCATCAGCCTGCGCGGTAACGATAGCCTTGGCACCGAACAAATTCAGGCAATCCAGCATTTGGTGGCGGCCGCCGTACCACAGCTGAAAGCATCACACGTTGCCATTATTGACCAATCCGGCAACCTGCTGGCCCGCGGCGAAGACGGTGAAGCCGGCAGCGCCACCGCCCGCAGTACCGAAGATATGCGCCAAAAATACGAACAGCGTGTCACACGCTCGGTCGAAGACATGGTCGGCCGCATCGTCGGCTTTGGCAAAGTGCGGGCGAACGTCACGGCCGAGCTGAACTTCGATGTCGTCAGCCGCAACTCAGAAACCTATAACCCCGAAGGTCAGGTTGTCCGCTCGACACAGGCCGTCACCGATGAAACATCCGAAAGCACCGCGAACGGCAATGCGGCGCCCGTCACGGTTGAAACCAACCTGCCCGGCCTGCCCGGCGGCGCGAATGCGAACGCACAGGGCGGCAACAAAACCAGCCGCACCGAAGAAGTCACCAATTTTGAAATCAGCAAAACCGTCGAAAACGTTGTCCGCGCGGCAGGCGATGTCAAACGCCTGTCAATCGCCGTTGTGGTCGATGGCCGATATGAACCCGATGCCAACGCAACAAAACCCGAAGGCGCGCCCGACACATGGTCAGCGCCCAAAGTCTACGTGCCGCGTACAGATGACGAGCTGGACAAGATTGCAACTCTCGTCAAATCCGCTGTCGGTTTTGACGCTGGCCGCGGCGATACCGTCGAGGTTTTGAACATGGCCTTCGCCGAAACCGATTTCTTTGACGGCGAACTGCCGAACGACAATATCATGGGATTTGCCCGGTCCGAATTGCTGGGCCTTGCCGAAACGCTGGCACTGAGCCTTGTGGCTGTTCTGGCGTTGATGGTTGTATTCCGCCCGCTGATCAGCCACTTCGCCGCCGCGGCCAAAGCCGCCGGCAATAACTCGGCCGCCGCCGACGACATGCCGCCCCTGCTGGCCGGTCAAATGCCGCAGCCGCAATTGGCAGGCCCCGCGGGCATGCTCCCCGGCGGTATCGCCCCCGTGGGCGGCGCCGATATAGAAAGCATGATCGACATGTCATCTGTCGAAGGAAAAGTCAAAGCATCTTCGGTTCAGAAGATCAGCGAACTTGTCACCAACCACCCGAACGAAACCGTTTCCGTCATCCGCCAATGGATGTCACAGGAGAGCTAAGAGATGCGCGTCCGCGAAGATTACCGCACCCTAACGGGCACCGAAAAGGCGTCAATCCTGCTGTTGTCGCTTGGCGAAGAATATACCGCCAAGATTTTCGAGCAGCTGGACGAAGAGGAAATCCTCAATCTGTCCCATACCATGTCGAACCTCGGCAAGGTCAGTTCGACCGTCATCGAGCGCCTGTTTATTGAGTTCGCCGAAAGCATCACCTCCACCAACTCGCTTGTCGGCTCGCTGGATTCCACCGAACGCCTGTTGATGAAAGTACTGGGCAAGGACAAAGTTAGCACCATCATGGAAGAAATCCGCGGACCCGCAGGCCGCACCATGTGGGAAAAGCTGTCCAACGTGAACGAAGATACCTTGGCCACATATCTGCAAAAAGAATACCCGCAGACCGTGGCCGTGGTCTTGTCCAAAATCACGCCGGAGCATGCGGCAAAGGTTCTCGCCCATCTACCCGAAGGCTTTGCCATGGAAGTCGTCATGCGCATGCTGCGTATGGAAGCGGTACAAAAAGAAGTCCTCGACGACGTCGAAAAAACCCTGCGCACCGAATTCATGCCGAACCTGTCGCGCGCCAGCCGCCGCGACAGCTATGAAGTCATGGCCGAGATTTTCAACAACCTCGACCGCGCGGTCGAAGGAAAATTCATGTCGTCGCTGGAAGAGCGCAACCCCGATGCCGCCGAGCGCATCCGCAGCATGATGTTCACGTTCGAAGACCTGGGTAAACTGGATCCGGGCGCGGTGCAGACGCTGATCCGCTCCGCCGACAAGGAAAAACTGCCGATCGCCCTGAAAGGCGCATCGGATTCGATGAAAGACCTGTTCTTCTCGAACATGTCCGAACGTGCAGGCAAGATTATGAAAGAAGACATGGCTGCCATGGGCCCCGTCCGCCTGAAGGACGTGGAAGAAGCCCAGCAAAGTCTGGTCAATACCGCCAAAGATCTGGCCGACCGTGGCGAGATCACCATTGTAACGGCTAAGGATGAAGATGAACTCATCTACTAAAAATGACGGCGACATGAAAAAGTTTATGTTCGACACAAACGATTTCGACAAGCCCGCCCCCGTGGAAAAACCCGCCATCACCTACAGCGAAGACCAGCTGATGATGGCGAAAACACAGGCCTATGCGCAGGGCAAAAGTGAAGCCGCTGCTGAAGCACGCGTATCACAGGAAACGCAAACGCATCAGCTGCTCAGCCAGTTGATTATCCATCTGGAGCGCCTGATTGCCGCCGAAGACCGCCGCGAGATTGAAAACATGACCGCTGCAACGCGTTTGGCCATGCGCGTCACGCATAAACTGCTGCCGCAAATGGCGGAGAGGTTCTCGCTGCCGGAAATCGAACGTGTGATCCTTGAATCCCTCGAAGTCCGCAAAGATGAACAGCGCATCGCCGTCATGGTATCTGCGCAGCATCTGGATGCCATGAAAGAACGTCTCGACCGCCTTGCGCTTGAACGCGGTTTTGCAGGCAAGCTGATTTTGATCGCCGATGACAACATGGGCCCGTCCGACTGCCGCGTGGAATGGGCCGATGGCGGGGCGGAGCGTATGTACGAACGCCTTTTCGCGCAGATTGAAATGGAATTCGCCAAGGCGATTGCGGTAATGCAAAAAACCGCACACCCAGAAGCAGACACCGATACCGAACAAGATCCACACGCGTAATTTCAACCGAAGGGGAGACCCCATATGTCCAACGATCCGAACCAGACCGTCGAATTTGAAGAAGTCGAACAAGGCCTGACAACCGAAGTCCGCAAAAAAGACATCGATGCTATTTATGACATCCCTGTGCAGATTTCCGCTGTACTGGGCAAATCGTCGATGCAGGTCAGCCAGCTTTTGAAACTCGGCCGTGGCGCCGTGGTTGAACTGGACCGCAAAGTCGGCGAAGCCATCGATATTTACGTCAACAACCGTCTGGTTGCACGCGGCGAAGTTATCGTTGTCGAAGACCGCCTCGGCGTTACCATGACGGAAATCGTGAAATCCGACCGCACGTCGGGTTAATCACGACGCAGACAGTCGACACCACGACCTGACGTTACTTGAACGGAGATAGAATACCCATGCGCCTGATGATAGTGGGCAGCCTGAACGGGCAAATCAGCACCGCCGGCAAAATGGCCATTGGCCGCGGCGCCAAAGTCGCGCACTGCGAAGATATCGAGCAGGCGATGGGCGCATTGCGTGCAGGCCGCGGCGCGGATCTGATGATGGTCGACGTCAAGCAAAACATCGCCCATCTGATGGAGCATCTGTCGGCCGAACGGTTTGTCATTCCGGTTGTTGCCTGCGGCATCGACAATGATACCGCCGCCGCCGTGAAGGCGATCAAGGCCGGGGCAAAGGAATATATTCCCCTGCCGCCCGATGCCGAGCTGATCGCTGCCGTCCTGCAGGCCGTGACCGAAGAAAGCAATAGCATGATTGCGGGCGACCCCGCGATGAAAGCCGTATTGCAAATTGCCGACCGCATTGCCCCGTCAGACGCCAGCGTGCTGATTACAGGCGAAAGCGGCACAGGCAAAGAGGTGATGTCGAAATACATCCACCAAAAAAGCAAACGCGCGGGCGGGCCTTTTATATCGATCAACTGCGCGGCGATCCCCGAAAGCCTTCTGGAGTCAGAATTATTCGGCCATGAAAAAGGCGCGTTCACGGGCGCCATTGCCCGCCGCATTGGTAAATTCGAAGAAGCCAACGGCGGCACGCTACTGCTGGACGAAGTCACCGAGATGCATCCGTCTTTGCAAGCCAAATTGCTACGCGCTATTCAGGAACGCATCATCGACCGCGTCGGTGGCACATCGCCCGTTAAAATCGATATTCGCCTGATTGCAACATCCAACCGCGACATGGAAGCCGCCGTACGCGCGGGCCAATTCCGCGAAGACCTTTATTTCCGCCTGAATGTCGTCAATCTTGAATTGCCCTCATTGCACGAACGCCCGGGCGATATTTTGCCGCTGGCAAAAATGTTCGCAGATAAATACAGCGAGCAAAACGGCATCGCCCCAAAAAACATTTCCGCCGGCGCCGCCGAAAAACTGCGGGCGCACCACTGGCCCGGCAACGTGCGGGAGCTGGAAAACACCCTGCACCGCGCTATTCTGGTATCGATGGAAGATGAAATCGAAGCGGGCGCAATTATGCTAAGTGGTCAAAAAGCAACGCTCGCCGCGCAAGCCGCGCAAAATATCGCACAAGCAGCACCGGCCAGGGTGGCGCAAGCCGACACGGCGGCGGTTTCCGCAGCACCTGCAGCCTCTGGCAATGCCGCACTGGTCGGCCGCACCGTTGCGGACGTCGAGCGTGATCTGATTTTGAGCACGCTGGAGCATTGCCTTGGCAATCGCACGCATGCGGCGAATATTCTGGGCATATCCATTCGCACCCTGCGCAACAAACTTAAAGAACACACCGAAGCAGGCCTGCCCGTGCCGGAAAGCGGAGCATAACCGATGGCAGAAGCAGCTGCAGCAGGCACACGGATGAGCATGTTCAAAGTGCGCAGCGACATCATGTTCGCGATTGGCATCATGGCAATCATTGTTGCACTGGTCTTGCCGATGCCGCCCTTCCTGCTCGACATCTGTCTGGCGCTGTCTTTTGCTTTCTCCGTTCTTATTCTAATGACGGTTCTGTTCATCGAAAAGCCGCTGGAGATCAGCGCATTCCCGACGATTTTGCTGGTATCGACCATGCTGCGTCTGGCGCTGAACCTTGCCTCCACCCGCCTGATCCTGTCCAAAGGGCACGAGGGGCACGATGCGGCAGGCCATGTGATCGAAGCCTTCGGCAACTTTGTCATGCAGGGCAACATCGTGATCGGTGTGATCGTATTTGCGATTCTAACCATCGTGAACTTTGTGGTGGTGACCAAAGGCGCGGGCCGTATCGCGGAAGTCGCCGCGCGTTTCAGCCTGGACGCCATGCCCGGCAAACAGATGGCCATCGATGCCGATTTATCGTCGGGCCTGATCAACGAAGACGAAGCCCGCACCCGCCGCAGCGAGCTGGAGCAGGAAAGTACCTTCTTCGGCGCTATGGACGGTTCGGCCAAGTTTGTGCGTGGCGACGCCATCGCCGGCCTACTGACTGTTTTTATCAACATCATCGCCGGCATGATTATCGGCACCGTGCAGCAGGACCTGAGCGTTGCCGAAGCCGCCGATATTTATACGCACCTGACCATCGGTGACGGCCTTGTCGGCCAGATCCCTGCGCTGATCGTATCTATCGCGGCCGGTATGCTGGTATCGAAAGCGGGCGTCAAAGGCTCCGCCGATAAAGCTGTTTTTGCGCAGCTGAGCAACTACCCCCGCGCGATGGGCGTGAGCGCAGGCATGCTGCTGGCGCTTGGCGTTCTGCCCGGCATCCCCTTCTTCCCCTTCGCGCTGATGGCATCCATTTGCGGGTTCTTTGCATGGAATACCGCCAGATCGCGCGAACAGGAAGCCGTCGCAAAAGTCGCAGAGCAAAAAGCCATCGCCGCCAAAGCGCCCGTGGCCGAAGAGCCGATTGCCAAGGCGCTCGCCATCGACACCATCCGTCTTGAACTGGGCTATGGCCTGTTGCCGCTGGTGAATAATCCTGAAAAAGGCCGCCTGACCGAGCAGATCAAAGGCCTACGCAAACAGCTGGCCGAAGATATGGGCTTTATCCTGCCGTCCGTGCGCATTCAGGATAACCTGCAACTGCCTGCCAACAGCTACGTGGTGCGCATCAAGGAAATCGAAGCGGGCCGCGGTGAAATCCGCCCTGACATGCTTTTGTGCATGAACCCGACTGGCGAAGGGCTGGAACTGCCCGGCGAAGCCACGCGCGAGCCGACCTTTGGCCTGCCTGCCCTGTGGCTCAGCCCTGATTACCGCGAAGAAGCGAATTTCCGCGGCTATACCGTCGTTGACCCCGCAACGGTTGTGACGACCCACATCACAGAAATCATCAAGGACAACATGCCCGACTTGCTGTCCTATTCCGAAACGCAAAAACTGCTGGATGAAATGCCGCAGTCGCACCAGAAACTGGTGGCCGACGTTATCCCGACCAAGATCACCGTCACGGGGCTTCAGCGCGTATTGCAAAATCTGGTATCCGAACGCGTATCCGTGCGCGATCTGCCCACCATTCTGGAAGGTGTTGCCGAAGCGACTGGCTTTACCGCCAACGTGACCATGATTACCGAACACGTTCGCGCACGTCTGGCACGCCAACTGTGCGACCAGCATAGCAACAACGCCGGTGTCCTGCCGCTGGTGACGCTGTCGGGCAACTGGGAACAGGCCTTTGCCGAATCGCTGATCGGACAGGGCGAAGAAAAGCAGCTCGCCATGCCGCCGACCAAGCTGCAGCAATTCATTCAATCCGTGCGCGGCACGTACGAAGATCTCGCCATGAAAGGCGAAGCACCTGTACTGCTGACCAGCCCTGCGATCCGCCCCTATGTACGTTCGATCGTGGAGCGTTTCCGCCCGCAGACCATTATCATGTCGCAAAACGAAATCCATCCGCGCGCGCGCATCAAAACGCTGGCGCAAATCAGCTGATAATACGATTACACTCTGTACTGAACGGAACTGACAGGACACCATGCGTTTAAAATCTTTCGAAGCCAAGTCGATGCATGAGGCGCTGAAACAGGTCAAAGAAACCCTGGGTGACGACGCTATCATCGTTTCGACCAAAGAAGAGCCGAGCGGCTGGGTGCGCATCACCGCCGCGGTGGAGCAAATTGCCCCGCCGCCGGAAAAACACAGTGGCCTGCCGCTTGAAACGCCTGTAGCATCCGCAGCGTCTGGCGCCGCGCGTGCAACCCCCGCTGTTCCTGCCGCACGCACGCCTGCCGATAGCAGCGAAAAGCTCGACCCCGAAGAGGTAATCGAGCGTGTCACCGATACCTTGCTGAAACACCGCGTGCCCGGTGTGATTAGCGAAAGAATTATTTCGGCCGCTGCGCTGGATGGTAGTGGCGATCCGCGCCGTGCGCTGGCCAAGGGCATCGCCCGCACTTTTACCTTTACCCCGCAGGAAGAAAAAACGCGCAAGCCCCTGATCCTTGTCGGCCCGCCGGGCGCGGGCAAGACATTAATGACAGCCAAGCTGGCAGCGCAATCCGTGCTGGATGGCCGAAGACCGCTGGTCGTTACCACCGACATCCACCGCGCAGGCGCGATTGAACAGCTATCGGCCTTTCTGAATATCCTCGACCTGCCGCTGCACACAGCCGAAGACCCCGCCGCACTGCAAGACATGCTGCGCCGTGCCGCAGGGCAGGAAGTCATCATCGACACCGGCGGGCTGAACCCGTTTGATCCGCAGGAAATGCGCTATCTGGCCAAGCTGCTGGCCTGCGGCGATCTGAAAGCCGCCTTGGTTATGCCAGGCGGCATGGACGCCGAAGAGGCCGCTGAAATGGCGATGACCTTTGACATTCTGGGCGTCAAGAACCTGATTGCCACACGCCTTGATTTTGCCCGACGTCTGGGCGGTATCCTGAGCGCAGCGGCCAAGACCGGTCTTGCGCTCGGCACCGCTAGCCACACGCCGCAAGTGGCGCATGGCACGATTGAATTGACCCCTCTTAAACTGGCCGAACTGCTGATGCCCGCGCCAGCCGCCGCACCGTCTGCGGAAAAGCGCAAAGCATAAGGAACCCATGCCATGACAACCATTACAGATACACCACAAACCACCGCCCCCGCCGCCGATATCAGCCCGAAACGTGCGCAGCGCCTCATCGCCGTCGCATCAGGCAAAGGCGGCGTAGGGAAAACGTGGTTTTCGATCGGCCTTGCACATGCGCTCAGCAAGCTTGGCAAAAAAGTACTGCTATTTGACGGAGACCTCGGCCTTGCCAACGTTGACGTGCAATTGGGCTTAATGGCAAAGCGTGATCTGAGCGATGTAATCGAAGGCAATCTTGGCATGGCACGCGTCATTGAACGCCACGAAGAAGGCGGATTTGATGTGATTGCCGGACGCTCCGGCCAAGGCGCCCTTGCATCCCTGCCCCTGCCGCGCCTGCAGGAAATTGTCGAACAACTGCGCATGATCCTCAAAGACTACGACGCCATCATCATCGACCTTGGCGCGGGGATTGACCGCACAGTGCGCTACATGTCTGCCTGTGCCGATGCGACATTTGTGGTATCGACAGACGAGCCGACATCGCTGACCGACGCCTATGCGTTTATCAAACTCAGCCATGCTGCCGGCCATGCCGACAATATCCGCGTCATCGTCAACCAGACAGGCAGCGAAAAAGAAGGTCAAGCGACCTACAGCACGTTGTCAAAAGCGTGCCAGAATTTCCTCAAATTCACGCCGCCCCTGATTGGCATGATCCGCCTTGATAAACGCGTACGCGAAGCCATTCGTGCGCAAGCACTGTTTTTGACGCGTTCGCCCAATACCGAAACCGCGCAAGACCTTGAAAACATCGCCGCTAAGGTCGCACAGGAAATTCTGGTCTGATCATCCACGCGGGAGGGAGGACGTCGCCATGAGTGAAACCCGTTTCCCGCCCCCCTCCGGCACCTCCGGCGCTGGCCATGCGGGCCATGGCGCGGATAAACCGCTTTTTCAAAACGTATTGGTCACGCAGGCACCGGCCAGCGTCACGCAAGGCAGCGCGGCCAAGACCTTGCTGCTGGAAGGCCGCGTAACAGGCAACAACCCCGCCCGCGGCGAAACCACGTTCAGCAGCGCCAAGGGTGACATTGTTGTGCAAACGGGGGGCAGCCTGCCCGTCGGCACCGATGTCAGCATCGACCTGCGCATGCAAAATCTATCCCTGCGCGCCAATATCACCGTGCTGCGCCAAAAAAGCAGCGAGATGAAAGCCGCGCAAGATATCGGCAAACCCGCGCCAACATCACCCCCCGCAGATAATCCCGACTTACCGCCCGCACCGCCCATTAAAACGGGCGACCGTTTGATCGCCCTGCGCCTGCCGCAAGACGTGCCGCCGCCAGTACAGCAACCTATCCCTGCGGCCACAACGCCGCCTGCATCTGCAAGCCCCACCCCTGCGCCCGCCGTGATGCCGACAGAAGCTCGTGATCCGACTTTGATGGCGCCACCGAAATTAACGCTGCAGCAGGCTGCGCAAATTATAGAAGCTGCCCGCGCTGCGATTGGTATTGCGCGTTTGCCGACCGCCCTACCCGCTGCGCCGCCCGTTCCCTTGCCGGTGCTGTGGCAAATTTTGAATACGCGCGACGTCATGACCGCACTGGTCAAACTGCCCGAAACGATGCAAGCGCAAATTCTGGATTTTCTGGCACGTCCCGACATAACCGCTGCGCTGCGTCAGGCATTGCCGCCCCTGCAGGCGCAAACGCTGTTGCCGCAAATGCCCGTTACCGCAGCGGATGCGCAGGATCTGGCGCAGGCGCAAATGGCTGTACGCAGCGCGCCGCAAACGCCGCCGCCTGTTGCTCCCGCACAAAATCCAGCCCAGCCCATGATGTCGATCCCTTTTTCCACAGGCGGGTTTATGGGCGGCCTGCTGCCGATGATTGAAAATATGCTTGGACAAGGCATGATGTCGCCCATGCAAATGATGGCGGGCAAGCTGCCACAACTAACGCCCGGCATGGGCAATCTGCCGCTACCGCAAAATATGTTTCAACTGGTGGTGCAGCAAATCATTCCGCCCGTACCTGCGGGTGCCCTGCCATCCAATTTGGCGCAAGGAATTGACCCCGCCACAGACAGGGCGCCCGACATGCCTCCACAAATCGCACGGCCGCTGGGCAGCATCATCGCCACCGTTGAGTCCCTGACACCCTCGGGCATGCCTGTACTGCGCACCCCCGATGCGCATTTCGTGCTGCGTCAGGCGGCGGCGCTGCCCGTGGGTACGCAGATTATTTTTACCCTCGCCCCCGCGCAGGCAGGCGACATTCTGGGCCCGGCTGCGCCTATGACGCGCGATCCGTTTTTCTTTGACCCGCTTTTTAGCCGCGGCTGGCCTGCGCTTGACGAAGCTTTGAGCCTGCTGGGCGGCAGTGCTACACAGGCGGCGCAGGCTTTAGCGCAAACAGTCCCTACAGCCACGGCACGGCTTGCCCCGACCACACTATTTTTTCTAGCCGCCCTGCGCATGGGCAGCATCGAAAGCTGGCTGGGCGAAAACACCCTGCAATCTATCCGCAGCGGCGGCCGCAAAGATGTGGCGGAACGCCTTGCGCAAGATTTCGGACGGATCGCCGCACAGTCCAAAACGCTGATTGCCGGTGAATGGCGTGCGATATCCATGCCGTTGATGCAGCAAGACCAGCACATCAGCATGATACAGTTTTGTGTCCGCCCGCAGCATGATGATGACGATACAGCTGGCAGCGAAACGCCCGCGTCCAGGAAAATGACACGGTTTATTTTAAACCTGCAGCTGTCACGCATGGGTGATATGCAGCTGGATGGTCTGCTGCATCAAAAACGCTTTGATTTGATCTTGCGGTCCGAAGATCGCTTGCCCCCTGACATCCGTCAGGAAATGATGCAGCGCTTCGCTGCGGGTCTGGAGCAAACAGGCATGGAAGGCGGTATCAGTTTTCAGACCCGCGCCGAAAACTGGGTGCGCATATCGGCGGGTGGCGATACCGTCACGGCCTGAATATCAACGAACCGAAAACCGCACATAACTGCGGTCATCAAACGATACTTGTCCCACCTGCATGCCCTTGGTCGCCGGATAAATTTTATATAGCAGCGGGTCATCACGCAGAATATCCTGCAATGCCTGTTCGCTATCTGTGTGCGTCATACGCAAAACCGGATAACCGTCAGACGCCAGCACGATTTCATGCGCATCGGCGACTGGAATGATTTCGATATATTCCTCGGGAATATCATCACCATTCATGACACCATACCCAAACGCGCCCAACCCCGGGCGATTGGCAAACAAATGCTGCCGCTGCAATAGCGGGAAGATAAAGGCACGTCCCTTGTCATCGGCTTGCAAACTCTGCAGGGTTTCACCTTCCAACAGCAAACCGCGTATCATCGCTGCGCGTGCCTGCGATGCGATATCGTCCACAGCCTTGGGCGCCATATGTTCGGCACCGTCGACCAGAATACCAATATCACCCACCCGCCAGATTTCGCGGCGGGCGCGGCTGTAAATCGCGATGCTACACGCGGGTTTCTCCCCCGTTTTGGTAATATCCATATGGGTGAATGTCGCGCGGCGCAGCATATCCGTCATTTGCCGCATCACCGCACCCCCCGCCGCATCCGGCGGCAATCCCTGCACCACTTTTGCCGCCGTTTGCGCGGCGAACCGGCCACCGGATAAACCGTCGATGACTGGGCATGATTTACTGGTTGCGCCATCGATCACGGCAATAAAATGCTCGGTCATAACGATCATATCTTCGCATATCGCAGGATCGTTTTTCTTACCGCAGATAAATTGTTCGATCAGCTTCATTCGTCGTCCTGTTTACGGCGGAACCCCTCAAGGCCGATCGCATCCATCGCGGCGTTTTCTTTGAACATACGCTCTTCCGCTTCGATGCGGTTACGCTCTTCCTGCGTCATTTCGTATTTCTTCAACTCGGTAAAGGTTTCCATCAGGGATTCCTTGGCCTGCTCGATGCTCCGCTCCATCTCCGCTTCGCGTTCGTCTATATCCTGACGTTTCATGCGCACGGTGTCGGCGTAATGCGCGAACGTGAAATGGATGTCATTCCCCATCAGGCTCAGAGCTTCTTTTTCCTGTTCAAAAGCACGTTCCAGATCCAGACGCTCGCGCTCCAGCAAGGCCATTTCGCCATATAATTCGCCCAGAATCCGGCGTTTTTCATCCAGATCGTGTTTATGCAGGCGTATTAGGGCACTTAAATCAGCCATGGCAGTTCATATCCGGTTGTTTCTAGCTGGCAGGTGCCAGTTGCAAGGCTTGCGCGAGCAGCGCATACCCCTCATCCAGCCCCGTGCGCTCTTGCGGACGCTGCGCCAGAAACTTTTCAATAGCAGGATAGAGCATGATGGCTTCGTCAACCTTCGGGTCAGACCCGCGGCGATACGCGCCAAGGCGGATCAGCTCCGCCATGTCTTCATATGTCGATAGTACTTCGCGCCCGCGCATGACCAGTTTTTGCTGATCCGGCGTCAGGCAGCGCGGCATGGAGCGTGAAACAGAGCGCAAAATATTGATCGCCGGATAGCGCCCGCGGTCGGCAATCGCACGTTCCAGCACGATGTGACCATCGATAATCCCGCGCACGGCATCGGCGATGGGTTCATTGTGATCGTCACCTTCAACCAGTACAGAGAAAAAGCCCGTGATATCCCCGCCGCCCCGTACGCCCGGCCCGGCACGTTCCAGCAAACGTGCAAGTTCGGAGAAGGTCGTAGGCGGATAGCCTTTACTGGTTGGCGGCTCCCCCGCAGACAAGCCAATTTCGCGCTGCGCCATGGCAAAACGCGTGACGGAGTCCATCAGGCACAAAACCTGTTTGCCCTGATCGCGGAAATATTCGGCGACGGCCAGCGTTGTGTAAGCCCCCTGGCGGCGCATCAGCGGAGATTCATCGGACGTCGATACGATCACTACACTTTTTTTCAAGCCTTCGGGACCCAGATCGTCTTCAAGGAATTCCTGCACCTCGCGTCCACGCTCACCGATCAGGCCAATCACACTAACCTCGGCCGCGGTGTAGCGCGCCAACATTGACATCAAAACAGATTTACCAACGCCGGAGCCTGCAAAAATTCCCATACGCTGGCCGCTGCACGTCGACAGAAAACTATTGATCGCACGCACACCCAGATCGAGTTTTTCGCCAAGGCGTTTGCGGTCATGCGCCGCGGGCGCCTTGTTGCGCAAAAGCATATGGGACTCGCCATCCATCAAGGGCCCTTTGCCGTCGATGGGTTCACCCAGTGCATTAATCACACGCCCCAGCCACGACGGGCTTGGGAAAATCGCGGGCTGGGCGGCGGCCACTTCGGCGCGGCAACCAAGCCCCACACGGTCAAGCGGCTTGAACGGCATCACCAGCGCGTGGCCTTCGCGGAAACCGACGACTTCACAGGGGATTTGCTCTGCCCCTTTGGGTGTTAAAATACAGCGGTCACCGATGGAAAGTTCGCGTTCGATGCCGCCAACCTCGACCAGCATGCCCAAGATTTTGGTGACGCGGCCAAAAAGCTGGTAGCCCGCCAGCTCGCTGATGCTTTCTGCCAGATTATTGATGAAATGGTGTTCTGCTGTCATGAAGAAATCCCTGTAACCTCTTTAATTATCCCACATTTCGGCAATAAAATCGCTTTTCTTTTCTTTGTTTCTTATCAAAAGGTTAACCTATTTTTTCATGGTTTCTAAACGGATTTTTCCCTTATTTTTAACCTTTATTAACAATCGTGATATAATGTGAAGTGGGATTAAAGAGTGATTTAGCAAAAATAACGAATCATTAAGGGGATGCACACAATGCGGGTACTGCTTATCGAAGACGACCAGTCCACGGCGAAAAGCATTGAACTGATGCTGAAATCCGACGGTTACGTGGTTGACCTGACCGACATGGGCGAAGACGGCCTTGAAATCGGCAAACTCTACGAATACGACATCATTATCCTCGACCTTATGCTGCCCGACCTTGATGGCTACGAAGTTCTCAAGCGTTTGCGCGCGGCGAAAGTTGAAACCCCCATTCTCATTCTCTCGGGCCTATCCGAACTCGACAGCAAGCTCAAAGGCCTCGGCTTCGGCGCTGACGATTATCTGACCAAGCCCTTCGACAAACGTGAACTGCTCGCCCGTATTCAGGCGATTGTCCGCCGCAGCAAAGGCCATGCGCAAAGCATCATCAAGACCGGCCCCGTGGCCGTCAATCTGGATGCCCGCACGGTTGAAGTGGATAACAAACAGCTGCATTTGACGTCGAAAGAATACGGCATTATCGAGCTTCTTTCGCTGCGCAAGGGATCTACCCTGACCAAGGAAATGTTCCTGAACCACCTCTACGGCGGGATGGATGAACCGGAAGTCAAAATCATCGACGTGTTCATCTGCAAACTGCGCAAGAAAATCGAAAAGATCTCGCCCGAAGGCGGCAACTGCATCGAAACCGTCTGGGGCCGCGGGTATGTACTGCGCGATCCGGCAGGTGCCACCGAAAAAGAAACTGCCCGCGCGTAAATATCGCAGGGTATCCAAACAAAACGGCGGCCATTCAACTGGCCGCCGTTTTGTTTGTGGATTTTATGCTGGCGCCAAAGGCAAATCGGCGGTGCTGTCCCCGCGTACAAAAACACCCGTCATCCCCTGCACGGGGCGGAACATTTCACCAAGGCCGCAGGCCGTTTCAGCCGCGCCCAAAACCAGCACACTGCCCGCATGCATGGCGCTATACAGGGTTTGCAAAACCTTGGCCCGCGATGACGCATCCAAATACATCAGTACATTACGGCAGAATAAAATATCAACACTGCCTGGCGATACGGGCGATGATTGCAGCAAATTTGCCTGGCGGAATGTCACCATGTGACGTATATCATCCTTAAGCGTCCAGTCATTACCCGCCTGCGTGAAGTATTTCACCAAAAGACGCGCAGGCATACCACGCTGCACTTCAAACTGGGTATAGCTGCCGCGCTGCCCGCGAGAAATGATATCATGCGACATGTCAGTTGCGACAATATCAATTTGCCAACTGTCAAACGGCACGCCGTATTCACACAGCAGCATCGCGATTGAATAAGCTTCCTGCCCGCTGGCGCAGGCTGCCGACCAGATACGCATCTGGCGCGCATGCCCGCGCTGGCGGATCATCATGGGCAATATCGTATCGCGCAGGCGGTCAAACGGCGTCAGGTCACGGAAAAAAGATGTTTCATGCGTAGCCATCGCCTCGACAACGGCTTGACGCACCGCACGGTTGCTTTCGTCGCGGCGCATTTGCGATGCCAGCGCTTCGATCCCCTCCAGCCCCTGCTGCTGCACGATATGATGCAGCCGCGTTTCCAGCAGGTAATATTTTTCGGGCGTCATCTGAAGGCCGGATTCACGGCGCAGAAGATCGGAAAAATAATCGAACGCCGCACGGTTCACGCCGCCCCCCCGCAGGCCCATCCGGCCATGGCTTGTCCGATAGATTCCAGTGGCAGCACGCGCTGACATAACCCCGCCTGCACAACCGCTCCGGGCATTCCCCATACAACGCTGCTCTGCGCGTCTTGCGCCCATATGGCGCCGCCGGCTTCGGCGACAACCTGACAGCCTGTTAATCCGTCTTTACCCATACCCGTCAATATGATGGCAAGTAAATTTTCGCCATATACCTTGGCCAGACTTTCCAGCATCGGATCTGCGGCAGGGCGGCAAAAATGCACGGGGGCTGTTTGCATCAGACGAATGCGAACGCCCTCTGCCGTGCGCCATACCCCCAGATGCGCACCATCGGGCGCGATATAAACATGGCCGCGGCATACTGGCGCGCCCGCTTCGGCAGCGCGGCAATCAAAACCGCAAGCATCCGCTATATGCGCGGCGAGCATGTCATTAAAAGGCGCAGACATATGCTGTGTGATAAAAACAGGCGGCAGAGTATGATCTGCCCCAACACGCCCGCCCATGATTTGAGATAAATCACACAAAACACGCTCCAGCGCCGCGGGCCCGCCGGTGGATGCGGCGATTGCGACGGCCGACATGTCCAAATTTCGTGCCCCTGCCATGCCTATATCAACCCGACTTGCCGGAATTTACTTTGCAGGATTTCGCTATCGAACGGTTTCATGATGTATTCATCCGCCCCCGCCGCCAAGGCCTGCTGTATCGCGGGCATATTATTTTCGGTTGTGCAGAACACAATCTTGACATCGGAAGCTGTTTTCATCGCGCGCAGTGCCAGCAGAAAATCCATACCATTCATGACCGGCATATTCCAGTCCAGCAATACCAGCGCAGGCATCTCGGCTTTGCAGGCCTCCAGCGCCTCTGCGCCATCAGCCGCTTCGGTGCAGTGAAATCCAAACCCTTCGATCATCATCCGCGCCAGTTTACGCACAACAGAGCTGTCATCAACAATCAGACATTTTTTCATGATGCAGTCCCCCATGCGTTAAATCTTGCTCCACATATGCCAGCAGCGCGGGTATTTCCAATACGGGCGATGCTACCCCGTCTTTGATACAAATCCCCGATGCAATCACCGGCCAGATGCCGCTTTGCGCTGTCAACGGTTCGATATCTTTATCCAAAACCATCTCTACATCGCCGCAGCGGTCTATTAAAAAACTATAAAGCGTACCTGCGTGTACGACAATCATATTCAAGCTGTCCTGCCCCCACGGGGCGTCATCAGGGGGTACGCCCGCATCCGCCCAGATTTGGCACGGCGAAATCGCTGTCAGGATATGCCCGCGCAGATTAACCATACCGCACACCCCGCCCCGCCTGCGGGCAAGGGGGGTAAAGGGCAAACCCCGTACAATCTCGCGCACATGCATCAGCGGCAGATAGGCGGCCTGCCCACCCGCATGAAAACCAAACAATTGATGCTCCGTCACATTCATGAACGCCCGCACAATTCTGCAATTTTCTGCAAAAGGCCGCTACGGTCAAACTTGGTGATAAAATCATCAAAACCCGCCGCACGGCCGCGCGTTTCGTCATGCCGCGTTGCGTGGGCAGATAGCGCCATAAGGGGAGTGGCTTGCCATGCGCTGCCGTTTTGCCTGACGCGTTTTGCGAAATCAAGGCCGCTCATTCCCGGCATTTCGATATCGCTGATTATCAGAGCAAATTTTTGCCCCTGTTCGCACAGCGCTAGCGCATGTGCGGCATCAGGTACACTGGTGACGTCATATCCTGCGTCTTGTAAAAACGGCGTCAGCAGGCCACAAAAAAATTCACTATCGTCAACAAGCAGCACACGCCCGCCGCGCGGCGGCGATGAAGGGGCTGCGGCCGAGACAAGCTCTGCTGCGCGTCCAGCCAATATCAATGACGCGACGGATGTGCCAGATGTGTGGTCTGGCCCTGCGTGTATTCCTTCGATCTCGCTGCACATCACGCACTCGCCAGATATTGTCTGGATGATATAAATCTGTGCTTTGTCCGATCCATCTGCCGCGGCGCATAGTGGCCGTAATATATCCCCCTGCGGCCAGAAGACATCGCCTTCGCGGCTGCGGTGCAAGTTTTTTGCAGGCACGCGCATAATCTGGCGCACGCCGCTCAAGTGCAGCGCACAGCGATGTTGCGCCATATAAAAAACCAGATATATCCCGTGCGGTGCGACGGGAGCGGGCACCTCTTCGTCAATATCAACGCCATGCTGCAGCGCCCACTGCCGCGCATCAAGAATAAGCGCAGGGGCACCATCCGGCAAGATTGTCACCCCCAGATATCGCGCGCGATCGGGCAGCAGCGGCGGCAACGGCTTTACCAATACCTGCGGCATCGCCACAATTTTTACCATACGGATTGCGGCATAACGCCCGTTCGCAGAAATAATGGTTACCATTTGCGCCTCGGCAGCGGCATCGTCTTGCTCCAATGACAGCAGCGGTATATGCCGCCCGCGCCACATAAAATACGGCTGTTTGTTTACCTGCGGCATATGGCGTGGTAAACGCGCAAACCCCGCCACCGATGCACGCGGCAGCACTAAAGACACCTGCCCCGTCCACATGACAACCGCCGGAATCATGGCAAGTGTCAGGGGGATAGAAAGTGTAAAAACCGTGCCCAGGTTCCCGCGGGTTTGCACATCGACCGTCCCGCCGATCAAAGCCATTTGCGTCCTGACCACATCCAGACCCACGCCGCGCCCGCAGAGCCCGTCGATTTGACGCGCCGTTGAAAAACCGGGATGGAACAACAGCCCCGCCAGCGCCGCGTCATCCATGGCAGCCAGATCTGCTGCACTTGCCATCTTGTTTTCTTCGGCACGGCGGCGGATAGCGGTAAAATCCAGCCCGCGGCCATCGTCGCTAACGCTAAGCAGCATGCGCCCCTCTGCCGTGCGGGCCGCGATATGGATGACGCCCTCTTCGGGTTTGCCCGCCGCAAGGCGGACTGAGGCAGGTTCTATGCCATGCGATAAACAGTTTCGCACCAGATGCGCCAGCGGATCGCGCACGATATCCAGCACATGGCGATCCAGCTGCGCCTCGCCCCCTTGCGTTTCCAGCCGCGCCCGTACACCCGCGGCAGCGGCTATATCGCGTACCATGCGCGGCAGGTTCCGCCACGCTTCCATCACAGGCTGCATGCGGGCATGTAAAATCTCTGCCTGCATATCCGTCAGCAGTTGCGCCATGTGCCGCGTGGCGACGACATCTGCGGCTGTTTGGCCAAGCCGCGCCTGCGCCAGCGCAAGCTCCCCGCCCAGTGCCAGCAGATTATCGAGCACTTCTGCACCAACGCGCACCGTCGGCGGCGATGATGGCGATATTCTGTCTTCATGTTCTTGCGGGATATCCGGTATATGCCCGGCTGCTGCCTGCCGCAGGGCGTGAATAATTTTTTCCTCGGCCGGCATTCGTTCCGCTGGCTCCCGCTGCGTCTTTGCGATTTGCGCCGTCACGTGCCGCATGACATCCAGCGCGCGCAACAAAAGATCGACATGAAAACGCTGCACTGTCTGTTCATGCGTGCGCAGGCGTGACAACAAATCCTCTATCACATGCGCCAGCTGGCCAAGGCGGGAAAAGCCAAGAAAGCCGCAAGTTCCTTTTAAACTATGCGCCCCGCGAAAAACGGCGGCCAGCGCATCTGCATTATCGGGATGCGTTTCCAGCACGATCAATTGTGTTTCCAGCAGGGAAAAACGCTCTTCCGCCTCGCTTAAAAAATCCTGCAATATATCGTTGATCTGCATTTATTCCCCGCAGCGGTACGGCATGTTCCTCTTTCATGATGCGGGGGGAATGATTAAGTTTGGGTTATTGCAGAAAAAGACCCGTGCTCGGCGCACACATACGAATGCGGCGACGGTGAAAAACACCGCCGCCGCACTTGAACAACATACATTGATATGCAGATGTCACGACGCCATCAGATTAAATTCGATACGTCCAAGGTCTTTCTGCGCCTGCCATGTCAGGCCGATTCCAAAGAAATCGGCAAAGCGGCCGGTAATATACGCATGCACCGAGCGGGGGTCGAGATCTTCTGCGGGCGTCTCGCCCTTCAACGCCGCTTCTGCCCCCTCGCGGAAACCCGCATGGTTGCCGGTCACCAGAATGCGCAGGCCCTTGTTACTGTCCATCGCGCTCACGGCGATTTTACCTTCGCCGTGGTTGCATTCTTCGGCCAGCACCAGCAGGTTCAGCAGCACCTTGAAAAACCCGCGTGGCGGCATCGAGAATTTAACACCAAGATCAGGCTCAAACTCTGCCTGAATGCGCCCATTGCCCAAAAGCTCGCTGAACGCATCGCGGATGTCTTTGAAGCCAACGTTCTTATCTGTCCCAGCCGCGCCATACGACAGGCGAAAAGCCTTGAGACGGATCGACGCTTGCTGCGCGCTTGATGCGATCAGCTGCACCGCTTCGTCGCCGGCATCTTCGCCCAGTTCCTGCATCAGTTCGACTCCGTTATTCACGGCGCCGACCGGGCTGACCAAATCGTGGCAGATGCGCGATGCGATCAACTCCAGCACACGTGGATGCAATGTCAGTTTCTCGTTCATATTCTGTATCCCTTTTCCCCTTGGTTGTCTTTAAAACGGCGAGCCGATGCCGCTTTGCGATAGCTGAGAAACCAGCTGCGCTTTCAAACGCTCCAGCCCTGCGGTATTAAACCCCTCGGCGCGGATCGTTAGCACATCTTCGGTGTTGGATGCGCGCATCAGCCACCAGCCGTCAGCCGTGGTTACGCGCACGCCGTCGATATCGTTAATGGACACGCCTTCGGCATTTTCGGCACGCAAGCGCGCCAGAATTTCGGGCGCAATGCTGAATTTACGCTCGGCGGGTACATGGAAACGCACTTCGGGCGTGTTTTCCATCTTGGGCAGATGCGCCGCAAGGTCGCTGAGTTTCTTGCCGCTGCGGCTAAGGATATCCAGCAGGCGCACCGCGCAATAGGGGGCATCGTCAAAGCCGTAATATTTATCGGCAAAGCAGATATGCCCCGCCAGTTCACCCGCCAGCGGCGATTTCAGTTCAATCGCCCGCGCTTTAATCAACGAATGACCCGTGTTCCACATCACCGGCTTGCCGCCCAGACGTTCGATTTCATCAAACAGCACGCGGCTGCATTTAACGTCGGCGATGATATGCGCGCCCGGATGTTCTTTCAGAACTTCCGCCGCGTAAACCGCCATAATCAAATCCGCCCACAGGATATTGCCATCGGCATCGACCGCACCGATGCGATCGCCATCGCCATCAAAACCAATGCCGATATCGCAGCCATTGTCGCGCACGGTTTTTTGCAGGTCGACCAGGTTTTTGGCCACGGTCGGGTCGGGGTGATGGTTGGGGAATGTACCGTCGATATCATCGAAAATCAGCACATGCTTGCCCGGCAGTTTTTTAACAAGGCGGCGGATAATTTCGCCCGTTGCACCATTGCCGCAATCCCACGCAACGTTGAGGTCGCGCGTGCCGTGATAATCCTGCATCATCCGATCAACATAGGCATCCTGCACATCTGCCGAAACAACCACGCCTGCGCCGGATTCAAAATCGCCGCGGGCGGCCAGTTTGCCGATTTCCTGCACCATCGCGCCGTAAAACGGGCCTGACTGATAGGCCATTTTGATACCGTTATAGCTGAGAGGGCTGTGCGAGCCGGTTACCATCACCGCCGCGTCCATACCGCGCGTTTTCATGGCGTAATACGTCATGGGCGTGGGGCCAAGGCCGATGCTTTCGACATCCAGACCGCAATCATTCAAACCACGGATAACATTCGCGGCAAAGGCAGGGGAGCTTTCGCGGCCGTCAAATCCAACGACAACCTTTTTGCCGCCGCGGCGTTTGACCATGGTGCCGAAAGCCCGGCCGATGTAATAGCAATCTTCGTCATTCAGCGTATCCCCGACTGTGCCGCGAATGTCATACTCGCGCAGGATGCTGGGATGCAGGGTGTGGGTTTGCTTTTGCGCCGCCATGGCGGTTTCTGCGGTCATGCGTCACCTTATTCATAAAAACGGTGGGTGTTTTGTGTCCGCTTGTATTATCCCTGCCCGTACCGAAAGCACAAGCCGTAAGGGCGGCGCAGCATGGTGCAATCGCTTGAAAATACATATATTTTTCATATTGATTTTGTTTTCAAGCTTCCCTAGGATGACCACACCCACAAAGAACACGGACACCCCTGCCCCATGCGCCGCATGACGCCGCAAAACATACGCGATGAATTCAATGCGCAAACCGATGCGCATGAAAAATTATGGGCAAAAAACGGGCTAAACAGCGCACTTGAAAATATCAGCCTTGCCCTGCGCGACCTGAACCAGAACGGCATTGATGTATCGCTGGAAATACTGGGTACGCCGTCTGAGCAGTCTTTCGCCATGCTGCCCGACAGCGGCATGACCGTGCCCGTCAGCGGTATTTTGCGCATCGGCCATATCCACTACCTGCTGTCTATTGCGGTCAAACATGGCGGCGAAGAATGCCTGAAAATGTGCATGTCCGAATTCGATATCCGATTTCAGGGCGTGCGGGGCAAAATCAAGGACAATGATTTCAGGCAGGTCGTCCGCTCGAACGTCTATGACCTGAAGCGCGATGCCGATGCCTTGGCCAAATTCCAGAAAGAAATTATCCGCCACGCGGCGCGTAATCATGTGATTGACGGCCACGACCACGGAAACACGCTGGATACCGGCGGCCCACGCAAAAAAACCGGCTTAAAATCTACTTTGAAAAAGCCGGCAAACGGTTAAACTGCGGGCATGACCGCACATATTACAAATACATCCGAATTTTCCGCCTATCTGGCCGCAGATGGCTTTACCGATGACCTGATCGCCGAGTTGGGCGAAAATCGCATCCGCGAGGTGTACGACCGTCTGGTTATCGCCGACGGCCCCGCAACACATGCCGTCTGGGCCGAAAATATCTGGCGCAACCCACAGCTTATTCAAATTGAATCGATCGGGGATGCGGCCAAAAAACTCCGCGCCATCCAGCGCAGCTGGGCCAACTATGCATTCGATTATCACCGCCGCAGCAAACTGATCACCGAAAAACTGCCCCATGTATCGGGCAAACCGCTGACGTTCGGCAAGCCGCTGCCGACATCGCCGCTGGGGTCATGGTCGCTGATCGATGATAATCTGATGATTGCGGCATCGGACTGTTCAAGTCCGATCCCGAACGGCGCCTATGTTTTCAACGAAGATAAAGAAGACCCGCCCAGCCGCGCCTATCTAAAACTCTGGGAAGCGCTTACGCGTGCGCCGCGCATGCCGCAGCCCGGAGAGACATGCCTTGATCTGGGTGCATGCCCCGGCGGCTGGACGTGGGTTTTGCAGGGCCTCGGCGCGCACGTGATCAGCGTCGACAAAGCGCCCCTCGCCCCGAATGTCGCGGCGTTGCCGAATGTGAAATACGTGCAGCAAAGCGCCTTTGCGCTGAAACCCGAAGAAATCGGTAAAGTCGACTGGCTGTTTTCGGATATCATCTGCTACCCCGAACGCCTGTTGCGTCTGGTGCAGGAATGGAAAGCTTCCGGCCTTGTCAAAAACATGGTTTGCACCATCAAATTTCAGGGCGAAACCGATTTCAAAATGACAGAATCTTTCCTTGAAATCGCTGGATCGACCGCATTCCATCTTTATAATAACAAGCACGAAATTACCTGGATCTGCATGGAGTAACCGGCATGACGTACAAAGGCGACGACCATCTGGCAAAACTGCTGGCGGCGGCAGGCGATACGCGCCCGATGGAAAAGATCAAACAGATTTTGGCGGGAATCAACGCCGCACCAGACGATCTGGGTGAACCGCTGCGCTGGGCGACGCTTTTTAAAACAAATAACGATGCCGAAATCATCGAGCAGCTAGGCGCGCTGAAAGCCTCTCTGAAGCCTGCGGCAGAACCTGCACAAAACCGCCTTGCCGATTTACGCACCGAAATGAAAAAGCGCAGCGTGGATGGTTTTTTCATCCCCCGTGCCGATGAATTTCAAGGCGAATACGTGCCCGCACGCGCCGACCGTCTGGCATGGATGACGGGTTTCACCGGCTCTGCCGGCTATGCCGTTGTATTAAACGACAAGGCCGCTTTCTTTACCGATGGCCGCTATACCATTCAGGCACAGGCGCAGGTCGACAAAAAAGATTTTGAAATCTGCAGCCTGTCCGAAAACCAGGCCCCCGCCGTCACCATGACGCCGGTGGAATGGATCGAGAAAAACCTGCCCAAGGGCGCACGTTTTGGCATCGACCCGTGGGTACATACGCCCAGCGATGTACGCAAAATCCGCGATGCGGTTGAACGCGCAGGCGGCACGCTGGTGCTGCTGGATAGCAACCCGCTGGACGCTGCATGGGCGGCGCAGCCCCCCGCGCCGCTGGCCCCCGTTGTGCCCCACCCGCTGCAATACGCGGGTAAGGCGTCCGATGTGAAACGCCATGAACTGTCTGCCGTGCTGAGCGCGAAAAATGCCGATGCGTTGGCCGTGACCCTGCCCGAAGAGATTTGCTGGCTGCTGAATATCCGCGGCGGTGATGTGCCCTGCACCCCCTTCGCACTCTCGTACGCACTCGCGCACAAAGACGGCAGCGTGGACTGGTTTATTGACGCCGACAAAGTCACCGACGAAACCCGCGCATGGGTGGGCAAAGACGTACGCCTGCACCCGCTGAAAGATTTTTCGGTACATGTCGAAAAAATGGCCGCAGCGAAAAAGACGATCTGGATAGATCCCGCCGCCGCACCTGCCAAAATCGACGCCCTCATTCAGGATACTGGCGGCGAAACCCATGTGGAGCGCAGCCCCATTCAATTGATGAAAGCCAAAAAGAACGACGTCGAAATTCAAGGCGCAATTAATGCCCATATCCGCGACGGTGTGGCGATTGTGCGTTTCCTGTCGGCACTATCCGAACAAGGCGCCGCCGCGAAGCATGACGAGCTATCCGCCACGCAACTGCTGCAAGACATCCGCGCGGAAGGCGAAAAGTTCCGCGGCCTCAGCTTTGACACGATTTCAGGTTCCGGCGGTAACGGCGCGATTGTGCATTACAGATCGTCCGAAGAAACCAACCAGCCCCTGCTGTCCGGCCCCGTGTATCTGGTCGACAGCGGTGCGCAGTATCTGGATGGCACCACCGACATCACACGCACCATCGCCGTCGATACACCAACGCAGGAGATGAAGGAAAATTTCACCCGCGTGCTGAAAGGCCACATCGCCGTTTCCATGTCCGTCTTCCCCGAAGGCACCACCGGCGACAAGCTGGATGTGAAAGCCCGCGCCGCGCTGAAAGAAGTCGGATTGGATTTCGCCCACGGCACCGGCCATGGTGTCGGCAGTTATTTGTCGGTGCACGAAGGCCCCTGCGGCATTTCGCCCCGCGCAACATCGGTACCGCTGGAGCCGGGAATGATTATCTCGAACGAGCCCGGCTATTACAAAGCGAACGAATACGGCATCCGTATCGAAACGCTGGTTACGGTGATTGATACGGGCAATGTCGACGCAAACGGCAAGAAGATGCTGGGCTTTAAAACCCTCACCCTCGCGCCCGTTGACCGCAACCTGATCGAGCCCTCGCTGCTGTCCGATGACGAATTGAAGTGGTTAAACGATTACCACGCGCAGGTCGCCCGTACACTGACCCCGCTGGTAGAAGCCGTGGACGCCAAGGCCGCCGATTTCCTGAAAAAAGCGACCCAGCCGATCAACAAACCCGCATCCCCCGCCGCCAAGACACGCAAGATCAACGGGTTTTTCCTGTAAAATATCGCGTGATTATGGCGGCAGGATTTTCTGCACTTGCGCCACGACGCCTGCGTCGTTGATGCGCATCAGCGCAGGCAAAAGCGGTTCGATATCCGCTGCAGAAATCCCCTCGTCACGGGCGGCAGCGGCGATCATATCCAGCCATTCCTGCGGTACAATCTGCGCGGATGGCGGAATAAACTTCCAAGAACTTTCGACAAGGCGCAAATAGTCATACAGCCGTGCCGCGCCCGCAGATACATGCGGCGCAGGTGCATATTCAAAATCAACAAAAGCAATCCGCGATAATTTATCATCGGCTAGCGTATTGGCGAGCGAAACATCCGCATGTACAACGCCCAGCGCATGCAAACGGCGCAGCGCAGCCGTGACCGGCAATATAAATGCCCATGCTTTTTCCGGCTGCTGCATGAAACGCCCATGCAACGGCGCCAGCGGTAAATAAGCGCAGCACAGCGCATCTGGCGCATGCCATACCGGCTGGGGCGTCAGGCCTGCAGCCGCACCCGTTTCATAGGCCTGCATTTCACGCACGACGCGTGCAGCGGGCGGCACAGAAATAAACGGCATATCGGCAGGCGGCAATTTACGTTTGCGAAAAGGATTCACGACGCGCAACATGCCCAGTGTTTTATCGCCCTGCTGCACACGGTAAATACTATCCTGCCCGCGGCTGCCCGACTGCGCCAGCACAGGGGGCTGCGGCAGGGCAAAATGCGTTTGCAGCGCAGCGGCAATTATACGGCGGCGCGGCGCATTGCGCAGCTCGCCGATGTGACGGGATAAAAAACGTTTTATAATTCTCATGACAGCCCGCCGCGCAAATCGTTCAGGCGTGCAAAAATATCTTGCTGTTCATGGGCTGAGAAAAACAGCGGAAAATGCCCCACCGCTTCCGCTTCGTTATCCGTCGAATGCAGCGGGTTGGCAGACGGCTTGCGTCCGGTTGTTTTGGTGAACCATTCGCGGAATCCGCGTTTGGCAAACTGGCGGCTATTGAACACAAACGGATGCACCGTTCGGTCTTCGGCGGTTGTCGGCATCGGCGCAGGATCAAAAACCAGCACCACAATATGCGGACGCCCGCCGCGGCGCCATTTGCCGCCGCGCATTTTATTGCTTTCCATCGCGCGGGTAATAAACGGGATATCCTTGACCAACACCGTTTTATAATGTTGGCGCAGCATATCAATCAGCGCGCCGTGCGTGCCGGTTTCAACCGCCACGCCGCGAATGACGAACATGTTCAGCTCGCCCGTGTATTCCAAAAAGAGTTCAGCCATGAACATGCTTTTGATGTCATGTGCAAACTGGTTCTGCACATAGGCCGCCAGCACATCATATCCCGCCGCCAGCCCCGCAGCCTTTAAAAAATGGTGGTACGCCATCAATGTATGTTCGATCTTGTCGCCCGTTTCGGCGCACAGCGCATCGATTTCCTTCGGGTATTTCGATGCGGCAGACCGCGATGCGTCACGGATATCGAGTTTGGATGATTCCATTTTTTGATACGCCACATGATACATCAGCGACAGCAAATGATGCCGTGCATCGGGCACAAAAAACAAATTGTGAAAACGGCGGCGCGTATCAATCATTTCCTGCGCAAAAGCGGGCGGATAGTATGGCATGCCCAGATAGCCGCCGTGCCCCTCGCCCGATACACTATAGACATCGCACTTCACACCCTGCCGTTTGGCATAGCTGCGATAGCGGACATGAATAGCCGCCAGCGCCGCATCCGCAACCAGCAGGTCGATATCTTCCTTGGCACCATGCGCCGGATAGCCTTGATCAAATCCGTCAAAGCCGCGCAGCACGACATACCCGTGGCCGGATTGGTCCATCCACGCAAAAAACTCTGTCATATCGGGAATGTAAACGCGCAAGCTGCCTCCTTGATATTGTGCAATCTTAACGTGCCACGCGGCGTGCTGTAAACGCTTTCGCGCAGCGCCAAGCCAGTCACGAAAAAACCCCCGGCATCTCGCGCGGGGGCTTTTTTATTTGGAATTCGATGATCAGAAAATTCTGATGATCTTATTCGCCGTCGCGCTCCTTGCGTTTGCGCTCCAGCTTGCGATAGCGACGCACTGCTTCCGACTTCTCACGAGCTTTCTTTACAGAAGGCTTTTCGTAGTGACGGCGCAGTTTCATCTCGCGGAACAGACCTTCACGCTGCATCTTTTTCTTGAGCGCGCGCAGTGCCTGATCGACGTTATTATCGCGTACGATGACCTGTACGATGGTAATCACCCCTTTCCAAATCAAATCTCGGACGACGGTTGTTTTCCGTCCGGAGGGCTACTGTGTAACATAGGGCGTGCGCGAAAACAAAGTATTAAACGAAATATCCTCCCCTGCGGCGACACCGGCAAACCTGCTGCGGCGCAACATACTGATTTTTCATGTTATTTTTTCAAAAATCCCCGCATTATCGCAATAAAATGCGGGAAATTAAGTTGCTCTGCCCTGCGCGCGACACTACTTTAATCATGTTTGCAAGAATCAAGCATATCCATCGCCACAGGGGGGAGACGCCGCCATGCAAAAGGCTGTCACGCTGGACGACAAATACACAGAAGCTTCGGGCAAGATTTACCTGAACGGGCTGCAGGCGATTGTGCGCATGGCCATGATGCAGCATCAGCTGGACGCCGCCAAAGGGCTGAAGACCGGCACCTTCATTTCCGGTTACCGCGGATCGCCGCTGGGCGCACTTGATATCGCCTTCATGCAGGCCAAGAAATACACAGACCCGCTGGATATCAAATTCCACCCTGGCGTGAACGAAGACCTCGGCGCGACATCCGTCTGGGGCAGCCAACAGCTGCATCTGGGCAAGGGCGCAACGCATGACGGCGTTGTCGGTATGTGGTACGGCAAAGGCCCCGGCGTTGACCGTTCTATCGACGTGATCAAACACGCCAACGCGGCGGGCACGTCCAAACACGGCGGCGTGCTGGCGTTTGCGGGCGACGACCACGCGTGCAAATCATCCACCCTGCCGCACCAGTCTGAATATGCATTTATGCACTCTCTCGTGCCCGTGCTGCATCCGGCAGGGATTGAAGACGGTTTGTTTCTGGGGCTGCACGGCATTGCCATGTCGCGCTTTTCGGGTTGCTGGACAGGCTTCAAAATCATCAGCGAATTCGCGGATAGCTCCGCATCCGTCTTTTCCGACCCGTTTGCGCTGGCGTTCAACACCCCGACCGATATTGAAATCCCGCGCGATGGCCTGAATATCCGCTGGTACGATCCGCCGCTGGAGCAAGAAAAGCGCCTGATTAATTTCAAGCTGCCGGCCGCCACGGCCTATGCACGCGCAAACGGCCTTGACCGCTATACCATCAACCCCGCGAAAAAACGCCTTGGTATTATTTCGACCGGCAAAGGCTGGATGGACACCATGCAGGCGCTCAGCGACCTTGGCATCACACCGAAACGCGCGGAAGAGCTGGGCATTGCTGTCTATAAAGTCGCTCTTGTCTGGCCGATGGATATGCAAGGCATCCAGCAACTGGCCGAACAGGTCGAAGAGCTGTTGATCGTCGAAGAAAAACGTGGCGTGATGGAAGAGCAAATCCGGAGCCATCTGTATCACATGCCCGCCGACCGCCGCCCGCGCGTCACCGGCAAAACGGACGAACGCGGTGCGCCCCTGCTGCCCGAACACTACGAGCTTTCGGTGCTGCAAATTGCCGAAGCCATCGTCGCACGTTTGAAAACCATCACTGACGTCGCGCCCTTTGCCGAACGTCTGGATATTTATAACCGCAACAGTTCCGTGCGCGGTAAACCGGCGCCCGTGGCGCGTCTGCCGTATTTCTGCTCCGGCTGCCCGCACAACACGTCAACCAAAGTGCCCGAAGGCAGCCGTGCGCTGGCCGGTATCGGTTGCCACTACATGGCGACATGGATACGTCCCGAATACACCGGCCCCTTCACCCAGATGGGCGGCGAAGGAGCGCCGTGGATTGGCCAGGCGCCGTTCACGACAGAAAAACATATCTTCACCAACCTGGGCGACGGTACGTATTTCCATTCGGGCCTGCTTGCCATTCGGGCGTCTGTCGCAGCCAAGATCAATATCACCTATAAAATCCTCTACAACGACGCCGTCGCGATGACAGGCGGCCAGCATGTGGATGGTGAACTAAGCGTCCCCATGATTGTCGACCAGGTCGCGGCCGAGGGCGTGAAGCAGATCCGCATCGTCACCGACCAGCCCGAGAAATATCAGGGCATTCCGCTGCGCGGTAACATCGCGGTCGACCACCGTGATAATCTGGACAAAATCCAGAAAGAAATGCGCGAAGTCGAAGGCACCACCATTCTGATTTACGACCAGACCTGCGCGGCCGAAAAACGCCGCCGCCGCAAGCGCGGTTTGATGGAAGATCCCGCCAAGCGCGTCATCATCAACGAACGCGTGTGCGAAGGCTGCGGCGATTGCGGCGTGCAATCCAACTGCGTATCCATCGCGCCAATCGAAACCGAATTTGGCCGCAAACGCCAGATCGACCAATCGACCTGTAACAAAGACTATTCCTGCGTCAAAGGTTTCTGCCCCAGCTTCGTCACCGTACTGGGCGGCGATCTGAGAAAACCGACGGCCGCAGCGGTTGATGACGGCATTGAAGCTTTCTTCAAAGACATGCCCGATCCGGACCTTGGTGACCTATCCGAACCTGCGGCCATTTTGGTCACAGGCATCGGCGGTACGGGCGTCGTTACGATTGGTGCAATCCTCGCCATGGCCGCGCATATTGACGGCAAGGGCGTCACCACCATGGATCAGACAGGCCTTGCGCAAAAAGGCGGCGCGGTCACCAGTCATATTCGCGTGGCGCGTAAAACAGATGATATCAACACTGTGCGCATCGGCACGGCAGGCGCATCGGCCATTATCGGCTGTGACCTGCTGGTGACGGCCGATGGGGATTGCCTGTCGAAAATCCGCCCCCTTGGCGCGGATCTGGGCGCAACCAAAGTGTTCCTGAATACCGAAAAACTGCAAACGGGCGAATTTACCAAAAACCCGAATTGGGACATCCCCGTGCAGTCCATCATCGAACGCCTGAAGGGGCTGACGGGCGCGGACAACTTGCGCACGCTTGATGCCTCGGCCATCGCCACCGCGCTGATGGGCAATTCGATTGCCACCAATATGTTCATGCTGGGCTTTGCGTACCAGATGGGCAGCGTGCCAGTGGCCGAAGCCGCCATCATGCAGGCGATCGAGCTGAACGGCGCGTCCGTCAAGATGAACCAGAAAGCCTTTACATGGGGCCGCCGCGCCGCATGGAACCTTGAAAAAACGATCGACATTGCGCTGCCGAAAAAGACGGATGATATCGCCCTCGCCCACCGCAATATCTCGCAAACGCTGGACGAGCAAATCAGCCGCCGCACGCTGTCGCTAACGGCGTATCAAAGCGGCAGCTACGCGAAGAAGTTCGAAAAATTCGTCAGCATGGTGCGTGATGCGGATATCCGCGTGAACGGTAAGGCCGGTGACCTGACCGAAGCCGCCGCCAAATACCTGTACAAACTGATGGCCTACAAGGACGAATACGAAGTCGCCCGTCTGTACACCGACGGCGCATTCCTGCAGCAGATCAAAAATACATTTGATGGTGACATCAAACTGCAGTTCAATCTGGCACCGCCACTGTTGGCCCGCCGCGATGCGGAAACCGGACACCTAAAGAAAATGGCCTTCGGCCCGTGGATGCTGAAAGCATTCGGCGTTCTGGCGAAGTTCAAATCTCTGCGCGGCACACCGCTGGATGTGTTTGGCTATACCGACGAGCGTAAAATGGAACGCCGCATGATTACCGAATACAAACAGCTGCTGGAAGAACTCTTGCCGCAAGTGACCGCCGACAACTACGCCGTATTGGTGGATATCGCCCGCCTGCCGGAGCAAATCCGCGGCTATGGTCATGTCAAACACGGCAACGTTGAAAAAGCCGAACAGGAAAAGCAGCGTCTGCTCGCCCTGTTCAAAAACCCTCCTGCCACGCAAAAACAAGCGGCATAAGAGCGCATATACGCATAACAAAAAAGGCGGGGTTTACAGGCCCCGCCTTTTTTATAGCTGCTACAGCGTATTGCCTATGCAACGTTAACGACGTCGATATTCATGGCGGCCGCAATCAGCGCGCGGGTATATTCTTGTTTCGGATTGTCGAAAATCTGCGACGTTTCGCCGCGTTCAACCACCACGCCGCCGCGCATCACCATCACTTCGTGGGACATGGCGCGCACCACGCGCAGGTCATGACTGATGAACATATAGGCCAGATGGTGTTTTTCCTGTAGCCCACGCAGCAGATCCACAATCTGCGCCTGCACAGACATATCCAGAGCCGAAGTCGGCTCATCCAGAATAACAAACTTCGGGTTCAGGACCATGGCACGCGCAATCGCCACACGCTGGCGCTGGCCACCCGAAAATTCATGCGGATAACGATGGCGGGTGTCCGGATCAAGTCCCACTTCGCGCAGAGCCCGCACCACGCGGTCTTCGCGTTCGCTGCGTGACAGTTTCTTGAAATGCACTTCCAGACCTTCGCTGACGATCTGATCGACCGACAAACGCGGCGATAGAGATCCATAGGGATCCTGGAACACGACCTGCATATCACCGCGCAGGTCACGCAGTTCGGCATTGTTCATCTCAGACATGGGGCGGCCGTTGAACATGACCGTTCCCTCGCTACGGATCAAACGCAAAAGCGCCATCCCGAGCGTCGTCTTACCCGACCCCGACTCCCCGACCACCCCCAACGTCTGGCCGCGGCGCACGGTGATATCGACACCATCGACGGCCTTCACATGGTCGACCACGCGCTGAAACACACCTTTTTTAACAGGGAACCACACTTTCAAATCCTGCGCCTGCAAAATGGGGGGCGCGTTTTCATTAACGGGCATCGGCTTGCCCTTGGGCTGGGCGGCCAGCAGCATGCGCGTATAATCATGCTGCGGCGTTTCAAAAAGCGCCTTGGTATCGGACAGTTCCACCAGCTCTCCGCGGTACATTACCGCGACGCGGTCAGCCATCTTGCGCACCACCGACAAGTCATGCGTAATCAGCAAAATCGCCATGCCCATTTTTTGCTGCAATTCATATAGCAGTTTGAGCAGCTGCGCCTGCACCGTCACATCAACCGCCGTGGTCGGTTCGTCCGCAATCAACAGATCCGGCTCGTTTGCCAGTGCCATGGCGATCATGACACGCTGGCGCTGCCCGCCTGACAGTTCATGCGGATAGGCACCAAGGCGCGTCGTTAGACGTTGCAGGCCGACCAGTTCCAGCAGCTCTATTACGCGTGCGCGCGCCTGCGTCTGGTTCATTTTTTTATGCAGAAACAAAACTTCGTTGATTTGCTTTTCAATCGTATGCAGCGGGTTCAGCGATGTCATCGGCTCTTGAAAGATCATCGAAATCCGGTTACCGCGAATGCCGCGCAGTACGTTTGACTTCGCCCCCATCAGCTCCTGCCCATCAAACACGATGGACCCAGACGGATGCTGCGCAACTGGATACGGTAGCAATTGCAAAATCGACAATGCGCTCACCGACTTGCCGGAGCCGGATTCACCCACCAACGCCAGCGTTTCACCTTTGTTGATCGTCAAGCTGAGGTTTTTAACCGCCTGCGTTACTTGTCCGCCGTTGGCAAAGTTGACAGAGAGGTTTTTGATATCAAGTAGCGGCTGCATCGTGGTTACTCCCGGAAAATCTTGCGCGGATCGAACGCGTCGCGGATGGCTTCGCCCATAAAGGTAAGCAAGCTCAGCATCACCGCAAGCGAGAAGAAGGCCGTAATACCGAGCCACGGGGCTTGCAGGTTATTCTTGCCCTGCGCCAGCAGCTCGCCCAGCGATGGCGACCCGGGCGGCAGACCAAAGCCGAGGAAATCAAGGCTGGTCAAAACCGTGATTGACCCCGTCAGCACAAACGGCATCATACTAAGCGTCGCCACCATGGCGTTCGGCAAGGCATGACGAAACATGATCACGGGCGTTGATACGCCCAGCGCCTTGGCCGCGCGGATATAATCAAGGTTACGCGCCTTTAAAAACTCCGCCCGCACCACATCGACCAGCGTCATCCATGAAAACAGCAGCATTAGCCCCAGCAGCGTGCCAAAGCCAGGTGTAATCACGCTCGACATGATAATCAGCAGGAACAGCACGGGCATGCCGCCCCAGATTTCAATGAAACGCTGTGACAGCAAATCAAACCAGCCGCCGAAGTATCCCTCCATCGCGCCCACAATCACGCCGACAATACTGCTGAGGATAGTCAGCGTCAGACCAAACAAGACCGAAATGCGGAAACCGTAAATCAGCCGGGCCAGCACGTCCCTGCCCTGATCATCCGTACCCAAAAGATTTTCCGCCGTCGGCGGTGACGGCGCGGGCTGCTGCAAATTGTAATTGATGGTGCGATAGGAATAACGAATGGGCGGCCAAACCATCCAGCCCTTTGCGTTGATCAGTTCCTGCACATAGGCATCACGGTAATCGGCTTCGGTTTCAAATTCACCGCCAAAGGCCGTTTCGGGATAGGATTTGAAAACCGGCATATAAATACCGCCGTCGTATTTGACCAAAATCGGCTTGTCATTGGCGATCAGCTCTGCCCCCAATGTACCGAAAAACAAAAACAGAAAAATCCAGAACGCATACCAGCCACGGCCATTACGGCGGAACTGGCGCAAGCGGCGCTGCGCGATGGGCGATAATTTCAATGCCATATCAGCGCACCCCCTGCGCGTTGAAATCAATACGCGGGTCCACCCATGTCATCGTCAGGTCGCTGACCAGTTTAATCAGGAAACCCAGCAACGTAAAAATATACAGCGTACCGAACATAACCGGATAATCGCGATTAAGGGCGGATTCAAAACCCAACAGCCCCAACCCGTCGAGCGAGAAAATGGTTTCGATCAAAAGAGATCCCGTCAGGAAAATCCCCATCAGCGCGGCCGGGAAACCGGCGATCACGATCAGCATGGCATTGCGGAAGACATGCTTGTACAAAATGCGGCTTTCCGGCAGGCCCTTGGCGCGGGCGGTCAGCACGTATTGTTTGTTAATTTCTTCAAGGAAGGAATTCTTGGTCAAAATGGTCAAGCCGGCAAAGCCACTGATGACCAGCGACAGCACAGGCAGCGTCATGTGCCAGATATAATCCAGAATACGTTTGGGCCAGCTGAGCGTTTCCCAGTTATCCGACACCAGCCCGCGCAGGGGGAACAGGTCAAAATATTTACCGCCCGCGAAAACAACGATCAGGAAAATCGCGAACAAAAATCCGGGAATGGCATATCCGGCAATAATCACACCGCTGGTCCAGACATCAAACGCAGAACCGTCACGCACGGCCTTGCGGATACCCAGCGGGATCGAGATCATGTAAATCAAAAGCGTCGTCCAAAGACCGAGGGAAATGGACACCGGCATTTTCTCCATCACCAGATCGACCACGCTGCGGTCACGGAAATAGCTTTGGCCAAAATCAAACCGCGCGTAGTTTTTCAGCATCAGAAAGAAACGCTCGCCCATCGGTTTGTCAAAACCGAATTGTTTTTCAAGGTCTTTGATAAACGCCGGATCCAGCCCCTGTGCGCCGCGGTACTGGCTGGTGCCGCTACCGCTCATTTGCTGCTGCATCATTTGGGTCGATGCACCCGTATCGCTGCCACCGCCCGAAAAGCGTTCTGTGGCCGATACGTTCATGCCTTGCAGCTTGGCGATCATCTGTTCAACGGGGCCGCCGGGCGCGATTTGCACAATCAGAAAATTCAGCAAAATGATGCCGAACAACGTCGGTATCATCAAAAGCAAACGACGAATGACATATGCGGCCATGATCTATCAAAATTCCTGTTATGCTGCGCCGGCTTATTTTTTACCGGTTTCGGATTTTTTGAGCGCCCCGGCTTTTTGCGTATCGATCCACCACGTACTGACGACACCAAGGCCGTATTTGGGCGCAATCGCCGGCTTGCCGAATTTGTTCCAATACGCGACGCGATGATAGCTGATATGCCACTGCGGGATGATATAATGATTCCAGAGTAATACGCGGTCAAGCGCGCGCGTGCGGGCGATCAGCTCTTCGCGGTCCGGTGCGGCGATAACCTGATCGATCAGTGCATCGACAACAGGATTTTTAATGCCCATAGTGTTGCGACTGCCGTTCACATCTGCTTTTTCAGAGCCCCAGAAATCGCGCTGTTCGTTACCCGGCGACAGTGACTGGCCAAACGTTTCAACGGTCACATCGAAATCAAAACTATCCATGCGATTTTGGTACTGCGCGGCATCCACCACACGCACAGTCGCCTCGATACCCAGACGCTTCAGATTGCCAATCATCGGTTCGATCCATTTTACGAACGCGGGGCTTTGAATCAGGAATTCGAATTTGAACGGCTTGCCGTCTTTTTCCAGCAGTTTATTTGCACCCATTTTCCAGCCTGCCGCTTCCAGCATGCTGCGCGCCTTGCTCAGTTGCGCACGCATATCGTTGCCGCTGCCGGACGTGACGGGGTTTTTGTATTCGGACGTAAAAACTTCGTCTGGAATTTTACCGCGGAAAGCTTCGAGGATTTCAAGTTCACGCCCCTGCGGCAAACCGGTTGCCGCAAGTTCGGAATTCGCAAAGTAGCTGTCGGTGCGTTTGTACGTACCGCCTGCAAAGCTTTTATTCGACCATTCAAAATCGAACGCGTAATTCAGCGCGGCGCGCACCTGCGGATCGGCAAAAAACGTACGGCGGGTATTGAATGCAAACCCCTGCATGCCCGCAGGCAGGCTATGGGGGATTTCTTCTTTAATGATCTGGCCATTGGCTACGGCACGCTGTCCGTCATACTGTTCCTGCCACGCCTTGGCGATGTTTTCCTGACGGAAGTCATACCCGCCGGAGAACAGCGCCTGCAGCAGAACCGTTTCGTCGCGGAACAGTTCATAAGAAATAATGTCAAAGTTATATTGGCCGCGCATCAGCGGCAGGTCTTTCGCCCACCAGTCTTTTACACGTTCATACACAATGCGGCGGCCGGCATCGACTGTTTTAACCTTGTATGGTCCGCTGCCCATGACTGGGGTCAGGGTCGTTGCGGCGAAATCTTTGCCTTCGAATGCATGCTTGGGCAAGACAGGCATTTGCCCCATAATCAGCGGCAGTTCGCGGTTGCCCGCCATATCGAAGGCAAACGTCACACGGCGGTCATTTTCAGCCGTGGCCTTTTTGACATGCGCGTAATAGGCGCGGTAAAACGGATGCCCCTTTTCCATCAACGTCTCAAACGTCCAAACCACGTCAGCCGCGGTGATCGGCTTGCCATCGTGGAATTTGGCTTCAGGGCGCAGGTTGAATGTTACACGACTGCGGTCTTCGGGCATTTCAACCGTTTCGGCGATCAAACCGTATTCGCTGAAGGCTTCGTCTTCGGTATTGAATAGCAGTGTCTGGAACGTCAACGACAGCCCCGGGGCTGCGACCCCCTTGATGATATACGGGTTCAGGTTGTCGTAAGTGCCCGCCGCCGCCAGTTTCAACTCCCCGCCCTTGGGGGCGTCAGGATTTGCATATTCCAAATGCGCGAAACCGGCAGGATATTTCAGTTCCCCGTGCATCGCGATACCGTGCATGGGCTTGCCTGCCGCAGGCCCTTCGGCACGCACAGCCGACATCGAGGCCGAGCAGAAAAGCAGCGCAGCCAGGGCGACTGTCGATGTTTTGGCGATGACGGACAGCTGGAGCATATGAAATCCCCTGAAAATACAGAAACTTAGATTGGCAAAACACTGGATTTAACTATACCGCCTCGTGCCGCGGGGCGCAAGGCACGGGTTTCCCCGATGTACCCAAAACAAAACCACCGGACTTTGCGGGTCCGGTGGCCTTGTTGTTTGTGTCAGAAGCTTCTTGCTAAGGCTAGGTATCTTTAGCCTGCGAGAGACTTGGGTTGTTACGCGTAACCTTGAAGGCATCTTTCGCACCCATACCTGTCGCTTGACCGGTTTTGAAGCTGTTCATGACGCCACTTGCGGCATACAGCATACCAGCGGTCGAGTTATCGTCGAACGATTGGTCAGGCGTACCACCCATCCAGCGCATCATAGCGCTGGGGATCAGGTCCAGCAGCTTGAAGGTGGAGTTTGCTGCCGTGTAGATCGCACCGACATAGATAACCGTGTAGGCGACATACGACATCAGACGGGTCAGGATGTTCATGTCTGTACGCAGCGCCGCGACACCATGGCTGAAGTTCGTGTGGAAGTAGACCACAAAGGTGTTGAACACCAGCATGGAACCCACGAAACCCAGCACGACCAGTACGGGACGCAGCAGCACGTTCAGCCACAGGATCCAGCAGGTCTTGGCGCCACCCGCGATGCCTTCACCTTCGGACGTCAGGTGAGCCAGCGCGGCGATCGGAACCATCGCAACCGCTTCGAAGACCGAAATGATCCACGTCAGGGCAGCGAAGGTGGTTCTGATCAGCGGCAGAACCGGTACATAGAAGGCCAGCATCATACCGGCCAGGATACCCATACCGGACAGAGAGATAATACCGTTCACCAGACCGCTCGACGCGAAGCCAGGACCAGCCGAGAAACCCCAGAAGGACATGGTCGACAGCGTCTGCAGAATACTCAGCGCAGCCCAGATGAAGGTGAAGAAGGCCAGGATCTGACGACCCGTCGCAACCAGCTCGGCGAAGGGATAGGTACCGTCGTTTTCGACCAGGTCGAAGATGAAGAAGGCACTATCATCCGGCATGACGCGGGACAGGACACCATCCGTGAAGGCATCAGGATCACCCGAAGACTTCAGGAAGTTCTTGAACTCGGTCTTGCCTTCGTCACCGACAGCCGTGAAGCTGCTGCGGCTCAGAGAGCTGTTCGGATCCGCCGTCACCGCAGCCTGCGTACCGGCCGCGCCGTCCGAAATCTGCTGTGCCCACCATCTGTCATAGGCAGACGTGATGGCGCGTACAACTTCTTCTTGCGTCGACGCTTCGGCAAGCGGGCTCGCTTCTTCAGAACCCCACATGGTACCGGGGATGATGGAGACGTTGATCTTGCCTGCAGCCTGGCTCAGGTTGTTCAGGACGCTGATATAATACGTCCAGGTACCCATACCGGCCCAGCCTTTGTTCTCCATGTCCGCAATCATCGGGCCACCGATATAGTTGGTCAGCGTCGATACGTTGGAGTTATAGGCAGTCGTGACACGGCCACGTGCCGCGTCCACGATTTGCTGGTGGCAGGACGTGTCGGGGTGACCGCTGGCTGTGCCGCCCGCACCGCAACCCGTAATACCGCCGGCACATTGGCCCGAAGCCAGTGCAGGGTTGGTCGCAGACGCATCGTTCGGGCGCATTTCACGGCCGACGAAGGCACAGGCGAACTGCTGGGCAGGCTGCATCAGCGCACCCGTACCATCCGCCAAGTCAGTCGCCAGAGCACCTTTCACTTGACCCAGGAAAGCATCCGCCGCCGCGTTCAGCGTGTTACCACCCAGCGTCAGGAACTGATAGCTGACGTTGTTTGCGTACCACGATGCGGCGTTCAGAGCTGCGTTGTTGGTATCAAATTCAATCGTACCGCACAGGTTAGGTGCCGTCGCGTTGGTGTAGGCACGGCGCGTTTTACCCAGCGCGAATACGTTGGTATCAGGCTTCGGCTCGACGCGGTACAGGGCAGACAGGGTCGTCTGTTTTGCCGCTTCCGCGTTCCATGCCACCTGACAGGTTTTGATACGCGTCAGGCCGACGGCCAGCGCACTCGCACCTTCTGCGGTGAACGGGGACAGCAGACCGTTCGAGTTAATCACACTGGTCACATAACCGCTCCAGGCACGGGTACCAAAGTTGGAACCCCACTCCGCCAGTTTCATAACGGCAAACTGACCAGAGCTGAAACCCGTCGTACCCAGCGGGATCATGATACCCAGCGCGAATACGACACGGATCGGCGTCCAGACCATATTATGGCGGCCACCGCCGACAACACCGGTTTTCGCGGTGTCGACAACGATAGACAGGATCATCCAGAAAATCATCACAGCGGCAACGACCAGGATACCGGTGTTGTACACCTGCATCAGACCCGTCAGACCGTTTTGCATCGCAGAGCCGTTACCAGCCGCAGACTGACGCAAAACTTTGTCGAGGATCATCAGACCCAGATCGAGGGACGCGTTGTTGGCGTTAGGAGCCGCGGTTGCACCGTCATAAGCAGTACGTACGTCGAACATCGGCTGCGGGCCCGTGGTGATGTTGCCCACACCGTCGTTGATGTTGGTTTCACCGGTGCCATACGGGTCAGCGGGGTGAGAGAAGATCTGCGCTTGGGCGGCGGTGCCGATACCAAACACAACGTTCAGGAAGAATGCGCCAATCGCGGAGAAGAAGACGGCGACCATCAAAATGATCGACAGGAACAAGCCCCATTGCGTGGTGGTGGCACGCTGGGTACGGAGGCTGTACCATGCTTCGCCCATCAGGCGGCCAAAGGAGTATTTCTCTACGCCTTCGACACCGTAGCGAGTCGCGGGGTGGTTATAGGGGATCAAACCCGCCTGCGCGAACATCAGCGCGAGGGTGCGCATGAAGATCGGCACAATGTGCGAGAACCCCTGCAGCGACAGACTAAACTGCGGCATGAACAGGAATGCTGCAACTGAAGTACCTTTTTTACCCTTGGTCTCGCTCATGGCTATACCCCGACTAGAAATACCACACCACCTTCTTCAGGCTTATAAGATCATCTTACCCCTTTTTATTAAAAGCGTCAAATTTATTGACATTTATGCAAAATTTTCATCAAATTTTATCTAATTTTAACCAGTAATTAATCCACTGAATCAAAAGGATAATTTAATCTCTTACCAAATCAGCCCCTGCGCCAGATAGGTGGGGCGGTAGGGGAAGCCTGAAAAAAACGCCTCCAAACGATTCTCCCCGCCCCCCGTGAGGGCCGCTTCAAAATTTTCCCTATGAATGCCGGCCGTAACCAAAACCGAGTCGATTCCCGCCCCCGTCGCCCCCGCGATATCGGTTGGCATCCCGTCGCCCACGGCCAAAACACGCATATTGGGCATCATCGACAGGCAATGGCTGTATACCTGACGGTACGGCTTGCCGAACCACGTGACCTGTCCGTCCATCTCTATATAAATGTCAGCCAGCGTGCCGGCGCAGATGACCAGATGATCTTCGACATGCACAATCCGGTCGGGGTTGGCACAAATCATGGGCAGATTACGCGCGGCGCAAGCCGCCAGACGCTCGCGGTACATATCGGCGGTATGCGTGAAGTCTTCAACGCCGGAGCAAAGGGTGAAATCGGCCTCTTCCGGTTTCGATACCAGCTCGACATCCAGATCTTCGAACAGGCTATGGTCGCGGCTGCCGCCGATGTGGAAGCATTTACGGCCCCACTGCTGCAGGTAACGGTCGCGCAGTGCCTGCCATGTCGCTTCGCCCGATGTCATGATACCCGCGTACAAATCTTCGCTTACGCCCATCTCCGACAGTTTTTGCGCAACCGTATAGGCACGGCGCGGCGCATTCGACAACATCCATACGTGACGTTTGGACCGCTTCATTTCACGCAGCGTCGGCACCGTGTGCGGAAAAGCCTTCACCCCGTCATGCACCACCCCCCAAAGATCGAGGATGTAACCTTCGTAAAAACCCGCAATCTCGCCAAGCCCTTCGATCGTTTTGGGCATTTGTTTGGTGGCGGCAGAAAAAGTCATGTTTTAACTCTCCGGTGTCATCAGCGCATCGCGCGTGGGTTTGCCGAACAGGTATCCCTGCCCGTAGTCAATTTCAATATCCAGCAGTTGCACCAGCTGCCGTTCGGATTCTATTTTTTCGACAATCAGGTCAATGCCGCGGCTGTCCAGTTCGGCCTTCAGGCGCTGCACGCGCTTCAGCCCGCCGATCTCTTTCATCTCGGCGATGATCAGCGCGGCTTCGACTTTCACGAAACGTACATGCCGCGCTTCCAGATGTGCGAAGTCGAACGACAGTTCACGCACGCGGTCCATAGAAAAACGGCAGCCGAGGCGTGACAGTCCGTCCAGCACAGGCAAGCTCTCGGCACGCATCGTGGCCAGATCCTGCTGGTTGAATTCAAAAACAAGACGCGGCGCCAGCGTGCGGTATGCCGCAATAAATTCCACCAGATCCCCCATGAATTTAGGGTCATTCAGCGTCAGACTGGTGATATTGCAAAACCATGCGCGCCCCGCCCCGCCGTCATCGCCCGCATCGCGTATGAATTGCAGCGCACGCAACAAAAGCAAGTTGTCGATCACGGGCACCATGTCATGCTTCATGGCAACGGCAATATAACGCCCGGCGGGCAAATAAATTTCGCCCGAAATGCGGATACGCGACAGCATTTCAAAAAAGCGTGGCTTGCGCTGCGGCAAATTCACAATCGGCTGCAGGAAAAGGTCGATACTATCCTGCTGCACAGCATGCTGTACGAATAGCATGACCTGCTCGTCGGTCAGAATACGTGCGGCATTTTCGGCCGTCAGCCCGTCAATAACGGGTAGCTGGATTTCAGGCTCATCCATATCGCCCGTAACCAGCCCGCGCTGGGGCGCATCCATACGCGACAGCTGCTCGGCAATTGCTTTGATCATGCGCTGTTCAATGCCGCCTGTATCGGCTGTGGCGGCGGGTACATCACGGCCAAAGCTGCGGGCCATTTGGCCCGCATCGGCCAGCATGCGGCGTACGTCGGCCAGGTCATTGCGGTTACGTGCGACTTCACGCACGATACGGTCAAAATCGCCGCCCATGCGCTGTAGCTCGATGACGATATCCCTCTCCCACCGGCGGCGGGCGGACATTTCAACCGCAATGAATGCCACAATCCCCAGCATGGCCGCGCCCATTACCGCGACGCGCGGCGATGCCACATTGGCCAGTACCACCAGAAACGCCATAAGCCCCGCAGCGATCACGATGTTGCGCAGGGTTGCAAACGCACGCCAGTTAAAACGCTGCGCCCGCTTGCGCATGAAAATCATGTCATCGGGGTCGTGTTGCAATTCGTGGTTAGCGGGTGCGGTCATGCGGCATCCTTTTGCGCGGGCACGGCATCGCGGCCCACGGCCTGCGCAATATGATCCAGCCCTGCCGCGCGCACATGCGCCGCAAGACCTGTCAAAATGTTATGCACCAGCGCGGGTCCTTCATAGACCAGCCCCGTGTAAACCTGCACCAGCGAGGCGCCCGCGCAGATGCGTTCCCACGCATCGTCTGCACTGGCAATACCCCCCACACCGATCAGCGGCAGCTTGCCGCCCGTTAAACGGTAAAAATCGCGCAAGGTTTCGCAAGCTTTATGTTTCAGCAGCTGGCCGCTCAAGCCGCCTGCTTCGCTGCGCAGATGCGGCGGCAAAGCCTCCGGCCGGTCTGTTGTGGTATTCGACACCACCAAACCGCCCAGATGATGCTGCATCACCAACTGCGCCACGGCAGCACGCTGATCTTCGTTCAGATCCGGGGCAACTTTCAGCAGCAGCGCCGGACGCGCCACAGGAGGCAGATCAATACCGCGCATCACAGCAACCAATCCGGCCAGCAATGCATCCAGCATATTTTCAGACTGCAAATCACGCAGGCCCGGCGTATTGGGTGACGACACATTCACCACAATGTAATCGGCCATCGGCGCCAATGTTGTCAGGCAGCGGCTATAATCTTCAAACGCCGACAAGGTATCTTTGTTGATGCCAATATTCACGCCCAGCAAACCGGAATGCCCTGCATGGCGCACACGGAAATTACTGACGTTCGCCGCAAACACATCCAGCCCTTTGCCGGGGAAACCAAGGCGGTTGATAACAGATTTGTTTTTGCCATCGCGAAATAAACGCGGCGCGGGATTACCCGCCTGCGGCAGGGGGGTGACTGTCCCCGCCTCCATGAAACCAAACCCCATATCCAGCACAGGCGCGATGACTTCGGCGTCTTTGTCAAAACCAGCGGCAAGCCCCAGCGGGTTTTGAAAGATATGGCCAAAAATTTCCGTTTTCAGCACATCATCCTGATAACCCGCAGCCGGTGCAAGACCGGAGGCCAACATACGCAGCGTCAGGCGATGCGCGCGTTCAGCGTCCATCGCCATCAAAAACGGGCGTGCCGCCGGATACAGATTTATCACGCGGCATCCCCCCCGCCAAAAGCGGCGCGGATATAATCCTGCACCTTGCCAAGATCATTCGGCAGATTATCGCATCGCTCGGCACGCGACATCAAACCATCCAGATGCGCGGGCAGTTCGGGCGCAACGTCGGTTGCCGCCTTCACCGCATCGGGGAATTTCGCGGGGTGTGCGGTCGCCAGAGTCACCATCACGGCATCCGGATTTTTCTTTTGCCAATCCTGCGCCACGCCCACGCCAACCGCGGTATGCGGGTCGATGACGTAATCGTATTGGCGATAGATATCGCGGATAATCTGCGTTGTTTGTGCATCGTCCTTACGGCCGCTCGCGAACAGGCCGGACAGCTGCGCCATCAGCGCCACATCCAGATCGAACGGGCCAGTATCGCGGAAATGTTTCATGGTTGCCGCAACCTTGGCGCCGTCGCGGCCATACAGGTCGAATAATAAACGCTCGAAGTTACTGGAAATTTGAATATCCATGCTGGGGCTGGTCGTTGCGACCACACCACGGCGCTCCATACGGCCCGTCGTGTAAAAACGGTGCAGAATATCGTTGGCGTTTGTGGCCACGATCAGACGATCGACAGGCAGCCCCATCGATTTCGCGACATAGCCCGCATAGACATTGCCGAAGTTGCCCGTGGGGACGCAGAACGTCGGCGCCTTGCCCGTTTCGGCTTGCACGCGCACACCGGCATAAACGTAATAAACCACCTGCGCCAGAATACGCGCCCAGTTGATGGAATTGATAGCAGACAGCTGCAGGCTGTCGCGGAAAGCCAGATCGCCAAACATCGCCTTCACCAGATCCTGACAATCATCGAAACTGCCATCAATTGCGATATTGCGCACATTCGGCGCATCGACGGTCGTCATCTGGCGGCGCTGCACATCCGATACGCGTCCCCTCGGGTGCAAAATCACGATGTTGGCATACGGGCTGTTTTTAAACGCTTCGATCGCGGCCGATCCGGTATCGCCGGATGTGGCGCCGACAATGGTTACCTTTTGGCCGCGCTGCTGCAAAATGTGGTTAAACACCTGCCCCAGGAATTGCAGCGCAACATCTTTGAAGGCCAGCGTGGGGCCGTGAAAAAGTTCCTGCACGTAAAAACCGTCATACAGTTTACGCAGGGGTGTTTTTTCGGGGTGACCAAAACACGCATAGGATTTTTGCAAAAGGATAATCAGATCCTGCGCCGAAATATCGTCTCCCACAAACGGGGCGATGACGCGCCATGCAATCTCCAGATAATTCTGGCTTTGCATGTTGCGCAGGTCTTCGGCAGACAACTGCGGGCAGGCTTCGGGCACGTAAAGGCCGCCATCCCGCGCAAGACCGGTCAGGGCCGCGTCGGCGAAATTCAGGCGCGGCGCGGCGCCTCTTGTGCTGATGTAGCCGGGCATGCGGCACTCCCCTCGTATTTTTTGCCGAGATATCTCTCGGTCACATGTTTTTTGAAGTAATAAGTCGAAAACGGCTGACCCGTTGCATCCTTGATCAAATCGGGCGGCGACATCAGGCAGGCTTTGGCCTGTACATTGTCCTTCAGCCAGCCCGTAAATGCGCCGATATTACCCGCCGCAACCTGCGCCAGTACATCCGGGATATCGCGTTTCATTTTATCTGCCATCTGCGCGGCAATAAATGCGCCCAGCGCATAGGCAGGGAAATAACCAAACGCGCCGAAATACCAGTGAATATCCTGCAAGCAGCCAAGGCGGTTGCTGGGCGGCGTCACACCGATCAGCTGGCGCATGCCTTCCATCCAGGCATCGGGCAGGTCTTTGACATCCAGCTTGCCTTCGACCATGGCACGCTCCAGACGATATCGCAGGATAACATGCGCGGGATAAGTCACCTCGTCCGCTTCGACGCGGATAAAACTGCGTGATACACGCGTCACATGGCGGTGCAAATTTTCGGCAGACAGCGCGGCATCATTGCGGCCAAAAGCCTTTTGTACATGCGGCGCCATGAATTGCCAGTATTCAAGACTGCGGCCCAGCTGCATGTCGATGCTAAGCGATTGGGATTCGTGAATAGCCATACCCATGTTCTGGCTGGCGCCGACGGGCTGATGTTGCCATTCGGCGGGGGTGTAGCGGTCGTAAAAACCATGTCCTGCTTCGTGCGCAACGCCTTGCATGGCATCGGTGAAATCTTCTTCTTTGTAGCGTGTCGTGATGCGCACGTCGTTGCCGATGCCGCTGCTGAACGGGTGCAGCGAAATATCCAGACGCCCCCAATCGGACGTAAAGCCAATCAGGTCGCATACCTGCTGGCAAAGTTTTTGCTGCGTGGGAATATCAAACGGTGCGCCAAGGGGCAGCGGCGCCTGCTGCACCTCCAGCACATCGCCAATAAACGATGGCAGAAAGGCCGCCACGTCTTCGAAGGCCGCATCCACTTCGGCAACGCTCATGCCGGGCGCATAGCTATCCATCAGGGCGCCATATTTGCAGGTGCCCAGTTTATCCGCCTTCGCCGCCGCGTGGTCGCGTACGATGGACAGCATGGTCGTCAGTTCGCCCTGCACGATCGAAAAATCATCTTCCGCGCGCGCCTTGCGCCAGATGACTTCGGTGCGGGTTTCCTGATTCATTTTACGGGCCACCAGATCGGCCGGTACTGCCGTTGCGTGGTCGTATTGCCACTGCATCACGCGCAGGTTTGCGGCCTGCCACGGGCTTAGCGATTTGGCGTCAGCCGCCGCAAGCCATTCGCCCACCTGCGGGTCGGTCTGCATTTCGTGGATTTTAATATTCAAAACTTCGGTCTGGCGCGCGCGCTGGTTCACGGCGGCTTCGGGCATTAAAACCGATCTATCCCAATCCAGCAGGCTGTCGATTTGCTTCAGCGCCGTGATCTGGCCGAAACGGTCTTCGAGTTTTTTATAGGCTTGCATGGGGCTTACTCCGGTTTTATGCGCGGCGCGGGTTTTTCGCGCTGGCTGAGCGTGAAAACAATCAACAGAATAGCCGCCATACTGAACCAGAACAACGCATATTGCAGGTGGTTATTGCGTATCTGCGCCGTCACGGCAAAGCCTGACGGATACCCCTCGGTCGGCGGCAGCGTCACCAGCATGGGCATGGCGCCGTCGTATCCGGCGGCTTCGGCCATGGCCGGAATATCGGCCCAGTACCAATCATTCTTGGCCGGATTATTATCGGGCGTGAAGTAGGATTTATGGGGAATCTGCACCACGCCTTCCAGCACAACCATCCCCTCCGGCACGGTCATCTCGGCTACTTTGTGATCGGGTACAAAACCGCGGTTAATCAACACGGGCGGCTGCCAGCCGCGGCGTTTCAGCCAAACCAGCATATGCGCGCCCACCACGCCATTTTCGGTACGCGGCCGCACCCAGAATATATGCTTGGGGTCGAACTTACCCTCCACCCGTGCGCGGCGGTATTCCCATTCAGCGGGGTCAGCTACAGCGGCGCTGGGCAGGACGGCGGGCGCGGCACTGGTTTGCGCGTCCATGCGGGCGATCAATGCCTCTTTCCACGCCAGACGCTGCAGCTGCCACACGCCGAGCGAAATAAGGACCGCCAGCATCAGTGCCAGCATAATCCGGATTTTTACTTTTTTATGTAATTTTAATGCCATGTACCCACCGTCTGGACACCTTAGCCAAAAGGGGCTAGCTTTTCAATCATACCGTTTTTACGAAACACGCCGGAGAGAGCCATGGCCCCCTTGCCGCATAAAAACGCCAAGCCGCGCCCGCTAACCGCAGGCGAAACGGCCCTCGCCCGCCGCGTGTTCGGCGGCAGTATCGATTATGACGCAGTAACGGTCAGCGAGGGAAAATTCATCAGCTTTCAGCCCTATGGCACTGCCATGGCGCCGGACGGCAATCTGTACATGTATGGCTGCTACAAAAACGATTACACCTGCGAGTCTGATCACTGGCAGGGCCACTTCATCCACGAAATGACGCATGTCTGGCAACAGCAAAACGGTATCTTGAACCCCGTGGTCGAAGCGATGAAGCTGAGCATCAAACACCGCTTCAACTACGGCGCCGCATATGATTATAAACTGCAGCCTGGCAAAGACCTGCTGGATTACAACATGGAACAGCGGGCCAGCATTGTGCAGGATTATTTCATGCTGAAAATCTGCGGACAGGACGGCCACCGCGGCCACTGTCAGAATATTTGCAGCGACAAGGCCAAAATCGCGCTGATGGAAAAAACGCTGGAAAAATTCCTGCACGACCCGTCATATGCCGCGGCACCCGCAAAGAAAAGCGGCGGGAAGCCGAAGCCGCCCGCCGCATAAATCCAGCCTAAAGCCGGATTAAAGTTCTTCGAGGTTACGATCCTTCGTTTCCGGCAGGAACAGGCAGCCAATGACAAACGTCATCAGCGCGATCGCAATCGGATACCAAAGACCGAAGTAGATATCGCCGCGTGCCGCCACCATCGCGAAGGCGACCGTCGGCAGGAAACCGCCGAACCAGCCGTTACCGATATGATACGGCAGCGACATGGAAGAGTAGCGAATGCGCGTCGGGAACAACTCCACCAGCGCTGCGGCAATCGGGCCATAAACCATGGTGACGTAAATCACCAGAATGGTCAGCAGCACGATCAGCATCGGATAGTTCATCGCGTCCTTGTCCGCCTTGGCGGGATAGCCCGCTTCGGTGATGGCTTCTTTCAGTCTGGCATTGAACGCATCGGTTTTGGCTTGCAGTTCGTCTTTCGACAACCCCTGCCCCTCGAAACTTTCGATGGTTTTATCACCGATCTTCACGTGGGCAACGGTGCCGGCCGCAGCCGTTTCGTTGTGATAGTTAACCGCGTTCTTGGCCAGAAACCCCTTGGCGATATCGCAAGATTGCAGGAACTGCGACGTACCGACGGGGTTGAACTGGAAGGTGCAGGCATTTGCATCGGCAACAACAGTCACCGGTGCCGACAGCTGCGCTTTTTCCAGCGCGGGGTTTGCGAAGTGCGTAATCCCTTTGAAGATCGGGAAATACGTCAGCGCCGCAATCAGACAGCCCGCCATAATGATTTTCTTGCGGCCGATTTTATCGCTCATCCAGCCGAAAATCACAAAGAACGGTGTGGCAATCGCCAGCGCAACGGCAATCAGAATATTCGCAGTCGCACCGTCCACCTTCAGCGTTTGGGTCAGGAAGAACAGGGCATAGAACTGACCCGTATACCAGACCACCGCCTGACCTGCCGTCAGACCGAACAGGGCGAGCAGAACGATTTTCAGGTTACGCCATTGACCAAACGACTCTTTCAGCGGTGATTTGGAGCCTTTGCCCTCTTCCTTCATTTTCTTGAAAGTCGGGCTTTCATGCAGTTTCAGGCGGATGTACACCGAAATACCCAGCAGAACGATCGACAGCAGGAACGGCACGCGCCATGCCCATTCGTTGAACGCCTCTTCGCCGAAATAGGTGCGCACACCCAGAATAACCAGCAGGGACATAAACAGACCCAGCGTTGCCGTGGTCTGGATCCAGCTGGTCAGGTAACCGCGGTTGCCTTTGTGCGCGTGTTCGGCCACGTACGTCGCCGCCCCGCCGTATTCTCCCCCCAGCGCCAGGCCCTGCAGCAAACGCAGCACGACTAGAATGATGGGCGCCGCGATACCAATACTGGCATAGCTGGGCAGCAGGCCGACCACAAACGTCGACATACCCATCAGCACGATGGTCACCATAAAAGTATATTTACGCCCCACCAGATCGCCCAGACGGCCAAACACCAGCGCACCGAACGGACGCACGGCGAAGCCGGCCGCAAAGGCCATCAGCGCGAAAATAAAGGCGGCTGTTTCGTTAACGCCGGAAAAGAACTGCTTGCTGATAATCGCCGCCAGCGAGCCATAAAGATAAAAGTCATACCATTCGAATACTGTACCGAGAGAGGCCGCGAAGACCGTCTTCCGTACTTTGCCGGGCGAGAGTTCTTCGCCCGCCGTTGCCGTTTGTGCTGTCATGTGTGGTTTCCCTTTTTCAGGTTGGTAGTGAATACAAGGAAAGGGCGGCACATGGCCGCCCCAACCCCGGTATTATTTAGAATGTGTACTTTGCCGCAGCTTGTACACGTGTGGCATCGCCATCCGCGCCGCCTACGTCTTCACGCTGGCCATAGAGGAATTCGAGACCGAGATCCAGTTTCGGCACCGGCGACCAGATCACGTTGTAGGAAAGATACGTCGTGCTTTCCATCGAACCTGCCGGCTGGAAACCCGGCTGGTCGATATAGACATATCCGCCCGTCAGGTTGCTGCGCCATTTGGGGTTGAAGACAGCCTGATAGCTGACATATCCGGCATAGGCTTTCAGCGCTTCCAGCTCGCCGCCGTTCAGAACAGCATCAAAGCTTTCGCCGCGCGTAACCTGCAGGTCGTTCACATAGCGGCCGATACCCTCGCCATAGTTGACCTGGAATTTCAGGCTGTCTTTGTCGCTGAAGATATTGGTTTTGATTTTACCGCTCAGGTTTACGCCATAGCCTGTCACGTTATCGTCCACGGCGCCGGTATCGATGGCGAGATTGCGGTACAGCAGACCTGTTTGCAGATGACCCCAGTCACGATCCCACTTCAGGGCGGCGATCATATCGGGCACGCCGTCCGATTGCGCGGCCGCAGCGGGCACAGTATCCGACAAATCCCCCTCGGGGTTCTCTGCCGATACGGCCAGCGACCAGCCACCGTCAAATTTGTTCGTCCAGCGGATTTGCGGCTGGCGGATGAAAGATTCACCGTTCACCTGGGCAAAATCCAGCGTTTCCGCAAAGGCCGCCACATCGTTGAAGGTCGACCAGTTCTGACCGACCATCCAGTCACCCACCTGCACCCAGGCATGACGCAGACGTACGTCATAGCCGTTCACCTGACTTTGCGGTTTCGACACGGATTGGCCGAACAGATCAAATTCGGCAAACGCACGCAGATCGCCAAATTCCGTCGGGCTGCGGACATCGAGGTTCAGGCGCGTTTCGCGGGCATGCACACGCGTACGGCCGCTGGTATTTTGCGTGCCCGTGTTGATGGTGCGGGTCGGGAACAGGTCTTCGGACAGGCCGGCGGTTTGGTCTGCCGTATACATCGCATCCACCTTGATCTGCCCGCCCATTTTGAACGAGACATCGGTGCCGGGAACTTTGATGGAGCCGGCAAAATCCCCATGCTCCACATATTTTTTATCGCCTGCGGGGGCGGCAGCCGTTTGTGTGCCGGATGTTTTTGGCGCGGCAGCAATCGCTTTTTTCTGCTCGACGATGGCTTCGGCGGTTTCTTTTTGCTGACCTTGCAGCGATTGCACCTGATTGCGCAGATTTTGCAGTTCGCGCGATTGCGCCTCCAGCGCGGCTTGCTGCGCTTCGATCAGTTTTGTGAGTTTATCAAGTGTGGCTTGATCGGCCGCGTCCGCAGGTGCGATCGCAATCGCACAATTCAGCGCCAGCGCCGAGATCATCACCGGAAGAAGTTTTTTCATCGTGATATCCCCGTGTATGAGAATGAATAATAGGCATATTTGAAAAGTCAAAAATTGAAAGTGATAACCAGTCGCATAGAAACGTTATCAAACAGAGATTGCTGCGCAACACAAAATATTGTGCAGCGCGTATGTATGCTGCGCCGCAGTATTTGCATACTGCGGCGACGTATTGACCAAATTCAAAGACTAAGGAAGCTTTTGTGCAGATATTCGCGCGCACAAGAAAAATGAAAATACTTTGATGTATGCAGCGTTATCAAAAATGATAAGGCCGCAGTGCCGTCAAGCAGCGCCGTTTTTATCTTTTTCATCCGTGCCGTTTTTGCGCAGATGCCGCCATTCCAGCATGATGATATAGGCTTTGGTTGCAGGCAGCAGCGCGGCAATAACCCCCAGCCCCACGACCGTCCACAAAACGGCATGCACCCAGAGCGGCGGTTGCACCATCAATTCAAACACCCACGCCATCGGCACCAACGAAAAGCAAAGGATGAACATTACAAACACCGCGGCGCCATCGCCGATATCATGCGCCCCCAGCGGCGCATCGCACACATCGCATTTTTCAACCACGCTGACCGTCCACGGACGGTACAGCTTACCCTTGCGGCACAGCGGACAGCGGGGCTTCAGGCAGAAAAGAATATCTTCGGTGAGCGACATGATGGTGCATCCATACGAGGTAAATCAGACTTTAAAAGCTTATCGCCTGTTTCATGTTTCCGCCGCACACGGCACCCACCGGATCGGGGCGCAGGCAACGAACAACACGAAACAGGCGATATGAAGCTGGTCAGTGAGGTGACGTTACGCGTTGCCCCACCAGTAAATGGAGATAAACAGGAACAGCCAAACAACATCAACGAAGTGCCAGTACCACGCCGCCGCTTCGAAACCGAAATGGCTCTTGGGCGTGAAGTGGCCTTTTTTGCAGCGGAAATAGCACACGGCCAGGAAGATCGTACCGACCAAAACGTGGAAACCATGGAAACCCGTCGCCATATAGAATGCGGCAGAATAAATGCTTTCCTTGAACGGGAACGATGCGTGCACGTATTCATAGACCTGAAAGCCCGTGAACAGAACGCCAAGACCGACGGTAATCGCCAGTGCTTTGGCGGCGTCTTCCTGATGGCCTTCGATGATGGCGTGGTGCGCCCACGTGACGGTGCAACCCGACAACAGCAGGATCAGCGTCATCAGGAACGGCAGGTCAAACGCCGGAATGGGCGTGACGAATTTCGGCGGCCATTGAAAGCCGAGCGCTTCGGTTGGCATCAACGCGCCCCAGAAGAACGCCCAGAAGAACGCGACGAAGAACATAACCTCCGACGCGATAAACAGCGCCATACCGTAGCGGAAACCCACTTTGGTTTCTTCGCTATGCGCTTTTTCGACCACGGCTTCTTTGATGACATCGCGCCACCAGAACCACATGCAGGCCAGTACGCAGGCAAAGCCGGCGATGACGCCCTTGAGCCCGACGTTCCAGCCGGAGAATTCGACTTTGTGCATGAACAAAACCGCGCCCATCGCCAGCAGGCCCGCCGCAAAAGAGCTGGCCAACGGCCAGATGCTCGGCTTCACAAGGTGGTACGGATGCGGTTTGCCGCCTTTAAGGTCGTAAACGGGTGTATCAGCCATTTTTGGTTTCCTTCCGGTGGTCGTGGGCGGGCTTAGCTGCCGCCTTGTTGTGTTTCATATTTCTGGATCGCCGCATCCAGCTCTGCCGTGCCATGACGGAAGAAACTGTAGGACAGCGTAATGGTTTTCACGTCATCCATATCCCGGTCTTTCAGGATATCGGGGTCGACGAAAAAGGTCACGGGCATATGCTGGCTTTCGCCCGGGTGCAGCGTTTGCTCCCCGAAGCAGAAGCACTGCGTTTTATAAAAATACTTGGCCACCTTCAGCGGCGTCACGTTGTACACGGCGGTACCGGTCACGGTTTCGTCGGCTTCGTTTTTGGCGACAAAGGCGATCAGGCCATCCTGCCCGACTTTAACCTTTACACTGCGCAGTTCAGGCTTGAAATCCCACGGCATGCCGCGGGCGACGTCGGTATTAAAACGCACGGTGATTTCGCGGTCATAGATTTTATCGCTGGTATTTTTTTCGACCATCTGCGTGGTGCCGCCCCAGCCCGTGACCTGACAGATCATGCGGTACAGGGGTACGGATGCGAACGATAAACCGATCATGCCGAAAACCACGCCCAGCGTGATCATCAGCACCTTGGCGTTTTTACGCGCCATATCAGGTTTGTTATGTTCGCCTTGACCGGACACTGGATCAGCCCCCCATGCCCGCTTTCATTTTAATGATGCTGACCGCGAAGATCACCAGCATAAAAGCCACAATGGCCAGAAAGACCACGTAGTTTTTTTTCTTTTGTTTGTTGTGCAGCTCGCTGCGGGGCATGACGCTCTCCTTATACAACCTTGTCCGCCATCATCAGGGCGAACAGGGCGAACAGGTAAACAATGGAATAACCAAACATGGCGCGCGCGCTTTTGTGATCGGTATCACGCCACACGCGGATAGAGGCCGCAATAAACACACCATGCAAAACCGTCGCGCCAATCGCATAGCCCATACCGCACGCCCCCATCAGATACGGCGCCGCCACAAACGGCGTCAGCACAAGGGTGTACAGCAGCATTTGCAAACGCGTCGATTTTTCACCCGCGACCACCGGCATCATGGGAACGCCCGCGCGTTTGTAATCGTCGTTGCGGTACAGCGCCAGCGCCCAGAAATGCGGCGGCGTCCACAAAAAGATAATCATGAACATCGCAAACGACAGCCACGACACATCACCCGTTGCCGCCGCCCAGCCGATCATGGGCGGGAAAGCCCCCGCCGCGCCGCCAATCACAATGTTTTGCGGCGTGCGGCGTTTCAGCCAGATGGTGTAGATGAACACATAAAAGAAAGACGCAAAAGCCAGCAGCGCCGCCGCGGCCCAGTTGAGCGCAACGCCCATCAGGCCAATCGACAGAACAGTCAGCACAACGCCAAAACCCAGCGCATCTGCCGGATCGACCTTGCCCATGGGCAGCGGACGTCCGCGCGTGCGCGTCATAACGGCGTCGATATCACGTTCATACCACATGTTGATCGCGCCCGAAGCCCCCGCCCCGACAGCGATGCAAAAAACCGCCACCAGCGCCAGAAACGGATGCAGCTGGCCATGGCCAAAGCCGATATCGACAGGCGCCAGCGACAAACCGGCAATGCCCGAAAAAACCACCAGCGTCATCACGCGGGGCTTCAGCAGGGCAAAAAAGTCGCCCACGCGCGCATCACGCACAAGATATCTATCTTGTGCGTCCACCGCAGACGTGTCGCCTGCGGTGGAGCTGAACGCGTATGTTGCGACCGGAGCGGCCATTTACTTGACCACCGGCTGGATGTCGAACTGGTGGAACGGCGGCGGAGAAGATACATGCCATTCCAGCGTATCGGCACCTTCACCCCAATAGTTAGCGGGGACTTTTTTGCCCGCAACCAGGGTGTAAATCGCTACGAATACAAAGAACACCGTGGAGGCAAACGACAGGTATGCGCCATAGGAAGAAATCGTGTTCCAATGGTGCATCGCATCCGTGTAGTCCGGAATACGGCGCGGCATACCCTGCAGGCCCAGGAAGTGCTGCGGGAAGAAAATCAGGTTCACACCGACGAAGGTCGTGAAGAAGTGCAGTTTACCCGCCCATTCCGGATACTGGCGACCGCACATTTTGCCGATCCAGTAATACCAACCCGCAAAAATCGCGAAGACAGCACCCAGCGACAGCACGTAGTGGAAGTGCGCCACCACGTAGTACGTGTCATGCAGCGCAACGTCCATACCGGCGTTCGCCAGCACAACGCCCGTCACACCGCCAAGGGTAAACAGGAAGATGAAGCCAATCGCCCAGAGCATCGGGGTTTTAAAGGTAATCGAACCGCCCCACATCGTCGCGATCCACGAGAAGATTTTGATACCCGTGGGCACCGCAATGATCAGCGTTGCAGCGGTGAAGTATGCACGCGTGTTCACGCTCATACCCACCGTATACATATGGTGCGCCCAGACGACGAAACCGACGAAGCCGATCGCCACCATCGCGTAGGCCATGCCCAGATAACCGAAGATCGGCTTTTTGGAGAAGGTCGATACGATATGGCTGATGATGCCGAAGGCGGGCAAGATCATGATGTAAACTTCGGGGTGGCCGAAGAACCAGAACAAGTGCTGGAACAGAATCGGGTCACCGCCGCCTTCGGGGCGGAAGAAGTTGGTACCAAAGTTACGGTCGGTCAGCAGCATGGTGATGCCCCCGCCCAGAACCGGAACGGCCAGAACCAGCAGGAAAGCCGTGACCAGCATCGCCCAGACGAACAGCGGCATTTTGTGCAGCGTCATGCCGGGGGCGCGCATGTTGAAAATGGTGGTAATCATGTTGGCCGCGCCCAGAATGGATGACGCACCCGCCAGGTGAAGCGCGAAAATCGCCATATCCACAGACATGCCGTCATGGCCGAGTTTATCCGACAGTGGCGGATAGATCGTCCAGCCCGTACCAGCGCCGGAGCCGACGAAAGCCGAGCCCAGCAACAGCAAGAATGCCGGCACCAGCAGCCAGAATGAAATGTTGTTCAGACGCGGAAACGCCATATCGGGCGCGCCGATCATCAGCGGCAGGAACCAGTTGCCAAAACCGCCGATCAGCGCGGGCATGACGACGAAGAAGACCATGATCAGACCATGCGCGGTAATCAGCACGTTCCACATCTGGCCGTCTTGCAGAAATTGCATGCCGGGATCTTGCAGTTCCATACGCATAATGACGGAAAAAGCACCGCCGATCAGACCGGCGATGACCGAAAAGATCATGTACAGCGTGCCGATGTCTTTGTGGTTGGTCGAGCAGAACCAGCGTGTGAAAAAGCCGGGCGTGTGGTCGTGATGATGGTCGTCGTGACCGTGTGCATCATGACCGTGTGCTGCTTTGGTGCCTGCCATTTTTAATTCTCCCGTATACGGATACTTTTTATTGTTATTGGTTATTTTTTATGCGCGGCAGATCACTGCTGCGGGGTTTCTGCCAGTTGTTCTTCGCTGGTGGCGTCGCCTTCTGCGGCAGGTGCTTGCTCAGCGGCGGCGGCGTCTGTAACGGCTGCGTCTGCGGCGGGTACAACTTCGGCGGCTTGCGCCGTGCCGTCAGCGGCGGTGTCCGCTTCGGCTGTCGGCATCTTGCCACCCTGCGCGGCTACCCATTTCGCAAAATCTTCTTTGGAAACGGCTTTGATTTCGATCGGCATGAACCCGTGGTTGATACCGCAGATTTCAGAGCATTGGCCGAAATACGTGCCGGGCTTTTCGATACGCGTCCAGGTTTCGTTGGTGCGGCCCGGTACAGCATCCACCTTCACGCCCAGCGCGGGCATGGCGAAAGAATGGATCACGTCGTTCGCGGTGACCAGCAGGCGGATGTTGGTATCCACCGGCAGAACAACCGGGTTGTCGGTCGACAGCAGGCGCACCTGACCGTCTTTCAGGTCTTTTTCGGGCACCATGTAGGCACTGAATTCGATATCACCGTGATCGGGGTATTGATAACCCCAATACCACTGGTAACCTTTGATATTCAGGGTCATTTCGGCATCGGCCGTTTTATCGGCCAGATACAGCAGTTTCATCGACGGAATAACCACAATAACCAGAATGATCACCGGTACCAGCGTCCAGACAACTTCCAGCATGGTATTATGCGTGGTTTTGGACGGCTTCGGGTTCGCCTTCGCGTTAAAGCGGATCATAACATAGAGCAGCAGCAGCATGACGAAAATCGTCGTGCCCGTAATGATCGGCATCAGCAGGTCGTTGTGGAAGGCGACCATTTCATGCTTCACCGGCGATGCGGACGGCTGAAAACCAATTCCCCAATCTTTGGGCGCGCCGATGATTTCGCTTGCACCCGCAGTTGCGGCGGCGGCGGCTTCGGCATCGGCCTGCGCGAAGGCAGGGGTGGTTGCCAGCACAGCGGCCGTGGCGGCAGCCAGCGCCGCAGGGCGGCTGGAGAAGAAAGAGATAAGGCGTGCAATCGTCATGATACCTGTCCGTCGTTACGGTATGCGTGAATAAACATAGCGCGAATGGGCCCTGAGTCTGCCCGCGCGACTTTGATGATATAGCACTTCAAAAGGGGAAAATGAAGCGGCGATCAACAAAAAAACATTCCCGTAATGCAGGATATGCGTCTTATTTATGAAGGAGTTATTTAAAAAATACCGGACCAAAAGCCGCCGGCAATGCCGAAGCTGCGCAATTTAGTTGCCTTTGCTGCGGCGCGCGGCCTCTAGCGCATGCAGGCGGACTGAAATGTCTTCCATTTCACGGTCCAGAGCGCGAACGGCCCTGTAATCCATTGTTTTCGCCATTAAAAGCCGGCCACGTTCGTTTTGAACCTCGCGTTTGTAGGCGCACAGGGCGTCGTGACAAAAACGCTCCATCTGCGACTCTACATACCTGTCAAAAACCCTGTCCATGCCCATGGCCGCCAGAAAATGGCTGGATACGCGGTGCAGTGCTGTACGGTTGAGCATGGGAGCCTCCGATCCTGTGTGTGCGCAAGAATATTTTTGTTATGGCAAAATTCTAGCAATATTTATCCACAGGTCAAAAGCTTCCGGAAAAGATACCGGAAGTCAGCGGCTTAGGCGGCAACCGCCCCCGCCCTATATCCAGGGGAATCAGGCTTGCAGCAGAATGGCGCGCAGCTCTGGGATGCCCCAGCCCTTTTCGGCACTGGTGACATAGACGCGGGGGAACGACGTTTTGCGGGTGCGGAAGACTTCTTCCACGCTCGCCTTCACGGCTTCCAATTCGGCCTTTTTAATTTTGTCGGCTTTGGTAAGCACGCCGATGTACGGGATGCCGCCGCCGTCGATAATGTCCAGCGCCTTGAAATCCGCCGCCAGCAAACCGTGGCGTGCATCGATCAAGACGAACAGACGTTTAAGGTTATTACGCGTACGCAGGTACTGGCTGACCATTGTGTTCCACGCATGCACTTTCGACCGCGTCGCCTTGGCATAGCCATAGCCCGGCAAGTCGGCCAGCTGCAATTGTTCGTCGAGGTTGAAGAAGTTGATCTGCTGCGTGCGGCCCGGCGTGTTGGATGAACGCGCAAGGTTTTTGCGCCCCGTCACCGCGTTGATCAAACTGGATTTGCCCACGTTGGACCGTCCGGCAAAAGCGACTTCGGGGATATGCGAAGACGGGATACGCGCAAACGTATCTGCACCCGCCACGAAACGGCATTCACGGCGGAAAGTCTTCTCCGCCGCTTTCAGCGTTTCGGCATCAAGGATGAATCCATCCTCTGCCTCTTGCGGGGGCAGATCGCCGCCCGCACCGCTATTGCCGTTGTTATTCGTCATTATTTATCTGCCTTTTCGTCAACAGGCTCGGCCGTACGTTTTTTCTTGCGGCGCGATTTGTGGCCCATCAGCAAAGACGTATCCTCTTTGCCGACTTTTTTCAGGATGTAGTACTGCTGCAAAATCGTCAGGCAGTTCGACCATGTCCAGTAAATCACCAGACCGACAGCGAAATGCGCCAGCAGCACACTGATCATATACGGGAACCATGCCTGCAGACGCTCTTGCATCGGGTCGGTCATGGGCGGGCTGATACGTTTCAGCTGCACCATCGTGATCAGGTAAATCAGCGGCCAGGCACCAAACGTCAGCGCCGACGGCGGATCCCAAGGAATGAGACCAAACAGGTTGAAGATATTCGTCGGATCGGGCGCAGACATATCATGCACCCAGCCCCAGAACGGCGCATGGCGCAGTTCGACCGAAATCAGGATCACCTTGTACAGCGCAAACATGATCGGAATTTGCAGCAGCATCGGCCAGCAACCGCTGAAGGGATTCACTTCCTCTTTTTTATACAGGTCGTAAATCGCCATTTGCATACCGGCGCGGTCGTTTTTGTACTGTTCCTGAATTTCTTTCATGCGCGGCGCGACCAGACGCATCTTGGCCATCGAGCGGAAAGATTTATTGGTCAGCGGGAACAGAACCGTCCGCACCACAACCGTCAGCAGCAGAATAGCAATCGCGATATTGCCCGACCAGTCCGACAGCAGGTGCAAAAGCAGGAACAGCGGCTTGGTCAGGATATGCCAGATACCGAAGTCGATACCGTATTCAAGGTTTTTGAATTTGTAAATTTCCTCGTAGCTCTGCATCACGGGCAGGTCTTTGACACCGGCGTAGATATAGCTGGTAACCTCGGCCGTTTCACCCGCAGCGACCGTGCGGCGTTCGCCCACGATGTCGGATTGGTAAATGAACTTGTCACCCGACGGCGTGGCCATCATGCGCCCGTTGAAATGCGCATCCGGCGCGGGCAGCAAACCAACCATCCAGTACTTGTCGGTCATGCCGAGCCAGCCGGTGGTGTTCTCGTATTCGATCTTTTCGCCTTTTTCGAGGGTCTTGTACTGCGGCTCTTCGCCTTCTTTGCCAAAGAAACCGACAGGGCCTTCATGCAGAACGAAGAAACCGCTGAAATCAACCGGCTTGCCATGACGCGCCACCATCTCGTACGCATTAAGGTCGATAGATGCGCCGCTGTTGTTGGTCACGCTTTGCGTGGTCGTGAACAGGAAGTTTTCATCTAGCGCGATCGTACGCTGGAACAGCAGACCTTCGCCGTTATCCCACTCCAGCACCACGGGCTTGCCGCCGCTGGTGATTTCTTTGGGGCTGTTCGCCGCCAGACGCCAGACCGTATTGCCGTTCGGCAAAGTGATGCCGCTGCGGTCGGCCAGCCAGCCTTGCTCGACGTAAAAAGAGCGCTGTGCGCCCACGGGGTTCAGCAGGGAAACTTTTTCATCTTTGGCCAGCGTTCTGTAATGCTCTTGCAGCGACAGGTCATCGAAACGCGCGCCTTTCAGCGACAGCGTACCGAAAACGCGGGTGCCGCGGATGTTGATACGTGCGTCATCGGCCGCAATCACGTCGGTGCGGGGGCGGAGTTCTTCCACGGCCTTAGCAACTTCGGCTTTACGGTCTTCGTGCGCCAGTGCCTTTTCGGCCTGCGCCTGACGCTCGTCCATCTTCGGCTTTTCAACAAAGAAATAGAAACCGAGGAAGATCGAAAGAGAAACCACAATAGCCAGCATCAGCCGTGCGCGGTCGGATGCCTCATGCGGATCGTATTGTTTCATGGCCGGAATATTCCTTGGTGTGTCAGGTCTAGAGATAAACGTTTACGCGCGGTCGCCCTTGGGCGGAATCTGCGCATCGGCGGATGAAGCTTCCGCAGAAGACTCCTGATGTGCCGTATGGGGGGCATGTGTAACACAATCGCAGGATTTTTCAGAGAAAAACTTGCCCCGCCCCCAGCGCGGCGCGGCAAAGGTTTCCGGCACAGGGTCCACCCCGCCCGGATTCCACGGATGACAGCGCAAAATACGCGCCGCGCCCAGATAACCGCCGCGCAGCGCCCCGTGACGCCGGATCGCTTCGGCCGTGTAATGCGAACAGCTGGGATAAAAGCGGCATTGTTTTCCCATAAGCGCAGAAAACGTAAATTGATAAAGCCGGATCAAGCCGAGCAAGATACGCGCCGCGATGCTCATGGCGCGGCAGCGCTGTCCGGTGCAGCAACCGGCGCCGATGCCACGCCCAGCGATTTCAGCGCCCAGCGCAGGTCTTTCTGCAGTTTGATAAAATCGATATCGGCGGCGGCGGTGCGGCCGATCAAAACAATCTCGATGCCGTCCAGCGGCGTTTGCATCAAATGCAGACGCACCGCTTCGCGCAGACGGCGTTTGGCGCGGTTGCGCACAACGGCATTACCGACCTTGCGGCTGACCGTGAGGCCAAGCCGAAAGCCGGTGCGCGTTTCATCTTTGGATATTTGCAAAATAAAAGCGGGCGTCACCCACTTTTGCCCCGTCTGCGCGATGCGGCTAAAGTCATGCGACGTTTTGAGTGTCGGCACGCCCGCGCACATAACAGGGAAACCCCCGTTTAGGCAGACAGGCGCTTACGACCCTTGGCGCGACGTGCAGCCAGAACTTTCTGGCCATTGCGGGTCGCCATGCGGGTACGGAAGCCGTGGCGGCGTTTGCGAACCAGTTTGCTCGGTTGATAAGTGCGTTTCACAGTCAATCTCCAATAGGGATAGGTAGAATCTGAATCTTTAAGCCCTAGGTGTATAAGGCGTGGGGACGCGGCCTGTCAACCGCTTTCTGCCGCTTATGATAAATAACGCAATAAAAACAACGCCCCCGCCTGCGGTACACCGCCAATAACCTTTATTTTCAATACGTTAATATTATGATTGACAGGAAAGCCGCAACCACGGATAAGAAAACAACCATCGGCAAAACCGCCGATACAGGCGCCCGTAGCTCAACTGGATAGAGTGTTGGCCTCCGAAGCTAAAGGTTGTGGGTTCGAATCCCGCCGGGCGCGCCATTCTCCCCTCTATTCTCTGTCCCCTTACTCCCGATCCACCGCGATCAGCTCGACATCGAACAGCAGAGTCGATCCGGGGCGGATTTTTGTGCTGGGGCTGCGGTCGCCATAGGCGAGGTCGGCGGGGATGTACAGCGTGATCTTGCCGCCCTGCCCGATCAGCTGCAAACCTTCGGTCCAGCCGGCAATCACATTTTCGAGCGGAAACGTCGCAGGCATGCCGCGCGTGTAGGAGCTGTCAAACTCGGCGCCCTCAATCGTGGTGCCCCGGTAATGCACGGTCACCATGTCGGCGGCGGTCGGCTTCACGTCATCACCGGCTTCGATGATTTTGTATTGCAGGCCGCTGGGGGTTTCATGCACACCTTCGGCATTTTTGTTGCTGGCCAGAAACTCTGCGCCTTTTGCACGGTTGATCTCGGCAATCTTGATGCTCATAACGTTTTCCTTAAAATGAATAGCGTGGAACCTTATACGTGCTTCGCGCTTTTTGGTAAAGGGTGTATGCAGGCTGCGGCAGCGAGGAGTTGTTTTCATTCGCGCCAATCTTGCCTAGAATGCACATCAGCGTTTCACAAGTATTTCGAGAGCGGAGAAAATTTTCCATGACCACCACCGTTACCACGCGCCTGCGTATTCTTGTTTCGGCCTGCGCGTTTTTGTCTGTCGCCGCCTGCGCGGGCCCCGTGACCGCGCCACCCACCAGTAGCAATGCCGAAATACGGCAGGAAACGATGAAGCAGCAAAGCCTGCTGCTGGAGCGTCATGTGGCGGACAGTGACCGGATCTTCCGCATTGCCTATCCACTGATGGTGGCGAACGCGGAATTTTGCCGTCCGCGCACATCGCCCACTGTCGGGTCGACCGTTTGGAGCGCGGCGGGCCTCAGCGGTAACACCGGTGCGATGGCGCGTCAGGTCTATGGCCTTGGCAACAACCTGACCATCCGTGATGTCGCGCCAAACTCGCCGACCGCACGCGCGGGCCTGCGCCGCGGCGACGTGCTGATCGCACTGAACGGCCAGAACATCCCCGCCAACGCGCAGGGCGCAAAGGTGGCCGAAAATATTGTGCTGCAAACCGGCCTGCGTCCGATCGACGTTGTGTATGAACGCGGCGGCAACGTGAACACGACCGTCATTCAACCGGTCGAGGGCTGCAATTATCCCGTCGCGCTGGACAGCAACAGCAACGATATCAACGCCTATGCGGATGGCCAGAAAATCGTGATTGCACGCGGCATCGTCCGTTTTGCCGAAAACGATAACGAGGTGGCGATGGTCATTGCACACGAGCTGGGCCACAGCGCGATGCGCCACGTCGATAAAATGCGCCAGAACGCCAGCGTCGGCATGCTGGGCGGGCTTGCAATTGACAGCCTGCTGGGCGCAGCGGGCGTCAGCACGGGCGGCGTTGCCTCGCAAATGGGCGGTCAGGCCGCGATACAGCAGCACTCCGTCGGGTTCGAACAGGAGGCCGATTATGTCGGCATGTATTTCATGGAACGCGCCGGATACAACGCAGCCAACGTCGCCAATTTCTGGCGCCGTATGGGTGCGGAAAACGCGCGCGGCATTACCCAGCGTACATCCCACCCGACGTCCGTCGAACGTTTCCTGGCGATCGAGCGTACCTATGCCGAAATCCAGAACAAAAAGCGCAGCGGCCAGCAGCTGATCCCCAACATGCAGCAGCGCCGCCGATAAATATACCACAACAAAAAAGCCCCGCAGAACTGCGGGGCTTTTTTTGTATCCAAATCAATTACCAGGTGCGAACGCGGCCGGTATCGATATGGACGAAATCGCTGCGCGGATAAAAACCGACGCCGCCCGATTTCAGATCAATCGCGGCTTTGCGCACCACTGACGTTTTCGTGCCCGGCAGACGCAAGTCGATCGCCTGACCCGTCATATGCAGGCTGTTCCGTGCGACGCCTTCGCTCATGCGGCGCAGACGTGCGTTGGTGGTCGGCGAGCGGTAACCCGACAGCAGATTGAACGGCGTTTTGGAGCGCAGGCGGTTTTGCATCACGAACAAAATATCCATCAAACGCGGGTCGATCGGGAATTGTTCGTTCACGCGGTGGTCGCGCATCAGGTATTTGATCTCGCCAAATGCATCGGGCAGATAACGGCCGTTATACCAGTATTCACCGGAGAATTTCTCGCCGGTGTACGGTTGTTGCAGACGCAGGACGCGCGCTGTATTCGGCGCGGCGGCTTCGGCCAGTGACGGCGTCCAGAAACCAAGCGCAGCAGTCACGAACAACCCTGCTTTCAGAAAACCGCGGCGGTCCGATTCAAACTCTTCCGCCGCCCGGGCGTTCTTTTCAAATAAATCTTGCATGGATTTTTTGCCCCATGTTGTATGCGTGTTATTTTTTTATTTTTACCCCACCTATAAGAATATCAAAAAAGCATCATTTTCAAGAATAAAAATCGACGTTGCGACATAATCCTGAAAGGATGATACGCATAGATTCAATAGTTTAACGTTTTCATGCGCGGCACAAATATACCGCACATAACATCAAAAACCCGCCCGCGGCGGCACGAGCGCCGCGCCCCCTGCGTAATAGCCGCCACGCACTCTGCATAAAAACACACGGCCGCATCCAATGACGCGGCCGTGGCTAAATTCAAACGGGATAACCGGCGCGCTTAAAAATCTTCCGTCGTTTTCATGCGCGATGCGTCGACCTTGTCCTGATCGTTCATGCTCTTCGCTTCCTGAATGGCGCGGCGGAATTCGATGGGCGCTTCGATGGAGGGCAGCAGCACCTCGCCCACGCCCATACCGCGGATCAGTACGCGGCCATAGCCAAAAATACGGCCCAGCACGCCCTGGCGTACCGATACACCTTCGATACGGTCGACGTTCAATTCACCCACGTGACGCGCGATCAGGCCTTTTTTATAGACCAGACGCTCGGATGTGACGGCGATTTCGGTCGTCGCCTTGACGATCATCATATGCGCAAAGAAATAGAGCCCCAAAAGGAAGCTGCCCAGAATGCTAAAACGCATCAGCGCGTTCAGCCCCCAAAGGATTTTAAGATACCCGCCGTTTTTGGCGACGCAGATATCCCACATTTTGTCGTAGACATCGGCCGGTAGATCGCTGCCCATCGTATGGCGGATTTCGCTGTCCACCGTCCACCAGATACCGACATAACCGATCAGCACACCGGCAAACAGGCCGAACAAAATCCAGAACACAGCGCTGAGCGTGTACATCCAGTGGAAGCGCGCCCCCATCAGGATTTCTTCGTTTGGCCCCAGTGATTGCTGGACGTAAAGCATCGGTGTTCAATCCTTTGTTTGGCGCCATGCCGCCCCTTGCGGACGGATGACACCAGCCACTGTTATGTCACAGAATACCTAACAGCGGGTTAATCGCCAAGGCAAATGCCCAGTTGGCGCGCCGTATGCACCAGCGGGCCGTTGACATCCACGGCCTGATAGCTGGCAATCGCCTCTTCAATCGGCACGTCGATAACGCGGCGGTTGGACCAGGCCACCATTCTGTCAAATTTACGCTGTTCGACCAGATCCACAGCATGCACGCCAAAAGCTGCCGCCAGCACGCGGTCGGACGGAATGGGGGCAGAGCCGCGCTGTACGTGACCCAGAACCGTTACACGGGTTTCGCAGCCCGTTTTGGCGGCCAGTTTTTCGCCCAGATAATGCCCGATACCGCCATAGCGTTTTTCGCCGCCGACGTGTTCGACCTTCAATGCCTCGCCCTCGGCCGTTTTGGCAGCTTCGGAGACAACGACCAGCGCAAAGTTACGGCCCTCGTCTTCGCGCACGCGGCGGATTTTGTCGGCAATCAGGTCCAGGTTATACGGAATTTCGGGGATCAGAATCACATCCGCGCCGCCCGCAATACCGGTCGACAGCGCAATGTTGCCCGCATCGCGGCCCATGACTTCCAGCACCATCACGCGGTCGTGGCTGGCGGCGGTGGGCTGCAAACGGTCCAGCGCTTCGGTCGCGACATAGAGCGCGGTATCAAATCCGACGGAGCTTTCGGTATTGCCCACATCGTTGTCGATGGTTTTGGGAATGCAGACCAGATTGAATTTTTTACCGTTGTCGGAAATACGGCGCAGAATGGCCATGCTGCCGTCGCCGCCGATACCGATCAGGTCGTCGATGCCAAGTTCTTTGAGGCCCGCGACGATATCGTCGGAGCGATCTTTGAGCGAACCATCCGGCATCGGAAACTGGAACGGGTTGCCTTTGTTCGTCGTACCAAGGATGGTGCCGCCAAGGCGCATCACCGTTGTGTCAAACATTTGCTTGGTCAGCAGTTTGTAGCGCAGCGGATGTTCGAGCAGACCGGCCGTGCCGTCTTCGATACCCACAACTTCCCAGCCCTTTTCGGTTGCGGCATGCACTACCGCGCGAATGGTCGCGTTCAAACCGGCGCAGTCACCGCCGCTGGTCAGGATACCGATGCGTTTTTTTGTAGTCATAATTTGCTCCCTCTTGCATGCCGGTTGGGCCGCCGCATGCCGTCTGGCGTGCGGGCCGAGGCTAAAAGTGCCCATCCCTGCGCGGAAATGCAACATACAAAAAAGAAATTGCTTAAAAAATCAGTACTTTCCTGATAAAATGCCTGACTATCATCAAGGCATTACCAAAGGGGCACTTACCCGTCATGCTGCCGGAAGAACGTGAAGAACTCGAGCGTATGCTCGAACAGCTGAAAACCGAACACCGCGATCTGGACGTGGTTATTCAGCAATTGACCGACAGCGTACCGGTGGATTTCCTGCGTTTGCAGCGCCTGAAAAAGCGCAAACTGTTCCTGAAAGATTCGATCCTGAAGATCGAAAGCATGATGGTACCGGATATTATCGCTTAATTCTGTAAATTAACCGACCCTGTCCTTCTACGACCTTGATTATAAAATCAACTGTGCAAACAGCGGCCCCACTCTGAGGCAATGCTTCAGGCAAACTGACCGCTGTTGTATTTGCCGGTGCCCCGTCAAATTATAATCATTAAGCCAGCACTTGTATCGCTCGTAACCTGTATAGATTACATCACCCCTTAATCTTATTTCGCACACGGATTTGCTTCAAAAAAGCTTCGCCAAAAATGCGGCACATACGTTACCGTTGTAGACATCGTCGGCAATTCTTCTTTTTGCATACGGCGCTGCGCTTCGGTTTGCTGTTCTTTTATACGCTTTATTTCAGCCTGGGCCGCACAGCCATATCGCTTTTCATGCGAAACCATAATACGCGCACCATCTGCGGCAAGGAAAACAGCCACAGCCAGAAAAAAGGCCGCTAAACAATCACGCACTTTGCTGCTCTTCACACGCCCTAATACAAAGAACGTAAAGGAAAACAGGCCACCACATAGCCAAGCTGCATTAAAAATACCAAATGCAGAAACAAGCTCGCCCCTGCCCGTGCGCTGCATGTAAACAATAGAAACGATCGTGTGTATAATGCAGAGAAAGAAAAGAATGGAAATAATAGATGCTTTTCTTGTTAAGAAATGCCCATCTTTTCGATGTTTTAATACAGCGTATACAACGAGGCATAAGCAAAAAGCACACCACCAGCCAAGTGTGTACAAGTTTAGTAGACCACCGATCGTATCATTAATTTCTAACACTTGAGTATGCCCCCCCCGAAAACATAGACTTGAAAATCAATACAAAGTATTAGCCTCATATATGTAATTACATCAGCGGTAGCAGATCGCCCGCAAACAGGTCGCGCACCAGCGGCACAGTGATGGCGCGTTTTTCAGCCATCGCTTTACGGTCGATCGCATCGACGATATCGCGCATGGCGGCAAAAGAACGCTCCAGCCGCGGCAGCAAAAATTGCACGACTTCCTGCGGCACAAAAATCTGGCGATCCGAAAAAAGTTTGGTCAGCACAACCGCCATCAATTCATCATCGGGCGACCCAACCGCAACCGCAGGTGCCGCCAGTAAACGGGATTCCAGATCGCGTAGTACGAAACGCCAGGTCCGCGGTGCCGTTTCGGCGGCCGCCAATATATGCCCGCCCCGTTCTTTTTGAATATTATACAGATGCAAAAAAGCTTCTTCGCGTGCGGCATCGCCGATGATGCGGTCCAGACCGTCCACCGTCACAGCCATCGGCAGCGTGTCAACCGCCGCAGGGTCATAAACCGCAGCGCCCGCTTCGTTTTGCCACACTTTCAGCAAATGCGTTTTGCCGCAAGCACGCGGGCCGTAAATGACCAGCACCGGCGCCGGCCAGTCCGGATATTTATCCAGCCACGCCACGGCATCGCTGTTCGATTGCGACACCCAGAAATCATCGCGGGCGAAAGCCGTGCGATGGCCCAGGTCAAACGGCAATTGCTGCGGTTTTTCCCGTCCGGTCATGCGGTTATACCTTGGCGGCAATCTTGCGTTTGGACAGCCCGCCGTCGTGGTAATAATTGCTTTGCAGATACTGCGCGAGGGCGAAGCGGATCAGCACAGCCGTCACAGCCGCGACCGGTACCGCAATCATCACGCCGACAAAGCCCAGCAAGGCGCCGCCCGCCATCAAAGCGAACAAAATCCAAAGCGCATGCAGACCGATTTTATCGCCCACGAGTTTGGGGGTCAGCACGTTGCCTTCCAGCAGCTGGCCAATACCAAAGATCGCGGCGATAATCGCCAGCATCTGCACATCGCCGTCGAACTGGAACCAGCACACAATCATGCCTGTCGCAAAACCGACCAATGTGCCCACATAGGGGATGAACGACAAAAGACCCGCGGCAAAACCGATGAAAAAGCCGAAGTTCAAACCCGCCGCCGACAACGCCACCGCGTAAATCAAACCCAGCACAAAACACACCATTGCCTGCCCGCGTACAAAACCGGACAGCGCGGCATCCATCTGCCCCAGCAGGTCACGGATGGTGCCCGCCTGACGGCGCGGCAGCCAGCTGTCGACTTTTTCGATCATCATCGGCCAGTCGCGCAGCATATAAAAAGACACGACAGGTGCAATCAGCAGGATCGAAAGAATATCAAAAATCGCAACGCCGCCATCCCAGATTTTTTTGAGCGCACCCGTCGCCCAGCCCAGTGCAGCACCCGCCATGCTGCTGGCTTGCTGCTGGATTTTCTCGGGCGGTGTTGATAACAACTGGACCTGCACTTTTTCAACCCATGGCGCACTTAATGCTTTCAGCTTTTCAACATACGCGGGAACAGCTTCGGCAAACGCAATGAACTGGTTTTGCAAAACCGGAAACGCCAGCGCAACCGCCACCACAAACAGGGCAACGAACGACAGCAGCACAATACTGGTCGCCGCCGTGCGGCCCATGCCGGATTTTTCAAGCCTGCGTGTCACAGGATCCAGAAAATAGGCCACGGCCATACCGATGATAAAGGGCAGCAGCACGCTTTTCAAAAGCCACAAGAGTAGACCAAACACAACAAGCGCCCCGCCCCAGAACCATAAATGCCGCTTCAGGGTGCCCATATCAGCGGTGTGTTCCTGCGGGGAAATTTTATCAGCCGTCATGTGCGGGTGTCCTGATGGATGTGTGAAAAAAGGGAAAGCGCCTCGAATGGCGTTATTGCAGCACGCGCAAATCGTATACGGGCGCACCCGACGATGTGGTCACTTCGCGCGAAGGCGTCATGGCGATGCCCTGCGCGGCCAGTGCCGTTTGCAGCGTCTCGGTATTGCCGCTATAGCGCATCGTGAAACGCGCCGTGTTACGCGACAGCGAACGCAGGTCGATACGCACCGGCGGTGACATCGACGAAAAACGCTTTTGCACATTCAGCCATGCATTGAAATCGCTGAAGCTCAGCAAACCTTCGACATCCTGCGCACCCGCGGCGGCGGCCACGGGGTTATAGGCTGTAGACGGGCTATAAGCCGCGTTCTGGTCATACGCCGTTACCGACGGATTGTTCGCGCCAGACGCATAAGCCGCACCGCCCGTGGTAATCAGCGATGGACGCGCTTGCGCTGCGGGCGGCGTGCCTGCGGGCTGGGTCAGGCTGCGGCTGATTGTTTCGGCCGCGTTATTGCCCTGCGCCGGACGCTGCAGGTAATTCAGTACGTCATACATCGCCTGCTGCCATGCTTCGTGTTCGGTTTTTTCACCGGCATAGGGCGTCAGGGCGTTGCGGCGTTTCAGGGCGCCGCCGGCATAGAAATAAAGATCGACCGTCATCTGCGGGCCCGATTTATTGGCCACGGCCAAAACGACTTCGGAGACGCCATAATTGCCGCGCAGTTTTTCAACCACTTTATAATCACCCGACCAGACCGCATCGGCACTGCCGGCCGAAATGTCGGAGATGTCGCCCAGCGGCACCACAATTTTGTTGAGCAGCTGCTGGCTAACACCGCTGGCCTGTGCGGGCATACGCTGCCACGCGTCGCGCCACGGGTTGGGGTCTTCCCAAAGAATAGTCTTGCCCGCGATGTTTTCGTAATATGGCAGCAACAAAACAGGCGCCGCCACGCGCGGCGCGGCCGCCGTTGCCGCAGCGGGGTTATTCACCCCAGCGGCCGTCCCCTGTGCTGGCAAAGTACCCGCTGGCGTCGCTGCGGGCACAGTGTCCCCCCCGACGACAACCGCACCATCGGTCGGCACGCCCGCTTGGTCGGCCGGCAGCTGGCGCCAGCTTGGCTGGGGTACCGCAACTTCGCGCGGGGCGTAGGGAATATTTATGTAATTACGGACGCGTTCGCTGAAACGTACCGTAAACTTGGCGACATAACGTTTGGCAGACACCTGTTCGCCCTTGATTTCAAAATCCTGCACCAGTGTGGCAATGGTACGGTCATCCGGCATACGGAAAGTCGCATAAGCCGCGGGCGTCAGGTGACGCTCCGCCAGCTTCTGGAAAGCAGCACGGCGCGCTTCGGTCATCGCCTGTTCACGGGCCGCCATGGCGTTGTCGGCTGATTTATCGACCATCACATCGCTGATTACCAGATTGGCGTCTTCGCGCTGGGTCGTGCCCGGCGTTGGCAAAGACGTCAAGGCGGCGGGCGCCCCTTTGATCAAACGCTCCTGCGCTTCAGCCGCATCAAAAAAAGACATAATGATCAAGGCTATAGCAAAAAAAGAGAATGTTTTAGATACAAAAAGGGATCGCATAACAATTCCGCGTCGATAAAGAGGGGGAAAACAAAGAGACCTTACCATACCCCCAAAAACCGAAAAAATCCAGATATTACATGGATTAAATCACAAAAAGATCAAGCAACCGCGCAACTCTTATTGCCCTTTGGCCACAATCAAGGCTATGCTGGCATCGCGGCAGCTTTGTTTCAATATCAACGAGATATTAATAATTTCGTGTAACGATTGAAACTGAAGACCATTCTCCGGTGATGTCTCACATCATCGTATGGTTTTCGTCCCGGCACGGGGCAGTTCCGACTTGGATTATTACTTGAATAAACGCTTGTGACCTTTTCTTTTCTCAAGTCTCATCCACCGGGGGATTCATTGGAGAGACGATATACAAAACTGAAACACCATTTTGTCGCGGCCGCGATATTCACGATGGCCGCGCTGTTCGCGTTTTACGTCTCGTCACCCGCCGCATACGCGCAGCAGACAGAACAAAAGGCCGAACAAAAAATACGCGCGCAGCCCGTTGCGGTTGCGGTGAACGCGACGCCCGCCCCCGCCGTGCCGGTAGTTGCCCCCGCGATACCGACGGAAATGAAACCGATTTTTCTGTCCAGCAGCACATCGACATATGACATCGTGCCGCACATTCAGCTATTCGAAGGCCCGCGCGAACAGATATCGCTCAGCCAGATCATCCCCCGTTTTCGCAAAGGCCTCGGCCAGCGGCAGGAACAATCGCCCCTGCTGATCGGCCAGACCACCCGCGCCTATTGGCTGGTCTTCAGCGTTTATAACCGCAGCCAGAGCAAGAGCCTCTGGATGCTGGATTTCGGTAACCGCATGACGGGCAGCGCAGGCGCGTTTGACCGCATCGCCATTTTCAGCGACCTCAGCCCCGACCAGCCCTTGATGCGCGATGGCCGCCTGACCGAAAACAAGCTGCAAGTCACCGGCCAGAAACGCAACGCAATGCCCATCAGCTTCGAGCCGGGACAGGGCCGCATCATCGGCATTTACATTGAACCCACCCGCGGCCTGCCCCTGTCGCTCGACATTAAAATGGAAGAACAGGCCGAATTTGTCGGTGTCTATGACAAGCGCACGATGGAAGAAAACATTCTGTTCGTCGCCGCCATGCTGGTCGTTGGCATGTATCTGATTTTCTGGAGCAACTACCGCCGCCAGATCCCGCTGCTGCTGGGCGGATATGTTTTGCTGAATTACGTCATCTTTGCCGCCACCGACACGCTGGCGCCATCGGGCAATAGTACCGAAATCGAATATATTGATATTCTGTTTGCAGTGAATGCCTTTATCGCACTCACCCTCACCCGTCATATTCTTGTCGCGGGGGAAAAACGCGGCAACAAGGCGCTTGCCATTACTATCGCCCGTGGTGCCGTTGCGTTCTTTGCACTGATGGCCCTTGCCCTTACCCGCGGGTTTGGGCTGACGGATATCTTGCTGCTGCGTATCATGCCGGTGTTGGTTTGCGGTGTCATTATCGGCCTTGGCATCATGACGCTGCTCAAAAGTCCGCGCCCGCAGGCTGTGCCCTATACGGCCAGCTGGGGATTGCTGTTGGTTGGCTATGCCCTCAGCGAAGCGGCCAGTTTTGGTGCGGCGATACCGGGCGGGCTGAGCGCTTTCTGGCTGATCTTTATTTTGCATCTGGCGCTGCTGTCCTATGCATCGCTACGTTTCCTCATCGTGTCCGAAACCATCCAGCGGCGGGAGCGTGAAGAGGCGCGCCGCAAACGCGAAGAAGAAAACGAAATCCGCAAAACCCGCGAACTTGCCGACCAGACGCGTTTGCTGGGCGTGATGACCCGCGAAAAAGAACTGATGGCCGACCTGCGCAACCGCGAAGCCGAACGTATTCAGGCCCTGCGTCACGCCAAAGAAGTCGCAGACGTGGCCAACAAAGCCAAATCGGATTTTCTGGCTGTCATGAGCCACGAAATACGTACCCCCATGACCGGTATCATGGGGATGATCCGTTTGCTGCTGGACACCCGCCTTGATAAACGTCAGGAGGAATACGCCCGCACCATTCAATATTCGGGCGATGCGCTGCTGACGCTGCTGAACGATATCCTTGACCTGTCGAAGGTCGAGGAAGGCAAGATGACCATCGAAAACATCGATTTTGACCTGCCCAAGCTGGTTGAATCGGTGGCCATGCTGATGACGGGCCGCGCCGAAGAAAAGAAAATCAGCCTCAAAGTCGAAATCGACCCCGACATGCCGGAAATGCTGCGCGGTGACCCGTCGCGCCTGCGCCAGATCTTCCTGAACCTTGTCGGTAACGCCATCAAGTTTACCGATACGGGATCTGTGACGCTGTCCGTTCGCCTGTACGACAAAGAAGCCCAGCGCCCGCGCGTTTATTTTGCCGTATCCGATACAGGCATCGGTATTTCGGCGGATGGACAGAAAAAACTGTTCATGCCCTATACGCAGGCAGACTCAAGCATCTCTCGCAACTTTGGCGGTACCGGACTTGGTCTTGCCATTTGCAAACGTCTGGTCGAAGCCATGGGCGGCATCATTCAGGTCGCCAGTACGCCCGGCCGCGGCACGACGTTCTATTTCATTCTGTCGCTGGAGCCCGGCCGCAAAAAATCCGAAGACAGCACCACCGATGCGCCCAAGGCGGGCGACGTGGTGCCCATGTCTATTCTGGTTGTGGATGACAACATCATCAACCAGCGCGTGGTTGCCGGCCTGCTTGAAAAAGACGGCCATAACATCGTCACCGTCGGTAGCGCCGATGGCGCCTATGCGCAGCTGCGCGAACGTAATTTCGACGCCATTCTGATGGACATGGAAATGCCCACTATTGATGGCGTGGCCGCAACCGAAACCATCCGCCGCCTCGCCGACCCGGTGAAAGCGCAAACGGTGATTATCGCCATGACGGGCAATACACGCCCAGAAGATATCGCGCGCTGCAACGAAGCGGGCATGGACGATTTCATCACAAAGCCGATCAGCCCCGAAGACATGCGCACCAAGCTGGCGAACTTCGCCCCCAAAGGCAAGGCCGCCGCCAAGCCCGCGCCTGCTGCGGACAAAATCAAAGAAGAAATCACCGCAGGCGCACCCGATGACGCCGCACTTGTCGCCGCCGCCGCCGCGAATGGCGAAATCACGCCGCCCGCCATCGATGATTACGACCCCAACGAAGCCTTCCCCGACCCCGATGCGCCCGCGGCAAACAAACAGATCAGCACACCGCCGATTGATGGCTATGACCCAGATGAAGCCTTTCCCGATCCGGATGCTGCGCCGACTGTAGCGCAAAATATCGCGATGCCGCCAACCGAAGGGTACGATCCCGACGAAGCCTTCCCCGATCCGGATGCCGCAGCACCCGCAGCAGCGGCCGCATCGCCTGCTGTCTTTGATGGTCCTCGCCTGTTTGACCCCGACATGCTGGGCAGTTTGAAAGACAGCCTGGGCAAAGCGCAGATGGACGAAATGATGCAGGGCCTGTACGAAAAGACCGAGGAGCTGATTGTCGATGCAGAAAAAGCTGCCGCCGAAGGTGATGTCGCCGCACTGGGCGCCCGCGGCCATGACATCAAGGGTATGACGGCGAATTTCGGGATGACGGCCATCAGCGACATCGCCGGCAGGCTGGAGCGTCAGGCCAAGGAAAAATTCCCCCTCGACACACTGATTGAAATTGTTGAAAAACTGCGCCCGACCTATAGCGATACGCGTAAGCAGATTGATATCTTTATGCAGTAACCAACACCACACCAACAAAAAACCCGCCGGCGTTTTGCGCGGCGGGTTTTTGTTTAAGCGTGGCAGTTATTAGCCGACGATTTCGGTTTCGCTGAAGAAGAACGCGATTTCGTTTTTCGCGTTTTCCAGGCTGTCAGAACCGTGCACCGAGTTCGCTTCGATCGATTCAGCGAATTCTTTGCGGATCGTGCCGGCTTCTGCGTTTGCGGGGTTCGTTGCGCCCATGATTTTGCGGTTGGCGGCAACAGCATCGTCACCTTCCAGAACCTGAACGACCACGGGGCCGGAGATCATGAAGCTGACCAGTTCGCCGTAGAAGGGGCGCTCTTTGTGCACTTCATAGAACTTGCCAGCTTGCGCTTCGCTCAGGTGCAGGCGTTTTTGAGCAACGATGCGCAGACCTTGCTCTTCGAATTTCGCGTTAATTTTACCGGTCAGGTTGCGGCGCGTCGCATCCGGTTTGATGATCGACAGTGTGCGTTCCTTGGCCATGTTGTTTCCCTCTGTTTTAATAACGGGGAAGCCTTGGCTGCCCCAGATGTTCGATAGCCGCAAAGCCCAATGCCCTGCGGTGCGCTTTCTATACGGGCTTTTTACAGATAAATCAAGTGCGTGCAACCGCATGGGATATCAGACGTTTAGTATGGGATATCAGACGTTTAGTCGCGCCCCGCCCGCCGCCCGCACAAGAAAAAGCCGGATGGCGTGAATCACCATCCGGCTTTGATCTTGAGGATTTGGGGCGATTAACCCGCCAGCGCGGCTTCGATTGCGGCGACGGCATCGTTCGCCAGCTTGCCGTCGGGGCCGCCGGCCTGTGCCATATCGGGACGCCCGCCACCGCCTTTACCGCCCAGCACAGCCGATCCGGTTTTAACCAGATCCACCGCGCTCAGCTTCGCGGTCAGGTCGGGCGTCACCGCCACGACCAGCGATGCCTTGCCGTCTTCGCCGGATACCGATACCAGCGCGACAACGCCAGAGCCGAGTTTGGATTTCAAATCATCCGCCATCGGTTTCAGTTCGTTCGCAGGCACGTCTTCCAGCACGCGAGCGGAGAATTTAATCCCCGCAATCGTTTTGGTTTCGGGCGCCGCCCCCGCACTGCCGCCCGTCGCCAGTTTGCGGCGCAGGTCCGAGATTTCTTTTTCCAGCTTTTTCTTATCGCTGACCAGCGCTTCGACGCGCGATACCGCTTCGGCAGGCGACGATTTCAGAATGGCGGCGATATCCTGCACACGCGTTTCCTGCTCGGCCAGATATTTCAGCGCGCCCTCGCCCGTTACAGCTTCGACGCGGCGGATACCTGCGGCAAGTGCGCTTTCGGATACAATCCGGAACAGGCCGATATCGCCTGTGCGGCGCACGTGCGTACCGCCGCACAGCTCCAGCGAATATGCCGCGCGCGCGCCTTCGGGGTCTGCACCGCCGAGGGATACGACACGCACCTCGTCGTCATATTTCTCGCCGAACATCGCCATCGCGCCCAGTGCGCGGGCATCATCGATGGGCAGCAGGCGCGTGGAGACTTCGCTGTTCATGCGGATGCGTTCATTTACTTCCGCTTCGATCACAGCACGCTGCGCGGGTTCGATCGGCACGGGCTGGCTGATGTCGAAACGCAGGCGCGTATCATCAACCAGCGAACCTTTTTGTACCACGTGCTTGCCCAGATGGCGGTGCAGCGCGGCATGCAACAGGTGCGTGGCGGAGTGGTTAGCGCGGATGGCGTCGCGGCGCTTGGTGCAGATTTTCATCTCGACCGCATCGCCAACTTTGATCTCGCCTTTCTTGACGGTGCCCATGTGTACAAACAGGCCGCCCAGTTTTTTCAGGCAATCGCCCACAACGACTTCGCCGCCTTTGGCGGTGTTGATCCAGCCGTGGTCACCGACCTGACCGCCGGATTCAGCATAGAATGGCGTCTGGTTGACGATAATGCTGACGTCTTCGCCCGCTTTCGCGCTTTGGACTTCTTCGCCCTTGGCATTCACAAGCGCAAGCACCTGCCCTTCAGCCTGTTCTTGCTGATAGCCCAGGAATTCGGTCACACCGGTTTTTTCCTTGATGCCGAACCAGATGGTTTCGGTTGCGGCTTCGCCCGAACCCGCCCAGGATTTGCGCGCGGTTTCGCGCTGCTTTTCCATGGCGGCCTCGAAGCCTGCCACATCAACTTCACGCGCCTGTTCGCGCTTGAGCACGTCCTGCGTGAGGTCGAGGGGGAAGCCGAAGGTGTCATACAGTTTAAACGCCACATCACCCGAAAGCGGTTCTTTATCGCCCAGTTTGGCGGTTTCAGCCGCCAGCAGCGACAGACCGTGGTCGAGGGTTTTCTTGAAACGGGTTTCTTCCTGCTTCAGCGTTTCGGCAATCAAGGCACCCGCTTCGTTCAGCTCCGGATACACCGCGCCCATTTTACCTTGCAGCGTCGGCAGCAGGCGGTACATCAGCGGCTCCGTCGCGCCCAGCAGATGCGCATGGCGCATACCACGGCGCATGATACGGCGCAGCACATAACCGCGGCCTTCGTTCGATGGCATGACGCCTTCGGCGATCAGGAACGCGGCGGAGCGCATATGATCCGCAATCACGCGGTGCGAGACGTTCTTCGGCCCGTCGGGGTCGGTATTGGTCAGGTTCGCAGTGGTTTCAATCAGCGAGCGCAGCAGGTCGACGCTGTAGTTATCATGGCTGCCCTGCAGCAGCGCGGTCATACGCTCAAGACCCATACCCGTGTCGATCGACTGTTTGGGCATGTTGATGCGGCTGCCGTCGGGCAGCTGTTCGAACTGCATGAATACGTTGTTCCAGAATTCGATATAGCGGTCGCCATCCTGATCCGCGCTGCCCGGAGGGCCGCCCGCGACTTTGTCGCCATGGTCGTAGAAGATTTCGGAGCAAGGACCGCACGGCCCCGTATCGCCCATCATCCAGAAGTTATCATGCGTCGGAATGCGGATGATGCGGTCGTCCGAAAAACCCGCGATAGATTTCCAAAGCTTCGCCGCTTCTTCGTCTTCGGAATAAACCGTGACCAGCAGGCGGTCTTTGGGCATGTCGAATTCTTTGCTGATCAGATCCCACGCGAAGGTGATCGCTTTTTCCTTGAAGTAATCGCCAAACGAAAAGTTGCCCAGCATTTCAAAGAATGTATGGTGACGCGCCGTGAAGCCGACGTTGTCGAGGTCGTTGTGCTTGCCGCCGGCGCGTACGCATTTCTGCGCGGTGGTCGCACGGTTGTACGGACGTTTTTCAACGCCGGTAAAAACGTTCTTGAACTGCACCATGCCCGAGTTGGTGAACATCATCGTCGGGTCATTGCGCGGCACGAGGGGGCTGGAGGGGACAATCTCGTGCCCGTTCTTTTGAAAGAACTCCAGGAATGTTCTGCGGACGTCGTTTGCGCTGGTCATGGTTTGTGGCCTCTTTACCGTTTTTGTGCGCCGCTGCGGGCGGCTGAATTGTGAAATGGGGTACGGAAAGCCGCCCGCCGGGACGGCCTATTTCCGGCGAAACATCTTACTGAATAAGAAACGATTGCGCCAGTGCCCGGCGCAGGGCCGAGGTATCAGCGGGAGGCAAAAAAGCCCGATTTCGTCATATTTCCGGCCGAAGCATCGTCCTGACCGTTGTAAACAGGCCAATTTCCTTCGACCACGTCGTCCAGCGACGTCATGCGCTGGCCCATCTTGACGCGGTAAATCCAGTAATTGGCCAGCACGCGTTCGACGAAAATACGGGTTTCGGATACGGGGATTGATTCGATAAACAGCAGCGGGTCGTCTTCGTAGCGGACGTTTTCCTGCCAGCGGTTCAGCTTGCCGGGGCCTGCGTTATACGCCACGGCCAGTTTAAACAGGTTATTATCCACCGTTTCATGCGACAGCAATTCGGCCAGATACCGCTGCCCCAGATCGATGTTGATTTGCGGGTCGCGCAGGCGTCCCTCTTCCAGCTTTTCGCCGTATTTGCGGGCAACATGATGCGCGGTCGACGGCATCACCTGCATCAACCCCTGCGCACCCGAAGATTTATTCGTGACATGCGGATCGAATTTGGATTCCTGACGGATGAAGGCATAGACCAATGCCTTGTCAACGCTGAAACCGCGGGCGGGCGACCATGGCGCTTCGGGGTAAAGGGCACTGTCGTAAAGCTCGCCTTCTTTGTCGCGGAAGGCGCTGCCCATCCGCATGGCGAGATGCGGCATGCCCTTGGCGTTCGCAAGCGCGATCATCGCCTCCTGCATCAACAAATCACGGCCGGGGTTGATCTGGCGCATTTCAAGTTCGGCCAGATCGGCACGGTCGGCATCGACCAGCGCCAATGCGCGGCGGCCAGCGGGCACAGAAGACAAGGCCTTGACGTGACGGTCGGTCAGGCTGGGGACATCCCAATTAAAACGTACCTGTTCCATGCCCAGCGCCCTGAGCGAGATAATACCATAGAACGTGCGCGGATATTCGGCGCTGCGGCGCAGCCAATAGCCGACTTTTTGCGGCTGGTGGTTGCGCAGATATGAACGCGCCGCCCAATATGCGCCGGACGATACCATCCACGCCGATGAACGGGGCGAATTCGCGGTGATTTCAAAATACTGCGCCGCTTCGTCGTATTTACGCAGGCGCCATGCGGCCAAACCCGCAATCCAACCCGCATGCGGCGCATCCAGTTTTGATCGCTGCGCGGCGGCGGATGCCTGCTGATAAGCTTCGTTCGTTTTGCCATTAAAGAAATAAGACGCGGCAATGTCGGCACGCAGGCTGTCGTATTCTTCGGTATCGAACAGGCGGCGCGCCTCGTCCGTTTCCAGTTGACGCAGCGCCGTTGTCGGCGAGTCTGACAGATTGCGGCGAATACTGGTGATGATGTCGCGCGCACGGCCTGTATGACGGCGCTGCACCAGATACGGCTGCGCCAGCTGTCCGACATCATAATCCTGCTGGCCCATCACGCCGCGGCCATAACGCGGCAGCGGCAAGTTGCCCGCCCCCGCCGGTTGGCGCCGCAGCGCCAGATCATACATGCGCTGCGCGCCCGGCAGGTCGGCGTAACGCGCCATCCATGCCGACAGTTCGGCATAGCTGGCGGCATAGGACGGGTGCATGTAACGCTGATACAGCACATGGCCGATCAGGCGGTCATCGTCCAGTTTGGCGATTTCGGTATCGGCGGCAGCGAAATTGCCCACGTCCTGAAACGCAAAAATATGGCCGTAACGGGCGGCGTCATGATCATGCAGGCGGCGGCCGGCGGCCAGATGCCCCATGACGCGGCTGAAAATGGACGGCCTTTCAGGCATGACGGAAAGCGCCGCGGCCGAGGCAGCCGCCGCAGGTACAGATGCCATAGACGGCATGACGGCCTGCGGCTTGCGGCGCGGGCGCATCACGTTGTCATTGGCAAAACTATCGCCCGGTCGATCCTTCGGTTGCGCACGGGCCGTCAGTTCGGCCGGTTTGCGGGCGGGCAGCGGGATAGTGGTGGCTGCAATCGCCGTTCCGATGCACGAAACCAAAGCCGCAACGGCCAGGGTTCCACGGATCTGTTTTTGTATCGTGGTCGCTTTCAAAGCACACGCCTCTGTTGTTCACAGGTGGGTGAGTCGTAGCGAAAAAAGCCGTCCTTGGCAAATCTTTACGACATTATTGAAAATTAAAACGCCAAAACAAGGCCTTAAACAGGCTTCAGTTTATACATTATGTAAATAATTAGAGGTGTTTCAACCCCTCGCCCGCGATTCCGGGCAAGGGTGGCAAAGACGCCGAGGGCGCGGGCGGCGCACATCACTGCATGCGCTGCCCGACTTATATAAAAAAAGATACTGCGGCAGGTTTAGCCGTCCAGCAACGCGATGCCCTGTTCGATCAGGATATTTGCGCGATCTTGCCAGCCGGTGCCGGACAGTTTTTCCAGCCCCAGAATATCCAGTGCGGTCGGACGGCCTTTTTTACGGTCAAACTGGACAACCAGACCCGATGCGTGACGGGCAATCTTTTTGATGTTGTCGATCTCCCATTCGGCGGGCGCTTGCAGGACGGCGGCGGCTTTGGACATGGCTTTTCTTTCCCTCATGTTGAGTCAAAACGCGCACAGACGTGTCCTGACATTATAAATTCAAATTTTATAGAGATAGTCTGTAATGGAAACCTGACGGGGCACTCTCAGGTGGGGGCTTTAAGCGACAAAGTTCGTCTTACTGACAAATCTGTCGCACGGTAATCTGTCGCTGGCATACCTTATGAAGTCGCACAGAACAGCGCGCAGAGGCCACGAGACCGCATACAAGGCGGCGGGCCGTCGGGAGGATATGAAGATGTACGTTGTGTACGGTGTTCATTTGTTGGTGCGCTTTCTTCTGCTTTTAATGCTATGGGCAGATACGAAAGCTGTCAAACAACGATTGGGGAATGACAGTGAAAATAGTCAGGAAATAACGCCCAGCGTGCGCAATTTGTTTTTTAATGACAACAAATCCGCCCATGCCAAAGATTTCTGCTGCGGCGAGCGCAAAAGATACGCCGGATGAAACAAACACAGCGCGGGACTCGGCTGCGTCAGGCCTTCGCTTGTATAATCGGCCCATTTACCGCGCAAACGCGTGATGCCTTGTGCGGTATCCAGCAATGCTTTGGCCGATACACCGCCCACAAAAACAACCACCGCCGGATTAACCAATTCGATATGACGGCGAATAAACGGCAGACTGAGGGCGATTTCCGCATCGCTGGGGGCGCGGTTACCCGGCGGGCGCCAGTTGATGACATTGCTGATATAGGCGTTGTCTTCACGGCTAAGACCAATACTGCCGAGCATCTTGTCGAGCAGTTGGCCGCTGACACCCACGAACGGACGGCCCAGACGATCCTCATCCGCGCCGGGGGCTTCGCCCACAAACATCACGCGGGCTTGCGGGTTACCATCGGCGAAGACCATTTGCGTGGCCGTGCGTTTGATCGCCAGCCCCTTGAAGCTATCCAGCGCGATACGGAGTTCGTCCACCGTTTTGGCGGCGGCGGCCAGCGTCCGCGCTTCTTCCATCGCCTCGATGGCGCCGGTAAGGCCTTCGGGACTATCTGCGGCACTGGCGGCCAGCGCAGCGGTGGCCACGGCCGATTTGGTCGCCGGAGCGACCATGGGCAGGATTTTTTCCGGAATCTGCGTGCGGTCGATGGCGACATCACCCATAACCTCGTCCACGCCGCAATCCAGATAAAACTGGAGCAGTTCATAGGGCGAAAGGGCTGAAATGGAAAGGTTTTCTTCCATTGGGGGCAGATATACCTATAATGTTGTGCATTCGTTATACCCCAGATCGTCAATAATATAAAGAGAACGCCATGACCGACTTTTCCGCGTCCGAACATGCCGCCCCCGCCGCCGACACCCCCGCCCGCGATGTGATGACGTATGACGTGATTATCGTCGGCGCGGGCCCGTCCGGCCTCAGCTGCGCGATCCGCCTGAAACAGCTGAAGCCCGAGTTGTCGGTCTGCATACTTGAAAAAGGCTCCGAAGTCGGTGCGCATCTGCTGTCAGGCGCTGTGCTGGAGCCGCGGGCGCTGAACGAGCTGATCCCCGACTGGAAAGAAAAAGGCGCCCCGCTGAACACGCCCGCGGGCGAAGACTGTTTTCTGTTTTTGACCAAAACGCGCGCTATCCGCCTGCCCACGCCACCGCAGATGCACAACAAAGGGAATTACATCATCAGCCTCGGCGTCTTCGCCCGCTGGCTGGCCGATCAGGCGCAGGCGCTGGGCGTTGAAATTTATCCGGGCTTTGCTGCCGCCGAAATCCTGTATGACGACAACGGCGCTGTGAAGGGCGTCGCGACCGGCGACATGGGTATTGGCAAAGATGGCGCGCGCACCGCCGCCTATCAACCCGGCATCGAACTGCACGCGCAGCAAACCGTTTTTGCCGAAGGCTGCCGCGGATCACTGACTAAAATCCTTTTCGAGAAATTTAATCTGCGCAAAGATTGCGATCCGCAAACCTATGGCATCGGCATCAAAGAGCTTTGGGAAATTCCCGCGGACAAACATAAACTTGGCCTGACCGTTCATACCGCGGGCTGGCCGATGGACAGCATGACGTATGGCGGTTCATGGATGTACCATCTGGAAGGCAACATGGTGTCGATCGGTTTTGTGATCGGCCTTGATTACCAAAACCCGCATCTGTCGCCGTTTCATGAATTCCAGCGATTTAAATTGCACCCCGCCATCAAAAAATATCTGGAAGGCGGCCGCCGCGTATCGTACGGCGCCCGCGCAATTACCGAAGGTGGCTTGCAATCTCTGCCCAAGCTGACATTCGCTGGCGGTTTGCTGGTGGGTGACACGGCAGGCTTTTTGAACGTACCGAAAATCAAGGGCAACCACACCGCCATGAAATCGGGCATGCTGGCGGCGGAAGCGATTGCGAAAACATTCAATACCGGCCCTGCCCAGGGCGCCGAATGCACCGGCTATACCGAACTGTTTAAAAACAGCTGGCTGCATGATGAACTTTACCGTGTGCGCAATATCCGCCCCAGCTTCCACAAGGGTTTTCTGCTCGGCTTTATCTATTCTGCGATTGATACCGTGCTGCTGCGCGGACGTGCGCCGTGGACGTTTAAAAACCACGCCGACCACACGCAGCTGAAAAAAGCAAAAGACGCGCCCAAGATTGACTACCCCAAACATGATGGCGTCATCACATTCGACCGCCTGTCTTCGGTCTTTATTTCAAACACCAACCACGAAGAAGACCAGCCCAGCCATTTGCAGCTGAAAGACCCGAGCATTCCCGTGCGCATCAACCTGCCGGAATACGATGCGCCGGAGCAGAGATATTGCCCCGCGGGCGTCTATGAAATCGTGCGCAACGAACAAAACGAGCCGCGCCTGCAAATCAACGCGCAAAACTGCGTGCATTGCAAAACCTGCGACATCAAAGACCCCACGCAAAACATCAACTGGGTCACCCCGCAAGGCGGCGGCGGGCCAAATTACGGCAGTATGTAACAAATACAAAAAAGCCCCGCAAACTCTGCGGGGCTTTTTAAATTTTATCAGCTACCGCTTTACTTCGGCCCGCCAAACAGAGGTTTGGATTTGGCGTTTTTGGCTGTCCATTCAGGGTTGGCCGGCAGGTCGTCGTTCGCGGGGACAGACGGGAATTTATCGGCGCCGTATTTTGCACTATCGAACGGGCGCCAGTCGCCCTCTTTCTGCGCCAGACGATCCATCAGCGCAGTTACGGCCGCGACGTTGGCTACCATGCTGAGATGACCAGAACGCACTTCGATATTCTCGGTTTGTTTGCCGGCGGGGTTCAGGCAGCTTTCCCACCACACGATGCCGTCACCTTTGGAATAGATACCCGTGGTCGGCACCGGTGGCGGTGTTGCACCGCGCACTTGCAGGTCAAGGTTTTCGTGTTCCGATTTCGGGTTGAACATTTCGTACAGACGCTCCAGCATCGGCGACGACGAACCCGGTTTGCCGACCATGCCCGCAGGCGTGCCCAACGTGACCACCGCGCGCACTTTGTCGGGGAATTCCCGCGCCAGTTCACGCGCGAAAATACCGCCGAGACTGTGGCCGACCAGCGTGACTTTCTGCCCGCCGCTTTCTTCGAAAATTTTATGCAGCTGTTCGCGCAGATGCTTGGCCGCGCGGTCGTCAAAGCCGGTGTTCATGCCGCCTTCCCACGCGTGTACATCGTATCCCTGTTCTTTGATCGCGCCGCGCAGGCTAGCGGTGTAATTATCATCTGTCAGAAAACCGGGCAGCACCAGCACGGGGTGGCCGTCGCCCTTGGGCACATTGCCTTTGACCTGATTCCAGCCCGCGTTAAACGTGGCGGCATCCGTCATCAGACGGGGCATTTCGTTGGTGGCGTTGAACATCTGGATCAGTTTCTTGCTCATCTGTTCGTCCCGCGGCTGTTACTAAATTTTAAGTATGTTGCGACGTAACAACAGCACACGCAACAAAAAACTGATTTTGTTGCACTGCACACAATAAAATTTCTTACATAACACGTGACATGCGCATGATTATTACGCCTTGGCGTAACGATGTTTCGTTGCCAATGGCGGCTTCCTTAAAAAAAGCCGCCCCGCGCAGCGCAGTGGTTATCAGTTGTTAATAACTTTATGGGATGCTGTATGTAGGGGAAAAAGACCCGCCAAATCTATGGTACGGCGGCGCGAACGACCAAGGGGAACGAACGAGACGATATAAATCTTAAGAACAAAATTGGACAGAAAGCCCGCTGACGGATGAATACTGTAAAAAAGTCCTGGAATAGATTGCCGGTTGTTTGCTTGATTGCACTGCTCGGCACGTCACTGGTGAGCACCGCACACGCGGCCGAAGGCGAAAAAGTTATCGCAGAAAGCAGCAGGCCCCTGTTTATGCTATCCCCCGCGCCGGATGCCGAATTTGAACCCGGATCGACATTGTCAGGCAATTACCTCGCCGCCCGTTTCGCGCAGCGTCAGCAAGACTGGGCCGCCGCACAGTATTATATGAATGCCGTCGTCGCCTACGACGAAAACAATAGCCGCCTGAGCGAACGCGCATTCCTGCTGTCACTGGGTGCCGGCGAGTATGCCGCCGCACGCCGTCTGGCCGAAAAAATTGTCGAAGACCCGCAGGGTGCGATTGAACCTGCACTTATTTTCATGGCCAATGACGCACTTGCGCGTGGTGAATTCCAGCTGGCGTATGATTATATCGGCCGCCTGCCCGAAGACGGTTTTGGCCAATATACCAAACCGCTGGTCAGCGCGTGGGCGCTGGTGGGCATGGGCAAACGCGATGAAGGGATTGCACATCTGCTGGCACATTCGGCAGAAACAGATCCGACTTATAACATGCATGTTGGGTTGATGTACGATCTGGAAGGCAATACCGAACAGGCATCGAAATATTTCACGATCGCCATGCAGGATAACCTGTCGCTGCACAGCGCCCTTTTGCTGGCCAATTTTTTTGAGCGCAGCGGTGACACCGCGACCGCCCACCGCCTGTACGATGGCCTTGGCGATATCTATGCCCGTATAGGCGATAATGGCGATGGCAAAGCCGTGGCGAAAGATGGCGTGCGCGTACGCACCGCCGCCGATGGCGCCGCAGTTGCCATGTACGAACTGGCGACCATGCTTTTTGAACGCCGTTCTTACGATAGCGCACAGATTTATGGCCGGTTGGTACAAATCATGACACCGGATTCAGAATTCGGCGCCCTGATGATTGGGGATATCGCATTAATCAACGAACATTACCCCGAAGCTGTCACCGCCTATAACGGCATCGGCAAAAAATCGCCGCTGTATTTGTTGTCGCGCATGCGTATGGCGGATATCTACGAAAACGCGGGCCACCCCGAAGAAGCCGTCAAACTGCTGCGCGAGCTGGCGACACTGCCGCAAGCCCGTATACAGGCGCTAACCGCTATTGGCGACATGCACCGCCGCCGCGAAGAATTCACGCAAGCCGTCGCCGCCTATGACGAAGCACTGGATGGCGTCGATAAACCCGCCGCATCACACTGGGCGATTGTTTACGCCCGCGGCATGTCGCTGGAGCGTGCCAATGAATGGGAGCGTGCGGAGAAAGACCTGCTGCTCGCCCTGACCTTCCAGCCTGACAATCCGATGATTTTGAACTACATCGGGTACACATGGGTGGATAAAAACGTTCATCTTGAAAAGGCATTGGAATATATCCGCCGCGCCGTTGCGCTGCGCCCTGATGATGGATACATCCTCGACAGCTATGGCTGGGCGTTTTACCGCCTGGGTGATATGGGACAGGCCGTCTACTGGCTGGAAAAATCTGTGGCGCTAGTGCCGGATGATTCAACCATTCTTGATCACCTTGCCGATGCGTATTGGCAGACGGGCCGCCACGCCGAAGCACGCTTTAAATGGCAGCGTGCGCGGGAACTGAGCAAGGATGCCGATTTCAGATCGGTGGTGGAGCGTAAAATCCAGCGCGGCATTGAATCCACCGCAACGGCGCTGGTACACAAAGACACCTCGCTTTAACGGCACCAATCGGCTATATATGACGCAATGGCGCGGGCATAAAACACCCGCATTTGTTGTCATGGAGAAGTCGCCGGCATGCGGATCGCCCTGCCCTTTATATTCGTTATGCTGATTTGTGCCGTGGTGATTCTGGTGCACGAACCCGCGCCGCATATCGACGATGCACCCGATTTATCCCTGCCCGTATACAGCGCCTGCAAATCCAATATGGATTGCGCATTGGTTGCGCAATCCTGCGGCAGTATTGCGGGCGTCCGCAAAGAGCGTTTGCAGGAACTGAAATACTACTACACAACCGCCGCCAAATTTGCCCGTTGCGATGGCGCGGAAAAACCCGCGGCGCAGCGGGCCGTATGCCAATCCGGCCGCTGCACCGCCGTGGATACCGACGGGCGCGAGGAGAGCGAAGCACCATGACCATATCATTGGCAAACATGAGCGGCGGGCATTTCACGCTGGACGCCCCCGCCAAAATTAACCTGTTCCTGCACGTGACAGGGCGGCGCGATGACGGTTATCATCTGCTGCAAAGCGTTGTTATTTTCGCCGACGCCGGTGACAAGGTATCCTTCACCCGCCACGATAGCCTGTTTATCGACATCGAAGGGTATTTCGCCGGAAACGTGGGCGACCTGCGAAATAATCTGGTCTACAAAGCGGCGCAGGCACTGGCGCAGGAATATAAACACGAGGCCACCGGAAAACTGGTTTTGGAAAAAAACTTGCCCGTTGCGTCGGGCATGGGCGGTGGGTCGTCCGATGCGGCAACCACGCTGAAGGGGCTTATCAAACTTTGGGGTTTACCCGATGAGCGTGACCGCCTGTACAAACTGGCCGCAACGCTGGGCGCCGACGTCCCTGCCTGTCTGGTGCGCCGCCCTGTATGGATGGAAGGCGCGGGCGAAAAAATGATGCGCATGTCCGACATGCCCGACATGCATCTGGTATTGGTCACGCCCCCCGTGGCGACCCCCACGCCCGAAGTCTTCAAACGATTTGCGCAGCGTGCGGGTGGACGTTACAGCGCCCCTATTCAATTCATCGGCCGCCGTAAAACTATGCGCGAATGGATTGCGGATTTAAAATTATATCGCAACGACCTGACCGATGCCGCAATCGAGGTCAGCCCCGATATCCGCACCGCATTGGCCGCAATCGCCGACACACCGAATTGCCACATTGCCCGATTGTCGGGCAGCGGTGCGACATGTTTCGGCATTTACGACAGCGCCGCCGCCGCGCAGGCTGCCGTCAACAAGCTGCGTGCGGAACACCCCCGATGGTGGGTGAAGGCCGCAGGACTTTTCAGAGAATAAGAGAGGCGATAATGACTACGCCGCTGCGCGGGCGATAATTACTGCGCTGCCGCGCGTTTGATGCGCGCCAGACGTCGTACGGCACGTTCTGCATCGGCATTGCCGTCATTCGCCGCAACACTGTACCATTCCTGCGCGGATTGAATATCTTGCTTGCCCAGCATATCGCTTTCGTAGATCACGCCCAGATTATAGGCGGCCTGTGTCATGCCCGCGTTGGCCGCGCGTTTAAAATAGGCCACGCCACTGGCGGCGTTATAACCGTTGCTGCGTTTATCGGTGTAGTAAAGACCCAGATTATACATCGCCTCCGGATGGCCCAGATCGGCGGCGCGGGTGTAATGCCCCAGCGCGGCAGGCATATTGGCGGGTGCACCCAGACCTTGCTGTTCCATGACGGCCAGATTGTAATGCGCATTCGCAACGCCCGCAGCGGCGGCACGGCCAAACCATGCGCGGGCACGGATGTAGTTTTGCGGCACGCGGCGGCCTTCGGCATAGATTGCGGCCAGATCGTGCTGTGCTTCGGCAACGCCTTCGAATGCACGCTCTTGCATCAACATCAATGCGGGGGGCAGGCTTTCGTCGCGGCTGACGCGCGGCAAGCCCGCATTGAGCGTAGCAGACGACAGCGGTTCAGATTTCTGGACAGCTAATTTGTTTTCAACTGCCGATTTATTTTCGACTGCGGCTGTTTTTGCGGCTGGCTTTTCGGCCGGTTTGGGCGGCGCGGCCATCACAGGTGCGACGGCGGGCACTTCGGCAACGACAACATCGGCCATCGCGGGTGCGGTATACGCAGGGGCGGCAGCGGTTTCGGCAACTTCGGTGACATCCGGCGTTTCAGCTTCGGCGGCAACTGTATAGGCCTCGCCCGCTTCTGCGGTCACGACTTCGGCCATATCCATATCGGCGGGGGCCGCTTCGGCAAGGGCATCCTGTGCAGGCGCCGCATGCAGATCGTCCAGCGCATCTGCCAGATGTTCATTAAATTCTTCGATGTCTTCTTCCAGCGGATCGGCCGCTGCCGCTTCGCGCAGATAAGACGTTTGCTCAGATGTCTCGACGCTCAAGGCGGGAGGTTGTTCGGCTTGCACCAGTTCTTCGGACGGCACGATCGCCGTGATATCCGCGCCCGTTGGCGCGGCGGCGGGCGCCACCGCGGCCAAGGCCTCGGCCGCGGTGCTGTCATTCAATGTGACATCACCAAGCGCGGGGGCACCTTGTGCAGGACGGTGCCATTCGCTACGCGCCTCTGCCAAGGTTTCGCCGCCCTGTTTCAGCAGCGTATCAATCGCCGCGATTTGCTGCACACCGGATTTTTGCGGAACATCCTGCGATACCACAACCCCAAGCGCCAGCAGCGCAAAAACAAGGCTGGCCGCAATGCTGCCCTTGGCCGCGCCTGACAACCGGTGCGGCGGCGCCGCAAAGGCGGGTTCTATTTTGGCAGGTAAATAATAACGGCCCGTGGCTTCGTCTTTTTCCGCGGAGGCTTCGATATCGCCCAGACGGCGCGACAGCAGATAACGCTCCGCTTCGGCCTTTTCCAGTTTACGTCCCAACTGTTCGATCGCGCGGAACATTTCGAAATAAACACGTTCCTGATGCGACAGCGCATCCGCCGGTTTTTGTACGGCGGTGTGTTTGTTCGGCGTATCGGGCGGCAGCGTGCTCATCGCGGGTCGCATCTTTCGTTTGTGCGCAGGTGCGGCGGCAGGAAAGCCCCGCCAAACGCATCTGCACCGTGTTTATGCAAGGCGCAAAGCCTATCAGATTCTCTGGGCGCCGGACAGCGCCCGATACCCCCGCGCGGCAGATGTTTGCCGCACCGCAGGCAGGCACACGCCGCCCCCGCCCCGAAGAGGCAGGCACGACGATATCCCCAATCATCTGTTTTACCAGACTTTGCCTTAATATTATGTTAATATAAAAGCCACAAGAAAAGCCACGCTTACATCTTGCACGGCCGATCATTTTTTTATAGAGTGTGTCCACTTTGGTGCGCCAGATTCTGCATAAATCGCAAACGCCGCGCCAAATTCCCGATACAGATACACATGTGTCGACGTGTTGGGGTGTAGCCAAGCGGTAAGGCAGCGGTTTTTGGTACCGCCATTCCTAGGTTCGATCCCTAGCACCCCAGCCACTTTTTTCCTGACAGTAAATCTTTGTGACGTCGCCATCGTGTTTCCGGCATCCTTTAAGCTGCGTGATTGGCCATGGAATAATTGCATCTGCAAAACAGCCGAAAGCTTGCGCATGCCCCTTGGATAAACCATTTCGTTTTCACGCCGAGACCCCCTTGCCGGACCAAGTGTTATATTATAACAATTAATATAACATCAAAAAAGCCGGAGGACGCCGTGCCGATTTTGGAGCTGTCAAATATCCAGCACCCGCTGGGCGATGCAAACGCACGCTTGCTGTCGCTATCGTCGCTGACGATTGAACCCGCACAACGGCTGCTTTTGATCGGGCCGTCGGGCGCGGGCAAGACGACGCTTTTGAATATCATGTCCGGACTTTTGCAGCCTGCGGCAGGCACGGCGCAATTGATGGGACAAGATTATGCCGGCATAAACGCCTCCGTGCGCGACCTGCTGCGCCGTCAGCATATCGGATTTGTGTTTCAAAAATTACATTTGATCGGGCACCTGAGCGCCGCGGAAAATATTCGTCTGGCCGCGGACATACCCGACCATGCCCATATCTACGCCCTAATGACGCGCATGAATATCGCAGACCTGACAGAACGCAAGGCAAGCCAGCTGAGCCACGGCGAAGCGCAGCGCGTGGCGATTGCCCGCGCCCTTTCGCACCGCCCCAAGATTGTGTTTGCGGATGAACCGACATCTGCGCTTGATGACGCGCAGGCGGAGGCTGTCGCCAAACTGCTGATAGACGAAGCCGCCGCCAACGGCGCGGCATTGGTCGTCGCCACGCACGATGCGCGGCTGAAACCGTATTTTGATGACGTGATGGAGATGGCGATATGAAAGATTTTTCCCTCGCCCTCTCTGCCCTTTCCGCCCGCAAACTGGTATCGGCACTTTCTATTTTGCTGACGGCGTTCGGGTTCATGACGGCCTTTACCGTTTTGCAAACCGGATCGGCCATTGAAAACCGCATTGCCCGCGACAGCCGCGCCGCCGATATTGTAATCGGCGCGAAGGGAAGCCCCCTGCAGCTGGTGCTGTCATCGGTTTACCACGCCGATATTCCGGTCGGCAACATCGCCTATGCAGATGCAGAAAAATGGATGAAGCATCCGCATATTGCGTCCGCCGTACCGCTCGCCCTTGGCGATAACTGGCACGGGAAGCGAATTGTCGGCACCACGCGCGGTTATGCGGATTCGTATCAAGCCACCATGGCGGCGGGCGGCTGGTGGCAAAAACCGTTTGAAGCCGTCGCGGGCGCGGCGGTTGCCTTAAACGTTGGCGACACATTTGCCGGATCGCACGGCCTGTCCGAAGGCGGCCATCACCACGATGCGCAGCCCTACAAAATCGTCGGCAAGCTAAACCCCACAGGCGGTGTGGTTGACCGTTTGATTTTAACATCGGTTGATTCCGTATTGCTGCTGCACGGGCAGGAAGCGCACCACCACCATGACGACGAAGACAAAACGCACGCAGCCGATCACGACCACGCCGATGAGGCCCCTACCGAAGAAGAGCATCACCACCACGGCCAGGATGAAGCACACGACAGGGCAGAAGCTGCGCCAGGAACGCCTGCTGAAATCACCGCATTGCTGGTTAAAACCCGCAGCCCCATGGCGATGATGAACCTGCCCCGCAGCGTCAACCGCGAAACGGCATTGCAGGCCGTGAACCCCGCACTTGAAATGGCGCGGCTGCGCAGCGTGTTTGGCGTTGGCAGCAAAAGTCTGGTGCTGTTTTCGGGATTGCTGATCGCGCTGGTTGCGCTGAGTATTTTTGCAGGTGTCGCCGGCAGTCTGGACAGCCGCACAAATGATCTGGCTGTTTTGCGCGCGCTTGGATATACCCGCGCACGTTTGTTCCGGATTATCGTGATGGAAGGCATGGCGATTACCATGGCCGGCATCGCGCTTGGTCTTGCGGTCGGGGTAGTTGGTTTTGCCGCGCTATCGGCACGGATCGAGGCCCTGAACGGCAGTCCGCTGATCAGCCCTACGCCTGCACTGGGTATTCTTTGTGCTGCCGTATTCGCAGCAGGATTCATTGCCTGCCTGATCCCGGCCTGGCGCGCATCGCGGAGCGAACCTGCACGTTTGTTGTCACAACGTGCATGACGGGGTATACAAAAGCATGATCAAAAAAACACTCGCCCCTGTTATTGCCGTTTTGCTGCTGGCCGCCGCGCCCGCCGCCGCCGCGTTTGATAAAGTCGAGATGACGACGGAAACGTTTACGCAGGAATTTATCCTGAAAAACATTCCCGATTTTGTCGCCACGCCCGAAGGCGGCACAGACTGGCAATTAATCGGCCAGACCAAGTCGATTGAATACACAGAAAAAGACCCGCAAGGATACGACAGAACCGGCGTGCGCCCCGAATTTCCGGACGGCCTGAAACCGCTGGATGGCAAGACCATCAAAATTCGCGGATTTATGTTTCCGATGGATCAGGCGGATGAGCAGAAAGTTTTTCTGCTCGGCCCCTTCCCGCTGACATGCCCGTACCATTACCATGTGGCAAATAATTTGATTATCGAAGTGCAGGCCGAAAAGCCGCTGACATTTTCATACGACGCTGTGACGTTGCAAGGGCGGTTAGAACTGGTGCCCAAAGACGACGAATACAATACGTTTTACCGCCTGCACGGTGCGGTTATTGCGAAATAATATTGCGCAATTCAAAATCCAGCCGCAATATCCGGCACGCGGGATGTCCCGTATGAATAACGCTTTTATTGCAAAGACTTAGCATAACCGCGCTGTAAACAGGTACCAAAACGCCGCTGCCGTTTGTGCGGCGCAGCAAGCTAAATCATTCAAAAAACTAACAAAAAACGCAAGCATTTTCCATGCTTAATGGACAATTGGCTTCTTTATGTGTTAAATATTTGTTAACCATACATCCCCGCATCATTCAAGACAGCGAGTGAATCACATGGCTTTGGATAAAGACATTTCGGTTTTCGGGAATATATCTGCATCGGCGGAAGCCGCGTTCGACGAGAACGAACAGCAGATAGCCAAACGCGCCCGCGAACTGGACGCGCGTTTCCTGCCGCAGTTCGAACGCCGCGAATTCATCTATACGCACGACGCCGACCGGATGAAAGCATACTTGCCCGTCGGTCTGCATGATGATGCAAATCTGGTCAAAACACAGGACGTGAAGATTTCGTATAACGTCTGGCCCGCCCGCAACAACCCCGAAACAGCCGAAACCATCATTTGCCTTGGCGGTATTTATAATAGCGCCCGCCGTTTCGATTTTTTTGCCGAAGGCGCCGCCGAAAATTTCAACGTCATTGCCATCGACTACCCCGGCAAGGGCCACAGCGGTAACCTGCGCATGCCCGGCGACTATACGCTGGATACCTATGCCGCGATCATCATGAAGGCGATCGAGCATCTGGACCCGCAAAACAAATTCCACATGATTGGCCACTCGCACGGCAGCAAAGTCATTTATACGATGGTCGAGCAAGGGTTCAAGCACGACAACTGGGCGGGCACCGTGATTGGCGACATGCCGCCCGAAACGCCGGCTGGCCCGCAACTGCGCCGCGCATGGCGCAACCGCGAACGTCCCACGTCGGACACCGTGGGCGATGCGGTCAAGAAACTCGGCAACTTTCTGGCGGGCCATGGCGCGCCGGTTGCGAATGATTTTATTGTGCATGATTTCAACCATGGCTTCGCGCATTACACGCGCGAAGGTTTTGGCTGGGCCTATGACCCGAATTCCATGTACGGCTATGCCGACGAATATCTGAAGACCTACGACAAGTGGGACGCCTTTAAAAAGCTGCCCACACCGATGCTGCTGCTGGCAGGTGAAAAATCGAATACGGCCACACCAGAAATCGTGCAAAAAATGCTGGGCGCGCGCCCTGACATGTCCCTGATGATGTACGAAGGTGTCGGGCATTACCCCGAACTGGTGACCGACAAACGTATTGCCGAAGTTTGCGACTGGATCAAAACCGCCGCACAAAACCCCGCGCCGATCCGCGCGGTGGTGCCGGCCGATCCGCAGCAGGATATGGTACGCCACATCGTGCAGGACAACGCGCCGCAGGCGCCCGCTCCTGCCGCCCCGCGTAAATCCAATGCCACAGGAATGAAGCCCTGATGTCAAACGCGCTGCCCATCGTTTTTATCCCGGGTGCGTCATCTGACGACACGGTATGGGATGCGCAGAAAAACCACTTCGCGGCGACACGCGAAGCGGTCACCGTCAGCCTTGTCGATCTGGATAACATTTCAGACATGAGCGACCGCGTGCTCGCCGCTGTCAAAGGGGATTTTATCGTCTGCGGCACGTCCATGGGCGGCTATGTCGCACTGGATGTACTGAAAAAAGCAAAACAGCGCGTCAAAAAAGTCATCTTCTGCTGCACATCCGCCCGCGCCGACACACCGGAGCGTGCCGCGCAGCGCATGGCCGAAATCGCCCTGGGCGAGCAAGCCTATGTCGAGGCCCGCAAGGACGACCGTCATTACCGCGGTTTCATCGGCCCCAAACACTGGAACAACACCGAATTGATCAGATCCCTGCGCGAGGTGTCGCAGCGGGTGGGTTTTGGCTGTTTTTCGCGCCACCAGACGGCCTGCGCGAACCGCGCGGACTCTGTGCCGTTCCTTGAAAAAATCGACATTCCGGCATTGGTCATCAGCGGTGAAAAAGACATCCTGATACCATATGCCTTGCAAAAAGAGATGCACGACCACCTGCCGCAAAGCACGCTGGTTTCAATACCCGACGCCGGACACATCGCCCATATCGAAGATGCCGAACGCGTCACCGCCACCATCGAAAAATTCCTTCAGGATTAAAGGACAAAGCTATGACCGGACAGTCGCCCAAAGCCACGCTGAAAGAAGTCTTTTTTGATTGGGACGGCACCATCGCCCATACCGAAGCGATCAGCATTCAGGTCACGCGCCGCGTGCTGTCGGATTACGCAACCCAAGCGTTTGGCAAGCCGATGAACGACACCATCGACAAGCTGGATATGCGCGGCAAAGATTTCGGCCAGATCGGCAAACAGTTTCAAGACATCATCAACGCAGGCCTGCCCAAGGATGCGCATATCAGCATCGATATCGAAGACCTGCGCATCAACAAACTGCGCCCCGAAACCCGCCAAGCCATCGTGAATGCGCAGCTGGCGCCCGGTATCGGCGATACGCTGGCCGCATTGCAGGACGACATGAAACTGGGCGTTGCCATCGTCAGCAACAGCCCGCGTATGCGTATCCAGCCGCTTTTGGATAAACACGGCTACAACGACCGTATCCCTGCGCCCCGTCTGTTCAGCGCGTTCGAAGACGTCGCAGGCAAGCTGAAAGAAGATCCGGCCATCTATCTGCTGGCTGCGCAAAAAACAGGCATTGCCACGGCCGAAGCCGCCGCGGTCGAAGACAGCGTCACCGGCATGAAAGCCGCCACCAGCGCTGGCATTGGCATCCGTGTTGGCTTCACCGGCCTGGCCGAGCAGGCTGAGCGCGAAGAGCTTAAAAAATCCCTGCAGGCGGCAGGCGCACATGTTGTGATCGACGACATGCGCCAATTGCCGGCGACATTGCGCAAACTGTCCGCCCCTGCCCCCTGATTAACCCCTTTGGCCTTGCGGGCCTGCGCACGGCGCGATACAAAAAACCATGACCGCGCCGCCGCCCCCATATCCGCCTGCCGCGCCTGATATTGCCCGCTTCCCGCTGGATATCGGGCTGGGCGGCGTTGTCACCGCACGCCGTGCCCTTCGGCTTTTTGCCATCTATATGCTGCTATTGTCGTTCGGATTTGCCCTGACGCAAATGCCCGTTGCGGGACGCTGGCAGATTTTCGGGCTTGGCCTCATGGTGCCGGGCGGCGGGTTTCTGGCGCATGCGGATTTTATGACGGCATCGGGCATGCTACATGTGACGACTGCTGCGCTTGGGTTTACCATTTTTGGGTTTTCGATTGTGCTATGGTTCGCGACCGGTAATGCGGTTTTGCCGCCGCTGGTCTGGCTTGCGCTTGCGTTTGTGGCGGCACTGACGCACGGCGGCGCACCGCGCACAGATATCCCGTGGGTTTTAACAACCCTGATCGCCGCCGGGTTTTGCGTGCTGTTTGCAGGATTGATGATACGCCGCAAGGCAGGCATCGCTGTGCGCAAAAAGCTCAACGCCTTGATAGCGACAGCCGCCATTCCTGCAAATGCCCCCGATAATGCCCGGCCAGAAATGGGCATGGAAGATCTGAAGCGCATGGAATTCCTGCTCGGCCGCGCCTTGCAGCCTGTGGACCGTTTTGACGGATTTGAATGGCGCGACCAGTTTCAAACCGCCGCCATCCGCTATCAGATCAATTTCGCAGGATATGCGCTTTCGATGACACAGGCGCGATATATGCCTGCCCTGCGCGGGTATATGCAGGATGCGCAGAAAAACCTGATTGAAAAGCTTGCCGATCACCGTGTATGGGGGTATTGGCAGCTGGAAAACAGCTGGGGCAATCTGGACACAAACCCCGACCCGACCGCACGCGACAACATCATGTATACGGGATTTGCCGCCCTGCAAATGAGCCTATATCAACGGATAAACGGCGCGGATGACTATAACCGCCGCGGCAGCCTGTCACTACGTCACCCAAACGGGAAAGAATTCGATGCAAGCCTGCCCGCGCTGACGGACGCCCTGCAGCAGGGAGCTGCCGCATCGGATTTTCATTTGATTGCCTGCGAACCCAATTGGATATTCCCCCTTTGTAATGCCATCGGCGCTGCGGCGCTAAAACTGACGCAGCCCGAAGCATGGACAGCACAAGCGGATCATTTTCGCCACGCGTTGGAGCGTGAATTTATTGCCGCCAACGGCCGCATTTTGCCGTGCAGGTCTGCGTATACGGGTTTGGCCGCGCCCGCGATTGGCGGTGCGCTGACGCAGGCCTTGCCGATTTTCTTTTTAAATGCGCTGCTGCCCGATATTGCGGCCCGCCAATGGCTGACGCTGCGCCGTGATATCACGCATAAAGACGGCCGTTTGCGGAAAAATTCCTTCTGGCCCGTCGATACGGGAAATTACGCCTTCAGCCGCGCCGCAGCCTATGCCGTGTGCGCAATGGCCGCCGCCGAGATGGGCGATGAGGACATAAAATCACGCTGCCTGCAGGCCATTGATACAGAATGCCCCGTGCACCGTGATCATGGATATTTCTACCGCCCCCACGCATCCGTCTGGGCACATGCGGCGGAATTGATGGCGCGAACGGCACGCCACGGCAGCTTCCGCGATTTGGCGGCGGGCATACGCACGGCTGCGGGGCCCTATATACAGGATATATCTTACGCGCAGTTCATGGTTGCCGCCGCACATGCAGATGGCAACCGCCTACACGCTGTTATATATCCGCGCCATGATAAGCCGCAGCAAGGCCGCATGATGATCGGCGGGCTGTCGGCGGGGCGGGCATACAGCATCACACATACCCGTGCTGAAAAACGGATGGCCGACGCGGCTGGCATGGTATCTATCGACCTATCTATCACCGCGCGTACGGCGATAACATTGGAAGAGGCTGCGTAACATGGCATGCTGTGCAATCATCGCTGCTATTTTCGGCCTTGTCCTTGCGGCCAAGGCGCGGGTAATCGCCGTAGTACGCAAGGGCAGCGCGCCCCAAGACCCCCGCGCATGGAAACCGGACGAGGAACCGCCGCATGACAACCACCCCCAAGCCTGAACGTTTTTCGCTGACAACCTTTATAAGCAGTGTGCGCTACGCCGCGGCAGGACTTCGCACCTGCCTGCGAAGCCAGCGCAACGCACGCGTACACTTGCTGGCTGCGTTTTTGGTTGTGCTTTGCGGTGCTGTCCTCTGCATTTCGGCGCAAGACTGGCGGTGGATTGCGGTCGCCATTTTCGCCGTCTGGACAACTGAATTAATCAATACCGCCTTTGAACACCTGTGCGATGTTGTCTCCCCCGCCTATCACGATAGCGTCAAAGCCGCAAAAGACATTGCGGCGGGTGCCGTACTGATCGCTGTTTTATTCGCGGTCGTGGTCGGTGTTTTAACATTCTTCCCCTATCTGTCCGTATTTTTGCAGGGCGCACAGGCGCATTGACACTCGCAGCACGGGTTTATAGGATGAAACCCCGATTTAAAGAGAGCCTCAAGGAGCACGATCATGACCGCACGCCCCGTTGCCGATGTTCTGGAAGACATCTATGCATCGCTGCATAACGACAACGAAAATATCGACGCGCTGATTGTGGATCTGAAAGCCGCCCTGACCGCCGCGGGCCAGAAAGAGGCCGTGGTTGAACCTGCGCGTCTGGTGCAAAACAACCGCCAAGGGCGCAAAATGATGCAGTCGTATTTCAAAAAACGCGGCGTTGCCATCAACTTTGGCGAATAAGTCACTTATTTATCAAAATAAATCTTTTGATATCAATAACCTGCCCGAAAAAAGCATCGGGCAGATTAAGACTATATTGATCTTTTTTCGCTAAATTTTGATATTAAGGATGTCAAATGCCGCCCCTGCGGCATGTTCGCCATTCGCCCTGCCCAGAGGTTTCCGTGTCTGCAGCCCATACCAGCCCCCAAACATTCCCCGCCGCGCCCGCGCCGCGCAAGATGCGGCTGGATATCATCCTGCTGGCGTGCAGCCTGTTTTATCTGGTGGCCGAGTTTATTTTCAATGCGCGTTTGCTGGATACCGCCAGCGATATTCTGGCGACGTCTGATGACCTGCGCGATGTGGAATATTTTGGCCGTGCAGTATCGGGCATTGGCCTGAGCCTGTTGGTGGCGGGATTTTTTGCCCGCGACGGCTTTCGCCTGTCGCGCAAGACAGATCTGGTTTTGCTGGGCGTGCTGGTGGTTGTTTGCCCGCTGGTATTTCTGCTATCGCCCCTGTCACCGCAGGACGGCGGGCTCGACCCTGCCGGGGTGACGTTTACGCAGCTGATCACAGGCAGCGGGTCTGAAATCAATATGGCCGTCCCGCCGCCGGATGCGTCGATGATGTGGATTATCCTGCCTTTCATCGGCATTTTTATGGTGCTGGTCAGTCTTTATTTGAAACTGCCGCGGATTGTGACGGCCGGCGGCATTTTAATGATGACATGGCCCGCGATGTTCTTTGGCCAGAAAATCGTTATCGAGCGTTTTGCCATTCACCCGACCACGTGGGAAACCCGCCTGGATGCGCGTTATATGCAGATGATGCGTACAGGTTTTGGCCACGGCATTATCGCGCTGCGCGATTTGCGTTTCGACAAGGAAGACGACCCGGCCCTGCGCACCTTTCTGGTGCTGATGGGCAGTATGTTCATGCAATTCCCCGACGAAGCCAAGGCGATGATCCGCGAAAAAGAGCAGGACATCGTCCAGCTGATCGTCATGCGGGCCGACATTGACAATACCGAAGCACGCTACGGCGAGTATCAAGAACAGGTCGACAAATTCCGCAAGGAGTTTTACGAACCCTATGCCAGCGCATCAACCCGCTATAACGAAGCGCTGTCCGAAGAATTCCTGCACGAAACCCGCGACCAAATTCTGAAAATGGCGCATGACGGCATCGACAAGGGCTGGCTGAAAATGCGCGACTCGCTTGGCACCTGCCGCGCCTTCGCTGCCAAACATGCGCCGACGCTATATACCAATCTGGTCACATACAATAACAACTTCGTCGCCTGCACGACCGAAGAGTGCCGCAACCGCATCGCCATTAATTACCGCCGCATGGTGCGCAACATGATCGACGTGCGCGTACCGTTTGATTACTGGTGCGAAAGCAGCAATATCGACCCGCTGGGCATTACAACCGCGCTTGAGCTGGGCGACGCCCTGCGCGAGGTGGCAAAGCGCGAGACATTTGCCTGCCGCCCGCAAAGTCTGGAGCGTACGATCGAACGCCTGATGCCGATGTGCACACAGGAAATCCAAAAGCAAACCGGCATCTCCGCAGCCATCCGCACGCGGGAAGAATTCGAAAAAAGCCCGCGCATGCAGGCCGAAGTCCGGAAGAAATTACTGCAGACCCTGCGCCGCGAACATAAAATGGTCGGCTTTGTCTTGCCCGAGGACTGGTGGATCAACGACGTGGCAACCCTTGAAGACGCGTTAGCGCGCAGCATCACGATCCGCGCCGGATTTGAATGGATGAAGGGTGAAACAAAAAGCGAAAACGGCGAAGACACGCAAGGCAGCAAAACCGTCAGCATGTCCGGCCTGAAACCCGGCCTGAGTTTTGAGGAATTCGTGGCCTCGGGCATCGTGCAGCGCCGTCTGCGCACGGCACTGGGCAGCATGTATTACCCCGGCTTTAGCATGTCGCTGGACCGCGAACAGTTTTTACAAAACGTAATTGCGCCCGATATCAAGCGCCGTGCGCTGGTTTATGTGCGCCGCATGGAAGAACAGGCGAAAAATTTTGCGAATGGCGAGCGTCTGGAAGCGCAGGGCAAAGAAGCTGTGCGGTTTATTTATATTCCCAGCATTGCCCTTTTCATTTCGCTGTCTCTGGTCATATTGACGCTGGCGCGCTGCATCATCACGGCGGTGCGTCTGGCATGGCGCCACAAATATCCGGATGCACGCCCATCCCCCGCCAGAGTGGCCATCGCATGGTGCGTGGTTGGCGCCCTGCTGATCGGCTTCCCGTATATTGCAGGCAGCCGCACCGCGCAAAGCGAAAGCTATCAGGATTTCCTTCACAGATCGCTGCAGCGGGCGCCGGTGACATCCGCGCTCTTGGACTGGACGATGCGGGCGCAGCCGATTATTTATACGGCCGGTAAATCGCTGCTGGACATCGCCGGCGTGCAGACCGAACACACGCCGCGCAACCTGCGTGATTTCGCGCCGGTGATTGTTTTTGACAGCACGTATAGCCAGACCATCAACACCGTCCAGCAAAAACTGATTGACGAAAAACTGCTGGAAGAAATCTATGGCGGCGGCATCATGAATAACCAGACCCGCGAGGGACTGCTGCGGTATCAGGAGCTGAACGGACTTCTCAAAACAGGCGAACCTGACGCGGCCACGCTAAAGGCGATGCAAATTGCCCCGGCTACCGCGCCGCCAGATGCGCCCGCCGCGCCGGACACAGAAAATCCCGCTGGTGATACGGCGGATGCGCCGCAGGAAGAATAACCCCGCCATGACCATCCCCAGCCCGCCTGCCGAAACGCCGGTTGTTTATATTATTGGTGCAGGGCCCGCCGGATTGATCGCCGCCGAAACACTGGCCGCCCATGGCTGCCGTGCCGAGATTTTCGAACGCAAACCGGTACCTGCCCGCAAGTTTCTGATGGCAGGCCGCGGCGGGCTGAACCTGACGCACAGCGAAGACATGGATATGTTTTTGACACGCTATGGCCAAGGCCGCGCGATGGTCGAAGACGCCGTGCGTGGCTTCACGCCTGCGGACATGCGCATTTGGGCAGACAGCCTTGGCGAAGAAACCTTCGTGGGCAGTAGTGGCCGCGTCTTTCCCAAAAGTTTCAAGGCATCGCCGCTGCTGCGGGCATGGCAGGCGCGATTGGTTTCCGCAGGGGTCATCTTCCACTTCGCGCATCATTGGCAGGGATGGAGCGATACGGGCGCGCCCGTTTTCAAAATAGCCGGCCAAACCATCACGCCGCCTGTCCCTGCGGCAACGCTGCTGGCACTGGGCGGTGCCTCGTGGCCACGGCTGGGGGCAGATGGCGACTGGGTGGATATGCTGCGCCTGCGCGGCGTTGATATCGCCGCCTTCCGTCCTGCCAATTGCGGGTTTCATGTGGCATGGTCTGAATTTTTTATACGCCAGTTTGCGGGACAACCGCTGAAACCCCTCGCCCTGACATTTGCAGACCGCCGTGTAGAAAGCGAAGCCATGTTAACAACCGCAGGCATCGAAGGCGGCGGGATTTATGCGCTGTCGTCTGTACTGCGCGGCGCCATTGATAAAGAAGGCCATGCAGTTGTGTATCTGGATTTGCGCCCGGGCTTGAGCGTGCAAGAACTGGCCGCACGCCTGTCGAAGCCGCGCGGCGCAAAATCTCTTGGCACGTGGCTGCGCACGGCGGGCGGACTGTCATCGCTGGCGGCAACGTTGCTGCGTGAACCTGCTGCGGGCGGCGTGGATATCGATACCCTGACGCCTGCGGCGCTTGCGGCGCGCATCAAGTCGCTGCCGCTGCGTGTTGATGCCCCGTTCCCGATCGACCGCGCGATATCCAGTGCGGGCGGCATACAGGCATCCTCATTGGATGGTTTTCGTCTGCGCACCTTGCCCCGCGTTTACGCCGCGGGCGAAATGCTCGACTGGGAAGCACCCACGGGGGGTTATCTTTTGCAGGCCAGCTTCGCCACTGGGGTTGCTGCATCGCGCCAGATTCTCGCGGAATTACCCACAGGCCAATAAACAATTTATTTTCAAAGACTTGTGCCTTTTTTGGACGGGGGTTGCGTATTCCATGGCTTTTGCTATACTTCGTTTCACATAAACACACGTCGGCCCAGTGGGCGGGGAGTGCTGTAGCATGGCTACAGAAAAAAACGGTCGTCACAACGACCTTGAGGCTAATAAAAACGCAGCGACACCGGCAAGTGGCGCAACAAAAGATCAGGCACCTGAAAAGGCAGCCGGGATCAAACCCAAAAAATTACATTGGTACAGTTCTGTTCCGCGGTGGGTATTGGCCACGGCGGCAGGTGGCACGATTGTGCTCAGCGCCGTCGCATTTGAAGTGCAAACGTCGTATGTGCAATCCAAACTCTTCTCGGCCGCGGCAGAGGGTTCTTCGTTCAGCGAAACAAAAACGACAGGCCCCCAAAGTGCGCCTGCGGCGGCTGGTCCTTATGACATTCGCCTTGGATATGCGCAGACGCTGCAAATCCGCGAAAACCTCACGGAGCGCGGATACGTCCTGCAAGGCGAGAACACATGGCAAGACCGCAAGATGGCGGGTATCCGCCTCTTCCCCATTTATAACGAAAAATCGCAGGCCGGCCTGCGCATCACCGACGACCAAGGACGCGAGCTGCACGATGCACGCTTTCCCCGCAACGTCTATGCAACGTTCGAAGACATCCCGCCCGCACTGGTCAAAAGCCTGCTGTTCGTGGAAAACCGCGAACTGCTGGGTGACAATCCTGATTCCAAAAACCCCGCAATTGAATGGGAACGCCTTGTCTATGCCGCCAAACAGGATTTGACCGGTAAAGGCGGCGCAGGTGCATCGACACTGGCGACACAGCTTGAAAAATTCCGTCACTCCCCCGGCGGCGAAACCAACGGCAGCAAAGAAGAAAAATTCCGCCAGATGCTGACCGCGTCTGTCCGTGCCTATCAGGACGGTGAAAACACGCTGGCCGCACGCCAGCGCATTGTGCTGGATTATATCAACGCTATTCCGCTGTCGGCCGTTCCCGGCTTTGGCGAGGTCCATGGCTTTTCAGACGGCATGCGCGCATGGTTTGGCAAAGACCCGAAACGCGTCAGCGAACTTTTGCGCATGGACGAGAGCAAGCTGGACGACGCGCAAATGCGCGAAAAAGCTGTCGCCTACCGCGAAGCATTGTCGATTGTGATGTCGGTCAAGAAACCGTCTGCCTATCTGCTGCGCAACCGCGGCGAGCTGGAAGCACGCCTTGACGCCTTCATGCCCCTGCTGGCGCAAGAAGGCGTCATCAGCCCGCGCCTGCGCGATGCGGCGCTGGCCGTGCGCGTTACCTATGCCGACCCGCAGCAGGTACGTGAAGACCACGCAACCCCGCCGAACGTGCAAAAAGCAGTGACCGCGCTGCAAATCGACCTGCTCAAATCGCTTGAGATGAAGAGCTTGTACGAGCTGAACCGCCTCGACCTGACTGCACGCACCACGCTGGATGTGAATGTCGATCGCGCGATTTCGCAAAAACTGCATAGCCTGAAAGATCCTGCCGTCGCCGAACAATACGGCCTGACGGGTTTCCGCCTGCTGAAGCCGGGTCAGGGCGCGAATATCACCTATACGTTCACCATGTACGAACGCCTGCCCGACGGGCGCAACGTGCTGCGCGTACAGGCCGATAACTTCAATGGCCAATTCAACCTGAACGAAGATTCAAAGCTGGAGCTGGGCTCGACCGCCAAGCTGCGCACGATGGTGTCGTACCTCGAAGCCATCGCCAACCTGCATGCCAAGTACAAAGATATGGACGCAAGCACACGCGCTGGCCTGACCATCCACGCCGATGACAAACTGACACGTTTCGTTATCGACCATCTGCAGTCCGACACTACCGATAAATCGCTGGACGGCGTTCTGGAAGCGGCGCTGAACCGCACCTATAGCGCAAACCCTGCCGAACGTTTCTTCACCGGTGGCGGCGTACATACATTCAGCAACTTCGAGAGCAAGGAAAACGGGCAAGTTTTCACCGTCAAAGAAGCCCTGCATAAATCGAACAACCTTGCGTTTGTCCGCATCATGCGCGATGTGGTCAATTACACCCTCTATCAAAAGATGGAAATCGACCCGAATATTTATAGCGATGCCCAAAGCGAAACCCGCCGCGAATATCTGGAGCGTTTTGCCGACAAGGAAGGTCAGACCTTCCTGTGGAAAGCATGGCAGCAGCAGCGCGGCAAATCTGCCGACGAAACCGCCGACGTGCTGGCCGGACAATTGCGCACCAAAGGCCCGCTGCAACTGGCTGTTATCCACCGCTCTTTGTATCCCGAAGGCACGCTGGATGACATGAGCGGCTATATCCGCAAGCATTGCACCACCTGCGCGCCCGATGCTGATTTCAGCCGTTATTACGAAGAGCACGCCCCCGGCAAATTCAACCTGAACGACCGTGCTTATCTGACGCGCCTGCATCCGCTGGCCCTGTGGCTGGCGTCGCACCGCGCGGACAAGCCTGAAACCACGTGGGATCAGGCCGTCGCCGCATCTGCGGATACGCGTCAGGAAATTTACCAGTGGCTGTTCAAATCGAACAGCATGCAGGGACAAAACAACCGCATCCGCACCATGCTGGAAAACGAAGCCTTCACCCATATCCACGCCACGTGGAAAGAAAAAGGCTTCCCGTTTGAAAAGATGACGGCGTCTTATGCCTCTGCCCTCGGCTCTTCCGGTGATACGCCGGCCGCGCTGGCGACACTGGCGGGGATCATCCAGAACGACGGCATGCTGGTGCCCGCAACAAAATTCACGGACATCAAGTTCGCGGAAAACACCCCCTATGCCCTCGATTTCAAAGCTGGCCAACCGCAGGCGAAGCGCGTGCTGGCGCCTGAAATCGCCAAGGTCGTACGCCGCGAAATGCAAAACGTGGTCGAGCTGGGCACGGCACGCCGCGCCCATGGCAGCGTGAAGCTGAGCGACGGGACGGTTCTGCCGATCGGTGCGAAAACAGGTACAGGCGATAACCGTTCCCACACCGTGACCGCACGCGGCGGCGTGATTTCGTCGGATGTCAAAAGCCGGACGGCCACCGTTGTCTATACCATCGGTGATCGTTTCTATGGCGCTATGACGGCCTATGTCGAAGGGCCCGAAGCGGCAGATTATAAATTCACCAGCGGCCTGCAAACGCAGCTGATCAAAGCGGTGATTGCGCCCGAACTGACGCCCATTCTGGACCGCGGATATGGCATCACGCCGAAACCTGCGGCACCGGCACCGGATGCACAAACGCCCGCGCCGGAGAAAAAGGCCGAAGCCCCGCAAGTCGCCACGCGCATTAACGCGCAGCGTCGGCCGATATAACCGAAGACACAAAAAAAGCCCCGCATAAATTTGCGGGGCTTTTTTTAATCTGTTTTACGGCTTTGGCTTTCCCGCCCGTGCGGCGGCAGCGTCTTTTACGCCAAAAAGACTGGCGTCTTTCTTCCCCTTCAAATCCCATTTCGGATTTTCCGGCAGCGGCCAGTTGCCCTGTGCCGGATAACCGCGGACCAGATCAGGATGCGCCGCGAAAGGTTTCCACGCCGCGGGCTTTTGCGACAGACGGTCAATCACCACAGCCATAGTGAGCGGATTGACCGTCATGCCCATATGGCTACCAAAAACTTCGATGTTTTCGGCATGCTTCGCGAGCGGGTTCAATGCAGCCTGCCACTGCACAACACCGTCACTGCGCGAGAAAATAGATGTCACCGGCACCGGCGGCGGCGTCAGGCAACGAAGGCCAATATCAGGCTTTCCCTCATGCACGCTTTCTTGCGTAAAAAAGCGGTATATTTTTTCAAGCGGTAAAGATGTCGCTTCGGATGGCGTATCCATACGGCCAAAGGGCGTCCCCAGCGTGATCACCGCCCGCACCATATCGGGGAATTCACGTGCCAGCTCCCGCGCGTAAATACCGCCAAGGCTATAGCCGACCAGCGATACTTTTTGATTGCCGTTTTCGGCATACACTTCGCGCAAGCGGTTGGCCAGATGCTTCGCCGTATCGGCATCGAGACCCAGATTAAATCCGCCGTCCCAGCTATAGGTTTTAAATCCAGCTTCCGCTACACGTTCGCGCAGGGCAGATGTATAGCCGTCCGTGGTTAAAAACCCCGGAAAAAACAAAACGGGGTGGCCATCACCTTTTGCCACGCGGTCTTTAATGAACCGCCAGCCCAGATGCATACCGCCGAATTCCGCCGCGGCCCGCGGGGTTTCGGTCACGGCATCGAAGAACTTTTTGAATTTATCATCTATCACAAGGGCCTCCCGCGCTTGATATTTATATTTTGCGGCAGAATCGCAGGCGCGGCAAGCGCGGCGATCAATCCAGCACCGGCGCCAGCCAGCGTTCGGCCTCCGCCACATCAATGCCGCGGCGGCGGGCGTAGTCTTCCAGCTGGTCGCGGCCGATGGTGTGGATGCTCAGGTAATAGCTGTCCGGATGCGAAAAATAAAACCCGCTGACCGATGATGCCGGCCACATCGCCAGACTTTCGGTCAATTGAATACCCGTGTTCTTCTCAACGTCCAGCAAACGCCAAATAGCCAGTTTTTGCGTATGGTCGGGGTTCGCAGGGTAGCCCGGTGCCGGACGGATGCCCTGATATTCTTCGGCGATCAGCGTATTGATATCCAGCTTTTCGGCAGGAGCATACCCCCAGAAATCTTGGCGCACGCGTTCATGCAAGTATTCGGCAAAGGCCTCGGCAAAGCGGTCCGCCACGGCCTTGGCCATCATCGCACCATAGGTATCGTGCGCGGCTTCATATTCTTTAACGATCTGTTCAAGGCCGTCGCCGGATGTGACCGCAAAAATACCGATGTAATCCGGCGTACAGCTATCTACGCCTGCGATAAAATCGGCAAGGCTGTAATTTGGCTTGCCGCCTTCACGCACCAATTGCTGGCGTAGTCCGATGATACGGTCTTTTTCCACCGTACGGCTTTCGTCCGTATAGACGATGATGTCTTCGTGCACCGATGCAGCCGGAAACAACCCCACCACACCGCGCGGACGGATGCGGTCATCGGCTTTGAATTTTTCGATCATCAACTGTGCATCGTCATAAATCTTTTTGGCTTCGGCACCGATATTTTCATCATCGAAAATTTTGGGGTATTTCATCATCAACCCCCATGTATAGAAAAACGGCGACCAGTCGATATAGGGCGCAAGGTCATCAAACGTGATGTTATCCAGCACCTGAAGCCCGATCTGCTTTGGCTTTGGTGGCGTGTAGGCAGACCAATCCGGACGGAAGGCATTCGCGCGCGCATCGGCGAAAGAAATAAGTTTTTTATTCGGCCCGCGCGCTGCAAAGCGTTCGCGGATATCGCTGTATTTTTTGTCCAGGGCTGCCATGTATGCGGGTTTTTGCGTATCGCTGAGCAGGGCACTAACGACACCCACCGCACGCGACGCATCCGCGACATAGACAACGCCATGCGCATAATGCGGCGCGATTTTAACGGCCGTGTGCACTTCGGATGTTGTCGCCCCGCCAATCAGCAGCGGCACGGTAAAGCCAAGGCGCGTCATTTCCGACGCCACATGGGTCATTTCTTCGAGCGATGGCGTAATCAAACCGGACAGGCCGATGATATCAACATCTTCGTCCCGCGCGACCTGAAGGATTTTTTCGCACGGCACCATGACGCCCAAATCGATCACTTCGTATCCGTTGCACTGGAACACGATACCCACAATATTTTTACCAATATCATGCACATCGCCCTTGACCGTCGCCAACAGGATTTTACCTGCGCTTTTGGCTTTGCTGTCTTTTTCTGCTTCCATATATGGCAGCAGATAGGCAACGGCTTTTTTCATGACGCGTGCAGATTTAACCACCTGCGGCAAAAACATTTTGCCCGCACCAAACAGGTCGCCGACCACATTCATACCGGACATCAGCGGCCCCTCGATCACATCCAGCGCACGTTTGGATGTGGCACGAACCGCTTCGGTATCTTCGGTAATAAAAGCGTCGATACCCTTGACCAGCGCATATTCCAGACGCTTTTCAACGGGCAGACTACGCCACGCGTCATCTGCTTTTTCAGCGGTTTTACCGTCGCTGCGATATTTTTCTGCCAGTTTCAGAAGATCTTCGGTCGCATCGGCACGGCGGTTCAGGATGACGTCTTCGACCACATCGCGCAGTTCCTGCGGGATATCATCATAAATCGCCAGCTGGCCGGCGTTCACAATCCCCATATCCATGCCGGCACGCGTCGCGTGGTAAAGGAACACGGCGTGAATGGCTTCGCGCACTTCGTTATTGCCGCGCAGGGCAAAGGATACGTTGGACACCCCGCCTGAAATCAGGGCATGCGGCAGGGTTTGTTTGATGATGCGCGTGGCTTCGATAAAGTTCAGACCGTAGGGGTTATGTTCTTCAATACCCGTCGCTACTGCAAAAATATTCGGATCGAAAATAATATCTTCGGCCGGAAACCCGATTTGTTCGGTCAGGATTTTATAGGCGCGGCTGCAAATCTGGACCTTGCGCTCAATTGTGTCCGCCTGCCCCTGTTCGTCAAAGGCCATCACAACCACCGCGGCGCCGTAGCGCAGCGCAAGGCGGGCATGGTGAATGAAATCTTTTTCGCCTTCTTTAAGGCTGATCGAATTGATGATGCATTTACCCTGTGCGCATTTTAAACCCGCTTCGATCACTTCCCATTTCGATGAATCGATCATGATGGGCACACGGGCGATATCCGGCTCCCCCGCGATCAGGTTCATAAATGTGGTCATGGCCTGGGCTGAATCAATCATCCCCTCGTCCATGTTAATATCGATCATCTGGGCGCCGTTTTCGACCTGTTCCCGGGCGATGGCCAGGGCCGCTTCGAAGTTCCCTTCCTTCACGAGTTTGCGGAATTTGGCGGAGCCGGTAACGTTGGTGCGCTCCCCCACATTCACAAACAGGCTTTCATCGGTAATCGTAAACGGCTCCAACCCTGACAGGCGGCAAGCGGGCGCCTGTTTCGGCACCGTGCGGGGCGCGATGCCCTTGGCCGCTTCGGCAAAGGCGCGGATATGTGCGGGCGTGGTGCCGCAGCAACCCCCGACAATATTCAGAAAGCTGCTCTGCATCCATTCACGGATTTCCGTGATCATTTCTTCGGGGGTTTCATCATAACCGCCAAAGGCGTTGGGCAAACCTGCGTTGGGGTAAGCACACACATGCGTATCGGCAATATGCGCAAGCGTTTCAACATACGGACGCAGATCTTTGGGGCCAAGGGCGCAGTTAAGACCAATCGCCACAGGTCGTGCATGGCGGACGGAATGCCAGAAGGCTTCCGTCGTTTGCCCCGACAACGTACGCCCCGATGCATCGGTAATCGTGCCCGAAATAATCAGCGGCAGACGCATGCCACGTTCTTCGCAGAATTTTTCAACTGCAAAAATAGCGGCCTTGGCGTTCAGGGTATCGAAAATAGTTTCGATCATCAGAATATCGGCGCCGCCCGCGACAAGGCCGTCGACCGCTTCGAAATACGCTTCCACCAGCTGGTCGAACGTCACGTTGCGGATGCTGGGGTTAGATACATCGGGGGAAATGGACGCCGTGCGGTTGGTGGGGCCGATACTGCCCGCAACAAAGCGCGGTTTGTCCGGCGTCGATGCGCTATCTGCCGCCTGACGCGCCAAGGTGGCGGCGGATTTGTTCAGCTCGAACGCCAGATTTTCCATGCCGTAATCTGCCAACGAAATACGGTTGGCGTTAAAGGTATTGGTCTGGATAATATCGGCGCCGGCATCCAGATACTGTTTGTGGATTTCCGCGATCACCGCCGGACGGGTCAGGCAGAGCAGGTCGTTATTCCCCTTCAGGTCCTGGCCCCAGTCCGCGAAGCGTTCGCCGCGGTATTCCGCCTCGCCCAGTTTATAGCCCTGGATCATCGTGCCCATTGCGCCGTCCAGTACCAGAATACGCTGCGACAGGACGCGGTCAAACACGGTGAAATGGGCGGGGGCGATCATGGGCATATCCCTAAAGGCTGGAGCATCAAAGAAGTCATTTTTCTATCATGAAAACATATGCGTTTAACAGGGAAATCAAGGCCCTATCAAGGCGCAAGGCCCAAGCGCCCATGCCTTCATGCAAGCGCTGCGCGAGGGCGCGCGGGCATGATGCAACCACCTTGTCATGCGCATGCCAAAGCCGAGCAGCGGCATGCGCGAAGCAGCGCTGAAACCTGTATGATAAGCCTGCCGCACTTGATACATTTGATAAAACATCTACAGCATTATCGAGGCGCTGCCGCGTGTATGCGGTAATATGTTTTAATCCATTCAAACATGCCGCGTTCGGCAGGCGCAGCACGGCCGTAGGCTGCGCGCCCTATATAATACAAGTACTTAGGCGGCAATATCGTGATTGTCATATTCTACACGCTGGTGTAATCTCGCCGTACATATTCATTTGTTTATGGTCTCACAATGACGGTACCACGCGACAGTTTCTCCGCCGCCCAAAGCAAACATCAAACGCTAACACAGGCGATTGATACGGGTTTGGATTTGCGGGGACTTTATAAATGGTTGTCGTCCGGTCATGCAGCCGACAGCACCGATGATCAGGGCCGCCGCCCGATGGATGCCGCCATCGCACGTCAATGGTGGGATGGTGCCGATATGTTGATCTCCTACGGCGCGCAGCCGCCCGCCTATCACGGCGGCGATCCCAACGGCCCGCCCAAGCTGATGTACAACGACGACAGGCTGCTGCGCGAAACGGCGCTGACGTATATGCTCAAGCATTATCATTCTTTTGCGCCGATCTATGCCCTGCTGGCAAATGGTGCGGACGTGAACCTTAAAAACCAGAACGGCGAAACGCCGCTCTCGGTGGCCGCATCACGCGGCTGGCCCTATGCCGCGGTTGAACTTGCAAAACGCGGTGCATGGCTAAACCCCGCCGCACCCGACCCCAATGAAATTCTGGATATGCACACCGGTGCATCGCGCCTGATTTGCGCGGTATTGCAAGGGCGCGACGGCAAGGCCGTGCAGCATATGCTGGACAGCGGCGCAGACCCCAACAAGCCGGACCGCCACGGGCTTTACCCGCTGGCCGCTGCACGCGCCGTCAACTGGAAAAATATCGAAGAGATTTTGCAAACCGCAGGCGCCCGCGCCGATACCGCCGCCCTGCCCGACCCTAACCAGTTAACCGGTAAAAATAACGACACGCCCTTGCTGGTTTATGCCGCCAGCTATCAAAACAGCCACGCCAATTATGCGCAGGCGCTGCTGACGGCAGGCGCCAACCCCGATGCCAGCGACAGCCGCGGTCGCAGCGCCGCGCATTGGGCAGCTGTTTTTAATAATATCCGTCTGCTGAATTTACTGGACCAGTTCGGCGCGGATATATTCAAGCCCGACAATGAAGGCGTCCGTCCGCTTTACTACGCCTGTATGAATAACAGCTATCACGCCGCAACCGCCTTGATTGATATCTGCCCCGAAGCCCACATTAACGAAGAAGTCGGCAAAGATAAAAACACCCTGCTGCACGCCGCTGCACAGAGAAAAGGCAGCGCCGCCCTGCTGCGGTACATGGTGGCAGCAGGCGCAAGCGTCAATACCGTCAATGCGCACGGGTATACGCCCCTCTACGCCAGCATATCAACAGATGATCCGGATGCCGCGCGCGCTTTGATTACATCCGGCGCCGATGTCGCGCGCATGCCGGTACCCAAAGACCGCAACGCGGCGCTGTTCACTCTCGTCAATCAGACGATGGATCACAAAGGTGCGTTGGCCCAGCTGCTGCTGGATGCGGGCGCAAACCCGAATGCTAAAGCACAGGCCAGCATCAACGGGCCCCAAGCGGGCGATAGTCTGATTTATTTCGCCATCCGCTATCACGCCGATGATCTATCCAGTGTCCTGCTGAAAAACGGTGCGGATCCGCACGGCACATCACACAATGGCGAGAGTACGGCTGTATACTGCCTGAACCTGCGCCACGAAAGCGGCCTGCGTATTTTGCTGGATAACGGTTTCGATCCGCTGCGCGTCTTTAAGTCGAGTAAAACATGGAGCGGGCCGGACGGCACCACTGTGGAAGCGCACGAAGAAAACGCCCGCGACTGCGCCCGCCGACTGACCGAAAAATTTGGCGCCGATAGCGCGTATGGCCGCATGCTGAACATGATCGAAACGCATATCGCCGCCCAAACGCCCGCTGCCAAAAGAAACCCGCCCGCGGTACCACGCCCGCGCTAAGCAATTTTTTGTACAAATGTACCCCAAACAAGCAGCAATAATTGCAGCCCGCGGCATAGACGCCCGCCGCCGAAAAGTTGTATAATATCCGAACAAATACGCGCACGCAAAACAAGCGCCGTACAAGGAACGGGACACATGAGAATCGACACACAACCGCATATGGCCGCCATCCATTCCCCCATCCATGTCTTGCTGGTGGAGGATGAATATGTGGATGCGGAAATGACCCGTAAAAAACTGATGCGATGCGCACCGCTCGCCACGATTGACGTCGCGAAGACAACGGCGCAGGCGATTGAAAAACTACGGACTACCCGTTATCATTGTGTGTTGCTTGATTTGAACTTGCCGGATTCAGTTGGCCCCAGCTCGATTGGTGATATCCGCCAGATCGATCGCCGCACGCCGGTGATCGTCCTGACCGGCTTTGCCGCACCGATTACGGTTGAAGAAGCCCTCAAAGCTGGCGCACAAAAAGTCTTGTCAAAAAATGACCTGACAGACCTGACGCTGGGCGACGCGCTTGGCCGTTATTGCGTTTGAAGAATATCAAAGCTGCTCTTGCGACAGCGATGCGGAGCGGAACCAGAACGCCTCTATTGCCGACATCACGCGCAGCATACCCGAAAAATCATTCGCCTTGGTGACGAACGCATTCGCATGCAGGTCGTAGCTTTTAACCACATCGCGCGCCGCGTTTGACCCTGACAGCATAATGACCGGAATGTGGCGAAAAGCCGGGTTTTGCTTGATATCCGATAGCACTTCGTGCCCGTTTTTGCGCGGCATATTGATATCCAGCAAAATAATATCCGGACGTGGCATGCCTGCATATTCGTCTGTACGTGCTAAAAAATCCATCACGGCCTGTCCGTCTTTGACGATGTGCAGCTCTGTTTTGCACGTCATGCGGTTCACGGCTTCCTGTACGAAAAACGCATCGGTACGTTCGTCTTCGGCGATCAGGATGACGAAGGGTTCTTTATTGGCCTTTGGTTGCACGGCTGTCTCCATCAAATGAACTAATCGTTTCGGCATAATCGGGCAGCGTCAGCACAAACCGGCTGCCGCCCGTATAGCTGCGGTCAAGGTGAATTTCGCCGCCATGGTAACGCACTATACGCTGGCAGATTGACAAGCCAATGCCCTGACCGCCATACGGGCTGTCATCACCATGCAGACGCTGGAACAGCATAAAGATCTTATCCGCGAAGCGTGGATCAATACCGATGCCATTATCGGCGACGCTGATCTTCCAGAAGTTTTCATTTTTGACCGCATCAATGCGGATCACAGGCGTCATATTGTGCGCACGGTATTTAATGGCGTTTTCCAGCAGGTTCTGGAATACACGCAGCAGCTCGCTTTCGACGCCACGCACCGTCGGCAAACGGCCGGACTGCACTTCGGCACCGCATTCGCTGATCGACGCTGTCAGGTTTGCACGCGCGCTTTCCAATACCTTTTCCAAATCGACGTCACGGAAGTCATCGGGCTTCGCGCCGATGCGGGCATAATCCAGCAGACTTTCGATCATGCCGCGCATTTTGGCGCTCCCATCGACGATGATGCGCAGGAATTTACGGCCTTCTTCGTCAAAGCTTTCGCCATAGGCCTGCTGCAAAAATTCGGCGCACATGCCCATGTGGCGCACAGGCGCCTTCAGGTCATGCGATACGACATAGGCGAATTCTTCCAGCGCCGTATTGGTGCGCATCAATTCGGATTGCGCCCGTTTCTGGTCGGTTATCATCTCTGTAAACATGGTAATGCCGCCGATATAGCCATCACTATCGCGCCACGGGTACAGCGCCCAGCGTATCCATTCCGTGCGGCCATCCGGACGCACCCAGGCGTCTTCGTCCAGTGACAGGGTTTCGCCCTTCATTACACGCTGGTGATGTTCCAGCCATTCCGGCATGCCCAGAATTTCCGGGAAAATTTCGTAGTGCGACTTGCCGATAATATCGGCTTCCTTAAGGTTATAATCCCGCAACCACCGTTCGCTGGTCATGATATACCGCATCTGACGGTCGAACATGGCGACGGCGGCAGGCGTATGTCGCACCAGCGTGCGCATGCGCGCCTCGCTTGCGGTAATCTCGTGGGTTTTACGGTCCACTTCACGCTGCACCAGTTCTGTCCGGCGCGACATCACGATCAGGAACATCGCCAGCAGGGATGTAAACGTCATACCGCCAAATAAAACGACCAGTGGCGCATTGTTGTGCAGGCGGGATTCCAGCACAGGCGCACTTTCCCAGACCACCGTCCATTGCTGTTGTTTAACTTCCAGCACCTTGCGGCTGGAAAACATCGGCGCGCGCATATCGCGGGGATGTGACGACGCGCTGACATCGGTATGACTGCTGAAAATCAGATATCGGGGGTCTGTCGTATCCCCGTCATAGACTTGCAGGTTGATTTCAGCATCATGATTTATACTGGACACGATATCACGCATAAAATTTTGCGCGACGAACGGCGCGTAGATCCAGCCGATAAAGGCATCGCGGCGCTGCTCTTCGGTATCAACCGGCATGCCGCGTTCATAAAGCGGATACAAAAGCAGGAAGCCCGGGCGCCCGCCATCATCCTGCACCAGCTGAATACGGCGGGTGATGGCGGCACGGCCGGTGTCGCGCGCGCGCACAGCCGCTTCATAACGATTGCGCTCAAACGCAATATTCAGGCCGACAGCCTGTTTGTTCAGTGCCTGCGGTTCGATATAGGTAATAACAAAAAGATTTTCAGCGTTCTTATCGGGATGAATATCAAAATCCGGCACATCGCCTGATTGACGCTCGCTTTCGATATAAGATTCAACATTGGCAGGATCCACCACGCGGATAAAGCCGATACCGTTCATACCCGGGTAGTTTTTTTGGATATTTACCCATTCGGTATAGCGGCGCCATTCATCGCGCGTAACGCCTTCGGACCCCGCAATGAACCCCGCACCGCCCAGCAAACTCTTTTCGTAGGAATCAAGGCGGTAGATCAGGGATTTTTCCAGCTCGTCCGAAAGGCTGACAAACGTGCCCCGGCTTTTATCGTAAATATTATCCACCATCGACCGCCACGCAACGAAAGTAATGGCGATGGATACCAAAAGTGTCAGCAGCGCGGTAAACGGCAGCGCATGCAAAATCTTTTTGTTATTACTGCCCTGCGGCCAGATCGTGCCAGAGGCAATCAGTGTCAGCGGCATAAAGGCCAGCACACCAAAACTATCCCCCATCCACCACGTCAGCCAGCTGTAAAACGCCGCATCGCGCACCAGAATGCCGCTGGCATACAGCGCCGTATTGGCAATCGTTGCCGATACAACGCAGCCGATTGGCGCAGAAATCAGCAGAAAGCTGAACGCATCGCGCGGACGTTCAATCACAAGCGGGAAGCTGAATAAACGCGACAGCATAAACCGTGTCAACACCGCCTGCAGCGTCGCCCCAACCGCGATGATGCCGACCGTGAAGGTTTTGAGTGACAGGAACGTTTCGATATCGCCAAAAATACCGCTCAGCGCGGCATTCAAAATAAACGAGCCGAGAAAAACCCCCGGCCACATGCCGTAGCCATACAGCAGCAACATGCCGAGCGCGATGCCCGATGGCGGCCAGATCGCCGTGGCATAGCCCGGCCCCGCGCCCAGCATCAATCCCAGTTTGCCGCTGAGAGCGTAGAGGCTGAACAGAATCAAATTCAAAACCAGTAACCGGCGCAAGGGCATCGGACCCGTGCCCTGGTCTTTGATAGGTGGTCTGAAGGTGCTGTTCATCTCGAGAAATTCTCCTGCGCGGCAGACCGGCAGAACGCCCGTCGAAAGCCAAGTGTTTGATGAATTTAGCAGAAGATGGTTAAAGAAGCACAAAACCGCAGCGCTGCTTCACTTTGACAAAAGAACAAATAAGGTATATAAAAAGAACATATAAAGATCGATGAATTTGGTCAAAGCGTTCAAAATCAATATTTTGCCAGACAGGAGCGTCCCGGTGAATCATCCCGAGCCTCATTCCCCGTCCGCTGCGGCACGCACAGGCCAGAGCGGCCTGCGCTGGCTTTATGTCGATTTCAACAGCTACTTCGCCAGCGTCGAGCAGCAGCTGAACCCCAAGCTGCGCGGCAAACCCATGATTGTAACCCCGCTGCAAAGCGACGCCACCTGCGCCATCGCCGCCAGTTATGAAGCCAAAGCCTTTGGCATCAAAACAGGAACGCCCGTGTACGAAGCAAAGCGCATGTGCCCCGGCCTGATCTGCGTGACGGGCAATCACGAAAAATATGTCGAATTTCATCAACGCCTGCTGGATGAAATTGAAAACCATATCCCCGTCACCGCCGTTTGTTCGATTGATGAAATGGCCTGCCGGTTGATGGATAACGAAACCGCGCCCGATATCGCCTGCGATATCGCCCGCCGTATCAAACGCGGGATTGCGGCGAACGTGGGGGAATATGTGCGCTGTTCTATCGGTCTTGCGCCCAACCGGTATCTGGCCAAGGTGGCGACGGATTTGCAGAAGCCCGATGGCTTGACCATCCTGCTGCCGCAAGACATCCCCGGCAAGTTATTGCATCTGGGGCTGCGCGATCTGCCCGGTATCGGCGCGAATATGGAGCGACGATTGCAAGGCCATGGCCTGCGCGATATCAGCCAGCTGTACACTTTCGCCCCCAAACACTTGCGTGCCATCTGGGGCAGCATCTGGGGTGAAAAAATGTGGTACCTGCTGCGGGGTATAGAACTGCCCGAAGAAAAAACCGAACGCCGCAGCATCGGCCATAGCCACGTCCTTGCACCCGAATTGCGGCCACCCGCACAGGCGCGCCCCGTTGCACGCCGTTTACTGGTCAAAGCCGCCAGCCGTCTGCGCCGTATGAATTTTCAGGCGCGCCGACTGGCCTTGGCCGTGCGCATCGAAAACGGCCCGCGTCTGGGCGCAGAAATGCCGTGCGCCCCCGCCAGCGATAATTTTACATTCCTCGAGATGCTGGAGACGATGTGGGAAGCACTAGAGCGTGATTTCGGCCGCCAGCGCATCAAAAAAGTTTCTGTCACCCTCTCTGGTCTTGACGACCCGCAAACCGGGCAGATGCAGGGGGATTTATTCGCGGCCGCCGATGCCGCGGCAAAAAAGGATGCGCCGGCAACCGCCGCGCCCGCCCCGACACGGCGGGAGAAAAATGATAAGATCTCCTCTGCCATGGACGCGCTCAACCGCAAATTCGGCCGCGATACGGTATCGCTTGGCCTGACGCCTGCGCAAAAACATACCCGCGATACGGGCACCAAAATCGCCTTTACTCGTATTCCGGATCTGGAAGAATTCTCGGAGTAGACGCAGGAGGCCCCTTTGCTGCGCCGCACCGAAAAATATTTGTAGACCCGATGTGTCTTTGGCCCTGCATATTAATGAATTCTTTTATTTTCACCCTGCATAATTAAATAACAGCGCCCCTGCCGCCATCGCGCCACGCAGGAAAGACAGACATTTCAAACCGGACGGGATATGAACAGGATACGATCCATCGCCGCTACCGCTACCGCTGATACTTCGGCACGGGCTGTATGGATGCGCACGGCCACTGTTACAATGACAATGGCCGCCATATTGATGTGCCTGCTGCTGAGCGGCTGCGTCGGTGCCCTGCCCGGCGGTTCGGAAAGTATCAACAAATCATACTATGATTCAAACGCCGATCTGGAAGCGTGGGTTGACAGCCTGGAGCCGGGCATGAGCAAGGCCGAAACCTTCTCCCGTCTTGGCCGTGTCGAGAAAAATTTTAAACGCCTGACGCGCAGCCAGATCGTCGGCACGCTGTTTGGTGGTGAAGACGCCGGTATCCCCGTGCATTTCCACACAGACGAAAGCATTTTGGCCTTTCTTGAATCTCTGGAAGGTTTCCGCATCGAACACAAAAACGTCAAACGCCGACATGGCCTTGCCTCCATCATACGCCTGCAAACAGACGCCAAGGGCTATGACTACACGCTCAACCTGATTTTCAAAGACGGTAAACTGTATCAAAAGCCGCACCTGACCGGCGGACAGATTGACACCACATCGACGAAAACAATCTTCGACTATCTCGACCCCGGCATGGCGATCGGCGTTGCGCGGGATGCAGACTAATCCGCGATCCGCACAAGCGAGACAAATAAAAACCCCTGCAGATGCCCACGCATCCGCAGGGGTTTTATCTTGTCTTCTTAGGGCTTAAGCGGCGCCGGTTTTTGCGCGGCGGTTTTTTGCGCGGGCGCAGCGGCTGGCGCAGATGTATCGCTTTTGAATGCAGCCGTTACCCAATCGAGACGAATGGGATTACCATCGACAAAGGCACTTTTGGCTTCGGCAGGGCGCGGGTCGGGCGGCGTATTGCTGTTGCAATACACAATCGCCCCGCCTGCCAACAAGGCAGCAGCGGCAAAATCACGAACAGCGGAAATCTTTTGTTTAAAGGTCTGGGACGTCAAATCAGGCCTCCTTGCGGGGTGTAAAAATGTGAATAGGAATTTTCGTTACGGAAATAATGGACGATTCGGCCACCAAGGTGCAACGCCAATATCAGCCTTGGAGAAAACTATTTCGGTATAGGGCTACCGCGCCATTAGCGGCGCAACGGGACGCATTTCACGGACGCGGTGGGGAGTATGGGCGCGGCCCGTTTGGCTTGACGTCCAATGTCGGGGCCTGCGGCGGGGTATTATCATTTTGCGGCGGGCGCACAAAACGCATGACCATATCGGGCAGGTCGGCAAAGTCACGCATGATATGCTGCACGCCCGCGGCCTGCATCTGCGCGCGCTTACGATCGTCCACGGCAAACCCTGCAAAAGCGAGCCCTTGCCGCGCCGCCGCTTCGGCATCGGCGGCGCTGTCACCAATCACGACCACAACGGCATTATCCCCCGCCTGTGCGCGGAATGCCGCAACGATATCTGCCAGCTGCGCGGCCTTCAAGTCGGCCGTGCGGATACCTGCATCCCGCTCGTTGTCTTTACCGCGGACATAGCGCGGATCAAACGCGCCATCCAGTTCATGATACGCCAGCTGCGCGTCCAGCGCATCTTCGCGCGTGCCCGTGTAAATGCCGAGCGTCACACCCGCCAGCGACAATGTATCAATCGCTTCGCGTACGTTTGGATATAACCGCTCTTGCCAGTCGGGCCGCTGCAATAGGGCGTCGCACGTATTGTTGCAATCCTGCATGAAATGCTTGCGCGTATCGTCGGGCAGATCACCGATGAAATGACGAATAATATCCGGCAATGATTTATTGCCAAGCATATCCAGAATGTCGTTATCGGGCGGAGGCATATGGCCATAGGCGGCACAAACATCGGCAAAGGCCCGCACATAACGCGGGCCGGCATCGGTCAAGGTCGATACCAGATCAAAAACCACCAAAGCTTTTGGCACTTGCGGCGTCATCACGTCTCGCCCGATCCGGTTGCGCGTTTAATAAATCCGGTTCTATGCCTGAATAGCCGGAGGCTGATAATATGAAGCGGCAGAAGGCTTTGTCAACGCCGCGAAAAACATCTATATTTCAACAGGTTTCAACCCCGCACCCCCGGAAGATCATGCCCGCCCCCGCCACAGCCGCCCTATCGCCCCTTGCCGTTCACCTGACACGCGCGGGAAAAACCGAGAGTACGCACCGCATTCACGCTGTCGTCATGCATGGCGGCGGCGACATCGCGGCAGCCTACGGGGATATAGACCGCGTGATCTTTCCACGCTCCGCCCTCAAGCCATTGCAAACAGTGGCGCTGGTCGAAAGCGGCGCCGCCGCAAGTCTGCAAGTCAGCGACGTTGACATCGCCCTTGCCTGCGCATCACACAGCGGCGAAAAGATACACACCGATGCGGTCGCCGCATGGCTGGCGCGGATTGGGTTTGATGATACACAGCTTGGCTGCGGCGCACATGCCCCTTATGCCGATGGCTGCCAACCGGCGGCGACGCTAGCCAATAACTGCTCCGGCAAGCACGCCGGTATGTTGACCTTGGCCAAATTCATGGACGCCCCGATTGATAACTATCTGGATACCGCCCACCCTGTGCAGCAAATGATTTTATCGACGATTGGTGATTTGTGCGACACGCCGCTGTCGGCATGTGATTGCGGCATTGATGGCTGCTCGGCCCCTAACCCGGCTATGCCACTATCGGCTCTTGCGCGCGGATTTGCGAATTTTATGCGCGCCGACCGCGCCGCTTTCCGCCGCGGCACCGCCTGCCGCCAGATCTATCAGGCCATGGTCGAACATCCTGTGCATGTCGGCGGCAGCAAAAACAGGCTGGATACGGTACTGATGCAGGCGGCGCAGGGACAGATCCTGTCAAAAACAGGCGCCGAAGGTTGTTACATCGCCGTGATCCCTGCGAAAGATACTGTAATCGCGCTCAAAGCCGAAGACGGCGCGACACGCGCCGCACAGGCCGCCCTTTATGCGCTGTTGGACGCGCACAAACTGGCATCGCCTGCTGTGCTGGCCAGCATCGAACCGCTATGCCTGCCCAAGCTAAAAAACTGGCGCGGTACCGAGGTGGGCGCTACCGTGATTGGCAAAGATTGATTAATCGCCATCCGCTGGTGTAATCGGCACACCGTCAAACAGGAATGCAGAAATGCGGTTGTACACTTTGCGCTGCGTATCGGTCATATTGCCACTGCGGTTATAGCGCGCCACGACCACCATCCGGTACAGCGCCATCAGCGACGACAGCGCCACGTTAATGTCGTGATCGCGGATATATTTCAAAACCTCGATGAAATCTTCAAGCTGGTTGATGGTGATCGGGATTTCTTCAAAACCGATGACTTCGTCACCATCAATACACTGCTGCGCCGGGAAAGGAACAACCCCCGGCCGCGTCAGCCCCACAAATTCAGGTTTACCGCAGCGATCAATCCAGCGGAAAAAACCTGTAATCAGGGTGTTGTCTTTGATTTGCAGTACGTAATCGTCCATGCCGGTTTCTTCGGATACTTCGCGCGCCATCGCCGCCGCCAAAAGCTCGCGCATATCTTCGGGATATCCCGCACGCTGCATATCGCTATAATCCAAAGAACCTGAGCCGCCCAGACTGACCGTGCGCGAACCAATCGCCTTGGTCGATCCCTGAAACAGCATCGCAACACGGCGGTTTTCCGTGATCAACAGCGACGTCACCCCCACATGCCCAGATACGCGGTCGTGAAAATCGCTTTCAAATCTTACACTTTCCTGCCCGCCGATGGTTTCTTTGTATACGGGGAAATAGGTTGTCAGGTCGGTGTAAACCTCTTTTTGGCCATCGATATTATTGCGGAAGATACGGCTGCGGAACGCTTCCGCTGTCAGCAGCGCGTCGAAATAATACGACTTGCGCAAAGGCACTGGCCAATCCGACAACAGGGCATCGGCGGTGCTTTGCAGCGCAAGCTTTACCCCGTTGGTGGTGTGCTGTAATTTATCGGCCACACGAATGGCAATATAACGGATTTGATGGCGCGAGCGGATATAACGGCGTTCGCGCACATCGCGGCGGTAGACAATTTTACGTTTCAGCATAAATCTGTCGTCAAACGCAGGGCTGACGAGGGGGCTTTCGCGGCTCATCCCGACAATTGCCATGGGGTAGTGAAAACCCAGCATTTCTTCGACGACAGGCGGATAAACACCGGACATCAAAAAGCTTAATTCCTCGTACGCGATATGGGTGCTGGTTTGCACAGTATAACGCACGCCCCCATAAGACGGCCTGTAATCGCGCGGCAGGATCGAAAGCTCAGAGCCGAGCTGGAGCATGATAATCGCCAGCTCCACCGACATCGCAACAAAGTCCATCCAGTCATCAAGGTCATAGATGGAATATCCCAGCAGCGCAAAGGCCAGAACCGTAATAATCAAATCCTTGCGGTAATCGCTGTCCCAGCGGAACAGAAACCGCAGCAGATCGACACGCCCCTTGACGTTGCGGTAGGCATTCAAATATTTGACCGGAACCTTCATGGCGCCCGCCCCGACTTTCTTTGGGTTATAATTCGACCGTTTCGCCTTGCACAGGGACATGCGCATCCCAGCCAAAACGCGCCTCGATATGCCCTTTCATGGCTTCGGCCGCCTCGGGTTCGCCATGTGTAATAAACACGCGGTGTGGCTGAGAGTTGAAATTCCCCAACCATGTCAAAATCTCTTCGTAATCTGCATGTGCAGACATGTTGTCGAGTTTTTCTATACGCGCCAGCACCGGCCACATCTGGCCATGTATAGAAATTTCCTTTTCGCCACGCGCCAGACGGTCACCCCGCGTACCGTCTGCCTGAAAACCCGCCAGCAAAATCGTATTGCGCGCATCGCCTACGTATTGTTTCAAATGGTGCAGTACACGCCCCCCCGTAGCCATGCCGCTGGCCGATATAATCACCTTGGGCATGCCATTGTTCTGGCTGTTGATCGCCTTTGATTCTTCGGTTGTTTGCGCATAACGCGTCATACTGTCGATCGCAAGGCAGATATCTGGCGGTAAACGGTGATCGGCCGGATGGCGGCTGAGCAGCGCCGTTGCCTTGATGGCCATCGGACTGTCGACAAACACGGGAATATCCGGAATGCGGCCCTGTTTTTTCAGCAAGTACAGATGGTACAAAATCGCCTGCGTACGCCCGACGGCAAAGGCCGGAATAACCACCGTACCGCCCCGCGCTGCGGTTTCGCGTACAATGCGGTAAATATCTTCGGTCGGGTCGTCCGTATTATGCAGCCGGTCGCCATAGGTCGATTCAACCAGCAGATAATCTGCCTGCTGTATTTTTGCAGGCGGCTTCATCACAGGGTTGTTCAAACGCCCGATATCACCGCCGAACAGCACTGATGTCATGCCATCATCCACGCGTATAAATGCAGCGCCCAGAATATGACCCGCGCGATACATCGTGAATCCCAGTACACTGCCCGGTATTTCATAGCGTTTGCCGAATTCCACGGGATGCAGGTAATTCAGCGCTTCTTCGGCGTCTTCCTGCGTATAAAGCGGCAAGGCGGGTTCGTGGCGGGAATAGCCGTGGCGGTTTGCGCTGTCGGCGTCTTCTTCCTGCAAATGGCCACTATCGGGCAGCAGAATGCTGCACAGGTCCTGCGTTGCCGACGTGCAGTATATGGGGCCGCGGAAACCTTCTTTAACCAGCTTGGGGATATAGCCGCTATGGTCGATATGCGCATGCGTCAGCAGCATGGCGTCGATATCTGCAGGATCAAACGTGGGTGGCGCCCAGTTGCGTTCGCGCAGCTCTTTGCGGCCCTGAAACAATCCGGCATCAATCAAGATTTTGCGCCCGTCATCTTCAAGAAGATAACGCGAGCCTGTGACCGTACCCACCGCACCCAAAAAAGTCAGCTTCATATCGATTTTCCCTGCAATTCCGCCGCGCCCGCTGGCATGGCATAAGGTGTCAGACGGTCGAACAAAACGGCCGCCGTCAAATCGCCCATGACGTTAATCACGGTGCGGCACATATCCAAAAGGCGATCCACACTGAGGATCACGCCAATCGCTTCGGGCGGAATGCCCAGATCGGACAGGATGACTGCCAGCACCACCAGCCCCACCCCGGGGGTGCCCGGCGTACCGATGGCAGCAAAAACAATCGTGGTGCATAAAACAACCGTTTGCATCATCGTCAGATCAATACCCAGAAGTGACGTCAAAAATAATGCGACGATAATTTGATAAACTGCCGTGCCGTCCATATTGATGATCGTCCCCATAGGGATGACCAGACGCGCAATTTCAGGGCGTACCTTGAATGCATTTTCCGCCGTCGAAAGCGTTAAGGGCATGGTCGCCGACGAACTGGAGCTGCAAAACGCCAGCACAATCACATCCCGCGACAATTTGATAAATTCAGCCGGACTACGTCGTGCGCCGAGCCACACAACGAGCATATAGCAGGCCATGATGCATAACAGTCCCAGCAGCACGGCGGCAATATACCCCGCCAGTCCCGCGAGCCCGCCTGCGCCTGTTTCCACCACCAGCCGGAACAGAAAGCCAAAAACAGCAAAAGGCGCCAGCCACAAGACCCAGAATATAATTTTCATGCAGGCCGCCAGAACACCCGCGCAAACATCAATCACCGGCTGTGCTTGCTGGCGCGGCAATGACAACAGCGCAAGCCCCGCCAGAAACGCGCCGATCACAATGCTCAGCATTTTTTGATCAATCAGCGCGGATAGCGGATTGACCGGAATAACATCGACAATCAATTGCGGAAGAGATCTGTCATCTGTCAGCTTGGCGGCAGCATCTGCGGCGTTTTTTAATGTGCCGCTCCCCGCCATCAGCCAGTTGGCCGGGGCATATTGCGCGGGGTTAACAAGATGGCTGACCAGAAGCCCGATACCAACGGCAACAAACGTGCAGAGGGTGAAATAAACAATCACGCCGATCCCGGTGCGCCGCAGAAAGTCCATACCGCCACTTTCGGTCACAGACAGCAGGATGGAGCAAAAAACCAGCGGGATCACCACCATGGTAATCAGGGCGAGAAACAAACGCGCCGGTAACATTATCCACTCGGTCAGCGGCGTCAACGTATCGGCGGGCAAGGCCACAAGCCCGCCCGGCGCCAATGCCAGCCCCGCGGCGACCCCCAGTAAAAGACCGACCAGCATGACCTGCCAAAGGGGGATGCGGCGTTTGCCGCCGTATGTCAAAAGATTAGCGTCCATGACGCAAGCTTAGCGGAAATCCCGTGGCGGCGAAACCCCGCCCGCAGGGTTTCAGGGCGCCATACGCACAGCGGACAGGCGCAATTTCGCATAAGGCAGCAAACACGCCACCCCAGCCGCCGCGGCCATGTGTTTGAGACTATGGCCGCTGACCACACCACCCAGTAGCGCAAAGACCTGATCGTCAAAATGCTCCAGCACCTTGGCCAGCAGGTAATATCCAAGGCACCATATCATATACCGCGTGCCGCCAAGCGTGGAGGGGAAGAGATAGAGCATCATCAAAATCAGCACCATTGGCAGGAATTGTACCAGCGCATAGGGGCGCAGATCGCCGGCGCCGATGCTCTCGGTATAATCCCAATACCATACACTGCCCGCACCGATGACCAGCAGCGGCAAGAACAGCAAATACCCTACCCGGGCATTTACACGCTCTGCAATCACCAGCGAAAAAAGCGACATGAATGCGATGGTCATGGGCAGCCGGTCCCAAACCAGCGTCTGGTTGTCCGGCGCCCAGTGATAATAGCCGGAGCCGAAGCCGACAAGAAACACACCGCCAAAAAAAACAATCCAGAGCATACGTGCCGCCGCATCGACCCCCTTGGCACAGAACACCTGCCAGAAACCCCAGAGACCAACGATACAAAAGGGCACGTTGCTCAGCACATCGCCCACGTTAGGCAGCCCGCCCCCGCCGCGCTTATCGGCAAAATCGTGGTACGACAAATCTTGCGCAATCGGCGGGAAGGCAAACATACCAGCCGTCAACAGCGCCGCCACCCCCAATACCAGATATTGACGTGTTTTCAGTGGCCATGCGGAAACTACGGTCATGTTTTATATCCTGTAATGATCATAGGTTAAAAAAGAACAGCTCAGACAGATGAATTCTTCATCTCGAGCGTACGAGTTGGAAATGGAATGGTAATACCGCCCGCATCCAGCGCTTCTTTGACTTGTTTGGTCAACGACCATTTAAGATCCCAGTAATCTTCGCGCGTAGACCAAAAACGAATAATTATATCGACTGAAAAGTCAGCCATCTTATCCACCATGACCTGCGGTTCCTTGCCGGCTTCACCTCTTATCAGGCGCTTTTCTGCAGATAGAACATCATTCAGGATCGAAAATGCCTTGTTGATATCATCGCCGTAGCTGATACCGACATTGATATCCTGACGGCGTAGCGGATAGCGCGAATAGTTCCAGATATCCGCGCCCCATATTTTGCTATTCGGCACAAAAATATGCACGTTGTCGGGCGTCGCCATCTCGGTGCCAAACAGGCCGAGCGCACGCACCGTACCGCCGATACCGCCCGCCTGAATATAATCCCCCACACTGAACGGCCGCAGGATGAGCATCATGGCACCGGCCGCAACGTTTGACAGCGTCCCTTGCATGGCAAGGCCGATTGCCAGACCCGCCGCGCCCAATACCGCAAGCAAGCTGGCCGTCTGCACGCCAAACTGGCCCAGAACAGTGATCAGCGACACCGTCATGATGCCGTATTTCAAAAGCCCGCCGAAAAAGCTGCTGAGTGTTGCATCCAGACGTTTGATCGAGGCCATGCGGCGCTGCGCCCAGTTACCCGTCGCCCAGCCGACAATTAAGACCACAATCGCGCTGACAACACGGCCGGAGATATCCATGATCAGCGGCAGGTTTTCGCGGATGATTTGAAGACCCTGATTGAAATCCTGCGGCAAATGGGTGATATCCATGACGTCCTCCGGCGTTATTTCTGCTTGTTTATGCCGGATGGTAGCGCAATTTGGTAATGTATGACAACCGCACTAAATCAAGCGCAAAAGTATTTTGATACCGTAGGCAAGTGTCGCCACCGCTGCAAGACCGCCCAGCCCCAAACCGGCAAACCAAAGCCACTGGCGCTTGCTATCGCTATCCATAGGTTGCTTCCTTGGGCGCCTTACCGCGGAAAATGTAAT
>JBEIOU010000019.1:0-52191 GCA_040377425.1 Micavibrio sp. | reverse complement strand
GTCACAGTCACACGTCTCCCGCTGAAACATCCCTTGGAAATACTATAACAGCTTTCGCGCCGGATTTAACGCCTTCGTCGATAAAGTCGCTAATCTCGATGCTGCCGTCGTGATCTTCCATAATTTTCTTAACAATCGCAAGCCCAAGGCCGGAGCCTTTCTTTTTGGTGGTCACGTAGGGCTCCAAAATCTGCTCCCGCACCTTTTCGGGCAGGCCGGTGCCGTTATCGCGCACGGAAATTACCAGGTTATCGCCCCGTGTATCCACGCGCATATGGATGCCGCCGGCTGGTTCGGGGGATTGCAGCAGACGTTCGTGTACGGAATCAATCGCGTTAATCAGCAGGTTGTTCAATACCTGCGTCAACTGGGAACGGTCGCACTTTGCGTACAGTTCCTTGGCGGATGCTTCGAACGTAAATTCGATATCCGGATAGGCTTGCTTCTGGAACAGCAGGGCATCGTGGCAAAACTCGGTGACGTTTTCCGCTTTTTTGACCGAAACAGGCATGCGGGCATAGGCCGAAAATTCGCTGACCATATGACCGATATCACCGACCTGACGGATAATCGTATCTGTGCATTTGGCGAAAGTTTCCGGGTCTTCCTTGATCTGCGGGAGATATTTTCGGCGCAGACGCTCCGCCGATAGCTGGATCGGTGTCAGCGGGTTTTTAATTTCGTGCGCGATACGTCTTGCCACGTCCGCCCACGCCGCATTGCGCTGCGCCGACACCAGCGCCGAAATATCATCAAGTGTAGCAACCGCCCCGCTGCCGCCCTGCTCGGCGGTAATGCGCAGCAAAACGGTACGGCGCGGGCCACTGCCCGCCGCGTATTCAACCTGCACCTGCGCCGGACGGCCACTGTCACCGCTGGCGCGGGTGAATACATCCTCCGCTTCGGGGATAAATTCGGCCAGACGTCGGCCATGTAACAAATCGCTATCGTCATTCGCCACGCCGCCCACCAGCAATTCGCCCGCGCGCAGGTTAGCCAGCGTAATACGCCCCTGACGATCAAGGCCAATAATACCGGATGACGCACTGGCCAAAACCGCTTCCGTAAAACGGCGGCGTTCATCAAGCATGCGGTTTGCGGCCAGCAATTCCTTTTGCTGGCTTTGCAGCTGGCTGGTCATACGGTTGAACGCGCGCCCCAGCAGCACTATTTCATCGTCTTGCTCGGGCGTTGCGCTTGGCGTGTCGGGCACGCGGGCCGATAGATCGCCGCCGCGGATTTTCTCCGCCGCTGTAATCAAGGCACTGATAGGCGTCACCAGTTGCTCGGAGAAAACCAGACCAAACCACACTGCAGCCAGCAGCAGCAAAAGCGATATCGCCGCAAACATCGCAGTCATCGCGATCTGTACGCGCGATTTACGGCCATCCAGCGTTGTGTATTCTTTTACCGCCCGTTCGGCTGTTGCCATATGCAGCAAAACGTTTCCGTCAACCAAACGCCCGACATACAGGTAAGCATCAAAAAACCTGTCCAGTTTGACGAGAGCGCGAATGCGGTCGCGGCTGTCGCCCGTGACCAAAACAACCTCGCCGTCATCCGCACGTTTCATCAGGTCCTTGGGCAGCCTCTCCATTTCCAGCACCAGCGCCATGCGCGATCTGGCCAGCACTTCACCCGTGCTACGGAAGATAATCGCTTCGGGCAGGTTGCGCAGGTTCGACTGCGTTTGCATGATTTGCGCAAACACTTGCGGGTTTTCATCCATATGTCGGGATTCACGGTTCAGGTCATAAGCCATGGCCATGACATCTGCACGCATCACTTCGCGGTGTTCGTTCAAATACGCCTGCGCCACGGCAAGGGATTCATTCACCGCCGTACTGACGCGGTCATTGAACCAGGCCTGTACACCGAAATAAAGGAAGATCGAGGAAAAAACCGCCATCAAAATCGCCGGCGCCGCCGCCATGACGCTAAAGGCAAGCACAAGACGTATATGCAGACGCGATCCGGCAACGCCCCGCTTCTTTTCGCTCCAGATTTTAACAAGCTGGCGTGAAATAACCGTGCCGAGCAGCAAAAGCAGCACAAGGTCAAGGTTCAACAGCCAATAAACGGTATTGATATCCGCACTGCGCTGCGTCAATACCATATAGGTTGCGACGCAAGACACAACCGCCGCAACAGCCAAAAACACCGCCACGTTGCGCGACAGAGACAACGACGACAACCGGTTCAATACGCGGTCAAGAAAACTGCCCGGCAGGAAAATACTACTTGAAGACATATTATTTGCCCCCCTTGCGCACATCAATATCCAGATCGCGGATTTTTTTGCGCAGTGTGTTGCGGTTGAGGCCCAGCAGCTCTGCCGCGCGAATCTGGTTTCCGCCAGTCAGCGCAAGCATACGCGCAATCAGCGGTTTTTCAACTTGGCGGATGATACGGTCGTATATATCTGTACCCGATGTCAATTCGGCATCGGCGGCCAGCGCAGCGGTGACGGCCGCTGCAATATCATGCGGCCCCCTGCCCCCTGCATCCGCCGCCGCCGATTGAATAAACGCGCCGCGGATCGCCACATCGGCGGCAGCGCGGTCGATAATGTCTTCGGCATGTAGGGTCACCAGACGTTTAACGGTGTTTTCAAGCGCGCGTACGTTGCCCGGCCATGTGTGGGATTGAAAGATCGCCATCGCCGCAGGCTCGAACACCTTGATAATGCCTGTCTGTCGCATAAAATGCTGCACCAGTGCAGGAATATCTTCGCGCCGTTCACGCAGCGGCGGCACATGCAGCGGGACAACATTCAGGCGGTAATATAAATCTTCGCGGAAGCGGCCGGATTGCACCAGCGCCCGCAAATCCTGATGCGTGGCGGCAATCACACGCACACGTACCTTGATATTCTTGCGCCCGCCAACGGGGGTGAATTCGCCCTCTTGCAATACGCGCAGCAGACGGGTTTGCGCCTCGAACGGCATATCGCCGATTTCATCCAGAAACAGTGTGCCGCCGCTTGCCTGTTCGAACCGCCCGATGTTTTTCTGGGTGGCACCGGTAAAGGCACCTTTTTCGTGACCAAACAATTCGCTTTCAATCAATTCGCGCGGGATGGCGGCCATGTTGATAGCAACAAACGGCCCGTCTTTGAAACGGCTGAACTGGTGCAGGGCACGGGCGATGACTTCTTTGCCCGTACCGGATTCACCTGTCATCAAAACAGTTAAATCTGCGGCGTGCAGACGGGCAATGGTGCGGTAAATATCCTGCATGGCGCGGGATTGCCCCACAACGAAATCTTTATCAAGCGCAGCCGTGACATGTGCGGTATGTGCGGTATCCGCGGTTTCGGATGCATTGTTTTGCTCGCGGACCGGACGGCGGCGCAGAGCATTTTTGACCACGCCCAGCAGCTCGTCGATATCAAATGGTTTGGGCAGGTATTCAAGCGCGCCCCGTTCGGATGCCGTAACAGCCGTTGTCAGTGCATTTTGCGCACTGATGACAATCACACGCATATCGGGCGCGCGGCGGTGGATTTTAGGGATCAGATCCAGCCCGTTTTCACCCGGCATCATGACATCGGTAATCACCAGATCGCCGCGGCCTTCCAGCACCCATTGATACAGCGTTGCGCCGTTGTCGGCGGCAAGCACCTCGTATCCTTCACGCTTCAGTGCCTGCGTCAATACAGTGCGCACCGCCAGATCATCGTCGGCGACAAGGATCGTTTTGGGTATTGCAGGTTTGCTCATATCCTATAGCTCCTTGCGGCGCGGCGGCGCGGGGAATGATAGTTTAAATACGGTACGTCCGGCATCGCGGCTGACGCTGATCATACCGCCATGCGCATCGATAATGCGCGATACCACAACAAGACCAAGCCCCTCGCCCTGCGGTTTGGTTGTAAAGCAGGGTTCGAACAGCCGTGCGGCAGTTTCTGCGGTCATGCCCTGTCCGTTATCCTCGATAGATAAAATAATCGGCAAACGCTGGCCTGTTTCGGGGTGATAGGCGGGTGATAGTGCATACGACGTGCGCAGCCATATGGTATCTGCCCCCGCTTCCGCGGCGTTTTTGGTCAGGTTCATCAATGCCTGCACCAGCGCATCCCGGTCCCCCGCTATGTCGGGCAGCGACGGGTCATAGGCACCTTCGATCGTGCATTTCTGTGCAAAACCCGCACGGGCGCAATCGGCTACATGACTGGCCACGTCATGCAGGTTCACAGGTTGCATTTTTTCGGGTGCGGTCATATCAAATACGTTCATCCGGTCGACAAGACGCAGAATACGCTGCGTTTCGGTATCAATCAGCGCGGCCAAGGCGCGGTCGTCTTCGCTGCCCGCCGATTTATGCAGCAGCTGGGCGGCGCCACGTATCCCCGCCAAGGGGTTTTTGATTTCATGCGCCAGCGTCCGTGCCATATGCTGCGCAGGCTTCAAGGCGGTACGCTGCTGCGTCAACCATTCGTTATTGAACGAGATTTTTTCAATCCGCCAGCTTATCAGCAGCAGATCCGACTGTTCGGGCAGCAAACTGATGGTGAGCGAACCCACAGGCTGGCGTAAAAGTTCGATATCGCGCACCGTCATGCTTTGACCGCTGCGCGCAACAGCCTGCGCCGATGTACAAACGGCATGCGCATCGCCAAATAACGCGGGTAATTCTTGCCCCGTTACAGATTTTTCACCCATCCCCAGAAAACCAAGTGCCGCATGGTTCGCAAAGCAAACTTGCCCGCCCACCAATGCCAAAACGGCATCTGGCAAAGCCTGCAGCAACGATACCGCGAACGGTGCGGGTTGCGCACGGGCTACGGCCATTCGGGCTTTGGGCTGTTTCTGGTTTTTAACACTGCTCATACATTACTCGCGGGCGATGTTTTTCGGCCTTGTGCATTTACACACACTGCTGATCGCCTATTTTTTAAGCATGGGGTTATGTTTGCACTATTTTTAGGCAAATAACAAGCGTTGACCACCTCAAAACCAAGCCCTAAAGTGACAAACAGCGCAATAAAAACCGCATTTTTATGCGGTTCGGGCATGACCAGCCAAAGACTCCGGGATTGAATGTATTATGACTAATAAAAAGCCACATATCGCCGCCCTGATCGTTGCCGCAGGCAGCGGGACGCGCTTTGGCGATGCGTCGGTACCCAAACAATACACGCCCCTTCTTGGCCGCCCGGTTTTGCGTTGGTCGGTTGACCGCCTGCGCAGCTGTAAAGACATCGCGCAAATCTGCATCGTGATCCAGCCCGAACATAAAACCCGATGCCAAGCCGCGTTAACAGGTCTTGATGACATCCAGATCGTCGATGGCGGCGCAACGCGCCAGCAATCTGTGCGCAAAGGGCTGGAAGCACTCGCAAAACAGGCGCCCGATTTTGTTTTGATCCATGACGCCGCCCGCCCGTGCGTGACCGATGCACTGATCGACCACGTGATTCAATCGCTGGTCGCTGGTAACGACAGCGCCATCCCCGCGATGCCTGTCACAGATACGCTAAAAAAAGTTGATCGCAGCGGCAAGGTTATAACCCACTCGCGCGAGGGGCTTTTCGCCGTACAAACACCGCAGGGCTTTTCGTTTGGAAAAATCCTCGCGCAGCATCAGGCGCATGCGCACGAAAATCTCACCGATGATGCTGCGCTGTTCGAATGCGACAGCCTGCCCATCCAGATGGTTAACGGCATTCGCGATAATATTAAAATCACTTACCCCGAAGATATCGACACCGCGGCAGGTATATTGTCGCTTGCTTGCGGCGATATACGCACGGGCAAAGGATACGACGTGCACCGCCTTGTCCCGCCACGTAATGATGCGCGCCAGCTGATTATTGGCGGCATCGTCATTCCGCATGACAAAGTGCTGGATGGCCATTCCGACGCCGATGTCGGCCTGCATGCGATTACCGATGCGCTTTTGGGCACCATCTGCGACGGTGATATCGGCATGCATTTCAGTCCCAAGGATATGCGCTGGAAAGGCGCCGACAGCGGCATGTTTTTGCAGCACGCGGCACAATTGCTGGCGGCGCAGGGCGGTCTGCTGATGCATGCGGATTTGACTATTATTTGTGAAACACCCAAAATCGGCCCGCACCGCGATGCCATGCGCAAACGTATCGCAGAACTGCTGCACTTGCCGCTCAACCGCGTCAGCGTCAAGGCAACAACGACCGAAGGCCTCGGCTTCACCGGCCGCGGCGAAGGCATTGCCGCTGAAGCGATCGTGACTGTACGCCTGCCCTTCGCCCCTTCTTATACCGCCGCGCAAAACATTCAACCGTCTGATGATGCAAAGATCACAAGGATCGCCCCATGACAACCCAGACCGACAACACCGCCACCAAAAAAATATTCCACATAAAACCCCTGCCCGAGGGCGTCAGCGCAACCAATCCACACGTACTTCTGGCCACATGGTTTGGCATTGGCCGCCTGCGTCCTGCACCGGGCACGCTGGGATCACTTGCGGCGGTGCCGCTGGGTTTTCTGATTGTTTATTTCACCGGCATTATCGGGCTTATTCTGGCGTCGATCTTGCTCATGGTACTGGGGTCTATGGCGTCGAACTATTACGGCCGCAAGTCGGGCGAAAAAGACGACCAGTCCATCGTCGTTGACGAAGTTGTCGGTATGTGGATTGCCGCAATCCCCGCGGGCACGCACCCCGATTTGTGGATCACGGCCTTCATCCTGTTCCGCCTGTTTGATATCTATAAACCTTGGCCCGCGTCTTTCTTTGATAAACGTGCCGGCAGCGGCTTTGATGTGATGATGGATGACGTCATTGCGGGTATCTATGCCTTTTTGGGCGTCGCAGCCAGCGCCGCCGCATTGGCCCTTTATTAAAATTTGTCATTGAGGATTGATCATGTCTTTCTTCCCCGCGCATATTACCGCACTTGCAACAGAAGTTCTGGCAGACGCACGTGCGAAAAAATTGCGTATTGTCACCGCTGAATCCTGCACAGGCGGGTTGATCGGCGCGGCATTGACCGAAATCGCCGGATCATCCGATGTCGTCGACTGCGGCTTTACCAGCTATTCGTATGACGCCAAAGTGGCGCAGCTGGGCGTGAACCGCGATACGCTGGTCAATCACGGCGCGGTCAGCGGCGATATCGCACGGCAAATGGTGCGTGGCGCATTGGCAGGGTCGGTCGCCGAAGTCGCCGTATCCGCAACCGGCATCGCAGGCCCCGGCGGGGCAACAGCGGACAAACCGGTTGGCCTTGTGTACATCGGCATCGGTAACCGCGTGAATGAACATGTAGAATCTGTGAAGAATCTGTTCAGCGGCGATCGCGCCGGCGTGCGCATGGCAACGGTCGAAAAGGCACTTCAGATGCTCAAACAGGAAATAGGCGCGATTTAACCGCCGTTGTTATTGCAGGCTGCCGCCGTACAATTCAACCGCACGTGCTTCGAAGGCGTTGATCATTTTCACAAGCGCTTTGTGAAAGAACTGATCCACCAGTTTTTCGAAAATTTTAGATTCCAGCGAAAAATCGACGTAGAAATCCACTTCGCACTGCCCTGCCCGCAGGTTGGTGAATACCCATTTGTTTTGCAAATGGCGCATGGGGCCTTTCAGGTATTCAACCTCGATCGCATGTGGACGAATAAGATGTACACGCGATGAAAAACGCTCGCGGAACATTTTATATCCGACGATGACATCGGCATTGACTTCATTTTTACTGCGGCTATTCACGCGCGCGCCAATGCACCACGGCAGAAATTGCGGGTATTTTTCGATATCCATGACCAGATCGAACAGCTGTTCGGCCGAATACGGCAAGATGCGCTTTTCCTGATGAGACGGCATGAATATGCCTGCCTTTCCGCTTTACTTGCCCTGCACCAGTTTCGCTTCACGTGCGGCACGCAGCTTTTCGAAATCCGCATCCGCGTGATAGGATGAACGCGTAAGCGGCGATGCCGATACCATCAAAAAACCCTTGGCGCGTGCAATCGTTTCCAGCGACTTGAATTCATCGGGCGTCACAAAACGGTCAACCGCAGCGTGCTTGGTGGTGGGCTGCAAGTATTGGCCAATCGTCAGGAAATCGACGTCGGCAGCACGCAGGTCGTCCATGACCTGCATGATTTCGGTTTTGGTTTCGCCAAGCCCGACCATGATGCCGGATTTGGTGAAAATGCTGGGATCGAGACGTTTCACACGGCTCAGCAATTCCAGCGAGGTGAAATAGCGCGAACCGGGGCGGATGGTCGGATACAGACGCGGCACGGTTTCAAGGTTGTGGTTGAATACGTCGGGACGTGCGGTGACAATCGCTTCGATCGCGCCCTGCTTATCCTTGAAGTCCGGCGTCAGAATTTCAATCGTGGTGCCGGGCGACAGACGGTGGATTTCGTTGATAGTCTTGACGAATTGTTCCGCGCCGCCATCGTCCAGGTCGTCGCGGTCAACGGACGTCACAACGACGTGTTTCAGACCAAGCTTCTGCACGCCAATCGCGACACGCGCGGCTTCAAACGGGTCGAGTTTATCCGGGATCCCCGTGGCGACGTTACAGAAAGAACAGGCACGCGTGCAAGTCGCGCCCAAAATCATAAAGGTCGCGTGTTTTTGTTTCCAGCACTCGCCGATATTCGGACAGGCCGCTTCTTCGCATACCGTTGCCAGCTTCAAATTGCGCATCAGCTTGGTGGTTTCATGGTATTCGGGCGATGTCGGCGCCTTGACGCGGATCCACTCCGGCTTGCGCAGCACGGGCGTGTCGGGCCGGTTGCGTTTTTCCGGATGGCGGTGCTCGGACTTTTTCTTATCAGATGCGGCAGCCACTTCGGGCGCGGCGTTATCCTGAACATCTTGCGGGGCGGTGTTTTGATCTTGTTCCATATTCTCTTCCTTGGCCATCAATTTAGGCCGGTGCGGAAAAACAGCAATCTTTTTTTCGCAAAAACGCCTGCCCGCCGCAATTAAGCGACAAAAGCCTGCGCAATCAATCCCTTGCCTTGGCGCTCGGCGAAGGCTGCGGCCAGTTCGTCCATCGTTTCAAAGGCACGGTCGGGCTTGGCGGCCAGCACATCGGCGCGTACGCGCGGCGACATGTGGCTGGCACCCAAGTATGCCCAAACTTCCATGCCCGCCGCTTTCGCGCCGTGGATGCCGTGAATACCATCTTCGATGACCAGACAATCTTCGGGTTGCACATCCAGCTTGCTGGCGGCATGCAGAAAAATATCCGGCGCGGGTTTTCCGTTCGCAACCATATCGGCACTATAAATATGATCACCAAAAAAACTGCGCAGCTTGGTCACATCGAGTGTCAGGTGCAAACGTTGTAGCTCGCTACCCGAAGCAACCGCAACCGGTACATCCAGCGATGCAAGAAAATCTGCGATACCTTCGGTCGCCTGCAGCTTGCTCTCAAATGCAGCGTACTGCTCTGCCTTATATGCCGCGATATCAAACGTGGATACGATATCAATACCACTTTCCGCCGCGATTTCATCGCAGATACGGCGGAAGTTTTTACCCATGAAGCGCACAAGGAAATCTTCAAGGTCGATGTGATAGCCACAGGACTTGAAGTGCTCCACCATCACGCCGCAGGCGATTATTTCGCTGTCAATCAAGACACCGTCACAATCCCACAGTATCGCGGCGAAGCGGGACATTATTTGCAGCCCGCAGATTGCGTCACCGCGTTCAGCGTCGCTTTCAGGTGTTCGATGTATTGACCTTCAATCGTGTTTTGCTGTTCTGCATTTTCGACGACTTTTTCTTGCAGGGCGTCAACTTGGGGCTGCATATCGGCCTCGGGCGCTTCGACAGCGGGCACGGCTTTCGCCGCAGCCAATGCGCCGCAAACGGCGTCTATCTTGGTCTGGCCTTGCCACGCAAACCAGCCGAGCGCCGCGATGATTGCAACCGCCAGAAGCTTGCATATGATTTTGCAGCAGCATTTGGTTTTACCGCAAGCACATGTACCTGTGCCGCAGGATTTTTTGGTATCGCAGCAACCAGCAGCCGCAGCTTCGGGTTTCGCGCCGCCGCAGCAGCCTTTGTTTTCGGATTCGTTTGTCATCAGATATGGATCGCCTTTCCGTATGCGTCGAGGACAGATTCATGCATCGCCTCGCTAATGGTGGGATGCGGGAAAATCGTGTGCATCAAGTCAAGTTCCGTTGTTTCCATCGTCTTGCCGACGACGTAGCCTTGAATCATCTCGGTCACTTCGGGGCCGACCATGTGCGCACCCAGCAGCTCGCCGGTTTTTGCATCGAACACGGTTTTGATCATGCCGTCGGTTTCACCCAGCGCGACAGCCTTGCCATTACCGATAAAGGGGAAGCGGCCGACTTTGATGTCATACCCCTTCTCTTTCGCCTTCGCTTCGGTCAGGCCGACGGATGCCACCTGCGGCGTGCAATACGTGCAGCCCGGAATATTTTCGCGTTTCATCGGGTGCACATCGGGCAAGCCTTTAATCTTTTCGATACAGATCACGCCCTCATGGCTTGCCTTGTGCGCCAGCCACGGGCCGGGCACACAATCACCAATGGCGTATACGCCCGGCTCGTCCGTTTGCAGCCATTCATTCACAACGATGTGACCGCGGTCGAGTTTGATCTTGGTATTTTCAACGCCAATGTTTTCGGTATTGGCAACAATGCCCACAGCGGAAATCACGCGTTCGACTTTAATCTGTTCGGCCTTGCCACCAACTTCGACATGCACGGTGACATCATTCGCGGCGCGATCGAGTTTGACCACCTTCGCGTTCGTGATGATCTTCATGCCTTGCTTTTCGAATTGCTTACGGGCGATGGCGGAAATTTCGGCGTCTTCGACCGGCATCACGCGGTCCATGACTTCAACGACGGTTACCTCTGCGCCCAGCTGGCGGTAGAAGCTGGCAAATTCAATACCAATTGCGCCCGATCCGACAACCAGCACAGACTTCGGCATGGCTTCGGGGTTCATCGCTTCTTTGTAGGTCCACACCAGCTTGCCGTCCGGCTCCAGCCCCGGCAGAACGCGTGCGCGCGCGCCCGTCGCCAGAATGATATGCTTGGCCGCAACTGTAGCGACATTCTTGCCGTCTTTGGATACGTCAAGGCGACCTTTGCCCAGCAGCTTGCCATGACCGTCAAAAACGGTGACCTTGTTTTTCTTCATCAGGTGCTTGATGCCGCCCGACAGCTGCCCCGCGACTTTGCGCGAACGTTCGATGATTTTTTTGAAATCGAAGCTGTAGCTATCGATTTTAAAACCATACTGGTCAGCGTGTTTCAGCAGGCTGTTGATCTCGGCGGAACGCAGCAGCGCTTTGGTCGGGATACACCCCCAGTTAAGGCAGATACCGCCCAGATGTTCACGCTCCACGAGCGCGGTATTAAAACCCAGCTGCGCCGCGCGGATTGCCGCGACATAGCCGCCAGGCCCGCCGCCGACAACGACAACGTCGAAAGATTGATCAGCCATTTTTACACACCTCTTGTTGCCGCCCGGATTTGGGGACGGCGGATATTACAGCAGCAGCCCCATCGGGTTTTCGATCAGCTTTTTGAAAACCTGCAGATATTCGGCACCGACCGCGCCATCAATCGCGCGGTGGTCGAACGATGCGGTGACCGTCATGACGTTCGCAACAGCCATCTGGCCATTCTTCACAACCACACGCTCCTGCCCTGCCCCAACGGCCAGAATGGCAGCCTGCGGCGGGTTGATAATGGCGGAGAATTGGCTGATGCCAAACATGCCCAGGTTGGATACCGAAATCGTACCACCTTGGAATTCCTGCGGCTTCAGCTTTCCTTCGCGTGCACGAACACCGAGGTCTTTCATTTCAGACGAAATGACCTTGAGGCTCTTGTTCGCGGCATTGACGATGATTGGCGTGATCAAACCGTTCGGCGTGGCCACGGCGACGGATACGTCCGCGCGCGTGTACTGAACGATATTATCATCCGTCCACGACACGTTCGCGCCGGGGAATTTTTCAAGCGCGACAGCCGTCGCCTTGATGATGAAATCGTTTACCGAGATTTTAAGACCGTCCATGCTGTCGTTCAACTGCTTACGCAGGGCGAGCAGCGCATCCAGTTCGCAATCCACCGTCAGGTAGAAATGCGGTACGGTTTGTTTAGATTCAGACAGGCGGCGGGCAATAACCTTACGCACGCCAGAGTTCGGCGTGAGCGTATAGGGAATGCCGTATGCATCCGCCAGCGCCTGCGCGTTGACAGACGATGCCGCTGGCGTAAACGTGCTGGGACCTTGTGCAGCGGCCTTGGGCGCGGATGCACCTGCAGGGGCACGATCAAGGTCAGACTTCACGATACGGCCATGCGGGCCGGAGCCCTTGACCGTCGACAAATCGATGCCTTTTTCTTTGGCGATGCGCTTTGCAAGCGGGCTTGCGAAGACTCTGCCGCTGGCTTTTACTTGCGCGGGCGTGGCAACGGCCATCGTCGGCGCAGGCTTGCTGGCTTCAGCTGTCGGTTGGTTCGCGGGCGTCACCGTCGCGGATACTGCGGGTGCAGCGTCGGCTTTGCCAAGGGCGGAGGCATCTTCGCCTTCTTCCAGCAATTGCGCGATCAGGCTGTTAACCTTGACGCCGTCGGTGCCCGCAGGCACGACGATCTTGGCCAGAATACCTTCGTCAACCGCTTCGACTTCCATCGTTGCCTTGTCGGTTTCGATTTCGGCGATCACATCGCCGGCTTTGACTTTGTCGCCTTCTTTTTTAACCCACTTGGCAAGCTTGCCTTCGGTCATCGTGGGCGACAATGCGGGCATCAGTACATTATGCGGCATAGGTCACCTTCTTCGCGGCTGCGATGATGTCCTGCTCCCACGGCAGGGCGAGTTTTTCAAGGTTGGCGGCATACGGCATCGGCACATCCGCGCCATGCACGCGCACCACCGGCGCATCCAGATGGTCGAAGCATTGCTCCATCATGACCGCAGCCATTTCAGAGCCCATGCCGGCATAGGGCCAGCCTTCTTCGACCGATACCAGACGGTTGGTTTTCTTCACGCTCTCGACAATCGTCGCGGTATCCAGCGGGCGCAGCGTACGCAGGTTGATAACCTCCGCGCTGATGCCTTGCTCGGCCAGTTTTTCCGCAGCTTGCAGGGCGACGCCCACCATGCGGGAGAACGCCGTGATGGTCACATCCGTACCTGCGCGTTCGATTTTCGCTTTGCCGATCGGCAGAACGAAATCGGGGTCCGCAGGAATTTCGAACGATTGGCCATACATCAGTTCGTTTTCAAGGAATACAACCGGATTCGGATCGCGGATGGCAGCCTTCAGCAGGCCTTTCGCATCAGCAGCCGACCACGGCGCAATAACCTTGAGACCCGGGCAATGCGCATACCAGCTGGCGAAGCACTGGGAGTGCTGGGCCGCCACGCGGGATGCCACGCCGTTCGGGCCGCGGAACACGATGGGGCAACCCAGCTGGCCGCCCGCCATGTAAAGCGTTTTACCGGCCGAGTTGATGATGTGGTCAATCGCCTGCATGGCAAAATTCCACGTCATGAATTCGGTCACAGGTTTCAGACCCGCAAACGCCGCACCCACCGCAATACCGGCAAAGCCGTATTCGGTAATCGGCGTATCGATCACGCGCTTGCTGCCAAATTCCTGCAGCAAGCCTTGGGTCACTTTGTACGCGCCCTGATATTCGGCGACTTCTTCGCCCATGACGAATACATCACCATCGGTGCGCATTTCTTCGGCCATGGCGTCGCGCAGTGCTTCGCGCACGGTGACGGTCACGGTCGGGCCGGTCCATTCTTTTTCAGCGGCAGGCGCGGCAGTAGCAGGCTGCGCGGGTGTCGCGGACGGCAGGCAGGACGGGTTCACGAACGGTGCATCTTCGTGCGCCGCTTTCGGTGCAGGCGCAGCAGCAGGTGCAGACGATACGTCAGCGGCGCTCTCGCCCTCTTCCAGCAGAACGGCGATGGGCGTATTGACCGCGACGTTCTCGGTGCCTTCGGGCACCAGGATCTTACCGATCACGCCTTCGTCAACGGCTTCGACTTCCATCGTGGCCTTGTCGGTTTCGATTTCGGCGATCACGTCACCGGCTTTTACTTTGTCGCCCTCTTTTTTGATCCATTTGGCAAGCTTGCCTTCGGTCATCGTCGGGGACAGTGCGGGCATCAGGATTTGAATAGGCATGGATTAACCCTCCACCAGAATGTCGGTCCAGAGTTCGGACGGATCCGGCTCGGGGCTTTGCTGTGCAAATTCGGCAGACTCGTTCACGACTGCCTTCACTTCTTTTTCGATCTTTTTGAAATCGTCTTCGTTGAACTTGCCGGTTTCCATGATGATTTTGCGGATCGCATCGATCGGGTCGTGCTGTTCCTTCATCATGTCGACTTCTTCTTTGCTGCGGTATTTACCCGGATCAGACATGGAATGGCCGCGGTAGCGGTACGTGTCGAATTCAAGGATATAGGGGCCGTTGCCACTGCGGACATATTCGACCGCTTTCAGCGCGGCGGCGCGTACCGTCAGCACGTTCATGCCGTCGACTTTTTCGCCCGGAATGTCGTAGCCTTCGCCGCGCTTGTACAGCACACCGGCTGCGTGACGCGTCTGGCTGGTGCCCATACCGTATTTATTGTTTTCAATGACGAAGATCACGGGCAGTTTCCACAGCGACGCCATGTTGTATGCTTCGTAGATCTGTCCCTGGTTCGCGGCGCCGTCACCGTAGTATGCGGTGCAGATGCCATTGTCGCCTTTGTATTTGTGCGCGAAGGCAAGACCAGCCCCCAGCGGCGCGGTTGCACCGACGATACCATGACCGCCGTAGAAACCTTTTTCGCGGCTGAACATGTGCATGGAGCCGCCCTTACCTTTGGAGTAGCCCCCCTTGCGGCCCGTCAGCTCGGCCATGACGCCGTTTGCTTCCATGCCGCAGGCCAGCATGTGCCCGTGGTCACGGTACGCCGTAATAACGGTGTCTTGCGGCTGCAGTGCAGATTGCATGCCGACAACGACAGCTTCCTGCCCGATGTACAGGTGGCAGAAACCACCGATCAAGCCCATGCCATACAGTTGTCCGGCCTTTTCTTCGAAACGGCGGATCAGCAGCATGTCTTTGAAGTATTGGAGCATCTGTTCCGGTGATGCGATGTTGGACGGGGATTTCACCGTCTCCAGTTTCGCCTTGCCCGATGTAGGTGTGCTAGCCACGGAAGCCTCTTTATACGGTTGAGAAATAGACCCCCTTAATTAATCTCTTACCCCGTGATTTGCAAGCGAACGGATGAAGATGTCCGCGAAATATGACGTTATTTCGCACATTAGGGAAATGCACGTCATGCTGCATCGCAACATATTTTTCGAACTCTTCGTGAACTGGCAGGATTAACGGGTGGACGGCATCAGAACGCGTTCGTTCGCTTTCATGTACCCAAGCACCACACGGGCGCGTTCGTCCAGCAGGTCAAGGTCGAGGCTTTCGGGGCGCATCAAGCGCACGCGGTTTTCCAGCTGCTCGCGGTCGGCGGTTTTCTGGGCGCGTTTTTGCTCGGCCAGCTCCAGCTTTTTCTCAAGCCCCTTGCGGGCGAAATATCCGCGGTCGCCATGCACCAGATGGTAGCTGAAATACAGAAACAACCCGAAGCACAGCACCGTCACGAGGCTGCGGGAAATAGATCTGTTTTTCTGCTGGGGCTTTACTGGCGCTCTCATATCTTCATGGAATCACAGGCGAGTCATCACGTCAAACGAAAAATACGTTGATTCAATGATTTATCAAGCCGAAACCGCAAAACCCCGCCGGAAAATACATATTGACACGACGGCCCCGCGCTTTACATTCTGCGTCAGGACGAATTTATCCTTTATTGAAAGGCTTTTTGCGCATGACCGCCGCCCCCGCACAGCACCACATTTCGATTGGCAACCTGAAGATGGGCAACGACCTGCCCTTCGTGCTGATCGCCGGCCCCTGCCAGATGGAAAGCCGCGAACACGCCTTCGAGATGTGCGGCGCGATCAAGGAAATCACGACCAAGCTGGGCATCCCCCTCATCTACAAGTCATCGTTCGACAAAGCCAACCGCACATCACTGAAAGGTACGCGCGGTATCGGCCTTGAAAACGGCCTGCCAGTATTCGAGGAAATCCGCAGCAAGATGTCCCTGCCCGTCATCACCGACATTCATACGGCGGAGCAATGCGAGATCGTCGCGAAATCTGTCGACGTTTTGCAAATCCCCGCATTCCTGTGCCGCCAGACCGACCTGCTGGTCGCGGCCGCCAAAACGGGCAAGCCGATCAATATTAAAAAAGGCCAGTTTCTGGCACCGTGGGACATGAAAAACGTCGCCGCGAAAATTACCGAAAGCGGCAACCCCAACGTGATGCTGTGCGAACGCGGCGTAACCTTTGGTTACAACACGCTGGTCAACGATATGCGCGCCCTGCCCATCATGGCGGAAACCGGCCACCCCGTTGTGTTCGACGCCACCCATTCGGTTCAGCAACCGGGCGGCGCAGGTACGGCATCGGGCGGCGACCGCCGTATGGTGCCCCCGCTGGCACGCGCCGCGCTGGCCATCGGCTGCGCAGCCGTGTTCATGGAAACGCACCAGGACCCCGATAAGGCCCCGTCCGACGGCCCCAACATGGTGAAGCTGAACGAGCTGGAAGGCATCCTTGAGCAAATGCTGGCCATCGACCGCCTGATGAAACCCGAAGCCTACAGCCGCGCACAAAAAGCAGCGTAAAGCCATTTAAACACATCCGGAGATTTTGACATGGGAAATACCAATATGGACATGACCCGCAGCAAAATCTTTAACGCAGGCGTTTACGCCTGCGCCGCCGTGGGTGCACTGACGGGCGCCATCGGTTATGGCGGCGCAACCGTTGGCGGCGTTCTGGGTATGGGTGCGGTCGGTGCGGTTGCAGGCGGCCTCGGCATCCCTCTCGCCCTCACGGCTACCGCCGTTGCCGGATATGTCGGATATGTTGCGGTGAAATCCACCATCAAGGCGCTGAAGACCGAATGGGCAGCCATCCCGCTTGGCCTTGCTATTGTCAGCATTTCAGCAGCGAAGGCATTGTTTGTCGAACCCGTCAAAAAACTGCACGGCATGATTTTCAAAGACAGCGCACAAAAACCAACCGCCCGCCGCGTGGATGATCTGGGACATACCCAAACGCCCGCTGCATCGGCTAGCAGCTTTTTCAGCAAAGTAAAATTGCGCGAAGCTTTCGCAGCCGTGCGCGTGCCCCAGCTTCTGCGTAAAGCGCCAAAGCATGCGCCGCAGAACGCACCTAAACCTCCGGTGCTTTGAACATCATTTTTCTATTAAATTTATCTAATGGGACTGCACGGATTAAAATAGCACCCGGTTGACAGCCCAAATATCAGGCTCACATATAGTGCAATAGCCACATATAAAGTGGCATACACCGGAAATCTTATAATTCTATTTTTTTCAACTAAGAAAAATATGATTACTAATCCGGGAACAACTCTAAGTGCTGAATGAATAAAAAGTAGATACGGACGCAATTGATCTATTTCATTGAATTTCATATACCCCTGACCATCTGCATAACCAACAAGTAATGGCCAAATAATAATGAAATAAATGGACAAATACTTAAGTACGACTTTGTTCATTTTTTATCCGTATTAGCTGTTACTCCGCTTTCACCGGCTTGCGGCGCGGCAGGGTGACGGTTTTCTTGGCCATACCCTCTTTATTATCTTCGCGCACGTTCTTGCCCATCCCCTTTGGCGCCATGCCGAGGTAACCCAGCAGAATAAGTTTATCGTCGGTTTTCAGCTCGCTCTTGCGGGCCTGAATTTGTATGAACGCGGCGGAGATATCAGACGTGCGCATAAAAACGCCGGCGTTGTGTTCCTGCGCAGCGCCTTCGCCAATTTTATATTCGATGTAAAACGCAGGCTCGCCATTGCCGTTTTCAAAATATTGCAGGTCGATGACGGTGCCATTTTTTTTGTAATTGTCGATCAGCACCTTGGCCAGACCGTTCATCAGGTCGGTGTCCAGATCGGCGCGGCCGCTCATGGCGTAGACGGTTGTGGTTTGCAGACGCGTCCAGTTTTTAACGTCGTGACCTTCGGGTACGTATTCCAACTGCGCGGTGCGATATTGAGGGTCAGTGAAGTTCGCCCACGTAAATTGCTTGCACCCAAAATCGCCCGCGACCAGCGCGAAGACGTCGCCCATTTCCTTGAGCTTATCGACCAGCTCCGGCGAGCTGGCGGGCGTTTCAAACGCCTGCGCGGGTACAGCGGCAAAGGCCACAAAAGCGCAGATCATGACAATACGTAGAAATTTCATAATTCACTCAATCCATATAAAACCTGCCGCACCATAGCACAAACGCAGAATGGCGCGGAATGGCTTTGCAGGGATTTATAAAAACCGCTATTCTCGCCCCAGAATTCTTTAACCCTGAGGGAGATCCCAACATGACCGCTATCGTCGATATCATCGGCCGCGAAATTCTGGACAGCCGCGGCAACCCCACCGTTGAAGTGGACGTTGTTTTGGAAAGTGGCGTTGTTGGCCGCGCGGCCGTTCCTTCGGGCGCATCCACGGGCGCACACGAAGCTGTCGAAAAACGCGACGGCGACAAAAAACGCTATTTCGGTAAAGGCGTACAAAAAGCCGTTGATGCGGTTAATACGGAAATTTTTGAAACCCTCGCCGGAATTGATGCGACCGAACAGACACTGATCGACGAACTGCTCATCGACCTCGACGGTACGCCAAACAAGGCACGTCTGGGCGCGAACGCCATCCTTGGCGTCAGTCTGGCAACCGCACATGCGGCGGCGTCCGAACTGGACCTGCCCCTGTACCGCTACGTTGGCGGCACGTTCTCGCACCTGCTGCCCACGCCGATGATGAACATCATCAACGGCGGCGCACATGCCGATAACTCGATCGACTTCCAGGAATTCATGATTATGCCCGTATCTGCCGAAAGCAGCGCGGAAAGCATTCGCATGGGTGCCGAAGTATTCCATACACTTAAGAAACTTCTTTCAGACGCCGGCTTCAATACAGCGGTTGGTGACGAAGGCGGCTTTGCACCCAACTTTAAAAGCACCGAACAGGGCCTTGAATTTATTATGAAGGCGATCAGCGCCGCAGGCTACAAAGCCGGCAGCGATATCGTGTTGGCGCTGGACGTTGCGGCAACAGAATTCTTCAAGAAAAACAAATATCACCTTGAAGGCGAAGGAAAAACACTGGACTCCGACCAGATGATCTCTTACTACGAAAAGCTGGTTTCCAAATTCCCCATTGCCTCCATCGAAGACGGCATGGCCGAAGACGATTGGGCAGGCTGGATTGAACTGACCGCACGCCTTGGCGACAAAGTCCAGCTGGTCGGCGACGACCTGTTCGTGACCAACACCCAGCGTCTGGTAAAAGGTATCGACCAGAACGCGGCCAACGCGATCCTGATCAAGGTCAACCAGATCGGTACCCTGACCGAAACGCTGAACGCTGTACAAACGGCGCAGAAGGCCGGCTTCGGCGTTGTCTTCTCTCACCGCTCCGGCGAGACGGAAGACAGCACCATCGCCGATCTGGCCGTGGCAACCAATGCAGGCCAGATCAAGACGGGCTCCCTGTCCCGCTCTGACCGTATCGCCAAGTACAACCAGTTGATCCGCATCGAAGAGCAGCTTGGCCCTTCGGGCTGTTTTGCGGGCCGCGGCGCCCTCAAGGCGCTCAACCATAAAAAACCTGCCCTGCGCACGGTGGATGGCGGCAAAAAGAAAAAACGCGCCTGATTTCAGGGCGATAGCGACCAAATACAGACAGCCCGGCATTTTTCGTGCCGGGCTGTCTGATTTATTGCGGCGCGCGAATTAACTATGTTATTCTGCCGCCCAGTAAAAACAGCCTTATTCAACAGCAGAGAGTCACATGTTCCTCGATAAAATTTCCATTGGTAAAAACGCACCGAACGAAGTCAACGTCATCATCGAAAACTCGGTTGGCGGCGCACCCGTGAAATATGAAATCGACAAAGAAAGCGGCGCGTTGTTCGTTGACCGCTTCCTGCACGTGGCCATGCAGTATCCGGGCAACTACGGCTTTATCCCCCACACGCTGTCCGACGATGGCGATCCGGTGGATGTGCTGGTACTGGGCACCGTTCCGGTTGTGCCGGGTGCCGTTCTGGCCGTCCGCCCGATTGGCGTGATGAAGATGGAAGACGAAGCCGGCGGCGATGAAAAAATCCTCGCGGTACCGACGACCAAGATGGACCCCGAATTCAAAGACATCCAGAACTACACCGATGTCCCCGAAGCCCGCCTGAAGCGTATCCAGCAGTTCTTTGAACGCTACAAAGAGCTGGAGCCGAACAAATGGGTAAAAGTAAACGGCTGGGGTGACGCCGCCGAAGCCAAGAAAATGATCGAAGAAGGCATTGCCCGTCTGAAACAAAAACAGACCGCGGCCTGATTTAATTTCCGAAGGTTAAAAATATAACGGGGTATTACGGCGCATAGCGGTAATGCCCCGTTATTTTATATTCAAACAGAATATCTTCGGTACGCACGCCCTGCCCAATGTTGTGAGTAATCAGGGGACGCAGGCCATCTGCCGTGCGTTTGTCCGACACAATGCCAATATGCGGCAACATGCGGGCGGGCGCCGCCAAATTCCACGTCACGATATCGCCGGGCACATACGCCGCCGCATCGGACGACACAGGCAGGCTTTTGCCGTGGCGGGTGAAGAATACTTGCAGGTTGGGCACACGGCGGTGGTCGATGTTGGTGTCCGGCTTGCTGAGGCCCCATGTTTTGGGATACAGCGCGAAATGCGCTTTCATATCCTCGTGCACTTTCTTTTGCAGATCGGTACCCAGCGTGCGGTAGGCACGCACGACCACATCCGAGCACACACCCGTTTCCATCGGTACATCACCGTTTGGATAGGATATGCGGCGGTAGCTGCCGTCGTATGATTTGGTATGTTCCGCCTGCGCATACGCCGCCGCGGCCAGACGCGACGGATCAAAGCCGTCTGCCCCCGCAGGTGTTACCCCCAGCAGCAAGGCAACAAGCAATACAGACGCACACAGCGTTGATGCAACCTTAGACAAGGCGCGATTTTTCCACGGCCGCCTGAATGAACGACGTAAACAGCGGATGCGGATCAAACGGTTTGGATTTCAATTCGGGGTGAAACTGTACGCCGACGAACCACGGGTGGTCTTTGATTTCGACAATCTCCGGCAGCTTGCCGTCGGGCGACATGCCGGAGAATACCAGACCTGCATCTTCCAGCTGTTTTTGGTATGTGGTGTTCACTTCGTAGCGGTGGCGGTGACGCTCCGAAATTTCGGTCGTACCGTAAATTTCTGCGGCGTGCGATCCCTTGGCCAGCGTCGCTTTGTACGCACCAAGGCGCATGGTGCCACCCAGATTGCCCGCTTCGTTACGCTGTTCCAGATCGTTACCCTTCAGCCATTCGGTCATCAGGCCCACAACGGGGTTGCCGCATTTGCCAAATTCGGTCGAGCCGGCATCGTTCAGCCCCGCCAGATTGCGCGCGCTTTCGATCACCGCCATTTGCATGCCAAGGCAAATACCGAAATACGGAATTTTGCGTTCGCGGGCAAATTGCACGGCGCGGATTTTGCCTTCCGTCCCACGTTCGCCAAAACCGCCCGGCACCAGAATGCCGTGGACGTTTTCCAGCAGTTGCAGGTTGTCGTCTTTTTCAAAAATCTCGGCGTTCAGCCACGACAGATTGACTTTGACATTATTCGCAAAGCCGCCATGCGTCAGCGCCTCCGACAGCGATTTATAGCTATCGAGCAGCGAAGTATATTTCCCCACCACACCAATCGTGACTTCCCCTTCAGGGTGTTTGATCTTGTGCAGGATTTCCATCCACTTCGACAGATCGGGCGCAGGCGCCGCCTCCATACCGAAGTATTTCAGCACCTGATCGTCCAGCCCTTCGCCATGATAGCTGACGGGCACTTGATAGATGCTCGGCACATCAAGCGCGGGAATAACACGCTCCGCCGGAATGTTGCAGAACAGCGCGATCTTGCGGCGCTCTTCCGCCGGAATTTCGCGGTCCGCACGCACCAGCAAAATAGACGGCTGGATACCAACCGAAAGCAGCTCTTTCACCGAGTGCTGGGTCGGTTTGGTTTTCAGCTCACCCGCCGTGCTGATATAGGGCATCAGCGTGACGTGGATGAACAGCGCATTGTTCAAGCCTACTTCGTTGCCGAACTGGCGGATCGCTTCCAGGAACGGCAGGCTTTCGATATCACCTACGGTGCCGCCGACTTCGCAGATCACAAAATCGGTATCGGCATATTGTTTGTCGCCGATGAATTCTTTGATTTCATTCGTGATGTGCGGAATGACCTGCACGGTACCGCCCAGATAATCCCCGCGGCGTTCTTTTTGCAGCACGTTCCAATAAATGCGGCCCGTGGTGATGTTGTCGGATTTACGCGCGGACACGCCCGTAAAGCGTTCGTAGTGGCCAAGGTCGAGGTCAGATTCAGCGCCGTCGTCCGTCACGAAAACTTCGCCGTGCTGGTACGGGCTCATGGTGCCCGGATCGACGTTGAGATACGGGTCAAGCTTGCGCAGGCGCGTGGTAAAACCGCGCGATTGCAACACAGCAGCCAATGCGGCGGCGGCCAGACCCTTGCCAAGGGAGGAGACGACCCCGCCCGTGATGAAGATATAGCGTGGCATCAAGCTTCTCCCTGTTTATCTGTTTATTCTGCGACGGGTGCTTTCGGCGCCGGGGCAGGTTCAGCATCTTTGCTGACCTCTGCCTTTGTTTCATCTGCGGGCCCTTCGGCTTTCGCGGCGTCATCGCTCACAGCTTCGGGGGCTGCGCCTTCGGTCTTTTCAATCGCGGCGGGTTTGTCGCCGACCATGTCCAGAATGCCCTGTTGCTTCGGGTTGCTGCTGGCGGTAACAGCCAAAAGAAGGCTGGTGCAGAAAAAACAGCCGGCCAGAATAGTCGTGGCGCGCGTCATGGCATCTGCCGTGCGGCGCGGCGCCATCAGATTGGACATCGAACCGGAGTTACCCGTAAAGCCACCGCTTTCGGACGGCTGCAGAAGCACCAGCGCGATAATGCCAACGGCAACGATCAGGTGAACGACCAGCAGGATTTCTTGAAGGAATTGCATGAAAGCATAGTCTCCGGTTTAATAGTTATGAAAACGGCAACGCCTTTTCCAGCCATGGTTTTAAATCCGATCCCGCCAAAAAGCCAGCTGTTTTTGGACAGGATTAATCCATTGACGGATCTGGCAAAAATGCAGCCGGTTATTCGGTTTTGGCAGGGTCGTAAGTGGACTCGAGCACGCCGTAGTTAATCTTGACATTATACTTGCCCATCAGCCCTTCGCGGAACTGGTCCATGATGTCGCCGCGCTGCGCCTGGCTCAGTGCTTGCTGCATCATCTTGGCCTCGCCCTCTGCTTTGTCTTTGGGCATATCGGATTTGCGGTCTACAAGACGCATGAACGACAGGCTGTCTTCGCCGCGCACCGTGGTCGCCTGACCCGATTTATCAACCGAGAACAGCGCAGGAATCATCCCGCGGCCCAGCGGCGCTTTGGTGGCATCGCTGTCACGGCGCAGGTAATCGCTGCGGCTGATTGTTTTATCGAACGACTTGGCGACAGCTTCGAAATTTTCACCAAGATTCAAACGCTCCATCACCTGCGCAGCTTTTTCATCCAGCAGGGCGTTCTTGCGTGCGGTTTTCCAGCTCTGCACAACATCACGCTTTACATCCGCAAGCGGCTTGGCCACCGGCGCATCCACTTCGGTTGCGGCAACAATTACAAACGCGCCATCGGGCGTTTCGATCATCGAACTGACCGCGCCCTGTTCAAGCGCGAAGGCAGCTTCGACAACCTTCTCGGCCAGCGGCAATGCGGACAGGTCCGCCTTACGGCCTGTTGCACCATAACCGCTTGCATCAATTTTATCGGTCGTGACGGGTTTCAGCTTGTATTCCTGCGCCAGCGCATCAATCGACGCACCGCCGCTGGCGATGGTGTCATCAATTTTGTTCGCGACTTCAAAAAGCGCGTCTGCGCCTTTTTCCATTTTCATGCGTTTGGCAATTTCATCTTTCACGTCTTCGAATTTTTTGGACGTGCCCGCTTTGGTCACTTTTACGACCTTGACCAAATGCCAGCCAAACGGACTTTGCACAGGTTCGGAAATCTGGCCAACGGCGGTGTTTTTAAATGCGGCATCGGCCAGTTGTTCGGCGATGCTTTCCTCGTCATAGGTGCCGCCCACAACACTGGCGTTTTGCACGCCCGCTGTGTTAATGCCTTTTTTCAGGTCATTGCCTGCGGCAATCGCCGCATCACGGATTTTCTTGGCGGATTCTTCGTCATCGGCGACCAGCTGTTCAATCTCGCGCTCTTCCGGTGTCGAATATTCGCGTTTATGTTCTTCGAAATACGCCAATTGTTCTTCGTCGCTCACCTCGGGATTGATGCCGAGGGCTTCACCATCCAGCACCAACGCCGTCAGCTTGCGGTATTCCGGCAGCATGTAGCGGGAAATGGTTTCGTCGTAATGCTTTTGCAGGTCTTCTTCCGACGGCTCCGCCACCGTACCGATTTCTTTCAGCGACAGCGTAAAGTATTCGGCGCGGCGCGCTTCGTAGCGGTAACGCATGGCGTCATTCACCAATTGCGACGGCGCATGCGCCCCCATGGCGATAACCTTCAGCAGATTTTCTGCCGCCATCTGGCTTTTGACACTGCCCAGCAACTGCGCTTCGCTCAGCCCTGCATTGCGCAGCAGGTATTGCAGCGCATCGTTCGCCGATACGCCCTGCGCCACCAGCGGTTCGATGAAGGCGCTGCGCACATATTGCGCGGCGGTCACGTCATCAACAACCAGACCTGCATCGCGCGCGGCGCGGCTGAACAGACGTGCATTGATTTCCTGATCCAGCACCTGCTTGGGCAGGCCGTTGCGATATGCTTCGCCTTGCGATACGCGCTGCTGCACAATCATCGACTGCACCATGCGGTCGAATTCGGGCATGTTGAGTTTCTCGCCCGCAATCGTCGCCACCGCAGATTTCGGAACGCCGCGGTTGAACACGCCCTGCACGTCGGTCAAGACCAGCCCCCCCGCCGCCAGCACCAAAAGGCCGAGGAAGGCAGATTTAATAATGACCGATTGTTTGCCGGTTCGCATCGCACGCAACATGAGCTTGTCTCCTGAGGATAAAATTCCTTGATAATCCACAGCTTTTTGGCCAAGATGTCAAGGCTTCAGACTGAATTATCTAAATAAAACGCCAAAGCGCAAGGGGGATGCCAATGTCCGCGACCAAACTGATTGTGGGTAACTGGAAAATGAACGGACTTATGGCCGACAGCCGCCAGCGCGCCGAGCAACTGGGCAGCGCCGTCGCCGCCCTCAAAGACACTGGTTTTGATATGGTATTATGTCCACCCGCCACCATGATTGCGGCCGTGGCGGATGTGCTGAAGGGCAGCCCCGTGCAATACGGCGGACAAGATTGCCACACCGAAAAATCGGGCGCCTATACGGGTAATATCTCGGCGGCCATGCTGAAAGACCTTGGCTGCACGCACGTTATTTTGGGCCATTCCGAACGCCGCCAGTACCACGAAGAAAGCAACGCCCTGATCGCCACCAAAGCCGCCGCCGCGCATGCCGCCGGCCTGATCGCCATTATTTGTGTCGGTGAAACGGACGAAGAACGCACCGCAGGTACCGCCGATAGCGTTGTGGCCGCGCAGCTGGCTGAATCCATCCCCCTCTCTGCCAATGCCCAAAACACAACGATTGCCTATGAACCCGTGTGGGCGATTGGCACGGGTAAAACGGCATCGCCCGAAGATGTCAAAAACATGCACGCCCATATCCGCGCCAAAGTCGCGCAGCAGGTCAATGACGGTAGCTTTATCAAATTGCTGTATGGCGGTTCGGTCAAAGCCAACAACGCGCCCGAAATCCTGCACACCCCCAACGTCGACGGCGTACTGGTCGGCGGCGCAAGTCTGGTGGTGGATGATTTCATGGCGATTGCCAAGGCCAGCGCGGCGTAACGTAATTTTAAACTCACTCAGACGGCGCGGTTGACACGGCCTGCACTTTGGCAGCTTTGGTGGTGTTATAGGGCTTGCGTGCCAGTTGGCGTTTTTCGACCATCTCGCTCATGGGGATAACCTCGATATTCTTCGCGGCAAGCGTGGGCAGCCATGCTTCGAGTGCGCCTAGTGTCACATCTTTCGGGTGGCCAATTGCCACGGCATAGCCACCGCTGCGGGCGACCCGCTCCACCTGCTGAAGCGCGGCATTCACTTTTTCGGACGTTTCGAAATGGTCGAGGAACACATCGCGGTGCGTCGCCGGCACGCCTTTCTGGCGGGCGACGTTTTCGGCGACACTGTCAGGCGCGGTTTTGGAATCGAGGAAGTAAACACCGCGTTCTTTCAGCGCCGTCATCAGAACATCAAGCCCGGGGGCGTGGCGCGTAAATGCGCTGCCCATATGGTTATTGACGCCCTTGTATCCACCGAAGGCATCCAGATTGCGGGCGATGCGTTTTTCCAGCTCTTCGTTTGAATGCGTCACAGCCAGATAATTATCACCGGGGTTGACGGACATGCGCAGCGGCTCCATCGGCAGGTGCACCATCAGTTCATGCCCTTTGGCTTCGGCGCTTTCGGCTTGTTCCTTGACGCGCTTCGCGTAGGGCAAAAACGCCAGCGTCACTTCGGACGGCAGGTTAATCGCGCGGGCGGACCGTTTATAATCCACGCCCACATCGTCAATCACAATCGCCACATAGGATTTGGGCGGCAGGTCGGACGGCAGGTCGGACGGCAGGTTGGACGGTATGAGGGCCTTGCGGTTCATATGCGCCTGACCAAACGGGCCGGAGGCATCTTGCGGTATAGTCATTCCCGCTTGCACGCTGTTGTCCGCTGCCTGCGCGGCGGTATCTGCCAGACATGTTTTTTCGGTGAGCGCGGGGTCTTCGGCAACCGCCGGTTCATCCAGCGTACGCAACGGGGCCAATTTCATTCGCGGTGCCGCGCGCAGGCCATCGCCATTGAACTCATAAATCGCCCGCGTACGTGACGGTTTTTCTACCGTTTCAACCGGAGCGGACTGTTCGGCGGCTTCCTGATGCTCTTCCATCGCACGTAAAATAGCCGGCGCCGAAAACAGTCCCGCCAGTACAACGAACAAACAGAATAGATTACGCACGCGCATCACGACGCACCCCGCAGTAAAAACCCCTAAAACCCGCCACCATCATGGCTTTTTTGCGGACGAGAAGAAAGAACAGATTTAAAACCCTTTTGGAACCGCTTGACACGAAAAGCGAACCAAGGTAGAACAAAATAAGAATACTGTGTGTAAGGAGCGAAAATGCCATGCTGACACAAAAACAACGCGATCTGCTGATGTTTATTCACGACTATACCTCCCGCACGGGGCTATCCCCGTCGTTCGAAGAGATGAAAGACGGGCTGGATCTGAAATCCAAATCCGGCATTCACCGCCTGATCAATGCACTGGTGGAGCGCGGCTTTCTGGAGCGGCTGCCGAACAAGGCGCGGGCGCTCGAAGTCAAAAAACTGCCGGAAAATACGGGCATCCGTGCCGTATCCAGCCCTGAAACCGTGGCGGCTATCAAAAACCCCAAGGCAGGCGTGAAGCCGAACTTCAAACAATCCGCACCTGCCATGCCTGCGTCTTTCGGCGCCGATATGGCCGAGGTGCCGCTGTACGGCAAGATCGCGGCCGGCAGCCCGATTGAGGCCCTCCGTCAGGAAAACACTATGATTGGCGTGCCTTTTCACATGATGGGCAGCATGCCCTGCTATGCCCTGACGATTGAAGGGGATTCCATGATGAAAGCCGGCATCATGGATGGCGATATTGTCATCATCGAAAAATGCGAACGCGCCAACGATGGCGACATCGTGGTCGCACTGGTGGACGAAGAAGAAGTCACCCTGAAACGCCTGCGCCGCGAAATCGGATCGGTCGTTTTGATGCCGGAGAATGACTCTTACCAGCCCATCCGTCTGCCGCCGCACCGCGTCCGCATTCAAGGCCGCCTGCGCAGCCTGTTCCGCAATTACTGATACCGCTTTACTCACCTAGACCTTTTCAGCATCACCGCCCCATTTGGGTACAAAAAGCCGCTATCCGGATACCGGATGCGGTTTTTTTGTTGCGCGTTTTTTGGCCAGATCGTCAAAAGATAACTTTTTTCAAAAAGTTACAAAGTAACACTTTACAACCACAGCACCGGGCATATATACCTTTCCGTAATTAAAGGAAATAAACACATGATCTTTGCAAAAACGGCTACTTACGGTGTTCTTCATATCATTGTCGCGTTCATGGTCGGCTGGTTCGTCAGCGGCGATGTGCACATCGGTCTGGGCGTCGCCATGCTGGAGCCGCTGGCGCAAATCGGTGGTTTTTATTTCCATGAAAAATTCTGGCAGAAACATCAGGCAAAAAAAGCACTCGAAAAAGGCCTGAGCCCTGCCGAAGCGCACAAAGAATGGCATGTCCAGATGCCCTGCTGTCAGGCGACCGGCGAAATGCTGAAACAGGCGCAAACGCTGAAAGTCAAACTGCAAAACAAAATGGGCAGCAACGACCAGCAAGCGGCCTGATCTTTACCGTTTTAATCTTTCTTCTCTCTCGGCTTTCGCACGCGCCCCGTCCACGGGCGTGTGCCGCGCGTATCGCGCACGCTGACTATACGCACAGGCGTCTCGGCATCCGTCAAATAAATCGCATGTGCGCCATTATCGCGCAATTTCCATTTATCCAGAATCGGTACGCGGCGTTTGCATTCGGGCAGGCGTTTTAAAACCTTGTCCGATATCATGACGCTGCTGTCAGCGCATTCATCCAATACGGCTTCGGGCCGGCGAATGAACGAGATCACATGCCCTTTGATGCGGGCGCGGCAGGCTTTGCTGTCGCAGGCGATAACGTCGCTATCGCTGCCATACCCCTCGGGCCATGGGTATACGTCTGCGCCCTGCCCCTCCCGCGCCAGCCATTGTTCGCGCACGAATTTATCGCGGCGCAGGGTTGAAAACCACATACCACCATCGGGGGCACGCACGGCGAGCAGCACACCGTCATCGGCCACTAGCACATCGGCACGCGGCGTAAAACACGCCATCAAAACAGCCAAGGCAATCGGCACCAAACCAAGCCAACGCACCCACCCCTGCCATGCACAAACCCAAATACCGCCGATCGCCATAATGCCCACAACCCAGCCGGGAAAGCCATTCGTCTGCCATCCCGCATATTCCCACTGCGCGATGATTTCGGCGACGTACATAAAAACGTCGAGGCTTTTTTCCGCCAGTATCAACGGCCCTGTTTCCAGCCCCAGCGGCATCAGCAGGCACGACATCAAACCGACCGGAAAAGTGATAAACGACGATACCGGCACCGCAATCATATTCGCCGCAAGCCCGCCCAAAAGCGGCATACGGCCAAAGTGATACAGCGCAAACGGCGATGTTGCCAGACTGGCCACCAGCGATGTCGAAAAACAGCCCAATAGATAAAGCGCATACCGCTTCGACCACGGCGCATCGCGGAAATGTTTTTTCCACCAATCGGCCGTGCTCTCGTAAAAAGCAATCAACCCCACAACAGCCGCGAAAGACATCTGAAAACTTGGCCCCATCAGGCTTTCGGGCGAGATCACAAACAGCAGCAGCGCAGCAAAAACAGCCAGACGCAACGTAAACGGGTTGCGGTCCAGCATAATCGCTGTCATCACAACGCAGGTCATAATGACCGCCCGCTGCGCCGGAATGGGCGAGCCGATCAGCAGCATGTAAAAAACCGAAACCGCCATCGCCACCGCCGCCGCGATTTTTTTGATCGGCCAGCGCAGCGCCACATACGGAATGGCTGCCAAAAATGCGCGCACAAAGAAAAACGGAAACCCCGCAATCAAAATAAAATGCGATCCCGAAATGGCGATCAAATGCGCAATACCCGATTGCCGCGCAATATCCCAGTCACGTTCGGATATGCCACGGTCTTCGCCAATCATGAACGCCGTCATCATGGCGGCATTGTCGCGGTCGGCAATCGCCGCAAAAATCCTTTCGCGTATCTGGCGGCGGAGTTTTTCAAAAAAGAATTCACCGCCCGTGCGCTCCTGCACAACCTCCAGATTGCCAATCGCGTAGCCTGTACCGCCAAGCCCCTGAAAAAAGGCATGCCGCTGAAAGTCAAACGCCCCCGGCATCACGGGCGCCGACAGCGGCAGCAAAGCCGCGCGGATCTTGACTATATCGCCCGCTTGCGGCACGGCAGGGTCTTTGTTTTTAAGGCGTATGCGTACACGTTCGGGTAATTCGTCTTGCCAGATATTTCCCGCAACCACATGGAAATTTTCCAGCACGATGCGGTAATTTTTGGCCTGCGGCTCAACGGCCGTAATTTTGCCCTGCAGGGTAACGCTATAGGTTTGACGCTCCAGCACTGGCGCGGCCACGGTATGGGTGCGCCACTGCCCCGCCGTAAACCCCGCGACAACCAGAAAAGCCGCCAGCACCGGAATAAACACGACCTGATTCCGGTAAAACAAATGCAGCAGCGGCAGCATCAACCCCAGCACAAGGGTACCCAGCAGCAACGGCGGCTCCGCATGCAGGCCGAAATAGACGGCAATGCCGTAGGCCATGGGCACAGGCAGCCAGAAAATCCAGCGTTCCCGCTGGTTTTGCAGTGCATCCCAGAATGCCGTCAAAAATCTTGCCATGGACGGGAACGATACGTTAAATTCAGCACAAAATACAGGCTCTTGATCGGAAATATCATGTCCAAAATCATCACTCGCTTCGCCCCGTCCCCCACAGGTTATCTGCACATTGGCGGTGGGCGTACCGCCCTGTTCAACTGGCTGTTCGCCAAACACATGGGCGGACAATTCCTGCTGCGGATCGAAGACACCGACCGCGCAAGATCGACCGAGGCCGCGGTAGAGGCGATCCTGGACGGTATGCGCTGGCTGGGGCTGGAGTGGGATGGCGAGCCGATTTTTCAATTCGCCCGCATGAACCGCCACGCCGAAATCGCGCACCAACTGGTGGCCGAAGGCAAAGCCTATTACTGCTATTGCACGCCCGAAGAGCTGGAAAAAATGCGCGAAGAGCAATTGGCCAAGGGCCTGTCGCCCCGCTATGACGGCCGCTGGCGCGACCGCGATGCCAAAGACGCACCCGCAGGTGTCAAACCCGCCGTGCGTATCAAGGCTCCCAACCGCGCGAACGACGAAATGTTGGTCAGTGACGCGGTGCAAGGTGATGTCCGCGTTCCCTATACGCAGCTGGACGATATGGTGCTGCTGCGCGGCGACGGTACGCCCACATATATGCTGTCGGTTGTCGTCGATGACCACGACATGGGCATCACGCATGTTATTCGCGGTGACGACCACCTGACCAATACATTCCGCCAGCGTATGATTTACGACGCCATGGGCTGGGACGTGCCGAAATTTGCACACATCCCCATGATTTTGGGCGAAGACGGCGCCAAGCTGTCCAAACGCCATGGCGCGGTCGGCCTGCACGAATACGCGAACAAGGGATATCTGCCCGAAGCGATGCGCAATTACCTGCTGCGCCTCGGCTGGGGTCATGGCGATACCGAAATTGTGAATACCGAAGAAGCGATCAAGCTGTTCACCCTCGAAGGTATCGGCCAATCGCCGTCACGCATGGATTTCACCAAACTGGCGCACGTCAATTCGCATTACATGCGCGAAGCGGACGAAGACCGTCTGCTGTCGCTGACCATGCCGTATATTGAAGAAAAACTCGGCCATGCGCCGGATGCTGCGGGTATTGCCCGTTTCAAATCCGGTCTGCACGCGCTGAAAGAACGCGCCAGCACGCTGATCGAACTGGCAGATGCCGGTATGTTCTTCGTCCGTCCGCGCCCCTTGCCGCTGACCGAAGATGCCGCCAAGGTGCTGGACGCCCCCACGCGCGACATGCTGGGTGAGATGAAACAGACGCTGGTATCGCTGGATGATTTCAAGGCGGAGAAAATCGAAGCCGCGCTGAAAGAATACGGCACGCAAAAGGGCCTTAAGCTTGGCAAAGTCGCCATGCCGCTCCGCGCTGCCATCACCGGCACCACCAACAGCCCATCGATCTTCCACGTTGCCGAAATTCTGGGCAAGGAAGAAACGCTGGCGCGTTTGTCGGACGTCGCCTAAATGGTTAACGCGAACATTCAACTAGAAACTCGCCCTGCATATGAATGCTTCAAGATAGCAGAAAAAGCCTATTTTAATGCAATGCAGATCGAAAAAGATGGCTCTCTTGATGATAGATTTTATCATTGTCTTACAGGCATCACTTTCGCAGCTTTTGCTTTTGAAGCAATGATTAATCACTATGGAAGAATTTACTACGCTGACTGGAACGAAACAGAAAGAAAAAAAGGCAACAGAAAAGACAGACATAAAGAACTGTTCAAAAAAGTTGGTTTAACCAATTACTGCGAAAATAAAGAATATGAAATCGTGAACAAATACGTAAAAATACGTGACTATTTTGCCCACGGAAAAACCAAAGAAGAAGAAATATCGCTGCGCATTAACAACACGACATTAGATGAAGAGCTAGATGATATTTTTAACATCAAAGGCTCTGATAAAATTTATAAAATTATAAACGTAGAAGCCTTAGAAGAATTCATAGAGACTTTGAAGAAAATTCAGAATAAAATTGAGACGACTGGCAAATATCCGTCAGGATATCGAAGCGTATCAGGACTAGCAGAAAATGGGGACCGTCCGTTACACGAATTCCCTCTCCAGATGTCTGGCACACATACTTGGTCGTATCCTATATCTTCCTAATTTTGCAAAATACTCAACGACGTTAAACTAAGATTTAATGCGGAAACGGTTCGCATGCGATGCCGTCGGCATCTGCATCGTGGCGGCTGTAATATCCGGGCGCGCCTTCAGTAGAGGGAGCAAGCCCCACCATGCGTGCCGCCGCACAATTGGGCGCGGCCAGCAGATGGCGCGCGGTCAATCCAACAGGCCACGGGCTGGATATAAAGACATACGAAAGCAGAAACAGAAAACCGAGGCAGATCATGCCCGCCTGTTTCACATCCTGCCGCCATTGTTTGTTGAAATTGTATAGCTGCCGATATCGCAGATAGCGACGCTTGATGCCGCGCACGCCCTGCCATTTATGTGGCTGACCGTTCTTGTCTTCTTTCATTTGCAGCCTGAGGCCATAACAAATGAAGCCCACGCCAACCACGATCAATGCCGTGTAAAGAATGATTTCTATGGCACTCATCCGAAACCCGCACGTTAGCGATTGATGCACCTGCTGCTCCGCAGTATCGTATTGGTTTATGTCTAATTATTTTTACTATTGGCCTCACCCCTTGAATGCCGTATAAATCTTAACATATCAAGACAACAGCCAGCACAAGAATAACAAGCCGCCCAAGCGGCATTCGCGGTTGATAGAGTCTTTCTGAGACGAAAAACGGTGTGTAACAGGATTTAACGTGTTTTTGTCAACGAGGAAGGACCGTCTTCATGGCTCTCAGCAAAAAAATTGTCGATGCTTTCAAAAGCATCCTGCCGTCGCTTTCGCAAACTGAAAAAGAAGCGCTGGAATCCGGCACCGTGGGTTGGGATGGCGAGCTGATGAAAGGCACGCCCAACTGGGACGTGTTGTTCAAGCTGCCCAAGCTGCAATTGACGGCAGAAGAGCAAGCCTTCATCGACGGCCCCGTCGACAAGCTTTGCAAGATGATCGACAATTATAAAGTCAATCAAGACGGCGACCTGCCGCGCGAAGTCTGGGACTTCATTAAAAAAGAAGGCTTCATGGGCCTTGAGATCCCCAAGGAATACGGCGGCCATGGCTTTTCATCTGCGGCGCATTCTGCCGTTGTGATCAAAATCGCCAGCCGCAGCATTGCGGCCGCTGTGACCGTGATGGTGCCCAACTCCCTCGGCCCTGCAGAGCTGATCCACGCTTATGGCACGCAAGAACAAAAAGACCACTACCTGCCCCGCTTGGCCGATGGCCGCGAAGTGCCCTGCTTTGCGCTGACCGAGCCGGACGCAGGATCGGATGCCGGCAACATCTCGGCGCGCGGTGTTGTGGTAAAAAATGAAAAAGGCGAACTGGGTATTAAACTGAACTGGGAAAAGCGTTACATCACGCTCGGCCCCGTATCGACGCTGCTGGGGCTTGCGTTTAAACTGGAAGATCCCGACAACCTGCTCGGCAAAGATAAAAAAGATCTGGGCATCACCTGCGCCCTGATCCCCAGCAATACCGAAGGCGTCACCATTGGCGACCGTCACCGCCCGATGGATCTGCCGTTCCACAACGGCCCCAACTACGGCAAAGACGTTTTCATCCCCCTCGACAACATCATCGGCGGGCCGGAGCGTGCAGGTCAAGGCTGGAAAATGTTGATGGAAAGCCTTGCGGTTGGCCGTTCGCTGTCGCTGCCCGCGCTGTCCACGGCTGGTGCGCAGCTGTCCAGCTACGCCAGCGGCGCCTATGCCCGCACGCGCAAACAGTTCAACACCGCCATTTCGAATTTTGAAGGTATCGAAGAGCCGCTGGGCAAAATGGCTGGCCTGACCTACATGATGAACGCCGCACGCGAAGCGACCCTGCAAATGGTGGATAGCGGAGAGCGTCCTGCCATACCCTCCGCGATCCTGAAATACCACCTGACGGAATCCATGCGCACCATCGTGAATGACGCCATGGATATTCATGGCGGCAAAGCGATTGTGAACGGCCCCAAAAATACCTTTGCCGATTTGTACAAAGGTATTCCGGTTGCGATCACCGTCGAAGGTGCCAACATCATGACGCGTAACCTGATTATCTTTGGTCAGGGCGCCGTGCGCGCGCACCCCTATGTGCTGAAAGAACTGAAAGCCGCCGAAGAGCCGAACCCGAACAAAGCCCTCGGCAAACTTGTCAAAACACTGGCGGCGCATGTGGGGAATGGTATCCGCAGTTTTGCCAAATCTTTTGTCTATGGCATTACCGGCGGTGCATTCAGCAAAAAGCCGGATGGCATCGACAAGAAAACAGCCAAGTACTACAACCAGATCAACCGCCTGAGCGCGTCGTTCAACCTGGCGGCCGAAGCCACGCTTGCGTCGCTGGGCGGCGGGCTGAAGATGAAAGAGCGTGTATCCGCACGTCTTGGCGACGTGTACAGCAACCTGTATCTGGCATCATCTGTTCTTTGGTACTACGAAAAGAACGGCCAGAAAAAAGAAGACCTGCCGCTGGTTAACTGGGCGTGCCAGTATGCGCTGAATAACGCCGAACACGCGCTGGACGATGCCCTGAAAAACCACCCGAATAAGGTGGTTGGCAAACTGCTGCAGCCGGTGATCTTCCCGCGCATGGCGATCCCGTTCATGGATAAATTCCTGACGTCCGCCCCCAGCGACAAACTGGACAAACTGGCCGCAGATACCATCCGCAATCCGGGGGAAGCGCGCGACCGTTTGACCAGCGGTATCTTCAAGCCCACCGAAGAAACCGAAGCGCTGGGCCGTTTGGAAGCCGCGTTCAAATCCGTGGTTGAAAGCGAACCGTTGGAGAAAAAACTCTATAAGGCGCAAAAAGCAGGCACGCTGCAAAAAGAACTCGACCGTGCAGGCATGCTGGATGCCGCTGTCAACGCCAATGTTCTAACGGCAGACGAAGCAGAAGTGCTGAAGCGTACCGATAAACTCCGCCGCGATGTGGTCGAGGTTGACTCCTTCCCGCAGACCACCGTCTCGGGCGCGGTCGCCATCAATGATGACCATAAACCGGCCGCTGCAAAACCCGCAGTACCGAAAGGCCCCGGCGCAGCATAACAGCTGATCCGACGTCACAAAAAAGGCGGCACCTGCGGGCGCCGCCTTTTTTGTATTTCAAAATCTGGATTTTACACGGAAGGCTTTGCCACCTGTACCGCAGCAGCTGCGGCAGGTGCAGATGCATGCATGCTCCGCAGGCGCTCTTTGCCCTCGGCTGCAATTTCCGCGTTAATTTTTTGCTGGCCGGGATGCGCACCGTCGGCTGCCGATTTGACCGCGTCATGAATGGCGGGCGCGACAAGACCTGCATTTTTCAAGGCTTCGGTCACGCTATCTGCAGGCGCCTGAACGATCAGATATCCGTTCGTGGTCAGTTTTGCGGGCAAGCCTGCCGCTTTCACGGCTTCGGCCACGCGAGGGCCCTGACCGCTGCGCAGCTCGACTTCGCTGTGCACTTCAAGGATGGCAGCACCCTTCAATTCGGTAAACTGGCCATTTTCACGAATGGACGCGACCGGTGACGTGGGATAACCGTCAAAACTTACATCGACATAAGCCGGTGACTTCGAAAGCCCCAGCAGGAAAGTGCTTTCTTTTGACGTACCTGTCGTCGTGATTGATACAAGACCCGCCTCGACGGGGGTCATTTTTAAACGATCCAATTCACCCGCAATCACTTGCGCGGCAACATCAGGCCCCAGAACGGCGCCATGGAAGTTATCACCGCGCACGCCCATCGGCGCATCATGCGTCAGCGCAACGGCCAGTTTCATAAGGTCTTTTTGCGAAACGTTTTCAACCGTAACGCTAAAGCCAGAAGCATTGCCGTGGCTGCTCGGCTTCGCCTCAACCCCTGCATTCACGGAAAGCAGACCGAGGACAGCTTCGATACGTTTTTCGCGCTTATCGGTTTCGGTCGAAAAGACGAAAGTCGCGGAGAATTTGTCTTTTTGATACGGGTTCTGGCGCAGCTCAAGAGACTCGAGGTTCTTGTCGCTCAGACCGTTATGATCTTTGCCGGAATAGCGATGGGTGTCGCCATCGTGCTTGTCTTCGGCAGGATAGAATTCGTATTCGGCTTTGTATTTACCCGACATTTTAACCCCTTATTACCGTATCTCGATGTCGTTCATATAATATGACATTTAGATTAACAAATCCCTACCCCAAATACCATACTTTCACAATAAAAAATGGCGCAGCGCATCAAAGGGAATTGAAATAACAGCGGGTTAAACTATTATTAAACATAGAAATTTAACATGCCTATAACAAAAGTCCCTCCTTAGGAAACCAGCATGACAAACGCCCCCTCCGCACCGGCCAAAACCGTCACCCTTACCGACAACGAAACCGGCAAACAGTACAGCTTCCCCATCATGGACGGCTCGACCGGCCCGCGCGTGATCGATATCCGCAAGCTTTATGCCGAAACCGGCATGTTCACTTACGACCCCGGCTTCACATCGACCGCCGCATGCGAAAGCGGCCTGACATATATTGATGGCGATCAGGGCGTTTTGTTGCACCGTGGTTATTCCATTTCGGACCTTGCCGAGGGAAGCGACTTCCTTGAAGTATGCTACCTGCTGCTCAACGGCGAGCTGCCCAACAAACAGCAAAAAGACGAATTCGTCAAAATCGTCACCAATCACACCATGGTGCACGAACAGATGCAGTTCTTCTTCCGCGGTTTCCGCCGCGACAGCCACCCGATGGCCGTCATGGTGGGCACGATCGGCGCACTGTCCGCGTTTTATCATGACTCGCTGAATATCGAAGATGCCCGCCAGCGCGAAATCGCTGCTTTCCGCCTGATTGCAAAAGTACCCACGATTGCCGCAATGACGTACAAATACTCGATCGGCCAGCCGTTCATGTACCCGCGCAACGACCTCAGCTATGCTGAAAACTTTCTCTACATGACGTTTGCGGTGCCGAGCGAGCCGTACAAAATCAACCCGATCCTCGCCCGTGCGATGGACCGCATTTTCATTCTGCACGCCGACCACGAGCAGAACGCGTCGACATCGACCGTTCGTCTGGCCGGCTCGTCGCATGCGAACCCGTTTGCATGTATCGCATCGGGCATCGCCTCCCTGTGGGGCCCTGCGCACGGCGGTGCAAACGAAGCGGTTCTGAAGATGCTGGAAGAAATCGGCACCGTTGACCGCATCCCCGAATTCATCAACCGCGCGAAAGATAAAAACGACAGCTTCCGCCTGATGGGTTTCGGTCACCGCGTATATAAAAACTTCGACCCGCGCGCAAAAATCATGCGCGAAACCTGCCACGAAGTTTTGAAAGAGCTGAACATTCAGGATCCGCTGCTGGATATCGCAATGGAGCTGGAGAAAATCGCCCTGCAAGACCCCTACTTCATCGAGAAAAAACTGTATCCCAACGTCGACTTCTATTCAGGCATCATCCTGAAAGCCATGGGATTCCCCACATCGATGTTCACGGTGCTGTTCGCCCTCGCACGTACGGTGGGCTGGATTGCACAATGGCGCGAGATGATCGAAGAGCCGACACAGCGCATTGGCCGCCCGCGCCAGCTTTATACCGGTCCGGTCGAACGGGAATTCTTGCCGATCGACAAACGTAAATAAAAACGGCAGGACCGATGAGCGATTTCTTCGACGAATATAAAAAACGTTCGATCTACGGAGACGCTCTCGGCCCGCCGACGAATGCTACGCAGGCTGCGGCGCGCGAAATTCTGAACATGCAAAAAGGTCATCACGGTTTTCAGGCCAGCCCTGGCAGCCGTGATTTCACGTTTTTGTATTACAAAGGCCAGCCTGTCACCACGTCTTTCCGGTTTTCAACGCGGCGTAGCCTTGCCTATCTACTGGGCGGCGTGGCGGTGGCCACTCTTGGCACGGTGGTCAGCGTAAACAGCAGCGGATCGCTGCAGGGCCTGGCCAATATCATCGGCTTTCCCGGCTTTATTTGTATGGGGATTGGCACGTTCCGGCTGGCGACCAATTTTCTATTTTTTGCGCTGCAGATTTTTGCGTTCATTTGGAAACTTTGGCTAAAAATGGCCGTCATCGGCAGTCTGGGCGGATTATTGTCGACGGCGATTATTCCGCTGCCCGTTTATATCTGCATGATGGCGGGCGCTGTTATTGGCGGATTTATCGGTCTTGTCCGGGCGCGGGATAAAAAAGAACGCGTTTAATACCAAACCGTCAACGTACGGTGACGCGGCAAAACGATCAGATCGGCTTCGTATCCGCGGTTCCACAAAATATGATCCAGATTAACCGCGCAAATATCGCTGCGGCCCATGGCGTGCGCCGCATCGCGCATGCACTCCACCGCGTGGATGGCGACAGCACGAAGTTCAACCTCTGCGGCACTGCCTGCCGCAATTTCATGCCCAGCGTCAATACGCGCCGCCAGATCGGCATCATATGCCAGCACCCCCGCATGGCGCAGCACGTGCGGCACCATGTTATCGGCAAAAATAGTCAGGCGGTCGATATCATTAAAATCGGCAAGGCCGCTGCCGCGCAAAGCCAGCCACACATCGGCTGCAAAAATTTGTGCGCGTTTAAAAATTGGCACAGACATCGCACCATAGGGCGAAACATCTCTGAAGCCATTCCACGCGCCCACGCGTGCGGCAAGGTTTTCGGCCGACCCCTGCGCTGCCTGCAATAAATGCATGGCCTTGCCGCCATATTCCGCCAGCAGCCGCATACCTGCTTCGTTCAAATGACGTGCGAAAAGCGTCATCAATTCATCCAGCCGCGCATGTGCCCGCAGCGGAATTTGGAATACGGCGTGACAATCAGCCGGCTTGATCGATACCCAGCGCGTGGCATCGTGCCACCCTTCTTCGGTAAAGGCACGGCGAAGGTGCAGCGCCAGATCGGCATATTCAAGCGCGGCGCCGCTTTGTTTGGCCAGTTCAAAATATCCGGATCCGAAATTGATGGCATCAAGCGCCAACGCATAGGCTATCTTTTCTTCGGCTGTATCCCCACCGCCCAGCGTTTGCTGATCCAGATCGGTCATACGGGCCGTGCGGTTTTGCAAAATCTCTTGGGTAAAGGGCGCAATCCGCGCTGCGTTCAAACGTACAAAACGTGCCTGTCCGGCAACCTGTGCCGCAGCGGTGCGTATATTGTCCGTCAGACTTGCCGTCATCATTCAGGTTTAATCGTCGTTTCGTTATCGATCTGTTTTTCCAGCCATTCGACAATGACGTGGCCCGCATGATGGTCGTACAGATCATTATGATGGCCGCCATTAATGGTGATAAACTCTTTGGGGTGCTGGGCACGTTCAAACAGCTTGCGCCCCAGTTCAATCGGGATCACGCTATCTTCGTCGCCATGCACCACCAGCAAAGATGTTCTGATATCCGCAATCTTATCGGCGTTGTCGTAGCGGTCTTTCATCAAAAAATCGACGGGCAGGAAGAAATACCGTTTCCTTGCAACATCTACAGCACTGGAAAACGGCGCTTCCAAAATCAGATAGCGCGGCTGGATTTCAAGCGCCATTTGTGTCGCAACGCCACTGCCGATACTTTCGCCATAAATAACAAACTGTGAAATGGCGTATTCTTTTTGCTCCAGAAACCGGATGGCGGCGCGGCCGTCTTGGTAGAATCCCTTTTCGCTCGGGCTGCCCGGGTTACCACCAAAACCACGGTAATCGATGAGCAAAACACCCATGCCTTTGTCGATGAAATGCTGCGCCTTCAAGGCACGGTGGCCGATGTGGCCCGCGTTGCCATGGTAGTAAACCACAATCTTTCCATCACGTTTTTCCGGCGGCGCGAACCATGCATTCAGCGTCAGGCCGTCATCGGTTTGCAGCTCGACAACCTGCATCGCGGGTACGCCAGATTCTTTGGGTTCGCCCGGATAGTTTTTATCTGGGAAATATTGCAAGCTGCGCTGCATGAAATACACCGCCAGCAAAACAATAACGTAGACAGCCAGTAGCTGAAAAACAAGGCGGGCCAGCAGGGCAATCATCGTTACGCGCTTTCCTTGATAAGGGTGCCATACAAACGGCCATAGGCACCGCCTTTGGCCAGCAATTCATCATGCGTGCCGCTTTCCACGATCTGGCCATCTTTCAGCACATGAATCGTATCTGCCCCCATGATCGTCGACAGGCGGTGCGCGACCACAACGGTGGTTTTACCTTGCTGCAGGCGGTCAAGCGCGGATTGCACCAGACGTTCGGACTGTGTATCCAGGGCCGATGTCGCCTCGTCCAGCAGCAGCAGCGGGGCGTTGCGCAGCATGGCACGGGCAATCGAAATACGCTGGCGTTGGCCACCCGACAGTTTGACGCCGTTTTCACCCACAATGGTGTCGTAGTCCTGCGGCAATTCAACAATAAAATCATGCGCAGCGGCGTTTTTGGCGGCGGCGATAATCTGCTCGTCTGTCGCGCCTTCTGTGCCATAGGCGATATTATCGCGGATGGTATCGTTAAAAATCGCCACTTCCTGACTAACCAGCGCCATATTCTTGCGCAGCGATTGCAGCGTGACATCGCGGATATCAGCCGTATCGATGCGGATGCTACCCGACGTCACATCATAAAAACGCGGAATAAGATTCAAAATGGTTGATTTGCCCGAACCGGATTCACCCACCAATGCCACCGTCTTGCCCGCCGGCGCCGTAAAGCTGACGCCGCGCAGCGCGGCTGTACCATCGGCATAAACGAAATGCACATCGTCAAAAACCAAAGTGGGATTGAACGTTGTCAGAGCCACCGCATCCGGCTTGTCCGCCACGGCAGGCGGTACATCCATTAGCAAATACAGGCGGTCAACGGCGGCCAGCCCCATCTGCATCACGTTATTCATTTGCGCCAGACGTTTCAGCGGCTCGTAGGCCAACAGGAATGCCGCAATAAAAGAAAACAGCTTGCCTGCGGTGCTTTCGCCAGCCATCACCTGCATGCCGCCGTAAACAATGATGGTCACAATCGCAAGACCGCTCAAGGCTTCGGATATCGGCGTCGATGTAGCGGAGACGCGGAACGCGCGGTGCATCAGCGCAAAAATACGGTCGATAGTCTGGTTGACACGTCTTTTTTCAAATTCTTCCATGCCGTAAGCTTTGACATGTTTGCTGCCCTGAAACGCCTGCCCCAGCATGCTGGTCAGCTGCCCGGTTTCGGTCTGGGTATTGGCCGATACCTTGCGCAATTTCTTGCCAAGACGTGCCACAAAAAATGCGGCCGCCGGAAACGCAAAAATGGAAATCAGCGTCAGCTTCCAATCCTGATAAAACATGACCCCCATCAGAAAGAGCAGCGTGAAGACGTTTTTGCCAATCCCGGTCAAACTCTGCGTCAATGCCGTGCGGATCTGGTTGACGTCGGAAATAAAACGCGACATCAGCGCACCGCTGGGCTGCGCGTGGAAAAAGGCCAGATCGGCGTACACAAGATGGCCAAACATATCGCGCTGAATGTCCGCAATCACCCGCTGCGCCAGACGGTTCATCATGACCGTGTGCCCGTAAGTCGCAAGACCACGCACCACAAATACGCCCATAACAGAAAACGCCACAGGAAAAAGCATTTCCTTGTTACGCTCGGTAAACACCTTGTCGATGATGGGCTCCATCAGCTTGGCCATAGCCCCGGTCATGGCGGCGGCGATCAGCATCAGCAGAACGGCCAGCATCAAGCCGCCGGCATATGGACGCACATATTGAACCAGAATGCGGCGGATCAGCGGCCAGCTGGCCGTATGTGCAGGTGCAGTAGAGGAAGAAGACGTCGCCAAGGGGAGTTTTCCGGGCCGTTGTTAAGAATTTCTCAAACCGTGTTATACTACAGTTTAGGGGTCGGAGTTTAGTCTCTTCTCCCTTGCGCGTAAAGAATAAACATAACAATAAATAACCATAATAGTCGGAGCGTTCTATGTTCGGTAAAGATAAAAAAGGCAGCGATATCCCCCCCGCCAGCCCCGGCCTGAAAACGCAATCCGGCGGCGATGCCGTGCATATGTCCGCCCCGCCGCGGATCGGTCTTGCGCTGGGCAGCGGCCTTGCCCGCGGATTTGCCCACCTGGGCGTCATCCGCGCATTGAAACGCCACGGAATTGAACCAACGATTATTTCCGGCTCCTCGATGGGGGCACTCATCGGCGGTGCCTATCTGGCGAACCGTCTGGATGCGATGGAGGAATGGGCCTATTCGCTGACAAAATTCAAAGTGCTTTCCTATCTCGACTTCCGTGTTAAATCCGGCGGCCTGATCGGCGGCGAGAGATTGATGAAATTGATGCTCGAAAACTTCGGCGACGTAGGAGTACAAGACCTGCCGCATCCGTTCATCGCCATCACCGCAGATCTGGTGACAGGCCACGAAGTATGGCTGCGCAAAGGACGATTGGTCGATGTCATGCGTGCGTCATTCTCCCTGCCCGGCATTTTTCCGCCTGTGTTCATGAACAACCGCTGGCTGATTGACGGCGCGCTGGTAAACCCGGTGCCGGTTTCCGCCTGCTCGGCCAATGGTGCGCGCATGACGATTGCGGTTAACGTTGGCGGTGACATTATTGGCAAAAGCAAACGCCCCGGCGACACCATTCCGACCGTCGCAGGTTTTGACCTGCTTAATTTTGAGGGCCCGCAGCATCTGGAAGAAGAAAAGAAAAAGGGCATCATACAGCGTGTATTCCGCCGTGAAAATTCCGGCCCCAGCATTTTTGGCGTAATGGTGTCGTCGCTGAACATCGTGCAGGACCGCCTTGCACGCTCCCGCTTGGCCGGCGACCCGCCCGACGTTTTGATCGTCCCGCGTATCGGCCATATCGGCCTGATGGAATTTGACCGTGCCGAAGAGCTGATCGAAGAAGGCGAAGCCGCCGTCGAGCGCGCGATGCCCGACATCAAAGCCGCCTATGCCGTACTCTGCACCGAATATGCATCAGACACGGACGACGTCATCGATGATCCGCATGCGCCTATCACGAAACCGACGCCGCACGAGTAGAAACAGACATTGCCTCAAAACAAAAACGGCGCCGAAGCGCCGTTTTTTTTTATTCCTTTTATTCCTTCATCCGTGCACGTTCGCGTTCGCGCAGGGCGGCTTCGGGGGTTTGCCAGATCAGGCTGTCGAGCACCCAGTTGGGGCGGATACCGCCATAAATTTGCGCCAGATGTTCCATCGACTTGCGGCGCTGTTCGGGCGAAATGCCCGACGGGAATGCGCTGTTGTGAATGCCCGACGTAATGAACGCCGTATCCATATCAACCGCAATCGCACCTGCAATGTCATGCTGCAAAGAGTCGCCAATCACCAGCACGCGCGACGGAATAACGCCTTCGAACAGGCCCTGCGCGTAGCGGAAAATGGTTTTGTGCGGTTTGCCGATCAGATGCGCCATACCGCCCAGATCGTGATAACGCTTGGCGACCGCGCCGGGGCCGACAGACCGTTCCTGACCATAGACAGTAATCATATCCGGGTTCGCGCAGATGGCGGGCAAACGGCGCACAACTGCTTTTTTGAATACAGGATCGAGGTCTTCGAGCTTCGTGCCATTCTGGTCGAAACTGGTAATCAGAATAAAGCCCGCTTCGTCGATATCGTTGGTAATTTCGATATCAAGGCCCGCCAGCAAACCACGGTCGTCGGCACGGGAAATCAGATAGCATTTGTTGCCGATGTCTTTGAACGGCGCTTCCTTGCGGGTTTTCAGGCTTTGCCATGCGACTTCGCCCGCCGTCACAACAGATTTATACATCGACGGTTTAATGCCGAGTTTTTTCAAACGCTCTACGTTGTCATCCGACCGCTTGGCGGAGTTCGACAGGATCACAACCTGCTTTTTGCGCTGCTTCAGATGATTGAGGCTGTCGATAACGCCGTCATACGCCTGAACGCCGTTATGCAGCACGCCCCACTGGTCCATGATGAAACCATCATAGCTGTCCATTAATTCATAAAGGCCCTGACAAAACGTCATCGTGGTCATGCAATATTATCCTTTTTCGTCGTTGCCAGTTTCTGGTCTGCGGCAAAATACCCGCGCAGTTTCTGGATCTCGGCGTCACGTTCGGTATCGGTATAGGGTTGTTCGGGAATGTCCATCGCCCATACCGGTTTTGGCCAGGCGGCGTCATTTTGATAACGCCCGAAAATATGTATATGGAGCATCGGCACCATGTTGCCAAGCGCGGCGGTGTTGATTTTATCGGGCGCGTAGAGCGCCTTGAGCGCAGTCTGGGCACGCGTCATTTCGGACATCAACAATGTTTGATCGACCGCGGACAGGTCGCAGAATTCGCGCACGCCATCACGCATCGGCACCAGATAAAGCCATGGAAACGTTTTGTCGTTTTTCAGACAAACACGGCACAGCGTCCAGTCTTCGAGCCAGAACGAACTGTCGGCCAGACGATGATCCAGCGTAAACGCCACGGATTGCCCCTTTAAAAAACTGCCACACTGCCGGTCTGCAAAAAGCAACCGGATGCGTGTGATATCATAAACAATCAATAAGGCTATAAAAAAGCAAAAAAACGGCTAAGATAGGTAAAACCACCCTGCCGGAGTTATAGAAAACACCATGTCACGTTCCGTGTCCCGCCCGATTGTTGTTTTTGCCGTTATTGCCGCGCTGGCCGCTGTAGGGCTTGGCGGTGGCTGGCTGCTGTACAGCGCCATGGTCAAAACTAAAAATGCACCGCAGCAAATTCTGCAAGGCATCCCCGAACAGGACAAAGAATTCTACGCCGAGCTCAACCGCATGGCTGAAAAAGAAACAGCCGCGGCCGTATCGGCCTATATCACCGAACGCACCCGTCAGGAGCCGCGCCTGATGGCCGCCGCGCTGGATTGGGCGGCGGATAATTCCGTCGGCCAGCAGGACCAGCAAAAGCTGAATGCTTTTTATTTTATGCTGTACAGCGACCTTGCCTATCTGGCGGCGCAGGCTTTTAAATTGCAGGGCATGGAGTCCACCTATCAGGATTTGTCCAAAACCGCCTTTGCCAGCCTGCTGACGTTTGACCTGCTGACAGCAACCGACGCCCTGCGCTGCACCGACAAAACAGCGCGTGAACTGCGTGCGCCACTGGTGAAGCCGCGGTACATCATGCTCGATTACGTGTTCGACCTGATGACGTACGAACAAATGCAAAAACTGTTCATGGCGATCCTGCGCAGTGAAAGCGCCCTTGGCAACCGCGCCCCCAACCGTGAATTATGCGCGGGCGGGTCCGAAGGCAAACTGGCCATGCTCCAAGCCCCCGGCACGCGTCAGGAAAAAGTGGAAATTCCGGATCAGCCCGGCACGATGCGTACCATCTTGATCCCCGCCGAAGATTATCATTACGAACCCGGGCTGATTACACAGGTTGAATGGCTGGGCGCGCGCGAAAAAATGCAGAATGCCGTGCGCGATTCATGGTTCCAACGCCAGATCAACTACGCCAACCGTCTGGCCGCCGAAAAGCGCCGCGAAGAAGCACGTCAAAAAGGCGAGCCAGAACAACCCGCCCCCGTGCCGGAGACGACTGTTGAATAAAAAAACCACCTACCCAGACCTGTTCCCCTTGCCCGCAGCGGGCGCAGTGACGCAAATCACGGACAGCATCGGCTGGATACGTTTTAACCTTCCCTTCGCGCTGGATCACGTCAATGTCTGGCTGCTGGACGGCGGCGCAGACGGATGGACGATCATCGACAGCGGCTTTAACGATGCGCCCACACGGGCGGCATGGGAAAATCTGCTGACAGGTCCGATCGCGCAAAAGCCTGTCGAAAAATTGTTCATGACGCATTTTCACCCTGACCATTTCGGCCTTGCCGGTTATCTACATACGCAAACCGCTGCGCCCGTCTACATGACGCCAGGCGAATGGCGCATGGTGCAGCACCTGACCGATGATGACAGCATTGAACGTCTGGAACAGCTATACCGCCCCTACTACACCCACGCAGGCGTGGCGAACGACATGCTGGAAAAACTGCTGGATCGACGTATGCGTTACCGCGGCGTCATTCACACCCCGCCGCCCGGGGTTAACCACGTCCACCCCGACCAGACCATCACGCTGGCGGGCCGGACATGGGACATCATCGGCGGTTACGGTCACAGCCCGGAGCATGCCAGTCTGTATTGCGCCGAAGATGGTATTTTCATCGCAGGCGATATGGTGCTGCCGTTCATTACGCCTAACATCAGCTACTTCCCCGGCAACCCGCCCGGTCATGACCCCGTGGGGCTTTACATCGACACGCTCAAGCGCATCAAATCACGCGTGCCAGATGATGTGCTGGTGTTGCCCTCGCACGGTATTCCGTTCCGCGGCCTGCATGCCCGCATCGACGCCATTCTGGCGCATCACGACCGCCGTCTGGCACGTCTGGAAGAAGTTCTCGCGGACGCGCCGCAAACAGGATATGCCGCCATGCAGGGGCTGTTTGCCCACCGTGCGTTGCAATCCGGTGATATTTTCTTTGCCCTTGGCGAAACGGTCGCCCATTTGGTGTACAACGTGCGTCGCGGCAAGGTCGTTGAAAACTTTGAGGAAAATCGCATCCTATATAGACTGGCGAAATAATCCGCCTTTTTTGCGACCAAAACGACCGAATGTTGCGCCAATCGCTGGTTGACGGAAATTTTCTGGCAAATTAAACTCTTTGATATTCATTCTCATCCGCAACGATACCGGAGCGACACCACACATGGCCGCGAATAAAGATTTCCTTTTTGACCCTGCCCGCAACCCGCTTTTCCGCGACGATTACCGTCCGACGGAATACAAAATTCCGGCCGTTAAACTGGACATCGACCTCGACGAAACCGAAACCGTTGTCAAAAGCCGCATCAACGTTGTGCGCAACGCAGACGCCCCGAACCAAGGCGGCGCACTGGTGCTGGATGGCGAAGCGCTGAAACTGAAATCTCTGCGTATCATCGAAAACGGCATCGCGCGCGATATGGACCGCAGCGAATTTGTCGTGACCGAGAAAAACCTGATCATCAAAAACCCGCCCGCAAAGCCGTTCGAGCTGGAAATCACCACCCAGATCAACCCGACGGAAAACACGACGCTGTCTGGTATTTATATGGCGGGCGATATTCTGTGTTCGCAGTGCGAAGCACAGGGCTTCCGCCGTATTACCTATTTCCTTGACCGCCCCGATAATCTGGCGACGTACGATGTGACGCTGACAGGTGACAAACAAAAATTTCCCACGCTGCTGTCGAACGGTAACGGCGAGCCTGCCAAGACGACCGATAACGGTGATGGCACGCACAGTATCAACTGGCAAGACCCGTGGCCGAAGCCCAGCTATCTGTTCGCTGTCGTCGCCGGTGACATGCACGTGATCGAAGATACCTTCACCACCATGAACGGCAAAAAAGTTGACCTGCGCATTTACGTGCAGGACGGCTACGAAGACAAAGTCACATGGGCGATGGAATCCCTGAAACGTTCCATGAAATGGGACGAAGACCGCTATGGCCGTGAATACGACCTTGATTGCTTTCATATTGTCGCCGTTGATAAATTCAACGCAGGCGCGATGGAAAACAAAGGCCTGAACGTATTCAACGTCAAATATCTGGTCGGCAGCCCCGAAATGTCGACAGACGATGAACTGATCGATATCGAAGCCGTGATTGGCCATGAATACTTCCACAACTACTCCGGCGACCGCGTTACGGTGCGCGACTGGTTCGAACTGACGCTGAAAGAAGGCTTCACCGTTCTACGCGACCGCCAGTTCACCGAAGACATGCACTCAAAAGAAATCAAACGCATTGACGACGCCATCGGTCTGCGGTCTACGCAGTTCATGGAAGATTCCGGTCCGACCGCACACCCCATTCGCCCCGACCGCGTCGAAGAATTCGATAACATCTATACAGGCACCATCTACGAAAAAGGCTCCCACGTGCTGGGCATGCTGCACACCATGATGGGCGAAACCACATGGCGCACGGCAACCGACGAATATTTCCGACGTTTCGACGGCCAAGCGGTGACCTGCGACGATTTCGTGGATGTGATGCAGGAAGTATCCGGCATCGATCTGACTCAATTCCGGACATGGTACAGCCAATCGGGCACACCCGATATCAGCTATCACGGCGATTATGATGCGGCCAACAAAACATATCGCCTGACGCTTAGCCAAAACACCGCGCCCACCGCCGACCAAAAAACCAAAGAAGCGCTGCACATGCCGATCGCCGTCGGCCTGATCGGCCAAAGCGGTAAAGACGTGCCGCTGACGCTGGCAAACGATGCCGCAGGCAGCGAAGCACCCACCACACGCGTACTGCATTTGATAGAGGCGACACAGACGTTTGAATTCAAAAACGTCGACGGGCCCGTCGTGCCATCGATACTACGCGGTTTTTCTGCGCCCGTTAAAATCGCTACCCAGCCATCGGATGATGAACTGATTTTCCGCATGGCGCACGACAGCGACGGTTTCAACAAATACGAAGCCACCGAGCGCCTGATGGTGAAAACTCTGCATAAACTGGTCAAGCAGGCCGAAAACGAATTACCGCTGGCCATCGACCGTGCATTTATTGATGCCTACGGCGAAAATGTACGTGGCGCGATGAACGGCGATCTGGCATTCAATGCCCGCACCCTTGGCCTGCCGCCGTACAATATTATTATTCAAGACCTCAAAACCCTCGACCCAGATGCCGTTGGATTGGCGATTGATTTCCTGAAAACAACACTGGCGAAGGAATTTGAACCTGATTTCAAATCCATTTATGCCGCAACCGCTGCGCCCGCGGGGGAAACATACAACGTGGTACCCGCGCAAGTCGGCCGCCGCGAGCTGCACAACATCGCCCTCGGCTTCATCGGTAAACTCGAAACACCCGAGGCAGCACATGACGCCGTGACCCAATACGGCCAGTCACAGAACATGACCGAAAAACTGGCTGCGCTGGCTGCCATGACCAAAATGACGGCGCCACCCGCCATGCATGTCGCGGACAAACTGCTGGAAGATTTCTATGACCGCTACAAAGACAATAACAACCTTGTCGACAAATGGTTGTCGCTGCAAGCGGGCCGTCCGGCCGAAGGCGCACTGGAGCGTGTACGCGACCTGATGAAACACGAAGCCTACGACGCCACAAACCCTAACAAAGTTTACGCGCTTATCGGCGGCTTCACCGCAGGCAACCCCTCTGCATTTCACAGCAAAGACGGCAGCGGGTATAAATTTTTGGCCGACACCATTATAGACCTGAACGATGTCAACGCCAAAACGGCCACAAACCTTGCCAAGCGTTTTACACAGTTCAAACGCTATGACGCCGAACGCCAGAATTTAATGGTCGGCCAGATGGAACGCATTATGGCCGTGCCCACGCTGGATATCGGCATCAAGGAAATCATCGGCAAGGCACTGGATACAGTGGAGAAAAAATCCACCAACGATAATGCAAACAAACCGGCCCCCAAGCGTAAACAGGGCTGATACCCTGACCTCTACATATAAAAAAGTGGGCGGATCCATACGACGGATCCGCCCGATTTTTGAGGGTGTTATATCAAACGAAATCCAGATCGATGCTGCCGCCGGATAATCCATCTGATGTATCTATTGGTATAAGGCCGTCCATGATGCGGCGCAATTGCCAGTACAGCTCGGCGGCGTCTTCCAACCCAGCGATATCAAACCGCGCGCCATTTTCCTGCGCCAGTTTGAAATGCCGAAAAGTTTTATCCAGCGTTTCGTGCAGACCCGATATCTGCTGCAATAACCTTGCTATTTGTTCTTCGCTCATTTTGGCTCCTCTGACCTAGCCTGATGAATGTCCGGATCCGGTTACCGGCTATTTCCCTTCATATCGATTTCAAGTCCGTCATACGCCGGACGAATATCAGGCGGCAATTCGTCGCACAATGTTTTGTAATCCATATGCGTCGTCAGCACGGTGATATAGGTCATTTTAGGTTTAATCAGCGCAGCCCATTCCATCACACGCTTTAAATTGGCATGCGTCATCACATTGTCGCGCTTGTAACTGCTGGCATCGACAACCCATGTTTCAATGCCGCGCAATGCCTTGAGCGATTTTTCCGTCAGGTCGGCCACATCCACCGAATAGGCAAAATCACCAAAACGGAAACCCAGAGACAGGCACGTGGTATGATCTTGCTCGAACGTTTCGATATCGATATCACCGATTTTAAAACTATCGTAATTGCCGATTTCGTGGCGGCTGAACGATTGCGTATAAATCCCGTTACCGCTTGTATTGAACAGGTACGGCCAGCGGCGGTCTATTTCATCCAGCGTTTCCTTGTTGCTGTACACAGGCATCAGCTGGTTGCTCTGGTAGGCAATCACGCGCAGGTCGTCGATACCGTTGACATGGTCGGAATGCGCATGGCTAATCAGCACCGCATCCACCTCTTTTTGCTGTACGCGGTTCAGCTGGTATCGCAGGTCATAGCTGGTATCAATGAGGATATTTGTTTTTTCGGATTGCACCAAGATCGACGCACGGCTGCGTTCGTTCTTCGGTTCCGTCGGGTCGCAGGTTCCCCAGAAGCCCCCTGCTGCCGGTGTCCCCAGCGATGATCCACATCCCAAAACCGTAAACTTCATTTTTTATCCCCTCTCGTCTGCCGGCATGCTGTTTTTATTTTTTGCCTGCCGGTTTAGCCTGTCAGTTCTCGGCCATACGGGCGCGGTCAAACAGGCGGTAGAAATTCTCGGTTGTCTGGCGCGAAATATCGGCGTACGAAACACCTTTCAATTCCGCAACCAATTGTGCGGTATGTACCACGAATGACGGTTCGTTCCGTTTGCCACGTTTAGGCACGGGCGCCAGATACGGGCTGTCGGTTTCAACCAGAATACGGTCGAGCGGCGTGCGCTTGACAACGTCGCGCAACTCTTCTGATTTCTTGAATGTGATAATACCAGAAAACGAAATGTAATAACCGATATCAAGCGCCTGATCGGCCAGCCACTGTGTACCGCTAAAGCAATGCATCACACCACGCGATTTTCCCTGTCCGGCACCGCGCAAAATACGCATGGTATCTTCTTCGGCATCACGTGTATGGATCACCAGCGGCAGATCGGTTTCGATACCTGCGGCAATGTGGTTTTCAAATACTTTCTGCTGCACATCGCGCGGTGCATGGTCATAGTAATAATCAAGCCCCGTCTCGCCAAGGCCTGCGACTTTCGGCAACTTCGCCAGCGCCACGATATCCGCGGTGGTCAGGTTAACTTCGCCCTCTTCCGCTGCATGGTGCGGATGCGTGCCGACTG
>JBEIOU010000005.1:0-142185 GCA_040377425.1 Micavibrio sp. | reverse complement strand
GGGATATCAAGCTCCGTAAATTCATGCGCGATTATAAAACGCGCTGGCCCGATCTGGCGCGGGTCGAAGGCACCGCGTTCTTCATGACATCAAACCCCGAAGTCACGCCCGCGTCGCTTGTACAAAACCTGAACCATAACAAGGTGCTGCACCGTAAAAATATCCTGCTGTCTGTGCAGATCGAAGGCGTGCCGTATATCGAAGAAGATGCGCGCGACCATATCGAAGTGCTGAATGACGAATTCACGCTGCTGATCATCCGCTACGGCTTTAAGGATGAAATTAATTTGCAGTCCGAATTGGTGCAGCTGAGCCGCAGCAGCGACAAGGACATTCATTTCGATTGGGAAGACACCTCGCTGTTTCTCAGTCGCCGCGCTGTTCGCCCCGATCCGCGCTATGGTTTGCCGGGCTGGCAGGATTTTATTTTCATGTTCATGCACCGCCACGCAAGCGAGCCGTCGGATTACTATCGCCTGCCCGCGGGCCGTGTCATCGAAATTGGCCGTCAGGTGCTGATTTAAATAAAAAAGGCGGCCTATTTACGGGCCGCCTTTTTTAAGGTTTTACAGGCTTTTTACTTTTCGTGCACAATCACGCGGTTGCGGCCGCTGTTTTTTGCTTTGTACAGGCATTCGTCTGCTGTTTTCAACAAGCGTTCAATCTCCGCGCCTTCCTGCGGGATGCAGGACACGACGCCAAAGCTGATCGTGACGCGCACGGAAGATCCGTCCGCCGCGATGGGCAGCAGTGATACGGCTTGCCGCAGGCGGTCAACGGTATCAAATGCCTTGGCGGGCTGGCAATCGGTCAGGGCAATCAAGAATTCCTCGCCGCCCATGCGGCCGACGATGTCTTCGGCGCGTACAAATTCGAGCAGGCGTTTGCCGACGGTTTTTAAAACCACATCTCCTGCGGGGTGCCCATAGGTGTCGTTGACCTTTTTGAAATGATCTATGTCGGCCATGACAAGGGTGATGGGCTTTTTCTGGCGCAGGGCCTCGCTCCATTCCTTGTTGAGCAGGCTATCCATGCCCGCACGGTTCCAAAGACGCGTGAGCGGATCAACCATGGCCAGCCGCTGCGCGGTGTCCAGCTCTTGCGACATCTTTTCTTGTGTGCGTGACAGATTTTGGGCGCGCAGTTCCGTCTCCAGCATTGCGGCCAGATCGCGCAGGGCCATCAGCTGGTCGGGCGACATGTCGCGCGGGCGCGTGTCTATCGCGCAAAGGGTACCAATTGCAACGCCATTCGGGGCGCGCACGGGGCATCCGGCGTAAAAACCGATATCCATCAGCTTGCCGGTGACAAACGGGCTATCGGCAAAACGTGCATCGGCGCGCGCATCGGGTACCAGCAGCATGTCGGGCGCATCCAGCGTATGCGTACAAAACGCGCCATCCAGCGGCGCGCTGGTTGCGGACGCCCCCTGTATGGATTTATAAAACTGCCGGTTTTCGTCGACCAGATTAAATACGGCGACCGGCACATCCATCACACGGCAGACCATGCGTGTCATGCGCTCGAAGCGCTCCTCGATCGGCGTGTCCAAAAGCCCGGTTGCCGAAAGTGTCGCCAGACGCTCTTCTTTTTTCTCAACAGCTGTGGTTTCAATCATGCGGTGACCATACAGGGGTATGTTTGACTTTGAATATCCTAGAATAACCACCTTGGACAAACAAGGTTCCCGCCGCGCGCCAAGGCGCGCAGGTTGTCCGGTTAACGCAAATTCGGAAAAAATGGTGGACACAACAGGGATTGAACCTGTGACCCCTACCATGTCAAGATAGTGCTCTACCGCTGAGCTATGTGTCCACATGCGATCGGGTCGTGATCGAGATGCATTGTGTAGCATAGGGGCTGCGGATTCGGCAAGGGCTATAAAATCATGTTTTTTCATGAGTTTATTTCGGGTGCTCTCTGCCGCAGACGTGGTTAAACCCTGTTTAATCTTTTCGGGCTAGAATGCGCTTATGGCAACAAACGGGCCAAAGACAACATCGCCGCAGGACGGCGGGCAAAATGCGGGTGACGGTGCCGCCGGTAGTGAGGGCCGTGCGGCACTCGAAAGCCGCTTTTTTGGCGCGTCGTTGTCGGATGACGACGACATTTTCGGCGAGGCAGGCTTCGGCATGGAAGCCGGCCTGCCGCCCAGTTATGTGATCGAGGCGCTGCAGGCGCGCCCCTCTCTCGGCCGCGTTTCCGAAGAACAGGCATCGAAAGCCACCGCGCAGGGCGCATCGGCAGGCGCCGCCGCCGATATCCGCGGCGGGTTTGAATATGGCTGGTGTTACACCGACCACAAAACCGGCAAGGAAATCCGCAAGAGTTTTCGCACCAGCGATTACCTGAACGACGAGCCCTATGCCACGCGCGTCCACGCCATGCTGGATCAACTGGGCTTGCCTGTGCCCAAAGCGGGCGAGGTGTTTCGCGGCACGCACCATGATTTACTGTTTCTGAATAGCCACGGCGTGGTGGTGCGCATCGGTCCGCAGAATGTGCATGATTTGATGAATCCGGGTATTCTGCAGCCGCTTGGCTGGCTGGAAGACCGCAGCACCATGATGAAAGAGGATTTGCCGCTGACGGTGGCGCTATATCCGGGTGTCGAGCTGTATGACCAATACGAAGTTGGCCAGCCGAAGCCGATGATCATCGACAAGCTATATGACGTCATGAAATCGAACGATTTCGGCACTGCCGATTTGCTGGGGCAGGGCAACACGGGCGTTATCCGCGTGCTGGGAGATGACGGCAAAGAAGTCGCCGTGCGTGTATTGATTGATGCCGATAACGATTTCAATGCGCCGTCGTCGGGCATGCGCAAAAAACTGGCCAAGCATATGGCGGCGCAGCTGGGCAGTGCATCGGAAACGACAACCGCCGTGCGCAAGGATGATGTCCTGATGAATACCCTGCGCGATGTATTCAATCACGCGCGCAATGCACCTTATTTGCAAAAGGCCTATGAAGTGCACCAGCCGCTGCGCAATATGTTCTGGGGTGCGTTTCAGGGGGTGACGGCCGTAGACGGTGTGCCCGATATGGCGCAGCGCGATGCGTTCTGGCAGACCTGCGCGGCGGTGACCAACAAACCGATGCAGGTGACGTTGCCCGTCTGGCGCACGCTCAAAGATGCGGACGGCAAAATGAATTTCGAGCGCAGCGAGCTGCATGTGCCGCATGTCGTGCTGTACCGCCCGTGGACAGGTCAAACGGCAGATCTGGCCGTGCAGCCAATTGCCGTTTCACAAGTGGTGCGCGATGCCGTCGGGCAGGCCTATGCGGAAATGAAGCGTGGCTTTGGCGCGCGTGTTGTCGCGCTGGGCCAGAAAATCTGGCACGATATCCGCAATTTCTGATCCATATCATTCATGCAGCGAAGGTAAACGCGCGTCCTGCCTGCGGATGCGTTTTTTCGCATGCCTGCGTGGCCGCAGCAAAAAAAAGAATATGTCCGCGCCGTGGGGGGCGGCGCGGACATAGGGGGTACGGAGGGTAGTAACCTAGGAAAGAAACGGGTCTTGTGTGTCTATAAAATTTTTACCTTGGCGGGCGTTGTTTATCGCTGCGCACCGGTATAGGGGCCGGCTGCCACTGCGGCTGCGGCGTTAGCGCACCGCGCACACTCTCGGCGGCTTTATCGAATATTTCTTTGCATTTTTTACCGAACGACATCGTATCATCCTTCCGGATCAAGAATGTTATGCCTGTACCTGCGCGGCGCCACGTTTCTGGGCGAAATCGGCGTAGATGACTTTGTGTTCTGCGTCCGCCTGTTTTTGTGCATGCAGGGGCAGGCCGCCTTGACCCATCAGATAGCGCACGCGGCTGACGATGTCTTTCAGGTGGAACGGACGCGTGGTGATAGGTGCGGGGGCATAGGACGGCGTTGCAAACGTATCCATCGCCACGCCCGTGAAACCGGTCAGAAAAATGATTTGCAGTTCGGGGTTTTCCTGCAATGCCTTCTGCGCCAGGATAAAACCGTCGACTCCGGGCATGATGACATCTACCAACATCACGTCATAGCAATCCTGCGAGGACATGCGCCATGCATCGAGGCAGTTGTCCACAATCTCCACACTGTTCCCGGCCTTTTTCAGGGCTGCGTACAGGTACTCGGCGGTGGATGCATTGTGTTCTGCGATCAGGATGCGTGCCATTTTAAAACTCCCCTGGAATGAACTGCTGTAATCTGAATTATGTTAATCCGTTGTTAATGTCTTATGTTAATAGTAGATCATTTTCCAGAAGTTTTGACAAGGGAATTAATAAACAAAAAGTTAATATTCACGCTTATAAAATTACGCCCATATATTCTAAGCAATTGTTTTTAATTGTTTTTGTTATTCGAAAAATCTCTTCAAATTCTTGACTGTTTATTAACGGCGGTGGGCGTAAAATAAATAAATACGCCCAAAAGCTGGAGGCAGCATGCCATTCTTCCGACCGACAATTTCATTTAAATGTTTGTTCTATATCGGAATTTTCGGTGTCCTGATTCAGCCGGTGGCGCAGCAAGCCGTCGCGAACGAGTCGCCGGAGGGGCTAACAATTGCCCAGCCGGTCGTACCGCCGGCAGATGCGCCATCACCGGATGTGCCTGCTGCAGGGCATCCCTTGTTTCCTCCGGCCGGTATGAGCGTGGAGGAATTCACCCAACATATGCAGGGCGCCCACGAAGCCGCCTTGACGCTGGACGACTTCGCCGCGCTGAAACAAACGGCACCGGATCTGATCGTGCTCGATGTGCGCTCAAAACAGAGCTTTGACATGCGGCACATGCAGGGGGCGCTGAATATGCCTGTGACCGAGATGACAGAGCATACGCTGCCCGCCTTGATTCCCGATAAAACGCGCACGGTGGTGCTGGTCTGTGATGAAAGCTTTGCACCCACGCGCCGTATTTCGATGACGCTGCAGGCCTGGCCTGTATTGAAGGCGAACGGCTACACAAATGTTTACCGTCTGAATTTGTGGCGGCCGGACAAAGAGGGCGCGCCCATGCATACCCCAGAGCAAATCGGCGCGCATGTGCAGTTCGGCGGATCGGCCGCGCCCTGATTTTACCCGGCCAGATAACAACACAAAAAACCCCGCCGGACAGGGCGGGGTTTTTTGTGCGCAGGATAACGCCGCCTTGGGGATTGATTGTCACGCATTCATTTTTTCAGCCACGACAAATCCGGCCAGCGCAGATAGGGCCGTGGCTGTAGCCGGATTTTTGGCGATGACGTCTTCAAGTTCGTTGCCCATCGCGCCCAGAATGTCGTCCACGCCAGCGGGCAGTAGCGATGCAGCGGCGGCGGGCCGTGCATCACGGCGGCGCAAATGGCGCGTCAGCATCATGACGGCACATGCCAAAAATGAAATACCTAGCCCCAGCCCCGCTGTCGCGAGCGCGGCCAGCGCAGGCGTCAGCGCGATGTCAATCATGTAAAAATAAAACGCCAAAAGCCCGCACACGCCTGCGGCGGCGAAGCCGAAGGCCATGACCGCACCCAAAGCCACGTCCGATTTGCGGACGGGCAGGGCGGTTTGTGGACGGCTGATAAGGCCGTCCACAACCAGCTGCGTAATCAGGGGAACCATGGACACCATGGCTTATCTCCGGCGCAGCAGCATGCTGGCAAGAACACCGGCGCCAAAGGCCAGCAGCACGCTGTTGCGCGGGTTGTCACGCACTTTGTCTTCGACGCGCTGCAGGCCTTCTTCGCCGCGGACGCGCAGGTCTTGCATGCCGTCTCTCAAGCGTTCTTTGACGTTGGCGGCGGTTTCAAGGCCGTCGTGCTTCAGGTGGCGGGTCAGCTGCACGACGTTGCTGCGCAGGCTGTCCAGATCGCTTTTGATATCGTCGATTTCTTCGTAATCTTTGTCGGCAAAATCACGCGCCAGGTCGCGCAGCGCTTCGTATTCTTTGCTGTTTTTGATGTCTTTCGCGCTTTTGGCGATTTTGCCGCGCACGGCATTCGCGTTGGTGGCTTTTTCTACTTGTTTCATAGGATGTTCTCCTTCAGTTTCTGATTTTTATTGGTTATTGGTTTTTATTGTGAAGCCGATGATGTCGCCCTTGCCTACGTCTCGGGCGTGGCGTCTGTTCCGAAAAGAAAAAGGCGGAACCTGCGCACAGCTTTGTTTGTTGGTGATATTACGGGGTTTGTTTTTTTACACCCATCCGGTTTACGCATGAAAAAAGCCCCGCTTTTCAGCGGGGCTTTTTCTGTGCGCGGTCGTGGGGCGATTATTTCTTTTCGCCGCCTTGCGCTTTTTTCGCATCGCGGATTTGCTGGATTTTGACTTTCATTTCAGCCACCGGCAGGGCGCCCGGAATGATTTCTTCGCCCAGAACAAACGCCGGCGTGCCGCCAATGTTCATTTGGCCGGCCAGGCTGCGGTTTTGCTCCAGCTGGATCATAACGTCGGTGCCTTCGGCATCTTGCTTGGCGCGGTCGAGATCAAGACCCACATCCGTTGCGATTTTCGTCAGCACGTCGGCGTTCAGCTGGCCTTGGTGTTTCATGATAGCGCTGTGGTATTCAAAGTATTTGTTCTGGCGCTGTGCCGCGAGTGCCCATTTCGCCGCGACTTCGGACGAGGGGCCGAGGATGGGCAGATCTTTGAACACGATTTTCAGGTTGCTGTCGGCTTTGATCAGCTCTTGCAGTTCAGGCAAAACCTTTTTGCAATAGCCGCAGTTGTAATCGAAGAATTCAACCATGATGACATCGCCATTCGCGTTGCCGATGAACGGGCTGCGTTCATTGCGGAACAGGCGGTCCTGGTTCATCTTCACGGCGGCGGTTTGCTGTTCCTGCATGGAACGCTGTTGATAGCTATCAACGGAAGACAGGATCATCTGCGGGTTTTCATTGATGAAGTCACGCACGATGTTTTCAACATCCGCACGGGTCAGCACGCTGCTGCCGGCGGCGGGCTTGCTCTCGGTGGCTTTGCCGGCGTCCTGCGCGGTCGCGGGTGCGGCCATGAACATCAGGCCGGATAGGATTGCCGCGGTCAGGGCGGGCTTGCTGCGGTTGAACTGGAACATGAAATCGGTACTCCCCGTGTGAAATGGCGGCCTGCGGCAATAGAGGCCTGCTTGTGGCGCTCCCCTATATATATATATACCGCCTGTTCTTAAGAAATTGTGCATAAATACAGCAAAATCAATCCTTATTTTTATCCTTTTTCCCTATCAGGTCCAAAATGTCCTGCGCGCGCTGCCAAGAGGCCGATTTTGCTGGCAAATGCTTCTGCGCCAGGGTCGCTTCGCGCCGGGCTTGTTCGCGCTGCCCGCGCAGGGCGGCCTGTTCGGCCAGATACAGCCGCGACATGCCCTCGTTGCCCAAACGGCCATAGGCGGTGGCCAAAAGGCGCTGGACGATAATGGACTGCGGTTCTGTCCGCAGGGCGCGCTGCAATTCGCCGACGGCCTGCTGGGTGCGGGTTTGTTTGTCCGTCTGGCTTTCCAGCAGGGCATGGGCATAGGCCGTGCGGATCAACCCTGAATCGGGCGCATATTGGACGGCATTGGCCAAAACGGGCAGGGATTCGTCGATTTTACCGCCTTCGAATAAAATCTGGCCTTTCAGTTCATAGAACCATGGGTTTTTGGGCTCCGCTTTGATCAAGCTTTCCAGCTCGGCCAGAGCGTCCTTGGTTTGTGAACGGCGGTAAAGGGCGATGGCGCGGCTGTAGCGCGACGGAATATCGGTGCCCGTTTCACGGACCGCGCGTTCGGGGAACAGGTATCCATACAGCTTTGCCTTCATGCGGGCGTGTTTATCTTCCCATCCGGCGGGAAGGGCGCCGGGGCGGCGCTGCTTGCTGATGGCGTTTTGCAGGAAATCAATACGGTCGCGTGTCAGGGGGTGGGTGCGCACATATTCGGTTTGCTGCGATTCCGGCAGCAGTTCCTGCGATGCGAGTTTTTCCATGAAACGTTCAAGCCCTTCGACGGGCAATCCGGCGTCTTGCAGATAGCGCAAACCCGCCTGATCGGCCGAGCTTTCCTGCACGCGGCTGTGGCGCATGATGGTGCGCTGGGCAAAGGTCTGGCCCGCCGCTGCCGCCGCCATGGCCGCATCGCCGGACCCGCCGCCGAGTGCCGCGGCCATACCGATGATCTGCGCCACCAGCGCCTGCATGCTCATGTCTTCGACGGCTTCGCGTGTGCGCATCAGGTGGCCGCCCGCGATGTGGCCGGTCTCGTGCGCAATCACGCCAACCAGTTCATCCGGCGTGGCGGTTTCAAGGATCAATCCGGTGTGCAGAAAAATGTTTTGGCCGCCCGCGACAAAAGCGTTCAGCGTGTCGTTCTGGATCAGAACAAAACGCACGTTTTGCGGCGATAATCCGGCCTGCTGGAAAATCGGGCGGGACATCATGCGCAGGCCGTCTTCGATTTCCTGATCGCGGATAATTATCATCGAGCTTGACGATTGCGCCGCTGCCATGGGGGGATGCGCCGTCAATACAGACAGCAGGACAATGCCGCCTAAAAAAACAGCAGCAGAAAAGCGAAAGGCGAAACGCGTGTGGCGCGGGTGATTCATGTCATCCAAACGGCTGTGGCCGCGTACGGGTTCCGGTCAGCCGGCCGCGCGGACGGATTAGTTCAGGTACATGCCCTTGGCGGTATATTGGCCAACAGACTTGCGCGTGCGCCAGTCATGCAGATCGATGATCTTGTAGCCTTTTTCAAACACGCCCGTGTAATCCGCCAGCAGTTTCAGCGCGCGGCGCTGGTCAAGGTCGGACAGTTTATAGAACGTGGGCCCCAGTTCCAGCACGGGCACTTGCGCCTGTACGGCGGGGTTGTTCAGGCGCGTGGCACCGCTCATGTACTGGCGGTGGAACGTACGGTTTTTGTAAAAGTTCTGGAGCGTGACTTCGGGCGTCCATTTTTCGTTCCATGCCGCGGGGTCCCAATCCTGACCTTCCCATTGCTGCGGATGCTGATGGTGCGGGTCGGCGTTGGATACCATGGGCAGGAATTCGTAATGCTCGGGGCGCTGGAATACCCAGGTTGGCCAGATGGTCAGGCCATCGGGTGAACGGCCGGCGGTGCGCTGTTCGCTTGTGACGTCGCGCTTCGCTTCGCCGGGCTGTGCGGCAACGGCGGCCGCGGCAAAAAGACCCGCAGCGATCACGCCGGTTGCGAGCGCGGTGACAAAACGAAGGCCGGACAAGTTTTTCATACCCTGAAACTCCCTGAGAATCCGAAAGGATTGATTGGTCTGCTTCTTTGAATCTAGCCCACTTCCCCCCTGAAATCAAAAGCATAAGCGGTGTTTTGCCCCGCGGGGATGCATTTTTTGTCAAATTATGGCATAATGTAAATTATGGCAGCTGCAACCGCGGCGGCCATTTGACAGACGGGAAGGGGCGGGATTTAAAGCATGACGGATGCCGTATCGATCGCGCTTTCGGGGTTAAATGCCCAGCAAAAGCGCTTGGCCGCAACGGCCAGCAATATCGCCAATGTATCGACATCGGGCAGTGTGCCTGCGGCGGGTCCGTCAGCGCCTGCCTCGACCGTGTACCGGCCACTGACGGCGAATCTGACGTCCCTTGCCACGGGCGGCGTGCGGGCGGATATCACGGCCGATCCGGACGGGTATAGCCTGTCTTATGACCCTTCCAGCCCCTATGCGAATAGCGAGGGAATGATCGCCGTGCCAAACATAGATTTGACACAGGAAATCGTCAAAACTATGGAAATAGAGAGCGCCTTCAAAGCCAATCTGGCCGCTTTGAAAACGCAGGATGAGATGCTGGGCGCGCTGCTGGATACGCAAGCATAAATTCCATAATCATCATTCTTGAACAGGGTTTTATAGAAATTTGAGGTTGACTCAGATTTCCGGAACTCTATAGTCGGCGCATCGTAAACGCTGCGCACGACGTCTATCATTCCGGCCCTTATTTATATGGCTGGTGATGTCGTCCATGACCTGCTTAAAACTGTGCGTCACGCCGTTTGCGACATATAAAAAACACGCACAGTTGAACATTGCATTGGAGAAATAGGAAATGGATAACAACGGTTTTAACCTGATTAAAGAAGCCTTCAAAAAAGTTGCAGATAAATACGCGGATTCCGACATCGCTGGCCGCGTTGTCCGTTCCCTCGCCGCTGGCGGCAAAGCTGCCGTCGATAAGGCCCAAGAAGAATTCCCGAAGAACTTCGTCAAGCAGGCTGTTGGTGATTTCTACGCCCTGCTGTCCAGCCAGGAAGTGGCTGATGGTATCAGCTCCACCGTTCGCGGCTTTGACGAAGAAAAAGTCAAAGAAGTTGTCGACAGCGCCCTGAACCAGCTGAAGCAAGACGATGTTGCCCTGAAAGTGGCAAAATCGCTGAAAGACGCTCTGCAAAAAACGTCGACCGACGATCTCGAAAACGCACTCGACGCAGCCCTGTCCGGCCGCGGCATGGGCGAGCGTATGGTTGCGAAGATGTTCTTCGAACAAGCGCGTCCGATCATCGATGACATGCGTGATGCATCCGAAGAAGACATTGCCGAAAAAATCAAAGAACTGGCCGATACCGTCCCCAGCGACGCAATCGCGCAGCAAGTTGCCGCTCTCACCCGCGAAATCACGCCGGAGCGCGTCAGCCAGCAAGCACACCAGTTCGTTGGCAAACTGCCGTCCCCGAACGCGATTTCCGAGATCCTGCATGACCTCGGCAAATCGGCTGGCGACAAGTTTGACCAGATCAGCAAAGCCGGCAATCTGAAAGATGCGGGCTCGATCCTCCAGCAGTTCACGGACGAAGCACGTACGATCGTCTCTGACACGCTGGCGAACGACAACGCTGCGAAAAAGACCTTCAAGCCCAACAAAGGCCGCGATTTCGACCTGTAAGGCTTGAAAAAGACAATTCTTCATTCCTTTCCCTATAGGAAGAAGAAGTTGACGGAGGACGGGAGAGTAGCCACTCCCGTCCTCTTTTTTTGTGCGTTTTTTTAGAGGGAAAGATCAGCGCGGCGGCGACGGCGGGCGGGGCGCGTTTTGTGGCGCGGCCGGTGGGGCAGGGTGTTTGCGGCCTTCCTGCGCGTTTGCAAAATGTGCCTTGAGGCGCGGACAGGTTTGCAAAAGCCCCGCATGCTGCGGCGAGGCGGCGAAGGCGTCGGCGTGATGCGCCAGTATTTGCTCTTGTGCGGCAATCGCGCTTTGGGTGATGCCGTGAATAACCGGCAGGCAGGATTTATTCTCGGCATTAAATGTGGCTTGCGCCTCGTGGTTTTTATGGCTGGCATAAATGCCGCTGCTCATGACGGCCGGTATCAGCACAAGCAGGGCGAGCGGTGCCCCCGCCAGCGCGGCGGCGCCGGCGGCCAGCGGAATGCCCGCGCCAAGGCCCAGAATGGTATTCAGCATGCGGCGATCTTCGGTTTCGTGGAATGTCTTTTCGCGCTGGATCAGATCTTTTTGAATGTCGTCGATCAACAGCGCCAGTGCCTGATAGCGGCCGCCCGGCGTTTGTATCCGGAGCGATTCCTGCAGGCGTTTTTGGTAAATATCGGTTTTTTGTGTCAGCGTTAGCGGCGCGGGTTTGCGGCGGAACATCTCGGATAAATGCCTTGGCTGGATTTGACGGGATGAAAAAGGGGGGGCGAAGTCAAACGCCCCGCCTTTTCAGGGGCGGGGCGTTTTTCGTTTTATTTCAGGCCGTCGATCATGCCTTTTTTCACTTCGATCACGTATTCGTCATCGGCCACGCGGCCCTGTACGGCTGCCAGGGCAGCGGGGGACAGTTTTTTGCCGATGATGATGTACGTATCGCTTTCCGTTTCGAGTACGGCGGGGCAGCCGCAACCGCAGTTGCCGCAAGCGAATTCAACGGGGGTGATGTCAACGAGTTTCATGGTGGTCTTCCTTTCAAGGTTGGTGTGGATAGGGGTTGTTTTGGTTCGGGTCGTCCATGACAAAAGTCAATGCCGCGGGCGCGGTTTTGACTTTTGCCGAAGGGGGTTACAAGCCCGGCGCGCGCGCGGTGCGCACCGGTGTTGCGGCGGGCTTGTCCGCCGTAGTATTGGCCGGTGTCACGCAGATGCCGTTCAGGTATTCAGGCAGCGACATTTTCAGCATAGCGGCGTTATCGCGCATGCTTTGCTGCTGTTTGCTATCCAGTCTGCCGAAAAACGCCGCCGCATCGGGTGACAGCGTGTCGTTGGTGTTTGCCGCGCCATGTGTGCCGTGGTGGCTGTGGTCATGATGCTGGTGGTGCGGCGTGGGGTTTTGGTTTTGCGGGTGGCCGCCGTGATGGTCGTGCCCGCCGATGTTCATCATGATGGTCGATGCCAAAAGACCTGTGATGGCGCTGCCGATCACAAGGCGTTTTTCAAACTTGCTGGCTGCATGGCCGCGCAGCTTGTGCCACGCATAAAGCCCGCCTGCCGTTGCCGCCGCGCCGAACGCAAGGGCAAGGACGGATACGCCCGCCGTCGCGGTCGTGACGCCAGCCGCCGCAATCACCAGCGGGGTAATAACGCAACCGGCATGGCCAACCAGAAATCCGGCCGTGCCGGAGCCGGCGCAGGCCGCGCATTTTTTAAACATGCCGCGCAAAAACCCGCGCGGTTTGGGGGCGTTTTCTTGATTGTCATTCAATGGCGGGCAGGCGCACGCGGGATCGCAGCTTGCGGGTGTATTATCTGCACCCGTCTTTTTATCGGGGGTGGTCATGGTCGGAATTCTCCTGAATACGGTGACGGTAAATGTCGGTGCGTATCAGGAAAGGGGCGGGGCCTGTGCCTGCCAGTTTTTATGGGGGATATGTGCACTTGCCAGCGTATCTGCGGCATCGCGGGCGCTGCGCACGTCATATGTGAACGTGGCAGGGATTTGCGCGGGGGCAGGGATATCCTGCGCCAGCACGGGGGCGAAGGGGCAAACGCTATGCGCCGTTTCGCTGTGTACGGGGGTGTCATCGCTGTGTTCAGCGGCGGCTTCGGGCGACTGGCCTGCGGGGACGTAGACTGTTTTCTCGCCATAGGCGGTGCAAAGCACCAGCGGGTACAGCTTGCCGTCCGCGTTGGCGGCGCGGTTGATATTGGGCATGAAACCGGCAGGTATCGCCGCCGCGATCAGCAGCGCGCATACCAGCCAAAAGCCCAAAATTTGTCGAAGCCGCGTATTCATGCGCCCAGTTATACGCCCTTTTGCGGAAAATAAAAGAGCTTTGGCAGGGGCTTAGATGTTTTCCAGTCCTGCCAATACCTTACTGGCGGCTCCCGCCAATACCTTACAGGCGGCTCCCGCCAGGGCCTCACACGCGGCCGCGGCAGATTTCATACAGCATGATGCCCGTGGATACCGCCAAATTGAGCGACTCCGTGCCCCCCGGCATGGGAATTTTAACCAGCTGTTTGCAGGCATCGGCCATGTCATCGCTGAGGCCGTTTTGCTCGCTGCCCATCATCAGCAGCAGGGGCAAGGTGTAATCGCCCTTGCGGTAATCGGTATCGGTGCGCAAATGCGTGCCGACCGCATGGCCGCGCCACGTTTTTAAGGCGGCGGCGGCATCGGCGCGGGTGGCGCGGATGATTTTCTGGCGACTGAACGCGCCCACGGTCGCCCGCACCGTTTCAGGGGCGAAGGCATCGCAGGTCTGGCCGACCAGCACAACCCCGGCCGCGCCCACGGCGTCGGCGGTGCGTATAATCGTGCCCAGATTGCCCGGATCGCGGATGTCTTCGAGGCCGACCCACAGCGTATCGCCGCCGTTTGTCATTTCGGACATGTCATATGTGCGCATGTGCAGGCTGGCGATGACGCCTTGTGTATTGTCGCGCCCCGTGATGCGTTTCAGCAGGTCTTCGGGCATTTCCATGGCTTCGGCGACTGTGGCCGTTTGCATCAAATCTTCGGTATCGGCACGTGCGGCGGCGGTGAAACATAGATGTTCGATGGTCCAGCCTGCATCGGCTGCCTCGCGGATATGGCGCAGGCCCTCGACCATAAACAGGCCGCAATCATCGCGGTGTTTTTTCAAATCCAGCGACTTCAGCAATTTGACGGCAGGATTGGCGGCGCTGCTGATTTGTTTCACAAAGGGGGGCATGGGCTCTCTTTAACGCTTTTTCGGGCAATATAACAGGAAACGGGGGTGAATGCGCGGGTTTTCGCGCCCGTTGTGCGCGGCGGACGGCTGGGGTAATCTGCTGGCAGATGTTTGTATAAGGACAGGGTCATCATGGCGTTTCTGGGTTTTCTGGTTCTGATCGCGTTTCTGGTGCTGCCGTTTGTGGCGGTGTTCTGGGCGTATGAAAATGGCAAACGTCTGGACCGTCTGTCGGCCGACATGACGCGCTGGATGCAGCGCCTTGAAAAACATATGGCGGGCGGGGTTTCCCCAGCGCCAGCCGCAGCGGTGGTCGCAGACGCCGGTAAACCCGCCGCGCCGGCCGAAGCCGTCTTCACCGATATCCCCGCTGCCGCACACGCCACATCGGCCGCAGCCCCTGCACCGGCCGCAGCGCCTGCATCAGTACCGTCCGCGCCAGCCCCCCAGCCGCCGCGCCGCGATGATATTTTCAAAGACGAAAGCCTGTTCACCGACGAACGTGGCGAACAGTGGGTTGAGTTTTCCGACGCGCCCCCTGCACAGATGACATATTTTGAAGATAGTGCTTTTGAAAGTCCTGCGCAAAAACCTGCGGCAACCGCCGCAACGTCGCCTTGGGGTGCATCGGGCACTGCGCCTGCCAAGTCTGTATCCCCCGCGATGAAGTACGCGGACGAAGAAGTGCTCGACCGCGTCTGGGGCTGGCTGACCGAAAACTGGATGTTGGTGACCGGCGCTGCTTTCGTGTTTCTGTCTATCAGCTGGCTGGTGCGTTATGCGCTGATCGAAGATATCATCTCCGCCGAAATGCGGATCGGTGCGGGCTTTGCGCTGGGGCTTGTGCTGGCGGCTGTCGGCCAATGGCGTATGCGCGGCTATGTACAGCAAGGCTCTATTTTTCTTTTGCTCGGCTCGGCCGCGATTATTCTGACTATGTTTGCCGCGCGTCAGCTCTATGGCTTTTTCAACCCGCCCGCCGCACTGGGGGTTACGTTCCTGACCGCGGCGTTTGTAACGCTGCAGGCGATGCGCCACAAACTACCCGTGCTGTCGTATGCCGCACTGCTGCTGGCCTTGCTGGCGCCGGCGATTACACGCGCGCCCGAAGTCTCCTTTGGGGGGCTTTTCGGCTATCTGGCCGTGGTACTGGCGGCGACGCTGTGGGTGGTTTTGATGACAGGGTGGCGTTTGAATATTCTGCTGGCCTTGCTGGTCACCGGATTTTATAGCGTGCCGTTTTGGGAAAACAGCGCGTTAATGCCCGACAAGATGCTGGCGCTCACCACGGCCTTTGCCTTCACGGCGGTGTTTTTTGCGTCGGATATGGTCGGCCATTTCCGCGCCGTGCGTAACCGTTTGACGGATATCATGATGCCGCTGTTGATGGCGCTGTTCCTGATCATCTGGATTTTCGATACGGCCGAGGGCGGCATGCGTACGCTGTGGCTCGGGCTTTGGGCGCTGGTCTTTTCGATCGGTTCGGCGATTTTGTCGAAACGCACGGGGGCGCGCAGCGTATTCCTGACCTATCTCTGCGTCAGTGTAATTCTGCTGCTGACCATGGCGGTCATGGAATTCCGCGGACCGCAGCTGGTGATCCTGCTGACGGGTATTTCGGGTTTGCTGACCGTTCTGGCGCACCGCGTGCTGCAAAGCCGCACCGCCGTGGCGGCCATGGCAACCACGCTGGCTATTCCGCTGCTACTGGGCGCAGTCAGTCTGGAGCCTTCGCGCTGGCGCGGCGGCATTCTTCATGCAGATGCTCTGGTGCTGCTGGTTCTGTCTGTGGTGCCCTTTGCGCTGGCGCAGTATTTCAACCGGGTGCAGCGTGCGCAGCTATCGGCAGGACAACCGCCGATGATCTTCGGGTATGAAATCACATTCTGGGTGGCGGCGGGTTCTATTTACACCTTTGCCTTTGTCTGGCACGCGCTGCATGCCGTGATGCCGTCGGGTGATTTTGCGACTGCGGCGTCGATGGTGGTGTATAGCTTCATCGGTATTGCGGCGTATGTGACGGGCCATCGCCGCGACCATTTGCCGACGCGTCATTACGGATCTGCCGTGCTGGCGCTGGTGATTGGCCGCCTGATATTGATTGACCTGCCCGAAATGCCGGTGGCGGCGCGCGTTGTGATGTTCTTTGGCGTGGGTATTCTGCTGCTGGCCACGGCCTTCATCCGCTACCGCAAAGGCAAGGTGGATTGATATGCAAGGCGTCGCCGCGCACACGCCCAGACGCCTGAACGCGGCCGAGACATTCGATGCCGTCACCGCATGGATAGCGCACGCCGCCAAGGCGGAGCGCGCGCCAGGCCTGATTGTGGGCATCAGCGGTACCGACTCTATCCTGACGTTTCTGGCCTGCGCCCGCGCGTTTGAACGCATGGGCAAGGGGGACAGGGTGCTGGGCCTGCATTTCGAACATCAATCCAAAAACGCGATGATCGATAACGACCCTGCCCGCCAGTGCGCCGCGCCGGAGCTGGACTGGGTCGGCCGCGAGATTATTCCGTGGCTGAAAACGCAGGCACCGCAGGCCCTTTTTGAAACCGATGCGACGATCGCGCATAGCGATGATAACAGGCGTTGGGGCCATTTGTTCAGCCGTGCTGTACGCCAGACCGATGCGCGTCACGGCATGACGTCGCAGCATTATTTTCCGGTCGGCACCCGTAACGCGACCGAAGAGGCGCTTGGCACCTATAGCCAGATATCCAAAGCCGTCAGCATGCTGCCCATCATCGGCCTTTATAAAACCGAGGTGCTGCAAGTTTGTGCCCATCTGGGTGTACCGAAAATTGCTATGGATAAAAGCCGCGAGATTGATTGCGACTGCGGACGTTTCCATGTGCAGGCCAATCATATGCAGGCGCTGGATTGGTATATTATGCACCGGCAGGGCTTGCTGGCGCGTGAATACCTGAAACAGCATGTCGCGCCCGACGTGCTGGCTAGCGTCGCCGAATTTTATGCAGAGGAAACGGCACAAAATAGCTACCGCGCCCGCACGCCCTATCGCCCCGCTGGCGATCTGGCGGTTATACTGCCGTGACCACGCATTGGCGTAGCGATATCAATGCCGCGATTGCCGCCGGCGGGACAGCGGCGGCCAACGGCGACAGCCGTGCCTTTACCGCAGCAATCCCGGCGATTATTCACGAAGGCGCCGCGGCGGCGGCCTATGATCTTGTGACGCGTTTCGGCGGGGTGTCCTGCCTGCTGCCGGAGCATTTGATGCTGCTGGGCACAGCGGGGCTGACACCTGCGCAGATGTATGAAATGCTGGCCGCCTGTACAGGTCTGTCTGCAGGCCCTGCGGATCAGGCGGTTGTGGCCGCGCGGCTGTCGGGACGGCTGGCTGCCTATGGTTTTTCATTTCCGCTATGGCGTTTTTTGACGCAGCGGCAGCAGGCGCCGGCTTTGCTGGAACAATACGGGTTTAAACGGATTGAACGTGCAACCGACGTGCGTGATGCACGCCTGCCGCGCCACGACCCTGCGCGTGATTTGTTTGGCATGGGGTTTGTGTACCACGAAGGCGACTGGACAATCGAATACCGCCGCGCTTATATCCTGTGCGTTTGCCGCACACCAGCGGATGCGGCGGCGGTGGTTATTCGCAATAATTCGTATTTCTTTGGCCGCGACCGTTTACCCGCACCGGTTTATACCGCATGGCAGTGCCTGCCGCAAAATGATGTGCATGTGCACCCGTCTGATGCCAATGGCTTTGCCAAGGGGACGTCTTTTGCGCCATGGCCCCAATCGCTGGTGATGGCCGATGCCATTTCCGCTGACGAAAAATTACGCCGCCTGTCGCGGTTGCTGGACAGGCTGGATACTGCAGAAACGCTGCTCTCGCGTTGGCTGTGCGGCGCCGGTGCCGAATATGCCGCCGTATTTGCAGAGCAAGCGGAGGCGCCTTTTTATGCAGGCGTTATTTCCGCGGCGGCGCCCCCGTGGTTTCCGCGTCAGGCTGCGCTTGTTACGCGCGAACACTTGGGCGCGCTGCGGCATCATTTGACGGATGAAACAAAAATCGCTTTTCTATCCGGCGTTGATGGAGATTTTCCGGCCCTGCCGATCGGGCGCATCGGGGGCTAATGTATAGGCCGCGCCGCAACAATCGCGGCGATTAACAAGGCCAGAAAGATCATGGCCATGATTTTAGGTTCGCGGTATTCCATGAAAGCATAGGTGATCACCAGCCATCCGGCGCCGCCTGCCACACACAGTGCCGTGATCATGCGGTTTGCAAGAAAATCGGGCTGGCGCCAGGCCAGCCATAGACACAAAAGCCCGAATAAAACCTGACCGAGCGCAAAAGCGGTATTGAGGCCATAATAAAGCGTTGTCGCATCGCCGGGCGGCCGTTTCCCGCGCACGTATTGCGATACGACATCAACCAGAAAATGCAAAACCCCGCCGGCGGTGAGCCATCCGAAAGCAATGTGCGCAAGATATGTTTTCATGAAAAGATCCCTTGAATTTTAAAACCGAAAGCCCGTGTATTCTTCGGACAGTTCCCAAAGTTTTATCGCGGCGGCGGCATCAAGTGCCTGCGGCGGTGTTTTTGCCACAGCCGGAAAGCCGCGCGTCTCTCCCATTTTATCGGGGCCGTAATAGGCGCCGGGTTCCGCCTCTGGCGACGTCGCGGCAAAAAGCGCGGGCAGAGCCCCCTGTGCTGCGGGCTGGAATAAAAACCACAGTGCGGAGCGGGCAATGCCAGCCGCGCTCCAGCGGCCCGGGGCGTTGTGCAAAAGGTCGGTGCGCGAAATGCCGGGGTGTGCGGCCATGCTGGAAATGCCCCAATTCTCTGTGGCGCTGCGTCTTTGCAATTCGAAGGCAAACATCAGGCATGCCAGTTTGGACTGGCTGTAAACCGCCATTGGTTGATAATTTTTGACTGCCTGTATGTCGTCAAAATTAATGACACCACCGCGCGCCGCGATGCTGGAGAGGGTGACCACGCGTGCCGCTTTGCCATTTTTAAGCAGCGGCATCAGCGCCGCCGTAAGCGCGAAATGGCCAAGATAGTTGGTGCCGAGTTGCAGTTCAAACCCGTCGGCTGTTTCCTGCCGGTGCGGCGGGTTCATGACGGCGGCATTGTTGATCAGCACGTCGATATGGCCATTCTGGCTTTGCAGGCGTGCCGCAAAATTCGATATTGAATCAAAGCTGGCGAGGTCAAGCTCTTCGAAGCGTACATGTGCGTGCGGTGCTGCGCGCCGGATTCGGGTTGCGGCGTCTTTGCCTTTTTGCGGATGGCGTCCGGCAATGATCACATCGCTGCCCGCCCGCGCGAGTGCAAGGGCGCATTCAAACCCCAGCCCGCCTGTACCAGTCACGATGGCGCAGCGCCCTTTTTGCGGCGGTATATTGGCGGTTGTCCAAGCTGCAGAAGGTGTCGATGTCGGCATGTACTGCTCCTTTATTGTTTGTCTAGTCACTCATTTATTGCGTCAAAAATTTAGCCGATCACGCGCCAGAAGGCCTCGAACCCTGTTTTGCTATGGCTGCGGGCATGGACGGGGTCTTGTATCACGGTGTCCATTGTGGCCTCGAACAGCGATGTAATCAGGGCGCCTGCAATATTCGCCGGGGCGTCTTTCATGGCGCCTTGGCTGCGCGTCTTTTCCATCAGGGTGATCAGCGGCGCCATGTTTTTGTAAACGGCGGCGCGTGTTTCGGGGGTGATGTCGTCCGATACATTCAATTGCGCCATGGCGCGGCGTTTTTCGGGGTGGGCGGCTGCGTAATCCATCCAGTTGGTCCAGGCATGCAACATTTGCGTGCGCAGGTCGTCATTTGCCGAAAGCCCTTTTAGCGTTGCCGACGAAATATCCGTTTTCAATTCAAGATACAGTTGATTGAACAAATCGGCTTTTGTCTGAAAGTAGGTGAACAGCGAACCGTTCGATATGCCGGCCTCTTTGGCAATCGCCGCCGTCGATGCGCCCAGCCCATGGCTGACAATGACGCGCACGGCGGCGTTCATGATTGCGTTGCGTTTATCGTTGCTTTTGGGGCGTGCCATACCTTTAAGCATATTATTAACTGACTGGACAGTCAATTAAAATCTGCGCTGAAAATAACGGCGATGTGAAAAGAGTATGAAGGTGGGAGAATGGTGCCGGCAGAGAGGATTGAACTCCCGACCTTCGGTTTACAAAACCGCTGCACTACCGCTGTGCTATGCCGGCATCGAGAAGGGTGCAGTTTACGTAACGTATGGCTGCATTTCCTTCGGGCAACGCCATAATTATATAGTCGTTTAAAATTTTTCAACCAAAAACGTGTAATGTAGAAGACTGACGTAGAATCCTGCTGAAAAGGATAGGATTTTTTGTTTCAACTGCCTAATATAGAGGCCGGCCAAACGGGGAAAGGAGGGGCTCACACGTGTCGCAGCAAAAAAGTCCGCACGAAGACTTTCTGATGACGTTCTTTGCCGCCTTTGTCATTGGCGGTGTTTTGTTCATTATCTGGTACTTCTTCCAGGTGCAGCTGAAAAGCGCGCTCCGCTACATCCGCATTGGCGAACTGCATCTGGTTCGCCTGATTTTCAGCGACGATGTTTCCATCCCCAAATACGGCAAAAATGCGACGGTGGGCGTCTGGCGCAAATGGCTGCCTCATGCCAATGCCGATACCGAGATTAATTTTGAAGCTATCAAAATTATGACCACGCTGGCGGTTTTGCCGCTCAAGTATGTGTTCGTCGCATCCTTGGGGATTTTGGCGCTGATTGTGATGTTCAAGGGGCCGGGCACGTATTATCGCCGCCGCATGGGGCTTGAAGGTCTGATGCAGGAACAGTCGAAATCTTTTCCGACCATCGCTCCGTTTTTAAAGTTTGACCCGCGCAAGCTGCCTTTCCGCGCACCCGGCCAGCCGGTACCGGCGCAGTTGCCGATGTTTTCCGAAGCGCTCGCCCCCGAAGAGTGGCTGGCGTATCACGAGGTCGGCTATCAGGCCGGCAAGCTGGATGTGGGCCGCGCGTATCAGGCGCTGGCGCTGCAGCTGGGCAAACGCTGGCAGGGGCCGCTCAAACTGCCGCTGCACATGCAGGGTCTTTATGCGGCCTTCGCGCTGAAACACGTGCGCAAACGTAAGCAGAGTGATGATCTTTTGAACGCGATGTCGCTGTGCTGGAGTGCGGACGGCGGCTTTAAACCATCCGGCAAGCTGGTGTCCGAAATCCGCAAGGTTATCAAAGACCCCAAACTGGGCGGCGCCCTGCAAAAATATGCAGACCAGCATGCCTATGAAACAACGGCGCTGCTGCGTTGCCTGCAACGCTCCCGCGAAGAGGGCGGCGTTTTGGCGCCCGCGCAGTTCGTCTGGCTGCGTGGCCATGACCGTACGCTTTGGTACCCGCTGAACAATCTGGGACGTAAATCGTACCATGCCGAGGCTGCGGGCGCGCTGGTGCACTACACCAACGAACTGATCGCCGGCCAGCGCATTCCCACGCCGCGTTTTGACGAAGTCATCAAAGGCTTCGAAACCCTGATGAAAAGCAGCGCTGCCCGCCCGATTCCCGAATTGGATAAAAAGGCCGGCGGCACGAACTACTGGAAAAAGAAATAACGCTCAATAAACCATACCCGCACCTGCGGGGCGGATACCAAAGACTGAAGGAGCAAGACAGACATGGTAACAAAAGCAGCCCCCCAGATTGATGCACGCGTTGTGGATCAGGCTTTGGTCGCGTCGTTCATGAATGCCGAGCCGCCGAAAGTCTGGCGCGCCGACATGAAAAAACTGACGACCGCCACGCTGGAGCTGCGCAATGACAACGGCAAATACCGCCTGGTCATGATTGCGCAGTCGGGCGAAGAAGAAGTCGCCAGCTTTACCGACCGCGATTCCGGCACCGCCGCGTTGCAGGCCGTGATGAACGCAATGCTGGCGCCGTCTTCGACGTCTGCCGCAATTCCTGTGCAGCAGGTCGAGAAAAAAGGCGGTTTCTTCCGCACGCTGGCCAAAATTATTTTGGTGCTGATCGCTATTTTTGTCGCGCTGGTGGTGGTAGGCGGTTTCCTCGTCAACCAGAAAGGCGTGCAGATGCTGGACAGCATGAATCTGGACCGCGCGGGCGTGGCGCGTGAAGGCGCACCGACAACCGCCGACGATTACTTCGGCAAATAAGCAGCGGCATTCAGGTTATCTAGAGGGGCGCGTTATACACCGTGGCAGTTAAGTCAAAATACGAATTCAGACACGAGCAGATCCTCCGGGATGCACGCCCGTGGAGCGTCCGTATGGCCGACAACGCCAAGGACCCCTTCAACGCCATCATGGTCTATGGCATGGGCGTTGTGGCCATTCTGGTCGACCAGCAGGTCGCCATGTTTGGCGATCTTATTCTGTTTATGGGGCTAATGTATTTCTGGTGGCTGATGACGCGCCCCGTGCAGCTGCCTTTTAAACTGCCTAAAAGCGCACAGCGTAAAGACCCCAATAACGTCCGCCCCGACGGCACCAAAGGCATGGCGGATGGTATCCTGTATGTCGGTAACGACAAGGACACGGGCGAAGAAATCTGGTTCACCAACTCGGATGCGCGTACGCACTGCCTTTATCTGGGTACGACCGGTTCGGGTAAAACCTTCGGTCTGAAATCCTATGCCTGCAACGCGCTTTGCTGGTCGTCTGGCTTTATCTATATCGACGGTAAAGCGGATACGGATTTGTGGTCCACGCTGTCGGCGATGGCGCGGCGCTTTGGCCGCGACGATGATTTGCTGATCATGAACTACATGACGGGTAACGCCGCCATGGGCGCACGCGTACCGTCGAACACGTTGAACCCGTTTTCGTCCGGCTCGTCTTCTTATCTGACTAACATGCTCGTCAGTCTGATGCCGGATTCCGAAGGCGACAACGCGATGTGGAAAGAACGTGCGGTGGCGCTGGTTTCTGCCCTTATGCCGTGCCTTGTATTCAAGCGCGAAACGCAAAACATTCCGCTGTCGATCGGTGTTATCCGTCAGTTCCTGACTTTCAAGGCCGTCATTAAACTGTCGCGTGACGCCAGCGTGCCCGAACATATCCGCGCACCGGTCAAAGGCTACCTGAACGAATTGCCGGGCTATGTCGACAACGTATTTGATGACAACGGCGACGAAAAACCGCAAGGCCCCGATTCAGGTCAGGTGGATACGTCGGTGCCGCGCCAGCAGCACGGTTACCTGTCCATGCAGTTCACGCGCTCCATGCAGTCGCTGGGCGATGACTACGGCTTTATTTTCGATACGCAGGCCGCCGACGTCGACATGATGGACGTGGTTTTGCAACGTCGCATTCTGGTCGTGCTGATCCCCGCGCTGGAAAAATCCAGCGATGAAACGGCCAACCTTGGTAAAATCATTGCATCGACCCTCAAGGGTATGATGGGTGCGACGCTGGGTAACTCGGTCGAGGGGGCGACCGAAACCGCGATTGAAAACAAACCCACCAACTCTGCAACGCCCTTTATCGCGATCTTTGACGAGGTCGGCTACTATACATCGCAAGGTATGGCGGTGATGGCCGCCCAGGCCCGTTCGCTGGGCTTCTCGCTCGTCTTCGCCGGTCAGGATTTGCCCGCGCTGGAAAAACGTGTGAAAGAAGAAGCGCGGTCCATCACGGCGAACTGTAACATCAAACTGTTTGGCAAACTGGAAGACCCCACGCAAACCAAAGACTTCTTTGAAAAGACGGTTGGTACGACGCTGGTGACCGAGGTGTCCAACTTCCAGCGTGGCGGCCCGTCGGGCAATGCGGGCAACAGTTATATGGACTCGGCAAACGCCAGCATCCAGCAGCGTGCGCGTGCATCCTACGACGGCCTGCGCGGCTTTACCGAGGGCCGCGCTGTTTGCGCGTTTGGTAAAAACGTGAATGAAATTCAGGTCTACAACTCCGACATCGGCCATGCGAAGGCGATGCGTGTTCATCGCTTCCTGCCCATTCCGCCGCCGGCCGAAGACGCGCTTGAAAACCTGCGTCTGGTCGATGGTATTCTGCGCCGCCTGCGTAACCCGAAATGGGATGCCGCCGCCGAGCCGACTATTCCAAACCGCGATATCGAAGCCATGGCCGCAGGCTTTGCCGAAGCCAAGCAAGTCGGCGCGCCGTTTATCGAATGCGGCGTAAACGCTGTTGCCGGTGTTGCCGAAGCGCACGAAACAATCAAGCCGACGGATGCCAAACCCGAAAGCGACGACACCCAGCCGATGCCGGAGCCGGATCCCGAAGGCGAGCGCGCTGCTGCGCAAGAAGTCGCCGCAAAAACGGCAACAGGCCCGCTGAGCTGGATGGAAGTCATCGGCGCGGCGTCTGACGATGTCCCCGCGATGCCGCTGCGCCGCGATCCGCCGCTGCTGGAAGAAAAGAAACCCGTATCCTGGGCGGATGTTCTGGGCCCCGAAGCCACGCCGGCAGCCACCGCTGCTGCCGCCGCGCCTGCTGCGCCGGATACGACCAAAGCCGCACCAAAAGTGGCGGCGCCGCTCAGCTGGATGGAAGTCATCGGCGCGGTCGATACCGCCGCCGTTGCAACCCCGCCATGGGAAGCGCCCGCGGGCCAGACAACCGCCGCCGTCCCCCCGCCGTGGGAAGCCGTATCGGCCATGCCGGTTATTCCGCCCGCGGCGTCGGCGACGACGGATGCCGAAAAAGAAGCCGCCGCCGCCCGCCAATTGGCCGAACGTACCAATGGCCGCGCCCCCATGACATGGGCCGACGTGATTGGCGCTGCGGAAAACCTGATTAACGAGACGACGGAAGAGAAGTAAAACATCATGATGTTTTTGCGTACGCTGAGCAGGATTTTTGCCTTTTTGGGCGTCGCTGTCGCGCTGTATGACAGCTGCTATCACTGGTTCTTGAAAAACAAATTCCACATTCGCCCGCTTAAAGATCTGTGGACGGATGTTCACAAGGCGTCCTATACCGAGGCGCTGCCGCATCTGAAATCTGTTTTTTCCAACTGGGATAAAATTGCGGGCTGGCCCGCGCCTGCCGTGTTTTTGGCGATCGCCGCGGTTTTCTACGTTCTCTACCGCCTGATTTTTGCGGCACGCGGCGGCCGCGGCGGTGGCGGGTTTAATTATAAATCACCCGATTGATCTTTTAGATTGTTGAAATTAAACAGCATTATACGCCTTTACATATATGTGAAGTGCGCCTAGCATAGGCATGTCCAAAAAATAACAACCGGAATGCGATCTTGAAGCGTCTCTTTAAAGCCGCCGCGCGCCGCGATCCTAAAATCGTGCAGCAGCGCATCGCGTGGGAAACCACAGACCCGCCGCGCGCGCTGCTGGAATACGCCGCCGCGGGCGATCTGGGCAAGGTGCAAAGCCTGCTTAAAGCCGGTGTCGATCCGAATGCCGAGGTTATGGTTGATCTATCTGTCGATACCGTGATGGATACGCCGCTGCTGGCCGCTGCGGGCAGCGGGCATATTGCCGTGGCCGATGCCCTTTTGCAGGCCGGCGCACAGATCGATAAACGCGATGATGATGATTACACCCCCCTGATCCGCGCCGCCGTCGAAGGCTGGCCGCTGATGGTCACCTTCCTGCACGGCAAGGGGGCGCAGATTGATGCGCGGGAAAATATCTTTGATCATACCCCCCTGCAAAAGGCCGCGCGCCTTGGCCGTGCAGTCACGGTGGAAACGCTGATTGCGCTGGGTGCCGACCAGTCGCTGCGCGACCGCAGCGGCAAGACGGCCGAAGAGATGATCTGCGATCAATACGGCGGCAGCGTGGACGAGAAACAAGAGCTATCCACCGCCATACAAAAAAGCTTTGACCAAGATCGCGCCCGCAAACGCGAAGTCGCGGCCGCAGCCGAGCAATACGCATCTGATCTGTCGAATGCCGCCGTGCTGCAAAACGATTTGACATTGCAGCGCACGCCGCAGGATATTCGCCGCCGCAGTCCCAAGGGCAGCCAACCATGACAACCCCCGCGCAAGCCCGCAAGGAAGCCGCCCGCTGGGCGCAGATCGAAAAAGACGATCCGGATTTTGCGCTGCTGCATTACGCCGAAATCGGGCATCTGGGCAAAGTTAAAAAACTGTTGTCTGCGGGTGCCGATGCGAACAGCAAACAGGATATCAATACAGGCATCGAAACTGTCATAGATACACCATTGTACGCCGCCGCGGGTGCGGGGCATATGGCCGTGGCCGAAGCCCTGATTGCAGGCGGCGCCGATGTCGATATCGAGGCGGATGACCGCTGGCGTCCCTTGCATCACGCCGCGTTGAATGGCGAGACGAAAATGGCCGCGATGCTGGTCGGGCGCGGCGCGGATATTAATCACCGTGAAGCTCTGATGGGCCACACGCCGCTGCATATCGCATCCGAACGGGGCGATACGGATACGGTGCGCGCGCTGGTGCAGCTGGGCGCGGACCGTACGCTGCAAGATCATCTGGGCCGCACGGCCGCCGATGTGGCCTGCCAGATTGCCGGTGCAGGCCGTGACGATACGGATAGGAAACGCAAAAAAGCCAACATTCATGACATTTTTAACGACGCTGCCGCCGCAGATGCTGCCCGTGCACGGGCCGCGCATGCCGCGCTCGGGGTTTTGCAAAAAGACGTCGACGTGGCAAAGCCTGTCACGCTGCGTCCCCGCCGTCCGCGCGCGCCGTAAATCTTGTTTTAAGGCATTCCGGAATTTCTCTGCGCCGGACTTCAGCGCGGGTACTGAATACCGTGTATCACATCCCCATGGATAGAGGTTTTTGCGCGGATGTATCTCAAATTTTCTGTTTGGGATATTGTCAAGTGGTCACACCTGCGGGCGCCGGTGTCTATCTCTGCATTTAAAAAGACCGGTGTATCTGGTGCCCGCCTTTGCAGGGCGGGTGTATAGGCATTGATTATTTCAGCGCGGCGCCGCGTTTGTGCACTTTACCGATACGCGCAGGCAGGGCGATTTCTTCGCGCGCGCGCATTTCGCGGGCGGCCTCTTTCGCCTGAATGTCTTTCATTTCTGTATCTGTCGGGACGCGCCCTTGCAGGAAATAGCTGGTATTGACGCCCGTGGCATCGACAATCGCAGGGCCATCCTCGCGGTGCAGCTGGTTGTGTTGTACCCAGTGTTTAGTGCCGTTCGCAAAAATGCGGGCGGGGCCATCGTCGCGGTGCACGATACCACGCTGCCAATATTCCTGATGACCGTCCGGATTCGACATGGCGGGGCCGCCCACGCGGTGGCGCTGGCCGTGTTCATACCACTGCTCGCCGCCCTGTGCGTTTAAAATCGCGGGCTTGCCGATGGCGTGATATTTGCCATCGAGGCGCGAGATATAGCCGCCCGCGGGCAAATATTCGACCGCGGTAGCTTCGGCCGCCGGTTTGAAATTCAGGCTGATTTTTTTACGCGTGGTTTCCATGATGGAATTTATTTTACGCCTTTCGCGGGGGCCGCGCCAGTGCGCGATGAATCGGCTATATAAAACAGGCTCTTATCCTTCGGATGCCAGCGCCATCTGATACCGGTGGGAGAGGTCCAGCACGGTTTTATCAATCAGCGCCAGATCTTCGGGCCGTGACAAACGGTGATCGCCGTCGTCAATCCAGATGATCCCCGCATCGGGGCAGATCAGCTGGCGCAGGATATGCTCGCTTTTTTGCCAGGGCACATCTGGGTCTTGTTTGCCGTGGATCAGCCGTACGGGAAAGGGCATGTCGATGCGGTCCGTCAGCAGCAGGTGCTTCTTCCCATCTTCGAACAGTGCTGCGGTCAGCGGGTAGGGATCGCCGTAGTTGCTGGGGATGTAAATCACGCCGTTTGCGGCCAGATGGCGGCGTTCTTCTTCGCCGAATTCATCGTTGTAAACGTCTTCGGTGAAATCAGGCGCAGGGGCAAGGCCGATCAGCCCCGCCATGCGCGCCTTGCGTGCGCGGGCGAGCAGCAGCGCAATCCAGCCGCCCATCGATGACCCCACAACAATCTGCGGCCCTTCGGTCAGGGTGTCGAGCACATCAAGTGCGTCCTGAAACCAGCTGCCGATGGTGCCTTCTTCGAATGCGCCGCTGGATTGGCCGTGGCCCGTATAATCGAAACGCACAAAAGATTGCGAACGGGCGCGGCATTGCTGCTCTAGATACGTTGCCTTGGTGCCTGTCATGTCAGACCGGAAGCCGCCGCAGAACATGATGCCCGGCAGGGTTTTTGATGCGCCCTTGAAATGGTGATGGGCGATATTCACATGTGCGCGTGGCGAGAAGAAAGCAGGCGTATCGGTCATGCAAAGGCTCCTTTTCAAAAACGCGTTATTTTAACCGCGATGGCAGGCGAAAAAAAGCCCGGCTTTGCAGCCGGGCTTCAAGTTCTCAAGGTGCCTTCATAGTACCGAAGTGTGTGCAAGTCGCCCGAGGCGGGCGGTAAGGCGGTAGAAAATCAAATAACTTCGAGCATTTTCGCAACCAGCGGATGACGCACGATATCTTTGTCGCGCAGCTGCTGTACGGCGATGCCGTCAACTTTGGCAAGTTTCTGGGACATGTCTTTCAGACCAGAAATGCCATCCAGCAGGTCGGACTGGTCCGGATCGCCCGTGATCACCATGGTGGCGCCCCAGCCCAGACGGCTGACAATCATCTTGATCTGGCTGTAGGTGCAGTTTTGTGCTTCGTCGATCACAACAAATGCGTTGTTCAGCGTACGTCCGCGCATGTAACCGATGGGGGCGATTTCAATCTCGCCGCTATCGATATGCTGCTTCAGGCGTTTGATGCCCATGCGGTCGTTGAGTGCGTCGTACAGCGGGCGCAGGTACGGTGCCATCTTGTCTTGCAGGTCACCGGGCAGGAAGCCGATTTTCTCGCCCGCCTCAACGGCTGGACGCGACAGGATGATGCGGTCTACTTTGCCTTTGGTGAAAGCCTCCACCGCCGCCGCAATCGCCAGATATGTTTTTCCCGAACCCGCAGGGCCCATGGCCAGTACCAGATTGTGCGTGTTAATCGCTTCCAGCAAGGCTTTTTGGCCTTCGCTGCGGGGCTGTACGTTTTTCACATAGGGTTGGTTGGTGTCGGGTTTGAATCCACCCAGCGGGTCCCAGTCATTACCGGCGAAGATATGACGCACGTTTTCTTCTTTGGGCGCGCGTTGAGATTTGTAGGTGGCAACTTTCGACTTTTTCCCCATGCGTCAGCTTCTCCCCTGGTTGTTACGGCTTTCGGGCCGGTGGTAGTGAATGGAAAAACGTTGCGCCTGCTCCGGGCACAAAAAAACCTCCCATGGGGAGGCGGCATAACTTTTGACGATGCGGGTGGCGGGGCTTGCAATCACCAGTTTGGCGATTTGGTCGGCACCGAAGGCAGTGGGTAGAACACTTAGTCTGATGAGATCCATCCAGACACTCCCGTTAAAAAACCCTTAACAAGAATGTACGACAAACCGATTCGCTTGTCATCAAAATTTTGTGTGCTCTAAAATTTTTCTGCGTATATGTAGTGGGTGCGCGTTGTTATGAAACGTCTGTGATGCGCGGGCGGGGGATGCGGTTACGGCTCCGGCATCGTTCGTTGCAGGGCGGGTGCTGCAGCTTTGCGCACGGCGTCGGTTGCGTAATTGTCGATGTATCTTTTCAATTCCGCCGTGGGTGTGATGCGCTGTATCAGCATTGCGGTCAATGGTGCGTCTTTGTGATTGACGGCGACCTTCACGATGTCTTCATCGGGTTTTACGCCTGCGGTTAAACACTTTTCCGTCAGGTGATGATCGCGGAAACCAACAGCGGTATGTAACATCTCGCTCGTAAATTTTGCGCCCTGCACGGCGAGCATGTTGATGGTGTCATGTTCGCGCCGGTAAAATGCCTGCGCCATATCTTCGGTCAACTGCGCGGTATGCAGGGGCGCGGCGCTGTGGTTGAAACTGCCGCGGAAGACTTCGGCGTCGCTGAAAAAAAGCATGGAACCCTCATGCGTTGTGAATACGGCATGGTCTTTTTGTTAGCTTTATTATTATACATAAGGGGTTAAGGGCTGGTTAAACGCGGCGCGATTATGGCGTTTTCTTTGCAGCCCAGTCGACATAGGGGTTTATCAAATGCTGCGCCCATAAGTAGCTATCGCGGGTATCCGTCAATTGAAACAGGTGCCATCCAAGGCAGGCGGCGTAGTTGAGGCCAGTCGGGTCGTTTACTTTTGCAGGCGCACATTCGAGGCCTTCTTCGATTTCTTGTCTGCTTAGCGGTGTGGGCGGCCGCACGGGTTTTGGAGCAGCAAGCGCGGGCATCAGTCCAAATTCACGCTTGAACGCGGCGACGTCAACATGCGCGAAACGTGGCTGAGCATAGTTTTTATCTTTTGCCTGGGTAGTATTCGACGTATTGGTTGAGGTTTTGCGGTTTATATCGAATGTTTGTATTTGAAAACGATGGGGTGTGTTTTTCAATTCGGTGGTTGTTTGCCGAAAACTTTCTGTCCGCGAAATAATATCTGCGACGTGTTCCACGCATTTCTCGTCGCCATTTATGCGGCAGGTATCTGCCGCCACATAAGGGTCCAGGAAAGCGAGGTTTTCTAGATCGTTGCCGATCAACGGCTTTTTTAACTGCACGAGCCTCTCCACGCTGTTATGTGCGTGCTGAGTGAGGGTTGCCTTCTCGATAATATTGTTTTTTATGCGCGCGGCGTTTGTTTTTGGTGTGTCGGTGATAGAAGAGAGATCGATTTTATGTGCAATATATTTGTCGTGACGCAGGCATTCGGAATCAGCCAGCCGTGCAAGGTGGCGTGCAGAAACTATGTTGTAGGTTTCGTGCTTTTGAAAGTTTTCGAAGGCTTCACTGCAGAAATTTTTGTAGTAACGACGTGCAGTGGCTTGTTGACTGCGGCGTGCATAGGCGGCAAGAAGCTCTTCACTTGTCTCGCGCTCTTTCCAAAAAGAAAATTCTTTTTTTGTTTTTTGATAAATTTCAAAGGCGTCATCAAAACGATCCGCATAAAGAAGCTCGATAATTAAAGAGACATACGCGGGAAATCTTTTGATTGGGATCGTTATAAGATCAGAGGGGTTACTTTTGGGCTTCCCTTTGTAAATTAAATTAAAAATTGAGAGCGTCTCATCAAGGGAGCGCCGCCGCAGATAAGCAGAAATGACAGTTGATTGTGCCGCCCCGATCAATGCCGGATCAAATTCAGCGACAGATTGTTGTTTTCTGAGGAGGTCTGCAATCTCGTTATGTTTGTTCGCTGCAGCCAGCAGGTGCAGCTTTGCGCTGAATGCCATATCGCGTACAGGGGCATCTGCGGTTGCTGGAATAAAAAGATTTTCAAACGGGATATTAAACAATGCGAGTGCCCGCTCGATTTGGGCGGGCGTGCCGTAATCTGCGATATAAAAGAAAAGCAGTTCGAAACGATGTATTTCAGGCGCGGCGTTATAGGTGATTGTTTTGTCGCTGGTGCCCGTAAGGCGTGGTTCGATACGGTTTTCGGACAGATCTTTGTTAAGAGCATCCGTGCGAAGGCTGCCGAGAGCCATATCAATCAGGCAGGTATGGGGCGCTTGATTTTCGGGGCATTCAGCCAGAACCGATGCTGCGGGAGGCGCTGCAACGACAGGTGCTGGTGCGTATAAACCCAGAACGGTAAGTGCCGCACTGCAGATTACTGAATATAAAGAAGCTCTGCCATTTTTCATGTCACGGGCGCATGCGGCAGGTGGGTGCAATCAGAAACTATCCGACAGATAGCAGGGCGTGCAGCGGATGGGTTGCTGGTTTTCAAACTCGACCAGCATGATGACGCCGCGCTGGCGGGCGGTGTCGAGGATGTTTGGGCTGACTTCCTGAAACACGGCATGGTGTTTTTCGGTGCCGGCAACGATGTTGCTGTCTTGAATGGTGAACCAGAAGGGGCCTTCTTCGGCGTTGCCGTCCAGCGTCGGGTGTTTGTAGAAAAAGAACGCGAGCGCGTCGCGTTCGTTCTTGAAGACTTCATATTCCGATACGACCGGATTCATGCCTTCGGCCATGACGCCTGCTCCCTTGTCTCGTTCCCCAAACGCGCAAGGGGGCTGTGCCCGAATGCGCGGCGGTATTTATAAAATCAATGCGGCTCGAACTGGTCGCCGGCTGCGGTGCCCTTGGGCTTCGCGGCGGTGGCCGGTGCGGCGTCGACAGTGTGGTTTAGAACCATGGCGGGTGCTTGCGCGATATAGGCGCTCAGAATTTCGTGTGCGTCTGCTTCGCTACGGCGGCCAACGGCGGTGCTGTTCAACAGGCTGGACATGTAAAGTCGCTCCTTACCTTTGATATCTCTATTATAACCTACATTGATATTTAACGCCAAGTATAGTTAATTTTCAGTTTACATAGAGATTCCAAAAGCTTGCACGGCGCCTCGGGCGAAAAATATAGCGCATTTCCGCCGTAAACCTGCGCGAAGGGGCTGTTGTTTGAAAAGTTTTTAGCCGCCGCGTTTAGGCAGGGTGCGGGGGCGTGTGCTGCCGCTGGCCGTTTTTTTGTCGAGCGGTTTGGGCGTGTCAATCTCGCGCAGCGCCTTTTCAAGACTGTCCATGCGGCGCGTCAGGTCGTATTGCGCCATGCGGATGTCGCGCAGCATGCTCATTTGTTCAAGGGGCAGAGTGCTGTCGATGAATGTTTTTTGAAAACTTTCCAGTTTGCGGATTTCTTTTTCAAGGGCGGCTTCGCGTAATTTGCCTTCTTCGGTCTTGGGCGTGCGGAATGTCATGATCATGCCGGCATCGGTGCGGCGCGGGATGGCTTCGTTATCGCGGTGCGCCTGAATAATCGCATGGCCGATATCCGCCCCCGCCATCAAAAGCGCTTTTGCTGCCAGATAATAATCGTGCGTAGCTGCGAGACGCAGGGGCATGCCGTTGTCGTCATCAGGCTGTGCACCAGCGGCCAGTGCTTTTTCAACGCCCAGCATGTCACGCACGGCAATCGCGGTGTGCAGGTCGTGGTTCAGCTGCGCGACTTCTTGCGCCGATAGTTGCAGGCGGGCGGATTTGTTGAAAAGAGGGCTGGTGTGCATGGCGCGTTCCTTTACTGCGGCGGCGGCGGTTTGCGCATGCTGGCGGGCGGCGGCAGGGCGCCTTTGCTCAGCGGCGTGCCATCGCGCAGGTCTGCGATTTCCTGCTTCAGCGCCTGTATTTCTTCAAGGATGCGCAGCTGGTTTTTTACAACTTCGATCGCGGCCAGATGTTCGGTGTAGTGTTTTTGAAACTGCTGCAGCGTGGTGGATATTTCGGACAGATTTTTATAGCGTTTTTCATCATCCTTGTTTTTATAGCGGATGATGTAATCATCGTCGTATTCGTCATAGGCGCGCTGGCGCGGGATCTGCGCCATTTCCTTGCTGATCGCATCGAGCGCGTAGGGAATGTCCGCGCCGCGCGATACCAGCTCTTTCATGAATAATTTGTTGCGTGCCTGCGCGGCGGTACGCAGAAAAATGCCGCCGTTCTGGTTGAGGTTGTCGATTTGCTTGATTGCCGCATAAAACGCATCATGCGCGTCGCCACGAATGGCGGCGCATAGCGTGGCTGCAGGGCCCGGCGTATTATCGCCGTTATGTGGCGGCCATTCGGTCATAACAAATCAAAGCGGGTTTAAAATTAAAACGGTTTCCAGTGCTGCGGTGCGGGCGCGGCGGAAATGCCTTTTGCTTTTACATGGCGCAGGGCGGCTTGCAAAGTATGTTCGATGCTTTTGTCGGCACGCAGGATGTGCCAGCCCTCGGCGCTGCCGGGCTGCGAGGGGCGGCTTTTCAGCTGGCGGCGCAGCGTATCAATGCGCGCATCGGACGGGTTTTCGGTACGGGTCGCCACGCGTTTGAATAACTTGGCGGGCGGCATATCCAGATAGATACCGATAAACCGGCCACCCGCGTTCTCGGCGGCGGTGCGTTGGCCGGTGCGGCTGGTACTGTCGATAAACAATCCGGTCGCAATCACGTTTTTACCCTGCGCCATCAAATGTGCGGCTTCGGCGCGGGTATAGGCGATGAAACGCTCTGTCAGGCTGCGGGTATAAAGCGCATCCGGCAGCGGCGTCAGCGGATTGTGCCCCAACATGCGTTTGCGCACCACATCGGCGTCCAGAACGACGGTATTGGGCAAATGACGCGACAGTACATACGCCAGCGTGGTCTTGCCACTGCCCGACAGCCCGCCAATCGCAATCATAACGGGCGTTTGCGGGTTTTCCGGCAGCGAGGGTGCGGGGGGTTTTTCCGGTTGTGTCACGCGTGCATCCTGTGGTCTGGCAGTCTTAGGGTAAACGCCAAGGATGATATATTTTTACATAACCGAAGTCAAGCGCCGAAAATACGTTTATTTTCAGATGCATACCAAACGTTTGGCGCTGCTTTTCAGCGGGGTGACTTACGGCTGCTTCCCATATGCACCGAAGGGCCCAAACGGACATGTCCGCGCACGCGCGGCTGTGACGCAAATTCGATCAGGTTACTTTGCAGGCCGCGTCCGTTCGCCGTCACGCGGTAGGGGATGATGGCGCGGTCGTGGCGGGTCAGAACCTTGTGCGGATAGCTGGTCGCCTTGTTAAAATCGTATCGCGCCTGACGTGTGCGCAGATAATCGCGCGTGCTTTGGCTCATATCTTCGGGGGCGGCATTGATCTCGTCCGTGCCGGGGCCAAACAGCGATGTCCAGAGACGGCGCAGCGTGGATGGTTGATGGTCGGCCATCGAAGAATCCCTCCGGAATTAACAAATTGAATAAGGCCGATTTTTAAATTCCGGCGACTGCGCTGTCAAGTTTGCCGGTCATTTCGGCGGTTTCGGCGGGGGCGGCAGGGCGGCGCGGTGCTGCTTGCCTGTCATGCCGTCGCGCATATGGCGGGGCGGTTTGGGGCTGAGGCCGAAATGATAGTCGCGCATCGCCATTTCGCCGGCGTGAATAAACAGCGCCTTTTCGGTTTCCACATCGATCTGCCCAAGCGGTCTGGCGCCGCGGTGGCCATACTGTTCGATATCGCTTTTCAAAAAGAAATCGCCCGTGGTTTCATCTAGTACAAATTTATTGCGCGGCGGTGTGCCTACGATGGCCTGCATTTGCAGATATAGTTCCTGTACGCGCGGCTGTGCCAGAAATTCGGGTAGATTGCTGCAAACCGCGCCGCCGCGTGTGGCGGTCATGCGGTAGGGGATGATATGGCGGTCATGCCGTGTGGTCACCGTGCCATCGTGGTTTTCATACGGCAAACGTCCCGCCAGAAAGTTCCACAGTTTTTGCAATCGCGATAGCGGCTTTGACATGACACGTTCCGGATTGTTTTTGAAAACAGCCTCAGGCTACGTGGCCAGCGGGTTTGAGTCAACGGGGGCTGTGCGGTTTCGCGGCCCGGCTTTGCTGCGCTGCGGGCGGCAATGTGGCATCGCAATAACGCTGGAATGATTGCATGACGTTCAGCAAATCGTTTTGCAGTATTTTCATGCGCGGCAGACGGCGCAGGGTTTTTTCGTTCATATACAGGGCGCGGTTAATCTCGATCTGGATGCTGTGGCGGTTCTGCGCTGGGTTGCTATGCCGGCGCACAATTTCGGCGCCGCGAAAACCCTGCACGTTGATGCCGACGGTGTATCCCTTTACCTCCAGCAACGCACGCAGCTTTTGCGTTAGATGGTCATCGGCGGTGTCGCCATCGCGTGTGCCCAGAATGATATCGTATTTGTTTTTGCGCGTGCCGCGGTGCGTGGTCGATGGCATCGAATGCAAATTCAGATGCATGACGGCGCCGTGTTTGGCGGCGGTGCCATCGGCCAGCTGCGCAAGGCGTGCGTGATAGGGTTTATGCACCGTGGCCACGCGGTTGAACGCTTCGCTCAGCTTTAGTGTGCGGGCGTATACAGGCGCAGGGTCGCGCGGCGTTGACGGGCTTCGGATCAGGCCGCCTTCTTGCGGCATATAATCCGGGTCTTCGCCTTTGGCCTGTGCCCGCGTATAGGGCGCGGTGACGCTATCGGCGCGGTTCAGATCCACATAAGACCGCGGCACCGTCGCCGTCAGCAGCGGCACGCCCAGTGCGGGCATAAACGAAAACAGACGGTCGATATGGGCGTCTTCTGCCCGCCGCAACGTGGGCAGATCGACGGCATAGCGAAAATCGTCAGGGTAATTGCGGCCGCTGTGGGGGCTATCGGCAATCAGGCAGGTGGGCGCGGCATTTGCCGCTGCACGGTAAAGCCGCACGGGTTTACGGGCGCGGTTCTGGCGCGGGGATTGGCGTGCCATCCCGCGTGATTATCCGGCCATTTTGGCGATGGTGTTGGTGGTGCTGAAACCGTCCTGCATATCGGCGCGCACAACTTTGCCGCCCCAGCTGGTGATCAGGTCATAGCCGACGACTTCTTCCAGTTTGTACTGGCCGCCTTTGACAAGGACATCGGGGCGTACGGCTTTCAGTGTTTCGATCGGGGTGTCTTCATCGTACACAATAACGGCATCGACGATTTCAAGCGCGGATAAAATCAGGCTGCGCGCCTTTTCGTCCTGCACGGGGCGGCTGGGGCCTTTCAGGCGTTTCACCGACGCATCGCTGTTGATGGCGACAACCAGATAATCACATGCGGCCTTGGCTTGGCGCAGCGTTGTCAGATGGCCGGGGTGCAGCAGGTCAAAACAGCCATTGGTCAGGCCGATTTTACGTCCGCGCGCGCGCTGTTTGTCGGCCGCATCGGCCAGCGCGGCGCGGGTCATGATTTTTGCGCCAAGCTCGTCTTTGGGGGCGGCGGCGTTGCCGCTTTGGATGACGGCTTCGATTTCATCGGGGCGTACAGTGGCTGTGCCGATTTTACCAACCACGATACCGGCGGCAATGTTCGACAGCTCCGCCGCGTCGCGCAGGGTGATGCCGGCCGCAATCGCGGTTGCAAATGTGGCAATTACGGTATCGCCTGCGCCTGAAACGTCGAAGACTTCACGCACGTTGGCGGGAATATGCACGGGGGCGCTGTCTTTGGAGATCAGCGACATGCCATCTTTGCTGCGCGTCGCTAGAATGGCATCGACGCCGCATTCCATGATAATCTTCAGCGCCGCTGCACGCACTTCGTCATCGCTGCCGGCTTTCATGCCGGTGGCGGTTTCCAGCTCTTTGCGGTTCGGCGTGATGATGGTCGCGCCGCGGTAGCGGGTAAAATCGTTGCCTTTGGGGTCAACCACCACAGGCTTGCCGTGTTTTTGCGCAAGGGCGATGATGCCCGCAACAAGCCGCGCCGTCAGCACGCCTTTGTTGTAGTCGGACAAAATGACGACGCCGCAATCGGGCATGACTTTGGCGGCGGCGGCCAGTAATTCGTCTTCGGCTGATTTGGGTATCGCCTGCGCTTTTTCGCGGTCCACGCGCAGCATCTGCTGCCCGCTGCTGACAAAACGGCTTTTGACGGTGGTGAAACGGTCATTCGCGATAATCAATGATGCATCCGCGCCAATCTGCGTCAGCTGCGCGGCCACTTCGCGGCCATTGATATCGTCGCCGATCACGGCCAGTAATTGTGTGTGGCCCGCGCCCACGGCCGCAATGTTGGCTACCACGTTGCCCGCACCGCCCAGCATATGTTTTTCATGATCGACCAGAAAAACCGGAATCGGCGCTTCGGGGGATATGCGATCAACGCTGCCGTATACAAAACGGTCCATCATCACATCGCCGATGCAAAGCACGCGCGCAGATTTGAAACGGGGCAGGGCGTCGGTAAGGTGCTGAATATCCGTCATTTTAATGCCTTGGATTGGGGTGTCGAGCTGCAGTGTAATGCTCTTATAATATTGTTGCTAGGTTTTATCATATTCCATAAATCGATTCAAGTTTAAAAAGAGCATGACACATTCATTACTTATTAACCGTTATGCATAATAATAAAGATCAGCATATTCGGGCAACGACCGGCAGAAACTGGTCATTTTCGGGGGCAAGTGGCAGAAATGATGTCGCAGACAGTCGCGCGGGCACCAGAAAATATTGAAAAACCAGCAGCTTGCAAAAAGTCAGGCTTTCTGCGCCGCGTGGGCGGGTCTTTCCGTACATATCGTCTGGGTGACCTGTTGGTTTCATCCGGCCTGCTAACCGAAGATCAGCTGCAAAAAGCGCTGTCCCTGCAATATTCCCGCCGCCAGCCTTTGGGCCGGATTCTGGTCGAAGAAGGTTACATCTCCGCCGTTCAGCTGTACCGCAAGCTGGGCGAGCAGTGGTGCATCAAAACATCCGCCGCGGGCGTTGCGTTTATGTTGCAAGCTTTCACGCCCAGCGCGTCGCGTGCCGATGATGGCGGGACGCAGGTGCGCTTGGCCGCTGCCTTCTCGCCCGCGCTGTCGCAGCCGGCGCAAAAAGCCATCGACAAGCCGAAACTGTTCGGCTCTTCCGAAATCCGCTCCAAAGATATTTCGTCCTTTACCAAATGGACAACGGTTATGGCGCGTTTCGAACAGCAAATGAAAACCGCCGGCGGCGATACGCAAATGGTGGCCTGGAAATCGCACTTGCAGTCCTTGTCCAACGCCTCGGCGCGTGAAAAAGTTGCAGCGGTCAATAACTATATCAACCAGATCAGCTATATCGAAGACATCAAAAACTACGGCAAGTCGGACCATTGGGCAACGCCGGTTGAATTCTTCCGCAAGGGCGGCGACTGCGAAGATTTCGCGATTGCCAAATACGCGTCTCTGCGTGCGCTGGGTTTTTCGACCGACCAGCTGCGCATTGCCATTGTGCAGGATAAAATCAAGAACATCGCCCATGCGATTTTGATTGTGTATACCGAAGAAGGCACCTATGTGCTGGATAATCAGGACAAACGCCTGCGCTTCTCGGCCGAGGTGAACCGCTACCAGCCCGTTTTCTCAATCAACGCAACGCATTGGTGGCTGCACCGCCTGCCTGCCGGCGCGAATTCCTAAGGGCATCAATAACCACAAACAAAAACCCCTCCGCTGGCCGGAGGGGTTTTTGTTTGTGCCGGCTTTAACGCAGGCTGAACAGCAGGGTGCCGGCGGCGGATTGCAGGCGTGGGGATTTTGTGGTTTGCGTATCCGGTGCGGGGGCGCCTGTGGTGGCTTCCGCGAAGCTGGTTGTGTAATTCAGCGCGGATATTCTGAATTCAACGCGCATGTTCTGGCTTTCGGCCGTGATCACCGCCATGGATGCTTTATCGTCGGGCAGGTTGCCGGTTTTTTCGGCACGTATTTTCTCGCTTGCGTCTTTCAGCGGTAAAACCGCGCGGGCGTAGGGTTTGTCGCTCGAGAATACCTCCAATACCGCATCGCCGTCGGCTGTGGGGTAAAACGTATAGCTGACATTCGCGAGATGCGGGTGTTGGAACGGTGCCGCGTTGGCTTTGGGGCCGCCGGATAGCCAGACGTTCGGTGCCACATAGTCATAGCCCTGCACAGGCACAAGGTTTGTGCGATCGTGGGCGGGAATGCGGATATAGCTGTCGTCGGTTTCTTCCTGCGCCCAGCGCGAGGCATACGGGATGCCCCAGGCCTCGACGATCTCTTCGGGCTGCAGGTACTGGTATTTGCACGTTTTGTTCTTGCCGCAGTATATGCTGTCGTCGCGCGTGGTGTCTTCGTCCGGTTTTTTGCTGCGGGCAGCAAGATGGAACGGGCTGATCCAGCGATCCAGTTTATCAAGAGTCCGGCGGTCGTGGAAATATTCAACAATCGAGCTGATCGCGCGGCGGTCTGCGAACGGGATATCGCCAGACGCTTTTTGTACTTTACCATCTGCGGTAATAACCCCCGCCGTGGTCAAGTGCTGCTGCAGTTTGGCATATTGGCTTTTGAGAGAGATATCCTGCGACGACCACGGGCCAAACGACGCCGCCAGTAAAAGCGCGCATAGCAACATGGGCACATGTTTGATGTGTACGCGCTTGTTAAACAGCGCCTTGAACACCACAAGTCCGCCCAGCCACGCAAGGCACAGGCCGATGGCGTAGCGCTGTTCGGTTATCCCGTATTCGGCGATCCGTGTCCAAAGGCCGATAGCCAGCAAAACCAGCGGTACGGGCAGCAGCACATAAAACGCTTTGAAATAAAAACGCAGCAGGCGGGTGCCCCGCTCGCGCATGGGATAGATTGCGAGATGCGTCAGAATACCCACAATGCCGAAGCCCGTGACCATATAGGCCAGATTGCCGCGGGGCAGTTCCCATTCAAACGCGATTTTGAGGCCATAGGCATACAAGATGCCAGTATAGGCCAGCATCATCGGCACCATCAGGTAATTGGCGATGAATGATACAGGCGCGGGTATATCGCAAGGGCCGTTGTCGCTCTCCAGTTCACGCGGCACGCCGGCCAGTACGTAAAGCGGGAAGAACAGGCACCAGCCCACGCTCCAGATATCGGCATACAGTTTGCCGTTGATTTTGATTTCGAACAAATATCCGATGCTGGCCAGAATGGCTGACAGGCCGCCCGCCAATATCACGGTGGATACGCCGCCAAACATCACGGCAATTGCGCTTTTGTAGACAAAGCCCCATACGTTATCGCCGGACACCTCGCGGCAGGCAAAGGGGGCAATCAGCAGAAAAACCGCTGTGGCGGCGGGCAAAAACAAGTGCCCCGCCGACAAATGTACAGGATAGAAAAATGCCAGCAGCAAAAGCCCGAGCCCGGCCAGCGATGCCGCCCCTGTTTTGGCGGCGGATGTGCCATGCCCTTCACCGAAAAGGGCGATGCCCAATGTCAGCACAAATCCGGTGATGCAAAACGCAATCGCACGGAGCAGCATTTCGTCGCGCATCACATCTGCGCCATGAATTTCCAGCAGCGTCAGCGCCGTGAGTGCGGCGGACAGCAGCGCCGGTAGCGGAAAGCGCCGCACGGCATCCGCCATGAAACGCGCCATATAAAGAATATTCAGACGCTGAAGAACAGAGGCTGTCATGGGGGACCTGTATAATATTGCGGGTTTAAAAAATTATTGTGCGGCCGGTGCAGCGGGTACGGCGGGCGCGGCACCAGCCGCCGGGACAACAGTCGGGCTCATCATTTTAAAGCTGGTGATGTTGACGCCGGAAGGGTCATCACGGTTCAGCGCACGGGAGACAACGACGATGGCCTTGTACCCGATGCCGCCGTTGCCCTGCGGGTTTGCGGGGGTGCCGATATTGGTGAGCAGCGGCACTTCGACGACCCAGCTATAAAGGCCGTCGCGGATGCCTTCGCGGTGAATAGTGGGGCCGCGGCTGGGTGTGGTCGTGTAGATATAGCGGGGCTTGCCGGTGCCGCTTTTCCAGCCGACGGCGTCGATCATGTCGGTGAATTCTTTCCAGCCTTCGGGGGTGAAATGGCGGCTGGCGCTGCGCATGCTTTCGGTACGTGTGGCGTCGTCAAAGGACAAGACCTCGGCCAGGGTCTGCGTGACCCACACACGCAGTGTGGCGGGGGATATCGCGGGCTCGCTGAGGGGCTCCAGCGGTGTCACGCGGCCATCGGGAGTGGTGGCGAAGTAAACACGCTCCGGTCCTGCGTCTTTTTTGTCTGCGGTATCGGCGCTGGCGGCGGGGGCAAACAGGTTTTGCGATGCGGCGAACCAGCCGCCCGCCAAGGTGGCCATGATGAACCCGGTCAGCACACCGGCAAAAAAGTTGGGCTTCATCATTTGTGCATGCTCCGTCAATCAATCGCCTGAAAATGAATGGTCAAATGCGCGTTTGCGGATTATTCAACCCATGCAATGCGCAGAATGTTGGTTGCGCCCGGCGTGCCGAAGGGAACGCCCGCGGTAATCACCACGCGCTGGCCTTTGGCGGCAATCTTTTGCTCTTCGGCCACGCGCAGCGCTTTTTTGACCATGTCGCCGAAATTGTCGACGTCTTCGGTTTGCACCGGATAAACGCCATAGGACAGCTGCATGCGGCGTGCGACGGCCAGATGCGGCGTCAGGCACATAATCGGCACGGTCGGGCGTTCGCGGGCGGTGCGCAGCGCGGTGGAGCCTGATGTGGTGTAATTCACAATCGCGGCCGCGCCAATGGTGGTCGCAACATCGGATGCGGCAGATGTGATGGCGTCCGACGGGGTGCTGTCGGGGTCTGGGTGTTCGGCATCCATGATCTTGCGGTACAGCTCGTCTTTTTCGACGTCGGCGGCGATGCGGTCCATGATCGATACGGCTTCTAGCGGGTATTCGCCCGATGCGGTTTCCGCAGACAGCATCACGGCATCGGCGCCGTCATAAATGGCGGTTGCGACGTCGGATGCTTCCGCGCGCGTCGGGCGGGGGGATGAAATCATGCTCTCCAGCATCTGCGTTGCGATGATGACGGGTTTGCCGGCCTGGCGGCAGTAACGCACCACGCGCTTTTGTACGCTGGGCACTTTCTCGGCCGGAATTTCAACGCCCAGATCCCCGCGGGCCAGCATAACGGCATCGGACAGGTCGATGATCGCTTGCAGGTGTTCGATGGCGGATGGTTTTTCCAGCTTCACCATGACTTTGGCGCGGCCATCGATCAGCTTGCGGGCTTCGGCGACGTCCTGCGGCGTTTGTACGAACGACAGCGCAATCCACTCCACGCCCATGGCGATGGCAGCTTCCAGATCGCGGCGGTCTTTTTCGGTCAGGACGGACACCTTGAGCAGGACGTTCGGCAGGTTGACGCCCTTGCGGTCCGACAGGCGCTTGCCCGCGATGACTTCGGTTTCAACGAAATCTTTGCCTTTTTTAACGACATGCAAATGTACTTTACCGTCATCCAGCAGCACATCGGCGCCTTCGACCAGTACTTCGAGAATTTCAGGGTGGGGCAGGTATACGCGCTGCTGCGTGCCCGGTGCCGGGTCGCTGTCCAGCGTGATGCGCATGCCTTTTTCAATGTCGATAAAGCCGTCCTTGAACGTGCCGAGACGCAGTTTGGGGCCCTGCAGGTCGGCAAAAACGCCGATGGGGCGGCCGACCTCTTTCTCTACGCTGCGGATGATATCCAGACGCGCCTTGTGATCTTCGTGGGTGCCGTGGCTGAAGTTCATGCGGAAGATATCCGCGCCGGCCGCAAACAGGCTTTTCACCATTTCCGGCGTCGATGACGCGGGCCCAAGGGTGGCGACAATTTTGGTTTTGCGGTTGCGTTTGAAGCTCATGGTTTTTAATCCGGTTTTGAGGGTGAAACCTGCGTGCGGGTGAATCCCCTTAAACACGCGCCTATAGAAGCATTTTTGTTACCAAAGGCGCAACCGCTAATCGGGATTGCGGGCGCTTGTTTTTGTCATAAGCCGCATGTGGTTTTGACATGCCGCCGCGGCGGGGCTATGTAATGCGAAAAGGAAAACATCATGCGCCATCTCTACCCCGTTACCATTCGCGAAACGCATATCGACAGCCTTGGCCACGTCAATAACGCCGTCTATCTGACGCTGTTCGAAGAGGCACGCTGGGAATGGATTACGGCGGGCGGCTATGGCCTTCAGCAAATCCGCGAATACCAGCAAAGCCCCGTTATTCTGGATGTCACCGCCAAATTTCTGCGCGAAGTGCATTTGCGCGAACAGGTCACTATCGAAAGCCGTCTGATATCCTACGAAGGCAAGATTGCGAAGCTGGAGCAGGACCTGATCCGCACCCTGCCGGACGGCAGTAAACAGGCCTGCTGCACGGCGTTGTTCACCATGGGTTTTTTCGATTTGCAAACCCGCAAGCTGATCGCCCCTACGCGGCTGTGGAAATGTGCGCTGGGTCTGCCATCGGAATAAAAATCATTATTTACAGATGTTTACAGGTGGGGTGGTCACGGGCTTGACGGCTTTCGGGGGCAGCGTTACAGTGCCCGCCATATTCTGAAAACAATATATTTTGGTCGCCGCACCGTATGACGCGGCATCCGTCTTCAACAACCAGCAGAAACATCATGACCCATCACGCCGATTTGAACGCCCCTGCCAACGACACGACCTCATCCCCCCGCGCGGCGGATATTGTTGTCATCGGGGGCGGGCCGGTCGGGCTGTGGACCGCAATACAGGCCAAAAAACGTGCGCCCGATCTGCATGTACGCGTGTATGAACGATATAGCGAATATCAGCGCAGCCATATCCTGCGCCTTGAAAACTTTTCGATGAATGTCTACGCCAAGAAAACGGGCGATGCCGACGAACAGCAATTTCTACGCGAGGTACTGGGCGAAAAACTCGCCAATTCGTTCAAGGCTGCCGCGGGTACGGGCACCGTTTTTATTCGCACCAACGATCTGGAGCATGCGCTGAAACAACACGCGCGGGCGCTGGGCATCGAAACGGTTCTGCGCCGCATCGACACCCCCGAAGACGCCATGCGGGATAACCCGCAGTGCAAAACATTTATTGCCGCGGACGGCGCACACAGCAAAATGCGCACGGCGCTGCTGGGCGACGATGCCGTGACCGACTACCCCATGCAATATGTGGTCGAGGTGAAATATCAGGCTGAGGGCCGCACGGGCACGCTCGATTTCCTAAGTGACCAGTACAAGGCGAACAAGCTTTTATCGAACATGGTGTTTGAATATGTGGGGCGCGAGAAAGAGGGGAAAACCCCTGTTACCTTGCGCTTTTTTGTGGATAGCGATACCTATGGCGCGATCCCGCAGGCGGGGTTCAAAGACCCGCTGACGGTGTGTGATACGCGCCTGCCTGCGGCGCTGCGGCGGGATATCAAAACCTACATGAATGTTCGCGCAGACAAGGCGGGAGAGGTGTATGCCGCTGGCTCCGCCAAGCTGAGCAAGCTGACGTTGTCTGTGTATTCGGCTAAAAAATTTGCGGTAACGCGCGAAGGGCGCGGCTGGTTTATCGTCGGCGATGCCGCGATGGGCGTGCCGTATTTCCGCGCCCTGAATGCGGGGCTGATCATGGGCTCGCAACTGGCGGCGATTGTTACGCGCACCTATGCATCGCCCAGTGTCAAAGCGGCGGCGTTCAACCTGCTGCGTCCGCTCGACAAGGCGTGGGAATTTACGGGTGCGCACGGCAAGAACATCGCGCTGAAAGCCTATGACGCCTTTCGCGGTGCCAGCGCCAGCGTGCCGTGGGAAATGGTCAAATGGGATGACGCCGAGATTGCGCGTTTTAAATCCGCGCCGCATCCGGCGTTTGATGCACCCAAGCCTGCAGATGATAATAACATGCGTGCGCCATCGCCCGCGCCGCGTAAGCCGTTCTGAAGATGGTTGTATAAATAAAAAACGCCGGTTCATAAAGAACCGGCGTTTCTTGTCCATGCCTGTTACGGAAGGCAGGATCGTTGTGTGTGTGTAAGTACCCGTAAGCTTTATTCAGGCCTGCGCATCCAAGCCGGGGCTGCGGCGGCGGCCAGCGGTTTCCTGATGCGTGCCGGTGCTTGGCGGTTCGGGCGGGTGACCGCCGGCATTCAGCGCGCGTGCGCCGCGGCTGTTGGTTTCCGCTTCGGATAGGCGCTGGCGGATTTCTTCGATACGCTCGCGGCGGTTGCCGTGCGGGTTGTGGGGCTGGTGAAAGTGCGATGCCTCGTTCGCCAGTGCCGCCAGAATGAAGGCTGATACCAGATTTTTGAAAGAGGCTTCCGGCAGACGGCGGCGTTTTTCGCCGTTCTGGTTCTGTTGATTGAATTCTTGTTTTAGTTCAGGGCGCAATGAATCACGTTGCGCGCCGCGTTGGAAAAATCCACGCATGACACACCTTTTGGTTTACGGTTTTGTGAATATTGCGAAGTCAGGATTGAAGAGTTTTTGAGTTCTTTAAAGCGGCTTCGACGTTATTGAACGTAGCTTGTGCGGCGCACAAAAGTCAAGAACTTGTTGTTTTTAAATGATAAAAAGGCATCATAGTACCCCATGCCGCAATTCTGCGGCATTATTTGACAAAGTCTTTGAATTTTTATTGCGCGTGGTTTGCGGGCGATATCTCTGCGACTCGCGCAGGGGCGTATCGTCGTTACCGCTTGCTCAAATCCGTCTCGGGGAATAGGGTTTTACCTATGGCAAAACAAAACCCCTTCAATGCTGTCAGCGGCATGCCCGATACGGCCTTTTTCGACCGCGTGCGTGCGGGCGATGTGGCGGCGGTGAAAAACCTGCTGGCAACGCGCCCCGCGGCGGTGCATTGGCAGCAAACATCCAGCGGCCAGCGCGCCCTGCATACCGTGGCCATGACCGGCCACCGCAAAATGGGCGCCGAGCTGATCAAAGCCGGTGCCGAGGTCGAAGCGCGCGACCACCACGGCCGCACCCCGCTGGCGCAGGCGGCACGCAGCGGCCAGCAGAACATTGTCGATCTGCTGCTGCAGGAAAAAGCGGATATCCACGCGCAGGATAAAAAAGGCAACACCCCGCTGCATCTGGCGGCGGAGGGGATCAGCGCCGATACGATTATCATGCTGCTTGCCCGCGGCGCCGATGCCACGCGCCGCAATAACGACGGCGCCACGCCGATCGATCTGGCTATCTCCGGCGGTAACAAGGCCATGGCGGCGGTGATCCGGCGCGAAGCAGAAAAGCGGGCAGCGGCTGGCGTGCCCGAAACCCCCATGCGTCCCGAAACGGCGCGGGATATCGACCTGATGAAGCCCCTGAACCCCCGCAAACGCACCCCGAAGCCTGATTAAGCGCAGCGCCGCGATATTTTCGCCCATCCGTAAATATTTTGCCTGTGGATAAGTCGCCGGAGGCTTGAGATAGAGCCAAAAAATTACCATATCTTTATAAGCAAAAAACGATTTTAGACCTTCTGCGTGTGTGGGGCGGCGGGTAATACAACTTATGTTTTTAGGGCGGAACTTTTTTTTAGGACGGGATAGGCGACTTTTGCTCGGAATGGGCATAGGTCAAGCCAAAAATGGGGTGCGGACGCAAATTATTTGCTGCACCATTTCTGGACAGCCCCCCAAGATGTGGTATCCTTCGTGATGTTGGGCACAAGAGTTAGTGCTTTGGGGTCTAACTCCTTGTTTCCTGACGCGCCTTTGGTTTCATCCACAGATAATTTGATGATTCACGGGCCATCGAAGCAAAAAAACAAGAAAAACAACAATTATGTATTATGGGGAGACACAACCGATGTTCGACGTCGCTCAGCTTGCGAAAGGCGCCAAGGTTCAAATCGACCGTTCCCGTGATTCCTATTTGACGGAATTCGGCAAGGCCACCTTGCTGGATCGTTATCTGCTTCCCGGTGAAACGTTCCAGGACCTGTTTGCCCGCGTGGCCATGTACTATGGCGACGATACGGCACATGCCCAGCGTCTGTACGACTACATCTCCAAACTCTGGTTCATGCCCGCAACGCCCGTGCTGTCGAACGGCGGGACCGAACGTGGCCTGCCTATCTCCTGCTTCCTCAACGAATGCGACGACAGCCTGAACGGCATCGTCGACCTTTGGAACGAAAACGTCTGGCTCGCGTCCCGCGGCGGCGGTATCGGTTCTTACTGGGGCAACCTGCGCTCCATCGGTGAAAAAGTCGGCCGTAATGGCAAGACATCGGGCATCATCCCGTTCATCCGCGTCCAAGACTCGCTGACGCTGGCCATCTCGCAAGGTTCTCTGCGCCGTGGCTCGGCGGCGGTCTACCTGCCCGTATGGCACCCTGAAATCGAAGATTTCGTCGAACTGCGCAAACCGTCCGGCGGCGATCCGAACCGCAAGGCATTGAACCTGCACCACGGTATTGTGATTTCCGACGCCTTCATGCGCGCCGTTGAAAAAGACGAAGAATGGGCGCTCTTGTCGCCCAAAGACGGCTCGGTCGTGGCGCGCGTCTCGGCGCGTAACCTCTGGATCCGTATCCTGACCGCGCGTATCGAAACGGGCGAGCCGTATATTATCTACGGCGATACCGTGAACCGTGCGATTCCCGAACATCACAAGCTGGCCGGCCTGAACGTGAAAATGTCGAACCTGTGCAGCGAGATTACGCTGCCGACGGGTAAAGACCACCACGGTCAGGAACGCACAGCTGTTTGCTGCCTGTCGTCCCTCAACCTCGAAAACTACGAGGAATGGGAAGACCACCCGATGATCGTCGAAGACATCATGCGATTCCTCGACAATGTACTCGAAGATTTCATCCGCAAGGCACCCGACAGCATGATGCGCGCGAAATACTCTGCCATGCGTGAACGCTCCGTCGGTCTTGGCGTCATGGGTTTCCACTCCTTCCTGCAATCCAAAATGATTCCGCTGGAATCGGTGATGGCGAAGGTCTGGAACAAGCGCATGTTCAAGCATATCAAGGCGCAGGCCGATGCGGCATCCGTCAAGCTGGCGCACGAACGCGGCCCCTGCCCGGATGCGAAAGAATACGGCATCATGGAGCGCTTCTCGAACAAAATGGCGATTGCGCCTACGGCGTCTATCTCCATCATCACCGGCGGTGCATCGCCGGGCATCGAGCCGAATACCGCGAATGCCTACACGCATAAAACGTTGTCCGGTTCGTTCTTTGTCCGCAACAAGTACCTTGAGCAGTTGCTGGAGCAAAAAGGCCTCAACAACGAAGAGATCTGGACGAGCATTATCACCAACGAAGGGTCTGTCCTGCACCTCGACTTCCTGACCCAAGATGAAAAAGACGTGTTCAAGACCGCGTTTGAACTCGACCAGCGTTGGCTGATCGAACACGCGGCAGACCGCACGCCGTACATCTGTCAGGCGCAGTCGCTCAACGTTTTCCTGCCTGCGGACGTGCACAAGCGCGACCTGCACCAGATTCACTGGATGGCGTGGAAAAAGGGTGTCAAATCGCTTTACTACTGCCGCTCCAAATCCATCCAGCGTGCCGAAAGCGCGAATGGGGGGGATGGCCGCCTGAAAATCGCCACCAGCGCGACCGCAGGCGAAGGTTCTGCAACCAAGTACGACGAGTGCCTGGCCTGCCAGTAATCTTTGCGGCAACATTCCGAGGGTAGGGCGGGTTCACCGTCCGATCACATAAAGCGCAGGGGCGGGATCAACCGTGCCGCGATAAAAATTGAAGCAACCAAAGCGAAGTTCACTTGGGGAGAACCAACATGCAAGTTTTGTCATCTGCCGAATTGCAAACGCTGTCCACCGTTGCCAATCCGGAAAGCTGCGACGCCCTGCCGCGCGGCCATCTGGAAAAACTTTATCGTCTTGATCTGATCGAGCCGGGACAAAGCGGCCCCGCGCTGTCTATTAAAGGCCGCGAGATCTTGTTCAGCCGCAAATAACGCCCTATATCTAGGTGACAAAATAACGCGCGATTCCGCGATACCCTTCCTGCCGGCGTCATTGCCGGCGGGGTCACCTAAAAAGGAAGCTATAGAAATGTCCCGCCTTCTGACCGAAAACCACGTCTACAAGCCGTTTTACTATCCTTGGGCCTATGAAGCATGGCTGACGCAGCAGCGTTTGCACTGGCTGCCCGAAGAAGTGCCGATGGCCGAAGATGTGCGCGACTGGAAACAAAAACTGTCGCCGGCTGAAAAAAACCTGCTGACGCAAATTTTCCGTTTCTTTACGCAGGCGGACGTTGAGGTCAACAACTGCTACATGCAGCATTATGCCCGCGTCTTCAAGCCGACCGAAGTTTTGATGATGCTGGTCGGCTTTGCGAACATCGAAACCATTCACATTGCCGCATACTCGCACCTGCTCGATACCATCGGCATGCCCGAAGTTGAATATTCCGCTTTCCTGAAATACAAGGAAATGAAGGATAAATTCGATTACATGCAGGGTTTCAACGTTGAATCCAAGCGCGACATCGCCATGACCATGGCGGTGTTCGGCGGTTTCACCGAAGGGCTGCAGCTGTTTGCATCCTTTGCGATGCTCATGAACTTCCCGCGTTTCAACAAGATGAAAGGTATGGGCCAGATCGTGACGTGGTCGGTGCGCGACGAAACGTTGCACACGCTGTCTGTCATTCGCCTGTTCAAGACCTTCATCGAAGAAAATCCGGAAGTGTGGACGGAAGACCTGAAAAAGGACATCACCGTTGCCTGCCAGACGATCATCAGCCACGAAGACGCCTTCATCGACCTCGCGTTCGAGATGGGCGGCATCGAAGGTCTGACGGCACAGGAAGTCAAAGATTACATCCGCTACATCGGCGACCGCCGCCTGACGCAGCTGGGCCTCGCGCCGGTCTTCGGCATCGAGAAAAATCCGCTGCCATGGATGGATGCGATGCTGAACGGTGCGGAACATACCAACTTCTTCGAAAACCGCGCGACGGAATATTCAAAAGCGTCGACGCAGGGTTCGTGGGAAGAGGCGTTTGCGGACGAGATCTTCAAGAGCGCAAGCTAACAAGACCGCGAACTCTTTTTACTTACATAAAAACCCCCGGCACGGCGGCCGGGGGTTTTCTTGTTTGTGCGCCTGTGCGCGGGCCGCGTTTTAGCCGCGTTTGCCTTGACCGTGACGGTTGAGCGTGTTGTGGCGGCGCTTTTGCACATTCATCGGTTTCAGGGGCGCAAAATCGCGGCGCGATCTGACATCGCCGAGGTCTTGCATCAGGCGTGCCTTGGCTTCGCCGTGCGCTTTTTGCAAAAGACCGATGGCCAGCCTGTTTTTGTTTTTTACCGCATGATCCATCGCGGTCATGCCGTCATCGCCGCGTGCATCCAATGCGGGGAATTTTTCAAGAATGGCGCCCAGAATTTTGGCGCGGCAGTGAATGGTGGCCCAGATGACGGCGGTGCGGCCGTGTTCTTCGTCGCGCACCTCCAGCGATGCGCCCTTGCGGATCAGTTCTTGCGCATCGGCGTTGATATTGAGGTTGCCCGATGCCCCATCCATCGGCCGTTTGACAAGGCCGAGCAGCTGACGCCCCAGATCCACCGGTGATGCACCAAGGGTGATCGGGCTGACCGCGGCGGCGGCATTAAAAGACTGCGACAGACTCATACGTCAAAGAACCCTGTGTTAAACAGCGCCATTATACCAGATTTTGGCTTTAGGGTGTGTTAACGGCTTACTTGCTGGATTTTTTCTTGCGGAACTTGTTGATATCGTTCTGCAATTCGTCCACTTCGGCGCAGTAGGTGCCGGCGCAGATGTAAATCATCGCTTGTAGTTGTTCCATCGCGCGGCTCAGTTGGCCTTCTTCCAGCCACAGGTTGCCCATGTATTTGTTGGCGCCCAGATGTGACGGATAGATGCGCAGGGCCATCGTATAGCTTTCGCGCGCTTTTTTAAGGTCATTCAGTTTTTGGTACGCAAAGCCGCGGTACGTATAGGCATCGGCGTTTTGCGGGTGGCGTTGCAGGACGCCGCCCAGGACATCCAGTGCCTGGGTATATTTTCCCGTGGCCAGATAATATTCGGCGGTAATCAGCCCCGCATCGGTGCGAAACGGCACGGCATCGGATTTGGCGACATCGTCATCTTCGGCCGATATGGCGGGGGCGGCGGCGAAAAAAACGCCCACGGAAAGGACGGCGACGGCAGTCAGGCGGGCGAAAGCATGCATAGGAAAATCCTGTCGAAACAATATCGGTCACATGGGTGTTTAAACGCTGACCGTGGCTTCGATGCGGAAATCCTCGATCAGGCCGTCATATTCTGAGGGCTCGGCATGTACCCTGTCAACCCGCGCCATCAAGGGGCCGTGGCGTGCGGCACGGATCAGGTCTTCGACCAGCCGCGGATCGCCATAGACCAACGCCTCGACCGTGCCATCGCTGCGGTTGCGGGCCCAGCCGCACAGGCCGCGCGTGAGCGCTTCGCCCTGCAGCCAGCGGCGGTAGCTGACGCCTTGCACAAACCCGTAAACGAGCAAGCGCATGGCCAGTTTCGGAATGCCAGGGGGCAATTCCGGCGGTGGCGGTTCAGGTATTTGTGTCGTTGACATGGCACAATCCTCCCCAAAGGCGAACGGTCAAGATAACAGCGCGGTTCCGCATATGCGGGCCGGTGGTGCCGTAGTTCTTGTGCTGGTGTTTTTATGGTGGTTACTGTGCCGCCAAAATCAGGCAGTTGTCCTTTAGCGTGCGGCAAGCCATCGTGGCTTGCTCGCGGCTGAGACCCGACAGTCTGGCGCGGTAAATCACGCCGCGGCTGGTCATCAGCGGCGCGATAATATATTGCGTGTGTCCTGCAATCGTTTTGGGCAGTTTGTCACGCACCCCGCGCAGCGCCGCGAGGCCTGCGTTATGCGTCGAAAATGCACCGATCTGTACAGACCACGTACCACCCGCGCCCAGCGTCTGGCGCACGGGCGCCGCGCCGGCTTCCGGTTCCATGTTGTGTACAATGCGGGGGCCGGTCAGTTTTTCGTTGATGAATAGCGCATTGCTGCCGGCATCGCGGTCGCCTTCCTGTACGCCCACCAATCCGGTATTGCCTTCGTCATTTTCGGCGTTGTCGTTGATGGCGACCTTGGTGTTAGCAAGCGCGCGGTCAACCGCGGTCACGGCGCCCGTTGTGCCGGGCTTGCGCACGGGCATGGGGGGCGTTGCGGCGGCGACTTGAACGTTATTGCTCACGGGCAGCTGACCGCGCGCGGCGACCTGCGGCTGGCTCAGGCGTTCAAAACCGGCATCCAGAATTTCGGCCATGTGTTCGTTGCGCGATGCGGCGGTCCGTCCGCCAAAAACAACGCCGATCAAACGGCGGTTATCGCGCACCGCAGATGCCGCAAGGTTATAGCCAGATGCTGCGACATATCCGGTTTTAATGCCGTCCATGCCTTCGTAGGTTTCCATCATGCGGTTGTGGTTGCGGTAGGTATTGCCTGCGTACACAAACTTGTTGGTTTTGAAGTAACGGTATTCGTGCGGGAAGTCGCGCATCAGGGCGCGCGACAAAATCGCCATGTCGCGTGCGGTCGTGATTTGCAGCGGATTGTGCAGGCCGTGCGGGTTCACAAAATTCGAATTGCGCATGCCCAGCTGTTTGGCTTTGGTCGTCATCATGCGGGCAAAGCGTGCCTCGCTGCCGCCGATGCCTTCGGCCAGCACAACAGAGATATCATTCGCCGAGCGTGTGACCAGCGACAGGATGGCATCTTCGACGCGGATGCTGTCGCCCGGCTCCAGTCCGATTTTGGACGGCGGCTGGATGGCGGCATTGCTGGATACGTTCAGGCGCTGGGTTTTGCGCAGCGTACCTTGCTGGATGGCTTCGAATGTCAGGTACAGCGTCATCATTTTGGTCAGCGACGCGGGGTGCAGGATTTTATCGGGGTTACGCTCGCTGATCACCGCGCCGGTTGCGGCGTCGATCACGATGGAGGCGTATTTGTTATTCGGCTGCGGCGCCTTGGTTTTCTTGCGGGCGGCATCGGCAGGATGGATGGCGCCGAGCGCCACCATGGCCAATACACAAAGCAGGATCAGAACCCGTTTCACTGATAAAAACCCCGTCCTTGGTATACGGAAAATTTTGGGCATACAAGAACCCTCGGCAAAGCGCGAATTTCCGCCTTTGCCCCCCTCTCAATATGGTAGGCCGCTTTGGGGGCTTTGTCCAGCTATGGGGAGCCAAAAAACGCCAAAAAACCCGCAGATTTCCGTGCGTTGACGGTCATTGCGGGCTTCGTGGCGGATTTGGGTGGCCGCCGGTTCTAGATTTCGCGTCCGCGGCCGGAAAAGCCGGCAGGGCGGGGAATGTACAGCGGGTCTTTGTGCGGGGCTTCCGGCTCGCGCTTGCGCGGGGCCTCGTGCACGGGGCCGCTGGTCAGACGGGTTTCGGTGCTGCTGGCGGGCAACAGGGGCCTTGTGGGGACGGGGAAGCTGACGCTGACCTGTTGGAACGCCGGAGCAAGAGCCGCGCCCCACGTCGTCGTCAGGCCGTTCAAACGGGCATGGCCGCCGGTATCGAAACCGGGTGCGGTTTCTTCGGGGTCCTCGCTGGTGTCGGGCGGCTCGTTCTGGTTTTCGGGCAGCGGCGGCTTGGGTTGGCTGCCCAGAACGGCAAAGCCGTAATCCAGCAGTATGGTCATGTCCGCTTTGCGCTGCGCGGGGTTGGCGGCGCCAAAGACGACGGCGACAATGCGCTGGCCGTCACGTTCCGCCGATGCGGTCAGGTTAAAGCCGGAGGTATGGATGTATCCGGTTTTCAGGCCATCCACGCCGTCATAACTGCCCAGCAGGTTGTTGTAGTTGCGGTAATTGACGCCGTTATAGCTAAACGTGCGGTTGCCAAAGAAATGATAATACTCGGGGAAGTCTTTGATGACGGCCGCGGACAGTGTCGCCATGTCGTTGACCGTCGTGAACTGGCGCGTGTGCGGCAGACCGTTCGGGTTCATGAAATGGCTGTCATGCATGCCAAGGCGCTGGGCGGTGGCGTTCATTTTATCCGCAAAACCCTCGACGCTGCCGCCGATGGCTTCGGCCAGGACAATCGCCGCATCGTTGGCGGAGTGTACCAGCATGCCTTTCAGCGCGTTTTCAACGGTGATTTTAGTGATAACCTGACGCGTTTCGGTGCGGCGTTTGCCGTTTTTGTCTTTGTGGGTTGTTGTGCGCATCATGGCAAGGTTGGTGCGTTCCTGCGATGCGGCGCGGCGCGATACGGTCAATTCCTGATCGAGCGTCAACGTGCCATTGCGCAGGGCTTCCAGAACCAGATAGGCCGTCATGACTTTGGTTGTCGACGCGGGGCGCAGTTCCTTGTCGGCGTCGCGTTCATACAGCGTATGACCGTTCGCGGCATCAATCACGATCGACGCGTAGCGGCTGCTGCGTTGCGGCTCGGGCGGTTCTGCGGGCTTTCCCTGCGCCATCGCGGCGGGAATCACAGCGGCCTGAAACGCGAGGCACAGGGCGAATTTTTTAAGTAGGGATGTTTGTTTCAAAACGGTGTCTCCGTTCTGCTGGAAATGAACAATAATGTGAATTGGGTCGCGGTGCATTTTCCGCGCGTTTATTGAAATTATGGCAAGCGCAGATTCGTGTAAAGTCTTAAATGCGGGTTAAGTCATTTTTTTTACAGGATATTTTATGCCGCGCTGCCGCAAAAGGCTGTTCAGCCGGGCTATTGTACAATCAGAGCGGCTTACCAGCGCCCTGCCGTGCGTTTTACCCGTCAGGGTTGTTCTGCACCAGGGCCTTTTTTCAGGGCCGGGCTATCGGTGTACCGCGGGGTTAAGTCAATACGAATGTGTGTTTATCTTGCTTTAACCTGTAGTGACTTATAATTGAATTATAGATTTTGAATCAAATTGTATTCAACTTTTATTAGAGGTGATCTTTCCACGTGTAGGCTATTCCGGAGGTGCGATGGCTACGCTTATGGACAAGGTTGTACAGATACTGGGCCTACGCATCAAAGTCAGCGTCGAGGCCGTGGGCGATGCGGCGCCCGCTGTACCCGGTATGCCCCTCGACGAGCCATCTATGCACAAGTTTGTACGCAACCTGTCCGGCCGCAAGCCGGACATGACAACGCATTTCGAAATCATCGGACTAGAGGCCGTGCGCCGCCGCTATGACCTTCACTGGGAACAGATCGAAGAAAAAGTACATCTGGTTGTCAGCCGGATTATTGGCGCACATATGCAGCAGGGGGATAGTTTTTTAAAAATAAACGCCAACAAATATGCCCTGACGTTTGTAAGCACGGATGCCGCAACCGCCAAAAAACGTGCCGCAGATATCCGCCAGAAGATCCTGGAGGTTTTTTTATCGGGGGACCTGATCGGCGCGCGTCTGGATATCCGTCTGGATGAACCAAGAAGCACAGTGCCGGCACCCAAGCCCGTGCCGCGCGAAGACCCCAACGCGCGGGAAGACGGGCGTAAACTTTTCTTCCGGGCAACAACGCCGCAGGCGGCGGTATCGTGCGGCGTTGAAAACGCACGGGCAAAGAAACGCCCCGTATTGATGCGTGACGAGGAGGGCAACGCCATTTTGCCGGCGGGTTTGCGGTTTTTGTATCGCCGCATATGGGATACCGCGTCATCCGCGGCATTAGGGCAGCGGTTCTTTTTTTATCTTGAGATGGACGGCGAAAAGTTGTTCGATTACGACGTCCTGCCCGTGGATGCGGATGAGGATATGATTGCCGAAATGGATATGGGAATGCTGGCAAGCGCACAGGAATATCTGGCGCAATCCATCGCCGCTGGTGCGCCTGTCAAGGTTGTGTGTCCTGTGCATTACCGGACGGTATCAAGCCTTGTTGCGCAGAAAAGGTACATTGCGGCCTGCGGCAGAATGGCGGATGGCGCGGTTAAAAAATATATGGCTTTTGAGATACTGCATATGCCGCGTGCGCTTTATGGCCCTGCCTTGACAGACCCGATCGAGGCGCTGAAAAAAGTCGGCCGCGGTGTTATTTTGCGCTGCCCGCTGGACCACGTGGCGGCAGACACCTTGATGACGTCGGGCGCGACCGCGGTCAGCACCCACTGCGCGCACATGGGGGGGCGTCCGTTGCCATCGGTTGAAAAGCAGTTCACCGGTTTTGTGCGGTCATGCAACAAGCTAAAATTGCGCAGCTATGCCTTTGGCCTCGACAGCCCCGAATTATGCGACATGGCCGAAAAGGCGGGTTTCGCCGGGCTTTGCGGCGACGGGGTTCTGACAAAATATCCTGATAAATAAGCCGCGTTGCCGCCCTATGCAGGGTGACAAAACAGGGCCAAGCGTCTATCTTTAAGGACATAGGCATATTGCCGCGCAAGCGGCTGTAGCATATCGCCGCGCAAGCGGCTTTGTTTTATGTGAACTATGGGCGCTGGGGATCATCATGGCGATATCACCGGATATAAAGTTTATGACCGCGGGGGCAGGGGCGCCCGTGCTGTCCGCGCCTGCCGATGACGACCGTGATGCGGGCCGCCCGGGTATCGGGCTTTTGACGCGCACGCGGCTGAAACCTAAAAAACCTGCCATGTACCGCGTGCTGCTGCTGAACGACGATTTCACGCCCATGGATTTCGTGGTGCACGTGCTGGAAAAATTCTTCAGTAAGAACCGGCAGGAAGCGACCGAGATTATGCTGCACGTCCACCGCCGCGGCGTGGGCATTTGCGGCGTTTACACGCACGAAGTGGCCGAGACGAAGGTAAATATGGTCATGGACTATGCCCGTAAAAACGAACACCCGCTGCAATGCACGATGGAAAAAGAGTAACGCGCATCTGCGCCGCTGAAAAAGAATAACGCGCATCTGCGCGTGTAAAAAAACAAGAGGACGAGGGAAACGATATGCTGTCACGTCATCTGGAACAAACCCTGCACCGTGCACTGGCCTATGCCCATGCGCGTCACCATGAATTTGCGACGCTGGAGCATTTATTGCTTGCACTGACCGAAGATCAGGATGCGATTGCCGTGATGCGTGCCTGCGGCGTTGATCTGGAACTTTTGCGTCAGGAACTGGCGCATTACATTGATACCGAAATGCAAAATCTGGTGCATCCGGCATCGGAAGAACCGAAGCCGACATCCAGCTTCCAGCGTGTACTCCAGCGTGCGGCCATTCACGTGCAGTCGTCCGGCCGCGAAGAAGTCACCGGCGCGAACGTGCTGGTGGCCCTGTTTTCGGAGCGTGAAAGCAACGCGGTATTTTTCCTGCAAGAACAGGAAATGACGCGTTTCGATGCGGTGAATTATATTTCGCACGGTATCGCCAAAGTGCCCGGCCATAACGAAGAGCGTGCGGTGCACGGCACCGACGAAGAGGGCGGCGAAGAAGGCCCTGTTAAAAAAGGAAAAGACGCGCTGGATGCGTACTGCGTCAACCTGAACGACAAGGCGGGCAAAGGCAAGATCGACCCGCTGATCGGCCGCGAAAGCGAAGTCGAACGCACCATTCAAGTTCTCTGCCGCCGCAGCAAGAACAACCCGCTGTACGTCGGCGACCCGGGCGTGGGTAAAACCGCGATTGCCGAAGGCCTCGCCCGCCGCATTATCGAAGGCGACGTGCCGGACGTGCTGAAGGGCGCGGTTATTTACGCGCTGGATATGGGATCTCTTTTGGCCGGTACACGTTATCGCGGCGATTTCGAAGAGCGTATCAAGGCTGTGTTGACCGAGCTGCAATCCATCGATGGTGCGGTGCTGTTCATTGACGAAATCCACACCGTGATTGGTGCGGGTGCGACGTCGGGCGGGGCGATGGATGCATCGAACCTGCTAAAGCCGTCGTTGTCGAACGGTACGCTGCGCTGCATCGGCTCCACGACCTACAAAGAATACCGCAACCATTTCGAAAAAGACCGTGCGCTGGTGCGCCGCTTCCAGAAAATCGACGTGCAGGAACCATCGATCGAAGATGCGGTAAAAATCCTCAAAGGCCTCAAGCCTTATTACGAAGAGCATCACAAGATTACTTATGCTGAAGATGCCATTCGCGGCGCAGTCGAATTGTCGGCGCGTTATATCGGCGACCGCAAACTGCCCGATAAAGCGATCGACGTGATCGACGAGGCGGGTGCGGCGCAGATGCTGCTGCCTGAAGACAAACGCAAGAAAATCATTACGCTCAAAGATATCGAAGCGACAGTATCCAAAATTGCGCGCATCCCACCCAAAACCGTCACCAAAGACGACCGCGAAGTGCTGGCAAACCTGGAGCGTGATTTGAAAACGCTGGTCTTCGGCCAGACGCCCGCGATCGAGGCGCTGTCTGCCGCGATCAAGCTGAGCCGTGCGGGTCTGCGCGATCCTGAAAAACCGATTGGCTGCTATCTTTTCTCCGGTCCCACGGGGGTTGGTAAAACGGAAGTCGCCAAGCAGCTGGCGAAAACGCTGGGGCTGGAACTGCTGCGTTTTGATATGTCCGAATATATGGAGCGTCATAGCGTTGCGCGTTTGATTGGCGCCCCGCCGGGCTATGTCGGGTTCGATCAGGGCGGCATGTTGACCGACAAGGTCGACCAGCACCCGCATGCGGTTTTGTTGCTGGATGAAATCGAAAAAGCGCATCCGGATATTTACAACATTCTGCTGCAGGTCATGGACTACGGCAAGCTGACCGATAACAACGGCAAAACGATTGATTTCAGGAACGTGATTTTGATCCTGACGACGAACGCGGGTGCGGCCGATATGGCCAAGCACGGCATCGGCTTTAACCGTGAAGTGCGTATTGGCGATGACGAAGAAGCGATCAACCGCGCCTTTACGCCTGAATTCAGAAACCGTCTGGATGCGATTATCCCCTTTACTCCGCTATCGCCTGAAACAATTGGCCGCGTGGTCGAAAAATTCATCATGCAGCTGGAAGCGCAGCTGGGCGACCGCGGCGTGACCATCACCCTCAGCGATGCCGCGCGGCAATGGCTGGGCAAAAAAGGGTATGATCCGGCGATGGGGGCACGCCCGCTCGGCCGTGTTATTCAGGAATACGTCAAAAAACCGCTGGCCGAAGAACTGCTGTTCGGCAAGCTGGTCAAGGGCGGCGCCGTCGAGATTGACGAAAAAGACGGCAAGCTGACGTTTAGCTATCCACCGGCAAAATCCGGCAAGTCATCCAAAAAAGAAGACGCCGAACACGAACACGCCGAATAACAATCAAAAAGTAAAAGAAAGCAATTATGCCCGTTTCCGAACAAGGCCATATTCTGGTGGTTGAAAACAACGACATCACGCGCAAGCTGATTGTTGGTATTCTCAATAACAAAGGCTACGAAACCTACGAAGCCAAAGCGGGCGACGAGGCGACGTCGTTTTTGGCCAAGCCGCTGCAGCTGCTGGTGCTGGATGTTGAAAATGACAATATCGACAATATCGGCCTGCTGCATAAATTGAAAATGAGCCACAGCCGCCTGCCTGTGATTGCCCTGTCGGACGAAGAAGACCATGCCGCGGTGAAAGAGCGCATCGGTGTTGACCACGTCACGGTCATGAAAAAACCCGTGATGCCGGACAAGCTGCTGCAGAGCATTCAGGGGTATCTGCTGCCCGGCATTGCCGCAAAAATCGAATCCGAAACCGTGCCTGCCGCCCGCCCGCTGGCGCCCGATGCCCGCGACCCGCAGGCGGTGGCCGACCGCGAAAGTTTTATGCGCCGCGCGATTGATCTGAGCCAGATCAAGATGGATGAAAATTGCGGCGGCCCCTTTGGTGCCGTGATCGTCAAGGGCGGCAAGGTGATTGCCGAGGGGTGGAATCAAGTCACGTCCAGCAACGACCCGACCGCGCATGCGGAAATGGTCGCCATTCGCAAGGCGTGTCAGGAAATCGGCGATTTTAACCTGACGGGCTGCGAGATATATACCAGCTGCGAGCCGTGCCCGATGTGCCTTGCGGCGCTGTACTGGGCACGCGTCGACCGCATTTATTTCGGCAACACGCGCGAAGATGCGGGCCGCATCGGTTTTGATGATGATTTCATCTACCGCGAATTTACCGTGACCGAAGACAAGCGCAGCCTGCCTATCAAAATGTTTTTGCGCGACGAGGCAAAGATTGTTTTTGAAAACTGGATGAAAAAAACCGACAAGACACCTTATTGATTTTAATCGCATTCCACCGGAGATTTTGACGCCATGAAATACCAGATTACGAACGACGTTGCCTTCCCGCTTATTCGCTTTGAATTACAAGAGGGCGAAAAGGTCAAAGCCGAAAGCGGTGCGATGGTCGCCATGTCCGAAGGGTTGGAGCTGACCGGCAAAATGGACGGCGGTTTTCTGCGCGGCATTGCGCGTAAATTCTCCGGCGAAAGTTTCTTTATGCAGCAGATCGAAGCCGTGCATGGCAGCGGCTGGGCATTGCTGGCAGCGGCAACGCCAGGCGGTATTGCCACGGTAGAGGTGGGCGGCGGACGCGAATTGCTGGTGCAAAAAGACGGCTATCTGGCCGCGACGCCGGATGTGGAGGTGTCGACCAAAATGCAGGGCATCGCCAAAGGGTTCCTGAGCGGCGAGGGCTTTTTTGTTGTGAAAGTCTTCGGCGAGGGCACGGTCTTTTTGTCCACCTACGGCTCGATCCACCAGATTGATATCCCCGAGGGGGAAACGGTGCTGGTCGATAACGGCCATCTGGTTGCATGGGATGCGCATATGAAATACGAAATCACCAAAGGCGCCAAAGGCTGGGTATCCTCCGTGACGTCGGGCGAGGGTTTTGCCTGCCGTTTCCGTGGCCCCGGCCGTGTTTTGATCCAGACGCGCAACCCGCAGCAACTGGCAGGCTGGCTCTATCCATTCCTGCCGATCCCGAAGACGGTCGCGCGTTGATCTGTTTACCATAGAGGGGCGCCTGCAAGCGTTTGAAATATTAACTATTTCTGCGCTAGAATAGGTATGGTTCATCCGAACGCGTCCGCGTTCTCAAGCTCCTGACAGGGGGAATATTTCCATGCGTTTTCTTTCCGTGGCTGCGATTGCTGCCGTTTCCGTGATTGCCGTGGTGTCGCTGCTGCCCGTACCGGTGCAGGCGCAGGCACGTGCGCAAAACACGGCAGCCCCCGCACAACAACAAACGGGCGAAGCGGCCGCCCCCGCCGCCCGCGGCCTGCCCGAGCGTATTCAGCGCCCGATGCGTGCGGTTGACTCCATCACGCTGCGTGCCGAAGGGTTTTCGATCCGCCTGTGGGGCATCTTGCCCGCCAAGGCCAGCGACACCCCGCTGGAGCTGCGCGCGATGGAGCTGATGGATACGCTTATTCAAGAAGGTCAGGTGAACTGCAAACTGGAAGGCGGACAAATCCCCGACCTGATTGGCCGCTGTACGGTGCAAAACGGTCAGGATCTGGCGCTGGAACTGCTGGGCAATGGCTATGCGATTGTCGACCGCCGCCAGACGTATAATACCGTTTTCGCAACCAACTACGAAAAGGCGCAGGAACAGGCGCGTGCCCTGAAAAAAGGCGCATGGGCGCTGATCGACCGTCAGGAAGTGAAGCTGCCGAAATGGTTGCAATCCGAAGTTTTGGCGCCGCTGGTGATTTTTGGCGGCATGTTCCTCGGGTTTGTTTTGAATGCGCTGCTCATGGTGCGTTTCATGGGCCGTTTCGTGCAAAGCCAATCGAGCGAAAATATGCAGGTCGAACGTAAAGAGGCGCTGCTGCAATCGCGCGAACGTCAGGTCATGCTGACAACCCTGGAAGGCGAGCTGACCGAAAACAAAAACAAGATCGAAGCGTTTCTGGTTATCTACGGTGACTTGCTTGCCAGCCTGAACGACCCTGCGCAGACGCCGAAATATCAACAGGTCGGCGACATTGTGCAAAAACATCCCAGCTATAGCAAAACAGTCTTTGAAGCCAACGTGGGTAAACTGTCGCTGCTGGATATCAAACTGGCCGGCCATATTTCCAAGCTGTATTCGTCCATGCCCAAAGAGCAGGAATATATCAACCTCGACCAGAACGTACCGCTGGAAGATGCGATCAAACTGGTAGAGCGTGTGTTGCAGGATGTCGAGCAGCTGCAAGGCCCGATCAATCAGGTATTGCAGGAACTGCAAGAGGCGGCCCGCCGCTAAGGGCGCGTTCACGCAATCAACAAAAAGGCCGGTCACATTTGCACCGGCTTTTTTTGTGATTTGTTTGTTTATTTTTATGCGTCGCAGGCTGCGCGGGCGCGCTGCATCACGTCTTCGAACATGGCTGTCGTCAGGCGTCCTGTGTTGACGTTATAGCGGGAGCAATGATAGCTGTCGATCAGCATCACGTCACTTTTCAGGTTCTTCTTGGGTGTCAGCGTGTAATGTTTGTCGTGCCCGAATTTGCACGCGGCGGCCGTAAATCCAAGCGCCTTTAAAACGCTCTGGTGTGCAACGGTACCGAGCGCGATGATCACGCGCAGGCGGGTGAAACGTTGCAATTCCCCCTCCAGAAACGCCCGGCATTCTGCGATTTCGGCGGGTGTCGGTTTGTTTTCGGGCGGTACGCAGCGCACGGCGTTGGTGATGCGCGCATCGATCATTTCAAGGCCATCGCTGATGCGTTTATCGTATGTGCCGTGCGCAAAGCCGAATTTGACCAAAGACGGATACAGTAAATCCCCTGCGTAATCGTTGGTGAAGGGGCGGCCCGTAAAGTTCGCCCCGCGCAAACCGGGTGCCAGACCGACGATCAGCAAACGCGGATTGTCGTGGCCAAACGACGGCACAGGCGCATTGAACATCAGCGGAAACGCCGCGCGATTCTGGCGGCGGAAACCGGCCAGACGCGGGCAAAGCGAACAGTCTTTATCGGGGGCGGGGCATGTGTTTTTCATGGCCAGATGTGTAACAGCCGCCCCCTGCGGGATCAAGCAATCATATCGGGCGATTGCAGGATCTTCCGGGGGCGGCTGTTTTATCTTGTGGCCTGTATTTAGTCTTTAGGCGCGGATACGCGGCGCGGCAGACGCCGGCTCCCCTGCGATTGCAGAGGTCGTGGTGCTTTGTGCCTGTGTACCGTTAGACTGGCTGCCGCCCTGACGGGTGATGAATTCCATCAGTTCGACCAGATCAATGAAATGGTCTGCTTGGCGGCGCAATTCGTCGGCCACCATCGGCGGCTGGGTACGAATGGTCGACACCACCGTGATGCGGGTGCCTTTACGCTGCACAGATTCCAGCAGGCGGCGGAAGTCGCCATCGCCGGAGAAAAGGACGATATGGTCAACGTGCTCGGCCAGCTCCATCATGTCGATGGCCAGCTCGATATCCATATTGCCTTTGATTTTGCGGCGGCCTGTCTGGTCGGTGAATTCCTTGGCCGGTTTGGTGACCATGGTATAGCCGTTGTAATCCAGCCAGTCGATCAGCGGGCGGATGGGCGAATATTCCTGGTCTTCCATCAGGGCGGTGTAATAGAACGCGCGTACAAGGCGGCTCTGGCCGGAAATCCAGCTCAGCAGGCGCTTGTAGTCTATGTCAAATTCAAGGCTTTTGGCGGCAGCGTAAAGATTCGCGCCGTCAATGAATACCGCTAGTTTTTCTCCGGGATAGAAAAAGCTTGCACCGGAAAATTCCGAATTTTTATTGCTTTTCAAGACATTACCTCAGCTTCTAAGAAACAATCCTCCCGTGCTTGATTGTCGGGGGTGTTTTTGTTATGGATGTTCTTCGTGCTGTCCCGTGTTTCGTAAATGGCTGTGGAAAAAATACCACGCATACCATTATCAGGTCAGGGGCACTGTTTAGATTAGATAGCTTGACTCTGTCAAGTAGTTTTATCAAAAATACCCAGCCGTCCATATGCAAAGAGAATTTAAGGCGTGCCGAAGTAAAAACAAGGCCTTGGCAAAGGTTTTTTGTTGCAAAGAGGGGCCGCGGGTTTTATAAAAAATGCCTGTTTCGCCAGACTCGGATTAAACACGAATCTGGCCGTGCGAAATTCCTCCGGCGGCGTTTGTCTGGCCGGACAACACTGTATAGTTAGTAAAGGTGATCCCAGAATGGCTCGTGTAACGGTCGAAGACTGCGTCCTGAAAGTGCCCAACCGTTTTGAACTGGTGCTGCTCGCATCGCAGCGTGCTCGCGAAATCGGCTCCGGTTCTGCGCTTGGCGTTGATCGCGACAACGACAAAAATCCCGTTGTTTCCCTGCGCGAAATCGCCGATACGGACCTGTCTTTGGATGGTCTGCGCGACTCTTTGGTGAAAAACCACCAAAAAGTCATCGAAGTTGAAGACGAAGGCGAAGACATTATCGACGTCATGGAAGGCGAAAGCGAATGGGCGCAAGTTGCCGGCCAGGCCGCCGAGGGCGAGCTGGAAGGCGCGGGCATGGGCGAAGATAGCGGCGAAGAAGCCGATGAAGCGGATGCCGACGAAGAAGCCGATGCGGATGATCTGGCCCCCGCGGCCGGTGAAGATTTCGGCGGCGATGACAGCTTCGAAGATGAAAAATTCTGATAATGGCCTGACAAGGCTGGGGAGGGTATGAAAATACCCAAATCCCTTACAAAATCGAAAAAAGCCGCCTATACTTAAATGTCTGGGCGGCTTTTTCTATGCCGCCGGAGTGATACCCCTGTGCCGGTTTGGCAAATACCGGACTGGCAAAGTAAAAAAGCCGAGCAGGGCGGCCTATAAAAAACTTCACACAAGACTTCAGGGTGGCGGATGCTGCGGCAATACGAACTGGTTGAAATCATCAAGGCTTACGATCCGGATATGAACGAGGATCTGGTCAACCGCGCCTATGTCTACGCGATGAAGGCGCATGGCTCGCAGACCCGCGCATCTGGTGACCCCTATTTTTCGCACCCGCTGGAAGTCGCCGGCATTCTGACCGACATGAAACTGGACACGGCGTCGATTTGCACCGCCCTGCTGCACGACACGGTCGAAGACACCGGCGCGACGCTGGAAGAAATTGAAAAACTATTTGGCAAAGAAATCGCCCGCCTTGTCGACGGTGTGACCAAGCTGAGCAAGATCGAATTTCAAAGCGCGCAGGAAAAACAGGCGGAAAACTTCCGCAAGCTTGTGCTTGCCATGTCCGAAGACATTCGCGTGCTGCTGGTGAAGCTGGCCGACCGTTTGCACAACATGCGTACGCTGCATCATATTCCAAAACCGGAGAAACGCCGCCGCATCGGTCTTGAAACCCTCGAAATTTATGCACCGCTGGCGGAGCGTATCGGCGTACATAAAATCAAAGAAGAGCTGGAAGATATTTCGTTCGAAGCGCTGAACCCCGAAGCCCGCGAAAGTATTCTGGCGCGCCTGAATTACCTGCGCGACGAAGGGGGTGATGTTGTCGTTGCCCGCATTATTGAAGAGCTGGTAAAAAAACTTAGCGAAGGCGGATTGGAAGCCCACGTCTACGGACGCGAGAAAACCAAATATTCGATCTGGAAGAAAATGCAGCGCAAGAACATCTCGTTCGAGCAGCTGTCGGATATCATGGCCTTCCGCATCATGGTGCCCAGTGTCGCCGAATGCTATCACGCGCTGGGCGTTATTCACGGGCTGTACCCGACCGTGCCGGGGCGTTTTAAAGATTATATCTCGCTGCCCAAACCGAACGGATACCGGTCACTCCACACCACCGTCATCGGCCCTGAAAACCACCGCATCGAAGTACAAATCCGCACGCCGGAAATGCACGAAGAAGCGGAGTTGGGGGTTGCAGCGCACTGGTCATACAAACAAACAACCGAAGCCAAAAATACCGAAGGCCGCCAGTACCGCTGGCTGCGCGAGTTGATGGATATCGTGGAGCATGCGCAGCGCCCCGAAGAATTCCTTGAGAACACCAAGCTTGAACTGTATCAGGATCAGGTTTTCTGCTTCACGCCAAACGGCGATCTGATCAACCTGCCGCGCGGCGCAACGCCGGTGGATTTTGCCTATGCCCTGCACTCCGATCTTGGCGACAAGACGGTGGGGGCGAAGGTGAACGGGCGTATCGTGCCGCTGAACACCAAACTGGGCAACGGCGACCAGATCGAAATCACGACATCCAAAAGCCAGACGCCCAGCCCCAACTGGGAGCGGTTTGTTGTTACCGGCAAAGCCAAATCGCGTATCCGCCGCTTTATACGCCTGCAGCAGCGCGAACAATACATGAGCCTTGGCAAGGCCATGCTGCAAAAAGTCCTCAAGCAGGAAGGCTTCGATTTCAACGAACGTCAATTCAATCACGACGTTTACCGCCAGTTTAAAACCGAAAACATCGAAGATCTGCTGACGGGTATCGGCTCCGGCCATATTGCCAGCCGCGAGGTTTTCTATGCGCTGCACCCCGAACAGCGCCCGAAAGAAGCGCCGCCGTCGCTGCAAAACTTTGTCGTGCCGTCGCTTGAGAAAAAAACCCACCAAAAGGGTAAAGCGGCGTCGATGCCCATCAAGGGGCTTATCCCCGGTATGGCGCTGCATTTCGCACGCTGCTGCCACCCGCTGCCGGGCGACCGTATCGTGGGTATTGTCACGACCGGCAAGGGCGTGACCATTCACACCATTGATTGCGATACGCTTGAAAGCTTTGCCGATACGCCGGAGCGCTGGCTGGACGTATCATGGGAAGATGGCGAAGACAGCCCCGAAAGCCATGTCGGCCGTTTGCTGATTACGATTGCAAACACACCGGGCGCGCTGGGTACGCTATCGACAGTGATCGGCAAAAATCAGGGCAATATCACCAACCTTAAAATCATGAACCGGTCGCTGGATTTCTGGGACATGATGATCGACGTTTACGTACGGGACAGCCGCCATCTGAGCGATATCATCGCGGCGCTGCGATCGACGCCCGAAATCACGTCGGTTAACAGGGCGCGCAGCCGGTAGGAATATATGTTCAAACGTCGCAAGCCGCTGCTCTTTCGTCAGAAACTGCGTAACGTTTTTTGGCCCTGTATGGGCTGGCGCCGTCTGGCGCGCTATTACCGTCACCGCATGGGGCGTTTGCCGGGCAGCGCCTATTACATCGCATCGGGCTTTGCCTGCGGTATTGCGGTATCGGTCACGCCGTTTATCGGGCTGCATATCGCGATTGGCATTGCGGCCTGCTGGCTGCTGCGCGCGTCGGTTGTGGCGATGGTGATTGGCACCGTGATTGCGGGTAATCCGTGGACGTTTCCGCTGATCTGGATGGGAACGTATGAAACGGGTCATTGGTTAATGGGGCATACGGCCCTACTGAGCGGCACCGATGCCGCCAGCGTGCCGCGCGCGCTGACGTGGAAACAGCTTATCGCGAACCCGACCGAGTTTCTGGTGCCGATGGCGATAGGTGCGGTGCCGTTTATTTTGCCGCTGTGGCTGGTCAGTTTCTACGGCCTGCGCCGCGTTATTACCGGTTACCGTGAAGCGCGGGCGGAAAGGCTGCGCGCGGCCTATTTGCGCCGCGCCGCGTCGTGAAAATCCGGCGCAAGACCGGTGTATAGGGAATAACGGATATGATTATTGGCACAGGCACAGATATCGTCAGTATCGACCGCATCCGCGCGGTGCTGCTGGATCATGGCGAGCGTTTCATCGAACGGTGCTTTACCGAAGAAGAACGCGGTTATGTGGAGCGTAAAGCGGGCACCAACAGCGATATCGCCGTCGCCGGTTACGCCAAGCGCTGGGCCGCCAAAGAAGCCTGCGCCAAGGCATTGGGACTGGGTATCCGCGACCATATCCATTTGAAAGATATCGCCGTTGTGAACGATTCTGCGGGGAAACCCGCGATTCAGCTGACCGGAGGGGCCAAAGAGCGTTTGACCCGCATCACGCCAGAGAGTATGACGGTGGATATTCATGTCAGCCTCAGCGACGAACCGCCCATGGCGCTGGCTTTTGTGATTATATCGGCGAAGTAAATCGCCGTTTGCAGATAAAAAATTCAGGATGAAAACCGTGACGTCTGACCAGAACAAGATATATACCGACATCAACGAAGCCGAAGAAAAAAAGCGCGCGGGAGATTCCGCGGGTGCCGACGCCAAAAAGGCCGAAGAAAACAAAGATGATTTTTTTGAATTGGCCAAGGCGATGGCTCTGGCTGCGGTCATTGCGATTGTGATCCGCACCTTCTTGTTTGAGCCGTTCAATATCCCGTCGGCGTCGATGTATCCTGCCCTGAAAATTGGCGATTATCTGTTTGTTGAAAAATATTCGTACGGTTATAGCCGCTATTCCTTTCCCATGAATTTGGCCACGTTCGAAGGCCGTTATGGCGATAGCCGCCCCGAACGTGGCGATATCGCGGTTTTCCGCCAACCCAAACAGCCCACGATTGATTATATCAAACGCATCATCGGTCTGCCCGGCGATACGATCCAGATGATCGAAGGGCGCTTGTATATCAACAGCATCGTCGTGCCCCGCGAATTTATCGGCACCGAAGAAGTGCGCGACAAAGACGGATTCCGCATCTATCAGAAATATATCGAAACCCTGCCGAATGGCGTGAAGCATAATATCTATGAGTTGTCGGATCATGACAGCTACGACGATACGGCTGTATACACGGTACCCGAAGGGCATTACTTCGCCATGGGCGATAACCGCGATGCATCCATGGACAGCCGCGAACAGATGCAGGTCGGATTTGTACCCGAAGATAATTTTGTGGGCCGCGCCGCCTTCCTGTTCTTCTCGACCGATGATATCGGCGATGCCTGCGCCAAGGATGGCACGCTGGCAGCCGTGAAATCGGTGCTCTGCCAAATCGTCGAACGCCCCAAAGCGGTGCGCTACAGCCGTATTTTCAGCAGTGTCCATGGTCTCTGATCTGGAACACAAACTGGGGCATGTGTTTGCGCAGCGCGAGCTGCTGGCGCAGGCACTGACGCATTCCAGTTTGCGCACGGCAGGCAACAACGAACGCCTTGAATTTCTGGGCGACCGCGTGCTGGGGCTGGCGGTAGCGGCGCTGCTGTATGAACGTTTTCCCAAAGACGCCGAAGGGGCGCTGGCCAAGCGTCATACATCTTTGGTACAACAATCCGCGCTGAGCGAGATTGCGCAGCAGATCGGTATACCGGAGGCGGTGAAGCTGTCGGATTCCGAACGCAACGCCGGTGGCGCCCGCAAAGACGCCATTCTGGCCGATGCAATGGAGGCATTGATTGCCGCCGTATTTCTGGACGCTGGTTATGGCGCCGCGCAGGGCGTGGTTGAAAAACTGTTCGCGGCGCGCGCCGTGCATGATGCCGCCCCGCCCGAAGACCCCAAAACAAGATTGCAGGAATGGGCGCAAGCGCAAGGTTTGCCCCTGCCTATTTACGAAGTGACCGGACAAACCGGCCCCGACCACGCGCCCCTGTTCCGCGTGGCGGTTGTTGTACAAGGACAAGAACGCGCACAGGCCGAAGCGGCCAGCAAACGCGCGGCCGAAAAAGCGGCCGCCGCCGAGCTTCTGCGCCGGATCGGAGGAATGATATGAGCCATAACAATCAACGCTGCGGATTTGTGGGCATTATCGGTGCGCCAAACGCAGGTAAATCGACGCTGGTCAACCAGCTGGTGGGGGCCAAGGTATCGATTGTCAGCCCCAAAGTGCAAACCACGCGCGTTCGCGTCATGGGCATTGTCAATCATGCCGATACGCAAATGGTTTTTGTAGATACCCCCGGTATTTTTGCGCCCAAAAAACGGCTTGAAAAAGCCATGGTCGCCGCCGCGTGGCAGGGGATGCAGGACGCCGAAGTCACCATTTTGCTGGTCGATGTATCCAAGGGCAAAGTCAACGCGGATACGCGCGCGATTATCGAACGTTTGAAAACATCGGAACGCAAGATCGTCCTCGCCCTCAATAAAATCGATATGGTCAAAAAAGAAAAATTGCTGGAACTTGTGTCGTCTTTGAATGCGGAAGGGATCTTCAGCGATGTGTATATGATCTCTGCCCTGACCGGCGATGGCGTCAAGCATATGATGGACGATCTGGCCGCGCGCATGCCCGAAGGGCCGTGGATGTTCGGCGAAGATCAAATATCGGATATGCCGATGCGTTTGTTGGCGGCGGAAATTACGCGTGAAAAAATCTTTTTGCAGCTGGGCGATGAACTGCCCTATGCCTCTACCGTCGAAACGGAAAGCTGGGAAGAGTTTGATAACGGCAGTGTGAAGGTATCGCAAACCATCTATGTCATGCGCGATACGCAAAAAGCTATCGTGCTGGGCAAGGGCGGGACGCGTATCAAGAAAATCGGCCAGGATGCCCGCGAAGAGCTGGAAGAGATGCTGGAGCGCCGCGTGCACCTGTCGCTATTCGTCAAAGTCCGCGAAAAATGGACCGATGACCCCGCCCGCTATGCGGCCTGGGGCCTTGATTTTAATTCTTAAATCACAGGTATTGACCAGTGGTTGACGGCCGCGCTTGACGGGCGGCATGGTATTCTTTAAATTGTCATAAGTTTTAAACGGGGCGGCCGCCCCCTTGGTATTGATGACGGATGCTGAAAGAACTTTTTGAAAAAATCAGCGGGACCAACGACCCCGTGCGTCTGGGCGAAAATTTGCGCAACGCCGCCGCGCAGGGCGACCTGCCGCGCGTGCAGCGTTATCTGCGCCTTGGGGCTGATGTCGATGCCGCCGATAGCGCCGGCCTGAGTGCGCTTTATGTGGCGGCGGCGCGGGGCCATGCGTCTGTTGTGGCGTGTTTGATCGAGGCAAAGGCAAACCTGAACGCAGGCAAGCCAGGCGACCGTGAGGGCACGCCCCTGATACAAGCAGTTGTCGCCGGCCATGCCGATGTAGCCATGATGCTGGCGCGTGCGGGGGCGGATTTGAGCCTGACAGGCTACGAGCTGCGCACGCCGCTACACGAAGCGATCTGGCGCGGGCATGCCGATCTGGCCGATAAACTGCTGGATATCGGGTCGCCCGTGAACACCGAAAACCGCGAAGGCAATTCGCCGCTGAACGAAGCCCTGAACAAAGGCGAAGAAGCGCTTGCTATCAAACTGGTGCGTGCCGGTGCTGACTGGACGGCCAAAGACCGCTGGGGCGCCCCCGCCGAAGACCGTGCCGTTGCGCAGCAGCTGAAAAACCTGCGTGCCGCGATTGAAGATGAAAAAAACCGCCCGGCACGCGAAGCGGAGGCGGCGCGTCTGGCGGCCGAAGCGTTCGTGCAGGAAATCGCGCAGGCCGCCGTGCTGCAAAACGACACCGCCGTGCTGCCGGTTTTGCAGGTGCGCCGCCGTCCGGTGCCTGTGGTCTGATCTTTGCCGGATTTTGTAAAATCGCGCAGCGGTTAAATCCTTCTGATCACGTCTTTTTCGCCAAAATACCTGCCCAAATCTGACTTTGGACGCTTTTTTCTGGGCGAATCGGTGCTATATTCCTTTCTTTCCGGGGCGGTCGCCCCGATTTTGTGTAATCAAAGGTTTCTTATATGAGCTGGACAGACGAACGCATCGCACTTCTCAAGAAGATGTGGAAAGAAGGCAAATCCGCCGCGGAAATCGCCAAAACGCTGGGCAAGGGCGTGACGCGTAACGCCGTCATCGGCAAGGCGCACCGTATGGGCCTGTCCGGTCGCCCGTCACCCATCAAGAAACCTGCGGCGCCGAAAAAAGAGACCGCTGCCGCCGCGCCGAAAAAAGAACGCGCCGCCGCCCCTGCGCCTGCCGCACCCGCTGCGCCGCGCGGTAAAAAAGCGGCCGTCACGCCGCCCGCTGCGAATGCCAAGGCCAGCGCACAGCTGAACAAAGAAGTTGAAGAATTGAAGACGATCGAAAAAGAAATCGTGCCGCTGGGTGGCGGGGTTGCTTTGATCGATCTGACCGAACGCATGTGCAAGTGGCCCATCGGCGACCCGCGCGATCCGGATTTTACCTTTTGCGGTCGCGGCATTCGCCCCGGCACACCCTACTGCCCCGAGCATGCCGCCATGGCATACCAGACATCCAGCCGCAGCCGCGGCACAGCCCTGACGGCCGCTGCACGCCAGAAAGCGGCTGCCGCATCTGCGCAAGATGAAGTGGATGTCGATGTGGATGTCGATACTGATGCGGATACGGACGACGAAGTCGTATCTGTTGATTAATCTGTCCGCTTGCGGATGCAACAAAAAACGCCCCGTATTCAAACGGGGCGTTTTTTTGTTGTGCCTTTGCGCAGGCTTAGTTTGTCGGGCGCACTTCGGTTACTTCGGGAATGAAATGACGCAGCAGGTTCTCGATGCCTGTTTTCAGGGTTGCGGTCGATGACGGGCAGCCCGCGCAGGCACCGCGCATTTGCAGATAAACAATGCCGTCTTCGAAAGACGAAAAAACAATATCGCCGCCATCGGCCGCAACCGCGGGGCGTATACGCGTATCCAGCAGTTCCTTGATCTGGCGCACGACTTCGTTGTCGTCTTCATGTGCGGTGGAATGCGCGGCATGGTCTGCCTGATGCAGATGTTCGTCGTTCATCACGGGCTGGCCGGTGGTGAAATGCTCCATGATGACGCCGAGCAACAGCGGTTTCAGCTGTGCCCACGATGCGGCGTCCGATTTGGTGATGGTCACAAAATCGGTGCCCAGAAACACACCGGCGACGCCGTCGATTTTAAACAGGCGAGAGGCCAGCGGCGATGCGGCGGCGGCCTTGTCTGCATCGGTAAATTCGGCGGTGCCTGCGATCATGACTTCGCAGCCGGGCAGGAATTTCAGCGATGCCGGGTTCGGCGTCTGTTCGGTCTGGATGAACATGGTTCAGGGTTTTCCTTTGCTGGTTGAGTAAGTAAAATGGAGCGCCTGGCCCGGAAAAACAAGGGGGTGGATGGCATGGGCTGCCTGCGCCGCCTCGGCAAATCCGGTCAGTATCAGTTTGAGTTTACGGGGATATGTCGCCACATCGCCAATCGCAAACAGGCGGGGGGCAGGGCTTTGGCAGGTCGCGGGATCAATGGGCACATGAAAATGGGTAATATCCATGCCCCAATCCGCAAGGGCCCCCAGCTGCGGCGTCAGCCCGAAAAAGGCGAGCAGACTATCTGCCGCGATAGACCGGATGTTGCCATCCATATCTGCTACATCCACGCCCGATATTTGCCCATCGGTACCGTGCAATGCGTGCAGTTGATAGGGGATGACCATTTCAATGTTGTTCTGCGGTAGGCTGGCGAGGGCTTTCAGTTTTTCCACGCTGGCATCGGCCGCGCGGAATTTATCGCGCCGATGCACGACGTAAATTTGACGGGCAACATCGGCCAGCGCTATCGCCCAGTCGACCGCGCTATCGCCACCGCCGGCAATCACCACGGTTTTTCCTGCAAAATCGGCACGGCGTTTTACCATGTAAAAGACACTGGTGTTTTCAAAGGTCTCGATGCCATCCAGCGGGGGACGGTTGGGGCCAAAGGCGCCTGCGCCCGCGGCGACAATCACGGCGGCGGCATCAATGACGGTGCCTTTGGATGTTGTGATGCGCACGCCGCCGTCCGGCAGATATGCCAGCGTCTCTGCCTGCTGGCCGAGGTGGTAGACGGGAGCGAAGGGGGCGGCCTGCGCCTCCAGCTTGTCAATCAGCTCGCCCGCCAGAATATCGGGATGTGCGGGAATATCGTAAATCGGCTTTTCGGGGTAAAGGGCCGTGCATTGCCCGCCGATGTCGCGAAGGGCGTCGATGACGTGGCATTTCATACCCAGCATGCCGCATTCAAAAACGGCGAACAGGCCCGCAGGGCCTGCGCCGATAATGATCACGTCTGTTTTGAGTATATTTTCCATGCCGCTGCCATTAAAATGTGCGCATTAAGTACCATAGGAGTTCTGCAAATGCCACCCGTCACGCAAAGGATTGAAAACGAAGCGGAACTTGTCCCCTTCGCCGCGCGTCTGGGTAGAGTGCTGCGCGCGGGCGATGTGGTCTGCCTGCGGGGGGATCTGGGGGCGGGGAAATCCGCGCTCAGCCGTGCGGTCATCCGCGAGCTTACCGGAAACCCAGACGAAGAAGTCCCAAGCCCCACATTCACGCTGGTACAGATGTACGACCTGCCGGATTTTACCCTGTGGCATTTTGACCTGTATCGGCTGGACGAAGAAGAACGTGACATTCTGGAATTGGGGTGGGAAGACGCACGGCGCGGCGGTGTGGCGCTGGTCGAATGGCCGGACAGACTGGGTGGTCTTTTGCCCGCAGATCGGCTAGAAATAGATATACGTTTTGTAAGCGGCGCAGAAAATGCGCGGGACATTATCCTGACCGGTCATGGTGCGTTTCAAGCGCGTCTGGCAGGTTTGTAAACGCCAAGCTAAAGGACATCCATGACGATCCCCCCAACTGGCATTACCAAGGCATTCGTTCTGGCCGCTGGCCTTGGCGCCCGCATGCGCCCGCTGACGGAGAATTGCCCGAAACCCCTTTTGTACGTCGGTGAACGTACGATGCTTGACCGCACGCTGGATGCGCTGGTCGCGGCGGGGGTGACGGATGTGGTCGTGAATGTGCATTATCTGGGTGATATGATTATCGATCATCTGAAATCGCGCACCGATATCAATATCACCATTTCACGCGAAGACGTGCTGCTGGATACCGGCGGCGGCGTGCAAAAAATGGTCAATCACTTTAAAGGCGAGCCGTTTTTCGTGCTGAATGCCGATGTGGTGTGGACGGATGGCACACAAAAAGCGACCCTCGACCAGATGGCCGAAAAATGGGATAGCGAAAAAATGGATGTGCTTTTGCTGCTGCACGCCGCCAAAGACCTGCCGGATTACGCAGGGCCTGGCGATTATTACCTGCCCGCAGGCAGCGATGTGCCCGAATTTGCCAAGTCTGATGAATACGTGGCGGCCGGAAAACCTGCGGCCAATTATGTGTTTGCGGGCCCGCGTATTGTGCATCCACGTATTTTTGACGGCGTCGAGGCGGGGGTTTTTTCGTTCCGCGATCTGTTTTTGGACGCCGAAGCCAAGGGCCGTTTGCGAGGGCATGTCCACGACGGCGAATGGCACCACGTCGGCACGCCCGAAGCGCTGGAAAAAACCAACCAGCACTTTGCCCTTCATCATAACAAAAAACGCGCGCCGTAATCGCGCGGGCGGGTATATTTTATGGCCGTGCTGTCAGATAAACCGCGTGTGCTGAATATTCCGGCGGGCTACAGCTTCGCCGACAGCCTTGCGCGTGGTTTGCTGGAGCGTGCCGCGCATGACCCGCTGGCGCTGGGCGATTATCTGGTGCTGCTACCCAGCCGCCGTGCCTGCCGTACCCTGCGCGATGCGTTTTTGCGCTTGTCAGGCGGACAGGCGATTGTACTGCCCCGTTTGATGCCGGTGGGCGATGTGGATGCGGAAGAGGTTAGCCTTCTTCTGTCTGGTCTGTCCGCCAGCGACGAACAGGCGCTCGGCGATATTCCGGATGCGATATCCAAGATGGAACGCCAAATTCTGCTGGCGCGCGCGATTTTAAGCGCAGGCAAGGCACAAAGTTTTGATCAGGCCGTGGCGCTGGCGCAGGAACTGGGCGGTTTTCTGGACGAAGTGCAAACAGAAAACCTGTCATTTGACGGCCTGCAAAAACTGGTGCCTGCGTTGTTTGCAGGGCACTGGCAGCAGACGCTGGAATTTTTAAAAATTCTGACCGAAGTGTGGCCCAATATTCTGACGTCGCGCGGTGTCATGGATACGGCGGCGCGGCGCAATCTGCTGCTGGCGGCGCAGGAAAAACTATGGCGTCAATCGCCGCCGCTGCACCCTGTGATTGCCGCGGGTTCGACGGGTACGGTGCCTGCCGCGCGTGCGCTGCTCTCCCTCGTGGCGCGGTTGCCCAAGGGGGAATTGGTGCTACCCGGCCTTGATACCCGCATGGACGAAGACAGCTGGGCGCAATTGGGCGAAGATCATCCGCAGTTCAACATGAAAAAACTGCTGGCCGCCACGGGGGCGGCGCGTACCGAGGTGATGGACTGGCCGCTACAACATAAATCATTCGTCAATCATGGCCGCGTGCGCTTATTGACCGAAGCCATGCGCCCCGCAGATACCACCGAACGCTGGCGTCAATTAACGCCGCACGACATTCCGGCGACCGCGCTGGATGGCCTGACGCGTATTGACTGCGATACCCCGCAAGAAGAAGCCGACGTGATTGCGCTGATCCTGCGCGAAGCGCTGGAGACGCCCGGCAAAACCGCCGCGCTGATTACGCCGGACCGCCGCCTTGCCCGCCGCGTGACGTTGTCCATGCGCCGCTGGGGCATTGATATCGACGATTCCGGCGGCCAGCCGCTGACCGAATTGCCCGTGGGCGCGTGGTTGATGCTCTGCGCGGAGATGGCGGTGCAGGGGTTGGCGCCTGTCACGCTGCTGTCGCTGCTCAAGCACCCCGTCATGGCGGCGGCCATGCCCGCGGATGATATGCGCCGCATGACGTACCTGCTCGACCAGCTTGCCCTGCGCGGCCCGCGCCCCAGCGGCGGCTTCAGCGGTCTGCGGCACGCCATCGAAGCCATCCATGGCGATAAACAGGCCGAGGCAAAACAAAATCTGCTGGCGTGGATAGACAAAATCGAGGCTATCGCCGCCCCGTTTGTGGGCATGATGGCGGGCAGCGATAATAGCTTCCGCGATATGCTGGAAGCCCACGTTAAAATGGCCGAAGATCTGGCCGCTACGATGGAAACATCGGGGGCTTCGCGCCTGTGGCTGGGTGAGGCAGGCGAGGGGGCGAGCCAGCTGCTCGGCCAATTACTGGCAGCGGCGGGGGATGTGCCCGCGCTCAGCCCTTCGCATTATGTGCCGCTTTTGCGTATGCTCATGAAATCGGTCACGGTGCGTCCGCGCTATGGCGTGCATCCGCGCCTGAGCATCATGGGCCAAGTCGAGGCCCGTCTTTACTGCGCCGATATGGTGATTTTAGGCGGCATGAACGAAGGCACGTGGCCGTCCTTGCCGGCGCATGACCCGTGGATGTCACGCCCCATGCGCCGCGATTTCGGCCTGCCATCGCCTGAAAAGGCGCTCAGTCTTGCGTCGCACGATTTTGTACAGGCGGCCAGTGCGCCCGAAGTAGTTTTAACCCGCGCGCAAAAAGTCGATGGCACGCCGACTGTACCGGCACGCTGGCTTTTGCGTATCGACGCCGTGCTGGAAGCCGTCGGCATGGCGATGCCCACCGCCGCAGGTCAGCGGTATAAACAATGGCGTCAGGATATGGATATGCCAGCGGAAGTAAAACCCGCGCCACGCCCATCGCCTGTGCCGCCCGTGTATGCGCGGCCGCGCCAGTTATCCGTCACGCGTATCGAAAGCTGGATGCGCGATCCGTATCAGATTTATGCGCAGTATGTCCTGAACCTGCGCGCGTTTGACCCCATCGACGCCGATCCGGGCGGGGCGGAGCGTGGCACGTTTATTCACGCGGCGCTGGAGCATTTCATTAAGGCGTACCCCGATAAATTGCCCGCGAATGCCGAACAGAAGCTTATCGAATTTGGCCGCGCCGCGCTCATTGAGCAGCGCGTACCGCAAGATGTCGAAGCGTTCTGGTGGCCGCGGTTTGAAAAAATCGCGCATCAATTCGTGCTGCAGGAAGCCGACTGGCGCCAGGATGCCAAACCGTATGCGACCGAAGCCAAGGGGCAGTATGTGTTTGCTACGCCAGGCGGCGAATTCACGCTCAGCGGCACGGCCGACCGTATCGACCGTCTGGCGGACGGCAGCTATGCGATTATCGATTACAAATCCGGCGGCACACCCAGCAAGACAGATGTGCGCCAAGGCCTCTCGCCGCAGCTGCCGCTTGAATCACTGATGCTGCGGCATGGTGCGTTCAAGGACATGCCGATGGGCGAAACGTCTGAATTGGTATATTGGCGCGTCACAGGCAGCGGGCAAAAACCGGTGGAGCGTATCACGCTGTCCAGCCGTGATATCAGTGTGGCCGATATGACCGATGCCGCGCAGGCGGGTCTGCTGGCGCTGGTTGAAAAATTCGACGATCCGGCAACCCCGTACCTCAGCCAGCCGCGTGCGGAGGCAAAACCGAAATTCTCCGACTACGAACATCTGGCGCGTGTGCGTGAATGGTCAATCGGCGGTGACGATGCGGAGGATGCGGCATGACAACCCCCACACAAACGCATATCGCTGCGCAAGGCCTGCCGCCCAAGGATGCGGGCACCGATCAGGCCGCCGCCGCCAACCCGCTGAAAAGCGTATGGGTGGGTGCGTCGGCGGGCACGGGCAAGACCAAGGTTTTGATCGACCGCGTGCTGCGTTTGATGCTGCCGCGTGCGGGGCAGGATGCCCGCAGCGCGACGCGCCCCGAACGTGTTTTGTGTCTGACGTTTACCAAAACCGCTGCGGCGGAAATGTCGAACCGTATTTACAAACGTCTGGCCCGCTGGGCGGTGATGGAAGAAGAAAAACTTGCGGCTGATCTGGCGTCACTGATCGGCGCGGTGCCGGATGCCGACACCCTGCGCGAAGCCCGCCGCCTGTTTGCGCGCGTGCTGGACACGCCGGGCGGTCTTAAAATCATGACCATCCACTCGTTCTGCCAATCGGTTTTGAAACGCTTCCCCATCGAAGCAGGGCTTGCGCCGCATTTTGAATTAATGGACGAACAAAGTGCGATTGAATACCTGCTGGAATGTCAGCGCGGTATGATTGCCGCCGCGCGTGCGAACCCCGAACTGCCTGTTGCCGATGCTTTCGCAACGCTCGCGCTTTATTTGAACCAGGAAGACATGTCGGGGCTGATGGCGCAGATCATGTCGAAACGCAGCCTGCTGGAGGCGATCTTAAAAAAACACGGCGATATAAAAGGCGGTGCAGACGGCACCATTGCCGCCGTGTGTCGTCATCTGGGCGTTACGCCGCAAACGCGCGAAGAAGATATCTTGCGCGAAGCGGGTCATTTGGTACCCGAAGACGAAGCCCGCCTGCGCCGCGTGCTGCGCGCCATGCTGGACGGCGGCAAGACCGACAAGGAACGTGCCGCCAGCCTGCAAATGTGGCTGGAACAACCCGCCAAACGCGGCGCACTGCTGGGGATTTACCGCCGCGCGTTTTTTAACCAGAGCGGCGAAGTATATGCACGGCTGGTCACCAAACCCGTGTTAGAAGCCTGCCCCGATGCCATGGAAATCATGACAATGGAGGCCGAGCGCCTGTCGCGGCTGGATGAACAGCTGAAGGCCGTGCGTCTTGCCCGTTTGAATGCGGCGCTGCTGACGGTGTCGGCTGAAATGGTCGGCCGTTATAGCGCGCACAAGGCGGCGACGGATAAACTGGATTTTGATGATCTGATCATCCGCACATCGGCGCTTTTGGATGCGCCCGGCATGGTCGGCTGGGTGCTGTTTAAACTAGACGAAGGTATCGACCACATTCTGGTCGACGAAGCGCAGGATACCAGCCCTGCGCAGTGGCGTGTGGTGCGTGCGCTGGCCGGTGAGTTTTTTGCCGGCATGGGTAGCCGCGATGATACCGTGCGCACACTGTTTGTGGTGGGCGATGAAAAGCAGTCTATTTTCAGCTTTCAGGGTGCGGACCCCGCCGCCTTTGCGCAAATGCAGGATTATTTCGGGCGTAAAGTCACCACCGTGCAGGACGGGTGGGAGATTTTTCTTGAATACTCTTTCCGCTCCACGCGCACGGTTTTAGAGGTTGTCGATGGTGTTTTTGCGCCCATCTCGGCCCGCCGGGGCGTTGTCGCCGATGTGTCGCGCGAGGTATTGCACCGCGCCTTCCGCGAAGGACACGCGGGCGTGGTCGAAGTTTGGCCGCTGGTGCAAACACAAGGCCGCGATACGGGCGAGCCGTGGCGTATGCCCGTCGATGTCGAAGCGGGTGATAACGCGGCCAGCCGCCTTGCCCGTAAAATCGCGCAAACAGTCAAAGGTTGGATTGACAGCAAAGAGATATTGGAATCCAAGGGTCGCCCTATTCGTGCGGGCGATGTGATGGTGCTGGTGCAATCACGCGGATCACTGGTCGATTTGCTGATGCGCGCCCTGAAAGAAGCGGGCGTACCCGTGGCCGGTATCGACCGCATTACCCTGACCGAAGAAATCAGCGTCATGGACTTGCTGGCGGTCGCGGGCTTTGCGCTGCAACCGCGGGATGATTTGACGCTGGCAACCGTGTTGAAATCACCCTTGATCGGTCTGTCCGAAGATGAATTGTTTGATATTTGTTATGGCCGTCCGCACGGGCTTTGGCAGCGTTTGCGTGATATGCGGCCCGATATCGCGCTGTGGCTGCAAAAACGAATTGAACGCAGCGGCTATGCAACGCCCTACGAATTCTTTGCCGAAATTGTGAACACGCCATGCCCCGCCGATACCGTATCGGGCCGCCGTGCGTTTTACGGGCGCCTTGGATTTGATATTCAGGACGCGATGGATGAATTCCTGAGTGCCTGCCTGCATTTCGAACAATCCCATACGCCCGCACTGCAGGCGTTCTGCGATTGGTTCCTGCGCGGTGAAGCGCAGATCAAACGCGAGCAGGAATCGCATAAGGCAGATCAGGTGCGGATCATGACGGTGCACGCATCCAAGGGGCTTCAGGCGCCGATTGTCTTTTTGCCCGATACCGTCAAAATTTTGCACGACCATAACCGCGGCCGCGTGCGTCTGCTGTGGCCCGAAGAAGACGTCGATGGCCGTGCGGCAGGGCTGGATGTACCGCTGTGGTCGCCGCGCCAGGAATTTGATGCCGGTATTTACGACCGCGCACGTGAAGCTGCCGCTGAAAAACAGATGGAAGAATATCGCCGTTTGCTCTATGTCGCGCTGACGCGGGCAGAAGACCGTTTGTATGTCGCGGGTTTCCGCGGCAAACACGCGCCCAAGGAAGGCTGCTGGTATAATCTGGTTGCGGATAGCCTGCCGAAAGAGGCGGTACCCGTGCCGTTTTTGGTCGATCAGGCACCGCTTGTGGATGTGGACGGCACGGCGCAGGTGGCCCGCCGCCTTGCGCACCCGCAAACAGTGCCCGCCGATAAGCCCGCCGTACAGACTGAGGTGGTGGCCGAAGATGCTGCCCGCCGTCCGCTGCCCGCATGGGCGCAGCACGCGCCAGTGGCGGAACCTGTGCCGCCTGTTCCCTTGGCGCCGTCAAAACCCGGTGAAGATGAACCCGCCGCCAAAAGCCCGCTGGGCACGGACGGCAGCTGGCGTTTCCGCCGCGGGGTGATTGTGCACCAGCTGCTGGAAACGCTACCGCAATTGCCGCCTGCGCGGCGTCTGGCGGCGCTGCAGGCGTGGCTGGCGCGCCCATCTCTTTCGATGCCTGCCGATGAACAGGCCGTGTTTGCAGCCGAGGTGATGGCCGTGCTGACGCATCCGGATTTTGCGGATATTTTTGCGCCGCATTCCCGTGCCGAAGTGCCCGTGGTGGGCCTTGCGGGCGGGGTGCAGACGGGCGTGCCGCAAAAAGTGCTGTCGGGCCAGATTGACCGGCTGTGCGTGGGCGCGAGCGAGGTATTGGCCGTCGATTTCAAAACCAACCGCCCGCCGCCCAAGGATGATTCGAAGGTGCCCGCCGTTTACCTGAAGCAAATGGCCGCATACCGCGATATTTTACGAAAAATATATCCAGGCAAAACGGTCAAAACCGCCCTTTTGTGGACGGATGGCCCCTACCTGATGCCGCTGCCGGATAAACTGCTTGACCCGCATGCCCCATAAGTTAGGGTAAATCATTATCTTCATCCGAAAGGCAAACCATGACCCGTGATGTATCTACGTCCCGCGTGCTGAAAGGCCGGCTGGAAATATTCTCGGAGCAGGGATCCGAAGGATCTCATTGGTCGTTCTATGAAGATGGCAAGACCGGCTATGATGGGCTGCATGCGCTTGAAAAAGGCGATGTGCTGCGCGTATTCAACGATGCCGCACGCACAGAATTGGCTTGGCAGGGTACAGTCGACTTCGATTACGACAGCCACAAACAACCCCGCGCCCTGATTGGCGAGGTGCAGTGGCTGGATAAAATCGGCACTGTGCACGGCGTGCAAAAGGGGATCGAGGCCGAAAAATGGGCCGGGATGTTTTTAGCCGAAAAACCTGCGGTGCTGGTGCCCAAGCGGCCGGATAAATACGCCAAAACCCCTTGATGTGGCATAAGAAAACGCGGGGGCTTTACAAACAGCCGCCGCGCCCGATATTAACAGACAGGACATGGCGCGAATCCCGCGCCCAATCACAACAAAAATAACAAACCCGCTAAACGAAAGGACACATCGCCATGGGCGCACAGCAAGTTACCGATGCACAATTCGAACAGGAAGTTCTGAAATCCAGCGTTCCCGTACTGGTCGATTTCTGGGCGGAATGGTGCGGTCCTTGTCGCGCCCTCGGCCCCAGCGTGGATGCGCTGGCCGCTGAAAAAGGCGAACAGTTGAAAGTCGTCAAGGTCAACATTGACGACAACCCGAACGCGCCCACGAAATACGGCGTGCGTTCTATCCCCACGCTGCTGATTTTCAAAGACGGTCAGGTCGTCGCGCAGACGGTGGGTTCGATGGCGAAATCGGATCTGGTCAAATGGGTTGACGGCGCGCTCTAATCGCCGCCCAATCATGCGATATCCAGCAAAGCTCCCCCGCGCGGGGAGCTTTGTTTTTTCAAGGGAAAAACAAAAGATCTCCTTTTTGTTTGACGGTATCGCCCGCAGCCTGTCATCATTAAAGAATACTCATTTACGCGGGCGGAGAAGATACCCATGATTAAACTTCAAAAAATTCTACCGCTCATGGCTTCGGCCTTTTTGATGGTGGCGCTGGTTGCGGCTTTGCCTGTCCCGCGATCTGCCGCCGCGGCCGAAGGCGGCAGCGTGCCGTACATCAATAGTATGGAAGAAATGGAGAAGGCGGTCCTTGGCTCCAAAACGCTGGTGCTGGTGCAGTTCGATGCCAAATGGTGCGGTTATTGCCGCGCCCTGCAGCCGCATTTGGAAAAACTGCGCAAGGAAAACAAAGAAGCGGCGCTTGAAATGTACAAGGTCGATATCGATCAGGCACGTGACGTCGCAATCGAGTTCCGCGTCAGCACCCTGCCCACCATGTTCATGGTGCATAAGGGGAAAGTGGTCGGCTACAAACGCGGCGCTCTTGACGAAGACCAGCTGTTTGATTGGGTCAAAGACGTGCGCAAGGATATCTCCAAGGGTTAAGCCCCAAACGGCGTAACAAAAAAGCCCCGCAGGTTTTTGCGGGGCTTTTTGTTTGGCAACTTTCACGGGCGATTATTTGCCCATGTAGATGTCCATGATTTTATCGAGCATCTTGAGCGATTCTTCGCGCGGACGCTGGAAGCAGTTACGGCCGATGATGGAGCCGTTACCGCCGCCTTCGAAAATCGCGCGGGCGTCGTCGTATACGCTGTTTTCATCTTTGGTCGCGCCGCCGGAGAAGACAACGATGCGGCGGCCGTTGAAGCTGCACTGCATGATGTGCTTCACGCGTTCTGCCTGCGTGCCGATGGCGATTTTCTCGCTCTCGTATACTTTCTTGGCTTCGGGCAGTTCCAGGTGGTCGGTCGGCAGTTTTACCTTGATGATATGCGCGCCGAGCAGAGCGGCCATATGCGCACCATAGGCGATGGTGTCGATCGCGGTTTCGCCGTCTTTGGAAATGCTGGGGCCGCGCACGTACGACCACATGACGGTTGCAATACCGTAGGCTTTTGCTTCTTCGGACAGTTCGCGGATTTCTTCCTGTTGTTCCAGCATGTATTCGGAACCGGGATAGATCGTGAAGCCGATACCCGAGCAGCCAAGGCGCAGCGCATCCGCGATGGACGCGTTGATCGACTGGTCTTTCGCCGAAATCAAGCTATTGGACGAGTTCATTTTCAAGATCAGCGGGATCTGGCCTGCGAAGGTATCCGCGCCAGCCTCCAGCGAACCCAGCGGCGCTGCATAGGCGTTGCAGCCGGAATCAATCGCCAGTTGATAGTGGTAATGCGGGTCGTAGGCGGCGGGGTTGATAGCGAAGCTGCGGGCGGGGCCATGCTCGAAGCCTTGGTCCACGGGCAGGATCACCATGTTACCGGTACCGGCCAGTTTGCCGTGCATCAGCATACGCGCGATGTTCGCCTTGGTACCCGGCGAGTCGCTTTCGTAATACGACAGGATCTCTTTTACTTTTGCGGTCATTTTCATTTTGGTTGTTCCTTTCGTATTTGGTGCTTATTTCAGTTTCGCCATCGCAACAGCCGTGTCCGACATGCGGTTCGAGAAACCCCATTCGTTGTCATACCAGCTCATGACGCGCACAAAACGGCCGCCGATGACTTTGGTTTCGTTCAGCGCAAAGATCGACGAATGCGGGTCGTGGTTGAAGTCGCTGGATACCAGCGGTTCGTTGTATACGCCCAGAATGCCTTTCAGCGCGCCGTTCGATGCGGTGATGATGGCATTGTTGATTTCTTCAACCGTCGTGTCGCGTTTGGCGGTGAACTTGAAATCGACCAGCGATACGTTCGGCGTGGGTACGCGGATGGCGGTGCCATCCAGCTTGCCTTTCAGCTCCGGCAGCACCAGACCGACGGCTTTCGCCGCGCCTGTCGATGTCGGGATGATGTTGGCAGCAGCGGCGCGGGCACGGTGCAGGTCTTTGTGCATCGTGTCGACCGTGTTCTGATCGCCCGTATAGCTGTGGATGGTGGTCATGAAGCCCTGTTCGATACCGATTGCGTTGTGCAGGACGTGCGCAACGGGCGCGAGACAGTTGGTGGTGCAAGATGCATTCGATACCACCAGATGGTTGGCGGCCAGTTTGTCGTGGTTTACGCCGTACACAACCGTGATGTCTTCGTCCGTTGCGGGGGCGGAGATCAGCACTTTTTTCGCGCCGGCAGCGATGTGTTTCATCGCGTCATCTTTTTTGGTGAAGATGCCGGTGCATTCAAAAGCGATATCCACGCCATGCGCGCCCCAGGGCAGTTTGGTCGGGTCGCGTTCTTGCACCATGGCAATTTCGTGGCCATTAACGACCAGCTTGCCTTCGGATGCTTTGACGTCGCCGGGGAAACGGCCATGCACGGTGTCGTATTTCAGCAGGTGTGCGTTTGCTTCGGACGTTGCGAGGTCGTTGATGGCCACGACAGATACGTCGTTGCGGCCACTTTCCATGATGGAGCGCAGCACAAGGCGGCCGATGCGGCCAAAGCCGTTAATGGCGATTTTGACGGTCATGATGTTTTTTCCTTTTCACTCTCTAATACAAACCGGCGGCGAGAAACCGCGCGGGGGCGAAGGATGCCAATAAGACCGCCCCGGTCTCTCCCTCGCGGAGGCCGGGGCGGTTTGTCTGATTATTTCAGGCGTTCTTTGACGGCCGCCACGATGTGTTTCGGTGTGATGCCGAAATGTTCGTACAGCTCTTGGTACGGTGCGCTTTCACCGAAGCTCTTCATACCGATGAAGATGCCTTCGGCGCCAATCACCGCATCCCAGCCTTGGCGTACGGCCGCTTCGACCGCGACGTGCAGCGAAGATCCATCCGTCAGCTTGCGGCGGTATTCTTCGGGCTGCTGCGCAAATAGCTCCAGCGTAGGGGCGGAAATCACGCGGGTGGTAATGCCTTCTGCCTCCAGCAGTTTTTGCGCATCCACGGCGATTTCAACTTCGGAGCCGGTCGCCCAGAGGGTGACAGCCGGATCAACCGACGATGCTTCGCGCAGGATATACGCACCTTTGGCCGATACGTTTTCGTCCGTGTATTCCGTGCGCAGCAGCGGCAGGTTCTGGCGCGTCAGCACCAGCACGCTCGGCCCCGTGGTGTGGGTCAGGGCGATCTGCCATGCCTCGGCCGTTTCAACGACGTCGGCGGGGCGCAGCACCAGTACGTTCGGAATGCAGCGCAGCGCCGCCACATGTTCTACCGGCTGGTGGGTGGGGCCGTCTTCGCCAAGGCCGATGCTGTCGTGGGTCATGACGTACACAACGCGCTGTTTCATCAGCGCTGACAGGCGAATGGACGGGCGGCAATAGTCCGTAAAGCTCAGGAATGTACCGCCGTAAGGGATCACGCCCTTATGCAGCGCCATGCCGTTCATGGCCGCGGCCATCGCATGTTCGCGCACGCCGTAGTAGATATACGCGCCGCCAAAACTGTCCTTGTTCACAATCCCCATTTCCTTGACGAGGGTGAGGTTGGAGCCGGTGAGGTCCGCCGAGCCGCCGATCAGTTCCGGCAGCACAGGTACCAGCGCTTCGAGCGCTTTGCCCGATGCCGCGCGGGTGGCCATTTTGGGGGCTTCGGCCGTCATTTTTTGTTTGAACGCGTTCAGGGTCGCGGTCGCTTCGCTGGCGACGTCGCCTTTTTGCATGCGGTCGAACATTTCACGCGCGCGGCCATCCAGCTGATCAAGGCGTGCTTGCCACAGTTTGCGGTCTTTCTGCCCAATCTCGCCGACCGATTTCCACGCCGCGCGGATTTCATCGGGGATCACGAACGGTGCGTGGTCCCAGCCAAGGTTTTTGCGCGCGCCCGCAATTTCATCATCACCCAGCGGCGAGCCGTGCGACGACGATTTGCCTTCTTTGGTCGGTGCGCCAAAACCGATTTTGGTTTTGCAGCAGATCAGGCTGGGTTGTTTATCGTTCAGCTGTGCCGCGGCGAGGGCTTTGGCGATGTCGTCGGGGTTATGACCGTCAACAGTGAATACTTCCCACCCGTAGGATTCAAAACGCTTCGGCGTATCGTCGGTGAAGCTCAGCGATGTCGGGCCATCAATCGTGATGCCATTGTCATCGTACAGCACGATCAGGCGGCCAAGGCCAAGGTGACCCGCGAGAGAGCATGCCTCGTGGCTGATCCCTTCCTGCAGGCAGCCGTCACCGGCGATGACGTAGGTGAAATGGTTTACGATTTCACTGCCAAAGCGGGCGTGCATCAGGCGCTCGGCCAGCGCGAAGCCAACGCCGTTGGCAATGCCTTGACCCAGCGGGCCCGTGGTGGTTTCGATGCCGATATCCTGCATCACCTCGGGGTGGCCGGGGGTGAGGCTTTTCATCTGGCGGAAATTCTTGATTTCATCCAGCGTCATTTTTTCGTAGCCCGTCAGGTGCAACAGGCCGTAGAGCAGCATAGAGCCGTGACCAGCCGACAAAATGAAACGGTCGCGGTCGGGCCAGAGCGGGTTTGACGGATCGAATTTCATGAACTTGCCGAACAGCACCGTGGCAACATCGGCCATGCCCATGGGCATGCCGGGGTGGCCGGAATTTGCTTTTTGCACGGCGTCCATCGCAAGGGCGCGCAGGGCATTGGCCATGTCTTTATGGGTCACGGTTTCCGGTGTCTGTGAAGTGGCAGGCTGGATGGCGGACATGGGGGGGGCTCCTCGGCGCTGGCGTTGTGCGGTAAAGCATTGAAAAATCCATTGGTACAATGCACTTTTCAACCCGTTGGCGTCAATGACGGATGCGGGTTTTGCGGCGTGAAAAGCCGCCGTTTTTATTGACATAAGTGCGCGCCCGCATGAAATCTTTGTCAGCGCATATTGCGTGCGCCATGCAGATTTTGTTTAATGCCATATCAGCCGAAAAAGGAACGCCCATGACCGAACGCCGTCCCGATTTCAAGAACATGACGCCTGACGATTTACGCCGCGGCATATCCGAACTGAACAGCAATATCCGCGATCTGCGCAAGCAGATGAACATCACTACGGGTAAGTTCTTCCTCGGTCAGACGGCGGCGCTAGGTGCGGCAGTGCCTGCGGCCATGGTGTTTCCGCCACTCGCGGCGGGTATTCTGGCGGCGGGGATGATACACGGCGCCGAAAAATCGGCTGAAACGTCCATTCAGCGTGCAAGATTGAGCGAAGCCGAAAGCCTGCGCCAGCAATTCAAAACCGTCTGGCGTGCGCGCCCGGGCCGTCCGTTCCGCGATATCGATGCCCGCGTGCGCCGCGAAAACACCCGCCGCGCGGAAAAAGAACGTAAAAAGATCATGCGCCAGTATGGCAAGCGTTTCGGGTTTGAATAGTTATTAAAGTCTTGTTTTTGTTAAATTATTTCCTGTTGCCCGATTCATTTGACATAAACATTACGTGGGTATATCATCGCATCCCATGTGAAAAGGGGCGTCTATACAAGGCCTGCCCCATACCCAAGGAGATTCCCCATGTTGAAAGAGCTTTATAACGACTTCCGCGAACCCGGCTATAAACTCGGCGACAATATGGGGAAATGGTCGCAGCGTCTGGTCAGTAAACTGCCGTTTGCGGATAAGCTCAGCGATGAACAAAAAGCTTATCCTGGGGCTTTTGCCGCGCTTTACATGGGGGCGGCCTTTACGGCCTCGTTTGCGATGACGGCTGTGCTGTCGCCTGTGATTGGCGTTGCGATGCTTGCCACGGGCAGCATCGGCTTCACGGCGGGCGGCGCGCTTACAGTGGTCGGCTCGACGGCTATTTTCGCGAGCCTCGCCGCTTTTAGCAAAGGTGTACTGGACGGCGGCGAAAAGCACATCGGCTTTATCGCCGAGGCGCGCGCTTTGATCAAAGAAATCCGCGCGGCTTTTATGAAACCGGAAAAAGAACCCGCGCCAAACACGCCGCAGGCCGCACCATCGGTTGCGCCCGCACAATCCATCAACGCGGCCCCTGCGGGCGAGGCATTTAAATCGGCCGCACCGCGCAGCGATGCCGCCGCAAACGATGATGCACCCGCGGCGCAGCAGCCTACCGCACGCACAAACACATCCGCGCCCAAGCCGCGCGGTTAAGCGTATTCAATTTGACAGGTTGATTTAAAACCGCACGCCCAGCGTGATGGTCCCGAAAACGTCGCCACTTTCCTGTTCGTCAAATTCTTTGGTGCGGTAAATCAGCGCGTAACTTAAACGCGTCCGCCCATAGGTCAGCGCAAGGCCTGCCGTTGCATCGGCGACGAAGGGTTTTTTATCGACGCTGTTGCTGTCGGTAAAGGTGTTGCCATCCAGAAAGATGTTACGCGCAATCGCGCGGCCTTCCAGCCCGCCGAACAGGTACCAGCTGAATTTGTTTTCCGGCACCAGAAACGCGCCCGTACCGGGCATGGCAGGGCGCACGCGCACAGGTGCATCCTGCATGCCGCCGTCATAAGGCGTCAGGTACAGCGTCACGCCTGTATTGGCATAGGTATAGACGTTGCCAACGGTTGCGCCCAGATAGGGCGTTGCCCCCGCATTCCAGCCCATCGCTTCGATGCCATAGCGTTCCGGCCAGCTGCGTTCCCACGACAACATCAGTGCGGGTTCGTTTTTCAACTGGTGACGCCAGCCCTTGGGCATCGGGGAATCCGACACGTGCCGGTGAATCAGTTTTTGTACCTGTTCGCCCAGTGCGGCGGGGCCAACAATGCCGACAGTCGCTTCAAGGCTGTCGATGTGGTTTTTTGTCACGCTGACCAAACCGGCGGAGCCGTACAGAAACGCAGCCCACGGGCGGTCGTCATCTTGGTTGGCGGCGACTTCGATATCGCTTGGGGTATAAAGATTATGCCCCAAAGACCACGACAAACTGGTCGTTTCGTTGATTGAAAACGTCGGCACCATGCGGTCAACCACATGGAAGAATTCCGGCACCGGCGCGCCCAGATCGAAATACGTCACGCGTGCGCCGTTGGTATAGTTGCGATCTGTGCCGCCGCCGTACAGGTCGTTTTCCGAGTTGAACGTGATGAATTTTTCATTCGGCATTTTGCGGATCTGGCGCGTCAGGTCAGATTGCAAATCTTTTTCGGTAACCGGTATAGCGCCTGTCAGGACTTTTCCCTTGGCGGTGGCTTTTGCGGCTTCCGTCTGTGCCGCCGCGGCGTCGGCTGCGGCGCGGGTTTCGCGCAGGTGGCGCTCCACCACGGTTTCGATGCGGTTGACAGTTGTGTCGCCCGTCTGCGCGGCGGCAGGCAGGCTAGACAGCGAAAGCAGGCAAACCAGTGCCGAAACCGTTTTTTTCATCAGGCGGCCTTATCCATGTCCATATAGCTTTCAATCGGCGGGCAGGCGCATACAAGGTTGCGGTCGCCAGCGACGTGATCGATGCGGTTGACCGGCGGCCAGTATTTGTCGGCCGCAACGAACGGCGCGGGGAAACCGCCTTTGGCGCGGTCATACGGGCGCTGCCACGTATCACCCGCTACATCGGCCAGCGTATGCGGCGCCATGTGCAGGGGGTTGGCGCCCTGCGGCCATGTGCCGTTTTCGATTTGCGCGATTTCGTCGCGGATCACGCGCATGGCATGGATGAAGCGGTCGAGTTCGGCTTTAGATTCCGATTCCGTTGGTTCGATCATCAACGTGCCCGGTACGGGGAACGACATGGTCGGCGCGTGGAAACCGAAATCCATCAGACGTTTGGCAATGTCATCGACGCTGACGTGTGCGGTGTCTTTGAACCCGCGCGTATCCAGAATGCATTCATGCGCCACAAAACCGTTTTTGCCGACGTATAGGGTTTCGTATTCGCGGGCAAGGTTTTTGGCAATGTAGTTCGCATTCAAAATCGCAACCTGCGTGGCGCGTTTCAACCCTTCGGATCCCATCAGGGCGATGTAAACCCACGAAATGGGCAGGATCGATGCCGAACCCCATGGCGCGGCCGAAATAGGGCCAATCGCCTGTTCGCCGCCCACGCCGCTGCGCAGCGGGTGGCCGGGCAGGAACGGCGCCAGATGCGCCCCGCAGCCGATGGGGCCCATACCGGGGCCGCCGCCGCCATGCGGGATGCAGAATGTTTTGTGCAGGTTCATATGCATGACGTCTGCGCCAAACTTGCCCGGGCAGGCAAGGCCGACCAGCGCGTTGAAGTTTGCGCCGTCCATGTAAACCTGTCCGCCATTTTGGTGAATAATGTCGCAGATATCACGGATTTCTTCTTCGTATACGCCGTGCGTGGATGGATAGGTTACCATCAGCGCGGCCAGCGTGTCCTTGTACTGCGCGACTTTTGCCTTCAGGTCGGCAACGTCGATGTTGCCGTTGTCGTCGCATTTGACAATGACAATTTCCATGCCCGCCATTGCGGCCGATGCCGGGTTGGTGCCATGCGCCGAAGACGGAATCAGACAGACGTTGCGCTGCGTGTCGCCGCGGCTTTGGTGGTATGCCTGAATAACCAGCAGGCCCGCGTATTCACCTTGCGACCCTGCGTTGGGCTGCAGCGATACGGCGGCAAAACCGGTGAGGGCGCAGAGTTTTTGCTCAAGGTCTTTCAGCATCAGCTGATAGCCTTCGGTCTGGTCTGCGGGGGCGAATGGGTGGATGTTCGCAAATTCCGGCCACGTGATCGGAATCATCTCCGCCGTTGCGTTCAGCTTCATGGTGCAGGAACCAAGGGCAATCATTGATCTGTTCAGTGCGATGTCTTTATGTTCCAGATGACGCAGATATCGCAGCATTTCCGTTTCGCTGCGGTACATGTGGAATGTCGGGTGCTGCAGGTATTTCGACGTGCGCAGCAGCGCATCCGGGATCATGGCATCCGTCTGTGCATCCAGACTTTCGACGCTGAAGGGCAGCGCGCTTTTGCCGGCGAAAATCTGCCACAGCGTGAAGACTTCTTCGCGTGTGGTTTTCTCGTCCAGCGAAATGCCGATGCGGCCATCGCCGAAATCGCGCAGGTTAAAATCGTTTTCCTGCGCGCGCGCCAGAATATCCTGCGCCTGCGATTGCGCATCGACGGTGATGGTGTCAAACGCGGCGGCGTTTTCAACTGTCAGGCCAAGCTTTTCAAGGCCGGCGGCCAGAACAGCCGTCAGGCGGTGGATACGCAGCGCAATCGTACGCAGGCCTTCGGGGCCGTGCCATACAGCATAGAAACCGGCAATGTTCGCCAGCAGTACCTGCGCAGTGCAGATGTTGCTGGTCGCTTTTTCGCGGCGGATGTGCTGTTCGCGCGTTTGCAGGGCAAGGCGGTATGCCGCTTTGCCTTTGCTGTCGACCGATACGCCGACAATGCGGCCGGGGGCGGAGCGTTTATATTCATCGCGCACCGCAAAGAACGCGGCGTGCGGGCCGCCAAAGCCCAGCGGCACGCCAAAGCGCTGCGAGGAGCCGAACACAATGTCTGCGCCCCATTCGCCGGGCGGTTTCAAAAGCGTGAGTGCCAAAAGATCGGTCGCAACCGATACGATCATGCCTTTGGCATGTGCTTTTTCGGCAATCGCGGCGTAATCGCCGATATCGCCGTTGGTCGCGGGGTATTGCAGCAAAATGGCGAAGCCGTCTTTTTCAATCAGCTCATCCGGCGTGCCGGTGACAACGGTGATGCCGAGCGGCAATGCGCGGGTTTCGATCACGGCAATCGTTTGCGGGTGGCAATCGCTGCTGACAAGGAACGTATCGCTGGTATGCGTGCCAACGCGTTTGGCCAGCGTCATGGCTTCGGCCGCCGCGGTGCCTTCGTCCAGCATCGATGCGTTTGCCAGCGGCATCGCCGTCAGGTCCATCACCATTTGCTGGTAATTGACGAGCGCTTCAAGGCGACCCTGGCTAATCTCCGGTTGATACGGCGTATAGGCCGTGTACCAGCCCGGATTTTGCAGCACGTTGCGCAAAATCACATTCGGCGTCAGCGTGTCGTAATAACCTGTACCAATCAGCGAGCGGCAAATACGGTTTTGCTGCGCCATCGACATCAACTCGGCCAGTGCCTCGTGCTCGGTCATCGCATCGCCCGTGACGGGGGCGGATTTTTCAAGAATGGCGGCGGGCACGGAACGCGCGGTCAGTTCATCCAGACTGGATGCGCCGACGGCTTTCAGCATCTCCGCGATTTCTTTATCCCCCGGGCCGATGTGGCGGCGGATGAAGTCTTCTTTTTGTTCAAGTTCGCTGATGCTGTATTTCATGTGTGTCGTGCCCGCCGTGTATGTGGGGATGTAGATGGATTGATTAAAGGCTATCCGTGAAGGCTTTGTAGCCTACTTCGTCTTTGAGGGATGTCAGCTCGCCTTCGTTTGTGATCTTGATTTTATAAAACCACGCCGCGCCATGCGGGTCTGAATTCAGCAAGGCAGGGTCATCGCTGAGCGCCTGATTGACTTCGGTGATTTCGCCGGAGACGGGAGAGTAAATCTCGCTTGCCGATTTGACGGACTCGACCACGCCGGCCTGACCGCCCTTGGCGACGGTGGCGCCGACTTTTGGCAGCTCGACGTATACAACATCACCAAGCGCTTTTTGCGCAAAATCGGTGATGCCAACGGTGCCGATACCGTTTTCGATTTTAATGTATTCGTGGTCTTCGCTGAACAGGACTTGCGTCATGATGGTCTTTAATCCTTTTTGTAGTTTTGTTTAATGAAGGGGGTAGCCGAAACGATGCAGGGGCGGGCGGTGCCGCGGACCAATGCATCGACCGTGCTGCCGTTTTTGCTGTGGCTGATATCGACATATCCCATGGCCACAGGCGCGTCAGCCGTGGGGCCGAAACCACCGCTGGTGACAACGCCGATTTTCTGGCCGTTTACATGGATTTCGCTGCCCTCGCGCACGGGGGCTTTGCCGTCGGGGCGCAGGCCAACGCGCAGGCGCTTTGTGCCATCGGCCAACTGCTTCAAAATCACATCGGCACCGGCGAAGTTTGCTTCTTCGCGGCGGCGTTTGGCGATGGTCCATTTCAGATTGGCTTCGACGGGCGTGGTCTGCTCGTCAAGGTCATGGCCATAAAGGCACAGGCCCGCTTCAAGGCGCAGGCTGTCGCGTGCGCCAAGGCCGATTAATTTGACCTGTTCATTTTGCAGCAGTTCCTGCGTGAATGCTTCGGCAAAGCTGGCAGGCATAGATATTTCGTATCCGTCTTCGCCCGTATAGCCGCTGCGGCTGATGAAAAGCTGGTGGCCTTTGTACAGTGTCTTGAACGACGTCATGAAAAAAAGGCGGGCGCTATCCGGTATCATGGCGGCCAGAACGTCTTCCGCCTTCGGACCTTGCAAGGCGAGCAGGGCGCGGTCGGCCAGATATTCCAGCTGCGCATCCGCGCCGATCTGGCTGCGGATATAGGCGAAGTCTTTGTCTTTACATGCGGCGTTGACCACGATGTATAGCGTACGCTCGTCCCAGCGCGTGACCATCAGGTCATCGACAATGCCGCCCTGTTCGTTCAACAAAACGGTATAGCGCATCTGGCCGGCGCTCAGGCTTGCGATATCGCCGGGTACGAGTTTTTCAAGCGCGCGGGCGGGGTCGCCTTCGGTCGCGGTCAAAATGGCCTGTCCCATGTGCGAGACGTCGAACAATCCGGCGGCGCTGCGGGTGTGCTGGTGTTCTTTCAGAACGCCCATGCCGTCATATTGCACGGGCATATCATACCCCGCGAAGGGCACCATTTTGCCACCGTGCGCCACATGCAGGGCGTGCAGGGGTGTTTTATGGAGAATGTCGGTCGGTTTCAAAGCAGTATTTTCCAAAGCAGTGTCCTTTCATCGGCGTTACGTCAGAACTTGACGCACGCGCCTGTCAATGTCGCACCGCCCCGCTCTGTCTTTGATACCTGAGAGTTTCATCATGTTTGTATATGAAAGTGTATATATAAACGTGATTTGCTCCTTCGGTGCGTTTACGGCGATTGCCTTGACGCTTTCCAGAGACGCTTTGGGCATCCGTGCGGATGCCCTGCTGTGCGGTCCTTTTGCCTGAGAGTTTCCGGGGTGGTTGCTCCTTCGGCGCCGGACGAATCCGGTCTCTCCCGCACGGCATGTCGCTTGTGAGGTTGACAGTAATGCGTCTTATTCTAAAGTCAACTAACGCAAAACGTGGGTAAAGGTCCATATATATGTTAAAAGAAAAGATCCCCACGCCGCTCGCGGCGGCTGATGATGGTGCATGGACGTCGGCGGTATCGACATATGCGCTGGGTTTTATGGTGGTTTGCACGGTGGTGTACCTGCTGACGGTGTCGGCGGCGATTACCATACCGTTCGTGATTGCGGTCTGCGTCTGGTATTTGCTGAATGCCATTGCACGTGGTTTGTCGCGCGTTCACATCGGTGGCAAATCCATGCCACGCTTTGTCTGCCTGTTTGTGGCTATTCTGTTTTTGGCGGGCGGGCTTTGGTCTGTTATTGACCTGATCAGCCGCAGTGCGGCCGAGGTCGTGCGCGAAGCACCGCATTACCAAGCAAACCTCGAAGTCATGCTGCCCAAAATTCTGGCCCTGATGGGCCTGTCCGAACAGGTAACAGCGCAGGATATCCGCGAATATTTCAACCTGACATTTATCATCACCGCGCTGGCCAAAACATTTTCGGGTATTGCGGGTAAGGCGATGGTGGTCACGTTCTATACGGGCTTTCTGCTGTACGAACAGAAATTTTTTAATCGCAAGATCGTTGAAATGATCGAAGACCGCGATACAGAAAACCATGTGCGCCGCATCCTGCGTAATATCGACATCAGCATCCAGCATTATGTCTGGGTCAAGGCGTTGATCAGCGTTTTGACGGGTTTGCTTGTGTACGTGTTCCTGCTGCAAAACGGCGTGAATTTCAGCAAATTCTGGGCGCTGATGGCCTTTGTGCTGAATTTCATCCCCTATGTGGGCTCGCTGCTGGCGGTGGCGTTGCCGTCGATGATTGCGCTGATCCAGTTTGGCGATTTGTCGATGTTCTTGTCTGTGCTGCTGGGGTTGAGCGTCATTCAGGTCGGCTTTGGCCTGATCGTGGAGCCGCGCATGATGGGCCGCACGCTGAACCTGAGCCCGATCATGATTATCTTCTCGCTCGCGGCGGGGTGGATGATCTGGCGCGTGCCGGGACTGTTTTTGGCAGTGCCGATTTTGGTGATGATTACCATCACCCTGTCGCAATTCGCCCACACGCGCCCGCTGGCGGTTCTGATGACCAAAACCGGACGGCTGGAGATTATCGACGATACGTCGCCTCTGCCACCAGTCGCTGGCGACGGCGATGCACCGTCTAAACCCAAGAAAAAAGCCACCGCGCGCAAAGCCAAGAAAGGCGGCAAAGCATGACCGCCCTGATGGATATCCCCGCAGTGCCCACGCCAGCACGCCGCGCGTTTTCGGCGGCCAGCGCGTTTATGCTCGGCTTTCTTGCGCTGGTGCTGTTTATTTACGTGTGCAAGGTCGCCAAGGAAATCATGATCCCCTTCGTGATTGCGTTTTTTCTATGGTATCTGATTAATGCGGTCGCGCGCGTTTTGGCGGTGCCGCGTATTTGGCGCGGCAAACCCCTGCCGCGCGGTGCGCGCACGGTATTGTCGGTCATGCTGCTGAGCCTGCTGATTTTTGTCGTGGGGTCGCTGGTGCGCGATAACATCGATCAGGTTGTGCAAGAAGCGCCCAAGTTTCAGGCCAGTTTTGAAAAAATGCTGGCCGATGGTGCGCAGCGTATCGGCGTTGAACAGGTGCCGTCGTTTGCCGAACTGGTCAATCTGGCCAAACAGCATATGGATATCGGCGAAGTCATGAGCGGTTTTGCCGCCCTGCTGACCAACCTGGCCAGCCGTACATTTGTGATTGTGGTTTTCATTGGCCTGCTTTTGTACGAACAGCGTTTCTTCGCCCAGAAAATGCGGCGCATGGTGCGCGGGCGTAATGCGGCGGCGCAGTGGCACCGCGTGTTCCGCGTGATTGACGTCAAGATCCAGCGTTATGTGGGCGTAAAAGCATTTGTCAGTGCGCTTGACAGTTTCCTGACGTTTATCATCCTCAGCCTGTTCCGCGTCGATTTTGCGGTGTTCTGGGGTATCATGGCGTTCTTCCTGCACTTTATTCCCTATGCAGGGTCGTTCGTGGCGATTTCGATGCCGGTGATTATCGCGCTGATCCAGTTTGGCGATCTCAGCACTACCTTCATGGTGCTGGCAGTACTGTGCACGTCGCATGCGTTTTTGGGGCATATCCTTGACCCGTATCTCATGGGCAATAACCTGAACCTAAGCCCGATTTTTATTATCACGAATCTTGCCATGTGGGGCATGATCTGGGGCGTACCCGGCATGTTCCTGGCCATTCCCATTCTGGCGCTGGCCTCTATTACGCTGGCGCAGTTTAAAACCACGCGGCCACTTGCCGTGATGGTGTCAAAAACGGGTGAACTTGAAAAGAAGCCCAAGCACGAAGAAGCTGCCGCCTGATACCGCAGTAGCCACCAACAAAAAAGCCCGGCATATACTGCCGGGCTTTTTTGTTGGTGCGGGGCCGGTATTACATGCGGGGTGCACGCGGCGGTTTGTTGCCGCCTTTTTGCGCTTTGGCCGCTTCGGCTTTGGCTTTTTCTTCAGCGACCAATGCCTTCTTGTCCGGCTTGCCGATCATGGTCTTGGGAAGGGCATCGCGCTGCTCGACCATCTTGGGCATCTCATAGGGGGCGAGGCGGTCTTTCAGGTAATCGGTCAGCTCTTTTTGCTCCAGTTTCTGGCCTTCCTTGAGAACAATAAAGGCCTTGACTGTTTCGCCGCGGTAATCGTGCGCCACGCCGATGACCAGTGCTTCGGATACGGCGGGGTGGCTCATGATCGCTTCTTCGACTTTGCGCGGGAAGACTTTCATGCCCGATGCGTTGATCATGTCTTTGATACGGTCGACGATAAAGATATAGCCATCTTCGTCCACATAGCCGACGTCACCGGTGCGGAAGAAACCGTCTTTATCCATGACCTTTTCGGTTTCATCGGGGCGGTTCCAGTACCCTTTCATGACCTGCGGGCCGCGCAGGCAGATTTCGCCTTCCATTTTAATCGGCTGCGTCTGGTCGGGGAATTGCAGGTGGGTGATTTTAACTTCGGTCTTCGGCACGGGCATGCCGATCGAATTCAATTTCTTTTCGCCAAACACGGGGTTGGCGATGGCCAGCGGTGACGTCTCTGATAGGCCGTAACCTTCGACCAGTTCCAGCCCCGTCAGTTTTTTGAAACCGTTCATGACGTTTTCGTTCAGCGCCGCACCGCCCGACATACAAACCTTCAGCGACGACAGGTCGTATTTTTTGATGTCCTTGCAATCGATGATCGCCTTGTACAGCGTGGGCACTCCCGCGAACATCGTGGGCTTTTCCTTGCTGATGGTTTTCAGCGTTTCTTTCAGATCAAACTTGGGCAGCATCACCAGCTCCGCCCCGATATGCAGCGACATGTTCAGCTGCACCGTCATGCTAAAGACGTGAAAGAACGGCAGCACTGCCAGCATCTTTTCCTGTTCTTTGGACGTTTTGCCGCCGGAGAACCAGAGGTTTGCCTGATTAAGGTTCGCGCTCAGATTACCATGGCTCAGCGCCGCGCCCTTGGGCACGCCCGTGGTGCCGCCGGTATATTGCAGCACCGCGATATCATCGGACGAAATCTCGACCGCTTTCGGTTTACCCGGGCGTTCGATCATTTTGGCAAAAGACAGATGCGTGGCATCGCGCGTGACTTTCATCGTGTCGGATTTTCCAAACCATCCCTTGACGGTATTCAGGGCGCGGAAGGCGAAGCCCTTCACATTCGGCAGCGCATCGGCCAGATCGCAGGAAATGATTTTTTTCAGATGCGTCGTGCCCAGCATCTTTTCAACTTTGGACTGCACCTGTTTGACGTTGACGGTCACCATCACATCGCACTGGCTGTCGTTGATTTGGTGTTCCAGTTCTTTTTCGGCATAGAGCGGGTTGAAATTCACCACCGTCGCGCCGGCTTTCATCGCGCCGTAATAGGCGATGACGTAAAACGGCGTATTGGGAAGGCACAAGCCGACCTTCGATCCTTTGCCGAGGCCTTGATCTTGTAGTCCTTTGGCAAAACGGTCGACGGCTTCGCCCACGTCGGCATAGGTCATGGTCTTGCCCATGAAATTCAGGCAGGTGCGCTTGCCGTATTTTTTGACGGATTCTTCGAACAGTTGCACCATCGTCGATTGCGGCACGTCGGCATTATAATCGATGTCGACGGGGTATTTCGCGCTCCAGCTCTTGGCGGGCTTCTGGTTATCGTTACCGGTGGTGTTTGCGGTGGGTTTGGGCTCTGCGCTCATGTTTAAAATCTTTCGGGTCTTGTGGTTATTACACGCGCGCGCCGCCACCTTGCGGTCACGCCCACACACCACCCGTCAACGCTACGCTGCCGGATTTGCTCCGGCTTTTTTATTCTTGATTGTTGATCTGGATGAAAACTAGCACCCGTCCTTGCGGGAGTAAACCCGCCGCGGACGCGCTAGGGCTATTTAACCGTATCTTTCGTGCATTATGGTTTTTTGCGGCGCGGCATGGCGCGCGCACAAAAAAACAGCCGCCTTGTAACGGGCGGCTATTTTTTAAATCTGCGTCACATCAACCCGCGTTTGGGCCGTTCGGCTTTTTGGGCGCGGGCGGCGTTTTGGGTTTGGTCGCATCCGTCTCCGGCACGGCGGGGATCAGCATATCAAGAAGGCCAGAACCGGTGCTGGGCTTTTTCGCCTGTTCGGCGCGGGCTTTGTCGACTTGCCCTTCGATCTGATCGCCTGCGGCTTCGGCGCCTTTGCGGGCGCGGTCTTTGACGACTTCGAACGCGCCTTTGATCTTCAGGCCGAAATCGCTGGCGGCTTCGTCCACCTTGCCGGCGATGGGCTGCGCCTTTTCGGCGATCTGGGCGGTTTTTTCGGTGATGGCCTTGCCAATCTCGTCCGCTTTTTTACCGGCGTCGTTATAGGCCTTGAGCCCTTTTTGCGCGATCTTCATCGCCGATGCCGCGCGGCGGATGTTGCGCGCGTTTTCTTCGCGCTTCGCGTCGCGCTGTGCTTGCGGGTCTTCGGATTTGTTCAGTTTGTCTTCGGCATTGTCTTGCATGCGCTTGAACCAGTCTTTCATCCCCATGGCGCCTTTCCTTTGAAAAAGGGGTCGATAAATTTTTGTTGATATGCGCCAAGGCTAGACAACGGGGCGCGGCTTGTCAATTCCTTATGGCAAAGCGCAAAAATGCAGCCGGATATGGGTTAAAACAGGGTGCCCTGCCGCGTATCTTTCGGCGATTCGGGCGTTTTACCCGTATCACTCGACGGCTGTATGTCCAGAGCCTGCGCCGTGCTGCGCCAGGCGATGGCATCAAGCGCGGCGCGTTCCGTTTCGCGTGCCAGCCATGCGTCGATGTCCTGCACATCCGTCAGCATCACCGGCATGCGGTCATGATAGGGCGCAAGGGCGGGCGATGCCGCGATGGTCAGGATGGTGAACCTGTCTTGCACTTCACCGCTCGCGGGGTTGGTCCAGCGATCCCACAGCCCTGCAAACACAAACGGCGCGCGTGATACCAGCGTGATGTCATAGGGTGTTTTGGGTTTGGTGCGGGCGTCCCATTCGATGAAACCATCGGCGGGTATGACGCACCGGCGCAGGCGGTAGGCGTCGCGGAAGGATGCTTTTTCCGCCACCGTCTCGCTGCGCGCGTTGATGAAACGGCTGCCCGTGTCGTCCTTGGCCCAGTTGGGGGTGAAACCCCAATTCAGATCATCCATGAAGCGCCCCGCGGCATTTTCGCGTATCACCGGTAAATCCATGCCCGGTGCGGCGATGCCATAGGGGTCTTTTTTGCGCGTGCGGCGGCGCGCCTTGAATACGTCGGCCAGCGCGTCGCCATCGGTATTTTGTTTGTATCGTCCGCACATGCTGCTGTTTACCTTTTGCCGCTTTATGGCCTATATTGGCCAAAACAGCCAAAACGGCAAGTGCGAATAAAGGAATAAAACCATGGCGGGCAAAACGATTTTGACAGGTGTGAAGCCGACGGGCGCGCCGCATCTGGGCAACTACGTGGGGGCGATCCGCCCTGCGATCGAACTGGTAAAGGGCGCGGAAAAATCTTTCCTGTTCATCGCCGATTATCACGCCATCAACGCCGTGCATGATGCCGAAGCGCTGCGCCGTGATACCTACGAAGTCGCCGCATGCTTTCTGGCGCTGGGCGTGAATCCTGATAAAACGGTTTTCTATCGCCAGTCCGATATCCCCGAAATTTTCGAACTGACCACAACGCTGATGGCCGTGACGCCCAAAGGGCTGATGGACAGATCGCACGCATACAAGGCAGCCAAGGATAAAAACGAAGCCGAAGGCCGCGATGTGGATGCAAACGTCAATATGGGGCTTTATACCTATCCTATTTTGATGGCGGCGGATATTTTGATGATGCACGCACATGTTGTGCCGGTCGGCAAAGATCAGGTGCAGCACGTCGAATTCGCACGTGATATCGCGGGTTATTTCAACAACACGTTCAAACCCGTCCTCACGCTGCCCGAACACCAGATTGAAAAAACCGGTGCCGCCATCCCCGGCCTTGATGGCCGCAAGATGAGCAAGAGCTACGGCAACCACATCCCCGTTTTCATGGACAGCAAGCAGCGTCAAAAGCTCATCATGAAAATCATCACAGATTCCAAATTGCCGGAAGAACCTAAAGACCCCGATAGCAACACCATCTTCCAGCTCTACAGCTATTTCGCCCCCGAAGCGGACGTGCAGGCGATGCGTGATGCGTTCGTTGCGGGCGGCATGGGCTATGGCGATGCCAAAAAACTGCTGGCCGCGGCTGTCGAAAACGCACTGGCGGAGCCGTCGCGCATTTATACCGAATACATGGCTGACCTGCCGAAGCTGGACGCCATTCTGGCCGAGGGGGCCGAGAAGGCGCGTGCCGTATCCCGCGCCGTCCTGTCGGATGTCCGCGAAGCGGTCGGGCTTAAGCGTCTGAAATAGCGTATTAATTTACGTAATGTCCGATTTTTTGCGGCGCAGCTTGCTTTTTTGTGGCGCTTTGGGTAGGTTCTTTTGCATGAAAATCGCTCTTTTGACAGCATTTATGGTCTTCTCGCTCGCAGCGCCCGCTGCGACGGCTGACGTGCTTGTCTCCCAGACGCGTGCCGAAGCACGTGCGGAGCAGGCGGCACTGGCGGAGCTGATCTCGGCGCGCCTGAAGGCTGCTTTGCAGGGCGAAACCTACAGCCTTGATAAAACCTGCGACGACACCGATTGCAGCATTTCTATTCGCCCGTAAGCGGGTGAAGAAAACTGTTTCCAAATACATCGTTTTATCTAGACCATCATGCCCCAATCGGGCATTTTGACGCTTGATATCCCCTTTATGACTGCGACATGCGGAGACGCGCGACATGACGACCGACACCCCCGATTATGGCCACACCATCCACCTGCCCCAAACCGATTTTCCGCGCCGCGCGGGATTGGTGGAAAAAGAGCCGCAAATTCTCGCCCGCTGGGAAAAGATGGATTTGTACCAGCGCCAGCGCGAGGCATCGATCGGGCGCGAAAGCTTCATCTTGCACGATGGCCCCCCGTACGCGAACGGCGACATCCACATGGGGCACGCGGTCAATAAAATCCTGAAAGACGTCATCAACAAATACTGGCAGACGCTGGGCTATAACACGCCCTACGTGCCGGGCTGGGATTGCCACGGTTTGCCGATCGAATGGAAGATCGAAGAAAAATACCGCGCCGAAGGCAAAGACAAAGACGCCGTCGCGCCGCTGGATTTCCGCGCCGAATGCCGCGCCTTTGCGCAGCGCTGGGTCGATACGCAGGCCGCGCAGTTTAAACGTCTGGGCGTCACGGGCGATTGGAAAAATCCTTACCTGACGATGACCAAACAGGCCGAAGCGTCCATCGTGCGCGAAATCCACAAATGCCTGCAAAACGGTTTGCTATACAAAGGCGCGAAACCCGTCATGTGGTCGGTTGTGGAAAAAACCGCACTGGCCGAGGCAGAGGTTGAATACCAAGAACACAAATCCCTGACCGTCTGGGTCAAATTCCCGCTGCAGTCGGGCCCTGCCGAATTGTCGGGCGCCAATATCGTCATCTGGACGACCACGCCCTGGACCATCCCCGGCAACCGCGCGATCGCATTCGGCGGTAATATCGAATACGTCGGGATCGACGTTACCGAAGCCGCCGAAGGCGCACCCGCCAAAGCGGGTGACAAAGTGGTTGTGGCCGCTGCGCTGCTGGAGCAGGTATTGAAAGACGCCAAAGTCACTGCGCATAACGTGTTCTGGCAGGGCAAGGGTGATGCGTTCAGCGGCGCCATCTGCCACCATCCGCTGCACAGCCTTGGCTATGATTTCGATGTGCCGATGCTGGATGGCGAACATGTCACCACCGATGCGGGTACGGGTTTTGTCCATACCGCGCCCGGCCACGGTCACGAAGACTGGGTGCTGATCATGAACTACAACGCAGGGCGTGAAGCCGCCAAGCGTATCCCGATCGAATCCGCCGTTGACGACAACGGCGTTTATACCGATAAACACCCGCATTTTGCGGGCATGGATGTATTCACGCAAAAAGGCGAAATGGGCACGGCCAACGTGGGCGTGATCAAGGCGCTGCTGGCGGCGGATCGTTTGTTCGCCAAGGGCAGCGTGCGTCACGAATACCCGCATTCATGGCGCTCCAAAGCGCCCCTGATCCACCGCGTGACACCGCAGTGGTTCATCGGTATGGACGATAAAGCTGAAGGCAGCGACCTGACGCTGCGCCAGCAGGCGCTGAAAGCGATCGGCGAGACGCGCTGGGTGCCCGGCATCGGTGAAAACCGTATCCGCGCCATGATCGAACAACGTCCCGACTGGTGCATCTCGCGCCAGCGTGCATGGGGCGTGCCGATTGCGCTGTTCCTGAACAAGGAAACCGGCCAGCCGCTGAAAGACCCCGCCGTTGATAAACGCATCTATGATGCGTTTGTGGCCGAAGGCGCCGATGCCTGGTGGTCGCATACCGCGCAGGAATTTTTGGGCAATAACTACAAGGCAGATGATTACACGCAGGTCTACGACATCGTAGACGTATGGTTCGAATCCGGCTCGACGCATGCCTTCGTTTTGGAAGACCGCCCCGAATTGCAATCGCCCGCCGATTTGTATCTGGAAGGTTCCGACCAGCATCGCGGCTGGTTCCACTCGTCGCTGCTGGAAAGCTGCGCAACGCGCGGCCGTGCGCCGTACAAGGCCGTGCTGACGCACGGTTTCGTGCTGGATGAAAAGGGCTATAAAATGTCCAAGTCGCTCGGCAACGTGGTTGACCCGCAAAAGCTGGTCGGCGAATACGGCGGCGACATCGTGCGCCTGTGGGCGATGATGTGCGATTACGCGCAAGACATCCGCATCGGCCAGAACACGCTGAAAAACACGGCGGATATCTACCGCCGTATCCGCGGCACGTTCTGCTATTTGCTGGGATCGCTGGATGGGACGGGTGCGGATGTGAAGACCGAAGAGCTGTCGGGTCTCGATCAATACATCCTGCACCGCCTATGGGAAATCGACGCCGAAGTGCGCCGTAATATTCAGGAATATAACTTCCAGAACATGGTCACGGTCGTGCATAACTTCTGCGCGCGCGAATTGTCTGCATTCTATTTCGACATCTGCAAGGACACGCTCTATTGCGAGGCGCTGGATAGCAAAAAACGCCGCGCAGTTGTGCATGTGCTGGATCAGGTATTCGTGCATCTGTGCCATTGGCTGGCGCCCGTGCTGACATTTACCTGCGAAGAGGCATGGCTCAGCTACAAAGGCCTGACGCTGGATGACATGAAAGAAAGCATCCACCTGTCGGTCATGCCCAAGGCAAACGACGCATGGCGCAACGACGCGCTGGCGGCGGATTGGGAAAAGATCGCAGCTGCCCGCAGTGTGGTTACCGGCGCGCTTGAGGTCAAACGTGCCGAAAAGCAGATCGGTGCTTCGCTCGAAGCGGCCCCCGCCGTTTATGTGGCGGATGCCGCTTTGGCCAAACTGCTCGAATCATCCGGTTTTGCCGATGTGTGCATCACGTCCGGCCTCGCCCTGCATACGGGGGCGGCACCCGACGGTGCCTTTACCGTGGCGGGTGCCGAAGGCATCGGGGTTGTCTTCGGTAAGGCGGAGGGTCAGAAATGCCTGCGCTGCTGGAAATATACAACGGATACGGGCGCGGTTGCGGCGCACCCGCATCTGTGCCAGCGTTGCGGGGAAGCGGTCGAAGCAGACCCGCGCGCCGCGGCGGCATAAGGTAATATTGTTACCAATTTGACATAAAGTTAAAAATTGGTTACCATGGATAACGATTTAAAAAGAGGGGGCTCTGATGGCCGAACAAAACAAAGACAAGCCGAGTTTCGACGACCGCGTCGCCGCGTTTCGCAATGGCGTCAATCAGTTCAAAAGTGACCCCGAAGTCCTGAAAAAAAGCCGCGCGGCAAAAGACGCGGTGATAGACCGCGTGAAAGCATTCGTGGTCTGCAACCTGACCTTGATGGCGGCCAGCTTTGTGATGTTCAACCCCGGCACCATGGCAATCGCAGGGGGCATTGCGCTCGCGGCGGGGGCTGTGGATGTTTACAAAAACGGCTCGAACAACTTTTTGTATAACGGCTACAAAACGGTCAAAAATTCGTGGGGACTGATGGCAAAAGATGTCGTGTCTCTGGCAACGCTGCCGTTAAAGGCGGTTGGTTTCATGCTGGGCATTGACGGCAAAAAAGCAGGTATGACGCCGGCTGGCCAAGACGCCGCCCCCGCACAGCCGCAGCCCGAAGTTGAGGGCGCTGGCAAATCTTTCAGTCAGAAGCTGAGCGGTGTTTTCGCCAGCTTTTCGGCACGCAATGCCGCTGCAAACGTCAACGCGCCTGCGCAAAAACCCGATATCACGCCTGCCGCGAAAAAGCAGAACGTGCCGAAAGCCCCCGGCAACGCACGTTAATCAGCGTGCCGGATAAAACAAATATAAAAACGCCCCGAGATGATCGGGGCGTTTTTGTTTTGCGGTGTTTATGGTTTTGATGTTGTCAGGCTGGCCGGCCGCTCGGGCGGGCGTGGTGCGGGCGTGGGTACGGACGCGATTTCAGGCGCGTCGAATACCTGCGTGTCGAACTTGTTGCTGAAGTGCATATAAACGTCATTAAAGCTGCGGGGTTTGCCGCGTTTGTAAAACACGCCCGGGTTTGACGCCGCCGCCTTGGGGAAGGTCGTTGCCGCCGCGTTTTCGCCCCGCTTGGTCATGCGGGCGATAAACGCCACCGCATTGCCGGAGCCGAGGAAATGCGCCAGATACTGATCCGTGCGCGTGATTTCGCGGTTGGGCAGCGATGCGGCCAGATTGTCGTGATTGCCCTTGACCAGTTCTGCCCCCATCAGCGCAGACAGGCGCGGGTCGGTGCGCAGCGACAGAATGTATTTATGCACGAACGGGTTTTCGACGCTGGCCACGGGGTATCCGTTTTTGTCTTCGCTGAGTGTGATGCGGTCGGCTAGATCGGTTAATCCGTATTTATGGCCGTGCAGTTTTACCATCAGCGGCCACATATCGTCGATAAACTGGAAGAGCCCTGTCGCCGATGATGTATCGGCGGTGACGTCCGATACGAAACCGCTTTCCGCGCTGACCAGCTCCATCATGTAACCGTAATCGACGCCGACGACTTTCGCGGCGTGGCGAATGGCAAAGGCATCTGCGGGTGTGACGGTGCGCCAGCGGTTGGTGTACTGCTCTGAATCTTTGATCGCCTGTTCGGCGGCCTGCCCCAGCAGGCTGTATGTCGTCTGGCCGGCTTCGTATAGCGGTTTGCTCATGGCTTCGAATTCGTGCAGGGCGGCGCGTGTCAGCGGACCGGCAATGCCGTCCGCCCCGCGAATACCCAGATTAAATCCCAGAACCAGCAAATAGTTTTGCTGGTCACGGATTTGCGGCGATTCCTGATACCAGCCGCGCTGATAGGTGATTTTCGCAGGGATCTCGTCCGTATTTTGCAAATATTCCGCCCCCATCAGCGCGGATACGCGCGGGTTGCCGCGGAGCGATATGATCTGGCGCAGTACAGCAGGATCGTTGACCGATACCTGTATGCCGCCCGTTTCGCTTTGCGTCATGTTGATTTGGTCGGTGAAATAGCCAAAGCCATGGTTGGCGCCATATTGCTTCATCAGATAAAGCCAGTTGGGCACGCCGAATTTAAACAGGTTTTCACGCGCAAGGCCGCTGCGATCCGCGCCCGTGACGATACCGCCAGTTTCCGTCAGGCGCTGCATATACGCGGCTGTATCGGCGCCCGCCTGACGTGCGGCAAAATGCAACGTGGCCACAACGGCCAGCGGCATTTTATATGTCTTGGCGTCTTCGCGTGCGCCATCGGTGATCTCTTTGATGAGGGCGCGTTCTTCGGCGGTGATGCCGCCGGTGTTTTCGGTATCGCCGCGCAGGGTGCGGAATTCGCGCAGGGTCTGCTTGTCGACCTTGAAGAAAATGTTACGCTTTTTTTCGTCGTCACTGCCGACCATTTGTTCGATGGATGGCGCGGGTGGCAGGGGCGGCGGGGTGTAGACAATCGGCGGCCCTTGGGTCGTCATCGTATCGGCGGTTTCAGTGGGGAAGGGGTTTTGCCCCGAATTCGCATTCGGCGTCTGGCCGCCATAGGACAGTGTGGTGAACGCGGCAAAAGCGGCGGCGGTGTTAAACGCGACCTTGGCTCTGCCTTGCAGTTTCAGGGGAAAAATCCGTTCCCGCTTCACACGATTATTCCTTTCTGTCTAAATTGTTCCATAATAAAGTATCATTCAGATATTAAAAAAGGGTTATAAACGCATTTGCGTGCGAAATGCATCAAAAATGCCATAAAAATCTTGGAAAATCTGGCAATCAGGCTATATCTGCGATCAGCGCCAGTATCCGCACAGGCGGCCGCGCCGAAACCCACAATAAAAACACCCGTTAAAAAACAAAGGAGCCTTCCTGATGTCCGTCCATGATCTTTCTGCTGCCAAATCAATCCCCGCCACGCCCAGCATTGACGGCCTGAAAGACATCCTGCCTGATTTCGCCAAGGACATCCGTTTGAATCTGGGTTCGGTTTTGAAAGAAGATCCGAACGCAGGGCTGAGCCTCAATCAGGTCATGGGGATTGCGCTGGCGTCGGCCTATGCGACGCGTCACCGCGGTGTGATTGTCGCGATCGAAGGCGAAGCGGCGCCGCTGTTGTCCGCCGAAGAGAAAAACGCCGCGCAAGCTGCCGCAACCATTATGGCGATGAACAACATTTATTACCGTGCGACCTATATGGCAGGTGACGAAGAGCTTGGCCGCATGCCCGCAGGTCTGCGCATGAACGTCATCGGCAACCCCGGCATCGACAAGGCGACATTCGAGCTGTATTCGCTGGCGGTATCCGCCATCAACGGCTGCGGCGCCTGTGTGCAGTCGCATGCCGCCAAGGTTCAGCACGAGGGGCTGAGCAAGGGTGCTGTCCAGCAAAGCTTCAAAATTGCGGCGGTTCTATCCGCTGCAGCGCAAGCGCTGTCGATCTGACGCATTCTGCATTAATAATCAAAGGCCGCCTGTTTCTGTATGCAGGCGGCCTTTTCTTTTGCAGGCCACTTTATTACGGCGGCGCCGTGCCCGAGAAATACGCGGCCAGATGCTCAATAAAACTGCGGCTGCGCGCGCTCATATGACGTTGATGCGCCCATGCCGCCTGAATGGTGAGCGAGGGCTCTTCAAATTCGGCCAGTACAATTTCCAGCTCTCCGTTCACCACATGCGGTCCCGCCAGAAATGTGGGCAGCAGCGCAAGCCCGCAGCCCGCAAGGGCGGCTTCGAGAAGCAGCAGGCCATTATTCGCCGAAAACCGGCCTGCGACCGGCTGCAGCCAGCGCCGCCCGCCAATCAGGAACGGCCACGATTTACCTTCGTTGAGGTTGCTATAACTCATGCAGTTATGATGCTGCAGTTCTTGCGGGCGTTCGGGTTTGCCGTGCTGTGCAAAATATGCGGGGCTGCCCACGACGATGCGGCGGCTGTCGGCCAGCTTGCGTGTGACCAGCGTTGGCGTTTCCAGCGTGCCGATGGCAATCGCCAGATCGAAATCCTCCGTTTGTAAATCGACCAGCCGGTCGTGCAGCGTCAGGCGTACGGATACTTCGGGGTATTTATCCAGATACTGCGCCATGGCGGGGCCAAGGTACCGCACACCAAAGCTGACGGGGGCGCTGACGCGCAGTTCACCGACCGGCGTTTCGTTCTGGGCTTTCAGTTGCGCCTCGACCTCGGCCAGTTCGTGCAGCAGGCGGCGGGCGTGTTCCAGATATCTATATCCCGCATCCGTCAATCGCACTTGCCGCGTGGTGCGGTGGAGCAGGCGGACGCCCAGATCATCTTCCAGATCCTTGACCCGTTTGCTGATAACCGAATTGGCCAAATGCAGGCGTTTGGCGGCGGTGGCGAAGCTGCCAGCCTCCGCCACGTGTACAAATGCGGCAATGTTCGAAAGTCTGTCCATATCTGCATATTATTCTATTTTATCGAATAATAAATTAAAATAATCACTAATTATACCGTTTAAAGAAATTGTTATATTCAGATCAGATGATTAAAACGCCGCAGCAAACAACCAAGAGGAGGACACGACATGACGACATCTGCAAATATCCACTTCCGCCCCTCTCACGCCCGCGGCAGCACGGAAATCGGCTGGCTGAAAAGCTGGCACAGCTTTTCGTTTGGCGAATATTATGACGCAGGTCATATGGGCTTTGGCCCCCTGCGCGTGATCAACGAGGACATCGTTGCGCCCGGTGCGGGTTTCCCCATGCATGGTCACGCGAATATGGAGATTGTGACCTATGTGCTTTCGGGCGCGCTTCAGCACCGCGACAGTCTGGGTAATGGCGACATCATTCGTCCGGGTGATGTGCAGGCCATGAGTGCGGCGGCCGGCATTCACCACAGCGAATTCAACCCGTCCGACAGCGACCCCGTCCATCTGCTGCAAATCTGGATTTTGCCGCAAGAGCGTGGCGGCCAGCCCGGATACCAACAGGTCGCCTTCGATCCGGCGGGTTTTGTAAATCAATGGCAAACACTGGTTACGCCCGATGGTGCGAACGGTACGCTCAGTATCCGTCAGGATACCACGCTGAAAGCCGCGCGTCTGACGGCGGGGGCATCGGTCGATATCGAGTTCGTGCCTGGCCGTAAATACTGGCTTCAGGTGGCGCGCGGTCATGCCATACTGGGCGGCGTCGCGGGCGTGGGCGAACTTCGTGCCGGTGACGGTCTGGGGCTTGATAATGCCGAAGGCCGCGCCACTTTGCAGGCAGCTGCGGATAGTGAAATTTTGCTGTTCGATCTGACGCGATAAATACACTTATTCAAACAGGAGCAAACCGACATGTCTAACCCCGTTAAAATCATCGCGTTTTCTGGCGCCTCGCGCAAAGATTCGCTGAATACCAAGCTGGTCAAACAAGCCGCCGAAGCCGCCCGTAAATCCGGCGCGGATGTGACGGTGGTCGAACTCGCCAGTTTTAACATGCCCCTTTACGATGGCGACGCCGAAGCCGCCAGTGGTCTGCCCGATGGTGCCCGTGCGTTCAAAAAACTGCTGCGTGAAGCGGACGGCATTTTGATTGCCTCCCCCGAATACAACAGCGCGTATTCCGCGCTTTTGAAAAACGCTATCGACTGGGCATCGCGCAGCGATGACAAAGATCCGCCGGGTTCTGTCTTCGCGGGTAAAATCGCAGGCATCATGGCGACATCGCCGGGTGCGCTGGGCGGTCTGCGCGGTTTGTTTGCACTGCGCGAACTTTTGCAAAATCTGGGCGTAACTGTTTTGGCCAACATGCAGGCCGTGGGGCAGGGCATGACGGCGTTTAACGACGATGGTACGCTGAAAGACGAAAAAATCGCTGCCAATGTCGCAGGCGTTGCAAATGGCCTGACCGATACGCTGAAAAAACTGAAAGCTTAAACGACTTACCCACACACAAGGTTACTGACAGGAGATCATGAGCCCGCATCGCAAAACGCTGCTGGAAGGCGACGTGCCTAAGCATCTGCTTCGGCTTGCCTTCCCGCTTGCGCTCGGCATGTTGGCCATGAACTCCTTCAGTCTTGTGGATACATGGTTTATTGCGCAGCTGGGTACGCGGCATCTGGCGGCGCTCGGCTTTAGTATTCCCATCGTTATGTTTTATATGGGGGTCATTTTCGGCCTCAATGTCGGTACCTCTGCCGCGCTGTCGCGCGTGTATGGCGAAGGCGACATGGAAAAATTTAAACGCATGGCGACCGATGCGCTGACATTGGGCGCCGTTGTCATCACGGCGGCGGCGCTTCTGGGTTTTGCGCTGATTGTGCCGGTATTCCGGTTGATGGGCGCAGGCGATACGTTAATGCCGATGATCTGGAAGTATATGGCCATCTGGTATTGTGGCTTGCCGTTTCTGGGCATGATGATGATTGGTAATGCCTGCATCCGCGCCACAGGCGACACGCGTTTCCCCTCGGCGATGATGATTTCGATGTCGGTTTTAAATGCCATCATCGATCCGTTTTTTATTTTCGGCTGGGGCCCTTTCCCGCGGCTGGAACTGGCGGGTGCGGCGGTCACGATGGTGACATCGGCTTATATCATGATGGTCATTTCCATGTGGTTCCTGATCTTCCGCAAGCAGATCATCGTCTTTCCCATCTGGCACAAAGACATCGTGCAATCGTGGAAACGCATCATGCATGTCGCGCTGCCCAGTATGATCAGCAACCAGATATCGCCCATTTCCGCCGCCATCATCACCACTATGGCGGCGGGCTTTGGTAAAGAAGCCGTCGCGGCTTTGGGGGTTGCAACGCGTATCGAAAGTCTGTCCACGCTGGTGTTTTACTCAATCGGTGCGGGGTTATCGATTTTTGCGGGGCAAAACTTCGGTGCCGGTAACTATGGCCGCATTAACGAAGGCATCCGTGCGGCGACGCGCTACGCGATCATCTGGGGGTTTTTTGTGGCGGCGGTTTTGTGGCTGCTGGCGTACCAGTTGCCGCTGCTGTTTGACCGCAATGAAAATGTGGTCGCCTATACCGCCAAATACCTGCACTGGGTGCCGATCAGCTATTTTGCTCTGGGTGTTATGGTGGTTTATAACGCCATGCTGAATGCGATTGGCAAACCTTTCCGCGCGACAACTTTGATTCTTCTCAAGGCGATTGTCATTTATGTGCCGCTTGCGTGGTATGCGCAGGCGCATATGGGGTTTGCAGGTATTCTGCTCGCGCTGGTTGTCACCAACCTTGCGGTGGGGGCGGTCGCTGTTGCCTCGAACCGCCGTGTTCTGGGTTGATACACGCCCCTTGACAGCGGGGAGGGGGATCGCCGTATGATCGCGGCAGTGTCCTTTTGAACAGGTGCCCCATGCCCATCGCGGCGCAAACGATCCTTCTTCTTCTTGCTTCCAACATCTTTATGACTTTTGCGTGGTACGGCCACCTGAAGCATAAAGAAACTGCTCTTTGGCTTGTCATCCTGATCAGCTGGGGCATTGCGTTTTTTGAATACTGCCTGCAGGTGCCTGCGAACCGTATGGGCCACGGCATGTTCAATGCCGCGCAGCTCAAAACGATGCAAGAGATCATCACACTGGTGGTTTTTGCGGGTTTTTCGGTGTGGTATCTGGGCGAGCCGATCCGCTGGAACCACGCGGTCGGGTTTCTGTTTCTGGTGCTGGCGGCATTTTTTATTTTCAAAAAATGGTAAACGCCTAGGCTTGGCCAAACACGCCGCGCACGTACTTATCCAAAGACACGGCGGGCGTCGTGTCCAAGGCCAATCGCCACGCTCGCCATACGTTCTTCTTCGGAAATATCTGCATCCGGAAATCGCGTACGGATGATTTTTTGGAACAAGGGCGTTTGCGTGGGGCCGCCTGTCAGGATGATGATATCGATTTGGTCGTCTTTAATGCCTGCTGCGTTCAGGCATTCATCCATCGACGTCATGACATCATTCACGTTTAGCGCAATCGCGGCATCAAAATCACCGCGGCTGATAGCGGCGTGCAGGCCGTTTTCGATGAAGCCCAGCGGCGCATCTGTGGTTTGTTGATCGGTCAGGGCGATTTTGGCGTCTTCGACGGTGGCAAGCAGGCGATGGCCGGTTTCATGTTCCAGCACTTCGATAAAACGCTCTATTTTATCCGGTGCGTGCGAGGCGCGCAGGATATGCGCCATGTCGCGCTTTTGCTGCGGTGTGTACAGAAAGTTGATCTTCGACCACTCCGACATGTCATGAAACGGCGCCAGCGGCACGGTCAGGTTGCGGTCGGTGTAAGTGCTGCGATAACCCAGCAGCGGCATGAATGCCGCAAGGCTTAGTTGCTTGTCAAAATCATTGCCGCCGGTGCGAATGCCGCTGCTGGCCAGAATGTCATCACGGCGGTCAGGCTTGCGGCCATAATCGGCGCAGATTTTAATCAGGCTAAAGTCCGACGTCCCCCCGCCGATATCGACGACAAGGGCGAGTTTTTCGTGTTTGATGTTTTGTTCATGTGCGAATGCGGCCGCAATCGGTTCGAACTGGAACTGCGCATGCGCAAATCCTGCGTGCCGCGCAATCATCGCTAGCTGCGATTCTGCATCGCGATCACCCTTGGCATCGCTATCCACGAAATGCACGGGGCGGCCGATGATAACGGCGTCTAGCGCGTGGCCGGCGGCGGCTTCGGCGCGGGTTTTTAAATGCGCCATAAAATCGCCAATGATGCGGTCGAAACTTTTGGGCTTGCCGTTGACGATGGTGGTTTGCGTCATGAGCGATGTGCCCAGCAGACGCTTCAGGCTGCGCATAAAACGGCCTTCTTCGCCTTCAAAAAACAGTTGCTGTGCGGCGCGGCCGACAAGGGGTGCGCTGTTTGCGGCAGCCGCCGCGGGATAGAATAGGGCGGTCGGCAAGGTGCCGTGGTTTCCCTCGCATGGGGCGAGGGTCACGCCGCCCTGCGGGACGGGCAGGGCAATCGCCGAATTCGACGTCCCAAAATCCATCCCGCAGGCGTGCATGATATTATTCCTTCCGTATCGTCCGCGCTTACGCGGATTTTTTCAGCTTGTTGCGGTGGCTGATGAGGAAGGCGAAGTTGAGGATTTTATACGCCAGCTTGGCCGCCAGAAAATCACAGCCATGCATGTTGGGTTTGGGCGCGAGTTCGTTGACGTCCGCCCCCACGATGTGGCCGACTTTGGCGACTTCGCGGATGATGGTCATGGCTTCGTCCCAGAACAGGCCGCCCGGCTCCGGCGTGCCGGTCGCGGGGATCATGCTGCTGTCGAACCCGTCGATGTCAAAGGTCACGTAAACCGGCTTGCCTTTGAAATGCTTCACGACTTCTTTCATGTTCCACTGCGCTTTTTCGCGTGCCCAGTAGATTTTGATGCGGTTGCCGTTTTTCTCCAGGAAGGGGATTTCTTCTTGCGAGATATTGCGGATACCGAACGATACCAGTTTCACATTCGGGTTATCCAGCACGCGGCGCATGGCGGCGGCGTGCGAATAATGTTCGCCGTCGTATCCGTCACGCAGGTCAGCGTGCGCATCGATCTGCAAAACGACGAGGTCTTTGTAGCGTTTTGCAAACGGGCGGATGGCGCCTGCAGTAATGGCGTGCTCGCCGCCGAAGACGAAGGGGAATTTGCCGGCTTTCAGCGTGTCTTCAACCATGCCTTCCAGCTGCGCCAGTGCCTTGACTTGACCTTTGGCGATGCGGGGCGGGTTCATGGTGACAACGCCATAGCGGCGGAAGGGTTCGCACCAGAATTCGTCGTCGAACAGTTCAACCTGATGGCTGGCGTCGATCATGGCCTGCGGGCCCTTGGCCGTGCCGCCGCCGTAGGAGACGGAGCTTTCAAGACCGAAGGGGATGATGACAGCCTTGGCGTCTTTGGCCGATCCGGCGTCTTTTTTCTGAAGGCCAAGGAAGCCCTTGGCGGAGGAGAGGAATTGCATGATGTTTGCGTCCTTTCGGGTTTTATTTGTGGCGGCCAGCATAGCGGGAAATCCGTATTTGGCAAGCGATGCGGCAATCCGGTGAATACAAAAAAGGCGGCCACCTTGCGGCAGCCGCCCTTTTGATCGTTCAGGCTTATTTCTTCTTGCCGAAGAGTTTTGCCCAGTTTTTTGGTTTACGCTTTTTCCAATGGCCGCGATGGTACGCATCGGATGCCAGCAGCGGCAGGACGGAGCCTGCTTCAGCAAAGACCATCTGCTCAAGCGCCACGTCAACCTTACCCCAGCTGCACGCTTCTTTCAGCGTCGAGGAAGAGCAAGCGCCATCACGGACGTCAGCCACGGTCAGCTGGATCGCGTATTTGTGCATTTCAGCGTCTTTGCCCAGAATTTCAGCGCAGACAACGGTGTCCTGCGTGAAGTTTTTGGGCACGCCGCCGCCGATCATCAGAAGACCGGTGGTGCCAGCCGCGATTTTGATGTCGGTCAGTTCGCGGAAGTCTGCGACGCTGTCGATGGACATGTAATTGCCCGGGTTTTTCACCTGGTGCAGCACCAGGCCGAAACCGGCCGAGCTGTCGGTGAACGCGGGGCAGAAAATCGGCACGCCGTGTTCGTAGCAGGTTTGTACCAGCGAGTTTTTCTTTTTCGCGTGCTTGGACAGGTATTTGCCCATCTCCCAGATGAATTCACGGGAAGAATAGGGGCGGCGTTCCAGCGTTTCCGCGATTTCGAAAATCGTGTGGTCAACGGCCTGCAGGTTTTCTTCGTCGATGTAGGTATCATAAATACGGTCGATGTACAGGTCGCGCAGCTCGCGGTCATCAACCGATTCAGGTGCTTGGTAGTGTTTGAAGCCGAGGGCTTCAAAGAAGTCCATGTCCACGATGGACGCGCCCGTGGATACGATCACGTCAACCATGTTGTTTTTGACGAGTTCAACGTACAGGTCCATGCAGCCGCCAGCGGAGGTAGAGCCCGCGATGGTCAGGATGCTGGTCGACGCTTTGTCTTTCAGCATGGTGTTGAAGATTTCGCAAGCGCGGCCCAGATCGCGCGAGGTGAACGACATGTCGCTCATCTGCTTGATGATCGGGCGGGCGTCAAACGACTTGATGTCGATGTGCTTGACGGGCTTGGACAGCAGGTCCGCTTTGCGGTTGTTTTTCGGGTGCGGCTTGACGGCTTTCAGGGCGGGTTTTTCCGCTTTGGCAGCCGATTTCGGCATCGCTTTCGTCTTGACCGTTTTCAGGTTTTTCATTTGTTTTCTCTCTTTGCGGATAGCGTGCTCTGATGATGTGGCGCGCGGCCTTACACGATGCAGAGCTTTTTGGAATCCGTCGTTTCGCTGGTGCTGTCATACATCGATACGACCGGCGGTGTTTTGACGCTCACGATTTCGTGGGCGGCAAAGCCGTTGAAGCCGGTGCGCATGGCATTGCCGTACGCGCCCAGCTGGCCGATTTCGATGTAGTCGCCCTCCCCGATATTATCGGGCAGGTAAAAGGGGCCGGGCATATAATCGATGCTGTCGCATGTCGGTCCGTAGAAACGGAACGGCTTCAGCGCCGATTTTTTGCCGCCCGCCGGCTTCGTGCCGGCTATTTGTACCGCAGACAAAGCTGCGGGAGAGGCCGCATCCGGCGTCGGACGGATAAGACGAACCGGATAGCGGAAACCCATGTGGCCTGCGTCGAACAGGCTGCCGTATGTGCCGTCGTTGATGTAGAGCACATCGCCTTTGCGCAGCTCTACCTTCACCAGCACGGAAGTGCTTTCAGCCACCAGCGCACGGCCGGGCTCGCACCAGAATTCATAGCGGTCGGGATGCGGCAGGGCATCCAGTCCGCGCTCGATTGCCGCCTTGTACTCGCTCAGCGGGGGCGGGGTCATGTCGGGGTAGGCCGACGGGAAGCCGCCGCCGATGTCGATGATGTCGACCGCCGTGCGGGGCATCTGGCGCATGATGTCGCCACAAAGGCCAAGGGCCGTCACGTAAGCATCGGGGTTCATGGTCTGCGAACCCACGTGGAAGCAGATGCCAAGGCGCGACGATACCTTGCGCGCCGCGCGCAGCAGCGCCACCGCCTGCGCGGGCAGGCAGCCGAATTTGTCGCTGAGCGGCATTTCGGCATTCACGTTGGGCACGGCAAGGCGCAGCAGCAGGCCGAGGTCTTTGCTGTTGCCGGTCGTGGCGACGATTTTGTCCAGCTCAGCCAGGCTGTCGAACGAGAAATCGCGCACACCGTAGTCGAAATATGCGTGTTCGATGGCATGGCGGCTTTTGACCGGATGCATGAAGGCAATATGCGCGCCCGGGCACAGCGTGCTGACCTGATCGATTTCAGGCAGCGACGCGGCGTCGTAATGGCGTATGCCAGCTGCGAACAGGCTGGTCAGCACAAAAGGGTCTGGGTTGGCCTTGACGGCGTAGAGAACTTTGCCGGGAAAATTATTCAAAAACCACTGCGCCGCACTTTTCAGTGCCGCGGGGCGAAAGCAGGTTACTGGAACTTCGGGGCGCGAGCGTCGCACCACATCTTCCGGACCGTTGAATTCTTCCATTGCATGATAACCCTGTCTACGTTGTTCTTGCTTAGAGGGCATCCGGCTCGTCGGGTGCCGGCGACAAGGTTTTGCGCCGGTCGAATCGCGTTTGCGCGACCCTCATATTTTTAGGTTATAGGATGATTCGAATTTTTGTAAAGCGGTTTTGCCCCTGCCTGCCCGCAGGGGGCTTTGCAGGGGACATTGAGCTGGTAGCGTTGCGAAACTGCATCACTTTTTTTGTTCTGCACGGCGTGGCCGGCCACCGCAAAAATCAGGGTGTGGCGGGTGTGTGGGCGCGGCTGTTTTGCGCGGCGGCAGGGCGCGCCGCGGCGGGGGAGATGCTGCGGTGGCGGCGATTGGCGTCGTCAAAATCGTAATCGCGCGTCGCCATCAAAACCATTTCAATGCGAAGGCGCGACAGCTGTTCGCTTTTCACCTCTGCCGTGGGGGCGTGGCTGCCGTTTATGCCGCGCTGCAAATCGGCCTTCAGATGGCCGTAAGCATAGACGAGGCTTTCGATTGTGATCTCGCCGCTGCGGCGCATGGCTTCACGCTCCAGCGTGTCCCGCGCATCCCAGCTGCCGATACCGCTGCGCAGGCGCTCGCCTTTGGCTGCGGCGTCGGCGGGCGCGGGGGTGATGCCGCCGCGGGCGATGAAATCGGAAATCTGGGTAAGGCGCTGGTTGTAATACCCCTGCAAGCCGGGCTGGCCGTGGCGGGCCGCTTCGGCGGCGGGGCTGAACAGTGTGTCGAGAGCGGCCTGCAGGCGCGGCTGCGTCAGGCCGTTGTCGTCTGCAATACGGAAGTAAAGCTGGCGTGCCTGCGCATCGTTCATACGGCGGAAGGCGGCAATACCTATCCCGTTGATATGTTTTTCAAGCGCTTGCAGCGCGGGGACGGTATTGTGCTCCAGATCCATCTCGGTCGGGCCGCTGCGCCATGCGGCCACGTGCCGGATGATACGGGGCGAAGCGCCCGCACGGATCATATCGCCAAGGGCGCCGACATCGGCCAGTGCCTCTTGCAGGTTGACGGCGGCCAGCGCGTGCTGGGCGGCGGTACTGCCCTGCAGCTGCGCGAGGGTACGTGCCTCGCGCAGGGCATCCTTCTGGGCCTCGGCCGCGTTGTAGCGTCCGTCAAGGCAGTGCCAGCCTTCGTGCATGTTCAGATAATCTTCCATCTGGCGCGTGGTCAGGCCGGGTATGTTATAGGGCTTGTCGTGTTCGGGTGCGGGAATGATGATACAGGTCGCGCGGCCATTTTCCGGCAGTTGCAGCGACGCCATGGGCGCCTGCGTAAAGGTGCCGGTGCCCCCTGCTGTGACGGTGGTGTCTTTCAGGTTGGACACGACCATCTGGATGCGGTCGTCATGCGCGGATCCGCCGCGGGCGGTAATGCGGGCACGTACCATTTCGTGCAGGTCACGGTCGATCATCAGGCTGATATCGATTTCGGCGGGGTTGAGGATGACCGCGCTGTTGTGGCGGCTGTTGTCGGCGCCATAGCGGCTGATATAGCTGTTCAGGCGGTCTTCAAGCGCGGACAGGCGTGCGCCGTATCCGGACGGGTCGGCGGCGCGGATCAGGTCGGTAAACTTGCTGCGGGCGGCGTCTTGCAGGGCGGCCCGCGTGGCATAGGGGTCGGCCGGCGGCGCTGCGGTGGGGGTATCTTGTGCCTGTGCGGCGGTCGCGGCGAGGGCAAACGTAACAAAACCTTGCGCAAAGGCTTTGTTAAAAACCTGCCGAAGGGATTTTTGCGTTTGCTCTGGTTTTGACAAGGTTTGCCTGCCGATTTTGAATCACGTGATAACGGCTATTATAGCCGCAAACCGTGCATAACAGGTTAAAAATTGTGCGCTGCGGTCAACGGACAAAAAAGTCTCAAAAATCAGGGGCGCGGCGGGCGGTGGGACGCTTTGGCCGCGCTGGCGTAGGTATGGGTATGTCCTGCATGGCCATGGTCGGCGCCCATGTTCAGCGCGGGGGTTGCGGGCGGGGTACCGGCGACTTGGCCGGCGGCCTTGTCTGCCGGCGCGGGCGTGGCGCTGGCCGATGGTTTTGCGGCGCCTTCTTCGGTTGCCGGTTTTGCCGCCTGCGCGGCCGCCACGACGGCGCGGACACGGGCGATGGTCTGCTGCTCGGCGGCTTTGATATCCACACCGAGTTTTTCGTTCACAGCCACATAATCGACTGTGCGGAGGTAGCGGGTAAATATGCCCTTCAGCAGGGTCATTTTTTCGCGTGCCAGACGGGGGTCTTCGCCTGTCAGCTCGCGGTGCAAATCTGTCTGCATGGTGCCGTAGGCCTGCACCAGCGTCTCCGGCGTCAGTTTGCCGCCGTGGGCAAAGGCTGTTTGCTCCAGTTTATCGAGGGGCTTCCAATCCACCAGCGCCTGACGCAGCGCCATGTCGGGCGGGGTCAGGGCGGCGATGATGTCGCGCATCGGCTGTTGCGCCGGTGCGGGTTTCAGCACTTCCTGCGCATAGGCGATGCCTTTGGCAATGTCGGGTATTTCTGCTGCCGCGCCACTCAGCAGTGTACGCACTTCGGGGCTGCCGGCGACATACAAAGCCATGGCCTGCAGGCGCTGCGGGTTCAGGGCGTTTTCGTCGGTGATGCGGAAATACGTATCGCGCGCGGCGTCTGCCGATTGCGCGCGGAAGGTGTCGAGGCCTTGGTTGGCGATTTCCGCCTTCAGCGCTTGCAGTGCGGGGACGGAATAATGCAGATAATCGCTGCGCACGCTTTCCTGACGCCAGCGAATGGCGTGGTCGATCAGCTCCGTGCCGTGGCCGCGGCGGACCATGTCGCCCAGTGCCGCAACGTCTGCAACGGTTTCCTTGTGGTGGATCACGGCGGCGGCGATCAGCAAATGAGGGTTTGTGGCCAGCTGCGTGGGGTTGCTCGGGTTGCCGTTTTTCAGCGCTTCCATCTGTTCGGTCGTCATGCGGTAGCGGCTGTCGAGGCAGTGCCAACCCTCGTGCGTATTGGTGAATTCGATTTTCTGCGCATGCGTGAACCCGGGGATGGTGAACGGATACGCATGGTCCGACGCGGGAATAATCAGGCAGGGCTGCGCCTCGGCGTTATCCATGTTGGGATAGGCGGACGGGTTTTGTGTATAGGTTGTCACGCCCGATTCAGCGCGGAATGTTTTGGCGGCGTTGGGTGCGGCGGTATTCGCCATGCTGCCATCGGGCAGCTTGCCGTGTTTTGATGCTTCGTGCTGGATCACGAGCGCCAGCGGCACGCCGATCGCCACTGCCACGTCAATCTTGGCGGGGTCGAGGATAACGATGGCATTGTGCATCGCCGTGTCGCTACGCTTCAGGTAATCGGTCAGCTGGGTTTGCAGGGTTTTCAGCTCTTGCGAATAGGCGTTCTGGCCTTTCTCGGCCAGCTCGGGATAGCGCATTTGCGCATCCATGATCAGGATACTGCGGATTTCGTTGCGGCGGGCGGTTTCCTGCTCGCTCATTTCTGCCGGTTTGGCGGGTGCGACTCCCATGACATTCTGGTTCTGCACCAGCGTTGTTGTGGTGTCTGCCGCGGGCACGGCGGCTTTCGCGGGCGAGGCCCCTTCGAACGTGGTCGCGCAGCCACTGATCAGCGCGACGCCTAAAATCGCGGTCGACAGACGTTTGCGCGCCGATTTTGCAAAGGCGCTGGCAAAAGAACTCTGCGGCTTTTTATCCGCCGGACGGGAGGGGTCGTGCTTCATCGGGCCCTGTCTGGAAATAAACGAATCTTTTGATGGCTAAAATTTGAAATATAGTATCATTTTTTGCCATAAGGGCGAAAGACTTTTATTCCGGCCCGCGCGCGTCGCTGGCGGCGCCTATTTTACCTAAAAAAGCGCTTGAAAAATGTGTATTTATCAATAAGATGCGCACACGTTTCACCAGAATTGCCGGCGAAGCGGGATAAAAACGCAGCATATACAATATAAAAGGCATAAGAATCTCCATGACATCGAAGCTTAGAAACATCGCCATCATCGCCCACGTCGACCATGGCAAAACCACGCTGGTTGACCAGCTCCTGCGCCAGGCAGGCCAGTTCCGCGAAAACCAGCATGTCGCTGAGCGCGTCATGGACAGCAACGACCTCGAACGTGAACGCGGGATCACCATTCTCGCCAAAGTAACGTCTGTTATGTGGAATGATACCCGCATCAACATCGTCGACACCCCTGGCCACGCCGATTTCGGTGGCGAGGTTGAGCGTATTCTCAGCATGGTCGATGGCGTTGTGGTGTTGGTTGATGCTGCCGAAGGCCCGCTGCCCCAAACCAAATTCGTATCCGGCAAAGCCCTGCAACTGGGCCTGAAGCCGATTGTTGTCATCAACAAAGTTGACCGTCCTGATGCGCGCCCCGACGAAGTACACGAAGCTGTCTTCGACCTGTTCGCCGCGCTGGAAGCAACCGATGAACAGCTGGATTTCCCTGTTCTGTACGCCTCCGGCCGCGACGGCTGGGCTGCAACCTCGATGGATGCAGAGCGCAAAGACATGAAACCGCTGTTCGACTTGATCAGCGATTTCGTTCCGGCGCCGAAAGTTGACGTGACCGCGCCGTTCTCGATGCTGGTAACGCTGATTGAGAACAACCCCTACCTTGGCCGTCTGGTGACGGGCCGCATCATGTCGGGTACCGTCAAGACGAACCAGAGCGTGAAGGGCCTCGACCTTGAAAGCAATCTGGTTGAAAGTTCCCGCGTGACGAAAATCCTTGCGTTCCGTGGTATCGACCGCGTGCCGCTGGACGAAGCATCCGCAGGCGATATCGTATCTGTGGCCGGCATGACCGACACCACGGTGGCAAACACGGTTTGCGATCCGTCTGTTATGGCCGCACTGCCCGCGCAGCCGATCGACCCGCCGACGATTTCGATGTTCTTCTCCGTCAATGACGGCCCGTTCGCGGGTAAAGAAGGCACGAAAGTAACGTCCCGGATGATCCGCGACCGTCTGTTCCGCGAAGCAGAAACCAACGTGGCGATGAAAGTAAAAGACGGCCAGACGTCCGAGACGTTTGAAGTCTTCGGCCGTGGTGAACTTCAGATGTCCGTTCTGATCGAAACCATGCGCCGCGAAGGCTTTGAGCTGATGATCGGCCGTCCGCGCGTCCTGTTCAAAACCGACGAAACAACCGGCGAAAAGCTGGAGCCGATCGAAGAAGTCATGATCGACGTCGATCAGGAATATTCCGGCACGGTTGTCCAGAAAATGGCCCTGCGCAAAGGCGAGATGATGTCCATGCAGCCGTCCGGCGCGGGCAAGGTGAAGATGACCTTTATCGCCCCCACGCGCGGCCTGATCGGTTATCACGGCGAATTCCTGACCGACACGCGCGGCACGGGTATCATCAACCGTCTGTTCCATGGCTATGCACCGTTCAAAGGTAACATCGATGGCCGCCGCACGGGCGTTCTGATCGCTATGAGCACGGGCCAAGCGACGGCCTATGACCTTTGGAACCTCGAAGAGCGCGGCGTGATCATGGTTCTGCCGGGTACCGACGTGTACGAAGGCATGATCGTGGGCGAGCATAACCGCGACAACGATCTGCCTGTCAACGTTCTGAAGGGTAAGAAACTGACCAACGTTCGTGCATCCGGCACCGACGAAATGGTAAAGCTGATCCCGCCGCGTATTCTGACGCTGGAACAGGCCGTGACCTATATCGCCGATGACGAATTGGTCGAAGTCACGCCGAAATCGACCCGTCTGCGCAAACGCATTCTGGATCCGAACGAGCGCAAACGCGCAGAAAAAGTCGCCGAAGCCAGCTAATCGGCTGTATAAGGCAAAACAAAAAGGCCGGAGCATTTGCTCCGGCCTTTTTGTTTGTATGTGTAACTCTTAAGTGACGATCGTCGGATCGTAGAGGTTGATGTCGCTGAAGAGCAGATCCGGCGAACCTTCGAGAACGGCCATCAGCACGGCTTTCCCTTTGCCGGAGCCGTCTGCGTCATAGAACAGTTGCCCATTCGTTTCGTTGTAGATGAAACGTTGATCTGCTGTTTCCGCAAGGCCTGTTTCGTTGGAGCCGAAGTTTTCTTCCAGCAGCTGGCCCAGATCGCCTTTCCATTTAAACGTCTTTGCATTGACATCGATGCTGTCTTCGCCGCTGACAAAATCTTGAATAGTTTTGACGTTGCTCTTGGCGTTGGGTGCAAGGCTCAGGCGGAAGGCGTCTGCCCCGTTGCCCCCGATATAGCGGTCGTTACCGCCCAGACCGTCGATAATGTCATTGCCGTCAAGGCCGCTTAGTGTGTTTGCAGCCGATGTGCCGATCAGCAGGTTGTCGCGGTCGTTACCTGTGGCGTTCAATGCTTTGCCGGTCAGGATCAGGTCTTCGACGTTATCCCACAGTGCGCCGATGTTGACGGATGAATAAACCGTATCGTGGCCTTCGTTGTTCTGCTCGGTCACGACATCCAGCAGGTCGTCGATGTAATAAACATCGTCGCCATCGCCGCCGATCAGGGTATCGCCGCCTTTGCCGCCATCCAGCGTGTCGTTGCCGGTGCTGCCGATCAGGACATTGGTCTTGGCGTTACCCGTCAGCGTCGCATTACCTGTGCCGATAAAGCTCAGGTCTTCGATCTCGGCCAGATTGCCGATAGTATATTTGTTGACGGTTGTTTCGATACGATCGTGTCCGCCGTCTTTTTTCTCGGTCACTTTATCTTTGGCGTCGCGCACGATATAAACGTCATCGCCAATGCCGCCTGTCAGTGTATCGATACCACCGCCGCCATCCAGCGTATTGTTGCCGTTGTTGCCGATCAGAACGTTCTTCGCGGTGTTGCCGGTGGCGTTAATATCATCCGTGCCCATCAGGGTAAGGCTCTCGGTAAAGTCAGACAGCGTATAGCTGACATAGGCCATAACGTGGTCTTTTTTGCCGCCGTTTTCGTCTTCGATCACGACGTCGTTCGTGCTGCGCACAATATACGTATCATCGCCCTTGCCGCCGATCAGCGTGTCGGTGCCTGCGCCGCCATCCAGCGTGTTTTTGCCATCGTTGCCGGTGATGGTGTTGTTGCCCGCATCGCCCGTGCCGTTAATGGCCGCCTTGCCGCCCAGCACCAGCTTTTCAAAATTGCTGACACCGGCCATATCGAGACCACCGGTGAAGTGGATTTCCAGTGTATCGTTGCCGTTGCCACCGTCGACAACGGGTGCGTTATCCAGCAGAATGACGTAATCGTCACCTTCGCCCGCATTGGCAGAGAGCATGCCGCCGCCGCCTTTCAACGTCAATTTATCGGCGCCGTTGCCGCTGTTGATCACCCATGCTTCGTAGAGGGTCTTGGGCAGGTCAACGGTAAATTCGTCCGCTCCGATCCAGTTGGCTGCATTGGCGAATGCCGCGCGGTCAATCACTGTATTGCTATTCGCCAGAATAGGTGACTGCTGTATGTCGATCACGCTTTTGTCGACATAGGTCATGTTGTAGCTGGTCAGCTGGCCGTTGACGTTGGGTGTGGCGTCGCCGAAATTATTACCTGTGACGTTAAAGTTGCCGCCCAGTGTGACACTCTTGATGTGTTTGGTGCCCGTCATCGTCAGGGTGTTGATGGCGCCGCTGAGGTCCATGTCGGCATTATAATCAAGGCCGTTGCTGCTCGTGAAGCCCATGCTCATTTTGCCGTATGTGGCATCGGTGGCGAGAGATTCAACAAGGTACGCGTTAATTTCGCCACCTGTATCTGCAATCGTCAGTGTGTAATTGCCTGTGCTGCCAATCGGCGTCAGGGTGTATTCGAAATTCAGTGTGCCTTCGATGATTTCTTTGATTTGTTTCGGAATAGTGATCGTGGATTCCGTAGCTGTACCGGTGCCGCCCAGCATATCGGAGTTAAGCGTATAGCTGCCCGTCAATACTTTCTGGATACCGTTTGGATAAGTAAAGGTGAATTGATTGCCTTTAATTTTCATGGATGACGCGTTGTACGTCAACTCGCCCGCATTTTGACGTTCGGAAAATACTTCGCCGGCAAAATTGCCCAGCGACATGTTACCGATATTGGAGCCTAATTCATTATCTTTGTTAACGGCGGCTTGGCTAAGCTTGATATTGACGACGGCCATGTGAAATCCTCGCTGCATAAATCTTTAAAACGGTGAAACTATAACCGATTCAAAGACGCCGCGGGCGCGGAAAATTATGTTTTTTTCGCGCAGGGATCTGGAACTTTATCCGTGTGAGGCTTTATGGCGCAGGTGCTGAAAACTTGACAGTGCCAAGTTTATGCAGGTCGTCGAATTCCTTCTCAAGCCCCGCATTCACGCCGCGGCAACCGTCGACGACGGATTTCGACCAGTTGAAATATTCCAGCTTGCGCGCGTCGTCCCAATCGGGCGGCGGGCTCAGCAGGATGGATTTCAGGTTCGAAATTTTATCCGCCATCTTCACCATACGCGCGTGTGCCGATTTATGCGGCGCGTTTTCAGCCTGCAGGCGCTTGCGTTCCTGCTTGGGCAGGCTCTTGTCATCTGTGCATTCGCGCACGATATCGGCAACGTTTTCACCGAATGCGCGTTTCAATTCTTCATATGTTGTGGCGGTATCTTCGATGGTGTCGTGCAGGGCGCCCGCCATCAGCAGCGTGATATCCTTGCCGTCCGTATGCCGCGCCAGTGTATCGACAACCTCGATGAGGTGGTTGACATATGGCTCTTGCCGTTCGCCTTTGCGGCGCTGGTCTGTATGTTTTTGCGCCGCAAACATCAGGGCGCTGGTCAGGCTGGGGAGGGTGGCGGGCGATGTCATCGGCGTCTCCATGCTTTGCAGGCTTTCAGCATGGCGAAAAACGGCGCGGGGCGCAATCCTCCTATTTATTGCTAAAACAGCAGGCTTTGCCTGATGCACAGGGATGACAGGCCAGCATGCGGGCAATTTTCTTACGTGGCTGCGCGAGTTGTGCGATGCATCCAAAGCCATTTGGTCACCAGAGCAGCCAATAAACAGCCGCACAATTGCGCGATCATGAAAGCGCACACATCCTCCGGCCTGATTCCCGAAAAGGTATCGCTCAAGGATCGGGCGAGTGTGATGGCAGGATTGGCAAAGGACGTAGACGACGTAAACCAGTAGCCCGCCGTTATAAACAGGCCAACAGCATACGGAATGCTCTCTGGCTTGTTTTTCAGGCATCCGATGATGGTCAAAAGCAAGCCGAAGGTGGCAACGATTTCGCCTGTCCACACGCCGATGCCCGTCCTTGCCTGCGCAGAGACGTCCAGCATAGGAAGGTCAAACATGGCGTGCGCCAAAAACGCGCCAAAGATACCGCCCGCAAATTGCGCTGCTCCATAGGCGATACAATTGCGCCATGAAATCATGCTCTGACAGGCAAAAAACAGGCTGACCACAGGATTAAAATGCGCGCCCGAAACCGCACCGAAAACAAGAATTAAGACTGTCAGTCCGGCGCCTGTCGCCAGTGTGTTGCCGAGCAGGGCAAGCGCTGCGTTACCATCGGCAAGCCGTTCGCCCATGATTCCGGAGCCAATAACAATAGCAGCCAGAAAAGCTGTCCCAAGACCCTCGGCCACAAGCCGGCGCGAAAGACTGAATGTTTTATCCACGAAGGAAACCTTCAATCCGCTGTTTCAACATGTAAAAGGCGTTATCAAAAGCTGCTTCTATTGCGTCCGCGTCTCCGGCCGCTTGTGCGGGGTCGGGGGTGCTCCAATGTAGTTTTTCTGCCTTGCCGAGGAAAACGGGGCAGCTTTCGGCCGCCGCCGCATCGCAGACGGTCACGACAAGATCAAAAGATTGTCCATCAAATTCATCCCATGATTTGCTGCGGGGCTGGCCCGGGTCTATGCCATGGCGCTCCAGCGTTTCTATAGATTTGGGGTGAACGTATCCGGCGGGCGCGCTGCCGGCGCTGACGGCCTTGATGCTGCCCGCGCCGATTTGATTAAACAGCGCTTCGGCCATGATGGAGCGGCAGGAATTACCCGTGCAGAGAACAAGTACTCTTTTCATGTTCTTCTCCTTTTAGCAGCAGCCGCTGCCGGGGGCGCAGCTGCTGGGCGACGTTGCCGCTTCCTTGTCTGGGATGCCGCAGGCATCCTGTGCCAGACAGGCTGTTTTCTTTTGGGTCAGCAGGAAATCCTTGCCATCAAAATCAAGCCCGAATTTGCCAATGGTGTTTTGCTGGTACTCGACCTCGATATTCAGATCTTCATCTCCCAGCACCTTGCGCGACAGGTTCAGGATATGCAGGAACTTCTGCGGCGCCAGTTTATGGTCGTAATCGCCCGCTTCCCAAAGCTGGAAGTTGGCATTCGTTTCCTTCCGCTCGACGCCACCGCAATCGATGAAGTGCTTGGTGACGAGGCCAACCTCCGTAACATGAAAATGTGCAGGTAGATAAGAACCGTCAGGTAGCTTGAAGTTTACGGCTTCAAGGCCTTGCAATGCTTTTTTCATTTCTGACATCTTCATAGCTTTTTCTCCTTCTTGGGGGCGCAGCAGTTATTCAGTTCGATGACAGCGCATCCACGTTTTTTATCGTTGCGGATGCTGGCGAATTCTACATTGCAGCAGTCTTCGACCATGTAGCGGATCAAGCCTGTAAACAGCTCGAAATTTGCAGTGTAGATGATGGACCGACCCGCGCGACGGGAGAGTACCAATCCGGCATTGCTCATATGCGATAGGTGAAACGATAGTGTGTTATGCGGAATACCGAGTTTTTCGCCGATGGCGCCCGCGGGCAAGCCGTCCGCCCCCTGTTCAACCAATTGGCGGAAAACCCGAAGACGGGTTTCCTGAGAAAGCGCATCGAATGCGACAAGGGCTTGTTGTATGTCCATATGTCTATATATATGGACATATGATGCCGCGTCAAGGCAAAAATGATATTCGTTAAAATCTTTCAAGGCGCACGAAGGGTACCATTTGCAGAGAGTTAGAGAGCTTCAGAGCATGTTGAGGGAAAATGGATTTAAATTTGATACGACTAATCAAGGAATGGCTGTAATTAAGTCTCTTGTAGATGCGACATACTATACGGAAGACTTAATCACTCGGGCGGCTGTGATGTTTAGTCTTGGTGCAGGCCGAAACACATCCGGCCGTCGGAATTTTTGATCGCGCCAAGAAATATTTATTCTAAATCGGTATGCGATGTGAGATCATCTCTCCATATTTGTTTTGATGATAGGGGGGGCAATGATGTTTTTTAAAATGCTATCGCTGTTTTTAGTAACTTTTTTTGCGGCATCTGTTCCTGCTCTTGCGGAGGAAAAGAAGCCCGAAGTGCTCTTCGGGCTTGAGGTTGATGAAGCGCCATCCTTATGCCGCGACTTTAAAAAAATTCTAACCGCGCCCGAGAATAAAAACTATGTGCTGCCGTATTCCGCATTCCCGCCAGATAAAAAAGCACTTCGTCGTGAAAGAATAGATAATTGGTATCCGCTGGTAATTCCTGAAAACTCCAAAAACTTCGTAGCCCCTGTTTGGGTGGATGTATCGGTTGAAGAGGCGCGTGGGAAAATCGGTCATGCCATACAAGATTCATTTCTTAATGCCAAGTTTGGTGTCGATTACTGGTTTAAAAAAGCATCTATAGACCTGGATGCGGATGGCAAGCCTGATACCATTTATCACCGCCAGCCCATTACCTGGGGGTATTCAATGGAGCTGGGGGAGGCTCCCTTGAATAAATACTTTGCTACTGCATCACGGCAGTATGAGCAGATTATTTTATACAGGGAGCGCCCTTATTTCATTAATACAGGCATGTCTCGTGTGGGTAACGTGGCGGTTCTTAGGCCTAGAACGTTGGGTGATGTTGCGGGTCTTAACAAAAAAACTGTGAATGGTTTTTATCTACAAACAGTCTGTCGTTTTAAAACGTTTTATGCAGGGGATAAGTAAGTGGCTTTTTTTTGGAATAGCCCGATTTCTGGGTAGCTGCCAAAAGAGATGGTTTGGCGTTTTTTCGCATAGCTATAGTAAAAGTGCCAAACTTTGGTGCCCGATGGGTTAATAACCAAGTAAAGTCCGTCTCCGTCACAAAGCTTGAACTTTTTGATGGCTGGTTTGGTGTTTTTGCATTTGGTGTCATTCAGCTTCATTTTAATTCCCTCTAAATTTTGCGTTCAAAGTATTTAGAGGCGTTTTGGAGGGGCTCTGGCGTTGGGCTGCTTACCGACATGCTTACCGACATAAAGAGTAGATGCGGGTATACTGTCATGGACATCAGAAGACCTTAATGCACGGTATATTATTGATTTTAAATCATTTTGTGCACTGGCGAATACGAGGGAAAGCGCGTGTGGACAAGATAGTGGTGCCGTTGAGAGGAATTGAACCTCCGACCCACGCATTACGAATGCGTTGCTCTACCCCTGAGCTACAACGGCCAGCCGCGTATTTGCGCGGGATTGGATGCGGGGACAATAAGGGAAATCTGGCGGATTTGCAAGTCTTGGCTGCGGGTTGTTTTTGAAGGGGCGCTTTTTATATTTTTTGCTGATTTTTCAAAGAAATGTAGGGGGTTGACGCCACCCCCCATGGGCATGTCACTCTATGGTTCCTGCCAACAACCATAAGGAATCAGCATGACCGACGCCCCGCACACCCCCGTTTTGACCGATACACCCGATGGCCTTTCGGCCGAGGCTTTTTTCGACGCGAACCCCGATATCGAAACGCTCGAAACCTTTATGATCGATGTCAACGGAGTCCTGCGCGGGAAACGCGTACCGGTCAGCAAAGCGCTGTCCACCTTCAAAAGCGGTGTGCGCATGCCCCGTTCGGCCTTTGCGGTCGATATCTGGGGGCATGATGTGCTGGAAGCCGGACTGGTCACACAGACGGGTGATAACGACGGTGTCTGCCGTGCTGTCCCCGGCACGCTGTGCCGCACCCCGTGGATGAGCGTTCCGACCGCGCAGGTGATGATGACCATGCAGGATGCCGACGGCAAAGGCTTCTTTGCCGATCCGCGTCAGGTATTGAAACGCGTTCTGAACTTTTTCAAAAAAGAAGGTCTGACGCCCGTGGTGGCGGTCGAGCTGGAATTTTATCTGCTGGACAGTAAGCGCGACGAGCGCGGTTTTCCGCAGCCGCCGTTGTCGCCGCGTACCGGCCAGCGTGTACAGGCATCGCAGATGTTCGGTCTGGGCGAGGTTGAAGAATTCGGCACCGTGCTGTCCGACATCAACCGCGCCTGCATGCAGCAGGGCATCCCCGCGGATACGACGATTTCCGAGAACGGCCCTGGCCAGTATGAAATTAACCTGTATCACGTGCCCGATGCATTGCTAGCGGCGGACCATGCCACGATGCTGAAACGTGTGATTAAGGGCGCTGCCCGTAAAAACGGTCTGGATGCGACGTTCATGGCGAAACCGTATGGCGATCGCTCCGGTAACGGTATGCACGTGCATTTCAGTATTCTTGATAAAGACGGCAATAACATTTTTGCCGGCAGCGATTATCAGGGATCAGAGACGCTGCGTCACGCCATCGGCGGCCTTCTGTCGACCATGACGGAAAGCGCGGCGGTGTTTGCGCCCAACTTTAACTCTTACCGCCGTTTTATGCCCGGATCGCATGCGCCGACGCGTATCGCGTGGGGGTACGATAACCGCACGGCCGCCCTGCGCGTGCCCGAAAGCGAACTGGCCGCAACGCGTATCGAACACCGCGTGCCCGGGGCGGACGCCAACCCCTATCTGGCGATTGCCGCCATGCTGGCCGGTGCCTTCCACGGTATTCAGGGCCGGATGGAGCCGGGCGAGCCGCTGACAGGCAGCGTATACGAAAGTAACGCCCGCCACTTGCCCGACGTATGGGAAGACGCGCTGGAGATTTTCGAGCAGTCCGGCTTCATGAAGCATTATTTCGGCGAGGCGTATCACAAAGTCTATTTCGCTTGCAAATGGAGCGAGAAAGACGCGCTGGAGCATCACGTCACCGGCATTGAATACGACGCATATCTGAGGGATTTGTAAAAATGACGCAAGCTGCCGCACCGGCCACGGAAGATATCCGGCATACTGGCTCTTACTACGCCGCATCGGCCAACCCGTCGCCCGACCGCCCGCCGCTGGAAGGCGCGCACGAATGCGATGTCTGTGTGATTGGCGCAGGATTTGCAGGCATTTCCACCGCCCTGCATCTGGCCGAAAAGGGCCTGAAGGTGTATGTGCTGGAGGCCGCGAAGGTTGCTTATGGCGCATCTGGCCGCAACGGCGGCCAGATTGTGAACGGTTATAGCCGCGAATACGACACCATCAAATCACGCTATGGCGAAGATACCGCGAATGCGGTCGTCGGTATGAGCTTTGAAGGCGGCAACATCATCCGCGAACGCATCGCCAAATACGATATCAAATGTGATTTGAAAAACGGTGGTTTCTTCGCGGCTTTCACCGATAAGCAGATGAAGGGTCTGGAACACGGCAAAAAAACGTGGGAACGTTTTGGTCATACCGGTCTTGAAATGTTCGATAAATCGCGCATGCCCAGTGTTGCGAAAACCGATATCTATGTCGGCGGCATGCTGGATAATTGGGGCGGGCATATCCACCCCATGAACCTTGTGCTAGGACAGGCGGCGGCGCTGGAAAGCCTTGGCGGCAAGGTATTCGAACAATCGCGCGCGATTTCCGTCGACAAAGAAAGCTTCAAGCCCGTGGTCAAAACGGCCCGCGGGCAAGTGACGGCGCATTACGTTGTGGTGTGCGGCAACGCATACCTTGGCGATACGGTGCCAGAGCTCAGCCGCCGCATCATGTCGGTTAGCAGCCAGATCATTACGACAGAACCGCTGGGCGAAGCGCTGGCCAAGGAATTGCTGCCTGCCGGTTACTGCGTCGAGGATTGCAATTACCTGCTCGATTATTACCGCATTACGGGCGATCATCGCCTGCTGTTTGGTGGCGGGGTTGTCTATACGGGGCATGAACCGGGCGATATCAAAAAACGCCTGTGGCCGAATTTGGTGAAAACCTTCCCCATGCTGGCCGATAAGAAAATCGATTTCGCCTGGAGCGGTAATTTCGCGCTCACTCTTACGCGGATGCCGCACATTGGCCGCCTCAGCTCCAAAGTGTATTTCATTCAGGGCGACAGCGGGCATGGCGTGACCACAACGCATCTGCTGGGCCGTTTGGTTGCCGAAGCGATCGGGAACCAGGCCGCGCGTTTCGACGTATGGGCCAAAATGAAGAATTATCCCTTCCCCGGTGGCCGCACCTTCCGCGTACCGCTGACCGTGCTGGGCGCATGGTATTACGGTATGCGCGAAAAACTGGGCATGTAATAACCGCAGGAGAATTCAGATGCCGAAATATGTGGATGGTTTTGTGATCCCCGTACCCAAAAAGAATTTGGCCGCCTACAAAAAAATGGCGCAGCTGGGGGCGCAGGTCTGGCGCGACCATGGCGCGCTGGAATATTTTGAATGCGTGGGCGACGACCTGAAAGCGCCGATCGGTATTCCGTTTGGCAAACTGGTGAAGCTGAAACCGAGCGAGACGGTGGTCTTCGCCTTTATCGTCTACAAATCCCGTGCGCACCGCGACCGTGTGAATGCAAAGGTCATGAACGACAAACGCATTCTGGACATGGACCACACCAAAATGCCATTTGACCATAACCGCATGTCTTTCGGCGGCTTTGAAACCATGGTTGAAGGCAAATAAGTCTTATTTTGTTTACGTAATCTGGCATCGTCTGCGCCGTCAGGGTTTAGCTGGCGGCGCGGATGCGCTATTCTGGCGATGCAATAACCGATACAGATTCCCGAAGACTGAAAAGGACGCCCCGTGGCCAAGAAATCCGCTGACGAGACGACAATCACCACCGCCAAGCCCGCCGAATATCGGGTGCTGGCGCGTAAATACCGTCCGCAGAATTTTTCCGAACTGAAGGGGCAGGACGCGCTTGTCCGTACGCTGACCAACGCGATTGAAACGGGCCGCATTGCCCATGCCTTTATGTTGACGGGTGTGCGCGGGGTGGGCAAGACTACGACGGCACGTATCATCGCCCGTGCGCTCAACTGTGAAAGCGGTCCCACGATTACCCCTTGCGGCACGTGCGAACAATGTCGCGCGATTGCCGAAGACCGCCACGTTGATGTGCTGGAGATGGACGCGGCGTCGCGCACCGGCGTGGATGACATCCGCGAAATTATCGACAGCGTACAATACGCACCTGTCAGTGGCCGCTACAAAGTCTTCATTATCGACGAGGTCCACATGCTGTCGAAAGCTGCGTTTAACGCGCTTTTGAAAACGCTGGAAGAGCCGCCGGAGCATGTGAAATTCGTATTCGCCACCACCGAAATCCGCAAAGTGCCCGTGACGGTTTTGTCGCGCTGTCAGCGTTTTGACCTGCGCCGCATTGGCGCCGATATCCTTGAAAAATACTTCATGGAATTGACGGTGAAGGAGCAAGTCGAGGCCGAACAGGCTGCCGTTGCCCTCATCGCCCGTGCCGCTGATGGCTCCGCCCGTGATGGTCTTAGCTTGCTGGATCAGGCGATTTCACGCGAACAAGGCAAAGTCACCGAAGAACAAGTGCGCAGCATGCTGGGCCTTGTTGACCGTAGTGTGACGTTTGATCTGTTCGAGGCCCTGCAAAAAGGCCAGAGCGACGAAGCCATGGGCTATCTGGATGCGCTTTACAAGGGCGGCGCAGATCCCCTGATGGTGCTGCAGGATTTGCTGGAGTTGACGCATTACCTCACCAAAGTCAAAGTCAGCCCCGAAATGGCGCGTGACCAAGCCCTGCCGGAAGCCGAACGTGTCCGCGGCGCGGCACTGGCGAAAATGCTGTCCGTGCCTGTGCTGACACGCACTTGGCAAATGCTGACCAAAGGCATTACCGAAGTGCAGCATGCCTTCAGCCCGCAGCAGGCGCTGGAGATGGTCTTGATCCGCCTGTTGTTCGCAGCCGAACTGCCCACGCCGGGCGATCTGATCAAGCAGGTCAAAGACGGCACGGCAACCGGCATGGCGGGGCAGCTGGGCGGTGGCGGTATGGGCGGCGGCGGGCCGCGCGGCACGGCGATGATGGGTGGTTCGGCGGTTTCTGCTGCACGCATCACGTCCGATCCGCAGCCAGCCATGCAGGCGCAGGCAACACTGAACAGTTTCGAAGAAGCCGTTGCGCTATTCGGCCAGCGCCGCGAAGCGCTGCTGCAAAACGCGATTGAAAACCATGTGCATCTGGTGAAGTTCGAACATGGACATCTAGAAGTCCGTATGGAAGACGACGCGCCCCGCGCGCTGGTCGGGCAGATGGCGCAAAAGCTGACCGAATGGACAGGGCAACGCTGGGTTGTCAGCCTGTCGCGTGAACAAGGCGCCCCGACGATTGGCAGCCTCAAACAGGCCGCCGCACAAAGCGAACGCGCCGAGATCGAAGCCACCCCCGTGGTAGCCGAGATTTTGCGTGTGTTTCCGGGGGCAAAAATCATCGATATTAAAAACGAAGCCGATGCCTGATTAAGGCGTTTTTGCGTGAAAACAATACCTTAACCCCTGCTGCGCTGCGGCATGGCGCCTTTGGCGTTATTGACTTCGGCGGGGGCGGGCGATAGCTTCTATGCATTCCGCAGTCCAATAAAAACAACCACCTTCAGGGGGAGTGTCCGCACCATGGCCAACATTATGCAGATGATGCAAAAAGCACAAAAATTCAAACAGCAAATGGAAGTCATGCAAGCGCGCGTGCAGCAGATGGATCTGGACGGCAGCGCCGGCGGCGGCATGGTGACGTGCAAGGTCAGCGGCAAGTTCGAATTGAAATCGATCAAGATTCATCCCTCGCTGCTGAACGCCGAAGAAGTCGACGTGCTGGAAGATCTGGTCATCGCCGCTGTCAACGATGCGCGCGTGAAGGCCGAAAAAACTATGGCCGATGAAACCGAAAAACTGATGCGCGACATGGGACTGCCCCCGGGGATGGGGCTGCCGTTCTAATCGCGGCCGTTAAAGGGGGCGACGATGCCATTCGATTACAGCCAAAGCGGCCTGCCCGCCCATCCGGTGTACGAGCTCTGCACGAAAATGTGCAACCGTTGGCTGGATGAAAACATGACGCAGTTCGGCCCTGAACGCATCGCAAATTTCATGCATAACCAGCCCGTGGCGGCGGCCAGACGTCTTTTGGACAACTGCGCCGACGTATCCGAAGAATGCGTCATAGTCGCGCTTCTCGGCCCCGCCAAGGAGGCGCTGCTCGCGGGTGGTGAAATCGAAGTTTTGATGCGCCATACCTTTGGCGACCGCGCCGTCGATCTGGTGCGTACGGTGCAAGATCCCGCCCATGCAACCGATGCCGCCATGACGCGCGATGCGCAGCGTATTTTTGTGGTCGAAGGATTGTCAACCATGCACGACCAGATGATCGGCCGCGAACGTATCGATGCGTTCCATCAAAAACGTTGGGATATCCTGCGCAATCTTGAAGCCGGCTTCAGCACGATCAAGGGGCAAGACCCTGCGCTGGAGAAGCTGTTTGAAGAGGCTGCGCAAAAATCGCGGGAGACGCTGGAAGGCCTTGACCGTGCTGCCGCTGCAAAATCCCAGCCCAAGCCGCCGGGAGCGTAAATCCTATGCGCCTGATGACATGGAATATCAATTCGGTGCGTTTGCGTTTACCGCTGCTGATGGAGGTGCTGGGTAAAACCAAGCCCGATGTGTTTTGTCTGCAGGAAACCAAAACGCCGGATGAATTTTTTCCGGTCGATGCGCTGATTGAAAAAGGCTTCGCGTATTATCACTTCGCGGGCATGAAGGGGTATAATGGCGTGTCCATCTTCTCCAAACATCCGCTGTCGGATAAAGACGTTCATAAACGCTGCGGCAAAAACGACATGCGCCATATCTCGGCCAAGGTCAAAGCGCCCGGCAAAACGTTTGAGCTACATAACATTTATATCCCCGCCGGCGGGTATGAACCCGACGTGACAATCAACGATAAATTCCAGCATAAACTGGATTTCGTCGATGAACTGACGGACTGGTTCGGTGCCGAACGCACAGTAAAAACCCCGATGATCTCTGTCGGTGATTTCAACATCGCACCGCTGGAAAACGACGTGTGGGACAGCAAGAAAATGCAAAACGTGGTATCGCATACCCCGATCGAACGTGAAAAGTTTGCACGGTTTTTCGGCGGCCTCGGCTGGACGGATGCCGTGCGCCATTTTGTGCCCGAAGATAAAAAGCTGTATTCATGGTGGAGCTACCGCGCCGCCGACTGGGACGCTGCCGACAAGGGCCGCCGCCTTGACCATGTCTGGGTCACGAAACCTTTGGCGGGCATGCTCAAAAAACAGCAGGTGCTGCGCGAAGTGCGCGGCTGGACCCAGCCCAGCGATCACGTCCCCGTGATCGTCGATCTCAACACATCGGTGTAAGAGGAGGACGGCGATAGGGCATTCAGTTCCCCCGAAGAAGAATGGTCCGCGCGCCTGAAAATCCAGCTGGATGACCGCATCGCGCTGGCCGTATCCGAAAACAGCCTTGATAAACTCAAAGCCGCGCTGAAAGACGGTGCCGATCCGTCGGCATCAAACAGCAAGGGCTTGCGTCTGGCAGCCGGTATGGGGCAAACCGATATGGTGGGCGTGCTTTTGCATGCGGGGGCGGATTTGTCCGCGCTGGATAACGCGGCGCTGCGTACCGCCGCCAAGGCCGGTCATACGGGCGTTGTATCGCTGCTACTGGGCAAGGGCGCGAATGCCAACGCCGGTGAAGGCGAGGCGCTGATTGATGCCGCCAGCCGTGGCCGCCGTGAATTGGTCGATATTTTGCTTTCCTATGGTGCCGATCCGCATGCGGATGACGATACGGCGCTGCGCAAGGCGGCCTTCGCGGGTGATTTGCCGATTGTTCAGTCGCTTGTGCGTCATGGCGCCGATGTGTTTGCCATGCACGGCAGCGCTTTGTCACTGGCGCGGGTGGATAAGCACGAACAGGTTGTCGAATATCTGGCAAGCGAAATGGCGCATCGCCGCGATTACCTGCGCGAGACGTTAGACGGTATGGACGAAGTGGCGGTGGATGCGCTGCGCAGCCCATGGGTCGAAAGAGACGGCCGCCATACGCGTGAAACAGGGTTGATCCGTGCCCTGAAAGTGAATGAACTGGCCTTTGCTCTGGATACCCTTGAAAAGCACGGCGGTGGTTTGACGTTTGATGATTTGTATAACACCAAAGACCGCGAAGGCCGCATCTTTGTACAATTGGCCAGCGAACGTGGGCAACTCAAAAAGATATTCGACACCGCCCGCTGGGATGGCCGTTTCGATGACATGCGCAAGGCATGGGAAAAACTGCCTTCTGCGCAGCGCAAAGAAGGCGCAATGAACGACGATGATTTCTCGCATTTGCTTGCCGAAGAAGAACAAAAGCATTTGCAGGCACAGGCAAGCGGCTTCCAGCTAAAGCCGCGTCCGCGCAAGCCATCACCCTGAGCAAGCCGGTTATTTTTTTCAAAGAAATATCAGCGCCGCTGCGCAATCGTGCACCACGATTGCTTTTTGCCGCCGTCATAGGGCGCGGCGTAGCCTTTTTGGGTCAGGTTCTCGGCGGCATTGATGCCGTCCTGCGTGACGATGTCGGCTAGCAGGCGGCCACCGTATTTTTCGTACTTGATGTTATAGAGCAGCACAGGCTTGCCCTCCAAAAGGCGGCGGGTTTCTGCGGTGGCGGCTTCGGCCAGTTCGGCTTCCTGCGCGCATTTGGCGCGGCCTTTTTTCTCGGGCGTGTCAATCTCGCCCATGCGGATGTCGATTAGCACGGTCATGCCGGGCCAGATGTCGGCTACTGTTTGCACGGTGTCGCCATCGCCGGTCTTAATGACTCGGGCGGCGACGGGGCCGGGAACGGTGTCCTGGCGCGGGCGAATATTCGGCGACGTTGCGGCAGGCTGCGGCGCGTTTGTATGGCCTGTGTCTTGCAGGTTATGCAGAAACACGCGCTGTCCGGCGCGCGGCTGCGTGATATTATCGCCCTTCTCGTCGCGCAGCTCTGCCGTATAGCGGCAGGCGGGTGTGAGGCTCGTGGTGAGGCTGGCGGGGCAGACACTCACGGTATTAAACTGCGCCACCCAGATATGCGCCCGCACATGCAGCGATTGATCGGTGGCAACATGCGTGATTTCGGCGGCGACGGGCAGGCGATTGCCATTGGCGGCCATCTGCACAGGCGGCTGTGTGCGCGGGGCAGGGGCGGCGGCTTTTTTTGCGGATGCTTTTTCGGTGGCGACGGGGCGCGGCAGGTCGGCGCCTTCCTGATACAGCGTCGATACGCCGATAATACCGCCCGCGGTGATGCCTGCGGCCAGCGTGAAGAGCGTGGCATGTTTGCGAACGGCGGCGGTATTGAAAATCTGGCGTGTTATCACGTTATCATCCTGCACGGCGGGGCTATTAAAACGTCCCGAGTGTATGTCCGGTGCGCCGTAGATGTCAATATGGTAACTGACGAGAGTGCCCAGCAGGCAGACCATGGCAACCAGTGCCATAAGCGGCAACAGAGACAAACGCGGTGGCTGGCTGAATGTGGGGCGATTCATGCGGTCACTTCCTCGCTTTATTGTACACAATTAAAAGTTGTGTTAGAATAAATATTCGTGTTAAGGTTGTTTTTGTGAAAAAGGAATAACCCCGCATGCAGCAAAAGCCCGCACCGGATTTGCCCCATGGTTTGGCGTCCCATGCCGCGCCGCTATCGGCGCTGGCCGAAGAAACCGCATTGCCGGTGGTGCAGGCGCGGCGCTGCCTTGATCAATGGCTGGCCGAAGAAACCCGCCAGCTGCCCGAACGCCAGCGCCGCCGCGCGGCAGGCCTGATGGCACGCTATTTTTTGTACGAAGATAACGTCACCGACGAACTGCTGATGTCGTTCTTGCGGCATTATGCCGGTTTTCGCGTGATTGATATGGAAGATCCTGCATCGGTGAGAGCCGAGCTCAAGGCGGTGCTGGATTCTTCTGTCGTTCGGGAACCGTCGCCGTCGTCTCTTTTTTCAGCACGACATTATTTTTTGGCGGCGGCGGTTTTCGGATGCCTTTTGCTGGGGACGCTACTGTGGCTGCGCCCGTCGCCCCCCATCAGCGTGGTGCAGGAGCGTGAATTGAAACAGCGCGTCGAAAAACTGACCACGCTTGATCCCACGTTGCGTCCTGTGACGATCTGGGCGCGGGTGCGTGCGCCGTTTGGCGTGTCACGTTACCGCGAATTGACGCACGAACAGTATAACGATGCCAAAGCGCTGCTGGATAGCTGGATCAGCGAATTGCAAACCGCCAGTGTTGCCGCGCCCGCCACGCTTTAGGCGCGGGGATGTGATTTCTTGTAAATTTCCAGCAGCTGGGCATTGTCGTAGTCGGTATAGCGCTGCGTTGTCGTTACCGATGCATGCCCCAATAACTCCTGAATAACCCGCAGGTTCGCGCCGCCGGCCAGTATATGCGTGGCAAAGCTGTGGCGCAGCGCGTGCGGCGTCAGCGTTTCAGGTAAATTCAACGCGCGGCGCAGATCGCGCAGACGTTTTTGCGCCACGCCCTGATGCAGCCGCTTGCCACGTTCGCCCATAAATAGCGGTGACGTCTTCTCCCACGCAATCGGCGCGCCCGCGATATAGGCGTCGATGGTTTTTTCAACGATGGGCAGCACGGGGACGATACGCTCCTTGCGACCTTTACCCATGACGCGCACTTCGCCGTTTTGCGGGCGCGTGCCAAAATTCAGCTGTAAGGCTTCGTCAATCCGCAGCCCGCAGCCATACAGCAGCATAAACAGCGCCACATCGCGAAGGCCGACCCATTCGGCGTCTTCGGGGGCCAGAATATCTGCATTCTCGACCAGTTTCATGGCCTGGTCGGGTGGCAGGGCGCGCGGCAGTTTTTTGGGCTGTTTGGGCGTGCGGATACGGCCGATGGACGGATTGTGCAAATGGCCGTTCTTGTCCAGCCACTTCATGAAATTGCGCAGGGAGGCCAGAGCGCGCGCACGTGTTGCGGCGCCGGCGCCTTCGCCTGTGCGTTTGGCCAGCCAGCTGCGGAAATCGCGCAGGGACGCTTCGCCAAGGTCATTCAGCGATGGCGGGCGTGCCAGATGTTTGGTCAAAAAATCGCAGAAATAATGCACATCGGCCAGATAGGCGCGCAGGGTGTGGCGTGAAAAGTGTTTTTCATGCGTCAGGTACAGCGTCCATGCGCCGAAAACCGCCTGCAAATCGGCGGCGGCGGAAAGGGGGGTATCTGTCAGTCCCGAATGTCCAGCCATAGGCGGAAACAACGCTCCACTACTTGCGCAAGAAAGCCGACCTGATCAATTGCCATGTCGGGGCGGAAAGCTTCGGGGTCGCGCGAGCCGAAGGCTATGATACCCGCCGGTGTATTGACGCTGATTTCAAGGCGCAGCAATGCCTGGCTTTTGACTAGTCCCGCACCGGGGCCAAAGATTTCTTCGGTACCGCTGATATTGGATTGTAAAAGCGCATCACCCGCGCCCAGATATTTTTCAACCGTGCCGCGGTGTGCGAAACGGATGCCTGTCTGGTTCACGAACGGAATTTCTTTGGATGTGGATTCAATCACCAGATTGACGGTGTCGACATCCAGCAGCACAGGGAAGTCCTGCGTCATGACCGAAATGAATTCTTCGAAGCTTTCCGCCTCCAGCAGCACCAATACGGCGGTCTGGATGCGCGAATAGTTCGACATGTTCGCGCGCGCGGTTTCGATCAGTTCACGCTGCACACGCTGGGCGTTGCTTTTGTCGGCCTTCAGGCGCGTCAGCAGGGCTTGCTGAAAATTCACAACGCCCTTGCCGCCGCCTTCGACCGGGGCGTCCATGTCTTCCAGCACATCGGGATGTCGGATAAAGAAATCCTTTTTCCCGCGCAGGTAAGAAATCACGTCGTCTTCGGTCATGCTGTCTGCCGTCATCTGCTTCGCCGTCATAGTGTATGGTTTAACCTTTACGCGGCGTCGAGGATGCTTTGGCCGGTCTTCGCCCAGTCAGATACAAAAGTAGCCAGACCTTTTTCAGTCAGCGGGTGGCTGTACAGTTGGCGGATCACGGCAGGCGGAATGGTCGCGACATGTGCGCCCATCTTGGCAGATTCAACCAGATGCACAGGGTTACGTACCGATGCGACCAGCACTTCGGTTTCGAACATCGGGTACTGGTTATAAATTTCGACGATTTCGGCGATCAGGTTCAAACCGTCCTGACCGATGTCATCCAGTCGGCCGACGAAGGGCGATACGAACGTCGCGCCCGCTTTGGCCGCAAGGATGGCCTGCGCGGCAGAGAAGCAGAGGGTGACGTTTACCATCGTGCCGTTGTCGGACAGAACTTTGCACACTTTCAGGCCATCGGGAGTCAGCGGAACTTTGACGGCGACGTTCTTGGCGATTTTGGCTAGACGCTGGCCTTCTTTCAGCATGGTGGCGTAATCCGTCGCGGCGACTTCCGCGCTGACGGGGCCATCCACAACGCCGCAGATTTCTTCGATCAGGGCGATAAAGTTTTTTGCGCCCGATTTGGCGACCAGTGACGGGTTGGTGGTGACGCCATCCAGAAGACCTGTGGAGGCTAAGTCTTTGATTTCGGCAATATCGGCGGTGTCGACGAAGAATTTCATGGCGGC
>JBEIOU010000023.1:0-25413 GCA_040377425.1 Micavibrio sp. | reverse complement strand
ATGTTCTGGTGCGTCCAGGCGGCGGGGTGGGTTTTGTTTTCAATCGCTGCGTTTTCTGCGGGCAGGCCAAAGGCGTCCCAGCCCATCGGGTTCAAAACGTTGAAGCCCTGCGCCCGTTTGAAACGTGCCACCACGTCCGACAGCGTATAGTTGCGCACATGCCCCATATGCAGACGCCCCGACGGATACGGGAACATCGCCAGCGTGTAAAACTTCGGCTTCGCGGGGTCTTCGGTCACGGCAAAGCTGCGCTGGTCACGCCAGACCTGCTGCCAGCGGGCCTCGGCTTGTTTGATATTATATCTGTCTTGCATGGGGGTATCCTCTGCCCTCCGCATGTGCGGCGGCTGTTTTTATTGAATACGTCGTGATTACTGGGTGCGGCCCATTTGTGCTACGCGCAGTTCGCGCGCACGTGTCAGGATCGAATTTTCCAGACCCAGCGCCATATCGGGCGTCACCGCCGCATCGCGCCAGTTGTTGCCCTGTTTGGATTGTTTGAACACGGCCACGCGCACGCCATCCGAACGCAGCTGGCGGTCGAGGATGAAAACGTTCAGCTTGAAACGCTCCCCCGGTACATCGGGGTTCTCGTACCAGTCGGTCAGAATAACGCCGCCGAACGGGTCAGCCGATGCCAGCGGCATAAACGCCACCGTATCTAGCGACGCGCGCCACAGGAAACTGTTCACGCCAATACCCGCGCCGCCATCGGCCACGTCTTCATCACGGCCAAACAGTTTGTCGCTCATGGTTTTGCCATCGCCCCAGACGGTCTGGCGTTTTTGGTCGCTGTATAGAATTTCGTCAGAACCTTTTTGGCGGGTGGGATAGCTGGCTTCGCGCTTCACGCCTTCGCACGCGGTCAAAACAAACACGGCGGCAAAAAGGGTGCTAAAACGAAAAACGGCAGAGCTGGTACGCGTCATGGTCAGGTTCCTGTAGGTCTTGTTATTCGGTTTTATTGCCAAGCGAATAAAAATATTCGTTTGGTATATATAAGAGTGTTCTTGAATACCACGAACCGCCCGCGGCACACAATAAAAGACAATAAACACAAGCGGCTGTCTGTGTAACAGCCCTGCCCGCCGCGCCGTTCCCCGAAAACGACTCGATTTGAACCAAAATGGCACTTTGCCTATGCGGCGCATCCACCTCTGTGTGGGCGGTCAGAATATGGCAAAACGGTCACAATCCACTTTGTTCCCCGTCGAAACCCGCAGGAATCCTCGAAAAAATATAAATTATTTTACCTAAAGCGGAAAAGCCTGTTGTTGCACGGATGTCACACAGGGGGGTGTAAGTAGCTTTCCCACGCTTGTTCGGGTTGACCATCTAGCGGGGTGTCAGATATTCCTCTTTGTAATGGTGAAAAAGACTTTGCCGTCTTTGTCTCACTCAAGTCAAAAATCGCCCACGAAATTCCTTCGGGGCACTTTGGAGGAAAACACAATGAAAAAGGTACTTCTCGCAGGTACGGCACTCGTTGGCGCAGCTCTCTTCGCTGCCCCCGCTTCTGCTGAACTGAAACTCGACCTCGGTGGTCATTTCAAAGGCTACGGCGTCTACGTAGACGAAGATGCTGAAGCTCCTAGCCAGCGCGACTTCGAATTCCGCAAAGACACCGAAATCCACTTCACCGGCGAAACCACGCTGGACAACGGCCTGACCGTTGGTGTTCATGTAGAACAGCAAGTTGAAAACGACAACCTGAACAACGAATCCTATGCATACTTCTCCGGTGGCTGGGGCCGCGTAAACTTCGGTAACGAAGACGGCGCTGCTTACCTGCTGCAAGTTGCTGCTCCTTCGGCTGACAGCAACATCGACGGTCTGCGTACCTACATCCGTGGCTTCCAGTCTGACTTCGAACTGGATTACGATCACGCACATTTCGGTAACGCTCCCGGTGGTGCTGGCGCAGATCGCCTGACCTACCTGTCGCCGAAATTCAACGGCTTCCAGGCTGGCGTTTCTTACGCTCCGGAATCTGGCACGAACAACGGCCTCGCAGCTATGGGCGCTGGCGGTTCTGAAGACCTGTGGGAAATCGCTGCTCGTTGGGATGGCGAATTCTCTGGCTTCGGTATCAGCGTTGGCGCGGGTTACTCCACGTCTGACAACGATGCTGGTTCGCCGGAAGCTGAAGGCTGGAACCTGGGTGCCAACGTTGCTTGGAACCAGTTCTCCTTCGGTGCTGCTTACCTGGATGAGCAAGACGTTGTTGGCCTCGACATCGACACCACGACCTGGGTTGTTGGCGCTGCTTGGGATAACGGCCCGTACCATGTTGGTGCGTCCTACCTGGCTCGCGAAGATGAAACCGCTGGTGCAGATGCTGATAGCTACAAAGCTACCCTCGGCGCTGGTTACACCTTCGGTCCCGGCATGACCTTCCGTGGCGCTCTCGCTATGGGCGAAACGGTTGTTGGCGGTACGGATGAACAAGAGTTCACCCAAGTTACCATCGGTACCGACATCAACTTCTAATGCGATGCAGGTGTAAACCTGCCGTATCAGAAAGCGATATCAAGAGGGGCGGATCTTCGGATCCGCCCTTTCTTTTTGTGCTGCCGCGGCCGCGACCTTGAAAAGCTTGACCTTTTGTCTGATGGCTTTACATTTGTCGGAAAATGAAAGGAAACATCGTTTTGCAAAAATCCGCCCTCAGATCCCAAAGCCCCGCCGCGCTGGCTGTTGCCGCCATGATGTCCCTGTTTTCCGAAGGGGCGCTGGCGAACAGTGGCTCCTCCGTCGGGTCACCCAACGTGAAAAAGGGCGCATCGGCTGTTGAATGGCGCATTGCCATGGGCGAAGACGATGACGATGCCGGACAAGACCAACGCATACGTACGCGCGTACATGCAGATCATGCATTTACAGACACTTACGCCGCACGTCTGGTTTACAACATGGATCGCCGCAAGGGCGATAACTTTGAATTCGGCGGTCTCAGCCTGCAAAACCGTTTCTATTTAATCCGCGCCGAAGATTATGGTTTTGATGGTGGCCTGCGCGTGAACTATACCCTCGCCGATGGCGACAAAAAACCCGATGTGCTGTCGGTACGTTTTTACCAGCTTGTCCCGCTGGATAAATGGGAAGTGCGCTTCAATCAGGTTTTTGACTACGAAGTCGGCGAAGACCGCGAAAACGGTATCAGCGCCGAATGGCGTTCGCAGGTGACCTATGCCGTGAACGATAACGTGCGCGTGGGGCTGGATGCGTTTCATACCTTTGGCAATCTTGACGACCAAAGCGGCTATTCCGCTCAGGAACATGCGGCGGGCCCTGTGATCAAGGCCAAGCTGGGCGGCGGCTATTCCCTCGAAGCGGCATACCGCGTCGGCTTTTCCAACGCCGCCACCGACCAGACGGGCACCTTTATCCTGACCAAAGGCTGGTAATAAAAAACGGCGCCTTGCCGCGCCTGTTTTGACTTTGCCACCGCCGCCCCGTATCATCGCATGGCAATAAACCTGCTTTGCGAAAGGTGCGCCATGCATTTGAAATACATTTCCATCACGGGCGCGGATGATGCGGTCAATCCGGATGATCTGGTGTCGCTGTCGCGTGAATTTCCGGCGGCGGAATGGGCGATTTTACTGATGCCGTCACGCGGCGGGCAGGCACGCTTCCCTTCGCGCGGCTGGATCAAAACCTTCGCCGCAAAAGCGGCAGGTTGCCACACCGCCATGCATTTGTGCGGCGATGCGCTGTTGGGGTTTATCCGGGGCGAACAGGATATTTTCGATACCATGCAGGGTTTCCAGCGCATTCAGTTGAACCTGAAATTCGGTGATATCGACGGCACCTATGACCCCGCCGACCTGCTGAAACGCGTGGCCGATAACCCGCGCTGGCAGTTTATTATTCAATACGCGCGCGACAAACAGGGGTTGCTGCCGCTGCTCAAGGATATTCCTAACCATGCGGTATTGTTCGACGAATCGGCTGGCCGCGGTATTACGCCAGACAGCTGGGATGCGCCGCTTTCCGGTCATTTCTGCGGTTATGCAGGGGGCCTTCGCCCCGATAACGTCGCCGCGCAAATCGATATCATCGCCAAAGTGGCGGCGGGTCACGAAACGTGGATCGATATGGAAACAGGGGTGCGCACCGATGACGTGTTTGATGTGGCCAAAGTGCGCCGCGTGCTTGAAATCGCCAGTCCCTTTGCCCGCGTCTGAACATCATATGGCTAAAGAGGTTGATTTCACGCGCAGGCGTGGTTAAATCATGCCCATCATTGTGCAGCGCGATAACGCGGACTGCGCGAACAACCGATATCATCTGCCGCAAAGGACAAATTCCATGACCCAGACGCAAGATCCCGTTGTCATCGTTGGTATGGCTCGCACGCCCATCGGCGCCTTTCAAGGCGAATTTTCGGCGCTCAGCGCATCTGACCTTGGCAAAATCGCGGTCGAGGCGGCGGTCAGCCGCGCGGGCCTTGCCCCTGCGGATATCGAAGAAGTTCTGATGGGTTGCGTGCTGCAAGCCGGTCAAGGCCAGGCCCCCGCCCGCCAAGCCGCGCGCAAGGCAGGCCTGCCCGACAGCGTGCCCGCGACCACGATCAACAAAATGTGCGGATCAGGCATGAAAGCCGCGATGCTGGCGCATGACAACCTGCTGGCGGGCACCGCCAACATCATGGTGGCTGGCGGCATGGAAAGCATGACCAACGCGCCCTACCTGCTCGAAAAAGCACGCGGCGGTTTGCGTATGGGCCATGGCAAGATCACGGACCACATGTTCCTTGATGGTCTCGAAGACGCCTACGACAAAGGCCAGCTGATGGGTGTGTTCGCCGATGAAACGGCCCGCAGCTGCCAGATCACGCGCGAAGATCAGGATAACTTCGCCCTCGCCTCCCTCTCCCGTGCGCAAAACGCGACCAAGGGCGGTGACTTTTCGTCCGAAATCGTGCCCGTGGTTTTAAAATCCAAAACCGGCGATGTGACGGTCAGCGAAGACGAAAGCCCGAAGCGTGCCAAGCCTGAAAAAATTCCGACGCTCAAGCCGGCCTTTGGTGCGGACGGCACCGTGACGGCGGCCACGTCCAGCTCGATTTCCGACGGTGCGGCGGCGCTGGTCATGATGCGCAAGTCTGAGGCGGAAAAGCGCGGTCTGAAAATTCTGGCCATCATTCGCGGTCATGCCAGCCATGCGCAAAAACCCGCTGAATTTACCATCGCCCCCATCGGCGCGATGCAAAAGCTGTTTGATAAAACCGGCTGGAGCGTGAAAGACGTCGACCTGTTCGAAATCAACGAAGCCTTCGCCGTGGTCACGCTGGCCGCGATGAAAGAAATGGGCCTGCCCGCAGACAAGGTGAACGTCAACGGCGGCGCCTGCGCCCTCGGCCACCCGATCGGCGCCACGGGTGCGCGTATCATGGTGACACTATTGGCCGCGATGGAAAAACGTGGCGTGAAACGCGGCGTGGCGGCTCTTTGCATTGGCGGCGGCGAAGGCACCGCTATTGCATTGGAGCGTGCAGCCTGATCCAAAAGGCTTCGCTGAATTTATTTCGTGGCACGCAAATCGACCAAAGGCAAAAGCACCAATAACAAAGGCAAACGCCGCACGAACAATTCCCGCCGCAAAAGCGGCGGCGGATTTTCGTGGTGGCGTTTGCTGTTTACGCTGGGGCTGTTTGGTTTTGCGGCGTTTGTGGTTTTGCTGGTGTGGTTTGCCTATGACCTGCCCGATACCCGTAATGTGCAGCCTATCGACAAACGCCCCAGCATTACCGTGCTGGCACATGACGGCACGATGGTTGCGCGGTATGGCGGGCTGACAGGCGAACTGGTCAACGTGCGCGACCTGCCGCCTTATGTGGGTACGGCCGTGATGGCCATCGAAGACCGCCGTTTTTACAGTCACTTCGGCGTTGATCCGCTGGGCCTTGCCCGTGCGATGCTGGTGAACGTACGTCAGGGCCGCTTTGCGCAGGGCGGTTCGACCATTACGCAGCAGCTGGCCAAAAACCTTTTCCTGACGCCTGACAAAACCATCCGCCGCAAGGTACAAGAGGCCATGCTCGCCATGGTCATCGAATGGCGCCATGACAAAGACGAAATTCTGTCGGCATATTTGAACCGCGTTTATTACGGCTCCGGCGCGTTTGGTATCGATTCTGCGGCGCGTACCTATTTCGGCAAAACGGCGTCCGAACTAACGCTGTGGGAAAGCGCTATTCTGGCGGGTCTGCTGAAAGCGCCGTCGCGCTATGCGCCCACGGCCAACCCCAAACTGTCGCGCGATCGCGCGCGCGTCGTGGTGGCGGCCATGGCCGATGCCGGGTTCATCAGCAAGTCCGAGCGCGATCAGGAAATCAAACGCGGCCAGATCGAACTTGCGGGCAGCAGCGAAGCGGGCGATCTCAATCGCTATTTCTCTGACTGGATTATCAACCAGATTGACAGTTTTGTTGCCAATAACGACCGCGATATTATTGTGCGCACTACGCTGGATATCGGCCTGCAAAAATTGGCCGAAGAAAAAGTCGACGCCCATGTCGCCGCGCTGAAACCCGAAGAAAAAGGCATGCAAACCGCGGTGGTAACGCTGGGCAAAGACGGCGCTGTCCTTGCCATGATCGGCGGTACGGATTACACCGAAAGCCAGTTTAACCGCGCGACACAGGCGATGCGTCAGCCCGGCTCTGCCTTTAAACCCGCCGTGTTTCTGGCGGCGATGGAAAGCGGATACGACCCCGATACCATCGTCGAAGACGCGCCCATCACGGCCGGCAAATACCGCCCCAAAAATCACGACGGCAAATATTACGGCCCTGTGACCCTGACCGATGCGCTGGCGCTTTCGATGAACACCGCGACCATCCGTTTGCTGGAACAGGTGGGCGTCAGCCGCTTGGTCGATGTTGCGCGCCGTCTCGGCTTTACGCAGCGTGTTGCGCCCGAATTGGCATCCGGTCTTGGCGCCAGCGAAACCACACTGGTTGAATTGACGAACGCCTATGCCGTGATTGCAAATGGCGGCTATGCCATTTGGCCCTACGCCGTTTTGTCGGTCGAAGATGCGCGCGGCAATGTGCTTTACCATCACGCGCCCGTATCGGCGGCGCGTTTGTTTGCGGCGCGCGATATTGCCGCGCTGGATAGCATGCTGGTGCAGGTGATTGCCCGCGGCACCGGTCAGGCCGCGCAGCTGAGCCACGGTCACGTCGCGGGTAAAACAGGCACATCGCAGAATTACCGCGATGCGTGGTTTATCGGCTATACCGACCGGCTGATCACAGGTGTCTGGATGGGCCGCGATGATAGCACCGCAATGAAACGCGTATCCGGCGGCGGCTATCCCGCCCGCCTGTGGCGTGCGTATATGGAACCGGCGACAGCTGCGAATATTCCCGTCTTCACGCCCGAACTGCAGCGCAGCGGGCCCGGGTCTTATAACAGCGAAGATGGTTTTTCCAGCATGCTGAACCGCCTGTTCGGCGGCGGTGAAACGCAAACGCCATCAGGTGCAGGCGGCAATCTGCGTGACCGTTTCCGCGGCGATAACAACGCGCCAACGTATAACAGATAAATGACGAATTAACGGTGGCTTTTGATACGTGGCCGCTGGCGGCGCATCGGGCGCGGCTGTCCCCACATATCTAAAAGATCGTTGTGATGACGCGCCCCGACAGGCATCGCCCAGCGCGGCATTTGCGTGCCTTTCTCGATTTCTGCGACAAAGGCGTTCGGGAAAGATTCCTTTTGTGCGCGCAGACCGTTTTCAACCAATGTCTTGGCAACCACTTCCGGCGGATGTCCGGACATAGCGGCCGTTTTTTCAATCGCATCCAGAATACGCTGCGTTTCATCGCCGCGCAGGTTGTGAAACTGGCGCAGGAATGTTTTGCAAAAATGTACGCTGAGCGCGTTTGTGCCGACGGGCGGGCTTGGCAAACTGTAAGAAGAAGGACCGGTTGTCATGCCGAGAATCTCCTTTCATCCGCAAAGGGGGGCAGACGCTATTTACGCGTCCTTATCAATCATGCGCCCCAGATTGCTAATAAACGGTTAAATATCAGGCGTTTAAGAATCTGTCGTGTCTTCGTCATCACTAACGGCCAGAGCGTCCTGCGGGTTCCGCGGCGGGATATGGGCACGGGCAATGGCATCCACGCGTTCGTTTTCTACATGTCCTGCGTGGCCTTTAACCCAGACCCATTTCACATCGTGCTTTTGTAGCTGGGCGTCGATCATTTCCCACAGGTCGCGGTTTTTGACTTCTTTTTTATCCGCCGTGCGCCAGCCGTTGCGCTTCCAGTTGTGCATGTATTTGGTGACGCCATCCATCACATATTTGCTATCGGTGTGCAGCGTGACGTTGCATCGGGCGGTCAGTTTGCCAAGGCCTTCGGCGACGGCCATCATTTCCATGCGATTGTTGGTGGTATTTGTCTCGCCCCCGCCGAATTCTTTTTCATGCGCGCCATAGCGCAGCAATGCACCCCAGCCGCCCGGCCCCGGGTTGCCGCTGCATGCGCCGTCGGTAAACATCTCGACGCTTTTGGGGGGCTTGCTCATGGCATGAATCCATAGGCGGCGGCATTGGCCGCGGCCGCGTGAAAACGCATGATGCGGACATGCTCCATCGGGTCTTTGGGGGTGACGACGGCGTCTTTGGCGGGGTTGAACCAATCGTACATGCGTGTCGATACAATGCGCAGCGCGGCGGCACGGCCCAGGAGCGGCAATGCAGAAATTTCAGCCGCCGATAGCGGACGCACCGCATGATACGCACTTAAAAACGCCGATGATTTTTCTGTATCCAGCGCACCGCTTTTGTCAAAACACCACGGGTTTAACGTCAGCATGACGTCATAGCAAAACAGTTCGGTGCAAGCGAAATAAAAGTCAATCACACCGCTCAGCGTGCCGCCGGTAAAAAAGACATTGTCCGGAAACAGGTCGGCATGCACCGCGCCCTGGGGCAAGCTGCGCGGCCATTGTTTTTCGATGTCATCGAGCGCGTTATCCAGTTCCGCAAACAGATTTGCCTCCAGCGTGTTGGCTTCGGTCTGGCAGGCATGTATCAGGCTGCGCCACGCAGGCAGTGCCATAGTGTTTCTGCGTTTGGGGCTAAACCCTTGCGCGGCCAGATGCATGCGCGCCAGCATATCGCCAACGGCGGCGCAGTGCGCGGGTGTGATATCGCGCGGCCACGCGCCATCCAGAAATGTGGTGATAATGGCGGGTTTGCCGGCCAGCGTAAAGATTTCCTGCCCCGCATTATTTTTTTCCGCCATCGGGCAGGATATACCCTGCTGGCGCAGGTGGCGCATATAGGATAAATAAAACGGCAGCTCTTCGGCGTTCACGCGCTTTTCAAACAGGGTCAGGATATAGCGCCCCGCCGTGGTGAACAGGTGATAGTTGCTGTTTTCGACGCCGTCACTGATACCGTCATACGACGACAAGCCGCCGATATTGAAATCGGCAAGGCGGGTGCGAAGTTCCTGTTCTGTGATGCGCGTGTAAACAGCCATGGCGCACAGATTAATCCGCCAAGCAAAAGAAGGGAATCATAAAAATGATCCCCTTCTTTCGATGTCTTGAAATAACGCGTTTGTATCAGAAATGCGGGCGGAACCCGAAATGCTGGCGCGGTGCGCTGGATGGGGGCGAACTGCCGCCCAAGACAGCGGGCACAAACGGGAATGCCGTCGTTTTTGCATCCAGCACGCTGACGCGGCCTTCTTCGCCGATGCGGCCCGGAATGTACTGGGTGCTTTTCTTTTCGATGACTTCGAATTGGCCGTCTTCGCCGGAAAAATTCACCAGAATGCGTTTGTCGTGCGGGTTGCTGGACTGCACCTCGACGGCGGCGCGGGTGCCGGTGCCTTCGATTTTGAAGGCATGGGCGCTGTTGATTTTTTCAATTTCGTACATCAACTCCGCAATCGCCACCTTGCGGGTATAATCATCAGGGTTGAACGGCTGGTCGCCGGCATCTTGCACAGCAGTGCGGACGGCTTTCGCCCACGCATCAAATCCGGGCGTATTTTCGGGGGGTGTTGCAGCATCCGGCGTGCGGAAGGACAACATATATCCAAGGCCGCCATCTATGTGCGGGCTTTTGACGTCAATCGCCAGACAATAGGTCTTCGCCATAACAGTCCTCTCGTTGTTAGTGTGTCGATACCCTCTATCAGCACACGTTTTTAAAAACGTACAAACGAATGGAAGTCGTCTCGGTGTCTTGTGAAATCGAGAACAACTATATGCACGGGTGTTTCAAAATCAAGGTTTAATTTCCGCTGCTCAATAATAAACACACATCACGCGCACGATTGTTTCGTGCACGCAAGTGCGTGTGGTGCACTGCATCACAACCATAAATATATTTTATGTTGCAAGGATGCGGGGGATTTTAAACTGTATGTTTTCTTCGGCGACAACGGCCGTTTCGACGGTCACGTCAAAACGCGTGCGGGCGGCATCAATCACGCCCTGTACCAGCACCTCGGGTGCGCTTGCCCCTGCGGTAATGCCCAGCACCTTGATATCGCCAAGGGCTGTCCAATCGATATCCTCTGCTTTATCGGCCAGCAGGGCATGGCGTGCACCATATGCGCGGGCGACTTCGACCAGACGGTTTGAATTGGATGAATTGCGCGACCCGACAACAACAACAGCATCCGCTCGCGGCGCAATATCTTTAATCGCCATCTGGCGATTGGTGGTCGCATAGCAAATATCTTCTTTTTTGGGCGGTGCGATGCCCGCGTATTTCGCCTGCAGGGCGGCGACGATTTCTGCCGTGTCATCAACAGATAAAGTTGTCTGCGTGACGTATGAAAGTTTTGTGTCGGGCGCAAAGTCCAGCTTCGCCACGTCCTGGGTCGTTTCGACCAGCGTGACGGCGCCTTCTTCCAGCTGTCCCATTGTGCCGATGACCTCGGGGTGGCCGGCATGGCCGATCAAAATGATGTGGCAACCGTTCCTGTGGTGCAGTTCCGCCTCGCGGTGGACTTTGCTGACCAGCGGGCATGTAGCATCTACAAAAATCATATTGCGGCGCGCGGCTTCGGCGGGTACGCGTTTGGGTACGCCATGTGCCGAGAAAATAACGGGCGCGCCTTCGGGCACTTCGTCCAGTTCCTTGACAAAAATCGCACCCTTGGCCCGCAGATCATCCAGCACATGACGGTTGTGCACAATCTCGTGGCGCACATATACCGGCGCGCCGAATTTAATCAGGGATTTTTCGACGATTTCAATCGCCCGCTCCACGCCTGCGCAGAACCCGCGGGGCTGTGCCAGCAGAATGGTGAGCTTTGGTTTTTGGGCGGCTTCGTTCGTCATAACCGGAATATAAGCCGCATGCCGCGGCGAGTCGAGCCTTGCCATGCGCCAAATATGGCCAAAGTTATCTTGGGCGCGGCCCCCTTGAAGCCGCCCGCGCACAGAGCTATGCTGTGCCCGCATCACCCAGAGAGGCAAAACCATGAAAACCCGCACCCGTTTTTCTCGTCTTCGCCATGTGCCGGCTATGGCCGCGCTGCTTGTTTTGCTGGCGGTGTCCGGCTGCGCCGGCGGTAATAGCAAAACCGAAAACATTCCCTGCCCCGAAACGGGCCTGATGCTGGATGCCGCGCAAATGACCGCTTTTGATGCCAGCGGCAAGGCTGCGCCCGAGAGCACGGTCCTGACCGGCCGCATCGATAACTATCGTGGCGCCTGCCGTTTGCGTGGTGATACACTCGAATTCGTTCTGGAAATTGATTTTGCGGCGCGTAAGGGCACCGCCGCCGCGCCTAAAATGGAGAGCGCTAAATTGCCATATTTCGTCGCCATTCTGGGCCCGAACGAAGAGGTGCTTCAGCGCCAGTCATTTGAAAGCATGCTTATGTTTGCTGCAGATGGCGTTGGTGTGGCGACCGAGAGCCATAATGTACGGCTGCCCATTTCCGACAAAAAAACCGTACGCCAGCATAAAGTCGTGATCGGTTTTGAATTGACGCCGGCGCAGCTGGCCCATAACCGGGGCGAAGTGCTAAAAGCACCCAAGCCAGTTGAACAAAAACCCGCGCCGAAGCCTTCGAAAAAGAAGAAAAAGTAATCAACAAAACCAGTGACGGGACAGCGTTTTTGCCCCATCATCTAGACGATTTCACGTCCAGCACAGGAACCCGACCGATGACGTTTGACACCAAAAACTTCTGGCAATCCGAATTCGCCGAACATGCGGCCTGCATGACCGCCACCGAAAAAAATCTGGAAGCGGCTTTTACGGCCCTGCTCGACAAAGCGGCCGAGACGATTAAGGCGGGCGGCAAAATTCTGTTCTTTGGCAATGGCGGCAGTGCGGCCGATGCGCAGCATCTGGCAACCGAACTGACGGTACGCTACAAAAAAGACCGCGCCCCGATTGCGGCGATTGCGCTGACGACGGATACCTCGGCGCTCTCTGCGATTGGCAATGACTTCGGCTTCGAATTCCTGTTTTCGCGTCAGGTCGAAGCGCTCGGCCGCAAGGGTGACCTCGCGATCGGTATTTCGACATCCGGCAATAGCCCGAACGTACTGAAGGCGCTGGAAAGCTGCCGTGCGATCGGCATTACTACTGTGGGCTTTACGGGCGAAACGGGCGGCAAAATGCCCCCGCTTTGCGACATTCTGATTAACGTGCCTTGCAAAACCACCGCGCGCATTCAGGAAATGCATATCATGATCGGCCAGATGCTTTGCGGCGGTCTTGAAATGAAGCTGGGTCTGGTACCCGCCGAAGCCAAAGTTGCATAAGGGCGCACAGTATATGTCCAAAGACCTTGAAAAACTCAGCTTTGAAGATGCTCTGTCCGAGCTTGAAAAAATCGTGCGGGCGCTGGAATCCGGCGCGGGTGATTTGAAAACCTCGATTGATGCCTATGAACGCGGCATGTCGCTGAAGGCACTTTGCGAAGCCAAGCTGAAAGAAGCGCAAGGCCGCATCGAGAAAATTACGCTGGCGGCGGACGGTACCGCGAAGGCAGAGGCGTTTTCACTGGGTGAATAAATATCGCGGCGATATTCTGAACGGCGCACATGCACGTGCGCCGTTCTTTTATGAAAACGCGGGCGCAAGAATCAAAAAAAGATGACTTTTTTCTGTGGCTTGGGGTATAAAAAGAAGCCCTTTTAACAGCCGTCAGGAAGATCTTAACATGGCTCCATCCCTCAGAGAGGCCTCCCCCAAGCTTAAGGAAGCAATGGAGGACTGCCGAGAGAAGATCCAGAAAACGATTTCGAGCCTGCTGCCGCAGACCGACCTGGCCGAAGCGCCGTTGTTTGATGCCATGCGCTACTCCGCCCTCAGTGGTGGTAAACGCCTTCGCCCGTTTATGGTGATGGAAGGCGCGCGTGTATTCGGTGTTGATCCTGCCCGCGCCCGCCGCGTGGCGGCTGCGGCCGAATTTGTACATTGCTATTCGCTGGTGCATGACGACTTGCCCGCGATGGATAACTCCGACACCCGCCGCGGTAAACCGTCGCTGCACAAAGCCTACGACGAGGCGACCGCCGTTCTGGCGGGTGACGCGCTGCTGACGCTGGCGTTTGAAACACTCGCGGATCCTGAAACCCACGAAGATCCGCGCGTGCGCATTGAACTCGTCGGCTTACTGGCGGGGGCGATTGGCATGCACGGTATGGTCGGCGGCCAGATGCTCGACTTGATCGGTGAAAAACAGGAATTCGATGTTGGTACCATCAGCCGCCTGCAGCGACTGAAAACCGGCAAATTGATTGCTTTCTGCTGCGAAGCGGGCGCAATCCTTGGCAAAGCTAACCCCGCACACCGCCAGTCGCTGCGCAACTATGCGCATGACCTTGGCCTTGCATTTCAGGTGACAGACGACCTTTTGGATATCGAAGGCCGCGCCGAAGAGATGGGTAAGCCCACCGGTCAGGATGCGAAAAAAGCGACCTTCGTTTCCACCATGGGTATCGAACAGGCGCGTACGCGCGCCGAAATGCTGGTCGAACAGGCCGTATCGCATCTGCGCGTATTTGATAACGGCCGCGTCGACCTGCTCAAGGACCTCGCCTACTACGTGCTCGAACGCCGCGTCTGATCTGGTCTGATCCTGCCTGGGCTGGCCGTGCGTGTTTGGCGTACTATATATCTGACATAAATTTCTTCTTTTGAACAAAGGGGCTTACCGATGCGTATTCTTCTGATGTCTGCCGTGGCTTTCATGCTTTCTTTTGCGCCGCTACCTGTACAGGCGGAAATGGTTGCGCCCCCCGAAGCCAGAGCGATTGAATGGCAAGAACGCAGCCTTGGCGATGCCAACGCACCTGTTACGGTTTACGAATATGCTTCTATGACCTGTGGCCACTGCGCGGCGTTTCATGAAACCGTTTTTCCGCATATCAAAACCGAGCTGATCGACACGGGTAAAATCCGTTTCGTGTATCGTGATTTTCCGCTGAACGCGCCGGCCGTTAAAGCCGCCGCCCTTGCGCGCTGCATGCCTGAACAGCGCTTTTTCCCTTTTATTTCCAGCGTTTTCAAAACCCAAAAAACCTGGATCATGAGCGAAAATCACGAAGAAAGCCTGACCAAACTCGCGGCGCTGGCTGGCGTTGACGAAACGCGCGCGCAGGCCTGCATGAATGACAAGAACCTTGAAATCAAAATCATGGAACTGATGCAGGAAGCGAGTACGAAATACAAAGTCAACAGCACGCCATCGTTTGTGTTCTTTGACAAAGACGGCAAAGAGATGCAGGAATTTAAACCCTTCACCGAACTGATGGAAAAAAACTTCAAGCATGACCATCAGCACTAATCGGATGATGCCCGCCTAGGTGCCGCGTAGATCGCTGAAAAAACGATCCACGCGCAGCTTCAGGCCCTCCGCCTCCCGCGACAATTCACGCGCCGCCGACAAAACCTGTCCGGCGGCGCTGTCCGTTCGCATCGCTGCGCTGCTGAGGCTGAGGACGCTGTCCGATACGCCCTTCGCGCTGTGCGCGGCCTTTGTAATGCTTTGGGCAATTTCGCCCGTCGCGGCCGTTTGTTCGTCAACGGCGCCTGCAATCGATGCTGTCGCTGTGTTGATAGAATGGATGCTGCCAAGAATGCCGCGAATGGCATGCGCGGCACTGCGCGTGCTTGTTTGAATACCGTCAATCTGCGCCGAAATATCCTTGGTCGCGCTGGCGGTTTGACCGGCCAGCGATTTGACCTCGGCTGCGACAACCGCAAAGCCGCGCCCCGCATCACCCGCCCGCGCCGCCTCGATAGCCGCATTAAGGGCGAGCAGGTTTGTCTGCTCCGCAATGTCGGAAATCACATTTACGATGTCACCGATTTTCTGCGCCGTTTCTTCCAGTGTCTGTACCATTGTGTCGGTGGCTTGGGCCTTTTTGACTGTTTCGTCCACAGTATGGCTGGCACGGATCGTCTGGCGTGAAATCTCACTGAGTGATGCGTTGATTTCTTCGGTGGCGGCGGCGACGGTTTCGACGTTGCCCGATGTACTGCGCGACGACATCTCCGCCGCTTGCGCCTGCCGGCCTGTTTCGCGGGCGACGGCATTCATTTCACCCGCGGTGCTTTCCAGTTCAGTGGCGGCGGCGGCGACGGTGCGCAGAACAGCGGATACCGATGCATCAAAGGACGACAAAAGATTTTCGACATTCTGCGCGCGGCGGATTTTTTCTTCGGACAGATGGCGTGCTTCAAGGCTATTGCGCCTGAATACATCCAGCGCGGCGGCCATGCGGCCGATTTCGTCACGGCGGTTTTGTACAGGGACCGTGATATCCAGCTGCCCTGCCGACATTTGAGTCATCAGCTGCGTCAGTTGCTGCACAGGGTGCGATACGCTGCGAATAATCATTAAAAACCCGGCAATGATGAGACCGATCAGCACAACCTGCGCCAGCAAAACAGAATGCCGCATCAGGGTAAGGGCCTGATCGACCGCTTCGCTGGTGTCTTGCAATTGTAGCAGTTGTATTTCTTCCAACGCACCTGTCAGGCTGCGGTACTGGCGCATGATGTCGTCATCTTCCCCACTTGAAGCGGGGGGCGCTTCGGCCGGACTGGCTTTGGTGGTGGCGCGGTGTGTTCGGTAATTTTTAATGTGGCTCTGCCATACGGCATCGGCGGCGGTATGTATGCGCTGCATGTCAGGTTCATGGGTGCTGCCGCGCAGTTTACGGTCAAGCGCGGTATAGTCGTCGATAATGGCTTCTACCTCCGCCTGTGCCAATGCGCGGTCTGCAGCGTCGCGGGCGGTCTGGCTGCGGCCTTTGATGGCATATACACGCTCCGCCAATGCCTGCATATCGGCAAGGGCGTGAATGGCGACATATTGACGCTCCCGTACATCGCGCGACAGTGTTTCAAGGGCGCCGGCGTTATGCGCCACGATACCCGTCATGACGCCTGTCAAAAGGGCGATAGCCATAAAAACCAGCGCCACGCGCGCGCTCAGTGACAGGTTTTGTAGCATCTGGCCCATGATTCGCCCTCCGGCTTGCCCCTTTTGCAATCTTAAGATGTATTTGGTTAAGTTTTATAGAATACAGGTTGTATATGCGTATTTGAATACAGGGGTATGTTCTTGAAAAACCGCTTTTGCGTCAGATATCCATTTATTCAGCAGGCACGCGGGTTTATAACAAATCAGGCAATGCGCCCGCTGTTGATACGCGCCGCCTTTTTGACAAAATCACAAAGAAGACCGCCATGACCAAGACTCCGCTGCTTGATGCCATTACCTATCCCGCCGATCTGCGCCGGCTGGATAAAAAGCAGCTGCCCGACCTATCGGCGGAACTGCGGTCTGAAATGATCGACGCCGTATCGATTACGGGTGGCCATCTGGGGGCGGGACTTGGTGTGGTCGAACTGACGGCCGCCATTCATTACGTGTTTAATACACCCGATGACCGTTTGATCTGGGATGTCGGGCATCAGGCCTATCCGCATAAAATTCTGACCGGCCGCCGCGACCGCATTCGCACCTTGCGCATGGGTGGCGGGCTGTCGGGTTTCACCAAACGATCCGAAAGCGAATACGACCCGTTTGGCGCGGCACATAGTTCGACGTCGATCTCTGCGGGTTTGGGCATGGCGGTTGCCAGCAATCTGGATGGCCGCGAAAACCGCGTGATCTGCGTTATTGGCGATGGCTCTATGAGCGCGGGCATGGCGTACGAAGCCATGAACAACGCCGGCAGCATGAAAAGCAAACTGGTTGTTATCCTGAACGACAACGACATGTCGATCGCGCCGCCCGTGGGCGCTATGAGCGCATATCTGTCACGCCTGATTTCATCCAAGCCCTATCTGGGCATGCGCGAAATTGGCAAGAAAATCACAGGTAAACTGCCCGGCCCCCTCAAGCGCGCAGCCGCGCGTGCCGAAGAATACGCACGCGGTATGGTGACAGGCGGCACACTGTTTGAAGAACTTGGTTTTTACTACGTCGGCCCGATTGATGGCCATAATTTCGAACATCTGCTGCCCGTGCTGGAAAATGTGCGCGATTCAATATACGAAGGCCCCATTCTGGTGCATGTCGTCACGCAAAAAGGCCGTGGCTATGCGCCCGCCGAAAACGCGCCCGATAAAATGCACGGTGTTGCAAAATTTGACGTGCTGACCGGTACCCAGCAAAAAACGCAAACCAACGCGCCCACCTATACCCGCGTATTTGCCGACAGCCTGATCGCCGAAGCGCGCAAAGACGATAAAATCATTGCCATCACCGCCGCCATGCCGTCGGGTACGGGGCTTGACCTGTTCCAGAAAGAATTCCCCACACGTACGTTTGATGTCGGTATTGCCGAACAGCATGCTGTCACCTTCGCTGCGGGTTTGGCGACCGAAGGATACAAACCGTTCTGCGCCATTTATTCGACATTCCTGCAACGTGGGTATGACCAGCTGGTGCATGATGTGGCTTTGCAAAATCTGCCTGTACGCTTTGCGATGGACCGTGCGGGTCTGGTCGGTGCCGATGGTGCGACGCATGCGGGGTCGTTCGATACGGCCTATCTGGCATGCCTGCCCAATATGGTTTTGATGGCCGCCGCGGACGAAGCTGAAATGAAACATATGGTCACAACCATGGCGGGTTACGATGCGGGGCCGATTGCCCTTCGCTACCCGCGCGGTGAGGGCCTTGGCGTTGAAATGCCGAGTGAGGGTCATATGCTTGAAATCGGCCGCGGCCGTATTCTGCGCGAAGGCAGCAAGGTTGCGCTGTTCAGCTATGGCACGCGCCTGGGTGAATGTCTTAAAGCCGCCGACCAGCTGACTGCGATGGGTTTGCCCACCACAGTTGCCGATGCGCGTTTCGCCAAGCCGCTGGATACCGATATGCTGCTGCGCCTTGCCCGCGAACACGAAGTTCTGCTGACCGTTGAAGAAGGCAGCACGGGTGGTTTCGGCGCGATGGTGCTGCACGCGCTCAGCGCTGCGGGTGTGCTGGATCACGGCCTTAAAATTCGCACGATGGTGCTGCCAGACATTTATATCGATCATGACAGCCCGGCCAAGCAGTATGATCTGGCAGGGTTGAACGCCGCGCATATTACGGCGCAGGCCATTGCTGCCCTCGGTATTTCTGCGGATGTGACGCGTGTCCAGCCCGCATAATGTCCCTGCCGCTTCGCGGCTGTCGTTGTGGCGTGATTGTTTTTTGACCTCTCTGGGTCTTGGCCTGACGTCCTTTGGCGGGCCCATCGCGCATTTGGGATATTTCGAGCGCACGTATGTCACGCGCAAAGGCTGGCTGGATGCCGCCAGTTATGCGCAGATTGTGTCGTTGTGTCAGGTGCTGCCCGGCCCCGCCAGCTCTCAGGTTAATTTTCTGATCGGCTGGATGCGTGGCGGCGGCATGGGGGCGCTGCTGTCGTTTATCGGCTTTACCGCGCCTTCTGTGGCGCTCATGGTTTTGGCGGCGCTGTTTCTTGACAAACTTGGAAGTGTGCAAACAGTTGTGCATGCGCTGTTTCTGGTTGCGGCGGTTATTGTCGGTCAGGCTGTGTGGTCGATGGCGGGCAAACTGTGGCGCGGCAAACTTTGGACGATTGGCGTACTGGCGACGGTTCCGTCCGTTTTATTCGGCGGCATTTATGTGCAGCTGGCGGTTATTGTGCTTGGCGGTATGGCGGGCGCCCTGTTTTTTAAAAAGACCGCACAGAATGCGGCGCCCGCGCCACTGCCTGCTTTTATCTCGCTGGGTGTTGCGCTTCGCTGTATGGCGGCGTTTCTTGTACTGCTTGCCCTGCTGCCTGTGATTGTCGCGATATCGCCGGCGCCGGATCTTTATTCGATAGCCGATGTGTTTTACCGCAGCGGGGCATTGGTGTTTGGCGGCGGGCATGTGGTGCTGCCGCTGCTTTATGACGCTCTGCCGGCGGTTCAGGAACAGATGCTATTTTTGTATGGCGCGGCGCAAGCTTTGCCGGGGCCACTATTTTCGATCGCGGCGGCATTGGGCGCGTTGCTGCTGCCGTCTGCGCCAGTTGCGGGCGCGTGCATTGCCAGCCTGTTTGTTTTTCTGCCCGGTTTGCTGGTGGCTGTTTCCGGCGTTTATTTTTGGCAGCGTAGCTTTGCGCATCCAGGCATGCAGGCAGCGCTGTCTGGTATCAATGCGGCCGTGGTGGGTATTCTGGCCGGCGCCTTTATAAATCCTGTTGTTTTAAAAGCAGTCACATCGCCATACGATCTGGCGTTTGTGATTGCCGCGCTGGCGGCGGCAATTTATGTGCGTTTACCTGCCTATGCGGTAATGGGTATTTGCGCGCTCTATGCCGCTGCTGCAGGGGCGTTTGTATGAAAAGACGTCTGGATCATTTGATCGTCGAACGTGGCCTTGCTCCCAGCCGGGCCCGTGCGCAGGCGATGATACGCGCGGGGCTTGTGTCTGTTTACGGTATGGTGCAAACAAAACCTGCCGCCGATGTCGCGGACGATGCTGATATCACCGTATCAGGCGATGTGCACCCGTGGGTGTCGCGCGGCGGGATTAAACTGCAGCATGCGCTGGATCATTTTAATGTCGATGTTACGGGTGCGGTGTGTCTCGACCTTGGCGCCTCCACAGGCGGGTTTACCGAGGTACTGCTGCGCCGCGGCGCCACCACAGTCTATGCGGTCGATGTCGGGCGCGACCAGCTGCATGAAAAATTGCGCAGCGATGCCCGTGTGATTAATCTGGAGTCTATCCACGCCAAAGACCTCTCCCCCGCCTTCTTTCCAACTCCAGCAAGCATACTGGTAGCCGATGTCAGTTTTATCAGCCTGACCAAAATCCTCGGCTTTGTGTTGCCGCTGTTGCACCGCCCGGCGCGCGCTGTTTTGTTGGTAAAGCCGCAATTCGAATCTCAACCGGGCGATATCGGCAAAGGGGGCATTGTGCGCGATGCCGCCGTGCAAGACGCGGCCGCCCGCCGCGTGACGGCGTTTATGCAGATGCAGGGCTGGCAGGTCGCCCCTGCGATCGATAGCCCCGTAACCGGCAGCGACGGGAACCGCGAATTTTTACTTTATTGTGAAAAATCACATATATAAATACTGATTTTGACATAATTTTTGGCACGTTATATAATGCAGTATTCCTGCCGTTACTGGGCCCCTATATGCATACGACCCCGAAACAGCCGCCAAAACAATCCATGACCGACGCAGAATGCGCGGCGGCGCGTGATTGCGTGATATCGGCTGTGCGCGAAACCAAGCTTGGGCGGGCGCTTCTCTCGCAATTGTCACAGGCGGGCGTTGCGATTGTGTTTACAGACGATATGCCAAAGGTGAGCGAGAACAGCACCGTGCGCGGTCTTTACGATGCGGCCAGTAATGCGCTGTTTATCGATGCGGCATCGCCGCTGTCCGCGCAGCTGCATTTCTTTGCGCATGAAAGCCGCCACGCGCTACAAATGATCGCCGATGCAAAAATAGATGCGAAAGAAGCGGATATCAGCATCCATAACCTCTCCCCTGTGACTATGGTTTACCTGATGCGTTTGCGCGAAATTGACGCAGATACGTTTGCGGTGCATTTTCTGGCGCAACATGACCATGCAACGGGCAGCAAGCATTTTGATGCCATGTCCCAGCCAGGCGGCCCCTTTGCGCGCCCCGACGATTATGACCGTAGCCGTCTTTACCGCGCCTACGCCGCTGCGCCCGATGCCGCATCTGGCATACGTGCCAGCATGCAGGCGTTTTTGGCGGATGCCCCCCTTATGAATGCCTATAACAATTTTGCCATGCAGGTTTGGGAAAACAGAATTTTACCGCCCATGGCCGATTACGCGCAAAAACCCCGCAGCGCCTATGCGCGCGATTTCAGCGCGGCTGCCCGCCGCGCAGATCAGGCCGACCAACCCGCAGACCTGTTTAATAAACGCGCAGCCGCTTACGGCAAGATTCTCAGCCGCAGCGGCATGCCGAATTATCTATCCGGCGTTAAGGTCGACGGTTTCCGTCAGCAGGTATGCGATGCGGGCGCGGCAACAAATCCGTGGAAAACGACGGGGCATGCGCTGGAGCGTGCGATGCTTGACTTTAATGCCGCCATCCGCCATTACAGCCGTATGAAAACGCCCGCCAACAGCAATAAAAAATCCGCACAGCCGCGCAGGGGGCAACAGCCATGACAACGCCTGCCGCTGCACAAAACATGCGTGCCAAAATGGCGCAGACGATCAGCGATTTCTGTCATGAGATTTTTCATGGCAAAGATGACAAGCGCCGCACGCAGGTCATGGATCTACTGTACACAACGCCGGAGGGGAAAATCCTTCTGGATGTAGCGGCGAAATATGATGTGCCGATCCGCTTTACGCGCACGGGCAATGTGGGCGCGATGGGTTCGCTGTCTAAATTGCCCGAAGATACGACGGTTTCCGTTGCTGTCGCCAATACGGGCAACGTGCCGCAAATGGTGATGACGCTTTATCACGAACTGCGCCATTTGCAGCAGCAGCAGGAAATGGGCAACATCCAAAATGGCGTATTCCGCAGCATGCAAAATGTCGGTCGTTCCCACATTTTGTCGATGATGCAGGAAGCCGACGCCTTTACGACCGAGGCCATGTTCGCGCTGCAGCGCAAAGCCGAAGGCGACACGCAGTACTACGACAGCATGATGAAAGGCGCGCATGACCTTGCGCGTGTATCGGCGGGCTATATCAAAAAAGCGCCGGTATCGTTTGACGAGAACCCCGATGCTTTCCGCCGCGGGCTTTTCACGCATATCATGACCGAAGGGCTTGCGGGTTATTCGGCTGGCTATTTCCTCAGTTACGCCATGACATTTGCGCGGGCTGAAACCAAAGAAGATTTCGCTGCCGCCGTTTTTGAAAAACCCGAAATGCGCATGGCAGACAAGCAAAGCGATATGGTGTCTGTCTATGGCAGCAAATATATGGCGAAAACATCCTTGCCGCTGGCGGCGTCGATGTTTATCAAAACGCTGCCCCATGACGAACAGCAGGCGTTGAAGCTGGTTGAAAAAACCGTGCGTGATTTGCCCAAAATGACCGAAGATGAATATCAGGCCGCCCGCGAAAAAGCCAAAACCGCCCTGCTGGCGGTTTATCAAACAGATCCGCGCGACCTGACGTATTCGGCCGAAAGTGATAGCGTGCGCAGCGTTCTTAAGGCATCGGCTGTTTCCGGCGTACCCGCCGCGCGTGCAGATTTTGCCAAGGCGGCGGCACGCAAATTTGGTATCCCGCGGTCTTTCCAGCCGCAAAAGCAAACCGGCCCCAGTTTATAATTTATTCCTGCAGCACTTCGCCCGCAACCAGTGCGCCATTTGCGCCATGCCATTCAAGTTTGATGGGCGCATAGGGTCTGAAGTCTACACTTTCATTCGGCGCAAGGGTAATGCTTTTGCATTTGGCATGCGGTTTTGTGGCGCCTTCGCTTTCGGCAGAAATCAGAAAGTTTGTGACGATGCAGGCGCTGCCTTCGGCGTCGATCTGCAGCGTATATGGTTTGCTTTCAAAGCGCGTACCGCTTTGGCTGCGCTGCCCAAAAACCACCAGCGTACCCGTGGCTTCGTGCGCGCCCTGCGCAAAGTTATTGCTGATGCGGTCGAATGACACACTCGTGGTGCAGGCGTTGTCTACCCACAGCGTTTGAATGCTGTCCGGTTTGGTGCCGTCGGGCAGGCTTTCGATATCGGGCGTCGGGGCGCCCAGCGACGTGCCAACGATCATGCATTCAGGCTTTAAATGCAATTCCTTGAAGCCTTTGACTTGCGGATATTTCTCCGCCGCTTGCGCGGGCGTACATGCGATAGCCGAAATAGCCAGCGCCGCCAGCATGCAGATATGTCTGGACATTATGCCGTCTCCTTGAACAGTTCGCGGCCGATCAGCATACGGCGGATTTCGGATGTGCCGGCGCCGATTTCATACAGCTTGGCATCACGCAGTAAACGGCCGGTGGGGTAATCGTTGATATACCCGTTCCCGCCCAGACATTGAATGGCTTCCAATGCCATCCACGTTGCTTTTTCAGCGGCGTATAGAATCGCGCCAGCGGCATCTTTGCGTGTGATCTCCTTGCGGTCACAGGCTTTGCCGACGGCGTATACATACGCACGCGCCGTATTCAGCGCGACGTACATATCGGCAATCTTGCCCTGCATCAGCTGAAACTCGCCAATGCTCTGGCCGAATTGCTTGCGTTCATGCACATACGGAATCACGATATCCATACAGGCCTGCATGATACCAATTGGCCCTGCCGCCAGAACGGCGCGCTCGTAATCAAGACCGCTCATCAGGACGTTCACGCCCTTGCCGACCGCGCCCAGTACGTTTTCTTCGGGTACTTCACAATCTTCGAATACCAGCTCGCAGGTGTTTGATCCGCGCATGCCGAGTTTGTCGAGTTTTTGGGCCGTCGAAAAACCTTTGAATGTTTTTTCAATGATAAAAGCTGTCATGCCTTTGGCGCCCGCGGCGGGGTCTGTCTTGGCGTAGACGACCAGTGTATCGGCATCGGGGCCATTGGTGATCCACATTTTGTTGCCGTTCAGCACATAGCGGTCGCCTTTTTTATCGGCGCGCAGTTTCATGGATACAACGTCGGATCCCGCGCCCGGCTCGCTCATCGCCAGTGCGCCGATTTTGCGGCCGGCGCAGAGGTCGGGCAGATATTTTTTCTTTTGCGCTTCGGTGCCGTTCAGGCGTAATTGGTTCACGCACAGGTTCGAAAACGCGCCGTACGACAACCCAATCGATGCCGACGCGCGGGAGATTTCTTCCATCGCAATAATATGTTCGCAATACCCCATGCCCGACCCGCCGTATTCCTCTTCGACGGTCAAACCCAGCAAACCCAGATTGCCGAATTCGGGCCACAGATGGTTGGGGAATTCGTTGTTGCGATCCACCGTTGCCGCGATGGGCGCGATGTTGTCCTGCGCAAAGGCGCGTACCGTTTCACGCAGCATGTCGGCGTTGTCGCCCATATCGAATTTCAATGACGGATAATCCAGCGCCTTGGGCACATAGCTTTCGACGTGTGCGTTGGAATCTTGTGTGGACATGGTGTGCGCTTTCATGGTTGCGGTCCCCGAAAAGTAGAGTTTACAAGCCTTAGAGAAGGAATATAAACGTAAGTATAGCAAGCAACGAAAAGTTGCTTGCTATACTAAAGTTTCTTTAGTGTATGAAAAAGAGTGATGACTTAACGTCACCACTCTTGAGCTTACTTCTTGCCCTTGTCGTCATAACGGCCTGACGTGCCATTTCCAGGCAAAGGATTACGGATTACGGAGTAGTCATCCTTGTTTGTTCGAGCCTTTTCAGGAGACATGTAGCGTCCCGTAGAGTCGTTGCGGCCGTGTGTGTAAGATTTTCGATCAGACATATGTCATATTCCTTTTTTGGGTATTATAACAATACTTGACGCTATCTGCTCGGAGGGTTAACTTGCATTGTGTTGAGAAAACACTCCTCAGAAGCATCAAATATTTATTTCGCTTCAAGAGATTAAAAACTCGGAAGTCCGCACTTCTGAGTTTTTTTTCGCCTGTGCTTAACTAAAGGATATCAAAGTACGTAGGGGGAACAAGCTGCATTTAGTCCAATTAAAATTTTCTTTTTAAATCAATATTTTAGATCGTTTTTTAGATTCCATAATCTAAGTTGCTTTTTTGTTCCAAGCGCTTCCGTTAAAAATAGATAAAATTACCTTTTAATATCAGCTTCTTAGCTCTGATTTTTTATCCTAATTTTAGCACTCTTTAGATTAGAGTGCTAAGCATATGGAATCCAAAAGTTAATTGCTTCTGTTCGCGAAGGTCAGAGCGAATCGTCTTCGTTTGCAAAAGCTTGTATTTTAATTGGGGCGGCGGATATGCGGCTTCATGTTCAGGCGCATGCAGGTGATGGTGATATTCTCCGGCAGGCCGCGGGT
>JBEIOU010000025.1:0-8321 GCA_040377425.1 Micavibrio sp. | reverse complement strand
TCCGGGTGTTGGCCTGACGTATGTCGATCACCTGACGCACAACGTCAACCGCGGCAACATGGACAAATGGGCGAATTTCTATACTGATCTGTTCAACTTCCGCGAAATCCGCTACTTCGATATCGAAGGCAAGCTGACGGGCTTGAAATCCAAGGCCATGACCAGCCCTTGCGGCAAAATCCGTATTCCGATCAATGAATCGTCCGACGATAAATCGCAGATCGAAGAATTCCTGAAACGCTATAACGGCGAAGGCATACAGCACATCGCCTTCGGCACCAACGACATCTATGTCACGGTCGAACAGCTAAACGCCAGGGGCATTGATTTCCAGCAAACCAAAGACACCTACTACGCCCGCGTCGAAGAACGCGTGCCCGGCCACGGCGAAGACCTCGCCCGCATGCAGTCGCTGAATATCCTTGTCGACGGTGCGCCGACCAAAGGTCAGGGTCTGCTGCTGCAAATCTTTACCAAAGACGCCATCGGCCCCATCTTCTATGAAATCATCCAGCGTAAAGGCAACGAAGGTTTCGGCGAAGGTAACTTCAAGGCGTTGTTCCAGTCCCTCGAAGACGATCAAGTACGCCGCGGCGTTCTGAAAGCTTAACCGAAAGCCATATGATGCCATGAAACTCGCTTCTTATAAACACGGCCGCGACGGGCGGTTGATGGTGGTTAACAACGACCTGACCAAAACAACGTCGGCCGAGAAAATCGCCCCCACGTTGCAATACGCCCTCGAAAACTGGGCGGATTGTCATTTGCCGCTGGAACAGCTGGCGAAAGATCTGGATACAGGCAAAGCATCGCCGCAGCCGTTCGATGCCGCCCTATGCGCATCGCCCCTGCCCCGTGCCTATCAATGGGCGGATGGCAGCGCATACGTCAACCACGTCGAGCTGGTACGCAAGGCCCGCGGCGTGGACATGCCGCCGAGTTTCTGGACAGACCCCCTGATGTATCAGGGCGGATCTGACAGCTTTCTTGCACCAACCGACGACATCGTATTTGCGCAAGATGATTGGGGCATCGATTTCGAAGGTGAAATCGCCGTGATTACCGATGATGTCCCCATGGGCACCACGGCCGAAGATGCGGGCGGCCACATCAAGCTGGTGATGCTGGTCAACGACGTGACGCTGCGTGCCATCGCGCAGCCGGAATTGACCAAAGGCTTCGGCTTTTTCCAATCCAAACCATCGAGCGCGTTTTCGCCTGTGGCTGTCACGCCGAAAGACCTTGGTGATGCGTGGGCAGACAATAAACTGCATCTGCCCCTGCTGTCGTACTGGAACGGCAAAAAATTCGGCGCGCCGGATGCAGGCGTCGATATGGTATTCGATTTTGCCCAGCTGATCGCGCATGCCGCCAAGACGCGTCCGCTGTGCGCGGGCACAATTATCGGCTCCGGCACGGTATCGAACATCGACCGCAGCAAAGGCCATTCCTGCATCGTTGAAAAACGTATGCTTGAAAAAGTCGAACAAGGCGAAAGCAAAACCCCGTTCATGAAATACGGCGATACCGTCAGAATTGAAATGCTGGACCGAAACGGCAAATCCATTTTTGGCTCCATTGAACAAAAAGTCGCCAAATACGATTATGTATCGCTCGAAGCGCGCCGCGCCGCACGCCGCAGCGGACAGGTCGGGTAACCTTCGGCACGCGAGTTTGGTTAACCGCGGTTGTGGCGGCTTAATCCCGGCGGCTTTGATTTGGCGCGGGTATAAACGTCGGCGCGGCCACCTTTTTCACGGAAAAGATCAAAGGCTTCGTCCAGCAGCGGGCTACCGTCCAGCTCGTCAAAGGTTTTGACGGTGCTGCTTTCGGCCTGCGTCAGTGTATTCTGCGTTACGCACGTGTACATCTGCGCATGGAAATTGAACATCTCGGTGATGCGGTAGCCGATGGCCGGTTTATCAGACACATGCGCAATTTCGTCATCGGCGGTCAAATGCCAGCCCGCCTTCACTTCATGCTTTTTCTTTTCCGCGCCATCGACCGGAATACCCATTTTTTGCCACAGGAATTCGGCAATTCGCGGGTAATCTTTGCTGGCAGCATCGGCGGGCGTATTCATATGATTATCACGTGCCTGCATATCCGCGCCGCGTTCCAGCAAAAACGCAATCATATCCATTTTGCCGCTATCCGCCGCGACATGTAGCGGAGTTGACCCATTATTGTCCTTGCCGTTAATATCCGCACCATGTTCCAGCAGCAGGGCGGCCATATCGCTGCGACCGATGCTAACGGCATAGCGCAGCGCCGTATAGCCGTAAGGTCCGGCGGCATCCACAGGGCACCCTTTTTCAGCCAGCAGGCTAATTGCTTCGGGGAAGCGGTTATTGGCGGCATGATACATCCAGCCCCAATATCCGTTTGGTTCGCGCGCGGCGCCTTCTTCCAGTGCGGCATGCACGCGGCCAAGATCGCGCGCATTGATTGCCTTGTAAAGCTTCTTGTCGAGCTTTTCCTGTTTGCTATCAAAAAACATTCCCATCAGGCCATCCCCTTTGGCGTAGCAAACGCGGCAAGTCCGGCGGGTTTTTTATCCAGCCGCGTCATCGCTGCATCCAGTTTGGCGGTATCGCCGCCCAGACGCCCGAAGGCATCGGCCGCTTGCGACAATAACTGGCTGCCCTGCATTTCCTCGAACAATTTCATCGACTGGCTTTCCTGATCCGTCGACATATTGCGGGCAATGCGTGTGTATACGCCCGCGCCAAAATTAAATATCTCCGTCAGGCGGTAGCCAATGGCCGGTTTATCTTCGATATGCGCAACCTCGTCCGGCGCGGTCAGCAGCCAGCCTTCGGGCGGCTTGACCTTTTCCGCCTCGATCTGGCGGTTTTCACCGCGCAGGAAATCTGCCAGACGCGGATGATCTTTATCGGCCAGATCGGCCGCTGTATTCATACGGCCATCGGGGCGCGTGATGTCAGCACCACGGCGCAGTAACAGTTTGACAACATCGCCGCGCCCGCGCTCTGCCGCCAGATGCAATGCCGTTTTGCCATCATCCGTCTGCGCGGCGTGAATATCTTCGCCCGCATCCAGCAGTTTTTCGACGGTACTATATGAACCATAAAGCGCCGCCCGCATCAGCATCGTTTGACCATCATAAGGGCGGGCATGCCCCACGCGGGCGCCGCGTTCCAGAAAAAAATGTGCCGCTTCGCTGAAATCGTAACTGACCGCCGCATAAAGCGGCGTGTAGTATGCGTTTTTACCCGCAAGAACCGTATCGACCTGCGCCCCCTCATCGACCAGCGATTTGATTTTGGCAAGGTCGTGGTTTTCGATTGCTTTATAAAGACGTTTTTGCAGTTTTTCCTGCGTTGGCTTGCCAAACATTATGAACCGCCCCCTATCGATAACCCGCGCGGCACAGTATGCTTGCCGGAGAATTTTGCCTGTATTTCGGCATCGACCGTACCGCCGCGCGCCAGAAGTTCCTGCATCGCCTCGCGCAGCACCACGGCATCGCCGAAAGTATCAAAGCTTCGCTGGCTCTGGCTTTCTGCACCGGTGGTCAGATTGGAGGCGATATGCGTGTAATGCGCCGCACGGAAATTGAAAATTTCTGTCATACGGTATCCGATGGCAGATTTATCGCTGACCAGCGCAATCTCATAGGGTGCCGTTTTTTTCCAGCCCGTAGCCTGATCGTCAGTCGCCGCGTCTTTTCCGGCTAAATCACCGCGCAGCAGCGAGGTAATGCCCGGATGATCGCGCTTGGCGGCCAGATCGGCGGCCGTGTTCATATGCCCGTCGCGTAATGTCAAATCAGCGCCCTGCGCAATCAGGTATTCAATCACTTTGCCGCGCCCCCAATAGGCGGCGTGATGCAGGGCACTGCGCCCGTCATCGCTCTGGTCGTTCATGCTCGCGCCGCGCTCTACCAGCAGCTTGACTATTTTCAGGTCACCATTGCCTGCTGCCGACATCAACGCTGTGTAATTGTTGCTGGACACCCCATTCGGGTTTGCGCCGTTTTCAAGCAGCAATGCCGCAATATCGTGATTACGCGATGAAACATGGCTGCAAAGTGCGGTGTATCCGTATTCGTTTATGGTGTTCGGATCTGCGCCCGCTTGCAGGGCGGCATCGACCTTTTCGCGCTGATCCTTGAACAAAAATTTGCCCAGGCGTTTTTTACGCGCAGCTTCTTTTTCATCAGCGGTCTTGATCCAGCCCATGGGTATACCTGCTGCCTTGAACGAACGTAAGAATATGAGAAATCAAAATTTAGACATAACCCGAAAGACTGTCAACAAACCATACCCTGCGGACAAAGGAAAAACATGATATTATGTAATTGTGCAGTGCGGACGCGCTTGCCCGCGCCGCCCGCTGCCCGATAAAATGTAAACATCGGTTTTATCAGCATAAAAGGACGGCATCGGCATGATGCAGCTTTACAGCTATTACAGATCTTCCTGCGCCTACCGCGCACGGCTGGCGCTGCACTTCAAAGGCATCCCGTTTGAATACCACGCCGTGCATCTGGTGCGCGACGGCGGCGAACAGCATAAACCGGAATACAAGGCACTGAACCCCCAAGCCCTCGTCCCGACACTGGTCGATGGCGATTTCATCCTGACCCAATCCCTCGCCATCATGGATTATCTGGAAGAAAAATTCCCAAGCCCCAGCATCATGCCCAGCGGTGCCGAACAACGCGCCTACGTGCGCCAGATATCCATGATTAACGCGGCGGATATTCACCCTATCAATAACCTTAAAATCCTCAACCATCTGACAGCGGACCTTGGCGTTACGCAGGCGCAGAAACTTGAGTGGTATCAGAAATGGGTGCGCCAGGGGTTCGATGCCATCGAAGCCCTCATTGCCCGCAGCCCGTTTTACACCGGCAAATTCGTATGCGGCGATCAACCGACCCTGGCCGATATGTGCCTGATCCCGCAGGTATACAACGCCCGCCGCTATGAAATGGACACCAGCGCATGGCCGATCATCAGCGCGATTGACGCACAGTGCGAACCGCTGGATGCCTTTGTCGCATCCTGCCCCGAAAATCAGCCGGACACTCCGGAAGATCAACGCCCCGCTTTCATGAAAGGAAAGTCGTCATGACATCCGCCATCAATAACATCCCCGAAGACCGCGGCCTTGCCTCTGCCAAGCATTATAATTCGGGCGAAGGGTGGACGCGCGGCAATCTCGATTTCTTTACCGTGCCCCAGCACATCTATACCGACGAAGAACACGACGTGTGGCGCACGCTGTTCAAACGCCAGCAGGAAGTATTAAAAGGCCGCGCCATCGGCCTGTTCATGGATTCCATGTCGACGCTGGGTATCAATGCCGAACGCGTGCCGTCGTTTGACGAAGTGAACGAGATTTTGATGAAGCGCACCGGCTGGCAAGTTGTACCCGTCGAAGGATTGATCCCCGACGAGCCGTTTTTCGAACTCCTCGCCAACCGCCGCTTTCCTGCCGGTAACTTCATCCGTACGCGTGAAAATCTGGATTACATTCAGGAACCCGATGTGTTCCATGACGTGTTCGGCCACGTGCCGCTGCTGGCCGACCCCACGTTCGCCAAATACATGGAAGCCTATGGCAAGGGCGGCCTGAAGGCGGCAGGTCTTGGCATGACGCATAAAATCGCACGCCTGTACTGGTATACGGTTGAATTTGGATTGATCAAAGAAAAAGACGGCCTGCGTATCTATGGCGCAGGTATTTTATCATCCCCGACGGAATCCGTTTTCGCCCTTGAAAGCCAATCACCGCACCGCATCGGGTTTGACGTCAAACGCCTGCTGCAAACGCATTATCAAATCGACGATTTTCAGGACAACTATTTCGTGATCGATAGCTTCGAGCAGCTGTTCAACGATACCTACGCCGATTTCACGCCCATCTATGCCGAATTGAAAGACAAACCCGAATTCAAGGCCGGCACGCTGGCCGAGGGCGACAAGGTCATTCACAAAGGCACTGGCGAATATGCGGCCGAGGCGGACAAAAAACGTGCGGCACGCCGTTCGGCAGCGAAGTAAGAAAATACGCACATAAAAAAAAAGCCGGCTTAAATGCCGGCTTTTTTGCTTTGTTCCAGTTTCTGTTCGTATTCTTCGACCGTCATCTTGGCTTTTTTGGCGGCTTCTTCGGTGGTGACCTGTTCGGTCGCGGCACGCCAGATGAATTCAGGGTCGGTTTCCGTGACCAGCGACAGATTTGGCGATGTCACTTTCCACGATTCACGCAAAATTTCACGGTCCAGCTGGCGCATACCCCAGCCCGTATATCCGCGCGTGATGATAAACCACTTTGGCGGCGGGTTGATTTTGCGAAGTTCTTCCGCGCGTTCGCCTTCGACATAGTACAACCCCGTATCGCCGACCGACACGCCGCCTTCGAAATTCGCGATGCCCGTGTAAAGGCCGGCGATTTTATCCGGCTCCACCGGGCCGCCGAAATAATAACCGTCGTTCTTTTCATCCGGTTTGTTGACGATCAAGCCATACGCGCCCGCCGGATCGTGCTTCAGCATAAAAATCACGCTCTGATCGAACACTTTGCCATTTTCACCATGCTGCACCAGCAATTTAAAATGCGCAGGTTCCGACGTGCGGAAATAGGTCCCCACCGCAAACAGCAGCAAAGCCAGAAAGATCAGCACATACCCGTTGCGGCGCTTTTTATGCGCCTGCAAGGCTTTTGCGGCAATATCATCCACCACGTCAGACGGCATTTTTGTGCCTGCGGCGTTATCAGAAGAATTTTCAGTCTGCATTACGGTGTAAACTTATCCCGGAAAGATTTAATACCGTGCTTTTCATTGGGCACTTTGGGGTCACCGTAATCACTCTTGGCGAGTTTTTCAAGCGCGGGGCGCAGGTTTTTCATGATCGCGCAGCGGCTGAAATCCAGCTCGTATTCCTGCCCTGTCGCGGCATGCGTGACTTTCGGATTTTTTTCGGTATCCAGCAAATGCTTGGCGAAATTCGGCATGGCTTCCACGCCCAGCTGATACCAGTCTACCGGATCGCCCGGATCATCCGGCGCGATCGAATAACCAACAGCATCTTTTAGATCTTTCGGAATATCATAGGGCGTTGCGCCGTTTTTGATGAATACATGCGTGGAATGCGCATTGCCTTTGACGATTTCAACCGCAAACCTGTCTTCCGGCGGCTCCATCATGTATGCCTGCATGACCTGTGCGCTCAGCAGCGTCTTGAACAGCCCAATACCATCAAGCGCGACGCGGACAGAGCCCAGCTCCGTCCACCTATGTTCTTCGTCGCCTTTGGCATCCAGCGTGACCACGGGGTATGAAATGGCAGATGCCACTATTTTGCCCTGCTCGTCCTCGATAATCGTGACGGCGCCATTGGCAATACGCTCCCGCCACACTTCGGGGTCGCGCTTGGCGATAAATTCGTGTTTATTGTTATCGTAGAAATCGAAAACGGCTTTTTCGTCGGCCGGTTCGGCATAACGGACATAAAGTTTTTTGGTCATCTCTTTAAAGACCCTTGCTTAAAAAATAATGAACCACCCTTTAAGTGCCGTTGATAAATATGATAACAGTTATGCTCAAAAAGGATATTAAAATGTCGTCAGATAACGTTAAATCTTTGGAAAAAGAGAGTTTTTTGCGCCGCATCATATCCCTGTCCGAAGGGGCCGAGGTGAGCGATGACGATTTTTCAGATTCTATCTATACCGCCATCACCCGCTTTGGCCTGACCGAAGACGACTTCCGCGAAGGCTTCGGCCTGTCCAAGGGCGCCGTCGACCGCTGGACGACCCGCAAAAACCTGCCGCAGCCGACGGTGCGACCGCATGTTCTGGCATGGGTAGCCGCGCAGCTGGCGAGCGATGCCGAATAGCGGCTTGACAGGTTATGTCAACGCTATAGAGTCCCCCTATCACACATATTCACAGTAACGGACGGACAACATGACGCCCGAACACGAAGACTACATCAAGCGGCTGAAGTCGCATGATTGGTACTACGACTACAGCGATGACCACAGCGTCTGGCGCCGCGGGCAAGCGGCTGCAGGTGAACTGCGCGGCATGCAAAAACGTATCGACCCCACAGGCGAGATCTGGAACGAACATTGTCCGCCCGATTTCAAAATGAAAACGGTCGAGCCAGCCCCCATCGATCTGCTGCCGCCGATGAATGTCAAAAAACGCAGCGGCGGACCAAAGCCGTAACCGCATGACGCACATGCCGAACGAACGCACCGAACTGGGTAAACAGTTACTGGAAGAAATCGGCACTGGATCGCCCGATCTGGACACGATCAAATCGCTGATCGCACGCGGCG
>JBEIOU010000021.1:0-39897 GCA_040377425.1 Micavibrio sp. | reverse complement strand
GGGCCGCGTGCAGGCGGCTCGAAAATCGCGACGATATAGGTAACGTAGCAGATAGTGAAAAGAATGAAGGCCGAGCCGACGACGACAACAATTTTTTGCGATATCGGAAGTTCCGCAAAAATTTCACCGAATGTTTTGTCGCCGATTTTCATGCACGCGCCGCCTTATGCTGCGGGGGGCAGATCCATCTCCAGGATCGCCATGTTGAAATCATACGAAACATCGCCCTCGTCTTCATCGCGGTAAATCACGCCAATGAATTCATCGTTCAGCATAACCTCGACGGAATCGCCGGCTTCCTTGCGCGGGGACAGGCGGATATTGCGATTGCCGAATTTCTCCTGCAGGTATTGCTGAAGACGGGTGATTTCGGATTTTTGCATGGTTGCCTCGCACGGGATAAAAGTTGATAGCCGATTGTACCCTGCATGCGTTTGATTTTAAATCCCAAAACCGCGCGAAAGCCTTTTATCGTCAAACATATAGGCCAAACAATATTGACATAATTTTAAAACCCGTTTTAATGCAGTCATAAAGGAAAACGAATGCCTGCCACGCCGTCACCGCGCCCCGCTTTTGCTGCGGAAGAACTCCCTTGGGGTCTTCTGTTGTCGGCCCGTGCGCAGGGGGATGCGCAAGCACTTGAATCCCTCTGGGCTGAGTTCAAAAGACCGGAGCAGGCACGCGCATCGGCTGTACGCGCCATTTTTCAGGGCGCCTGTGCGCGCGGTGATATCGAATTGGCCGCATGGGTGCATGGACTGCATCCGCAGCATGTGGATGCGAAGCTGCTTAAAGATACGGCCGCACATGCCATCAGGCAGCGTGCCATGCCTGCGTGGGATTTTCTGACCGGCATTATCGATGCGCACCATGGCGCTGGGAATATTTACCGCGGTCTTATGCGCGATGCCGTCGCCGAAGGCAACCCGGCTATTTTGCAAAAAATATGGCCGCAGGCGGGCGCCGAGCCGTCGTCGCATCTCTATGCTGCGGTGATCGGCGATAATATGCCTGCACTTACGTGGCTGACAGAGGCGTGCAAAAATGCCGGACAATTAACCGCAGCCGATGTCAATAAAGCCTTTCTTTTGGCTGTGCAGCGTGCACAAACCCCTATGGTTGCGTGGCTTTTGGGCGCTGGGGCAGAGGCTTCAACGCACGATAACGCCGCGCTACGTCAGGCCGTTCCGCATAGTGCCGCAGATGGCGGCGTGCTGATGGATATACTGGTGCGTGCTGGCGCACACCCGCAAAAGGCGCTTGATTTACTCGCGCAACATACAGATACCCGCGCCCTGCTACCCAAAATAAAACAGGCCGCCGAAGAAACCGCGCAGCATCATATGGATGTACTGGATCACGTCTGCGGGCGGCCCCTTCAGGCGGGGGCATTTTGTGCAGATCAGGCATCGCTGGGCATGACGGGGCTGCAATATGCGGCATATCACCGCATCCTTGACCGCATCGCTGTGCAGCGTTTTACATCCGAAGCGCTCGCCAAACCGAACGCGCAGGGGCATCACGCTGTACAGGTTCTGGCAGATCGCGGCGCGCTGGATACATTTTTTGTGCCGGATCGCTGGCGCGGGCAGACCGAAAAACTGGCCGCCGCGCTCGATCTGGTGCCTGCAGGTTTGTGGTCGGATGAAAAACGCGCGCAAATACTGCGCAGCGCCGAACAGCAAAGTCTGCAGCATCTTGCCGCATCGGCGGCGGGCGCCTTTCGTCTCGGGCGCAAGTCAAGCCCCTGAAACTAAACATGTTTTATCGGTTGACAGAAATATGTCAAGTCTTTACGATTAATTTGGTTTTATCCTTTTTCATCAATGATCTGGCGGCGAAACCCGCCGCGAAAGCACCGGAATGTCCGCAGACCAGAAGACAGACGCGCTGCAAAACGACCTGCGGCAAGCCGTGGTCGAAAATGATACCGCACGTGTTGAAAGCCTGCTGCAAGGCCAGACACTGGATGACGATTTTCGCATTGAACTTATTGGCGGCCTGATTGCCGCGGGCGACTATGCACCGCTTGTCAAACGCTTGACCGAAGAAGCGGGCGATAATATTACCACGACCGCGCTTGTCAGTTATCTGGCCAGCGCGGCGCGTCAGGGGCATGCCGAAACCGCGGTCTATTTTGTGCAAAAATGCACCGCGGCCAGTGTTCCGCAATCTGAATGCATCGAACGTATTGTTAAAAACGCGCCCCCTGAAAAAATCGGCGATGTTGCGCAAAAAGTTGCCGCAACAACAGAAAATCCGCCGCGTGCGCTGTCAGATTTCATGTTATTTGCCGCAACGGCAAAAGAATATGGCGCCCTTGGTGCGTTGGCCGATGCAGGCGCCAGCATGGGCCCGCACGCCGGTATCATGACATTGATGCTGCTGAATGCCCGCGCCGAAAGCTTCGGCGAAGACGCCCAAAAGCCGGTTTATCTGGCGTTGATTGACAAGCTTCTCGCCAGTGGCTGCGATGATGTGCATGCATTGGATATGGTTTTGCCGATCATTGCCTATAAATTGCCCGACGGCACTGCCGACCCCGAATTAATGGACAAATTTTTTACCGCAGGTGCCGACCCGTTTTACCTCGGCAGCGAAGCGCGACGTTTTTTGATTAAGGCCTACACAGAACAAGACAACCTGCCCAAAGCCGACCAATGGCAGGCATGGTTTGACCAGCGCCAGAAAGAATACACCGATCGCCACCGCCAGACTTTTGATACATTGTTTGGTCAGGATTTCCGCGTACAGGATTTGCTGCGCACCGAAACAGAAAACGGCGAAAACGGCCTGCAACTTGCCGCCCGTGCCCGCCGTGTGCCCGAGTTATTGCGGGCGGCTGAAAAAACGGGCGACCTTGATATGGCAGCGATGCTTCACGAAAACAAACATAAACAGAGCCTGCTGACATTGGCGATTGATCGCAGCGATGCAGCAGCGCTCTTGAAGCCTGACTATTGGGCGCGTTTTAACACCGACATCACAGTGGTTTTGGACCAAAGACTGAATGACGATCAGAAAAAGTGGATCGACATGGATGCGGTTGCGGCGCAGATAGACCACCATCGCCTGCAAAAACTGGCCGAGGTCTGGCAGCCACAATTTCGCCTTCGCCCGCGCACGGCAGGTTAAGGAATAAATATCTTGACCGATTCTTCTGATAATTCCGCCAAAAGCGGCGATGCGTTGTGGCAATACTGGTTCAGCCTGAAAGCAGATGCGCGTGCGCGCAGCTGGGAAACACTCCGCCAACGTTTGGCGTATGAGCCAGAACATCAACTGCCCGCGCACCCTTTTGTAACCGAAGTCTTTCACGCCGCTGCAAATGCAGGTGTGGTCGATATCGTACAAACATTGTTTGAACGCGGCTTTTCGCAAGATCAGGAAACTTTGGCCGACACAACCAAACGGCTTGCAATCTACCACGCGGCCGTCGCAGGCGATGTTGTGAAATTTCTGGTGGCCCCGCCGCAGTCGGCGGATGCAACGGATGCCATTTATGCTTCGGCGGCATCGGGCCGCATTGATTCTCTGCAAATGCTTGCCGATGCGGGCGTGGATGTCCGCGCAGGGTTTAGTGCACTTTTTTTGGCTTTCTACAAGGGGCACCCCGCGGCGATGCATTTTCTTTATGAGCGGGGTGCAGAGCTATATCACCCTTCCATGCTGGCCGCGCAATATGGTCGCCACAAAGAACTGCCACAAGAAAAGGCGGCAATTGCTATTCGTGTTTATCATGATCTGGTTGATATAGATAACCAGCCACAGGCAGATCTTTACGCAGCAGCCGGTGCCGCAAGCACTATTGCCGGTTTGCGCGAAAACATCAGCGATGAAAACGGCAAGATATATACACGTCTGCAGCTAGCTATTCGCGCGGGGCGCTGGGATGATGTAAAAAGCGCCGCTGCGCAGGATAAAACAGACACGCTCCGTGCCTCGGATTTTCTGGCTGAAGATGGCAAAGGACAACCTGCGCTGTATATGCTGGCCGCACGCGGCAAGCTTCAGGATCTGTTTGATGCCGCCATCTGGTACCGCGTGCCGCGCGAAGTGGACCAGCTTAAAGAAAAACTCGTGGATATTCGTGCGCTGGATGTTTTAAATACATCCGCGTTGACGGCAGCGATGCAACGCCGCGAGCTACAGGATATCGTCCCCTCGCCGGATAGTTTCCGCTTGAAGCCCCGGACCCGCAAGCCATGAGCCGCCCGCAAGACGAAGCAGATAGACCCGCCCGCCTGCTGGCGCGGGCAGCGCTGGATGGCGACATCAAACGTGTACGCGAATTGGTCGCACAGGGCGCGGATGCCGAGATTGACAGTATGTCCGCGGCCGATGTGCTGCGCAGCGCCGAAAACGATCGTTCACCACATGCAAAAATGCGCGCAGGGCTTCTTGAAACCCTCGTGCTGCATGAACAGCATGGCCATATCAACGCAGCGATGTATCTGGCCGCCTATAACGGTTTTGACAATATCGTCGATTATTTTCTTCAAAAAGATAACGCCTCGACGTTGACCTTGAATGTAGTGCTTTTTGCCGCAGCGAGGGCGGGCCGTACGGCGCTCGCTGAAAAGTTACTGAATGCAGGCGCCCAGATTGATTTTAAAAAAGGCCTGCCTCTGCGTGCGGCCATCGACAGCGCCAAAGAAGAAACCGTGCATATGTTGCTGCATCACGACGGCTCACGGGCCGACGGCGTTGCGCATGCCGCCAGCCGCGGCAATATGTCGATGACAGCGCTTTTGATTGACCGGGCGGATGATATCCGCCCATCGCTTGAAAAAATATGTCATAGCCTTTCTGATACCCGCGCATTGCCTGCACAGGCAGCGGTGACGGATTTAACGGGCGTTGCTGATATGCTGCTTGCCCTGGCTGAAGCGCGCGGTGATGACATGTCCGCACATTTGGCATTTCTGTCATTTACGGCTGTGCGCGAAAAAGCGCCCGCCATGCTGGAAAAGATTCTATTGCAGCCGAGTTTTTTAGATATGCCTGCGCAGGATCGCCGTACATTTTTCGATGTGTTGATGCCGCTTTTAAATTTATCTGCCGCGTCTACGTCGCATGCCGATCCGGAACGTAACAAAGATGTAGCTTTGGCCGCTGGCGGTGCGCAGGCTGTGCTTTATGCCGCCATTCAATGCGGTGAACCCGAATGGGTCCGTGCGGCTTTGCAGTCTGGCGCAGATCCGTGCCGTGAACGTGCCAAGGCGCTTCGTCAGGCCAGCGAAAAAGTCGCGCAATCGCCACAGTCAACGGCATGCCGTGTTGTTTTGCAGCACATACAAAATGCAGTACACGCGCATACCGTGCTGGCCGAAGGGCAGGCAAGTAAAGTTTTGCATGCGGGTGATATCGGTGCTGCGCTGCGCCATCATGATGATACCTGCGGCACAACAGGGCTGATGGCGATGATTGACAGCGGTAAAGCGCCGCGGCTGGCGGGGCTGCTCCAAAAACATAAAGTGACACTTGGCGTGGATGATTTCCTGGCGGTCGATGCGCGCGGGTACAGTGCGCTGGACAGGCTCGAAGATCATAAACAGCAGGATATTCTTTTTAGCCGCGCTCTCTGGTACAGACGTCAGAGTGAATATATGAAACTGTGGGATGCGCTGCCTGCCGACTGGAAATCAGAGCATGCAGATAAACATAGCGATTTGATGGGGGCGCTAGATGTCGAATCCGGCCTGCGCCAATTGCAGAGCGCAGCAGCGGGGGCGCATGATTTTCGCCTGTTGCCCCGCCGCAAAAACGCGCCGCCGAAACCGGGTGCGTAATCCATTCAAAAGGCTTTGTGTGCGGGTAATTTTGCAGCCGCGTGGCCTATTGACGCCGCGGCTTCTTATGTCTACGGTAATGACGCAAATACTTGAATTTATGTGCATTTGCACAATACTTGCGCCCGCGCAGGCGCATCAACAGACGCTTAAAAACAGTGGATGTCATTATGGCGCAGCAAAACCCGTCGGGTGACGACAACAGCAAAAAAAACTTCCTGCAACGCAGTTTTAACAGCGCGGCAAAGGGTTTGCGCAAAACAGGTATGGTTTTGCGCGCTGGCAGCGTTGAAAAAGCATTGATCTACGCCAGCGGGCAGGGGCTTGATACGTCTGCTGCATTCTTGCTGGCGTCGGGCGCTGATCCGCGATGCCAGGCATCCGCACCCATGCGGGCGGCTGCGGCGGCGGGGCAATTGAGCGTCATGAAAATTTTACTGCGTCACGGCGTATCCGGCAGCGATGATGATAGCGCGGCATTGCATGGCGCCATCGCCAGCGGCCAGCGCGAAGCTGTGCGCCTGCTGCTGGCAAATGGTGCGGATGTCGCGGCACAAGATCAAAAAGCGATCCGTATCGCCGCCAGCCAAAACAACATGCGTATGATGGAAGATCTCATCCGTGCCAAAGCAGATGTCAATGCCCGCGGCGGCGAACCACTGCGTATCGCGGCATCCAATGGATACGAACATATTGTACGCTTGCTTGCGGCTTCGGGTGCGAACGTGGCACATGACGAACATGCTGCGCTTTATTGGGCGTGCCGGAATGGGCATCGCGGCACGGTTGAAAATCTTGTTGCCGCCGGCAGCGATATCAATGCGCGCAATGGCCTGATGGCCGATGTTGCCGCGGCCTTTGGCCATGTACGCGTGCTCGAATTCCTGCTGGAAAAAGGGGTGCATATCCCCGGTGATGGCGGTCTGGCTCTTAAATGGGCGCGTCAGAACGGCGAGTCTGAAACGGTTGCGGTTTTAGAAAAACACCTCGCCGCCCGCACGCCTGCGCCGCCGTCCACATCGGCCCGTCATAACCAGACACCGCCGCCGGGGCCGCGTTAAAATGGCAGACGATATCCAGAACAATTTCAACGACAGTGGAAAACCCGCCCGCCCGCAGACCGCAGATGTGCGGCTTGACGCGGCAGCGCTTGGCCGCATGGTGCATGCGGGCCAAGCCGAAGCGGCGTTCACGCGGGCAGAATCTGCTGAAACGGGCTCCCAGCTGCCGATGTTAATGGCACTGGCCGAAGACATGCGCGTCCCGAACGGCACGGATAAATTGCTCCGTGCCCGCTTTTCGTGGCTGGCGTTTTGGTATGATCATGATTTTATACGGCCGCTGTTTGATGACAGCGCCACAGGCGGGGAGCGTTTTCTTGAAAACACGCGCATGACCGACCGCGCAAAAGACGACTGCTTTATCATCAAGGCCGCCATCGTATCTGATAAATCTTCAAGCCTCTTGCCGTACTTGTTGGACTTGGGCGACGTCGATCTCAATACAAAAAACGACAGACCGCTGACGCTTGCCGTTGCACTGGGCAAATCTGCGCTTATTCCCCTGCTGGCCGAAAGTGGTGCTGATTTGTATGCGGCAAATGCTGAGGCCTTTCATCTGGCGCGTCTGCAACCCAGCTTTGACGTCTATACAGAATTAATGGCCGCCGCCCGCAATGTGCAGCGCGATAGCCAGAAAAAGCTGATGCAGCGCACCCCAAACGGGATCACCCCAAAAGGTCTGCGTGCGGGCGATGATGAAACCGGCCTTCATCTGGCGGCCAAGGCCGGCATGATAAAGCTTTTGCTAACGCACGATATGTTGGCCGATTTTGTGGCGGCCGATTTTTTAAAACCGTCGCAGACCGGCGCAACACCGGCGGGTATTCTGGCCGCCCGCGGTGAATACAGTGTGTTGTTTGATGAACGCATCTGGCGCAGAAATCTGGATGAAGCAGACAGGGTATACAACGCCCTTGATCCGTATGACCGCAGCCGTGCGGCCGATGCATACAATGCTCTGATGCGGGTGCGTCATATTGACCGCGACATTGCCGATATGCAATCGCGTTGGCCCCGTCTGTCTTTACCGCCGAAGCCGGACAAATCATAACCGGAGCACGCCTGTGGCAAAAGATAAATACAGCAAGGGCAGGCCGTATACTCCCACTTTGGGCGATAAATTCTGGCATGCCGTCTGGCTATCCGGCCGCAGCGCCAAAGAGCTTGAACAGGATTTTCACTATGCTGCTATGGTCGGCAAACTCTGGCGTGCGGAATATTTATTGAACGAGAAAAAAGTCGATATCGCATCACGCGACAGTTTCGCTGTGCGCTGGGCAGCAAATGGCGGCGATGCAGAGATGCTCAAATTACTTTTCCGGCATGGCGGCGCCGACGTCAATGCCCGCGACGGCGAAGCGCTGATCCGCGCTGTGTCACAGGGGCACCATGCGGCAACCGCCGTATTGCTTGAAAATGGCGCAGACCCGGCACGGCAGGATTTTAAATCACTGCGCGATGCCTATAAACGCAAAGATATAGCAATGCTCGCACAGTTGCTACCCGCCGCGCCCGCTGCCAGACCATTGGTTAGCGAATGGGTCGCCGCATTAAAAGATCCTGCCCGTGCACCCCAAGCGGATGATGCGGCGCAGATTCGGCTGTTTGGGCGTTATTTGTCGCATGGTGCGCCGCCATCTGCACCGAAGCCTTAAAACAAAAAAAGCCCCGCCTGTCATGGCGGGGCTTTAAAACATTAAAAAATGTGCAGCTGTTTATGCTTTGAGCGCGCGCAACGTACACGTGCGAATGTCCTGCAAGTGCGCCGAAGATGCCTTCAGCTTGCCCATGGTGCGCAGTGAAAACAGCACACCCATATAAAAGCGTGCCAGCGCGGCGGCATCACGCGCTGCAGGAACTTGTCCTAGACGCTGTGCATTCTGCAGGCAGGTGCTGAAAGAGGTTTCCATCTTCATCATATATTCCTGTACAAGCAGGCTGATGTTATCGTTGATGTTATTGATTTCCAGCAGCGAATTGACAAAAAAGCAGCCCGGGCTTTCCGGTGCGGCTTCGCACTGGCTAATAACGCTGACCATCAAATCATCCAGCGCCTGCAGCGGGTCTTGGGCATGAACAAGCGTGTCCAGCTCTGGTACGATGTGGTGTTGGTAATGCAGCTTCATGGCGGCTTCAAAAACTTTTTCCTTGTCGCCAAGCGCATTGTAGACAGAACCGAGGTGCAGGCCCAATTTAGAAGCAAGATCACGCATAGAGGTATGCTCATACCCCTGCGCCCAGAAACTTTCCATGGCGGTGTGCAGTGCTTTGTCTCGGCAAAATTCCAGTTTACGGCCCATACGTATTTCCTTAGGTGATTAAAATAACTGTTGTTTATATACGCACCATCAAACGTTCCAGATGCGGTCAGCGGCATTTATATACCGCAGCTTTTAAATGCAAGCCTTGGCTCTATTTATAAGCGCAAGATCACAAACGCGCAATATTTCATGCAAGCTTTTACATGCGGGCTGAATTTAAGAGTCTTTTCATAAATTGAGCATAGACTCTATTATATGCAGTAAAACAATGTTTTTACGGCCCAGTTGTAGCCGGTAGATGGATATTGCGTGGAACAAAAACGCCGGATCTTCATTTTAAACGAATGCGTTAGCTGATCCACGCGGCATGGGGGAATCTCCGGCTGCGGATGAAATTATTTGATAACGTCAAGGAGATGTAAACCGGATGGGACAGCTCGATAAAACATTTAACTCCGAATCTTACGAAACGCGCGAACTCGCCTGGGAATTGCAACAATCCCACCCCGACCAGGGCCGTGTCCGCCTTTTCCTCGAACAGGAAGCAGACCTGCGCAGCGCGCTGCGCATGGCCAATATCGCTGAAGCGGATATTGTCAAAAAGCCGGCACTGCGTTCATTGCACCTCGAAAGACATCTGTAGCAAATAAAACTCTAGGGCTTACCTGCTTTAGATGGCGCGTGCATGGCGGGCTTTTGCAGCCTGCCGTGTTCCGGCTGTTTTAATTTTGCGATTTCCGCCCTGAATTCTTCGCGCAGCAGGGCGACCTCATTTTCAACTTTTCGAAGACGCTCCAATTCCAGCTCCTGCGCACGCGCCATCTCTGCCAGAGATTTTGTTTGCAGTGCCATGATCTCGGCCATAAAGCGCTGATCGATACGCTCGCTGCTTTGCTCTTTGCTGTGGAAATTAAAAATCTCCGCCAACTCTTCCAGACGTTCCGGTAGCGTGTCGGCCTCTAGCAGCCATGTCGTTTTGTTGCCTTCGCGGCGGATCTTTACCATCTTGTTTTCTCTTGCGTGTGGTCGGCTGACCTTGCGTTGGGAAACGGAAAAAACCCCCACCAGAAATGGCGGGGGTTTTCCGTTACAATCGTCGATCCAAATTCAAATACATGGATCAAAGAAACGATCAAAGGTCGTGCGAACCGTCACGGCCGGGGCCGCGAGGTTTTGGCGCGGGTGCTTTCGGTGGCGCCGGCGGCTTGGGCGGTGTTGCGGGACCAGCCCCGGGAAAGCCGGGCATGCCGCCCATCAGCGAGCTGATTTCAGCGCGCATATCGTTCATCATCTCCTGCAGCGTATCCGCGGCCGCAGGATTGGTGCGCGCCGCTTGCTGAATACGTCCAACCGTCGACTGGATCTGCATCAGGGCAGGCATCATTTTCATCATTGCCTGACGCGGGTCGATCTCGGCACCGCTGTTTTGCAGGCGCAGGGCATCGTCTGCCGCTTTGTTGAAACCATCGCGTAGTTTTTCGAACAGCGGCTGCGCGCTGCCTGTATTTGCGTTTGCGGCCTTGCTGAAAATATCTTTCAGGCGCTCCATCGATTTCATTACATCATCGGGATCGGGCGGGTTGAATCCGAAGTTCATCGGTGTCTCCTTCCATACGGCGGCTATGCCGCTGGCGCGCACGGCTGCACTATAAATTTAACGAATGGTAGAAGCTTAAGCCCTCAACCTGATGAGTCAATAGTGCAAATACGCCGCCCTTATAAGATTATTCCAAATGTTTCGGCAACAATCTTGCGAAAGCCGGTTTGTGCCGCGCACAAATGCACTTTTTATTGCGAAATTCTGCGTAATTGACCAAGATACCGCCCATCGTCCAAAAATAATTTCGTCGCGCCTTTATTTAGCAAAGGACACATCGATGTCGCTGAAACGTCTTTTTAATCGTCTGCGCCTTGGCACAACACTTGATAAACCCGGCCGCGGCGGCGAAACCTATCTGACGCGCGCAGTCAAAGACGGGCATGTTGACACGGTGCGTGAATTCCTCGATCTGGGCGCAGACCCCGATGTAAAAAACGAAGCCGGCGAGGCGCCGGTTCATCTGGCGATGCTGGCGCAGAATTTGCCTGTATTTCAATTACTACTCGAAGTTGGCGCGAATATTTTTAACAAACAAAATGGCCTGACACTGCGCGAACATGCAGAAAAAGAAGGCCTGCGCAGCATTGCCCGTGTACTGCGTGAACTGGAAATTAAAAAACAGGAATCTGTGATTGCTGCGGCCAGCATGATGCCCATGGGCGGCATGGCTGTCGCCGTTATCACGCCTGATGCGATGCGCGGCGTTATTCTACGCGACCACCTGAAGGGCTACGAAAACGTCACACCCGCAATTGATTTGACGCCAAAGCCAAAGCCGAAAAGGCCGGGCACGGACAGCAAAGGCCCCGGCTAAGGCGTCTTTTTTGTCTTCTTTAGCCGCCCAAAAAAATATTTTTCTAAATCGGAACCTGTCATTTTTACGCAAGGCGCTGCAAGCCGCCCGCGTGCGCGGCCTCTTTATGCGTCACTTGAGCTAATCCGCCTAAGCGATTCAAATCCGGAATCTTTTACCCGAATGTTTTTTGATCGCCTGTTTCTTCATGCAGAAGATCCCTCATAATCCGTCCCAAAATATGAAAACTAAACCTTTGATTCCACAGGGGAAATATAGGCGACGTTAACTTTTTGTTCATGATGTTGTGGTGTATAATAAAACCATCTACCAGATATAGTATCTACCCGTGAAGACGAAAGGAGTGAGCAATGACGCCTCCCACTGTCACCACCGACCTTCTGGCTTACAACTTCAACCTTGGCACACCCGATCTTGCCGCCCTGCTGGGCCGCCCGCGCCAGATGGACCATCTGGGCCAAAGCCTCATGCACGACCTCGCCCGCGAAGGTGACGTCCTTAGTGTGGAGGCTCTGCTTGATGCCGGCCTCGACATTGATCGTCCCGATGACGAAGGTCGTCGCCCCCTGCACGAAGCGGCCTTCTCCGGCCGCATAGAAATGGTGCAGCTCCTGCTGGCCGCCGGTGCGGTGCTGGATGCGCCGATCCATCCCTTTGGCTATACCGCGCTCTATTATGCCGTACAGCAAGGCCGCGCAGATGTCGCCCGCATTCTGATCGCCCACGGTGCCAAGCTGGATGTTACCGACCGTTTAACAGGCCAGAGCCTGCTGCATATCGCAGCGCTGCGTGGTGATATGAACATGACGGGTATTTTGATTGCCGCCGGTGCAGATGTTTTTGCCGAAGACCGTAAAGGCCAAACCGCCCGCGATTTTGCGGCGCGCGGCAACTACAAAGTACTGGAGCGCACCTTGCTCAAGGTCATGCAACATCACGCGACATACGGCGGCGTCTAATCTTCGCCTGCGCAGCGTAGGATCCACACGGCGTTGTTCACGTCTGTCTGACGCCTGGTTTCTTCTGTATCATGCACTGATGTATATACAGGTATATAAACTGCACAAAAGCTAGCGGGTGAAACGCTCGCGCACCCGCTTGGCAAAATCGGTATCATGCCGCAGGCGGTCACGAATAACAGCATTCTCCATCGCATCGCTGTTTTGTTGGCGGATTGCTTTTGTTTTTTCATGGGCTGCCCCTGCTCTATACGCCGCCGCCAATGCAGCGCCCGCTGCCGCAATAAAAATGGCCGCTATCAACAAAACCCATCCGGCAGACATTACGGTGTATCGCCTGTTTTACTGTCTTTGCTTTTATCACTTGGCTTGCTGTCGCCTGTAAAAGCGGCAATAACCCCCGCAATAGACATACCAGCTGCAATCACCGCTTCGCTTTGCAGCTCGGTCAATGTCAATCCCAGTGCTGTCGCAATCGACACAATCCCCAGCCATGTTGATCTTTCGTAGGCACGGCTCAATATAAAATCCAGTAATTTTTTCATGATATTATCCTTTCTTGCCAGTTTGATTGACGGGGTCGTTATCGCCTCTTTGTTCGCGCAGCAAGGCGGCCGCCTGTGCATATACCGACGGCGCGTACCAGAATGCGGGCTGTCCCGCAGGGGCCTGCCCGTTTTCATGCCGCGTAATCGCTTCCGCCAGTTTTGTCAGGATGTCCGCATCCGTCAGGTCAATTTGCGCGCGGCGTGCGACGCCTAAATGGCGCGCAACACTGTGAATATAATGATCCGTTGCATTCTCGTGTGGCGGCGCCCAGCGGTTGATAATACTCTCGACACTGTTCAGGCCATGTTTGAAATGATACGTCAGCAGCAAACGCATCAATGCCCGCAGTCCCATCAGCGGCGTTTTGAATTCGACAAAAGACGTATCGGCCTGCGCGTCTTTTTGGCCTTGCCACCGCGTCGCCGATAGCCGGATATTGCCGGGGTTGTTGTTGCGAATGCCGCGCGGCAAAAAAAAGCTATGCATAGACGTTATATCCTTGAGGTTACGAGCGTTGATGCAGAAAAATTTCAATGCGCTGGATGCCGTCATAAAGATGGTCAATCCGCTGTTCCAGTGCCGCCAGACGCTCGGCCGTATGTTCGTGGTAAGTAATCCATTTTTCGATATGATCGACGCGGCGGCTGATCGATGCCGCCCACCAGATCGTGCCGCACAGGTGTACCAGCAGCGTGACCGACAACGTCAGCAGCGAAAGAGTCTCCGGGCTCATGAATAGTCGCCTTTCTCTCAGGCTTTGATTTCTTCGATCGTCAATCGTGCCGCGGCCGCGCCGCCAAACAAACGGGTTGTCGCACCCCCGTTAAACCGGATCGTTCCAACACCGCCTGGCCCCACGCGCACACTATAGGTATGCGCAGTAGTATCGCCCGGGGTATGCTCGTACTCGAAAAAGATTTGCGCCGGCATGGCCGCACTACCGGCGCTGACCGCGCAAACCTGTACAGCCGCGCCCCCGTCAACGGACAGGAACGCCACAATCGGGACACTATCGGACGAACTATTGGCAAAACCTGAAAACCGGATACGCACACGGTTGCTGTTGCCTTGAGGGGTATGGCTGGCGCTTAGAATAGCGATCCCCTCCGACGCTTGCGGCACCGTGTTGTCGAGGGGGACGATGCCCGTGATCTGGGCATAGGTGGTATATGTCGCGGTTTGACTGGCAACGATGGTCCCGCTCGGCGTGTTGTTGCTACGGCTCGGATTGGTGACAACAAATTGTGCGCCGTCATAAACAAGCAGGTAAATCTGCCCTGCCAGCATATCCGCCGCACCCAGCGGTGCGCCGTCTGCACGTACAATCGCTCTTGTGTCTAGGGCGCCCAGCGTCAATGTCGTTGCACCTGTCACGTCATATGCAGGCTTCACAATAACAATTTGTCCGGTCTGGTGCTGCGGCGGCGCAGGTATTGGCGACGTGACCATCGCATTCACAGTGCCTGTGTCGGCGGCGTATGCTGCCATGCGTAGCGCACTGCCGCCCATGTACGGCAGAAAAGAATTATCACCCGCATGTAATGTGCCGATGGTAATCCAGTCTCCGCCATCAAACAGCCTAAAGGCCCAGGGCGTGGTGCTGTCATCCAGCCACAGTGCCCCCGCTTCTGCATAACCCGGCGCAGATGGGCCTTTGTGGTGCGTTAATAACGCCTTTTTACCGTCGTTATCTTCCAGCCTGTATGCCAGACCGCTTTTGTTCGCGCCAATTGCCGGGCTTGCCTGTGACATAGAAATCTCCCTGATGTGTTAAAAATAAATCAGCCTTCAGCGCCATATCCTTTGGCCAGCCAGTCGAACTGCCGTACGGCACCGCTGCCGCCACTATTGAAAAACCGTATGTGGAATCCACTAGGACTGATATCGGTCAGGCTGTAATAATCGCCGCTTTGCATGTTTTGCGCCGTAATCGCAACGGCTGGTGTTACACGGAATTTCGGCGCGAAGGCGATGAATATGCCGTCGGCAGGGGCCGTGATATTCCGTGCTGCATCGGTCCTGTCCGGCATATCAATTTGCAGCGACAGTGCATGGATAACTGGCGTTATCGTTTGCGTCTCCGCCTGCAGAATAATGCGGCATTCAAACGCGCGTGCCGTATATTCGCCAATGCTGAAATCCTGCCAATCCGACCAGACGGGCGCATCTGCGGGATCGTCGATTGTCGTGCGCAGCTGCAGGCGAACGCCCCAGCTCGCGGGGTCGGCGTTGCCGTCACGGTTTTCAACCTGGTCGTTGTTTTCCCATTCATCTACGCTTTCGGCACGGTCAATGCCGTTCGCAGAAACCGCTGCGCTAACCAGCGATGTATAAACCGCGCCCAAATCGGCAGGGGCCGCAAAGTGATATGTGCCGTATGTTTCACCTATCGCCAATTGCAGGCTTCCGCTATCCACCATGGTGCGGTCATGGCTGCCGGCAAAAGCGGCGGCTTCGTCGATGGTTTCAACGGCGTTATACCCGTTCAAGCCGGCAATGCCGGACACCGCAATGGCCGCTTCTTCGCTGGTGCGGCCGCGCAGGTCAACGGCTTTAATCAGGAACGTGCCAACCAAGGCAGGTATCGCAATAGATGTCGTTGCTTGCGGAATCCGCGGCACCAGATCTATGGCGTTATTCCATGCCGCGCCCGTCACCGCGGGGTTAAAGCGCAGGGTGTAATGACTGATGCCATCACCCGATACAGCAGGCCAGCTAAGATACGCCGCGCTTCCAAGCACATTCATAGAAAGACCGGCAATGTTCGCAGGCGCCGCGCCCAGTGCATCAACGCGGTAACCTGCCATCAAAAACGGGGCAGAAAAAATACCGTCACCCGCCATATACCGCAGGCGGATGTCATACGTTTCCCCCTCTGACAGGCTATCAATAATGATATTTACCCCATTCTGGGTCATATCTGCGGCTATGAAAAAGCTTTCATCCTTCGCACGTATCTCCGCGCGTACATGCAGTTCTTTGTGGTAAACCGCCGCCTGCAGACCAATGCGCAGACGGCAGCGGATATCATCGGCACGGCTGTTGGATACGACCTCGGCCGTCATGGTTGAAATTCGCGGCATAGGCGGGCGGCGCAGCGATGCAGGCAATGTTGCCTGGTTCGACCACGCCGGAATGACGCCGTTATCGGCCAGATGCAATTCAGGCGCGGCATCTACGCATGTCAGGCGTGCAGCCAGATCTCCCTGCGGGACAATTGCCCGCACAATCAACAAAATGCTTTCGCGCCCGCTTTCACCAAACAGCACCAGATCACCCGGTGCAATAGCTGCGACATCCTGTGTCTGGGGCGCTGAGAATATTACCTCGCTCGCAGCTTCGGTATTGGTTTCAATTTCAAATACGGCGGATGTACCGTCTGTGCGGCGCACGCGCAGGCAATAGGCCTTGTCTTCCTCCATCTGGATAGGCTCGTCCAGCAGGGCGCCGCGGATGATATCCGGATTTTCAGGAGCGGTAATAACGCTTTTGATCCGTGCGCTACAAATGCCAAACATCGGTACATCATGTGTAAAGCGCACCAGATCTCCGCGCGTGCAGACCAGATGTTCGATATCGCAACTAAAACTGTATGTCTCGGGCCTCAGTACAGCAGACGCCAGATGATACCTTCCGTCGCGCCACGCCTGCACAGGATCTGTGATACCCGGCAGCGTGATAGTTTCATACCGCCGCGCCGTATCCGCCGTGGTGCCGTCGCGAAAAACCAGACGTTCGTCCTGCGCCCAGTCTTTGTCCCGGTTGATAAAGCGCACACGCAGTCCGTCGGGAATGTCGTCGAATGCCTTGCGCCCTTCAAAACCCCATGTATTACGGGGGCTGAAATGCTGCACGGGGGTTATTCGGGGTTTGTCTTCGACCACGCCCCATTTGCCATCTCCCAGTGTGGGTGATGCACGTCCTGCGGCCGCAATGTCCTGCAATACCTCGCGCACCGATGTATCGTAATCAATCACGGCGTTGTATTCACGGCCATTGGCGGCGCAGACAGCGTGCCATTCTTGCAGGCGCTCTATATCTATCCGGTGATCCGCCAGCGGGCGGGCATTGGCATTTCCCTGCAATACATGGCGGTATAGCGCGGCGGGGTTGGATGTCGGGCGTTCGCTCCAGGTTTCGCCATTCCAGTCAGGCACGATGGATTCGACAATCCCGTTAAACCTGTCGATAATGCCGTTCATCTGGTCTGTTGCCTTGATACGCACGGCTGTCATGGCAACGCCCCGCATCGCAACAGGATAGCTATAACGCACAGTCCGCAGCGCTGTCCAAACCGTGTCGTTAAACACACGGTCACTGTCACTGTCTTCGGTAATGCGGCGCACGCGCACGTCATAGCGGCCGCGCGGCACGTTAAACTTGACGGCGGCACGTATCGCCGATGATTGTTTGGCGCTCAAATACAGCCCGGCAAACTTCAGGCCGCCGGCCGCAATTAAAACACGGTGGGCTGACGCAGACGGCGCGGCTGCAAAATCCTCTCCGTTCTCGAATAATCCCAGTGATAGCGGGGCTGCCCGCTCGTCGGTCACACGGGCGGGCGGAATAACCGCGCTATCGTCCGACCGCCGCTCCACGCGTGCAATGGCTAAATATCCATCTGGCACGGCGGGCAGGGCAGGGGCGCTGCTATCGTGACCGATGCGGTATTCTTCGCCCTTGATGACCCGCACAATACCGCTGGCGGCATCCATAACAATACGGTCCGTGCGCGACACCGTAAAAATGCGGCTCATGTACCTGTAAGGCGCGGGCATATCGGCCAGCAAAACGGTCTGCGGCGGAACAGCTTTAAAACTACTGCCCCCCGCGCTCCAGTCGTTTGCACCGGCGGGGCTGTATTGCACCTCGATACGTACATCGGTCAGAATTTTTTTGCCGGCGCCGTTAAATGCTACCAATCCGCGCGGCAGGGTGATATCGACCGATATTTCATCAGCGTCGCTGTCTGCTGTCCGCATCACGTATCCGTCCGCTTCGCGCAGGACCACCTCCATATCGTTTTGCAGCACACTATTGCTGTATAGCGTGAGCGGCGCATCATCAAGATAACCGCTGCGCGTCTCAATCTCGACGCCTTCAAATTCCGATAGCGGTGTCTCGCCGATGCGCAAATTTGTAATATTCAGCGGCCCGTAACCCCAAATAAAAATCATGCGCAGATACTGGTCATTACCAATGGTTTCGGTATACGGCATTGCGCCCAGTGGCGGCACAAACCTGTGACGGCCTAAAACTTTGGGCACACGGCCAAACGGCGTCACACGGTTACGCGCCCCTTGCAGGAAAAGCGTTGCGCTTTCTTTCTGGCCGGCGCCAAATCGTGCCTGGCCGGGTGGTGCAATCGCGTTGAGCGCAAGCCTGCCCAGAATGTTGACGCCCGCTGTAATCACCCGCATGGCGCTGATACCCATCAGCGCTGTCTGCGCGGTCACGCCGAGCGCACCTGCCACAGCACCCGCAATCATCGGGCTGGCCGCAACCAGTGCCAGCGACAAAACCGTCCGCAGCGGGTTTTTGCCGCCCCCGCCGCCGCGTGGCACCATACGCAGGGTTAAAACAGTCCCTGCATGCGGGCGCAGGCGCGTCCAGTTTTCAGGCGGAATAAAATGCCCGTCCAGATAGGCCTGCATATATGCCTGCGGCACCGATCCTGCCCCTGCGGCGGTGACTATTTCCGATACGCTGGCGCCTGCGGCCATTTTGTGTGTCACGCGTTCTGCACAAAACGGGTGCTGCTGCGTGCGCACGCAAACGGTGCCGCTGCTTTCTGCCGATAGCGGGGTTTTCATACGGATTCCTTTGATAAGGGGGCGCGGGCATGACGATAGAAACCAAAAATACGGTTCCGCCAGCGTGCGCTGTCATATCTTTCGATGGCGCTGTCAATGCGTGCTTCCACATGCAGCATCTGCCGGTCACCCAAAACCAAGCCCACATGCAGCGGCTGGCCATGTAAACGCAGCACGATGACATCACCGCATTTTTCTGTGCCCTGTGTAATCGTTTGCCATGCTGTGATCTGGCGCTGTATCACGCCGCTGATATCATCCAGCGCAAGTGTGTGCTCGTACTCTTGCGACAAAGACGGCAAGGCGACATCAAACTGCTCGCCCATGACCAGTCGCACCAGCCCCCAGCAATCAAGCCCGGTGCGGTCACGTCCGTGGTCGCGGAACGGCAGTCCGATATATCGCCCCGCCCAAATGGGCACAGGCATCGGCTGTCCTTTATGTATTGAAGGCATCTTTAAAAATGCGGCAACAAAAAACCCGCCTGTTTAAAACGGCGGGTTTTTTGTTTTGAGTTTTTTGGGCTTACATGCCACTACCCATCGCGGGCTTGCGGCCGGACGGCGCGGGCTTGCTGCCATCTGTGCTGGTAACTTTTGCAACCCATGCGCTCAAGCGTGCTGCATTCGCGCGGTCGGGGTTGGTTGCTGCGAAATCCTGCATGATGCGGATGTCTGCCAAAAGCGCGGGGCTGGCGCCATGACGTGTATCTGCTGCCATGCCACGCAAAGAACAATCGATGTATTGTTCAAAACCGTTTTGGCCACCGGTAACGAATTGTGATTTCATACGAAGCCCCCTAAGCCTGCCGTTGCCGACAAGTGTTGCTGTAATCGCCAGAACCAAGATTCTTAACTGATAAATATCAGTTTAATCTGATTTTCCTTATCGTGCCATAAAAAAATGAATGAATCGTTAAGGAAAATGCCGTTTATGTTGATTCTGGCAATAAAACCCGCCTTAGAAAAGCCCCGGAAACAAACTGGGCGAAAAAGCCGCTGCTGGATAGGGCTCGGCTGTAAAATCCTCCACGGTCAAATCGCCCGTGACGGCCTGCGAATCATAGCTGACGTTCGTAAAGCGGAAATCCTCGAATCGCGCCTCGATCATGTCTGGCGCGGCGGCGCGGATGATTTCGATCAGCACATATGGCGATGATGTCAGGCCGCGCACCGCTGCCACAATTTGCCGGTCGATATTATCAATGCTCAGCCGCGCCCGCGGCGGGCGCCCGTCTTCGTCTTCGGGCAGCGTCAGGGCAAAAGGAAACGCAACAAAAGTTTCACCGCGGCTCAGTGTTTCTATCCCGCCGCTGCATACGCGTAGGGGCACCACCATTTCCGGATGCGCGATGGTCAGCAGAATAACAAAAACGTCATCCGTCTCCGGTGCATAAAATGCCGCCCGCGTTTGCGGGGTGATATTCCGGCTCATGCCAATACCTCCAGCGTCAGGCGTGCGCGGCAATAGGTGCCATTCACTGCCGTGTATTCCGGCGGCGACACAAAGCGGCATGTCATCATGTCGCCCCGGCGCGGGTGTGCCATGCGGAATGTTTTAACGCCACCGCCTAATGTATCGGCGTAAAAATAATCAAGGATACCCCCCGCGTCGCTGGACAGCAGAAATTGCAATGTCATACGGCCACTGGCCGCGGTGCTGCGGCGGCGCAGCTTTGCCGGCCCTTGCTCCATCTCTGTCCGCAGTGTGTTATCGGGCAAATTTTCCTGCCATGCATCCAGCAGCGGATGCTGCGGCAGTAATGATGGCCAGATGATATCAGACTCGCTCATAACCAATTACCCCCTTATCGGCCAATTAATGATGGCACAAGCCCGAACAGGCTTTGTAAAACAGACCCCGTCTGGCGCCCGTGAACCAGCGATTGTGCCACCATCTGGTCAATGGTGATTTCCAACGTCCGCTGGTCGTACCCTGACGATGTTTCCTGCGCGGTAACGCTGGCCGATGTGTTGTTGTGAATAATAATATTCAGGCCACCGCTGCCCTGATCTGTGCGCAGCGGCATGAATACGTGCCGGAGCCCCTCGCTCAGCTCGGCTTTTAACAGCCGCGCCAGCTCTGCTGATGCAATCTCGCCGCCGGTCTGGCGCGTGGTGGTGCTTTGGCGGCCCGCTGCGCGGGTAAGCGCGCCCAATCCGTCGTCTGCTAATGTACGCAGGGCATCGTTCAGGGCGCGGCTTTGTGTTTGCATGTCGGTTAAGGTGCGTTCCAGCTCTCTTGCAGCGGCAGTGTCAGCCATGGGGCTCTCTCCTTGTGGCGGCGGCGTTGTCGGGAAATTTTTGCATCATTGTTTGCATGAACGTGCGGGCAGGCGGGTTGGCTGCAGCCTGCTCTTTGCCGTGCAGTACATGCCATGCGGCGTAAGCTTCCTGAATGTCGCGCAGACTGGCATCCCGCAGGGCAGTGCAGGGCGGCCAGTACAGCGCTGCCATCAAAAAACCGCGCAGCGCGGGCAGGTTCAGCCGGCGTTCGCCGGCGCCGCCTCCCCCGGTGTGATATCCTGCGCGATATCAACCGCGGCCAGCGGCGATAAAACAGCACTTAACAAACGCGTCAGCAAAACGGCCGGCTGGCATCCCAGCAAAAATCCGTGCAGCGCCACCTCATCCATGCCGCAGGCACTGTGTCTATAGGCGGCGATCAGCATGCGCAAAACATCGCCCAGCATCATTTGCCGCGCCACCAGTTTTTCGGCAGCTGCATAAAGACTGCCGCCCGCCTGCTCCAGTGCATCGACCAGCGATAACGTCAAATGCAGCGGCTGCGCGCCGTTTGGCAGCGGTAATGTGAAATACGGCGAAAAATCGGGCATGCTTTATTCCTCCGCCGGCAGACTGTCAAACGTACCCGCGCCGCTCCGCGATAACGTCACGGCAAAACTTTCCAGCCCGTCGTGGCTCCCGCTGCGGGCATAATTGTCGACAACGAAGGGGGCTGTGTAACTGTCACCGTTCGGGAATTGCAGTTTGAAATGCCGGGCACTGCGCTCAAAAGCAACGCCGCGCAAAATTTCTTCGGCGGCAGAATCTTTGAAAATCCCCTCCAGACGAATGCTCAGGCTTTGCAGCCCCGCGGCCGCGTTCAGCACCTGAATGCCGCCATCGGCCATTGTCGTGGCATCCGCGCTCTGGTTGTTCAGTGTCATGGCACATGTGCGGGCCGCGCCAAGTGTTATAAACACTTCCTCCGCCGCACCGTCGCCGATTTTCAAAAGCAGGTCGCGTCCCTTGTGGCTGGGCATATGATGTCTCCGTAAATATAAATGGTTAAACAGTAGGCTCGACAATCAGGCGGAACCGCATGCGGCCGCGGCGGGTAACACCATCGCTCTCCAGCCGTGTGTCGCTTTCCATTTCGCGGCAAAGCACGACCAGATGTCCCGCAACGTTGATGCCGCCGTTTTGCAGCCCCTCCGCGCAGGCAGACATGATCTTTTTCAGCTCCCGCATGCCCGTACCGCGGCTATAGGCATAAAGGGTCATGTCCACCTCGTACGCCGCGTCGGTCTGGGTATTCAGCGGCCGCGCCGTCATTTCACCCATGACGATATAGGGAAAAGCACTTTCCGGTGGCACATGGTCGTAAAGACCATCCGCGCCGGCCGCCAAAAGCGCCGTCAAAGCGCCATGTTCGCGCAGGCGGGCATGCAACGCCGCCTGCAAATGCCAAAATGTTTCCAGGGACATCGCAGGGGTCCTTTCGTAAAAGAAGATCGAAAAAGAAGGGGAAATATTTCCGCACGTTATTTGAAATTCCGCGCCAGAAAGCTTATTCTGTAGAAAGAAGGGTATTTTCTCGTCAAACCATCATCACCGGCGCCCACCCCGCGCCACGGGAGTTTTTATGCGATCCAAGATCCTGCTGTTTGTGCTGGCTTTCCTGTTCATCATGCCGGCCATCGCGCATGCCGATTTCCTCGAAGGCAAAAAATCCTACGATAATAAAAACTGGCGCCGTGCGATTGTGCTGCTGCGGCCGCTGGCTGAACAGGGCGATGCGCGTGCCATGGTTCTGCTGGGCAACATGTATCTCGATGGCTACGGCGTAGAGCGTGACCCTACCGAAGCCTTCATGCTTTATCGCCGCGGGGCGGAGCGCAATAACGCCGACGCCATGCTGGCAACGGCAACGCTCTATCAAACCGGCAACGGCGTGCCCACCAATACGCGGCTGGCCATTATGTGGTTTGAACGCTGTGCCAAAACCGGTGACCAAAGCTGCGCGTTTTTTTACGGCCTGCATATGTATCAGGGCAGCAAAGGCGAAACCTTTGATATCAAGCCCAATCATGTAGAAGCTTACAAATGGATGCGCCTGACAGCCCGCAGCCGCGGCAATCCGAAAATGGCCAAAGCCGCCGACGTGATCGCCGAAAAACTAAAGACCGACATGCACTACAAAGACGTCGAAGAAGCCGATAAAGCGATTGTCGCATGGTCACCGACCAAGGCCGAAGACCTGGGCCCGATGCCCGAAGACATCGTGAATGCTGAAAAAGAAGCAGAAAAAGAAACAGCCGATCCGGAACAAAAACCCGAAGAAAAGCCGGCAGAAACTCAACAAAAAACTAAGCAGGAATCTCAGCCGAAACAATAAATCCGGCTATTTCCCGATAGGGCTACATTATTCGGCGGGCGCGCTTTCCAGCGGCTCGCCGAATATTTTTATGCCGGCACACAGTACCGCGTATTCAGCCAGCGGACCTGTTTTTATCTGAATATCGGTACCAAACCACTTTGTGACGCAAAACACGGCATATCCAATACCCATCGGAATATTCGCAAGACCAATCATCATCGTTGCTGCCAGCAAAACCGGCATGGCATATCGCAGCACCGCTGTCCTGTCCGGCACATGGAAAGCGCGGCGCAGTGTCCAGTATCCGTCTGCCTGCGATATCAACCGCCAGTCCTGCGCCGCCGTTATTTCCGCCGCGCCGGTTTTCAGCAGCGGCAATACCTGTTTCAGGTCGGCAATCATCACGCGGTGTTCCCAGCGGTGAAACAGCCCCAGTGCAAAAACGACAGCAATGAAAATCAAAAACATCATGCCGCTATTTTGCCCGTGCCACGGCTTTTGCGCAAGCACTCACACCGTGCCTTGGCGCGCCGTAATCTCCAGCCATTTTTCATCACCCGCCGCATCGCGGACAGATAGAATCTCGTAGGCATGGCCGCGCACGGTATCCACAAGACGCATGCCCGCCATGATATCACCGCGAAACCGGATGTGCAGGTGGTGTGTTATTTGCGGTTCGCGCCGCTGCAGTCGTACCGCCTCGCCACCGCCGCGTGTTTCTATCGCGGCATAAATCACAGGATGCAGCGTGACATCCTGCCACACAGTATGCAAACCCCCGCCGCCATCGGGCGCGGTATGCTGCTCTTGCAGCCGCAGCATGTGCTTTAATGTGCCGATCATGCCAACCTCATCATGCGAAACGGGCGGAACAAAATACCTGCGCCGGATAATTCAAGGGCACGCTCCGCCGCATCGCCGCGGTTTTCGTACATATGTGCCACCAGCTGTTTCATGCCCTGACGCAGCATTGCGGGCACGGCCTGCGGGGCGGTGCCGAAACCGGCTGTATAGCGAATTTCAATACCATTTGCGATACGCGCCGGCTGCGGCGGGCTGAGGCCGTCTTGCAGAATAATCCGGCCGGGTTTGCGCATCGTATCCACATAATAATTTTCAGCGGCGAAGACATCGGCATCGCCGCCTGCGCCGTATACATAAATGCCGCGCACGTCACATAGCGGCGGGCGGGGCAGCATCAGGGCTAGCGGCGTTTTGCTGCGAATGCCTTCGCGCACGCCATCCCACCACCCTGTATTGTCCTGCCCCGGCCAGCTGTCTAGCCATAGGCTATAATCACGGTTAATCAGGGCCATGCCGGTCGTCTGTTCGCACAGCATGCGTGCCGTCGCAATCAGCCCCGTCATCAGGCTGTCGTCGGCGTCATGGCTGATACGCAGGTGCAGGCGCGTTTCCTCCAGCGTCAGCGGCTCTGCGCCCGGCGGTGCCGTTTCGACCAGATGATAGGCAGGTGTCGTCATGATAAATTCCTCGGCGCGTCAGAAAAAATCGGCGGGTACGGGTTAATACCGCACCCGCCGCAAGGTGGGCAGGAGGCAATGAAACGGATAAATCCTCAGCCGTTATCCGCCGGCTTTTGCGACAGGTTTCCGCACAGCGCCAGCATGGCGATGCTACCGCCCGATGTCAGACCTGTCGGCGTGGCTGTTACGCGTACAAAACGCTTGCCACCGCGATATCCCACCACATAACGGCGGTTCGCTTCGGCATTGGCATCCACCACGGCAAATACACCGGCGTTCAGGGCGTTTGCATTTTGCACATCGGCATCCGTGCAGTTGCTATACGCCGCAGGGGCGCCGCTGCCGTTGTCATCGGCATGCTCGATTTTCAGGTCAATACGCTTGCCCGCGGCCAGCGTGTCGCCAAACGTACCCAGCAGCACGGCGACTGCAACAGCCTCGCTGCCCTGCGTGTCGATATTGCCGCTGGTAATCGCGCTGGATATGATGCTCTGCGGTGCGGCGGCTTGCAGGATCTCCATATTGTGAATAATGTCGTGCATAGTTTTTATCCTTTCAGAAAAAAGAAAAACGCCGGAGGCAGCAGCCGCACCCCGGCGGCGGGGGATGCCGCAGCCGTGGGGATCGGCCATGCCTATGGGGGCGGGGGGCGCAGGGTCTGCACCTCCGGCGTCCGGCACGCAAAACCCTATCAAGGGGCGCGCCGTATCGGGGGATTATGCGGGGTTAGCTCGCAGCAAATTTCATCAGCTTGATCGCTTCGAAATTCACCACATCGCCGCCCACACGTTTGGTCGTGTAGAATTTGACATAGGGCTTCGCCGTGAAACTGTCGCGCAGGATACGAATACCCTGACGATCGACAATCTGATAACCCGCACCAAAATCGCCAAAGGCAATCGACAGGCTATTCGCCGTAATATCCGGCATATCCTCCGCCTCGACCACATTAAAGCCGAGCAGCGTGCCGCCCTGCTTCATCTGGAAATCAGGCTGCCAGATATAGTTATCATTGCCGTCCTTTAGCTTGCGCACTTCGGCCAGCGTCGATCGCTTCATCATAAATACCGCCTTTTCGCGATAAGCCGATTTCAGGGCATAAACAAGACTGATCAGCGCATCACCAGGGTTTTCCGCAGCGAAGGCACCCGCGCCGCCGGACGGCAATTGCTCAATCACCGAAAACCCTGCCGCAGACGGCGTACCCGCCGCATAGGTCAGAAATCCGCGTGGTTTTTTAACGCCGTTGCCGGTCACAAAAGATTCGTTCTCCATGCGCGACAGGCGCTCCGCGATTTTCATGGCCAGCCATTCTTCGACGTTAAACAGGCTGTCATCCAGCAGTTTTTGCGTCGCGCGCGGCTCCGCATACTGTTCATGCACCGGAATGCGGTATTCGCCAATTTTGGGGGCGGCGGTTTCATTCCGTACTTCGGTTTCGCCGACCCAGCCCGATGTGGCCTCGTTCAGGTCATGGATACCTTCCAATGCGTCGGTGCCAATGGTAATGACATTGGCCACCTGACGCATCGGCGATGTATCACGCACCAGCGCCGCAATACGGCCCGACATATCCGGTGTCACCGTGAAACCGCCATCGGGATCGGATCCGACCGACAGCGCCTTGATTTCATCCACGCCCGATCCTGCATTGTTTTTACGCAGGTAAGATCGCAGCGCCGATTTGTACTGGCGATAACCGTCGATACCCAGATCGGTATCAATGCGGCCTTTACGCTCCAGCATAAACAGATCTGCCTCTTTCCACTCGTCGCCGCCGCCATGCACAGGGCTGCGGTGCAGGGCTGTTTCGATTTGGTCAACGCGGCGTTTGGCGGCATCGGCAGCGTCCAGTGCGCGGTTGATTTCGCCATTCAGGCGGTTGACTTTCATTTCAGTCAGCGGATCGGCCGCGCCGCGGCGTTCAATTTCACGCAGGCGCTGGTCGTTCGCTTCTTTAAAGGCTTCAAAAGCACGGCCGAGGTCGTATACAGCCGAACGGGTATCATTCGTCATGGGAATATCCTTATGTGTGTTTGTGTTGGGTTACAGATCTTTGCCGGATGCCATCGCCCGCAGCCGTGCCGCCAGATCGCGGATCAGCGCGGCGTCGCCTTGATCGTTGTCATCCATGCCTTCGGCCGCATCCCGCGGGCTCAGGGCTTTATAGCCATGCGCCATCAGCGCCTTGGCCTGCTTGCGGCTGAAACCTGCATCGCGCAGGAACGCTTCCACATCTCTTGCTGCGGGCAGCGTGCCGCCCGCAAAAAGTGTTTTGACGGCGCGGATACGCGCCAGATCATTAGCTGGAAATGTCACCAAAGACACTTCCAGCAACTCTACCTCCCGCAGGATACGGGCGCCGTTTTGTGTGTCCCGCTGCGATTCCTTGGCGCGGTATCCGATCGAAAGGCCGCTCACGACCTTTTCGCGCAGCAGCGCATAGGCCTCGCGCGCCAGTGCAATATCGTCAATAAACAACCTGCCGCGCACAAACAGGCCGTGGCTGTCTTCAAACATCTCTTCCCATACGCCGACGGGCTGTTTCGCCTCGTGTTGCCACAGCATCGGCGGCCATCGCCCTGCTTGCTGGCAGCTGCCCAGACTTTTGGCAAATGCGCCCGGCACGATGCGGTCGCCCGCGCTGTCGATATTGCCAAAAACAGAGGCGTATCCCTCAAAAATGCCGTCCTGCGCAATAAACTTTACTTCCAGCGGCGCGGCATGCGTCTGCGGCGCCAGGTCTTCGTGGCGGGGATGTGTCATGGTATATACCTTTTTCAGATCAGAGGGCGGGCAAAACAACCGGTGCAATACTGATCGGCCCTTCGGCCACAACCAGCGTCCGGTCATTCACCGTGATGCGCAGCTGCGCAAAAAAATCACCCAGCAGCGGCTTTTCATTTTGCGTCAATGCAGCGGTGTCAAACGTCACCGTAACAGCATTGTCTTCGATAACAATGCCGCCGCCGTCCGCGCTGGTGCAGCTCAGCAGCGCCGTATCACCCGCGCGGCGCGCAATTCTGTATTCCGCCGCCGCGCCCGTCAGATCTGCCGCATTGCCGTCTTTGTCCGCTACATGAAAAACCAGCTCCTCGGTTTCGCCGCTGCGGGTTTCGATGTTGCTGTGAATATGCGTAAACATGCTGCTGTTATCCTTTGTGTCTGCGGTAACGGGTAAAATATGTTCGTGTTGATACACCGCGCGCAGTGTGCTGCCTGCGGTGTAATATGCCGCCAATGTCTGTGCGGGGCGATAAACAGCCCCCGTCAGAACAGCCGCTGATAACAACGCGCTAATCCGCATATCCGCCGCATAAAAAGCAGGTATGCCGTCATATTCGCGCGTACGCGGTGCAGCGTTCACGCCAATCGCACAGGCGCCAATACGCTCGCCGATCATGTCCCGCGCTCCATGAACAGCGCTTCGTAATCGATGTACATCAAGCGCGCTGTGGTGCCGACAACCTTTTGTATGGCGGCTGATACAACGTTGTATCCCATGCCGCCGATCAACTGGCTGTTCATCGCCTTGCTCTCGCCGTTAATAAACAGTTCGCACGTCACATCGTTGTCATCGGCTGCGCCGTAAACGGCTAGCTCCATGTCGTACCAAACCCCGGCTTCCACGGTGATGTCAGTTACCGCATCGTAAACATATCCGGCATTGCGGCGGCGCAAAATCCAGCGTGTGTTGTCTTTATCGTAGTACCAATACATCCCGACCACCGCAGACGGATTCGTGTTCGCAGCGGTGTTCACCGTGATGCCGCCCCACGCGCGAAATTCCTGCGAACCCGCCGCCGTCAAATTGGCAAGCCGGATACGGCTTTTGACGCGCAGTACTTTACCCGCAGTATGCAGCATGGTGCCTGCGGTGCCTAAACTGCGCCACGCCGCGCCCGATGCCGTGGTGCCCGTGGTCATGCGGAAAACACCCAGCGCATCTGTATTGATTCCGACATCACTTTCGATGGTGGCGGCATTCGCACTGGTGCCGCTGGCAAGCGCAATAAACGGCCCGCTGTCACTGCCGGCGAAGTGATTAAAATTGACGCTGCGGCCAGGATGAAATCCCGCGCGTTGAAGGCTTCTGTCCGCGCTTTGCAGGGCGGCCTCTACGTCGGCGCCCACAACCAGCAGTCTGCCGCTGCTATCAAAGGAAACGCCGGCGGCATGCGGTGTTTCGGCCGTAGGCAGGGCATGGAATCCTTTGCTTCCCGCCGCGTTGGTGCCGTAATATTTGCTGCTGCCCGGGGTGTTTTCATCGCCGGATAGGCCCAGACTGCGGTTTGTGCTTAAATCGCCGCCGCCGGTCAGGCTGCCTGCGGTGGCAATACTGCGTGCGGCGGGTATTTTTGTATCCAGCGCCTCCTGCAAACCGGCAATGCTGCTGATGCCGTGGCTGTGGCTGGCGGCGGCTTTACCGTCCAGCAGTGCGGGCAGGCCTGTAATATCGCCGGCGGCATGGGTGTGCATCGCAGGGGCTTTCGCGTCCAGTGCCGCGCTCAAACCATCAATATCGCCTGCCGCATGTGTGTGTTCGGCGGCGGCACAGCCGGCCAGCAGATCTGCCATGTCGCTGATATCCGCGGCGGTATGTACATGCCCCGCCGGTGTTTTCGCATCCAGCACCTCCTGCAAACCGGCAATGCTGCTGATACCGTGACTGTGGCTGGCGGCGGCCTTACTATCCAGCAGCGCGGACAGGCCTGTAATATCGCTGGCAACATGGCTATGCACCGCAGCGGCTTTGCCTGCCAACGCCGTACCCAGCCCGTCAACATCGCCTGCCACATGCGTATGCACGGCGGCGGCTTTACCGGCCAGCGCGGCAGCCAGTCCGTCGACAGCGGACATCGCGGGTTTTGCCGCTTGCCAGCGCATCCCGTCGAATACCAGCATGTCCCCCGCGGCGGGCGCAGCGGGCAAAACCATTTGCCGTTCTGCCGCGATATCGTTCACAACGTCTTTTTCGCCCGGTGAAAATAAAACCTTTGCGCCGCCATTACTGGATGAAATCACATGATCCCGCACCAGCGTCGCAGCATCGGCCATATGTCCCGTACCCACTTCCCATTCGGGGGCGCTGCGGTGGCGGATAAAATAGAAAAACATGTCGCTGCCGCCGGTGCCAAACGCACTGACAAAACTGCGGCTGCCCTGAACGGACGACAGCAGCAGGGCACCGCCGCCGATAGATATCGTTTTTTGCTGAACGAAATTGGCAATGGCTGTCATACGCTTTGTCCTTGTCTGGCGTTGCAATCCACACTGGCAAATGCCGAAAGAAATCGGCCAATCACCGACAGCGGTGCATCCAGCCCGTCATGTAAAATCACATCGCCCAGCGCGAAAAAATCGACGGTTTCCCCGCATTGCTGCAAAAACATCTGCATCAGGGTCATTACCTCGCTCACGCGCCACTCTCCGCTGCCAAATCGCCGCGCGAGTACCGGCAGCGCGCCCAGCTCGTCTTCGACCGCGCAAACAAAACGCGCATCCGGCGACAGGCGGTAAAGCTTCCCCTTATGCCTGAAACTGACAGGAACGCTGCGTGTCATGCGTTATCTCCCCCGGCCAGACGGTCGCCGCCGTCAATGGCGGGCATTCCCAGTGCCGCGCGCTTTTCGTTGATTGTCATGAAATGCGCCGCATTAATACGCTGCCACACCTTTTCACGGCGGGCAGCGAAGGCTTCGATTTTATCCACGTCATAATCAATCTGGATATCATCGCCAAAGCGCGGCGCCAGCCAGTGGTTGAGCTCGTCTTTCACATGGTCCAGCAGCGGCAGAACAGCATCGTCAAATAGCGCCAGACGCGCCTGCTCGAAATTCGCAAAACTCAGCGACCCTTCGATACCCACCAGCTGTGGCGGCACATGGAATGCCAGCGCGATTTCGCGTGCCGAGACTTCTTTGCCAGCCAGCCAATCCATGTCTTTCGGGCTCAGCGACATTTCACGCCAGTCCAGCCCCCCTTCCAGCACCAGTGGCCGTCCCGCATTGTGCTTGCCGCTGAAAAAATGCTCCAGTTCGGTCTTCAGGCTTTGTCGCTGTTCATCCGTCAATGCGGCCTGCACATCCCCTTGCGGCGGGTTATAAATCAGCGCACCCGACGGCCTGCCAGAAGATTGCAGCAGCGCCGCGTTCCATGCGCCCGCATCGTTATGCTGGTCAATACTGGCGGCGGCGGCCTCCAGCGGGCTCATGCCATACCAGTCGTCCAGCGGATGAAACGCTTTCAGATGCAAAATGTTCGATGCGCCATTCACCGCATCTACCGCAAAATCGACTGCCGCGCCGCCGACTTGGTACTGGTACGCGGCGGGCAACCCCTGTCGCCCCGGAATAATGCGCATGCGGTCGGGCCGTAATGTCCACAGTTCGCGCGGCAGGCCATCGCCCGCGCCAACCGCTTCGACATATCCGTTACCGGCGATCAGGTAAAAACCGTAAATAGCGGCAAACAACTCCGCGCCGCCCTGCATCGGGTTCGGCTGTGTCAACAGCGATACCAGTGCGTGGTCTTCCAGACGTATCCGCTTAGCCCCTTTGCCCTTGTAAACCACCCATGGCACCGCCGCCGCGTTTTGGCTGATCAGCCGGATGCAGCGGTATGCGATGACGTTTTTCTGATACCCTTCCTTCGCCAGCTGGTCATACTGACGCGGCGTAAATCGCGGCTGCAGGGCGCCAAATTGTACCATCAGCGGTGCGCTATGACTTGCCTTTGCCGCGCGGTCTTGGCGCGGGGGGATGTTAAACAGATTTTTCCAGCCCATGCAGGGGGTACTCCGGTGGTTAAGGGTTTTAATCTGGCTGCCATACCATGGGCCGCGCGGCCGTCTTTTGGTTCAGCATCAATTCGGTGATCGCCCAGACGCGCGCATCCACGCGGTCGGGGCTGTGCAGGTTATGGGCAGGGTCAAAACGGCACATCTGGTCTTCCAGTGCGCCAAATACGCCCAGATGATGCACCATGCCGCGCGCATCCAGCGCCGCGACAGGCTCTGCCCGTGTGGTTTTGCCGCGGCTGGCGTGAACGGCTTTGTATGCAATCGCAGGGTCGATGGCCCGCAGCGTATGCTCCACCAGATCGCCGCCCTGATTAACCTCGGCCACCACGCGGTCGGCCTTGTATTTGTAATAGGCAGCAACAACAGCCGCCGACCATTCGGCGGGTGTCATCCGTCCCGATAAATCGGCCATGATATATCCGCGTCCATCAGCGCCCAGCCCGGCCACAATAATGCCGGTTTCATCGCTATGGCGGTGTGACGACACGGCAGGGTCAACCGCAATCACGATCCGCTTCATATCCGGCGCATCGGCGCTATGGCGGCGGTTCTGGTCAATAGTCGCACGGTCCCACAGCGCCCCTTCGCGGTCGCTGTGAAAAGCCTCTTCCGCCGTAGATGGATATTCCCTGCGGAATGTCCACACGCTGCCTAGCTCTTCGATCTTGCAGCGGCGCCAATATATCTGCGCGGGGTCTAATACATACGCCGCAGCGATTTCTTTTTCTTCCGCCGTTTGTTCAAATCCATCCGGCGGTGTTTTGGTGTATTCGGCTTGCCAAAACCAGGGCACGAAAATGAAAATATATCCGCCGCGGCCTTTTTGCGCCTCACTGCACATCTGGTAAAACAATCCGGCCGCGCCGGCTGATGTGCTTTCAAGAATAACTTCGGTACCTTTTTCATCGGGCACCGCTTGCAGTGCGCCCGATACATGGCTCTCCGCATGCGCCCAATAGGCGACTTCGGATCCATGAAAATACTGCAGTGTCTGTGCGCGGCCGACGCCCGACGATTTCGCCGTGCCGACGGCATATCCTGAATCCAGCTTGCCAAACAACATCTCGCGCGATGATAGCCGCGCGGCCTGCGGGCGCACCGCTTCGGGACAGTTCTCGTAAAACCTTTGCACGATGCCGTATATACCGCGCGATGCATCATCCAGATGCGTCAGAATAAATGCCCGTACGCCGCACCTGTGCGTGACTTTCCAGTAAAAACGCGCCTGCACATAGGTTGAACATCCTTGCTGCCGCCCTTTTAATATCAGGGCGCGGACGCGGCCGGTGGTAATCAGCTGTTCTTCCAGCTGCGCATGAATATATTCCTGCGCACTGTTCATCTTTAGGGGCAGAATACGGCCGCTCTTGCTGCGGATTTTTAGGCATTTCGCCGCGTAATGCGCAAAATCGGTCATCAGGCGTGCACGGATGCGCCGCTCTTTGTCGGTCATTGTCATGGTCATGCGCGGTTATTCCAGCGCGCCAAGGGCGTCTTCGTGACGGCGGGCTTCTTTCTGCGCGGCATCGCTGCGCACGGTGTTTTGTGCCGCCGCATCCGGCAGCGTTTTTTTCAAAAGCGCCAATGCCGCCGCAACCTGCGTCGATGTCATTTTTTTGTTGCCCAGAATATGTTGCTCCAGCGCATCGATGATGCCCGTCACGTTGATACTGCTGCGCAGGTCTTTTTTGCGGCGCGGCTTTGCGCTGGCGGCTTTCTTTTTTCGGGCGGGCTTTTTGGTGCTCATAACGCTCCATGACAAAACCCGCCGGCGCGGGGGTGCGGGCGGGTTTTTGCAAAACTTTTATGTGTTCTTGTTTTTGGCGCCACTTGGCTGCCGCTCACAATTCGGGAGCATGTCCAGATTTGGCCAAAAATGATCCCCGCTGGCAAAACATTTCTTGCGTCCGGCTATAGGGCTCATACCGCTACCGGGGTTTTCGCCAGATACTTCATGTACTTACACGTGGGCGGTTTTCTGCCCGCCGTGTACGTCCAGCGCCTGCGAATCATGGTCAGACGGGTTGGCTACAGTTGGTTTCCGCGCGTTGCCGCAGCGCGGCGGCCTTTGGGCGTGGCGGCGCTAAAACAGTGAATATTCAGTTATTTAATAACAAAAATCCTATCCGGCTTGACATTTACATATATAGAATCTACGATGTTCAAAGCATAACGACCCCCATGTCCCCGTCAGGAATCAATCCGGCCATGCATAGCCAACGCGAAATCAATGCGACGAATGATTTCCTCAAGGCCGCCGCCGCGCGTGATCTTGCGGGGCTACAGGCCGCCTACGCACAGGGTGCCGCCGTGAACCGCTCCGGCAAAGATGGCCAGACGGCTTTGCTGCTTGCCGGCCAGCACGGCGATGCAGCCATGCTGGATTATCTTTTTTCGGTCGGTGCCGACCTGCGCGCGCAAGACGCCGCCGGCGATGACGCACTCATGAAATCCATCAGCAGCGGCCACGTGCCAGCCGCGCAAATCTGCCTCAAACAGCCTTTCAATCTTGCGGCGTCGAATGCCGCAGGCATGACAGCTTTTGCGCATGCCGCCCTGCACGGCATGGACGCGGTGATGGATGATATGGTGTCACGCGGCGCCAACCCCGATGCCCTCAGCATCGATGGACGCACACCTTTAATCCATGCCGCCGCGCAGGGCAAAACCCAAACCGTTGATAAAATTTTTATGTTCGATGGCATCGCCGTAAATGCACAGGATAAAAACGGCCAGACCGCGCTCATGACCGCGCTGATGGGCGGCTACCGCGAAACAGCGGCACGGTTACTGATCGAAGGCGCCCGCCCCGACATCAGTGACAAACGCGGCCGCGACGTCATGTTTTATGCGCGTCAATGGGGATTGGAAGATGAAATACGTGATGCTTTCCGCCGCTATGACGTCACCCAGATTACGCAAGGCGCACGGCACGATATTCGCGTGCTCAAACCCCTGAACATCCGCCGCCGTCCGCACTGATGTGCCATCATCACGGCGGGTTTTTTATTTAAAAAGCTTGCTGCCCTTTTCAGGATTGCGGTCAAAATCGCCAATACCTTTTTTGGTTGTCGGCGCTGCTTTGCGTGCAGCATCCGCGGCTTCTTTTTCCTGCAGCTTTTTCTCCAGCTCTTCTACTTTTTCCAGGGTCTCTTTGGTTTTTTCTTCGGTTGTTTTTGCCGTGTCGTCGGCTGTGGCGGGGGCGACGACAGGTGTTTTACCGGCGCGCCGGTCACGTGCTTCGCGCATGCGGTCAATTTTGCGAATGCGGTCCTGACACATGCTATAGCCGCTTGGCGAAGAAGCATACGCCGCGCAGGGGTCTGCAATGGCGGGGACGTCTTTTGCGGGTGATTCAGCCTCTTTGACCAGATCGAATGCGGGGGGCAGGCCGCTCGGCACATTACCTGCATCCGGCTCCGGCTGCGCCGCGACAACACCGCCGCGTGTGGCCGGATTGCTATCACCGACGTATCCCTTGAACGATGCACCGCCTCCGTCCGCAGGTGTCGTTGCGTCCGGCGCCTGATACTGCGCCCATGCCGGTGCAAACGATAAAGCTAAAACAAGGCTGGCAGCCAAGGCCGTCTTTTTGAAAACAGAATAAAACATCATAATCCCCTTCGGCTATGGCCGGACCATATCGCATTATAACATTGTAACATAAAGGAGTTAACGATTGTAAAGCGCGCCGCGATCCCGCTCGAATGCGGGTTTTTCTGCCGCCGGCTCCACAATTTTGCTGCGTCCGGCGGGCTGGCGCGGCGACGTGTCTTTGCGCACACGTACGAAATTGCGGGCGTCTTCTGCGGGTCCGGGGTCTTGGGCGGCCTCGGCGTCTTCTTCTTCGCTATCGGCGGGATCTGATTTTTTGGCCGGCTTTTTCTTGCTACCGGCTTTTTCTGCTGCTTTGTCGGCGGCTTCGGTGCGTTTCAGGGTTTGCAGGCGGCGGTGGCATTCCTGATACGGCTTCAGGTAATTTGCGCGCACTTCAATTGCGTCAGCTTCTGGCAGCTGTTCCAGACATTTACTGATCGGCGTCACAGTGCGTGAACCGCCGCCCGGTTTTTCCACAGCTTCCTGCTGGGCGTCGAACAGGTCAGATTGTGCCTGTGCGGGTATATGCAGCAATGTGGTCATAAAAAATGCCGCGATGGCAATCATCATGCGCATGGATGTATCCTTTCGTCGCCGTGTGGCCGCGTGTGTTCAGGGCGCGGGGGGGCGCGGGCCTTGCGGCGGTGCGGGCTTGGGCGGTTGGTTTTTTTCGGCCGCTGCCTTTTCTTCGCTTATCGCGGCAGGGGTCATGATATCGAAAAGATAACCCTGATCGGCCGCAATAACAATATCAATCGGCGTGTCGCCTTCTTTGTTGTGCACCAGCACTTTCGCGCCCTTGTCGACCAGCATGCTCAGCATGCTCAAGCTTTCGGCCCGCGCGGCGATGTGCAGCGGCGTGTCGCCGTTTTCGTTGGGTTGGTGAATATCCGCGCCGCAGTCGATGAGTTTATCCGCAACCGCGCGGGAATCTGTGCGGGCGGCGATGTGCAGCGGGTTATTGCCGTCGTTGTCGCGTAGAACGTCCGGGTTGATGCCGCGTGTTTGCAGGGCCTGCGCCAAAATCATGGCGATGGATTGCTTGTTTTCAATCATCGCCGTATGCAGCGCGCTTTGGCCGTCGCTGCCCTGCGCTGTGATATCTGCGCCTGCGGCCAGCAGTTTATTAATCGAACGCTCCAGCCCGCGGCGTACCGCATGTTGCAGGGGCGTATCGCCCTGTTCTGACAGCACGTCATAATCGGCCTTCGCGCCCAGTGTTTTGACATAGGCATCAATCGCATCGTCGCTGCCTTCGGTCATGGCGCGGTGCAGGGGGGTCATGCCGTCATTGTCGGTGGCATTTACATCTGCGCCTTTTGCAATCAGCAGCGCAATCGCCAGCGGCTTTTCGGTTGCGCAGGCATGGTGCAGCGCCGTCCACCCGTTTTTATCGCGAGCGTTGATATCGACGCCGGCCTTGTCGATCATCAGATTGATGAATCCTTCGTATCCGCCGCGGGCGGCCAGATGCAGGGCATTGCGCCCGTCGGTATCAACTTTGCGCGGATTGGCTCCATGTGCCATCAGCAGCTCGCCGACCGACGTGTGGCCGGATTCGGCCGCCAGATGCAGCGGGGTGTGCTGCATGCCGCTGCGTTCTGTTACGTCGGCGGGCGCGCCTTTTTGCAAAAGCAGTTTGGTGGATTGAATGTGTCCGGCTTCGGCCGCGACATGTAGCGGTGCGCGCTGTACCAGCGGCGATGGCGACAGGCCGGGATCCGCCCCCGCCCGCAGCAGCGCATGGATGGCTTCGGGCATATCGCCGTTGCGGTAACTGTAATTGTCGACCAGCTCGTCAATCGGGCGCTGGCCGGATTTGTTGATGCCGTTTACCTCGGCGCCCATTTGCAGCAGCGGCAGGATTTTATCTTGGCGCGTATAATCGCAGGCACGGTGCAGCGGCGTCTGCCCGTTGCTGTCGACCGCGTTGATGTTCGCGCCCGCTTCGACCAGTAAGGTCAAAATCTCGGTATAATGCTTTTCATCGATCCAGTGCATCATGGATGATTTGTTGCTGTTCGATAAAACATCCTTGCCCACATCCGCGCCCAGCGCGATCAGCTTGCGTACGGCGTCCGTCTGGCCGCTTTCGACGGCAATAAACAGGCTATGGCGGTTCTGGTTGTCGGTCTTGTTCAGGTCGGCGCCCACGGCGGCCAATTTTTCAATCACAGCCACATGGTTTTTCGATGCTGCGGCCATCACGGGTGTGTATCCGTTTTGGTATGCGGCATGCTGGTTGATACCAATGCGCACCTCGGGCAGCGTCAGCAGGTAATCAACGGCGGCCACATTCCCTTTTTCCGCGGCGATGTATAGCGGCGTCACAATGTCGCTGTCGCGTAGCGCGGCATTCGCGCCCGCTTCGACCAAGGCGCGCATCGTATCAATATGCCCCGCGGCTGTTGCCAGATGCAGGGGTGTTTTGCCTTCTGCATCGCGGGCATTGATATCGATGCCCTGCAGCAGCAAACCCGCCACCAGATCCGCGCGGCCTTCGCTGGCGGCCAGATGCAGCGGGGTGCGTTTGGTTTTTTGTGCGGGTTCAAACGGCGCGCCATAACCCGCCAGCACATCCAGAAATATGCTGTCCGCTTTGGTTTCAATCGCCCATTCAGACAGGCTGCGGCCCTGCTGGTCGCGGTGCGATACTTTTGCGCCGCGGCTTGTCAGCAGTTCGATCATGTGGATATGTTTTTGCGCGACAGCCCCGAAAATCGGCGTTTGGCCCTGCTTGTCAGCGGCGTTGATATTCGCGCCAATACGCAGCAAACGTTGCACCGCCACTTCGTCGTTATTTTCAACCGCCAGATGCAGGGCGGAGCGGCCGCGTTCATCCAGCGGCGCATTCACGCCAAGGGATATTTTTTTCTGCGATGACAGGTTGAACGGAAACATGACATCTTCCTCGGCTTACGGCGCGGGCGGACGTGGCGGGGTGTTTGGCGGCGGCGTATCGACCGCGGCGGCGCGGTACGCGTGTTCACGTGCCACGCGTGCGGCGCCATCGGCCAGACGCAGACGGTCAACAATCGCATCGTCCCCGCCCAGCATGCTATGCGCCAGTTGCAGCGGCGTGTAGCCAAAACCGTCAACCACCAGCGGATCTGCGCCCGCTTTCAGCATTTCGTTGATCATTTCCGTGCGTTTGTGGCGCACCGCCAAATGCAGCGCGGATTCAACCGGCGCGCCATGGTCGTCCAGACGGCACACATCGGCGCGTGCGCCCAGCGCCAGCGCCTTTTGCACAGCGGTGATATCAGCGTTATCACGCACCAGTACGTCCAGCGCACGGGCGCCATCGGGCAGGGGTGTCTGCACATCCGCGCCATATTTAACCAGCAGGTCGATCATATCTCCCTGTCCGTTTTTAAGCGCCTGCAGCAGCGGTGTCATTGCGGCGTCGGGGCTGGCGCGGTTGGCATCGGCACCCGCTTGCAGCAGCATTTCGGCCGCGGGCAGGTTTTTTTGACGTGCGGCCAAAAACAGCGGCAATGTTTTTTCGTCGTTGGCGCCGTTCGGGTTCGCGCCCCCTTCCAGCAATGCGGCAATCACGGGCAGCGATTTCGCATCGCCGTTAATGGCGAAATAAAGCGCGGATAGTTTGCTGTCGGGGTTAATGGCGTTCGGATCGGCACCGGCTTCCAAAATGCGCTGGACGGCTTCCAGCATGCCCAGCGAGGCATAACGCGCCACCAGCGGCAGGCCGTGGTTATCGCGCACATTCGCCGCCGCGCCGTGGTCCAGCAGCATGCAGGCGATGGTTTCTTCTTCGGGTTTAAACGTTGTACCCGCATGACGCAGCACGGATAGCAGCGATTTTCCGGTTTCGTCTTCGTATTTCGCAACATCGGCGCCGGCACGCAAAAACAGGCGTGTCATGCGCACGTCGTAATTACCCAGCGCCAGCGTCAGCGCGGATTCGCGCTGGTCGTTCAGCGCATTCACATTCGCGCCCAGCGCCAGCAGGGCGCGGGCGTCGTCATATTTGCTTTCTTTGGCCAATGTCAGCAGGGCGCCATCGGCAATGATGACGGCTTCGGCGACCGCTTCGCTGGCGGCAGGGGTATCCTGCGCAGGCTTTTTGGATTCGGTTTCGGGCGTCGGCTCCATGTCCTTGGTTCTCTCCTGCTTTTGCCGTGCGGGGCAGTGGGCCATGCCACCACCTGCACCCGCTTTAAAATGCCGTGCGGGCGCATGATACAAAGATGTCCAGATAGCTAAGATTCTTGACATATTGTTATCCGGCGGTCAATGCTCAAAAGCCTGATCTGACAAGGTTTTTCTGCGTGCGGCGCACCATCGGGGCGGGCAGGTCGGCCCCGGTTCACATTGCGTAACATGATAACAGGATTATGAAACAGCGCGCCGCCCAGCGACAAGGGCGGTGCCGGTTTATGTTGGCGCGAAGGAGGGTTACGCGCCTGGCGTGTGGGGCTGTACGCGGCGCTTCACGTTCATCGATTTGCCGACAACAATATCGTGGTCGGTAACGATGCTGAGATCCAGCGGGTTTTTTTCCAGTGCGGCCAGCCATGCGCCGCGCAGCACTTGCTT
>JBEIOU010000004.1:0-147700 GCA_040377425.1 Micavibrio sp. | reverse complement strand
GTTTGCGAAGGCCCGATGCTTTTACTTTAGAAACCGGAAGTTTCAAGCGCATACGGTCTTTTTCGAAACAAATAGTATAAAGCGTGATTTCCATACCGGCGATGGTCTGGGTTTCGACGCCTTCGACGAAACCAACGCCATGGGCAGGATACACAACAAAATCACCAGCGGTGAAGTCGAGCTTTTCAGGCTTTTTCGCAACTTCCGGCACAACAGGCGCGGGGGCTGCTTTTTTTGCAACCGGTGCGGGAGCGGGCGCGGCGGCAACCGCTACGGGCTTTTTAACTTCAGGGGCGGCCGGTTTTGCGGCAACTTTCGGCGCTTCCTGTTTCGCTTTCTGGGCGGGCGCAGGTGCGGCGACGGGCTTTTTGGGTGCAGCGGCCTTGGGTGCCGGCGCTTTCGCGGGCGCGGGGGCTGCTTTTTTCGCGGCCGGTTTCGGCGCGGGTTTAGCAGCCTTTACGGGAGCCGGTGCGGGCTTTTTGGCTGCGGGCTTGGCTTTAGCGGCCGGCTTGGCGGCAGCAGAAGGCTTTTTTACCACTTTCGCCGCAGGTTTAGCGGGGGTGGATTTTTTTACAGGTTTCGCCTTCGTTTTTCTTGTCTTTGCCATTGTGCCTCACTATAAAACGTCTGTTCACAGAAAAGTCTGTATAATCAAGTTCCTGGTGGGCGTTCTGCCCGGCGGCTACAATTATGCCATTCAAGTAAAGACCCTACTTTAAATGCCATAAAATTTCAAGGAAAATCTTAAATTTACGTTAATTACGCATGTTTACGAGGCAAAAACAGCGGCTTGGGGTTTTGGTTCCCTCTCGGTTTTTCCTAAAAAATATAAATTATGTTACAATTACATAAACAACATCCATGGAGTCGCGTCTGTATGGGCAAAACGTTAGATCATTTCAACAGCGCTGCAAGTATCAGCCCGGCACCCGTGGCCGGATTGTCGTCGATGATCGGCCCCCCGCCTGGATACGTGCCCCCAAAACATCAATCGCAGCAAAGCTTGTTAGAACAAGTCGAAGACCTGCGCACCCGGATCGAGGTGCTGGCGCCGCCCCATGTGCGCAAACGCACGGCGGAAGAGCGGGCAGAAAAGAACATACAGCTGCTGAAACCCGTGCAGGTGCGCAGGCGTTAGAGACGCCGCAGGCGGGTTTTTTGTGGGCGGGGATATATAAACGCGCTGCGCCGTTCGCTGCTTAATCGCCTTCGCCAGCTTCGGTGCTGAAGTATTTGATTTTATCGGTAACGTTTTTGAATTCTTCCGCTTCGGGCAGGGCGGGTTTCTTGCGTGTCAGCACCGGCCATGCGCCGGTTGAATATTCGCGGTTCAATTCCAGAAACTTTTCGGCGCGGTCGTCAATGTCGGTGACGATCGCATCAATCGGGCATTCGGGTACGCATACGCCGCAGTCAATGCATTCATCGGGGTTGATGACCAGCATGTTCTCGCCCTCGTAAAAACAATCCACGGGGCAGACTTCGACGCAGTCTGTATATTTGCATTTGATGCACACGTCGGTGACGACATAGGTCATGATATCCTCGGCTTTTCTTATTCTTATCTGATGTATTTAATGTAATGTCACAACATGTCGCGCAGGCGGAACCATGTCATGGCGGCAACGAACAGGGGGCGTTTCATCATGTCGCCGCCCGGAAACGGTTTGTGGCGTAATCTGGCAAAAACGTCAAACCTCTCCGCGGTACCGGCAACGGCTTCGGCCATGATCTTACCCAAAATGTTGGTCAAAATCACGCCCTGTCCACCAAACCCGTGCACAAAATAAATATGGGGCGTCAGCTGTCCCATATGCGGCATGCGGTTCATGGTCAAATCCAGCGGCCCCCGCCAGCAATGGTCGATGCGCGTCATTTTCAAAACGGGGAACAGATCCGTCATACGTTCACGCAGGCGGCTGTCTTCGCCCGCATATTCGCGGTCACTATAGTTACAGTTACCGCCGAACAAAAGACGATTATCGCTTGAAAATCTGTAATAATCCATGATGAAGCGGCTGTCGATGACCGCAATGTCGCGGGTCATGATCTGCTGGCGGCGGGCATCGCTCAACGGTTCCGTCGCAATCATGTGCGCGGTCGCGGTGATAGATGTCTTGCGCAGGCGGCCGAGGCCTTTCATGCCCGTCACGCCGGCAATAACGACGAACTTCGCATGCACGGTGCCGCCGCTGGCGGTCAGCACGCGGTTCGGCTCGCCCGGGATGATATCCACGGCCGTAGTCTGGTCGTATATTTTGCCGCCCATGCGCTGGAATGCCTGCGCAATCCCAAGGGCATAGTTGTACGGGTGCAGGTGGCCGCCTTTGTTGTCGAACAGGCCGCCGCTGTATTTACCGGTGATAACGGTGTCCTGCACCGTTTTTTCATCCCACCAGTCGATGTCTTTGTGGCCCAGCTGCTGCCAGTCGTTGATGTCCTGTTTCAGCTCTGCTTCGTGTTTGGGTTTGGTTGCCGCGGTCAGGTGGCCGAATTTCAGGTCGCATTTAATCTCGTGCTCTTCCATCCGCGCCAGCATGAGGGCAAGGCCCTCCAGCGAGACGTTACAAAGGAACTTCGCGGTATCCAGCCCATACTGGCGGATCAGCCAGCCCGGAGACTGGTTAAAGCCGCGCTGGATATGCCCGCCGTTACGGCCGGAGGCAAGGCCGCCAACGGTGTCTTTTTCCAGAAGAGTAACGGTATAACCCTTGTCTGCCAGTTCAAGCGCGGCGGAAAGTCCCGTAAATCCGGCACCAATCACGCACACATCGCAGTTGACCTCGTCACGGAGCACGCCTAGAGTCATGAGCAGCCTGTTGGCTGTCAAAGAATACCAGGGGTCATGATACTCCTTCACGTTTTCATATTTCTTGGTCATCTTTGCTCAAAGGCTTCCTGCTAGGGGAGGTCAATAATTCATCTTATCAAGGGGTTTGTCATGGACAAGCTGGAGCAGTTTATCCGAGAACACGAAATAACGGAAGTGGAATGCCTGATACCGGACATGTCCGGCATCGCGCGGGGCAAGATCCTGCCGGCGGAAAAGCTGCTGCGCATTCTGCGCGAACGCGGCATGCCTATTCCTGAATCTATTTTTATCCAGACCGTCACGGGCGACTATCCGGATGGCGAGCTGATCAGCGCATCGTTGGGTGACGTGTACATGAAGCCCGACGAAGATTCCATTCGTCTGGTGCCGTGGTATCAGGAACCGACCGCGCAGATCATCTGCGATGCGTTCAACGGTGACGATACGCCCGTGCCCCTGTCTTCGCGCCAGCTATTGAAGCGTATCATCAAGGAATACAACGACCGCGGCTGGAGCCCTGTTGTGGCGCCCGAGCTGGAATTCTATCTGGTAGCGGTCAACACCGACCCCGATATTCCGCTGCAACCGCCCGTCGGTCGTTCTGGCCGTCAGGAAAGTGGCCGTCAGGCATACGGTATCGACGCCGTCAACGAATTCGACCCGATCTTCGAAGACATCTATGACTACTGCGAAGAACAGAACGTCGACATCGACACCCTCAGCCACGAAGCGGGTGCGGCGCAGCTGGAGGTTAACTTCAACCACGGCGACCCTGTTGAACTGGCGGATCAGGCCTTCCTGTTCAAACGTACAGCACGCGAAGTCGCGCTGCGCCACGGCGTCTATGCGACCTTTATGGCGCAACCGATGCAGACCGAACCGGGCAGTGCCATGCACATTCACCAAAGCGTGGTGGATTTGAAAACCGGCGTGAATATTTTCGCCAACGAAGATGGCAGCGATAGCAAACTGTTCCGCAACTATGTGGGCGGTCTGCAGCGTTATCTGCCGTCGTCTTTGCCGCTGTTCGCGCCTAACGTGAATTCTTACCGCCGTTTCGGACACAAAGAAACCGACAGCCCGATCAACGTGGAGTGGGGACTGGATAACCGCACCGCAGGTTTGCGCGTGCCGATTTCCAAACCTGAGGCACGCCGCGTGGAAAACCGCCTGCCGGGCGCCGATGGCAACCCGTATCTGGCGCTTTCCGCGACGCTGGCCTGCGGCCTGCTGGGCCTGATCGAAGAGCTGGAGCCGACGGAGCAAATCAAGGGCAGCGCTTACAAAAAAGGCCATTCCCTGCCGACGCACCAGTTCGACGCGCTGGAGAAATTCAAAGCCTGCAAACCGCTGCAAGATTTGCTGGGCGAACGTTTCTGCCGTGCGTTGATTGCGATCAAGGAAACGGAATACAAGGCGTATAATGCCGTGATTTCGTCGTGGGAACGGGAGAACCTGTTGCTCAATGTCTAAACCGAACGCAAATAAAATGGAGCAGCGCGTGCTGACGTGTCTGCTGCGCGGCGACGTGGATGGTGCGGAAGCCTTGATCGAAAAAATGATCGAGGAAGACGAGAACAATCCGATCGCGCTCGCGCTGATGGCGGACGTCTGCCAGATGCGCGGCGAGTTTTTGGAAGCACTCGGCCTGATGGCTATGGCGATTGACCTGTCGCCGGATGAAAAAGTTTATCTACAATCGTTTGTGTCTTGTGCAAAACGGCTTTCGTTTTCTTTTTCACAGTTTAATGAACTGATGTTCCGCACGACGCAAACTTGCGTCATGCGGAACGATATTGACGCCGCGCCGTTGTGGCAACTATGGCTGGCGCTTTTGGATGCACACCCCGAACTTTCGCAGCTGCGTGTGCAGACAGAAACGTTTAGTGATAAAAAAATAGCAGCCTTGGCGGCGCATCCGTTCTTTGTCGGCGGGTTGAATAACCTGATTGTGGTCGATGCCGCGTTTGAAGGTTTGTTGACATCTCTTCGCGCAGCGCTGCGCTGCAGCCTAACCGATGAAAAGAATCTGTGGAACCGTACAGATTTTCTGCGCATCGCTGCCGCATTGTCGCGTTATGCCTGCATGACGGAATATATTTTTGATACCACCCAAGAAGAAGAGTGCTGGATAGATGAGACACGCCAGCGTTTTGCGCAAAACCCTGCGGCGGCGCGGGCCGAAGAAATCGCTGTTTTTGCATGCTATGAAATGCTGGGTGGATTGCCTTTCGCCACTGCGTTATTGCCTGTTTGCGATGCCGAAGACGCGCTGAAGCCAGTAGCCGATCTGCAGATCCGCGATGCACAGCGATTGGCGGATATCGCCAAAACGATTACGGCGATCACACCAATAGAAGAAGGTGTTTCGGCTGCGGTGCAGGCGCAATACGAAACCTTCCCATATCCGCGCTGGGCATATCTGCCCTTTGCTGTTGCGCCTGGCAAACTGGAGCGTCAGTTGCCGCAAGATGCAAAGGCACTGGTCGCAGGATGTGGTACGGGATACGAAGCCGCGCAGGCCGGTATGATGATGCCCAAGGCAGATGTTCTGGCGGTTGACCTAAGCCGTCTGAGTCTGTCATACGCGATTGCCCGTACGCAAGATGCAGGTATTCAAAACATCCGCTATGCGCAGGCGGATATTCTGCGTTTAGCCGAACGGCCGGAGCGGTACGATTACATCCGTAGTGCGGGTGTGCTGCACCATATGGCGGACCCTCGTGCTGGCTGGCAGGTGCTTCGCAACATCCTCAAACCGCGTGGCTTGATGCGTATTGCCCTTTACAGTGAATACGGGCGTCAGGACGTTGTAGCCGCGCGTCAGGTTATTGCCGAGAAAGGCTTTGCCGCCACGCGCGATGGGATGAAAGATTTCCGCCGCCAAATAGATGCGCTGCTGCCTGCCGATATTTGCCAGTCATTGCGCAGCCGTGGTGATTTTTATCAACTGTCGATGCTGTGTGATTTGCTTTTCCATGTACAGGAACACCGTTTCACTTTGCCACAACTAGCCGAAACGCTATCTGCGCTGGGGCTGGAATTTATGGGTTTTGATTTGGCGCCGGATTCGTTTATGGCGTTCCACGCCATGCATGGTCCGTCGGCGAATGATAAAGATTTGCAAAAATGGGATGCGCTGGAACAGGCACGGCCGGAAACCTTCCGCGCGATGTACCAGTTCTGGTGCCGGGCCGGTAAGTAAAACGAAGGGCGGTTTAGTCGTGACATTGACGCTGGTCGCCAGAAATCCATATACGCGGCAAATCGGTATTGCGATTGCCAGCGGGTCTGACGACTGCGCGGGCGGCAGTCTTTATATCGATGATAAATATGGCGTTGTATCTGTTCAGGCGAAGGGGGACCGTGCGGTGGGCGCGCGCGCCCTTGCGCTGTTGCAGGCCGGCCATAACGGGCCGCAGATCATCGAAACGCTGGTGGCCGAAGACCGCAAAATCGACATGCGCCAGATTATCGCCGTACCGATGGACGGCGATATTGGCGTCATGACAGGGGCGCAGTGTTTGCACTGGGCGGGGCATACGCTCAAGCCGCATCATGCGCTGGCCGGTAATATGCTGGCGTCCGACCAGACGCTGGCCGCGATGGAGCAGGCGTTCATGAACGATATGCAATCGCCACTGCGTAAACGGTTGTTTGCCGCGCTTAAGGCTGGTATTGCCACGGGCGGCGATGTGCGCGGTCACAGGTCAGCCGCGATTTTGATTGCGGGGGAGCCTGCGTACGAGCTGCGCATCACGGAATCCCTTCAGGTTATCGACGATCTTTCAGCAGGTTTGGCATGACAGACATTTCAAATAATGACGACCGCTTTGCGCTGCATAATGCGGTGCTGGATGAAATTCGCGGCACACCCAATGGCGCCCGTATTCAGGCATTACTGGCATCGGGTGCGGATCCGCATGCGGTAGATAGTAACGGTGATACGCCGTTTAATATCGCCGCGGCAAACGGCCCCGTGTCCGGCCGCGTCATGACCCTGCATTGGTTGTCGCAGGCGCTTGAGGGGAAGGGGCCCAAGGGTTTGAACGACCCATCCGGCGCACATGGATCAACCTTGGCGCAATATATCGCCAAGTGGTTTTACGACGACGAAGTAACGGATGCCTTTGCAACCGCCGCCAAGGCAGGCATGAAAATCGATACACCTAACAAAAGCGGATGGACACCCCTGATGGCCGCCGCCGCTATGGGGCGTGTGGCGGTGGTGAAATCTTTGCTGCCGCTTTATAGCCGCGCGGCTGTATGCCAGCAGGCAACCGAAGATTACACAGCAGATTACGGCGGCGAAGAACGTACCGTGACCTATCCCGCCGCGCTGAACGCCGCCGAAATTGCGCAAGAACGTATTTTTCAGGACGAGGGCGCCGATGAAAAGCTCGGTGCCGACCTGTGGGCATGTATCGAGCTAATTGCTGCTGACATTACCGCCAAGGGCGGTAAAGGCAAAGAAAGCTGATGCTGCCCCCAACCGTCATGGCAGCGGACGAGCTGCTGTTGATCGGCCCGCTGGCGCAAAAGCAATTGCCGGACGTTATTGCAGAAAAGGCAACCGTGCAGGTGGCGGTGGATGGCGGTATTGCCTCCGCGCCGGCTGCGGCCGTATGGTTTGGTGATGGTGATTCAGGCACGCGCCCCGCGCATATACCGTCGTTTTTAAAAACATCGCAGGACATGACTGATCTGTCTTTCACGCTCGAAAGCTTGCAAGACGGTGCGTGGCGCCGTTTGTATTTGTACGGATTTGCGGGGGGGCGGCAAGATCACGCGCTAGCTAATATCGGGGAGATAGATGCTGCCATGCGTGCACGCCCATCGTTTGAACAGGCCGTGTTTTATGATGCGGCGGGGCGCATCATGCGCCGTCATTTTACGGCAGGTGCGCAAAGTTTTAAATGCGCAGGGACGTTCTCTGTCTTCGCGCTATCGCCTGCAATGGTCAGCATATCGGGCGCCTGCGAATATCCGGTGCACCGCGTATCGCTGCCCGTGCTGTCGGGGCGGGGTGTCTCGAACATTGGATCGGGCGATGTGCGCATTGAATGCGATGTGCCGGTCATCGTGATTTTTCCGCAAGCGTGATTTCACACATATAAACAATCATAAAATCATGCAAACAACACAATAAAAAACGCCCCGTTTTCACGGGGCGTTTTTTGTAGAGAAGCTGAAGTCTTAGGAAGCGGCAGCAGCGTCTTCTTCGCTGTCGTCCTTCTTCTTCTTGCTTTCCTTGTCTTTGGTTTTCTTCTTGTCAGAGAAAACAATCGTCGGCTGGGTCGCGTTGATGATGTTATCTGCGGTGACAACAACTTCTTCGGCGCCTTCCATACCCGGCAGTTCGAACATGGTGTCCATCAGCGCCGCTTCGATGATCGAACGCAGGCCGCGGGCGCCCGTGTTGCGTTCAATCGCGCGCTTGGCGACTTCGTGCAGGGCTTCTTTTTGGAAGGTTAGCTTCACGCCTTCGATATCGAACAGGCGGGCATACTGCTTGGTCAGGGCGTTTTTGGGTTCGGTCAGGATGGATACCAGTGTCTTTTCATCCAAATCGTCCAGCGTTGCCAGAACGGGCAGGCGGCCGACGAATTCGGGGATCAGGCCGAATTTCAGCAGGTCTTCTGTCTGAACTTCGCGCAGGAGTTCACCCGGGCGACGTTCATCCGGACCGCGTACTTCGGCACCGAAGCCGATCGACGTTTTACGGCCGCGGTTGGCGATGATTTTATCCAGGCCCGCAAACGCGCCACCGCAGATGAACAGAATGTTCGTCGTGTCGACTTGCAGGAATTCCTGTTGCGGATGTTTGCGGCCACCTTGCGGGGGAACGCTTGCCATCGTGCCTTCCATCAGTTTCAGCAGGGCCTGCTGAACACCTTCGCCCGATACGTCGCGGGTGATGGACGGGTTGTCAGACTTGCGGCTGATTTTATCAACTTCGTCGATGTAAACGATACCGCGCTGTGCACGTTCGATGTTGTAATCGCATGCTTGCAGCAATTTCAGAACGATGTTCTCAACGTCTTCACCAACGTAACCGGCTTCGGTCAGCGTCGTTGCGTCCGTCATGGTGAACGGAACGTCGATGATGCGTGCCAGCGTTTGCGCCAGCAGGGTTTTACCCGAACCGGTGGGGCCGATCAGCAGAATGTTCGACTTCGACAGTTCGATATCGCTGCCTTTGATCAGGCCTTCGTCGATACGTTTGTAGTGGTTGTGAACGGCAACCGACAGAACGCGTTTCGCGCGGTCTTGGCCAATCGCGTAATCGTCCAGAACGGCTTTGATTTCTTTGGGGGTCGGGATGCCACCTTTGCCAGTTTTGACAAGCTGTGTCTTGTCTTCTTCCTGGATAATGTCCATGCACAGCTCGACGCATTCATTGCAAATGAATACGTTGGGGCCGGCGATCAGCTTCCTTACCTCATGCTGGCTCTTTCCGCAGAAAGAGCAGTACAGCGTGTTCTTGGAATCTCCGGAAGCGGTCTTGCTCATTATTTTGTTCCCTTCATTATTGCCAGCTTGTCCAAACGTCGCTGACTTATCTTATAAACCCAAGAATAGAACAGGTTAAGCCTGTTGCCAACTATAGCTTTTGTCTCTGATTACGATTATTTTGTTGCAAGCATCTTGAAGATACAAATAGGCCGTGAATATGAATATAGAAGAACTTGTGGATAACTTCGGCTTCCTCGAAGACTGGGAAGACCGCTATGCCTATCTGATCGATCTGGGCGGGCAGCTGCCTTTGATGGAAGATAACCTGAAAACCGAGCAAAGCAAGGTACGCGGCTGCATGAGCCAGGTGTGGATGGTGCTGGGCTGGAACAATGCGGGGCAGCTGACATTTCTGGCAGACAGCGATGCACAGATCGTGCGTGGGCTGATCGCCGTGCTGCGGGTCGTTTTTGAGGGGAAAACCGCCGAAGAAATCCACGCGGTAGATGTCGATGCGACTTTCCGCCGTCTGGGGATGGATCAACACCTGAGCCCGAACCGCCGGAACGGTTTTTTTTCGATGGTGGAGCGGGTGAAGGCGTTTACTTCGTGCCCACAAACTTGATCGAATCTTTGAGCGTCTGATAGCTGTCGCCGAATTTTTCGTTTTCGGCGTTAAAGGTGACTTTGACCAGCATAATGGTTTCAAGGCCGGTCAGGATATGACAGGCGTGAAACAGCAGGTTGTTGTTACGGTCAACGGAAAAGCCAGTCAGTGTGCCCCATTTCAATGTGCGGGAGCCTTGGGAATAGCTGATGCTTTTACGCTCCAGCTTTTGCTTGACGTATTCGGCTTCCAGCATTTCGCGTACGTTTTGTTCGGTCAGGCCCATCAGGTAGTCACCGCCCGATTTCACGAAAATGATATCAACATCAAAACTGTCGCCGGTCTGGGCGTCCGTGCGGCGCAATTGCGCCACTTCGCCGAGCGAGCCGAACTTGCTCGATTCCTTGATAAACGGAATAGGCTGGCGCTGGTCAGACCAGATGGTTTCACCTTTTGGTGCGTCGGGCAGGGTGACCGAATATTCGCCGTCGTTATGAATGTAGGTATATTCCGCGCGGGCGGGTGTTGCGCACAAAAGCGTAAGCATGACGGCAGTCATGGCGGCAAATGGCACGGCGGTTTTAATCTGGCGAAACGTGGAAAGCATCTGAAACCCCTGAATGGCAGACAACAAAGTTATTTTAGCACGGCTTGGCGCGGCTAATCAAATAGCGTCATGCGGGCGGGTTGTGGCCGCTTATCCGGCGGGCATCCAGCTGGCGGCATCGGCGGGGGACTGCTCGCCGCTTGTCATATTCTTGACCTCGTGCGGCTGGCCGTCTTTGAACGGCGGGAACCAGACGTATTTGATGCCTTTTTTCTCGGCATAGGCCATCTGGTTTTTGATTTTGGCGTCGCGGTGGTACATCTCGACCTTCAAGCCTTTGCTGCGCAGCTGGCGGGCGGTATCGCTGGCTTCGGCGCGGCGGGCTTCGTCGGGCAGCACCACCAATACGTCGGCGGGCGATTTACTGCCGGCGGTGATTTTTCCCTGATCCAGCAGCAGGCCGAACAGGCGGGTGAGGCCAATCGACAGCCCCACGCCGGGCAGTTTCTGGTTGATGAACGAACCGGCCAGATCGTCATAGCGGCCGCCGCCGCCGATGGACAGGCTGGGCGTGCCCTTGGGCCAATGCTCTTTGCTGTCTTTAAAGCGCGCTTCCAGCACGGTGCCGGTGTAGTAATCGAGGCCGCGGATGATGCCGAGGTTGGCGACCATGCCGTTCCCGTGCAAATGCTTCAGGTTATCGGTGACGAATTGCAGCTCGGCAATGCCTTGCTCCATCAATTCATTCGTTACGCCCAGCGCACGGACTTGGTCTGCGAAGCGGCTGTCGGGTGTTTTGATTTGTACGAAGGCGAGGGCTTTTTGCGCGATATCTGCCGAAACGCCGTCTTCCGTCAAAACTTTCAAAACTCCATCCACACCGATTTTATCGAGTTTATCCAGCGTGCGGGTAATCGGCGCGGCATCGCTGATACCGAGTCCCTGCAGATACCCAACCAAAATCTTGCGGTTGCTGATGTGCAGTTCAACCGGCGGAATGCCGAGCGCCTGATACGCTTCGAACAATACCGCAGGCAGTTCCGCATCAAAGTGTATCGGCAGATCGTCGATGTTCACAACGTCGATATCGCATTGGTAAAATTCGCGGTAGCGGCCTTTTTGCGGACGCTCGCCGCGCCACGATTTTTGCATCTGGTAGCGTTTGAACGGAAACACCAGCTGGCCGAAATGTTGCGCCACATAACGCGCCATCGGTACGGTCAGGTCGAAATGCAGGGCGAGGCGCGCTTCTTTGCTGTCGGTATCATCCGCTTGCAGGCGGGCAAGGGTGTAGATTTCTTTTTCCGTCTCGCCGGCTTTGGCGGACAGGGCATCGATTTCTTCGACCGAAGGCGTCTCGATATTACAAAAGCCATAGCTTTCAAACACAGCGCGGATTTTATCCAGCCACTGCTGTTCCACCGCACGGTATTCGGGCAGCCATTCGGGGAAGCCGCTGATGGATTTGGGTTTGTAAACTTTGTTCTCGGACATATCGGAAGCCTTTGGACGTGTTGTATGAATTGCCCCTTATATATACGCAGATACGGGGGGCGGGGCAATGTGGATGCGTATTTAAAGGGATTTTGCGGTTTTTTCTATGGGGAGTGTGCCTGTTTGGGCAAAATTAACCATTAATTGCATATTATATACTCCAAGGTCTGTGCATCGGTCTGATGCGCAAGAGCCGCCGTTCTGGCGGTAGGGCTTTCAAAGAGGGTATATATGCGTCGCGCGTTTTGTGGTCTTGCTATGCTGTTTTTGTTCCCTATGGGGGCGGCATGTGCGGATACGGCGCCAGAATCCGCCAAGCCTGTGCCATCGCGCACCAAAGCCGACGGGGGCGGTCTGTCGTTCCATGTCGGTCTGGATCAATTGCACCAGATCACCCCGCATAAAGACTTGCGCGGCGATCTTGAACTTCTTCCAAGCGGCAGCGCCATGTTGAGCAGTGCCAGCTTCCCCGGCTTTCCATCACAGGCCACGATTGAAAAACCCGCCCTGCAGCAAGATGCCTATCAGCCGGAAGCCTATCAGGATATCGTCAATCTATATCTGGATTACCGCCTGCCCGAAAATCCGGTTAGCTTTTATGCAGGCGGCGGGCTTGGTCTTTTAAAACGCGATGCGTCTATTGACAGCGGCGCCGGACGCACAGGCCGAAACACGCCTGAATTGGCTTATCAATTAGGCTTCGGCGGTATGTATCATCATAACGACAGCGTGCGGTTTACACTCGGCGCGCGTTATCTAGATAAAGGTGCAGGCGATGCGGCCATGCTGCACCAAAACGCGAATGCTGCCGTGGCCAATGAACAACAAAGCGTCGAAGTGCTGGCAGGTGTGCACGTATCGTTTGACAAAGTGGCGGGGCTGTTTAGCCGCTGATTACCCGCGCCCGCGTTTGCGTGTCGGTTTTTCATCAAACAATTCGGCCAGTTTTTCGGTGATGGCGCCGCCCAGTTCTTCGGCGTCGACCAGCGTGACGGCGCGTTCGTAATAGCGTGTCACGTCGTGGCCGATACCGATTGCCAGTAATTGCACGGGCGATTTGTTTTCGATCCAGTGAATGGCGCGGCGCAGGTGCTCTTCCAGATAATTGCCCTGATTGGCCGACAGGGTTGAATCGTCGACCGGTGCGCCGTCTGAAATTACCATCATAATTTTGCGCTGTTCGGGGCGGTGCATCAGGCGTTCGTATGCCCATAGCAAGGCTTCGCCATCGATGTTTTCTTTGAGCAGTCCTTCGCGCAGCATGAGGCCGAGGTTGGCGCGGCAATGACGCCATGGGCTGTCGGCGCCTTTGTACACGATATGGCGCAGGTCGTTGAGGCGGCCGGGGTTGGATGGTTTGCCGTCGGCCAGCCATCGTTCGCGCGAGGAGCCGCCTTTCCACGCGCGGGTGGTGAAGCCGAGGATTTCGACCTTGACGCCGCAGCGCTCCAGCGTACGTGCCAGAATGTCGGTGGACATGGCGGCGATGGTAATCGGGCGCCCGCGCATCGATCCTGAATTGTCGATCAGCAGCGTCACAACCGTATCGCGGAAATCGGTTTCGCTTTCCTGTTTATAGCTGATGGGCACCAGCGGGTTGGTGACGATGCGCGACAGGCGGGCGCTATCAAGGATGCCTTCTTCCAGATCGAACTGCCACGCGCGGGTTTGCTGCGCCATCAATTTGCGCTGCAAGCGGTTGGCAAGTCGCGTGATGACACCCTGCATTTGCGTTAGCTGTTTATCGAGCATCTTGCGGAGTTTTTGCAGCTCGTCCGCGTCGCATAAATCTTTCGCCTGCACGACTTCGTCGAACTGGGTGGAATAGATTTTATAATCCCCGTGTATGGTGTCAAAACCATCTTTGTACGGGTCGTTATGGCGTGGTTTTTCGTTTTCGGACGCGCTGGCATCGTCGTCTATTTCTTCAAGGTCGTGTCCGGCCTGTGCGTCCATTTGCTGGTCGGCGTCTTCGCCGGTGTCGCTTTCTTCGGCGCTGCCCATCGGGGGCGGGCTTTGCTGGCTGCCGTCGTCATCGGGCGTATCGGCGCCTTGTGCGTCTTCGTCCTGATCGCTTTCGCCGTCTTCGGGGTTGCGCGGCGGCTCGGCCGGTGTTGGTGTCATGTCCATCTGCGCAATCATTTTTTGCGCCAGATGGGCAAAGGTTTCCTGATCGCCCATGACCTTGGCCAGCGATTTCAGGCCATCATCGCCCAGATGTTCTTTGATCCACTGTTTCCAGGCTTTGGCGGTTTTCGATGCTTCGGATGGTACGGGCCGTCCTGTGAAGGCTTCACGCGCCAAATGGCGCAGGGCTTCGGACAGCGGCGCGTCTTCCATGCCTTTGACCAGATGCAGGCGCAGGCGTTTGGCTTCGCGTTTAAGGGTGGTTTCGATGTTGGCAGCCGCGCCGGGATAATCAGCTGTGCCGATCGCTTCGATGCGGGCATCTTCGAGCGCTTCGTAAACCGCGCGCGCCTTGATATCGGCCGGGACCAGCTGGCGGTGCAGGTCTGTGTCGTGATACCGCAGGCGCAGGGCAAAGCTGTCGGACAGACCGCGGATAAAACGCGTATCTTCTTCGGTCATATCCTTGGGCAGGGCGGGCAGGCGGATGCTGGTATCTGTCATTTCGGCCATGTGGCCGCTGAAGCTGACATCGACGTCTTCACGTCCCGACAGGGCGCGGGCAGTAGACTGCGTCGCGGTTTTGAAGTTTTCTGCCGGGTCGTGCTGGTCGGTCATGCGAAATCCAGCTCCAGCATCGAATGGTCGGAGACGACGTCGTCGTGCACTTTGAAGCCGTTTACTTTGACCTGATCGTTCACGAAAATGTAATCGCAGATTTCAATCGGCTTGAACGATGTAAAATTGCGGGTGGTGGTGAAGCGGTATTCGTTCACCAGATCGCGCAGGGTGGATTGAAAACGGTGCAGCGATTTTGCCTGCGGCCACAGGTTCAGATCGCCTGTGAAAATGACGGGGCCGGAGAGTGCCGCGATATAATCCGCCACCATGTCCATCTGGCGCATGGTTTCGTCGTTGCCGTATTTGTCGCCATCCACCCAAAAACCGTGGTGGTTGATGATGTGGTGCCCGCCAATGACGGCATGCTGGAAATTCCACGGCAGTTTGTCGCGGTTTTTGAACGAGAAATGACCCGTGTAGCTGCCGAACGTGAAGACGGTTTTGACGGGTTCAATCGGCTGGCGGCTTAAAATCGCATTGCCGAACTGCGTGCTGGTATCTCCCGTTACAAAATCGAGGCTGGGGGCGTAATAGTCGTATTCATACCCCAGTTCGCGTTTCAGTTTTTGCAGGTTGTTGAAGTTAAAGCCGTCACATTCCGCGTTGCTCATGACTTCTTGCAGGCACAGGATATCCGGCGGCGACTTTTCAAGAAACCGCACAGCGTTCATGATCAAACGCCCGTACCAGAGGTTCAGTTGAAGCAGTCTCATGCGGCACTAGCAGGGCTAGAGATGGCGCGGTCGAAACAACGCTGGTAATATTCAGACACAATCGCGCGTTCCAGCTCGTCACATTTATTGAGGAAGGTCAGGATGAAAGCAAAATCCAGATCGTCCACAATCTGCGTATTTTCCGCCCAGTTGATGACGGTGCGCGGTGACATGACGGTCGACAGGTCGCCCGCCATAAAACCCTTGCGCGTGAGTCCTGCCATGCGCACCATGGCGGCAACGGTTTTTTTGCCTTCGTCCGTGCGGTAAGCGGGGGCACGGGCGAGGATGATATCCACCTCTTGCTCGGGCGGCAGATAGTTCAGCGCGGCGACGATGTTCCAGCGGTCCATCTGCCCCTGGTTGATCTGCTGTGTACCGTGGTACAGACCCGTGGTATCGCCAAGGCCGATCGTGTTCGCGGTTGCAAAAATACGGAAGGCGGGATGGGGGTGCAGGACTTCGTTTTGATCCAGCAGTGTCAGCTTGCCCGATGCCTCCAGCACACGCTGGATCACGAACATCACGTCGGGGCGGCCGGCGTCGTATTCGTCGAACACCAGCGCCACGGGGTTTCGCAGCGCCCAGGGCAGGATGCCTTCTTTGAATTCGGTCACCTGTTTGCCATCTTTCAGCGCGATCACGTCTTTGCCAATCAGGTCGATACGGCTGACATGGCTGTCGAGATTCACGCGCACGCACGGCCAGTTCAGGCGCGCGGCCACCTGTTCGATATGTGTCGATTTGCCCGTGCCATGATAACCCTGCACCATCACGCGTTTGTTGTGCGCGAACCCTGCCAGAATGGCCAGCGTGGTTTTTTTGTCAAAGATATACGCCTCGTCGATTTCCGGCACTTTGTCGTCGCGTTTGGAAAAGGCGGGCACCTGAATATCTGAATCAATACCAAAAACCTGACGAACCGAAACCATGATGTCGGGTACGTTTTTATGTGCGGCAGCGGGCATGTTTTTTATCTTTCGTCCAGTTGGCTATAGGTTTGGAAGGAGAGCTTGAGGATAGTATACGCCATGTTGACTTTCTTGAACTGCTCTTCGGCGTTCGCGTCTTTATTGGTATCCGGATGATACTTCTTGGCTAGTGATTTGTAACGTGATTTCACTTCTTCCCAGCCGATGGGCGGGGCAAGGCCCAGAACGCCCAGCGCCTCGATCGTCGGGTGGGGGATGGTGCCGATATCGATACGGGCGTCACGCTCCCGCGGGGTTTCGTCGTCATCCCCGCTCATGGAAAAATCGCCAAAAACGCTCTCGCCGCGGGTGAAGTGGGCGTAGATTTTTTCGCGCGTGCGCTCTTCGGTTTTGCCGGCCTCGGTCATGCGCCATGTAGGGCGGTCCCAAACGGCGGTTTTATGCATATGGTGTTCGATTTCGCCGGGGCTCATCCCCTTGAAAAAGTCCCAGTTCGCGTTGTATTCGCGCACATGGTCAAGGCAGAACCAGAAATAATCGCGCAGGTTATAGCGGGATTTGGGCGCCTTGTACTCCCCCGTATGCGGACAACCCGGCACGTCGCAGCCTTTGCGCGGCGTCGGCACGGTGTCTTTATGGTCGCGCAGACCATGTAAAAAGGATTTTCCCTTAAAATTCCACATCTTAAAATTATGAACGTCCTTCGGGGTGAATACAAGGCGGCGGGCAGCTGTTGCGTCTATTTCTTCAAGAAAACAGCCGATGACAAAGGTAGTCACGGGCAGGGGTACTTTCCAATGCTTTGATGCCATAATTTTAAGATCCCCTGCACACCCCCGCGGGCGGCCAGATGCCGCCGGCTATGAAATACACCCCCTTGTTGTAAAATTTTAACAAATTCAATTTATAGTTGTAATAGGGTGGCCTGCATTCTAGAGTATATCCACGCCCTGCGCGTTTTGGGCATGCGGGCATTTTATGACGATACATATTTCTGAAAACAGCTATTCCTGAGGGGGATCAGACATGGCCGAAGCACTGCCGCCGGACGGGCGAACATCACCGCAAAGCGATATCCTTGCCGCTGTTAAAAAGCAGCCGCTTCAAGGGGCGCTTGTCAGCAAAAACGTACGTATCCACGACCGCCGTACCAGCGTGCGGCTGGAGCCTGAAATGTGGCACGCCCTGCGCGAAGTGGCGGAAATTGAAGGATGCAGCATCCACGACCTGTGCGGCGCGGTGCATGACCTGAAAGAACAGGGCGCGTCATTTACCGCCGCGCTGCGTGTATTCCTGATGGAATATTACCGCACCGCCGCACGTGCCAGCCAGCAGGTGACGTCTGTGCAGCGGCAGTTGAAAGACGGACAAAAACCGGAAGGCGGGATTCCCCATAAAATCGTGGCCGGATTAACCCGTTAAGAAAATCTTTAAGAAGATTTTTCCGTGCGGCCAATGCGTTAGATGCATTTCGCATTGGCGCGGGTGTTTCAAGGCGTGGTAAGCTGATGACATGGACGATAAAACGCCAGATCAGCCCGCGGCGGGGACGCCTTCTGCTTCCCATGAACGCCGCCCCGAACAAACACCTGCCGTCTCTGCTGCGCCAGACGCGGCCGATGTGCCGCCTACATCGCCTGCAGCCGCGAAGCCGGATGTGCTGATGGACGAAGATCTCGATGCGCCCGTTCTGGTTATTCACAGCCCGCCACCGCGCAAGGGTAAACGGCATCCGAAAAAAAAGACCGGTAATGCGCGTGTGGAATTGGCCAATGTTCGCATATTTGGCGATTGGGATATCAACTGGCGCGCATGGTCGTCGGCGATATTGCTGATCCTGAGCCTTTGCTATCTGGTCGCTGAAATTGAATTCAATATGTCGCTGCTGGATGTGGCGGGCAGTGTGCGGTCTGACCCTGTGAAAATGGAAGACCTGCAAGTATTTGGCCGCAGCGTTTCCGCCTGCGGCTGTTTTTTGCTGATCCTTGGCTTTTTCGCGCCGTCGTCGTTTCATATCACCAGCCGTAAAATGCGCTGGGTTTATTACGGCATCGGTCTTGTGGCGATGATGCCGCTATTTTTGATTATGTGGTCGGCGCTGTCGTTGCCTGATACGCTGCCGATTGATCCTTCCGGCGGTGACGTCGTACTGGCGCTACTGCCTGCGCTGGGGATTGCTTACGGCTCGTCCATCGGGCGGGGGCGGAATGTTTTTGTGAATGTGGTCAGTTTACTGCTGATTGTCTGGCCCGCAGTGTTTCTGGGGCAAAAGCTGCTGATTGAACAGGCGTTGATTGAACGCACAGACTGGGAACAGCGTGTGAATGCCCGCTATGTCCTGATGCTGCGCTCTATTCTGGAAGACTGCACCATCAACCTCGATGATCTGGCGCTTTGCGATGCAGAAAATGAACAGGACAGCGTCAAATCCGCCCGCATTATTCTGGGCAGCATGTGGATGCTGAGCCCCGAGCGTATCCGCAAGGATATGGAAGAAAACAAGGATAAAATGGTGCAAAGCGTTGCCGCCCGCGGCATGTGGTTTTCGCCGCGCAAGCAATATGATGTGTATGTCGAAAAGGTAGGCGAAGAGCGCAACAAAATTCAGGAAGAAATGCGCAACCGCTACTACATACCCTACAAACAAGCATCGGATGAATATTTCGTGGCGGTATCCGACAAGGTTTTACAGCGCGAAAGCACGAAGGCATCGGACGAAGTCGAAAAAGAAATCGACCGAGGCTGGGAGCAATACAAACGCGGCGTGCGCGAGTATAAACAGCAGCTGACCGCCAATGGCTATAACATGATCTCGAAACTGGCGCCGTACAAGGAAAGGCTGCGCGATTATTGTTCTTCGCGTAATTGCCCGCCGCTGCTGCGGGGTAAGGAGCGGGGGCTGGTGGCCGATATCGCATCGGATGCAGAACGTCAATTTGCGCAGCGCTCCGGCGGGTATACGCCTGATATCGAAACCCGCGCCGAGTTTCTGGCGGCCTATCCCACGCAGGTGCGTTTGCGCGACCGCGTGCAGCGTTATATCACCGAACGTTTGCCGCATTCGGGTTTTATTCTGCCCATCAACTGGATCTACGAAAAAGAATCTTTTGAAAAAGCGGTCGAATCCTTGCTGAAGCAGGAAGTGAACCGCCAGTGGTCGATCAAGGCCCCCATGAAAATGCCGCCCGGTTTGACAGAGGCGCAGTTCTTCGAAGTCTCCGGCATTCCGCCGTTGCCGCCGATGGAAAAACTGGTGATGACGCCGGACGCGTTTTTCAAAAAAATGATTTTGCCCAAGTACCGCGAAATTCTCGATAAAATGCTGGGCGATATCGAGACAGAAAAAGAATTGTATGCCAATGGCCAGCCGCTGGCCGAAAAGGGCAAAGACTATGCCCGTGCCGTTTTTATTCCGGCGGTGGCGCTGATTATATCGCTGTGCGTGGTTATTTTGACGATGTTCCGTTGGTGGAATATCATGGTGCGCAGTGTGATTGCCCGTTTAATGCGGGAACATCTGCTGCCTGCCGCGCTGCGCGTGCCGGTGCAGCTTGTTATGGCAGCGGTTTTTGTGTGCGGTATCGTCATTGTGCCGCGTTTTATGCCGAACCCCTATGCGGGCGCAACCTATGAGCGTTACCGTGACGAAGCCATCGCCGGCACGCCGGTGACGGCGCGGGTGCTGGACTGGGCAATCCATACGCAGCCCGCTGTATACCGTTTGGGTACGCCCATTCGTGTGGTGCTGGACCGTATCCACGGCAAACCGGATGCGGCGGAAAAGGCGGCCAAGCAGACCACAAGCCAGCCGCCGATTTGATAAACAAACAACAAAAAAGGCGGCTAAACATATAGCCGCCTTTTTTTAATAGATACCCAAATCAGATATTATGCCCCATCTCCAGAAACTTCTGGCGGCGGCGGGTTTTCAGCGTGGCGGCGTCGAGGGGTTTCAGCTCGCTCAGCGCGTTTTCGATGTAGTCACCGACAACGTCAATCGTGCGTTCGGGTTCGCGGTGTGCGCCGCCCATGGGCTCTTCGATGATGGTGTCGATGATGCCCAGCTGTTTCAGATCTTGCGCCGTCAGTTTCAGCGCACGTGCAGCGTCTTTCGCAAATTCGGCGCTGCGCCACAGAATGGATGCGCACCCTTCGGGCGAGATCACGGAATAAACAGAGTGTTCCAGCATCATCACGCGGTCTGCCGTGGCAATAGCGATGGCACCGCCCGAACCGCCTTCGCCGATGATTGTCGATACGACGGGCACTTCGGCGCGCAAGCAGGATTCAATCGATTTCGCGATAGCTTCGGACTGGCCGCGTTCTTCCGCTTCGATACCGGGGAAGGCGCCGGCCGTGTCGACCAGCGTAATGATGGGCAGGCGGAATTGTGTTGCCATGGCCATCAGGCGCTGCGCCTTGCGGTAGCCTTCGGGTTTGGTCATACCAAAGTTGTGATAGATACGCGTTTGCGTGTCGTGGCCTTTTTCCTGCCCCATAACAACGACAGACTGTCCGCGGAAACGACCAAGGCCGCCCAGCAGCGCGGCGTCTTCGCCAAAGTAGCGGTCGCCAGCCAGTGGCGTGAAATCCTTGATCAAACGTTTCGTGTAATCCAGAAAATGCGGGCGCATCGGGTGGCGGGCCACTTGTACTTTCTGGTCGGGCGCAAGTTTGGAGTAGGTCTGGATCAGGATGCGTTCCGATTTTTCGCGCATGCGGGTGATTTCTTCCTGCATGTCGCCGCCATTCGTCATGTTGCCCAACTCGGCGATTTTCGCTTCCAGCTCGACGATCGGTTTTTCAAATTCCAGATGATAGACCATGTGTGCTTTCCATTAGTTATGTGGCTGATATGGCGTATTGATCTACCTGCCAGCCGAAGCGGGCAGTATAGCCAAAAAGAACGAATTTTCAAGAATGCCATATTTTTTCATATATATGCGGCGCGTAGCGGCATAACGCCTATGCATCCGGTTTTATAGCATCTGTAAATAGGGCATAGAAAAAGGACGCTTTCGGGTGGGAAAGCGTCCTTCTTCAATTTTATTCACATACATACCCCGGAACAGGCAGCGGTACGCAAATGGGGTAGGTTAGCCGATTGCTTTCTGAGCGAGCGGGTGCTTCTCAGCAGCTTCTTTGGCCTGATCCCCAACAACCTGAGTATAAATCTGGGTCGTTGCGATATCAGCATGGCCAAGCATTTTCTGTACCGAGCGCAGATCCGCACCATGCTTGAGCAGGTGGGTTGCGAAGGCGTGGCGCAGAACGTGCGGGCTGACGCGTTCCGGATCAATACCGGCATTGCGTGACAGCTCTTTCAGCAGCTGGGCGAAACGCTGGCGGGTCAGGTGGCCGGATTCCGACGTACGAGACGGGAACAGCCACTTGCTTTGCGATTCGGCGCGATCCGGCATCAGGAATTTCGTACGAATTTCCATGTATGCGCGCATCGCTTTCTGTGCCGGCTCGGAGAGGGGCGCCATGCGTTCACGGCCACCTTTGCCTTCAACCGTCAGATAACGGCTTTCCGGACCAATGGCGGTGAGGGGCAGACCAACGAGTTCGGAAACGCGCAGGCCCGTCGCATAGAGAATCTCGAGCAGGGCAACAAGGCGGATGCTTTCCGGGCCGCCTTGCTTCTGAGCGGTGTTGATGAGTACGGTGACTTCATCTTCGCTCAAAATTTTGGGAAGAGTGCGGGTTTGCTTCGGGCTTTCGATGGTCGACGTCGGATCTTCCGAGCGTTTACCTTCAGAAACCAGGAAGCCGAAGAACTGGCGCAGCGCAGAGATGCGGCGGGCAATGGTACGAACGGCCGTTTTGCCGCCGCCCTTGCTTTTCGCATTTTCGCGATCACCAAGTTCGTTCAGATATTCTTTAAGATCATTCGTGGTCGCGTTATCGATGTCTTTGCTGTTCTTTTTCAGAAAAGCGCAAACATCCGCGAGGTCACGTTCGTAGGCGTGGCGGGTGTTCAAAGCGGCACCGCGTTCAGCGATGAGCATATCAAGAAAACCTTCAACGCTCCCGGGCAGGGGGGCTTTGGGCATTCTGGGACGACCTGGACGAGCCATAGTGTGTTTCTCCTTTGTAAAGTTTCTGAGCACAACTCAATTGCCTTTGTTTTATTGGCTTATTTTGAGTTGTACACCTCCGTAACAAGTGAACTTTAAGACATAAAGCCGGAACCCCAAGGGAATTGCAAGAGGGAATATGTGAAAAATTATTTTTAGTATTACATGAAGTTAAAGTCATAATTCAAGAACGACCGTAAACTCATGATATTTCCACAATTTTCCGTCTTATCCCCGTATCGGCATCATATCGACCCACGAATACCCGAAAAACACTGTTTTTGAGTACGTTAGGGTCATGGCATGCCAAGGTGTGCCCAGAGAATCATTCATTGTCAGAATGATTCGCCTATGTGGCATCTATCAGGAAAACATTGGAAAAAGCGGAAGATCAGGGTGTTCTGTTGACGAACGCGCTGCTATCCACGGTTTTCTCAACGGTTGTCTGGGGAACGGGAACATCCCAAACAGCCAGAACCGCGAAACCGCCAGCAGCCGCAATAAACGCCAAGAAAAAGAGGGAGGTCAAAAGTTTTGACATGGTTTTATCTGTACCTTCTTTTTCTATAAGCCGCGCGTTTATTTTTGGTTTATCGAATATGCATCAAACCGTAGCGGTTTTTCAACACATTTGGCGGTTATATGGCTCTGGTTTCCTTATTCGTGTTTGCACGCTTTTATTCTCAAAAAGAGTGTAAGCACCCGACCAAGGTATATACCATAAAGTTGAATAAAGTTTTACGCCCCTACATACCATAAGTCAATATATTTTTTCATAAAGGTCTATAAGGGGCTGACGCTTGCTTTCGTGGCCGGAAACTGACAGATTAAGGTACTGGAATAACGAGGAAAAATGCAAAAACCGCTACCGATTATCGTACTGGTGGGCCTGATGGGGGCCGGCAAAAGCCGTGTCGGGCGTGAACTGGCGCGGCTTTTGGGCTTGCCGTTTGTGGATGCCGACCACGAAATTGAAAAATCGGCCGGTATGCCGATCCCGGATATCTTTGCGGAGTTTGGCGAGGCGGAATTCCGCAAGGGCGAAATGCGCGTCATCGAACGCCTGCTGGTCGGCCCGCCACTGGTGCTGGCATCGGGCGGGGGGGCGTTTATCCAGCCCGCCGTGCGTGCGGCGATTAAACAGCACGCCGTGTCGGTCTGGCTGAAGGCCGATCTGGATACATTGGTCGAACGTACGCGCCGCACATCGCACCGCCCGCTTTTGCAGGGGGTGGACCGTGCGCAAAAACTGCGCGAGCTGATGGATGCGCGTTATCCGGTGTATGCCGAAGCAGACATTACATTGGTGACAGATAAACAAACGCCGCAGACCATGGCCCGCCGCATTCGCCGTGAACTGATGGCGCAAGGAAAGATCGAGGGGGCGGCATGACCGCGCATACGCAGGACACACCACCGGATATCGTCTCCGTCGCGCTGGATGCCGGACGTGGCTATGACATATATATAGGCGCAGGGTTATTGGCGCGGGCGGGTGATTTGCTGCAAACACCGCTGCGGGCGCGCAAACTGTGTATTGTCACCGATGATACCGTGGCGGCATTGCCGCATATGAATGTGCTGATGGAAAGCTTGCGTGCCGCGGGCTTTATGCTGGTCGACCCTGTCGTTATACCGGCGGGCGAAGGCAGCAAGAATTTTTCGCAGCTTGAATATATTCTGGCGCAGGCGCTGGCGCGGGGGCTTGACCGCCAATCGGCGCTGGTCGCACTGGGCGGCGGGGTCATTGGCGATATCACCGGATTTGCCGCGGCTGTACTGATGCGCGGGATAGATTTTGTGCAGGTGCCGACCACGCTGCTGGCGCAGGTCGATAGCTCTGTGGGCGGCAAAACGGGCATTAACATGAAACAGGGCAAAAACCTTGTGGGCAGTTTCTGTCAACCGCGTGCGGTGTTGATTGATACAGATGTGCTGAAAACCCTGTCCCCGCGAGAGATGCGCGCGGGCTACGCCGAGGTTGTCAAATACGGCCTGATTGACCGCCCCGAATTTTTTGACTGGCTGGATCAAAACGGCGCGGCGCTGTTATCGGGGGATGCCGATGCGCAGAAATATGCCATTGCCGTCAGCTGCGCCGCCAAGGCAAAAATCGTGACGGAGGACGAGCGCGAGGAAAAAGATATCCGTGCGCTATTGAACCTCGGTCATACCTTTGGCCATGCGCTGGAAAAAATCGGCGGGTATGATGGCCGCCTGCTGCATGGCGAGGCGGTGGCGATTGGCTGCCTGTGGGCGGTGCAATTCTCGGCGCAGATAGGGCTTGCACCTCAGGTCGATGCTGAACGTTTCGCCAGACATTTGGCTGCCGCGGGCCTGATGACCAAACCGCCGTTTGCGGTGAATGCCCAAGATATTCTTGCCGCAATGCGCGGCGACAAAAAAGCGCAAGACGGCAAAATAACGCTGATCCTGATGCGCGGTATCGGCAAGTCCTTTGTTGCACGCGGCTGTGACGAAGGGACCTTGCTGGCTTTCCTTGAACAAGTAACGGGTTGATAACGCCAATGACCGAAGATTTTATTTTTGAACTGCTTTTGTTCGTTGTGCTGCTTTTTATGTCAGCGTTTTTTTCGGGCTCCGAAACCGCGCTGACGGCGGCATCGCGCGCGCGCATGCACCGTTTGCAGGCAGAAGGAAACCGCCGCGCCGGTATCGTCAATCGCCTGCGCGAGGAAAAAGACCGTCTGATCGGCGGGCTGCTGCTGGGCAACAATCTGGTCAATATTTCCGCATCTGCCTTGGCAACGTCTGTTTTGATAAAGCTCTTTGGCGAGGCGGGGGTGGCCTATGCAACGCTGGGCGTGACGATTCTTGTGCTGATTTTTTCAGAAGTCATGCCCAAAACCTACGCCCTGCTGCACCCTGACCGCGTGGCACTGCGGATTGCGCCTGCGGTATCGATGTTTGTATTTTTACTGTCGCCCATCACACGCCAGATTTCGCTTTTGGTGAATGGTGTCTTTCATCTGTTTGGCGTCAGCCGTGACGTCGACAGCGCCGAAGCCCAGCAAGAAGAGCTGCGCGGCGCGATTGATCTTTTGGGCAACCACGAAAAACTGGATGATGACGGCGAGCGTCAGGAAACGCGGGCGATGCTGAAATCCATCCTTGACCTTGCCGATGTGAATGTCGAAAAGGTGATGGTACACCGCAAGAATGTGCGCATGATTAACGCCGACCTGCCGCTGGATCGTATCGTTGACGAAGTCATGCACAGTTCATTCACGCGCCTGCCGGTATGGCGCGAAAGTCCTGATAATATTATCGGTGTCATCCATTCCAAATTGATGCTGCAGGAACTGCGTCAATGCGGCGGGGACGTATCCAAGATCGACATCACCCGCGCGATGATGGAACCGTGGTTTATTCCTGAATCCGCCACGTTGTTCGAACAGCTGCAAGCTTTCCGCCGCCGCCGCGAACATTTCGCCATTATGGTCGATGAATATGGCGCTTTGGTCGGGGTCATCACGCTTGAAGACATTCTGGAAGAAATCGTCGGGCAGATTGACGATGAACACGATATTGCCGTTGCCGGTGTGCGCCCGCAGCAGGATGGCACCTTTATTGTCGACGGCAAGGTCACGATCCGCGATCTGAACCGCGATCTGGGTTGGAACATGCCGGATGAAGATTATTCGACTGTGGCGGGGCTTTTACTGTATGAAAGCCAACGTATTCCCAGCGTAGGACAATCGTTCAACTTCCACGGTTTCCGGTTTGATGTGCTGAAAAAACAGCGCAACCAGATCACCCTCGTCAAGATGACACCGCAAGAACCTGTCAACATGACAGGCGATCGTATGCGAGAGGTTGGCGGTTGAGTTGTTATCGTGTAGGATGCTTGCCGACGAGACGCTTCTGGTTGAGGGAACAGGTATAGGTAATGGCAGGGATTGCGGGATATTTCGGTCAGGCAAGAGCGCCGGAAGTGCTGCAGGGCATGGTGCGCAAGCTGGCCCACCGTGGCCGCGATGGCGAAGCGCTCTATAACGCGAATCCCGTATTCATGGGCGTGCGTGACAAGGCCGGACGTGCCTCTGTACAGCCTTCATATAGTCATGATGACAGTATTGTCGTGTTGTTCGCGGGGGATATCAGCAATTATGCTGCGCTGCGCGATGATTTGGCGCGAAAAGGCATGCAGTTCCGTACCGATAGCGTACCGGAGCTTATTTTGCACCTCTACGAAGCTTACGGTCTTAATCTGGCGACGCATTTGCGCGGCCGTTTTGTGTTCGCCGTGCATGATACGCTCAAGGATTTCGTATTCATCGCGCGCGACCGTCTGGGGCAGGAGCCGCTGTATTACACAACCACCCAGTCCGGCGATTTTGTTTTTGCCTCCGAAATCAAATCGATTCTGGAGCATCCAAGCGTGCAGGTCATTCCGGATATGCGCAGTATCGATGCATACCTGACGATGGGCTACAGCCCGACACCGGGCAGCTTTTTCAAGAGCATTCACAAACTACCCGCGGGCCACCGCGTGATCTGGAACCCCGGCTTGCATGTGATGGTGGAACCCTATTGGAAATGGGAATCCTATACCGAACCGGACACATCGCTGAAAACAGATGCCGATTACATGGCGCGGTTTGAAACTCTGTTGCGGGATGCGACAACCCATGCGGTGCAGGGGCTGCGTCAACCGGGTGTACGCTTGAACGGCACGGCCGAAGACACGTTGGTCGCCGTGGAAATGAAACGTCAATCCGTGCCCTTGACCGAAGCCTTCACCGTCGGTTTTGATGATGGCGATGCGGCATTGGCGCCGGGGCGCGAAATTGCGCGGCGTCTGGGGCTGCGTCATCACGAAATTGTTTGTGCGCCGCCCGACATGGAAAAGCTGCCCGAAGTTATCTGGGCGAACGATGAACCCGTTGCGCATTCAAGCGTGCTCACGACTTATTTGCTTGCCCAGCATGCGGTGGTGCATGTCGATGGTGTTGTCACGGGGGCTGCTGCCGATAGTTTTATGGCGGGGAATATCCAGCAGGAAATATTTTTAAACATGATGCGTGGCAGCGGTTTATCGGCATGGTTTTTTAAAACCATGCTGGGCGTGATGCCGCAATCGTGGATGCAAAAACAGTTCGATAACGGCGGCAAGGTGGGCGAGCAATGCCGCAGCCGGCTGGTCGGTTTCCTGGGCGAGATTAACCGCCGCGCCCCGCTGATGCATAAATATTCTTTCCTGATGCCGGGTTTCACCGCGCGGGAGAAGAACGATTTTTATGGCGATAGTATTTCGCCGTTCATGGAAACGTTTATTGATGCGCAAAAAGACTCCGAGGGATGGAAAACCCTTATCGGCCGCACGGTTGCCTTGCAAAAAGACCACGGCCTGCAAGATAACGTGCTGATGCCGTATGACAAGGCATCGGCCATGACTGGGTTGCCGCTACGCACGCCTTTCGCCGACCATGGCATGGCCGAGTTTATGATGAGCCTGCCCGATCATTTGCGTTTTTCCCAGCGCCAAGGCCGTGTGATGCTGCGCCGGCATCTGCAAAAAACAATGCCCGATATGCCGGAAATTACGCACAAGGCGGCAGCGCTGCCGATGTTTAAATTCATGTCCACGCGCTTGATGCGGGAAATGATTGAAACCTGTCTGTCTGAACAGAGCATGAAAAAACGTGGCCTGTTTAAACCCGAAGGTGTCCGCGCATTGGTTCAGCAATCCCGCGAAGGCGATATTCTTTGTCTGCATCAGGTGTTTACCCTGATGATGCTGGAAATCTGGTTCCGTATCTATGTGGACCGTGAAAAGGGATGGATATCCAGATAAGCAAGCCGCTGTGCGGGGTTATTTCATCGCCGCGGCAATATCCTGCACCAGCTGGCGCGCGACATCGGTTTTATCCATCTGGGGCCAGCTTTGGGCGCTGCCATCTTTGGTCAAAACCGTGACGGTGTTTTGGGCGCTGCCAAAAACCTTGCCGCCCGATACGTCATTCAATACCAGCCAGTCACAGCCTTTACGCGCCAGTTTCTGTTTGGCGCCTTCAATACCTGCATCGGTTTCGGCGGCGAAGCCAACGACCAGCGCGGGGCGGCGTGTGCCGTGCGACAGGTCTTTTAAAATATCGGGGTTTTGTACCAGTGATAATGTCATGCCGTCATCACCCGATTTTTTGATTTTATCCAGCGATGCCTGTGCGGGGCGATAATCCGCCACGGCAGCGGCGCAGACGGCAATATCGGCGGGCAGGGCGGCAAATGTGGCATCGTACATTTGCTGTGCCGTTGTGATGCGTACAACATGTACGCCTGCGGGCGGTTGCTCTTGCACGGGGCCGGATATTAATGTGACATCGGCGCCCGCAGCGGCCAGCGCGGCGGCAATCGCGTGTCCTTGACGCCCGGATGAAATATTGCCGATAAAGCGCACGGGGTCGATGCTCTCGTGCGTGGGGCCGCTGGTGACAATGGCGCGGCGGCCGCGCAGCGGACCGTTTACTTCAAAAAATTTCGAAACGGCGGCGACAATCTCGGCAACTTCGGGCAAACGTCCGGTGCCGTGTTCGCCACAGGCCATGTCGCCGACAGCGGGCGCAATGAAATGAACGCCGCGGCGTTTCAGCGTGGTGATATTTTCCTGCGTCGCTGCATTGTCCCACATGGCGGGGTTCATGGCGGGGGACATCATCACCGGTTTGTCGGTCGCCAGCAGTACGGTCGAGGCCAGATCATCCGCCATGCCCTGCGCGGCGCGCGCCATGATGTTGGCGCTGGCCGGTACGACCAGCACAAGGTCGCAATCCCGCGCCAGACGGATATGCCCCATTTCATGTTCATCGGTGAGCGAAAACAGGTCTGTGTAAACTTTATTTTCCGACAGCGCACTGACGGCCAGCGGCGTGATAAACTGCGCACCGCCCGATGTTAAAACGCAGCGTACATCGGCGCCGCGTTCGCGCAGGCGGCGGATGAGGTCGAGGCTTTTATACGCGGCAATCCCCCCCGAAATAATCAGCAGGATGCGGCGATGCACAAGATTTTGCGGCACGATGTTCATGACATCATTATAGGTGGTTTGATGACGCGCCGCGACAAGGGACAACAGCGTATGGGTAGAATTTTACGTTGACATAAAATAAATAGCGGTGCTATTATACCGCATTCAATTTATCCGGAGGTTTGCCATGAAAAAAGCGTTTCTTGCCACGGTTCTTTTGCCCGCTGCGATGTTGCTGGGCGGCTGCGAAGGCGCTACGGAACAGCCCAAAACCCCCGAACAGAAAAAAGCCGAAGCGATTGAAGCCATCAACCGCGAATTCGGCCTGCAAGTACGTGACGTGACGCTGCCCAAGGCCTTGAACGACCTGCCCGCCGGTCAATACGAAGTCACCATCAAGGGCAAAGACGGCAAAGACAAAGATTGCATCGCGAACGTCATCAAAACCACGCACGGCAATAGCAATGTGATTTTGAACTGTCCGTAATTTCCTTGCGTTTTTTACAGTGCGGGTTGTCAGGGGCGGGGGATGCGGTTATGCTCCCCTTCGCATTTCTGCACATACACATATCTACTCATCTGCACTTCTTAACCAACCGAAAAGGCAACCAACGGTGATGAAAAGGCACGGCATTGTAGTAAGTCCCGAAGGCGATTTGGGCGCGACGTTTAACCCTGGCGCGGCAAAGCATGCCGATGGCCGTTTTGTGATGATGGTGCGGTCGGTGCCGAAGGGGTATCAGAAACTTGGAAACATCAACCAGTTCGATGACAAATATACATCGCATCTGAGCCTGTGGGAAAGCGCATCGCCGGAAAAAGATTTTAAACTGGTCGACCCCGCCGTACTGAAACCCGACCAGCCGTTTGACAAATTCGGTCTGGAAGATCCGCGCATCACCAAAATCGGCGATACGTATTACATTCTGTATACATCAATTGCCAAAGGTCTGTCGCAGCCCGACGCCGACAGCGGTATTCGTATCGCCTTGGCCAGCACCAAAGATTTCCGCACTTACGAAAAGCACGGCGTGATCGGCCCCGACCGCCGCAGCAAGGCGGGCGTGCTGTTCGAAAGTGGCGGCAAAGTGCATTTCATGTGGAAAGACGAAGCAGGGGTGGAGCGCACGATGATGTCGCCCGCGCCCGACGATTTCACCAACGCCGCCGCATGGCAAAAAATGTGGGCGAGCTATGACATCGAAAAAGACCAGCTGCTCGGCCCGCAAAACAATGGCTACGAAGCGCATGGTATCGAACCGGGGGCGCCCCCGATTGAGCTGCCCGAGGGGCTGTTGCTGGTCTACTCCAGCATCTCCGACGATTTTAAATGGACGATCAGCCTGATGCTGCTCGACAAGAACGACCCGTCGAAAATCTTGGCCAAGAGCGAGGCGCCATCGCTGCGCCCCGAAGCGGATTACGAGATTTCGGGCGACGTGAACAATGTGGTCTTTCCGTGCGGTGCGGTGATTGATAACGGCAATCTGTATGTGTACTACGGTGGCGCCGATACCATTTGCGCCGTGGGCAGCGAAAGCATGGAGACGATCCGCGCATCGTTGAAGCCGTTTACCAATAATCCGTTGCCGCCAAAACCGCCATCGGTTTAACGTCAGGCAACTGTTTCTAAAAAGTAAAATCCCGTTTGGGGTGGCCTTGACAATCAATCGCGCGGGCATAGATCAGTATTATCATCGATACTTGGGATGATAAGGCATCAATGATCTACCCAACGAGGAGGAGATACACATGAGCAACCAAGAAAATACCGCCAAAGACGAATCCGGCTGCTGCAATAGTGAAGCTGCGAAAAAAGAACAGGCTGCTGCTGCGGCGGCTGCGGAACAAAAAGAAGAAGGCAGCTGCTCCAAGGGCGGTTGCGGCTGCGGTTAATCGCTGCGCCATTCGCTTTGTAACAAAAAAAGCCGGGGAAACCCGGCTTTTTCTTTGGCTGCAACTGGGGTTTTTAGCTATGCTTTTGCGGTACCGCAGCAAGTCAGGGGAGGCGTTATCATGAACGATCAAATCCCGAAGGTAACCGCGCAGGAAACAAACAGCCCCATGGGTATGTTTGAAATGGGCGCCCTGTTTATGATGCTGTGCGGGTTTTTCATGCTGGCGGCCTCCGTTTTCTTTTACGTCGATGTGTACAGGTCTGTGCGCGGGGCGGTTATTCCGGTGTTTGGCGATATTGCGCGTGCGCTATCGTTCGGCGGTATGACGGAAGAAGATCAGCTAGAGCTGGCCGACATCGCCGATGACCGCAAACGTTTGTACGAAGAACTCAGCCATGCCAACGAAGCCAACGACCGCGATGCCGCCGACATGGCGCGGCAGGATCTGGCCGGGCTGGACGAACGCCAGCAGGAATTACTGGAAGACATCAGAACGCGCGGCAACGACGGCGACACCGACCAAGATACCGCCGAACGCCGCAGCGAAGAACTGCAGGAGCTCACCGGCGCCCTCAAAGAAAAAGCAGACATCGGCCGTATCCTCGGCATGATTGGCGGGCCGATGTTTTTGCTGGGCGGCATGGCATATCCTGCCGCACGCGCCGTGCGCAAGCGTAAATTATAAAACATTGCCGCCAGATATATATAAACGGGCGCAGCTATGCAGGCCTGTATCCGCCTTTCAAATCGAACGCTCTCAACTCGAACCGGCGATGATGTGCGGCTGCATAGCGGTACGGGCGGTGCGTTATCGCGCAGCCAGCGGACACAGGCGCGGCGCCAGCGGTTGCCAGCCCTGTGGCGTTTCGGCCAGACGGTGCAAGATAATATCCGCCGTTTTACGGTCCGATGTCATACCCAGATGCCCGGGGGCCACGGGGATATTTTCAGCCGTTGTTTCCTTGCGGTTCAAGCTGCCTTTCCACATCACCATAAAATCGTTTGTGCTGTAAAGCGATGTGGTGGGTACGGGCAGGGGCGTGCGTGTATCTGATTTATCCTCTGCCGCGGGATTGAATGCCTGCGCCACGTTTTGGATGCGTTTATCCAGTTTGCCGTTTTTATCCGTCATCGCAAACGGACTGCCCATGGTGATGACCTGCGATACCATCTGCGGGTTATCTCGCGCCAGTTCCCGCGCATAAACGCCGCCAAGACTAAAACCAATCAGGGCGACTTTGTGCCCGTTATGCTTTGCCGTGATATCCTTCAGTTGCAGGGCGAGGGCGCCTGCCGTCGCTTCGGTCATGCCTGTGTTGAAACCCTGTCCCCAGCCATACACGCTATAGCCGTGGTCTTTTAAATGCGTGGACAGTGTGCGCATGGCCGCATCATTGCCTAAAAAGCCTGGGATCAGCATCACGGGCTGGCCATTGCCGCGCGGGGCGGGCGGCAGTGCGGCATCGGAGGTTAATACATCGGCGCAGCCGCGCACCGGAATGTGATAGACCTCTGCCGCCTGTGGATGGTTATACGGTGTGGGCGGCTTTGTTTGATGATACGTGGCAACGCCGCCGCCGATCACCGCCGCAGAAAATGCGGCTGCCAGACTAAAACGCATATAGCCGCGTATGTTGCTGCGCGGCGCGGGCGCGTCTACGGCTTGCTGTTCTTGTATCTGCTTTGGCATCATGACCTGACTGTAAATTATGTGAACAATACAGCCCGATATTCGGCGGTCAAGAGGGATGCTGTTTTCGTAATGTTATAATAGACATACGTTTATCACGCATGGGGCATTTCAAAGGCTGCGCAACCTTTACCCGAATCTTCATAATTGCTACCGTCGCTCCACATCACACCCTGTTACCGAAGGAGAGGCCGCGTATGCAACAAGCACACGATGTCGTCGAGAAAGTGCTCAAGCCTTGGCTGGAGAAGCATCACCCTAACGCGGATTTGGTTATTATGGCCGGCTCTTTCGGCCGTGCGATGAAAAACGGTGGATACCAGCCGATCGCATCATCGGATGTGGATATGGTTATTATCTACCGCGATCTTGAAAACGGCGGGTTCAAGGCTGCCACGCAGGTCTTCACGATGGAAGAGGTGGGCACCAAGCTGGGCGAAGAAAAACCCCGCACCATGATGATCGACACAAATATTCTGGATTTCGCATCGCTGTATTATCACGATCAGGTTGTGCGCGAAAATAAATCCGTCGCCTTCATCAACGTCATGCTCGACGAAGGTTATGTGCTGAAAGACACGCTGGGCATTGGCCCGATCGTGCAGCAAAAAGCAAAAGATTTCCTGAACGCAGGCCCGCTGGCGCTGTCAAAAGACAAATGGCAATCGGAAATTTCCACCATGGAAACCTTCCTGAAAGACATCCGCGCCGCAGGCTCGGCCGAAGAAAAACAATTCCTCGGTGCGATGGCGATGATTCATGTGGCGGATTTTGGTCTGCATCTGCAGCAGTTCTGGCCGCGCTTTAACCAGGCGTACCGCAGTTACGATCAATACTTCCCCGGCGAAGGCACGCGCCTGACAGAGGCTTTCAGCCCGCTGGTGCGCAAAGGCGAAAGCGCAAAAGTCGAAATCCTGCTCGAAGAATACATCGCCCGTGGCCGTGAAAAGATGAAAGTCGCGCCGGAGAAGGCGCCGGAAGTTCTATTCTCGATCGAAAAAAATGTACCGGCGGACGAAGCGAAGAATATCAGCAAAACCTATTTCAAATTCGCGCTTGAACATTATTGCGAAGCACTGGAGCCCAGCGTCCGCCGCGGCGATCTGGCACAGTTGCTGAACCTGTCTGCGACGCTGCTGACGCTGAAAAGTGCGCAGGCCGCCAACGACGGCATCAAGCCGGAGATGGGCACCAAGGCGATGCATTTTTTTAATGACCGCATGCCGAACGCGCTGCCCGCCACGCTGGAGGGCCTGCGCGAAAACAATTTCGACGGCCTGCGCAAAGTGACCGAAGACGTATTGAAAGATGTTGGTGGACGCCATTACAGCCGCCTTGAAAATTATTACCTCGACGATATTGCCCGCGTGAATGCCATGGCCGATAAACGCGCCAACGAAAATAATAAACCGGCCAATAAGACGTCGTTCAAACCGAACTATAAACCCTGATACTGCCGGTAATAATAAAAAAAACAGGAACCATCATGACCACCGAAGCGCGCTATGTACTTTATAAAAACGATTTGCCCGATGGGCTGACTTTTGGTGACACGCTTGCCATCGATAGTGAATTCATGGGGCTGAACGTCTGGCGTGACCGCCTGTGCCTGCTGCAAATTTATGACGGTAGCGATGGTGGTAAAACCCATATGGTACAGTTTGAAAAAGACAGCTTTGATTGCCCGAATGTCAAAAAATTACTGGCCGATGCGTCCAAGAAAAAACTATTTTACTTCGCGCGTGGCGACATGCGTTGGATTGGCCATTACCTGGGGGTCATCCTTGAAAACGTGTATTGCCTGAAAATCGCATCGCGTATCGCGCGTACCTATACGCAGGCGCATGATCTGGAAGATGTCTCCAAGCATGTGATTGGCGTGAAGATCAACAAAGAGCAGCAATGCACCAACTGGGGCGCGCCCGAATTGACGCATGCGCAGCTGGACTATGCTTGCAACGACGTGATCTACCTGCACGCCATTCAGGAAAAACTCGACGAACTGCTGGCGCACGAAGGCCGCACCCACATTGCCGACGGATTGTTCAAGGCGCTGCCCGCGGTAGTACGTGCAGATTTGGCGGGCTGGTCGCACGAGGATATTTTCGCCTATCACGTCCCCAAACCCTGATGCCGTAGGGGCGGGGTGGCGTATAGGCCGCTTGGTAATAAAATTACCAAAATGCTTGCGGGACCTTTTCACTAGATGCGCGGTTTTTGATCGTATGATTCTGCGGATTAGCGATTATAAATCATTGATTTTTATATGAATATTGGTGTTTGCAATTGCCACCGATTTTGGATAACGTGGCGACGAAATCGTTAAAAAATTATTGAGATGAATGCTTGACATTATGTCATGGCTTTTGTAATTTTCACACGATTAGGAAAAATAATAACGATTAACCCCATCTGTTGGTGCTGCACAGTTCACCGAGGAGCCGTTTCAAATGATGAATAAACAAAACAGCGTCGAATCCCAGTTCAACCGCACGGCGGAAGAGGGCGGCGAAGATCCCAAAGTGACGCAGCGCATGCAGCGCGCGCGCGGCGGCATCATTGAATTTAAAAACGCGGACGAAGATCTGCGTAAAGAAATGGTCAAGATCATGGACGCGATCGACAAAGCGCCCAACAGCTTCGAGGCGATCATCAACTACGGTAACGCGCCGCTGGACAAACTCGGCAAGGTCGCGAACGAAATGATCCGCGTACAAACCAAGTTCAACAACGAAGTCAACGTGATGGCGACGGCGTTCGGCAAGCTGGAAGACGGCATCAAGGACATGAACCTTGACACCTTCGGCGAAGCGACCCGCAAGGCCCTGCAAGGCATGGCGGGCGCGGCTGGTTCGGGCGTCAAAGGCGTTACCAAAATGATGCGTGGCATGTGGGATGCCGTTTCGGGGGCAAAAGCCAAACGCACCGAAGACGAAAAGGTCGTCAAAGAAATGCAGGAAGCCCTGCCGCAGATGCTCGAAGACTTGCTGAAAATGGTCAAGAACATCGAAAATACTGAAAAAGGTATCGTCGAGGTAACGCGCGAAGCTGAAAAGCTGGGTAAAGCACGTACCGAGGCCACCCGCGAACTGGGCGTTTACATCGGCGCATCCAGCGAAGTTCTGCGCCGCTATGACGAAGAATATATTCCGCAAGCGCGTGAATTCTTCCAAGAGTCTGGCGATCCGGAAGATGAACTGTACATGAAAGAAGTTCTGAAACGCCGCGACGACTTTGAAGATCGCATTCTGGTTCTGAACGGTTCGCGCGCGGCGTCGGTTATCGCGGCACAGCAACTGATGACCATGATCGAAACCATGGAAGACCAGCGCAAGAAAATCCAGGACATCCTGCGCAACGGCCAGAACGAATGGAAAGCGATGCTGGTTGCAGCCGGTATTGCCGGTTCGTCCCTGAAGGTGGCACAGACCATCAAGAAAGCCGACGAGATGGGTGATCGCATGCACGATCAGACCCAGCACATGATTGAACAAGCGCATGAATTGACCCAGAACTCCAAAGCGCGCGGCACGATCGATCCCCAGAAACTGATCGAAGCGGCACAACGTCTGGAGCGTCTGCTGGAAAGCGAAAGCGAAAACCGCGAAAAACGCCGCCTGCAACTGGAAGCAACGTCGAAGGCCCTGCGCGGCGCGACCGACAAGCTCCTCGAAGCGGCCGACAGCTCGAACAAAGCACGTCAGCTGGAAGCGCTGCAAGCATCCGAGCGCGCCTCGGAAGAGCGTCAGTCCGACAAAGCGAACGACAACGTGGACGGTGCAGAAACAGCAACGCCCGCCGCTGCCAAAGCGCCGCGTCAGCGTCGCCCCCGTGGCCCGCAGAGCTAAAAAGAACAATAGGGCTGGCGTATCCGTATAGCGGGACGCCAGCCCTTCTTTGTTTCTTGGCTTGTTTTATGAATAAATGACTTTGAGCAGGAATGGTGTGTAATGAACTGGTTCACCGGCAAGAAAGATGACAAGCCCGAAGCGCCGCGCGAAAGACCCGCGGAGAGCTGGGATGACCGCGTTGGCGGCGCATTGCCTGCCAAGGCGCAGTTTTTTGACGCCATGCGTACCGATGCATTCCAGAACCTGAACCTGGTTGAAAACCACGTTGAATTCTGGGCCGCGCTACGCGTGGATGCGACCGAAGACAAATGGCGCGTCATGCACTACATGGTGTTCAGCCTTGACCGCGAAGACGGTAAATTCGTATCCGAAGTGCACGTCAAAGACAGCAACGGCAAACCCAAAGATGTTTCTTTTGCCGAGGCGGTCAGCCATCTGGCGCGTGCAGATTATGTTGCCAGCAACCTGAACACCCGCGCGATTGAAGAATTCGACGAAAAATACCCTGCGTCAAAATATCCCGAAATCAAAGCGCATTACCACGATCTGGAACACTACAAAGGTGTCGCCAACATCGAAGGCATCGCATTCAACGAACATAACGAACCGTACCGCCGCGTCGACGGCAAAATCTTTGCCGATGCGACGTTCCAGCGTAGCGAAGTTGTCAAATCCATTCTGGCCGTTGATAACGCGCAGGATGTGCCTTCAGTCAAAGCGAAAATCGAAGGCGGCATTCTGTCTGATATTTTCAGCAGCCATGCGGACAAAAACGCATCGCTGGATCAGCTGCTGAATATCGGTAAAGTGCTTATCGCCATGGACCAGTTTGCGGTGCATGTCGGCGCGGCCTATCTGGCGGCGCAGGTTGCGGCCGGCAAAGATGACGGTTTTGACCGCATCGAAGGCTTGACCGCAGAAGACAAAAAGAAAATTTTGAAACAAGCCAAAGACAGCATGCCGTCGATGGATGGTGACAACGCAGCGAAAAAAGCATTGCGCGACATCATTCCCGCGATGAATGAAAAACTGGAAGAGGCGGCAGATCTGGGCGTACACGTCGAGCCGTTCCAGAAATTCTCTGCCGAGATGGAATTGTATTTCAATCTGGTGCATGCATCCAAAAACCGCAGCCGCCTGATGCAGGACGTCATGTCACCGTCGAATGCCGATGGCAATATGATCACGGACATCGTGCGTTCGGTTGAACAGGCGCAGCGAAAATTCAACGACCTTGGCGGTTCGCAAGAACAGATGGACAAGCTGAAGGCCTGGGTTGTCAGCCCGAACAAAGACCAGATCCCCGGCTGGGTGCCCGGTTTCCTGACGCGCTATTACACATCGCGCGGAAAAATCATGGAAAAAGTACAGCAGCGCCGCGCCGGTGCGACGCAGGTCAAAGTTCTGCCAGCCGAAGTGAAGCCGCCCGTGAGTGATGCGCACAACGAAGGCAATCTGCGTTCGCAGCAAGCTGCGCCCGCCGCCGCTAAAAAGTCGCAAGGCCCCACCCCCTGATATCCTGAAAGGGTAGCGGAATGCTGAGACGATTTTTAGAATGGGTAAGCGGCAAGCCGGAAGAATGGCTATCCAAGCCGCGTCTTGTGCCGCCGCAATTCCGTGACGAACCGGAAGACAGCAGCCGTTTTGTGATGTCGCAAGAGTTTGCCGACAACGATCACCGCAACCGCCGTTATTATCTGGCCGCGATCAAAGAAACCGCCGACGATAGCTATTGGCGTATGACGCTGGTATCGCGTGATCTGAAACATGGCGACGAATACTATGAACTCAGCCGCCGCCAGATTGCGGATGACCCGACAGAAGTTATTCATTACATGCAGCGTTTTGAAGACGCTTGCCGCGAAAAAGAATACATCCCGCTGAAACAGTCGCGCAGTACGTACCGCAAATTTGCCAATAACTTTGGCCAGATTTTTGACGGTGACGGCGAAAGCTTTACCGTGGATACACAAGAGCCGATCGCGCGCGAAGTATTCATGAACCGCGAAAGCCTGGATAAGGTATTCCACAGCGAAGCTGCCAAGAAGCCGCCGCTGGATAGCTGGGAAAACATCTATAGCTATATCGTCAAGGGCGATCCCGTCAAAACCATCACGGCCGAAGACCTGTCGCAAGACAAGGCATGGGCGCAGTTCGCACGCGAACTGGAGACCATGTCCGCCAAACTGCACAAATTGCCGGATTATCTGGCGAACGACGGATTTGGTACACGTATGAAAGAGCAGACCCTGCAAAACATGCGTGAATACGTCATCGCCGATCCCACGTATTTTGAAACCAGCGATAAGATGCGTCTGGCCCAGCATATCGCGGATACCACCATTTTGGTGGGCTTGCTGCGCGCCGGTGCGCGTTTGTACGATGAACAATTTAGCGGGGGTGACCTGTCGCCGCAGAAGCTGGCGTTTGTCGGCACGGTTGGCAAAGTCTGCGCCGATTTCGCCCAAAGCCGTTTTAACCTGACCGAAGCAGAAGCAAAGCCGATTGCGAATATCATCGCGCAAGGGCAAGACCCCTATGGCATGCTGCTGCCGGCTGAAATTGTGGTTGCGCAGTTTCCAGCCGCCGCACCCGATGCAGCAGCGCCTGCACCGCAGGCCAAAGCCGCTGCCAAGAAACACAAACCGGGCGCATAATCCATACGAATACAAAAAAGCCCCGCATTTAATTGCGGGGCTTTTTTGTTGGACAGAGGTGCGGGTGCGTTAATACGCCTTGCCGCCGCCTTCGCCTTCGCCGTAGGGTACCCAGACGTTTTTAATCTCGGTCGAATAGCGCAGGAATTCTTCGCCTTCGGCCTGTGTGCGGTCGAACCAGTCGCGGCGTTTGCCGTTGTTGACCCACGTGCGCTTCAGGTTGCCCGTCGATGATTTTTCAACCAGCAGGCTGCCGGTGGTGTCCGAACCGAAATACCAGACGGCATCGACATCGTCATGCTCGGCCAGCGTTTTGGTCAACTCGGCGCGGTGGCCGGTCACGATATTGATCGCGCCTGCGGGGACGTCCGAGGTATCGAAAATCTGATACAGGTCGGTCGCCAGCAGCGGATATTTTTCGGACGGCACAATCACCGTGCGGCAGCCCATCGCCATGGCGGGCGCGAACAGAGAGACAAAGCCGAGCAGCGGGTTTTCATCGGGGCAGACGATACCCAGCGTGCCCACGGGCTCTTTCATGGCGACAGCCACAAAACGGGCAGGCGGGTAGTGCACATCACCATCGTATTTGTCGGCCCATGCGCCGTAGGTGAACAGGCGGCGGATGCTTTCGTCGACTTCTTTTTTTGCCTGTGCGGGCGTGACGCCCGTCAGGTCAATCAGACGTTTTTTGAATTCGTCGCTGCGTGCCGACAGATTTTCGGCAATGTAGTACAGGATCTGCGCACGCAGGTGATGCGCGGCCTTGCCCCAGCCTTCGGCTTTCTTGGCGGCTTCGACGGCGTTTCGGATATCCTTGCGGTTACCTTCGCCAACCTGTCCGGCCAGTTTGCCTTTGGCGTTCAAAATCGACAGGCTATAGGCACCATCGGGGCGGGTTTGTTTTCCGCCGATGTACAGCTTGGCTGTGCGGTCGATGGTGTCGATGCCTTCAATGGCGGGCACATGCTTGGCTGCCGACAGACCGGATTTGCTGTCTTTATAAGACGGCAGATCGGCGATGAAGGCGGGCTTCAGGTAGGCATACATGCCTTCCTTGCCGCCTTCGCGGCCGAAGCCGGATTCGCGGTAACCGCCGAAACCGCAAGCGGCGTCGAACATGTTCGTCGAGTTAATCCAGACCACGCCCGCCTTGATCTTGGGCGCGATGTCGAGGGCGAGGTTGATGTTCTCGCTCCAGATGCTGGCGGCCAGACCGTATCGTGTGTTGTTGGCCAGCTGTACGGCCTCTTCGGGCGTGCGGAAAGTCATTACCGTTACAACGGGGCCAAAGATTTCAACTTCGGCCACGGTCGACGACGGCTGCACGTTCAGCAGCATGGTGGGCGGGTAGAAGCAGCCTTTGGTGGGGCAGGCATCTTTGCCGGGCTGTACCAGTTCGGCGCCTTCTTTGACGCCTTGCTTCACCAGTTTGGTGATTTTTTGCAGCTGTTCGTCGCTGGCGAGTGCGCCCATGTCGATCGCTTTGTCGAGCGGCGATCCGACGCGCAGCTGTTCCATGCGGCGTTTCAGTTTCTTGATCATCTTGTCGGCGATGCCTTCTTGCAGCAGCAGGCGAGAACCTGCGCAGCAAACTTCGCCCTGATTGAGCCAGATGCCGTCGACGACGCCTTCGACCGCGCTGTCCAGATCGGCGTTTTCGAAAACGATGGTGGGGGATTTGCCGCCCAGCTCCAGCGTTAGCGCTTTGGCACTGCCGGCGGTCGACTGGCGGATCAAACGGCCCACATCGGTCGAGCCGGTGAAGGCGATTTTGGCGATGTCTTTATGCTTGGTGATTTCGGCGCCCGTGCTGCCGTCACCTTGCACAATGTTGATAACGCCCGCGGGCAGGCCAGCTTCGAGGCATAGATCTGCAAATAGTGCGGCGGAAAGGGGGGTGAACTCGGCAGGTTTCAAAACAACCGTATTACCCGCAGCCAGTGCCGGTGCAATTTTCCACGCCAACATCAGGAAGGGGAAATTCCACGGAATAACCTGACCGACCACACCATGCGCGGTATAGCCGGGGAATTCGGTATTCAGAATTTGCGCCCAGCCGGCGTGGTGATAGAAATGACGCGCGGCGAGGGATATGTCGAGATCCCGCGTCTCGCGGATCGGCTTGCCGTTATCCAGTGTTTCCAGCACAGCCAGCAGGCGCGCATTTTTCTGGATCAGACGGGCAAGCGCATAGAGGCATTTGGCGCGGCCGTGACCGTCCAGTGCCTGCCATTTTTTTAGCGCCGCTTTGGCGGATTTTACGGCGGCGTCAACGTCTGCTTTGGTGCCGCAGGCGACCTTGGCGAGCTTATCGCCCGTCGCGGGGTTGACGGTATCGAACCATTTGGATTTGGACGGCACAGCCCATTTGCCATTAATGAAATGGCCGATAGTTTTGTCTTTCTGCGCCAGCCATTCAAGGGCGGTCTTTTCCGTTTCCGGCGCGGGGCCGTATTCCATGGTGTCGAAAATTTCTGCGACATTGGTGGTCATATTGTTCACCTTCTCTTTAATCTTAAGATTTCTTCGGGGGGCGAGGAGAGAGTTGGTCGTATCCTGAAATATTCGTCCGTCCAGATAACTTCGTCCTTTTTGCAGTTTTTTTTCTTAACGTGAGACCTCTTGCGCTAGGCTTTTTAGCCGCCTTCTTTGCGGCTGATTTCTTTTTTGGTTTTACTACAAAGGTGGTTTTTCCAACTGATTTCTTAGATTTTATTTTGCTTGTCTTTTTTGCAGCCTGTTTTTTTGAACGCATTTCGAGCTCATTTTTCTATAGTGAGGGACTGATTTATGTCTTGAGTTCTAAGTGCTATACTAAGTTTGATTGTTAATGTGTAATTTACAAATGCGTATATCATTAAAACTATGCCAGATATAAACAATATATTTGACCAAATACTTATAGTATATATTTTCTTATCTATCGTTTTTGTATCGAGTTTTGCTTTCTCAAGTTCTTCCTTTGTTTTGTCGTCACTATTGAAATGTTCCTCATGTTCAAGAGCTTTCTCAAGGATGATTTTTTTTATATAGTCTGCTCCAAGGTTGTACAGATACAAGCAAAGCATAATTACTATTACAAATAGAAGTGCTGATAGTGTAAGGCTGTAGGCCATACTCGATGTAGATGATTTAGGCAGCTGTGTTAGTATCCATCCGATTGCGAGTGCCGAGAAAGATAACAGATATTTTATTTTTTCTGATCGCAGGTTTAGCCATGTTGTCAGTGACGCTTGATAATAGGAGAGTGACTTTTTTTCGTAAAAGTCATCCTTGCGTTTGCCTTCTTCTGCTTTCTTTTCATCACGTGTAGTTCTCGTTTCACACATATCTTATTTCCTATTAACGAGACTCGCTGAGGGGTTATTGTTCGAATTTGACGACAAGCAGGAAAACGCCCGCTGTGATCAGGAAAAAACCGACAGCGGCGTATACGGCGGCCATCATCTGGTTGAACGCATAGGGGTCGTCTTCGGATTTTGTGCCCTGACTGCTCAGGCCCCATGACGGTTTTCCTTCAGCACGCAGTTTGCGGTTTTGCAAGAAGACCGGCGTGCTCAGCGCGGCGACAGCCACGCCAAGACCCACAACGATCACGCCGAACGGCAGCGCCATGTTCACCGTCGGGCCGGTATCACGTGCCAGCAGCCAAAAGACATAGCCGATGCCAGCGATTGCGGCGGTAAAGCCAACGCCCACAAAAAAGCGATAGATAGGGGGCAGGGAGTGGAATACGGGATTGGTTTTCATGTCTGTTGGCTTCTTTCTTAGCTCATCGGATGGCGGTTGTTGGCCGAATAACGGCCGGTGATGTAATGTTCCAGCTGGCGTTCGATATCGCCCAGCAGCGACGATGCGCCGACACGGAACAAATCAGGCTCCAGCCAGGCATTGCCGAGTTCTTCTTTCATCAGGAACTGATAATTCATGATGTCCTTGGCGGCGGAAATACCGCCAGCGGGTTTGTAGGCGATTTTGTATCCTGTCTGCTCTTCGAATTCGCGGATCATGCGGATCATGATCAGGGATACGTTCAAATTCGCATTCACGCTTTCTTTGCCGGTCGAGGTTTTGATGAAATCTGAACCTGCCATCATGGCGACCAGTGATGCCTTGGCGACGTTGCGCAAGGTGGCCAGCTCGCCCGTTGCCAGAATGGATTTCAAACGTGCATCGCCGCAGGCTTCGCGCATTTGCTTGACTTCATCATATAGCGCCTGCCAGTTGCCTGTCAGCACATGGCCGCGGGTGATGACGATATCAATTTCTTTTGCACCCGCCGCGACGGATGCGCGGATTTCGGCCAGACGTTGTTTCAGCGGCGACATACCATGCGGAAAGCCTGCAGAAACCGCGGCCACGGGCACGCCGGAGCCTTCCAGTTCACGCACGGCGGTTTCAACCATTTCATGGTACACGCAAACCGCGCCCGTGGTGATGTGGCGGTCCGCAACGCCGAGGGCTTCGGCGATGTCATCGCGCAGCGGTTTTTTGGCCTTGGCGCAGAGACGTTTCACGCGGCCAGCGGTATCGTCGCCGTTGAGGGTCGTCAGGTCAATGCAGGTGAGGGCCTTGAGTAGCCATGCGGCCTGCCATTGCTTTTTAACGGTGCGGCGGCCGAGCAGCGTGGCCGTGCGGCGTTCAACGGCGCTGAAGTTGACCTCGGTCCCTTCAAGCCATTCAAGATTAAGATCAAAGCCGGGGTTGCGGGCATGCCCTGCGCCCTTGTTGGCGGGGGCGGGTAGTTTGACAGGCAGGTTGCTGACTGGCGCGGCCGTATCGGCTGCGGTCACGTGCGGGCGGGCTTTCGCCATGGGATACCTCGTCCTAATAAATATGAAATTATGCTTTAAATTACATTGAAAACAGCGTATGAGCAATGAGCGATAGCATCAAGATGACGAACAAATTAACGGCACAATTGTAGAATTATGGAATTTAAAGATCTCGGACTAAGCGACGGTATCCTGAAGGCGATTGAAGAAATCGGCTATAAAGAGCCGACTCCCATTCAGGCGCAGGCCATTCCTGCCATTCAGATGTGCCGTGATGTTTTGGGTCTGGCGCAGACGGGCACGGGGAAAACCGCCGCCTTTACGATCCCGATGATTGATGCGCTGGCCGGTGGCCGCGCCAAGGCGCGCATGCCGCGCTCGCTCATCCTGAGCCCCACACGCGAACTGGCGGCACAGATTTCCGAGAACTTCGTCAAGTACGGCAAATACCACTCCCAGCTCAGCATGGCGCTGATCGTCGGCGGTACGTCGATGGATGAACAGATCAGAAATCTGGAGCGGGGCGTGGATGTGCTGATCGCTACGCCGGGCCGCTTGCTTGACCTGTTCGAGCGCGGCAAGATCTTGCTGGCTGATATTAAAATCCTCGTGATCGACGAAGCCGACCGCATGATGGATATGGGGTTCATTCCCGATCTTGAAAAAATCGTGTCGCTGTTGCCGCCGATGCGCCAGACGCTTTTCTTCTCGGCGACGATGCCGGGGCCGATCAAAAAACTGGCCGACAAATACCTCAGCAACCCCAAGACAATTACAGTATCGCCGCCGTCGTCAACATCGGTCAACGTTGAACAATATCTGGTTAACGTGCATCAACCGCGCGCCAAAACAGCAACGTTTATAAAACTGTACGAGCAGGAAGACGTGAAAAACGCCTTCATCTTCTGCAACCGTAAACGCGATATTGACGAAGTCTGCCGTTTTATCAAATCACGTCATATTTCCTGCGCCGCGCTGCACGGCGATATGGAACAGGATGAACGCACAGCTGCGCTGAACAAATTCAAAGCTGCCGAAGTCCAAATTCTGGTGTGCAGCGATGTCGCCGCGCGCGGTCTGGATATTCAGGGTATGTCGCATGTGTTTAACTGGGATGTTCCTTTCAACGCGGAAGATTACGTCCACCGTATCGGCCGCACCGGCCGTGCAGGGGCGAAGGGCCGGGCCTTTACCATGGTGCTGCCCAGCGATGAAAAAGCGCTTGGCAATATCCACAAGCTGATCGGTAAAAAAATTGATGTGCTGGAAGCCGCCGGGGCAACCCCGACCGAAGCGCCCGCACCGGCACCGTCGGTGCAGCAAAAAGCACGCCATCACAACCGCGATCAGAAACAGGATCGCCGCAGCCGCGTTGCGCCCGGTGACCTGGATAACGAAGTTGACGTGAACAACGGATCTTTCGGCAACGATATCCCCGCCTTTTTGCAGAAAAAATAAGCCGGACAACGGGCTCTTTTTTTATCGCCTTGTTTTTCAGAACCACAGGTCGATAGCGTTGACATGTATCTGATTTTTCTGAATAATCATACATCACACGTTCAGAGTTTATGGGCTGCGGGATGATGCGTTCGACGGCAGGTTTCAAATCGGTTTTATCAGCAAAAAAGCAGGCGGGGATGCGTACCCTTGCGCTTGCGATGATGCTGTGCTTTTTGTCTGGCCCCGCGCTTGCGCGGGCGCTTGATTTCAACGATGACCAGCCGTTTGACATCGCCGCCAAAGAATTGACGCATGACGAAGCCAAGCAAACGGTGACAGCGTCCGGACAGGTCGAGGTTGTGCAGGGCGAGAAAATCCTCCGTGCGGATAAAATTGTTTATAACCTCGAAACCGATATCGTCTCGGCGATGGGTAACGTCGCGCTGGTGGATGAAAATGGCGATGTACATACCGCCGAATACGTCGAGCTGTCAGGCGATTTGAAAAAAGGCTACGTGCAGGGGCTGTTGTCGGTATTGGCCGATGGTTCGCGCTTTTCGGCGGTGGAGGCAAAACGCGAAGACGGCGTGCGCACCGTGATGAAAAACGCCAGTTATACGCCGTGCAAGGTCTGCGAAGAAAAGCCGAACCCTGTATGGCAGATCAAAGCTGATAAAGTCGAGCATGATCAGGAAGCCAAGAGTGTGAAGTATAAAAACGCGCGCCTTGAAATTCTGGGGGTACCGCTCGCGTATTCGCCGGTGTTCATGCACGCTGACCCGACGGTGACGCGCAAAAGCGGTTTCCTGCGCCCTGATTACGGCTGGAGCAATGACGTCGGTACCTTTGCCGAAGCTGGATATTATTTCGCCGATATTGCCCCGGATATGGATGCCACCGTGCGCGTACGCCCGACGACCAAAGCAGGCGTGTTGATGATGGGTGAATGGCGCCAGCGGTTTGAAAAAGGCCGCCTGCAATTGAACGGCAGCGGCGTTGTTTCGGATCGCCGCGAAGAAGACGGCCGTATCGAAGAAGATCGCAAGCGCGGTCATATTTTTGCAAGCGGTCTATACGAGATTGATGATAAATGGCGCGCGGGTATGCGTGTGGAGCGCGTATCGGACAAAGGTTATCTGCGGTTCTATGATATCTCCAGCGAAAATGATGTATCCAGCAGAAACGTGCTTGAAAACGTTTTGTATGCCGAACGTTTCGCAGGCCGAAATTATTCGCGCGTCAGTGCGCTGAATTTTCAGGACGTACGACTTGGTGTGCGCCCCGAACAGCCGGATATCCTGCCTATGGCCGAACACCGCATGTACGGCGAGCCGACCAGCTCTCTCGGCGGTCGCTGGACGGTGGGGGCATCTGCGCTGGCCCTGCACCGTGACAGTAACGGACAGGACATGCAGCGTGCTTCCAGCGATATCGGCTGGCAACGCCGCGATATTTTCCCGATCGGTCTGGTGACCAAAATCGACCTGTCGGCACGCGCAGATTTCTACTCGCTGCAAAACCGCGATATCGCTATTACCGAGCCGGGGCGCAGTGCGGATTCCAACCGTGGCCGTGGCACCGCTGTGGCGGGCGTTACGGCCAGCTATCCGCTGGTCAAGCGCCTTGAAAAATCGCAGATGGTGATTGAACCCATCGCCAGCGTCAGCGTCAGCCCGCAGGTGGACGAAAGCGATAGTGGTATTTCAAACGAAGACAGTCTGGATATCCAGCTGGACACCAGCAACCTGTTTGCGCTCAACCGCTTTACCGGGATTGACGGGCAAGAGGACGGTACGCGCGCCAACTATGGCCTGCGCACAGGCCTGTATGGCGACAACGGCCGCTACGGCAAGGTTTTTGTAGGTCAAAGCTACCGCTTTGATGAAGACAAGGTATTTCCGCAAGGATCGGGCCTTGAAGATAAATCATCCGATATCGTGGGGCAGATTAACCTTGGTCTGTCGAAGTATCTGAGCGCGGATTACCGTTTTCAGCTGGATAACCGCAACCTGACCATGCGCCGCCATGAATTGCAGGCGCTGGGTGGTAACGATGATTTTACGCTCGGTCTCGGTTACATCTATTTTGACCGTGTCGTGGGTACCGGCTTCAATGAACCGCGGGAACAATTCCGTGCCGAAGGTGTTTACAAGCTGACGGAATTCTGGTCAGTCAACGCATTGGCGCTGCAGGATTTGGGGCAAGACCCGGGCCTGCGCCGCGCAGGGGCTGGCATTGTCTATCATGACGAATGCTTCACGTTCTCGCTGCAAGGATCGCGTAACCTGATTAACGAGGCATCGGGCGAAAATGGCACAACCCTGATGGCGCGTATCGGGTTCAAGAATATCGGGGAAATCAGCTCTCCCAAAATTCAGCTGCAGGGCGCGGAAGAAGAAACGCCTTGATGACAAAAAGAACAACGAACCAAATTGAATTAACAGGAGTTCTGCTTTGACTTTCAATATGTACGGAACAGGCGGTGTCGGGCGCCACCGCCGTAAGCAGCAGCAGCAGCGCCGCAAGGTGCTGTGGGTTGTGTTCTTCCTGATAGCGCTGGCGGGGTCGTCGTTCTGGTGGGGCGCCGAAACCGAGCGCACCAGCCAGATGGCATTCAAGGAAAAGGCATCGACGCTTGAAAAAGAACGTGCTGGTCTTGAAAACATGATCACGACGCTCAGATCCGAAGTGCAATCGACGCAGGTGCGCTATCAGCAGCTGGAAGCAAAATACCAGCAGGAAGTGCCGCAAAACGAATTCAAAAACCTCACGGATCTGGTACGTAAACAGTTGAATGCAGGTATCAAACCGGAACGTCTTGCCTTCGTGATTGATGCGGCGCGCCCGCCCAAAAACTGTACGGAGCCGACGGTGAAACGTTTTGTGGTCAAAACTCCCGTCTATAACGGCCCGCACGGTACGGTCAGTTTTGGCAATGGCGTTGTGACGGTGACTGCCGAAGGCGAAGCGGCCACCAATTCAAATGGCAGCCCCGAAGCATGGTACGATCCCGGAAAGCCGGCCAAGGTTGTTTTCATCGAAATCGGCGGCAAGCGCACGGTAAAAGAAGGCCTGTTGCCGGTTCAGCATTCTTTGGTGATTGGCAATAAAGAATACAGATTTACCGTTGCCGCGGGCGAGCGTTCGTTTATCAGCGTAACCTCCGACAGCTGCGATTACCCCTGATCAAATTTGGCGGTGAAACAAAAAACGGGCGTGCCGCGAAGGCCGCCCGTTTTTTGTTTGCCTATCATGTGACTGCGTGATTAGTGGCGCGTTTCAATCGCTTCGCGGATGACGTCGGGGTTGTCGGCGAACATGCCATCAACGCCCCAGCGTACCAGTTCACGCGCCATTTCCGGCTCGTTGATGGTATAGGCGAGCAAGGGCTTTTGCAGCTCCATGTATTCTTCAATCTCTTCGCGGGTGGCGGTATTGCCGTTGAAGTGGACACTGGCAACATCAAGATATTCCGCCATTTGTCGCCATTCAGGATGATATTCGTCGATCAGGAAACCGCGTGGCCATTCCTGTATCATCTCCATCGCTGTTTCAAGGCTGACATGCGAAAAGCTGGAGATCAGCGGCATCGGTCCGTCTTCAGGCCAAATACGCGACGTGATATCCAGTACGATTTCGGCTGTTTCTTTTTCACGGCCGGGGCAGGGCTTGATTTCAAGGTTAACGCCAAGGCCGCGGTCGAGGATGACGTTAAGCGCGTCTTCCAGTGTGGGGATGCGTTCGCCAATAAAACTGTCGCCGTACCATGAACCGGCATCCAGTTCCTGTACGTCTTTTAAGTCCAGATCCTTGATCAGTCCTTCGGCGCCTGTGCAGCGGATCAGTTCCTCGTCATGAAAAACCACGGCGGTGCCGTCGCGTGTCAGCTTGACATCAATCTCTACCCATTCAATGCCAAGATCGGCAGCGGCATGGATGGATGACAGGGTGTTTTCCGGCGCATAGGCTGCCGCGCCGCGGTGGCCAATGACTTTGGGGATCAGCAATGAAGTCATATCAAACTCCTTGTAGTGTCTCTTGTCCTGAAACAAAAAGCGCGGGTGTATGTTCACCCGCGCCTTTGTGTTTGTCAAATCGAAGTGATTAGACAGCTTCCTTCTTTTCCGGAGCTTCTTGCAGTGCCTTGATCGACAGCTTGATCTTGCCGCGCTCATCGAGACCGATGCATTTCACTTTTACTTTGTCACCTTCTTTAACAACTTCGTCAACGGTTTTGACGCGGCGGTGGGCCAGTTCGGAAATGTGAACCAGACCGTCCGTTTTCGGCATGATGTTGACGAAGGCGCCGAATTCGACAACCTTCACAACCGTGCCGTCATAAACAGCGCCGATTTCCGGCTCGGCCGTGATGCCTTTGATCCAATCCAGTGCTTTCTGGATGGATTCAGCATTAACGGCGGCAACCTGAACGGTACCGTCATCTTCGATGTCGATCTTTGCGCCGGTTTGCGCAACGATTTCGCGAATGACAGAGCCGCCGGAGCCGATAACTTCGCGGATTTTGTCTTTCGGAATTTTGATCGTCACGATTTGCGGTGCGTTAGACGACAGGTTTTCACGTGCGCCCGTCAGTGCCTTGGCCATTTCGCCCAGGATGTGCTGGCGGCCGTCATGTGCCTGGTTCAGCGCGATCGTCATGATCTCTTCGGTGATGGACGTGATCTTGATGTCCATCTGTAGCGCGGTGATGCCTTCCGACGTACCCGCTACTTTGAAGTCCATGTCGCCCAGGTGATCTTCGTCACCCAGAATGTCGGACAGAACGGCGAATTTCGCGCCTTCCTTGATCAGGCCCATAGCGATACCTGCAACCGGCTTTTTCAGCGGAACACCAGCATCCATCATCGCGAGCGAAGCGCCGCAAACAGTCGCCATTGAAGACGAACCGTTGGATTCAGTGATTTCCGATACCAGACGCAGCGTGTAGGGGAACTGCTCTTTCGCGGGCAGCATCGGGTGTACGGCGCGCCATGCCAGTTTACCGTGGCCGATTTCGCGGCGGCCCGGGCCACCCATACGGCCGGTTTCACCAACCGAGTAGGGGGGGAAGTTGTAGTGCAGCATAAAGGTTTCTTTGTATTCGCCTTCCAGGCTGTCGATGATCTGTTCATCGTCGCCCGTGCCCAGCGTGGCCACAACCAGCGCCTGCGTTTCACCACGGGTGAACAGCGCGGAGCCGTGTACGCGCGGCAGAATGCCGACTTCGGACAGGATGCTGCGGATTTTCTTGGTGTCGCGGCCATCGATACGCAGGCCGGTGTCCAGAATGCCGCCGCGGACGATGTCTGCTTCGGCTTCTTTGCACAGGTTCTTCACCAGCTGTTCGGTGATGGGGCTGCCTTCTTCGCCGGTGACGAGTGCTTCAACGGCTTTCTTGCGGGCAGCATCCAGTTTGGATACGCGTTCCTGTTTTTGCTGGGTTGCGTAGGCGGCTTTGAAGTCCGCGCCAACCAGATCGATGATCTGCTTTTTAACAGCGTCGTGGTCATAGGCAGGCTTCGCCAGTTCCCACGGCTCTTTCGCGCACTGCTCGGCGAATTCGATGATCGTATTGATCAGCGGCTGGAAGCCTTTCCAGCCGAACATGACCGCTTCGAGCATCAGCTCTCCCGACAGTTCCTGCGCTTCGGATTCAACCATCAGCACGCCTTCTTGCGTACCCGCAACGACGAGGTCGAGCGTGCTGGTTTTCATCTGTTCGGACGTGGGGTTCAGCACCAGCTGGCCATCAACGTAGCCAACGCGCGCCGCGCCAACGGGGCCCATGAAGGGAACGCCCGAAATGGTCAGAGCAGCAGAAGATGCCACCAGCGCCACGATATCTGCATCGTTTTGCAGGTCAACGGACAGAACAGTCGCCAGAACTTGCGTTTCGTTCAGGAAGCCTTTGGGGAACAGCGGGCGGATGGGGCGGTCGATCAGACGGGAAACCAGCGTTTCTTTTTCGGTCGGACGGCCTTCGCGCTTGAAGAAGCCACCGGGAATTTTACCGGCTGCGAAAGTTTTTTCCTGGTAGTGAACGGTGAGGGGGAAGAAATCCTGACCGGGCTTTGCAGATTTTGCAGCAACGGCGGTCGCCAGTACGGTCGTCTCGCCATAGGTTGCCAAAACAGCGCCGTCAGCCTGACGCGCGATCTTGCCGGTTTCCAGTACCAGCTTCTTGCCGGCCCAGTCGATTTCTTTACGGGTAACGTTAAACATTAGTCTCTTTTCCTTTTTCAAATATTCCGCCGCGGTCAAACAACAATAAGGGTGGCGGAACGCTTTCGTTTTTCACCTTATTTTTCACAGTGATCAATGCCATTCCCGTGCGCTAAAGTCAAGAATTTATGCGATATTCTGGCAAATATAGGCGTTTTTCAGGTTGTAAATGATATGGCAAACTCATAGGCTGTATCCGGCCTACAAAAAAATTAAAATTCAGGGGCAAACAGGGGAATGTGATGCCAAAAAAACCGCTGGTTCTTTGTATCCTCGACGGCTGGGGCCTGAGCGACAAGGTTGAATACAACGCCATTGCGCAGGGCAACACGCCGAATTTTGACCATTTGTGGAATACCTGCCCCCATACCACGCTGCGTACAGATGGTCTGGCCGTGGGCCTGCCGACAGGGCAGTTTGGCAATTCCGAAGTGGGGCATACCAACATTGGCGCAGGCCGCGTGGTGATGCAGGATCTGCCGCGCATTACGCAGGCGGCTGAAAACGGCACGCTGGCACAAAACCCTGCTCTGAGCGAATGGATCGCGGCGCTGAAACAGTCGGGCGGGGTGGCGCATCTGGCCGGTCTGGTCTCCGATGGTGGTGTGCATGCGCACCAAGATCACATCGTGGAGCTGGCCAAAATCCTCGACCAAAACGGCCTGCGCGTATTTGTACACGTCTATACCGATGGCCGCGATACGCCCCCCAGCAGCGGCGCGGCGTATCTGGAAAAATTCGTCACCGACCTGCCGCCGGCTGTACGTATTGCCACCATCAGTGGCCGTTTTTACGCCATGGACCGCGACAATAGATGGGAGCGTGTATCCCAAGCCTTCGCTGCCATGGTGCATGCAGCGGGTGCGCGGTTCGCCTCGGCGGCCGATGCCATCCATGCGGCCTATGCAGCGGGGGAAACGGACGAATTTGTCAAGCCCTGCATCATCGGCGATTATGCGGGCATTTCGCCTGCAGATGGTTTGCTAACCGCGAATTACCGTTCTGACCGCATGCGCGAGATTTTGCAGGCATTGGTTATTCCCGATTTCAACGGCTTTGATCGCGGCGCGTTTTTGCCCGTCCGTAACGTGGCCACGATGACATCTTATGCCGATTACTTTTTGCCCTACGTCAAGGTATTGTTCCAGCCGCAATCGATGGAAGATATTTTTGGCGAAGTCGTCGCGCGTGCCGGTCTGACGCAGCTGCGCGCGGCGGAGACGGAAAAATATCCGCACGTCACGTTCTTTTTTAATGGTGGACGCGAAGAGCCCTTCGCAGGCGAAGACCGTCTGCTGGTCGCATCGCCCAAAGTCGCCACATATGACATGCAGCCCGAAATGTCAGCGGTCGAATTGACCGACAAACTGCTGCAAAAGCTGCCTGATCAGGATGTGGTGATCCTTAATTTCGCCAACCCCGATATGGTCGGCCACACCGGCAGCTTGCCTGCCGCGATCAAGGCGGTAGAGGCGGTGGATGAATGTCTGGGCCGCGTCGTGGCGGCTGTTGAAAAACGCGAAGGCGTTCTGATCGTCATCGCCGATCACGGCAATGCCGAAATGATGTTCGATGAAGAAACAGGACAGCCCCATACCGCGCATACGACCAACCCCGTGCCCTGCATTTTGTTCGGCTACCGCGGTAATCTGTCTTTGCGTAGCGGCGGAGTTCTGGCCGATGTGGCGCCAACCATGCTGAATATTCTAGGCATCCAAAAACCCGCCGTGATGGATGGGCAATCGCTCTTGATGCCCAAAGACGCCGTATAAAAATTGAAAAGTACTAACAGGAAAGAAACATAAAGAATGAAAAAAGGCACCCTCGTCATTTTCCGCCACGGCCAGACGGACTATAACAAAAACCATCTGATGACGGGGCAGGCGGATGTGCCGCTGACGGCGCTGGGCGAAGAACAGGCGCGCGAGGCGGGCCGTTTGATCGAAGGGCTTCGTTTCGATCATGCCTATAGCTCTACGCTGTCGCGTGCATTCAACACGGCTGCGCTGGCGCTGTCGCAAACCAGCAGCAACCCGCATTTGAAGAAAACAGACGGTACATGGCACATCGTGCAGGATGCCGATATTATCGAAGTTCACGCGGGCGAATTCACGGGCCGCAATTACAAAACAGATCCTGAAATCGTTGCCTTCCACCGCCGCTATGACCGCCCCGTGCCGGGCGGTGAAAGCCAGATGCAGGTGGTTGAGCGCGTCGGACGTTTTTTCGAAAACGAAGTCCTGCCCAAGCTGGAGCGCGGAGAGAATGTATTGGTCGTTTGCCATGCCGGTATTGTGCGTGCCTTTGACTTTGTGCTGGGCACGGAAAAAGTTCCCGAAGATGGCGGTGGTAATCCAAATAAAAAACGCATTCCCAACGCGACGCCAACCGTCTATGAATACGAAGACGGAAAACTGAAGCGGTTTTTCCAAATCGACAACCCGAAAGAAACCGATGCCGCGAACCAGAATACAGCAAATCATTCAAACGTTGCCCGTCCGCCGAAGCAGGGCGGTTAAATCCGGTCTGGCGTTTCTGGCGGGGCTGGCGGCATTTTGTTACATCTGCGCCGCTGCGCCGCACACCGCGCAGGCGGATGCGCCGATTGAAAAAGTGCGCCACGAATTTGTGGGCGGTGTCGATATTGCCCTGCCTGTCTTGAACGGCTTCGAAGAAGTATTAGGACGCTCCGCCGAATTCGACAATCTGATGTCGAAATTCGTGCTGCCGGATAACCGTATGCTGGCGTTTTATATTTCTGATGCCGACATGGCGCGCATGGCCGAAGGATCGGGCGAAGGCTTCCGCAAATACCTGATCGTCCAGACGCTCAAGCAGGCCGTGTTTCTGGATGGCGATGCCAGCTTTGACGGTATTAAAAAATCTTTCCGCGATGAAATGGCCGACATGCAGCCGCAGGAACTGCCCGAAGTGGGCGACGTCATGCGCGGCGCGACCGAATATATCGGTACGACCTATAAAACCGATATGAAGATGGAAATCGGCGAAAACCGCAGCAAAGGTATTTTTGCCGAGACGGACGATTACATCGGCTTCCTCAATCTCTCCAGTCTGGCGATTGAAACGGCGCAAGGTAAAAAAGAATATCCCGCTGCCGTCGCCATGATGGCCGTAAATGTGCGTGGACGCCTGATTTTGGTTTATAGCTATTATAGCAATTACGCCATTTCGTCCGACATCGACTTCGTCAAGGATACGGCGCAGACCTATGCCAAGCTGCTACTAGCCGCAAACGTGGATACCGATACGGCGGGGCAGACGGGGCGCAAGATTATCCTGATCGTGCTGTTCATGCTGGGCGTGCTGATTGCGGGGGCCTTGCTGGTCAACCGTTTCCAATCCAAATCCCAGGACAAGGCGCTGTGAAGGGCCAGCGTCTGACGCTCTGCGCCATCGGTGTTCTTTTGGCGCTTGCGGGGTGTACGTCGGTACCCCCGCGCGCAACCGACAACGGCGCGGGTTTGCAGCCGATTCAGATTATGACACCCGGCGTGACGGGGGCGCATTGTCTGCTGCGGGCGGGCGCCAGTCATTACACGGCCGCCGCAGGCAGCCGCATCATGGTGCGCCGTGCGCCCGATATCATGCAGGTTTCCTGCTTCAAAGGGCCGCATATGGTGGGGCATACTTCTGTCAAGCCGACGGTCGCCCCGCGTGAGGCACAGCAAGCCAAGCGTGGCCGCACGTCTTGCGAAAGCTGTGCATACCCCGAAACAGTGAGTGTGGTGCTGGCCATGCGCGGCAGCTCGATCAAGCGTGAGAACGTCACAATCATGCAATAGCAACAATCGGTTGCTATGCATTTTTAATCTATTTTCTGATGCGATTGTTTATGGCGTGCGCGGGCTGGGTGGTGCGGGCTGTTTTTCGGCGATAAGTTTCTTCATGAAATCAATAAACTGCGCATGGTTTTTCATGCGATGATTTGGCGGGTGTTTCGCCAGTGCCTCTTCGGCGGGCGGCTTGGTTTCGATCAGGATGCTGGTACATCCGGCGTTCTCTGCCGTCACCATGTCCGTCACGCTGTCGCCAATAAATATAACGTTTTTTGATGGGGTTATTTTTGTATCTTTAAGTGCGAATTGAACAGATTGCGCGTCCGGCTTATCGGCGGGCGCATCACCGGCGCCGACCAGACGCACGAAATATCCATCCAGCCCCAATTGCGCCGCTTCTTCGCGCAAAAGCGGCCCGCGTTTGGTGCTGACTACCGCCATGGGGATGCCGGCAGATTTCACAAACTCCAGCGTATCGCGGGCGCCGTCATGCACACGGATATGCGCGGATATATTTGCCTTGTACGCCGCGATATAGACCTTGTCCGCTTCTTGCCATTTGTCTTCGCCAAACAGGCCGCTGAACAGGACGCGGGCGGGTGGGCCGATGCGTTTGCGGGCTTCGTCTTCGCTCCACGGAGTGTGGCCAAAATGCGCAAGCGTCGCGTTGATGGCGCTGCGTACGACCTGCCACGTATCGACGATGGTGTCGTCCCAATCGAAAATAACGGCGTCCGGTTTTTGCATGTTTGGCTCCTTCGGGCATTATTCTGCCCGAAAAGGCGCGGCAATCAACCCCGCAAATGGACAAAGAAAAAACCCGCTGAATAAACAGCGGGTTTTTCTTGTATCGTTATCTGAAAGATTAGCGGCGCAGGCCGAGGCTTTCGATCAGCGCTTCGTAGCGCTTAACGTCGGTCGCTTTCAGGTAGTTCAGCTGGCGGCGGCGCTGGGAAACCAGCAGCAGCAGACCACGGCGGCTACCCATGTCGTGTTTGTGTTTTTTCATGTGCTCGGTCAGCGAGTTGATGCGGCTGGTGAGCAGGGCGACCTGAACTTCGGCAGAGCCGGTGTCTTTTGCGGTGGTCGCGTATTTTTTGATGATCTCGGCTTTTTCGTTCTTAGCAATCGACATCGGATACTCCATAATTAGAGGTTAAATACTTTAATCGGATGAAGTTCGATACCCTGTTTTTCCAGGATCGCGAGGGGTTTGTTGCCCCCAATGGCCAGCACCAGATCTGTCGCATCGTCCACACCGGCCGTCATTAGACGTTCGTAATCGGGACGGGAGATGAACTTGAGCGTTTGGCCCTGTCTTATCCGGCTGATCTCTGCGTCTGTCATGGCCAGAGCCGGGATGTCGTCCAGCACGGTCTCCACAGGCAGCAGAACCTGATCAGCGGGCGCAGATTGCATCATTTTCTCGAATACGTCCAGCGAAATCGCGTTTTCTTCGGTAAAACCGCCCACAGCCAAACGGCGCAGCGCAGTAACATGCCCAAAACAGCCCAAAATTTGCCCCATATCGCGCGCAATTGACCGTACATAGGTGCCTTTGCTGCATTCCATTTCGAAAACAGCTTCGTTTTCGGTGGATTCGATCATTTTCAGCTCAAACACCGTCACGGGGCGGGGTTTAATCTCGACCTGTTGGCCGGCACGGGCGAGGTCGTAGGCGCGCTCCCCGTCCAGCTTGATGGCTGAAAACTGGGGCGGCGTTTGCATGATATCGCCGGTGAAGCGGGGCAGCAGGGCTTCAATATCGGCCGCCGCAGGGCGCTTGTCGGATGTGGCGATGATCTCGCCCTCTTTGTCGTCCGTATTGGTCGCTGCGCCCCACAGGACGGTAAAGCGGTATACCTTGTCCGCGTCCTGCGCATAGGGGATGGTCTTCGTCGCTTCGCCCAGCGCGATCGGCAGAATGCCTGTCGCAAGCGGGTCGAGCGTCCCGGCGTGCCCCAGTTTCTGCGCATTCGTTAGGCGGCGCACACGGCCAATCGCCTGCGTCGACGTCAGGCCAAGGGGTTTATCAAGGTTTAGCCACCCGTGAACGGGAACGCCTTTTTTATTACGTGCCATTTTTTGTTTTTCTTGTTTTTGAAAAGGGCGAAGATGTCAGGCTTCGTCGCGGTCGTCCGCGTCATCGTCTTGCTTATCGACGTCCTTGCGCACTTCGTAGCGGCCGAGGAGCTTGTCGATATGCGCCGCTTCGTCAAAGCTGCGGTCAATTTTAAATGTCAGCTTGGGCGTATAGCGCAGGTCCAGTTCATGCGCCAGTTCGCTGCGAAAAAAGCCGCTGGCGCGGTTGAGCGCCTCGACAATCTTGGCCGCATTTTCGCCGCCCAGCGGCATCACATATACCGCCGCATGTTGCAGGTCAGGGCCGATATCAACCGCCGTCACGGTAATCATGCCGGTGTTTTGCAGCTCGGGGTCCCGCAGACCTGGGCCCTGGCGCATCACATCCGACAAAATATGCCGGATGCGTTCGCCCACGCGCAGTTGACGCTGGCCCGGCGGCTGAACACCGGCATTTTTACCTGATTTGGAACGGTTTCTCATCGGCCGTTGGTATCGGCGTGCTTACGCAGCGCCGCCCTCCAGCGTACGGGCAGAGGATTCGATCTCGAACGCCTCGATCACGTCGCCATCCTTGATGTCTTCGTAGTTGTCGAAGGCCATACCGCATTCGTAACCCTTTTGCACTTCTTTGACTTCGTCTTTGAAGCGGCGGAGGGTTTTCAGCGTGCCTTCGTGGATGACCACGTTGTCACGTAGCAGGCGGACTTTGGCGCCACGTTTGACCATGCCTTCGGTAACAAAGCAGCCGGCGATCTTGCCGTATTTGCTGATGTTGAAGACTTGACGGATTTCCGCGTAGCCGATGAACTTTTCTTTGAGTTCGGGTGACAGCAGACCGTTCAGCAGCGCCTTCACTTCGTCAATCACTTCGTAAATGATCGAGTAGTAGCGGATTTCGATGCCGTCACGTTTCGCCAGATCACGTGCCTGCGGGTTCGCACGCACGTTAAAGCCGACGATAAGCGCGCCGGATGCATTCGCCAGCGTGATATCGGATTCCGTGATCGCGCCGACACCGGAGTGCATGACGTTGACTTTTACTTCGTTGTTTTCTTCGGTCAGCTTGTTCAGCGCACCGGCGATGGCCTCGATAGAACCATGCACGTCACCTTTAATAATGACGGGCAGGGATTTCGCGGTACCCGCCTGAATGTCCTGAATCATCTGGTCGATCGCGCGGCCTTTGGATTTCGCGGCATGCAGCGCACGTTTGCGGCGCAGGCGGAATTCGGAAATCTCGCGGGCTTTTGCTTCATCCGAAACGACGACGAAATCGTCGCCGGCATCAGGCGTGCCGTTCAGGCCGAGAACTTCAATCGGCTGGCCGGGCAGGGCAGCTTTAACCGCTTGGCCACGGTCGTTATAAAGTGCGCGGACGCGGCCCCATTCCGTACCGGAGACAAAAACGTCACCCTGCTTCAATGTGCCTTTTTGTACCAGAACCGTGGCAACAGAACCTTTGCCTTGTTCCATGCGCGATTCAATCACCGCGCCGATACCCGTGCGCTGCGGGTTTGCACGCAGGTTGAGAACTTCAGCCTGCAGCAGGATCGCTTCTTCAAGCGATTCCAGACCCATTTTTGCTTTCGCGGATACTTCCACGCTCTGGCTGTCACCACCCATGTCTTCGGTCACAACTTCGTATTGCAGAAGTTCGGTACGTACTTTTTTCGGGTTGGCGGTAGGCAGGTCGCATTTGTTGATCGCGATAATCATCGGTTTGCCGGCAGCTTTGGCATGGCTGATCGCCTCGACCGTCTGGGGCATCACGCTGTCATCGGCCGCAACGACCAGAACGACGATGTCGGTCACGTCCGCACCGCGGGCACGCATTTCAGTAAACGCCGCGTGGCCGGGGGTGTCGATGAAGGTGATTTTCTTGTTGCTGTTCGTCGTGATCTGGTACGCGCCGATGTGCTGGGTGATACCGCCTGATTCATGTGCGGCCACGTCAGCCTGACGGATCGCGTCCAGCAGCGAGGTTTTACCATGGTCAACGTGACCCATGATGGTCACAACCGGCGGACGGTGCAGCAATTCGACTTCGTCGTCTTCAATGCCGAGGATGTCGGATTCAACGTCAGATTCCGAAACGCGTTTCAGCGTGTGGCCAAATTCGTGGATGATCAGCTCGGCCGTGTCGGCATCGATGGTTTGCGTTGCCGTGGCCATGATACCCATGCCCATCAGCTTTTTCACGACGTCGCCCACACGTTCGGCCATACGGTTGGCCAGTTCGGATACCGTGATGACTTCGGGAACGATCACTTCGCGGTATTGTTTCGACTGCGACTGCTGCTGCTGCATTTTCATTTTCATGCGTTCGCGGGCGCGGCGCTGTGCGGCAAGGGACGGGCTCTTGGAATCGCGGTCTTCGAAACCATCGTTCAGAACCTGCGATACCGTCATCTTGCTGGTGGATCGGCGGCGTTCCTGGCCATAGCGGGACAGGGCACCACGTTTGCGGTTGATTTCATCGGCAATCGACGGTGCTGCATCACGTTCGCCCGTGGCGCGGCCATGGTTGTCGAACTTGCCGCGACCGGCGCCGCGGCTTTCCGCTGCCTGCGCATCGGCGGGGCTTGCGGGTGCGGGCGTGTTGCTGCGTGTGTTTTGCGGTGCAGATGCGGCCGATTTGCGTGAATCTGCATCACGCTTGCGGCGGTCTTGATCTTCCTGCTCGTTAATCTTGCGCAGCTTTGCCAGTTCCTGTTCGCGGGCCTGTTCGGCGGGCGATTTTGCAGGCGCGGCAGGTGCCGTGGGTTCTTCGGCCTTGGGGGCGTCTTCAACCGGTTTGGATTTCACGACCATTTGCGTCTGATACTGCGTCGCGGGCGTGTTGTCTTTCGGCGCATGCTGGGCTTGCTGCAGGGCGCGGGTACGTGCTTCACGTTCCGCATCCGTCAGGTGCTCCTGTTGATTGTCGTCACCATGACGTGCCTGTTCTGCATCGCGGCCGCGGCGTTTTTTCACCTCGACAGCAACAGGTTTGGCAGAGCGCCCCACCGCGACGTTCTGGCGCGATGAACCTGCGGAAACCGGAGCTTTCAGGCTGAGCGTTCCCTTGCCGGAACCAAGCGATAGTTTGCCGGCGCCTTCCTTGGGTTGCTCTTTCTTGGGCTCTTTTTTGTCTTGTTCAGCCATTGTCGTCTGTTGCCTTCCTGATGGATGTAGAAGTGATATGTCCGCGGGGTCACATGGCGGCGTTACCCGTTGGCGGCTTCGGCGGCGGCTTGTTCTTCCTCTTCGGTGAACCAGCCGGCGCGTGCCGTCATGATGATGTTGTTGGCCTGGCTTTCGGTCAGGGTATCCGTGCCGACGATGTCGCGCAGTTCGTCCCCGGCCAGATCGCCCAGATCGTCCAGCGTTTTCACGCCGTTTTTACCAAGCGCCAGGATCATATCCTGCGTCAGACCATTGATGCCGGCCAGTTCGCTGCTGATGCCCAGTTCTTTTGCCGTTTTTTCGAATTCGATTTTCTTGGCGGCAAGGAAGTTGGCGGCGCGGTTGTTCAGTTCGGCAGCAACGTCACCGTCGAAGCCTTCAATGCGTGCCAGCTCGTCGATCGATGTATCAACGATGTCTTCGATCGATGTGAAGCCTTCAATGACCAGCAGGTGGGCGATAACTTCGTCCACGTCCAGTGCTTCCATGAACAGCGAAGAACGGATTTTGAATTCGTTCTGGCGGCGTTCGCTTTCTTCGGCTTCGGTCATGATGTCGATGTTCCAGCCGGACAGCTGTGTCGCCAGACGTACGTTCTGGCCGCGGCGGCCAATGGCCAGGCTCAGCTGGTCGTCGGGAACCACGACATCCAGACGGTTGCTGTCTTCGTCCAGAACAACCTTGGTGACTTCTGCCGGGGCGAGGGCGTTGACCACAAAGGTCGCCACGTCCTGCGTCCATGGAATGATATCGATTTTCTCGCCTTGCAGTTCGCCCACAACCGCCTGTACACGCGATCCGCGCATACCGACGCAGGCGCCGACAGGGTCAATAGAGCTGTCACGCGAGATCACCGCGATTTTTGCGCGGGAACCGGGGTCGCGTGCGACCGCTTTGATTTCGATCACGCCGTCATAGATTTCCGGCACTTCCTGTTTGAACAGTTTCGCCAGAAAATCGGGATGCGTGCGGCTGAGGAAAATTTGCGGGCCGCGCTGTTCGCGGCGCACGTCAAAGATGTACGCGCGGACGCGGTCGCCGGTTTTGAAATGTTCGCGGGGCAGGGCGTCCTGACGGCGCATGTAGCCTTCGCCGCGGCCGAGGTCGATGGTAACGTTGCCGTATTCAACGCGCTTGACAACGCCGGATACGATTTCGCCCATGCGGTCCTGATATTCTTCGAACATGCGTTCGCGTTCTGCGTCGCGGACTTTCTGGAAGATCACCTGCTTCGCGGTCTGTGCGGCGATGCGGCCGAAGTCCAGCGGGGGCAGTTTGTCGATGATGAAGCCGCCCAGTTCAATGTCTTTCTGGATTTTCTTGGCATCTTTCAGCAGGATGCTTTTTGCTTCGGCTTCCGGATTTTCAGGATCGAACGCTTCAACGGCTTCGCGGTAGCGGAACAGGGAAATTTCACCCGTACGGCGATCGATCACGGCACGGATGTCGTGGTCATAGCCGTATTTGGAACGGCCGGCTTTTTGAATGGCTTCTTCCATGGCGGCAACAACGACATCCTTGTCGATGTTTTTTTCGCGGGCGACGGCATCAGCTACTTGAAGGAGTTCTTGCATCGGTTTGTTTCCTGTTTTTATCCGTTGTCTCTTGTTCTGTTGCGGGGCGGCTTACTTTTTGCCAGCGGTTTTCTTTTTATTCTTTGGTTTGTTCTTGGGGTTACTTTTGAGGTTAGGCGTTTTATGCTTGGGCTTTTTGGCCTCGGCTTCTTCTTCGCCTGCCGTATCTTCGCTGTCTTCGTCTTCTTCCTCGATATCGAAATCTTCGTCTTCCAGCTCTTCGCCGGCGTCGATGCGTTTTTTCTTGGAATCTTTTTCAGCCTTCATCGCCGCGCGGATCAGTTCGTCCGTCAGCAGCAGCTTGGCCTTGTCGACTTCGCCGAAGGGCAGGTGAACAACCGCGCCCTGTTCGGTTTCAAACAAAACAGTTTCGCCATCCACGCCGCGCACGATGCCTTTGAATTTACGCTGGCCGTTTACGGGGCTGTGCATTTCAATGCGTGCCTCAAAACCGGCGTAGCGGGCGAAATCTTTCAGGCGTGTCAACGGGCGGTCAATACCGGGAGAGCTGACTTCGAGGTTATAAGCCTCGTCGATCAAATTTTCGACGTCCAGCAATGCCGATACAGCCTGCGACAGACGGGAACAATCGTCGATCAGCATCGTGCCATCGGGCCGTTCCGCCATAATCTGCAGCGTGGGGCGCGTGGATCCTGCGCCGATCAGCGATACACGCACAAGGTCGTAGCCCATGGTTTGTGCCATGGGGGCGATGGCGCGTTCGATTTTTTTGATGACGGTGCTTTGTTCCATGTTCTCTCTCGGGTTTTCCTCAAGCAAAAGGGCGGGCTCTTTCGAGCCCACCCTTTTTATAATGCTTGGGATTTATAGGCTACGTTATATGCCCCGAAGCCCGTTTTCGCAAGTGATTTTTGGTAAAAACGGCTTAAAACGGCAAAAAATAAAGCCGAAAATCCGTGTTTTTATGGTTTTAGCCATTTATACATCAGGGGCTGGCCTGCGCTGCCTGTCATGCCTGCCCATTCCTGATACCCGAGTCTTTCGTAAAAGCGGGAGGCGGGGTTCTCGCGGCGGGTTTCGTCTTCAAGGCTGATATAGCTTTCTTTGCCGTCCATCCAATGGCTTTGCATAAATTCTTCGGCGTGACGCATCAGATGCCCGCCGATGCCCTGACGCTGTTCAGCCTTGTCGACGGCAAGCAGGCTGACCGACAGGTGGTTATCAAATTTGTGGCAGCGGACAAGCCCCACCAATTGCCCATCGCGGGCCGCAGCAAAAACGTGCGTCAGGCCGCCGTGGGTTTCGGTTAGCTCTTTCTTGTTCGCGCTGGCGGGTACGTTGAAAGCCTGCGTCAGTAAACGCGCGGCGGCGTCATGCTGATGGTCTTGCAGGGCCGTGATGCTGAGCGGTTTCATATACGCAAAAAGCCTTTAATTACGGCGTTTTCGGCGCAGCAGGCTTCAGCGTTTTGTACAAAAGCGGCATATTGTTGTCGCTGCGGCCGAACCATTCCTGATAACCCATTTTTTCGTAGTAGCGCGACATCGGATTGCCGCGTTTTGTCAGGTCTTCGATCAGCACATCGGCGGGTTTGCCGTCCAGCCATTGGTGTTGGATGAAACGTTCGGTATGGCGCATCAGTCCGCCGCCGACGCCTTTGCTGCGCTGGTCTTTGTCGACGGCCAGCAGTTCGATCGTCAGGCCGGGGTTTTGCGGCGTGCTGCCTTTGCGTTCGCAAATGGCAAGGCCGATGACTTTGTCGGCGCGGGTGGCGACGAAGGCCTTGCAGAGCTTGCCTTTGGCGGAGATTTCAACCAGCTGCTGTTCGCTGTGGGCGGCCGATGTATTGAACGCCTTGGCCATCACCAGCGCGGCGCCGGGGATGTCCTGTTCGTTCATTGATCGGATATAAATGGGGTCCATATCTTGCGCAGCTTTCATCGGGTTTGTTATTTTATACCCAATTTAGCACGTTTATGTCAACCCCTGCGGGTAAAGTTCAGAAAGACGGTGGGGCGGCCCGCCTTTAAGCCCTTGTTTTGAAACTTGGTTTCCGGCAGGTCGGCCGGGCGGGTTTGCCAGTCGGCGGCGCATGTGGCCTGCCATTCAAAGCCCGGATGATAACAGGTCTTTTCCACCAGCCAACCGGCCAGATCGGCATGGTCAGTCGCCATGCGGAATTCGGCACCGGGTTTCAGCAGGCCGTGCAACTTGTCCAGCATTTCTGTCTGGATAAAGCGGCGTTTGTGGTGACGCTTTTTTGGCCATGGATCTGCGTTGATGATGAATAGTCTATCGAGCGACTGCGCGGGCAGGCGGCTCAGCAGCAGGCGCGCGTCATCGGGCCAGATACGAATATTCTGCAGGTTATGCTCGCGCATTTGTATGCACAGCGCAGCGATGCCGTTGATGAACGGTTCGCAGCCGATAAAACCGATGTCGGGATTATTCTTGGCATGCCATGCAAGATGTTCACCATGGCCAAAGCCGATTTCCATCCAAACCTGTTTGACGGGTTTATCAAAAAACGAAGCGGGATCAATCAGCGCGTCGCCTTCGGGCAAGACAAGCGTCGCCGCAGGCAGGATGCTTTCAAAAGCACCCTGCTGCTGCGTCCGCAATTTCTTACCTTTGCGGCGTCCGTAGAATTGACGTTTTTGCGGAGCTTCCGCGGCCTCTGTCATGATCGCGCCGTATTAGCGTTTGAAATCTGCCACGCGCACGTTGTCGCTCAGCTCTGCGTCCTTATATTTCTTGGACGAGATTTCGTTTTGCAGCGCCTCGACCAGATCGAGTTTTTCCCATGTGAAGCCGCCATCTGCTTCTGCCGCGCGGCCGAAGTGGCCATAGGCTGCGGTGCGGGCATAGATGGGCTTGTTCAGGGTCAAACGCTCGCGGATCGAACGGGGGCGGAAATCCGCCACCGCTTGCAGGGCGAGGGACAGTGCCGCATCGTCGAAACGGCCCGTGCCATGTGTGTTGACGAAAATCGAAATCGGGTGCGATACGCCAATGGCATAGGACAGCTGGATAGTGCAGCGGTCGGCAAGGCCTGCGGCCACGATGTTTTTCGCAGCGTGGCGTGCAGCATAAGCCGCCGAACGGTCCACCTTCGTCGGGTCTTTGCCCGAGAAGGCACCGCCGCCATGGGGCGCAGCGCCGCCATAGGTGTCGACGATGATTTTACGGCCGGTCAGACCGCAGTCGCCATCGGGACCGCCGATAACGAAACGGCCTGTGGGGTTGACGTAGAATTGCGCTTCGTCGCACATCCAGCCTTCGGGCAGGATGTTGGTGACGTGCGGGCGTACCATTTCGCGGACTTCTTCGGTCGACAGGCTGGCATCATGCTGCGTGGAGACAACAACCGACGTTGCGCGCACGGGCTTGCCGTTGACGTACTCAAGGCTGACCTGACTTTTCGCGTCAGGCCCCAGTTTGTATAGCGCACCGCTGTGGCGGGCTTCGGCCAGCGATTTCAGGATGGCGTGCGAATAGTGAATGGCCGCAGGCATCAGCTGGTCGGTTTCGCGGCAGGCATAGCCGAACATGATACCCTGATCGCCGGCGCCTTCGTCTTTGTCGCCTGCGGCATCAACGCCCTGCGCGATGTCAGCCGACTGCGCGTGCAGGCGCACGTCAACCTTGATTTTTTCCCAGTGGAATTCTTCTTGCTTGTAGCCGATATCGCGCACGGCATGGCGGGCGATGGTTTCGATCACGTCCGGCGTCAGCGAAGACGGGCCGCGCGTTTCACCGGCGATGCACAGGAAACCCGTGGTCGCCAGACATTCCGCGGCAACGCGGGCATAGGGGTCTGCGTTCAGGTATGCATCGACGATCGCGTCAGATACGCGGTCGCAAACTTTGTCCGGATGGCCTTCGCCGACGGATTCACTGGTGAAGATATATTTTTGGTCGGCCATAACGCGCCCTTTCCTGTTCAAGTCGTCTAAATTTCAATCATTTATACGCCAGCGCCAAAGGCGCCAGCAATGCAAAAATCCGGCGCTGCCGTAAAAACAGGCCATTTCAGGGTATTTTTATTTCGTATGGGGCGGGGCAGGCCGGAGGCTTATTCCGCGCCCGCTTTGGCCATGGCCTTGGCCATTTCCAGCAATTGCTTTTTCAGCTGGGGGGTCGAAATCTGTTCATACGCGCGGATCAGCTCCAGCACGTCGCGCTTGGTCATGGGGTCCGGCTCCAGCAGGGCTTGCGGGGTATCCGACACGCCGCGCATGGCCGGGCGTTTGGGGGCGGCGCTGGCATTCGCAATATTCACGCAACCTTCGAGGAAGTAATCCAGCGGCACTTTGAGTGCGCGGCTGATTTCCGTCAGGCGGCTGACGCTGATACGGTTGGTGCCGCGTTCATATTTCTGTACTTGCTGAAAGGTCAGGCCGATCGCTTTCGCCAGTTCTTCCTGGCTAAGGCCTAGCATCAGGCGGCGCGATTTGACTTTGGCGCCGACGTGGGTATCCACGGGGTGGGGGCCTTCATCATCCATACGCGTGCGTGGCATTGCTTGACCTTTGTTCATCGAAACAGCTGTATTTCCATTATATATGGATACAACCCCCCATTGTCAACATACGGATGTATTCAACTTGATATTGCACATAAGGCTTATAACTTATGCCTATGTAATATCAAGCCTTTGTATGCAGGCGTGCGCGGAAAAAATACGTGCCCAACAGCAGGTTGAGCAAAATGGCCACGGCCAAAAGCAATAGCGCATCATCGCCCGTGAAAGCATAAGGCGGCAGTTCCTTGGCGCGTTCGGGCAGCGGGGCATCCAGAACACCGTCGGTATCCAGCGGCAGCGTTTGCAGGATACGGCCATACGGGTCGATGATGCCCGATATGCCTGTATTGGCGGCTCGCACAATCGGCAGGCCTTCTTCGATGGCGCGGACGCGGGCGAAGCCGAAATGCTGCGCGGGGCCGGGCGATCCCATCGACCACGCATCGTTGGTGATGAACAACAGGAAATCCGGCTGGCCGCGGCGGGTGTCTTTCATGCGTCCGGCAAAGGTCGCCTCGAAACAGATAATGGGGCTGAAGGCGGGCATATCTTTGCCCAGTTTAATCGTCGAGGGGCCGCGCCCCGCTGTCAGCGACTGGATCGACGCGATATATTTGCCAAACGGTGTTTGCCCCAGCAAATGGGCATAGGGGATATATTCCCCCCATGGCGCCAGAATGAATTTGTCATGCTCGGCGATCGGGCGGTGCGAACGGGGGTGCAGCGCCAGCAGGCTATTGCGTGGCCCCGGCCTGCCGTCGGTGCCCATGCGATTGACGCCGACCAGCCCGACTGCGTTTTCGGGCAGGGACAGGGTGATACGGTCAAGATCGCGTTTTTCTTCGGGGGTGAAAATATCAATCGCTGTTTCGGGCCAGACGACGAAGCTGATTTTGCTGTCGTGTTCTGTCTGTGTCGCGCTCAGGCGTAAATGACGTTGGAAAATATCGTGTTTGTTTTCGGACTTTTCTTTTTCAGCCTGCGTAATATTGGGCTGCACGATACGCACCAGATGCGGCGTTTCGACCGTCGGGTGCAGGTGCAGGCGCATCAGGCCAAAACCCGCGACGAAAAATAGCAGCATCATTGACACAGCAGCAGCGCGGCGCGACAGCAGCGGCGTTGCCGCCCAGATCAGCGTCATCAATGTCAGGCCGTAAATGCCGTACCATGCCGTGAATTGCAGCATCGGCAAAACGTGGTGCCAGCTATAGCCGACCAGATTCCACGGGAAATTCATGATGAAATGGCCGCGCACGTATTCGGCAAAAAACAGCAACATGGCGAACATCAGTGCATAGTGCGAACGCAGACGGCGGAACGGCCACGCCAGCGCGGCGGCAGCGGCGTAGCAAAGCGCGATGTAGGCTGGAATGCCAATAACCGCAACGGGCAGCAGCCACATCGCATGGCTAAAAAACGCCTTGAAGGCGATGGCCAGCCAGTAAAGTCCGACCATGAAATATCCGCAGCCAAAAACCCAGCCCATCATAAAAGCATTGCGTGCACTGGGCGCGGTTGCGACCAGCAGCATCAAAACCGGAATGGATATGAATACAGCGGGAAAGAAACCGATGGGCGGCATGGCCAAGACCATGCCCATACCCGCCACCAGTGCGGCGGCATAGCGTGGCCAGCCATTCAGGTTTGCAATGAATGTTTCGGCGCGGGCGATCATGCGGGGTTATCCTTGCGCGATCGTGTCATGAAAATACCAATACCAGCAAAGGCCAGTAGCAGCACAAAAAATGCTTTGTCGCCAACAGCGGCATAGAGCGTTGGTTTGAGCGGCGCGGGCAGTATGCCGTCCAGCTGGCCGGTTTCTCCCAGACCCAGACGTGCCACCGTGCGGCCGGCGGGGTCGATGATGGCCGATATACCCGTGTTCGCGGCGCGTACCAGCGGCAGGCCTTCTTCAATCGCACGCAGGCGGGCGATAGCCATGTGTTGATAGGGGCCGGCGCTGATGCCGTACCAGCCGTCGTTGGTCACATTGACCAGCCACGCGGGGCGGTCTTCTTCGCTGGCAACGGCGGCGGGGAAGATCGCTTCGTAGCAGATCAGCGGGCTGAAGGTCGGCAGGTCGCCGACGCGCAGCGTTTTCGCACCATCGCCCGGCGTAAAATCGCCAATACCGGAAAGCGCGAGCGCGAGTGGCGTAAAGGTAATGTATTGGCGCAGCGGCAGATATTCGCCAAAGGGCACCAGATGATGTTTATCATACGTTGCCAGCACCTCGCCTTTACGGCCGAGGGCGGTCAGGCTGTTGTAATACGCGCTGACATTTTCGTTCTTGTCGGCGGTCACGCGGATGTTGCCGATCAGGCCGATGCTGTTCTTGGGTAACCGCTGGCCGATATATCCGCCAATTTCGGGGAAGTGGTCAAAATCGTGACGTGATGCACTTTCGGGCCAAACGATAAAACGCGGGGGTGGATTTTCTTCGGGGTCTTGCGATGCAGACAGGGCGACGTGTTTTTCAAGATTGCGCCAGTCTTCGTCCGGATCCCATTTCATGGTCTGGGGAATATTCGGCTGCACGATACGGATCATGGTATCGCCGTTTTGCACTGTCGGATTTTGGATCAGGCGCAACGTGCCAAAGCATGTCAGCAGCAGGAAGGACAGCGCCGCACCCGCCAGCAGTTTTTTATGATCGCGGTAAACCGCCGCCGCTGCCCAGAACAGCGTCAGCAGCGTCAGGCTATACACACCGCCCAGCGATACGGTTTGCAAGACGGGCAGGGCATATTCCCAGCTTTGCGCGGCGAAGTTCCACGGGAAGCCGGTCAGCGCGTGTCCGCGTATAAATTCGGCGGCGGCCCAGCTGACGGTAAATAGTACGGCATGCGCCGCGCCTGTGCCGCGCCAGCGGTGCGCCAGCAGCGGGATGAAGCCATAAAACAACCCCAGCACCGTTGGCCCCATGACCAGCGATAGCGGCATCACCCAGCCCCATGCGGCAATGTCGACAAACAGCGCGGCGCTGATCCAGTGCAAACCAAAAATGAAATACCCCGCGCCAAACGCCCAGCCGCACAGAAAACTTTTGAATTTTGTGGGGGCCGTCTGCGCCATCCAGATAAAGCCGGGGACGGTTAAAAAAAGCACAGGAAAAAGCCCCAGCGGCGGCATGGATAAAACAGACAAGGCGCCCAGCCCGAACAGGGCAAGGTACTTTTTGAATCCGGTCCGCTGTTTCAGCTTTTGTTCGATCTGTGCAATGTATGTCATGCGCGAAAATCTAGCGCATCGCACGGGTGAAAACCAGTACGTTCATGCAGGCATTTATCGTGAATTATTCCGTATCGGCCTGCTTTTGGGGCAGATTACGTACACGCAGGCGCATAATACGGCGCGGATCGGCGTCGACCACTTCGAATTCAATGCCGCTTGTGTGCTTGATCAGCTCCCCACGCGCCGGCACGCGGCCCGCGATATAGGATACCAGACCGCCCAGCGTATCGTTTTCAGCGTGTTCTTCGTCTTCGCTGAAGAGTTTACCGTAGCGTGCTTCGAAATCTGTCAGCGGCAGGCGGGCGTCGACAATGGCCGATCCGTCCGGTCGCTCGATAATCTGCGGGGCGATATCGAAATCGAATTCATCATCGACTTCGCCGACGATAGCCGAAATCAGGTCGTTGATCGTCACCAGACCGTCAATGCCGCCGAATTCGTCCACGACGAATGCAATATGCACTTTGGATTGGCGCATTTGCAAAAGCATATCCATGACGCGCATGGCGGGCGACACCACGAGCACGTCGCGCATGATGTCGCGCACTTCAAAGTCGCGGTTCTGCGCCAGCGCGGTCACAAGGTCTTTCATGTGAATAACGCCGACGATATTGTCCAGATCGTCTTTGTATACCGGAATGCGGCTGCGCGGTTTTTGCTGCAGCAGGCTGTACAAGTCGTCTTTAGTGGCTGCCAGATTGATGGCCACAATGTCCGCACGCGGCACCATGACGTCAACAACGGGCAGGTCGCGCAATTGCAGGATGTTGGAAATCAGCATGCGTTCGTGCGCGGCAACGGCAGATTGCGGTGCGCTGTCGTCTTCTTCGATCAGCTCTTCAATCGCGTCGCGCAGGGTGTCATCGCTGTTTTGCTGGCGCACAGGCAACAGGTTTTTCACCCAGCCCAGAATGCGGCCATCGCCGTCACGCGGCGCCTGTGTTTGATTTTGCGGGGCAGGGGCCTGCGTCGCAGCCTGCCCGTTTTGTATCGGGGGTTCGTCGGACTCTGCGTCCATTTTTTTCAAAGAGTCTTCCATGGGGCGACTATTTGCGTTTGCCTTGCGGGCGGCGTTTGCGTGGTTTGTCATCTTCGGGTTTTGCATCCATTTCTTTGTACGGGTCAGGATACCCTAAAGATTTCAAAATGTCACACTCCAATTTTTCCATAACCTTCGCATCTTTCAGGCGCATATGGTCATAGCCCAGCAGGTGTAGAACGCCGTGGACGACCAAGTGAATGGTATGATTTTCCAGTGTTTTTTGCTGTTCGCGCGTCTCCCGCGCGATGGTCTGGAAGCCTAAAACCACATCGCCAAGGGGCACAGACATTTTTTGCGGAAAAACGTCCAAAGTCGATTTTTTAAAGCTGCCGAGGTCGATTTGGGGGAAAGACAGCACATTGGTCGGCTTGTCGATTCCCCGATAATCGCGGTTTAAAACCTTCACATTTGCATCGTCCGTCAGGGTGACGGAGATTTCAAACTTGCGTTTGGTAAAGGCGGCGGGTTTTTTGGCACCATCAAAGGCGGCCGCTGCCGCGCGTTCGATACGGCTGTTCATGCCATAAAAAGCACGTTTCCATTTTGCCGATGATGCATCGAGGTGAATGGTCACGTTCTTGCTTTTGCGCAATTTGGTGATGGTCATGATTTTTTGCTGTCAGCCCCGTTTTCTTTGTCTCGTTTGTCATACGCCTCGACGATATGTTTGACAAGGCGGCTACGCACGACGTCGCCCTCGGCAAAGCGGATCATGGCAACGTCTTTTACGCCGCGTAGCACATCAATCGCGTCATGCAGGCCGGATTTTTGTCCGGCGGGCAGGTCGGTCTGCGACAAGTCGCCTGTGATAATCATGCGGCTGCCTTCGCCAATACGCGTCAGCGCCATTTTCATCTGGGCGGGGGTTGTATTCTGCGCTTCGTCCAGAATGACGACAGCGCTTGAAAGCGTACGTCCGCGCATAAACGCAAGCGGTGCGATTTCAATGGTGCCATCCGCCAGTCTGCGTGCGATCTGGTCGGGCGGCAGCATGTCGTGCAGCGCGTCGTATATAGGGCGCAGGAACGGGTCGATCTTTTCCTGCATGGTGCCGGGCAGAAAACCAAGGCGTTCGCCAGCTTCCACCGCAGGACGGCAGAGGATCAAACGGTCAATCTCGCCCGCCTGCATCATGGTGACAGCCTGCGCAACGGCCAGAAATGTTTTACCCGTACCCGCAGGGCCAAGGCCGAACACCAGATGGTTTTTGTGAATGGCATCCAGATATTCCGCCTGCTTGGCGTTGCGCGCGGTGATGCTTTTGTTTTTGGCTTTAACCTTGACGTGGCTTTCTTTCAGCGCGGCCATGGCGGTATCGCGCGTGGCGAGGTCCATGGGGCTGCGGGCGACAGCGATCGCCGAGGTGACTTCTTCGATGCCGACTTCAAGACCCTTGACCAGACGTTCCCACAGCACATCGAAAACCGATTGCGCGGCACGCAGGTTGGGCTTGCTGCCGGTCACGACAAGTTCGTTGCCGCGGGCGGTAATCTCCACGTCAAGTTCTTCTTCGATCTGGCTGAGGTGGCTGTCGTGTTCGCCGAAAAGAAAGGGTACGAGTTCGTTATCGTCGAATTGAAGTCCGATGCGACGGACGGCTTGTTTGGTCAAATGCACACTCCGGTTGAAGCCCGCAAAAGAAAAGCGGGGTTAGGATGATCCTAACCCCACTTTAGCAGAAAAAGTTGAATATTTGTTAACAGCGGTATTTTTATACCGTTGTTTTCAAATTAGTTACCGTTGCGCGGTGCACGGGTCGTGCGCGGCTTGGTCGCGGTCGTGGCAGGCGCAGCTTGTTGCTGCGGTGCTTCGGGCGCGATGCCGGCGGCAGCGGCTTTGACTTTCTCGAGGGCGCTAACCACACGCTCAACCACCGGATGGCGGATGATGTCTTTGTTGGAGAACTGGTGTTGGCCGATGCCTTGTGTACCAGCCAGTGCTTCCGCCGCCCATTTCAGGCCGGAGTCTTTGTTGATGTCCGTCTGCGCCGGGTCACCCGTCAGAACCATTTTGGAGCCATTACCAAAACGGGTCAGTGCCATTTCGGTCTGCTCTTTGGTGGCGTTCTGTGCTTCGTCGAGGATGATGAAAGCGTTTTCGAACGTACGGCCGCGCATCAGACCGACGGGAACGATTTCGATCGTACCCGCGCTCATCAGGCGATCCAGTTTCTCTTTGCCCATGACTTTGGTCAGTTCATCGTACAGGGGGCGCATGTAGGGGTCGAGTTTCTGTTTCTGGTCGCCGGGCAGGTAACCGAGCTTTTCGCCCGCTTCCTGTGCGGGACGTGCCAGCAGCAGTTTTTCAACTTGCTTTTTCTCCAGCATGTCGACGGCAACGGCAACCGCTACGTGGGTTTTACCCGTACCCGCAGGGCCAAGGCCAAAGGTGATGTCGTTGGTTTCGATCAGCGCTTTCAGTGCAGCCTGACCTTCGGTCTTGGGTGCAAATTTGTAAGGCGCGCGCTGCGGCTGGCCAGCGTTCTGGCTGAAATCGCCACGCATGCTGTCTTGACGGTCGCCGCGGAAACCGCTGCGGTCACGGTTGTCAGAACCGTAGCCACGGTTGTCGTTGCTGCGGTGGGAATGCTGCTGTCCGCCGCCGTTGCGAGATTTCGATTGTACCATAGCGATCGTCTCCTTGGTGAGGTGTGTGTTGTTTTTGAAGAGATTCAGAAGGGTGTTGAACCCCGAGCGTACGTTCTGTTCATTGCCGGGTGATGTGGTGAACGTAACCACGCCGCCTTCGTTGGTACCGAATTTAACATCAAATACTTTTTCGAATTCCTTGCGCAGGTCTTGATTGCGCTGCAGGAGAATGTAGGCGAAGTGGGAAGAGCGGTCTGCATGCTCCACCTGAATTTCGAACTTTGCACTCATGCTGCTTCTGCTTTCTTGTTGTGTGTGGGGTTGTTGTTTTTGTTGTTGTCGCAGTTCGGGGTATCGTTGGTATCAATGATATCGATAGTGCCGGACATACCATTCTGGAAGCCTTTTTCGATCTTCACATTCACGGTCTGGCCAAAGAGTCTTTCGGGGGCGCCATCGACATAAACCGACTGCATATACGGGGATTTACCCAGCAGCTGGCCGTTGCCTTTGTTGCCGCGGCGGTCGAACAGCACGGGCTGCACGGTGCCGACAAAGCTTTCGTTGTATTCGCGTTGTTGCTGCATCAACAGGGCTTGCAGCGCATACAGGCGTTCGTCTTTCAATTTCTCGGGTACCATGCCCGTCATGACCGCGCCCGGCGTGCCGGGGCGGGGGCTGTATTTGAACGAATAGCACGACGCGTAGCGTACCTGACGCACCATTTCCATGGTCGCTTCGTGGTCTGCATCGGTTTCGCCGGGGAAGCCGACGATAAAGTCGGAGCTGAAGGCCATATCCGGACGCGCCTTGCGCAGGCGGGCGATAATATCCAGATAGAATTCACCGGTATGCTTGCGGTTCATCAGTTCGAGGATACGGTCGGATCCGGACTGCACGGGCAGGTGCAAAAATGGCATCAATTCGGGGATCGCGCCATGCGCGGCGATCAGTTCGTCGTCCATGTCGCGCGGGTGGGACGTCATGTAACGGATACGCTCCACGCCCGTAATCTCCGCGCAGGCGGCGATGAGGCGGGCAAGGTTCCAGGTGCTGCCATCGGCGCCCGCGCCGTGATAGGCGTTGACGTTTTGGCCCAGCAGCATGATGTCTTTGCTGCCCATATCGGCCTGACGTTTGACTTCGTCGAGGATCTGCTGCACGCCGCGCGAATATTCCGCCCCGCGGGTATAGGGCACCACGCAGAAGGTGCAGAATTTATCGCAGCCTTCCTGAATGGATACGAAAGCGGAAGGGCCTTGGGATTCATTTTCGACCGGCAGTTCGTCGAATTTGGATTCTGCCGGAAAGTCGGTATTGATAACGCGCTGGCCGCCCGTGGCCTGCAAAATCATTTCGGGCAGTTTGTGGTATACCTGCGGGCCGAACACCATATCGACATATTTGGCGCGGTCGACAATCACATCGCCTTCGGCCTGCGCGACGCAGCCGGCAACGGCGATCAGCGCTTTTTCGCCTTTTTCTTCTTTGGCTTCTTTGTGGCTGCGCAGGCGGCCAAGGTCTGAAAAGACTTTCTCGGTCGCTTTTTCGCGGATGTGGCAGGTGTTGAGGATCATCAGGTCGGCATCGTCGGGCTCTTCGACGGGGCGATAGCCGAGGGAGGCCAGAATATCGGCCATCTTTTTGCTGTCATAGACGTTCATCTGACAGCCCCAGGTCTTGATGTAGAGCTTTTTGGTCATCGCATTCCCTGAGATGCAATCTCGTGTTATTTTCAGTCTCGATTGGTGCAGACTATTAACCATATATTGCGCCAAAGAGTCCAGCAAAATGTATACATAACTTGGGGAAATTTATCATGCGCCAAAAAATTCTGATGATGGGCCCGATCCCCGCCGCGCAAATGCAGGAATTAGAAGAAAATTATGACGTTACAAAGCTTTGGCTGGCTCCCGATCCGGAGGCCGCCCTTGCGGCAGTGCGTCAGGATATTACGGCGATCGTCAGCACGGCCTTTGGCAAAGTCAGCGCCAAGCTGATACAGGCGCTGCCCAACCTTGAAATCATCAGCCACTTCGGCGTCGGGTACGACAGCATCGACGTAGGGGCGGCGATGGAACGCTCGATCATCGTGACCAACACCCCCGATGTCCTGACCGATGATACGGCCGATATCGGCCTTGCCCTGACGCTGGCTGTGTTCCGCCGGATTGTGGAGGGGGATATATATGTACGCAGCGGCCAGTGGGTGAAAAAGGGTGCCATGCCCCTTGGCCGAGCCCTGCGTGGCCGTACCATGGGCATTATTGGCATGGGACGTATCGGTCAGGCTGTGGCCGACCGCGCCCGTGCTTTTGGCATCAAAATCGCCTATACGGGGCGGGGCAAGAAAGAGGGCATGGATGCGGTCTTTTACCCCGATGCCGCATCACTGGCAGCGGCATCCGATATATTGATGATCTGCTGCGCCTATACCCCCGACACTCACGAATTGGTGAATATGCCCGTGCTGAAGGCTTTGGGCCGTGAGGGGGTACTTGTTAATATTGCGCGTGGTAAAATAGTGGACGAGCAGGGGCTGATCGACGCGCTGCAAAGCGGGTTGATTGCTGGTGCAGGGCTGGACGTTTTTGCGAACGAGCCGGATGTGCCGAGCGCCCTGTGCCGCCTTGATAACGTTGTTTTGCTGCCGCATCTGGGCAGCGCCACCCACGATACACGCGCCGCCATGGGGCGGCTGGTACTGGAGAATTTACGGCTATACTTTGAAAAAGCTGAGGTTTTAACGCCCGTCACGCCGACATTTTTCGGAAAGCTTGCCAAGAATCGTGATCTTCTGTAGAGATATTTCCTTGTTTTGGGTCATTATGTTTAGCAGGAATACGTATCTCATGAAGAAACTTACCGTTTTGCTTGCCGCGCTTGCGCTGCTGGTAACCACCGCACAGCAGGCCTCGGCCCAGTGCTATAACCAGCGCCAGTTCGAAGCCGAACAAGGCCTGCGCATCCATAGCGAGCTGATGGTGATTTCGCTGACCTGCATGAAAATGCCGATGGGCGCGGGTATGTACCAAAAATACCAGGCCTTCACCAACAAAAACAAAGTTCTGATCGCGGGCTACGAAAACGACCTGATCGATTATTACCGCGCAACGGGTTCGTCCGCGCCGGAAAAGCAGTTCCACACCCTGCGCACCAATCTGGCCAACCAGATTTCGCAGCATGCGATTAAAATGTCGACGGCCAGCTTCTGCCAGAATTTCGGCTCCCGCCTCGACAGCGCGCTGAAAATGGATCAGGCAAAACTGCGCCAGTGGGCATCCCAGCCGTGGCCCAACAGCCCGACCAGCCGCCCGATGTGCGGCAAGGTTGCGCAGCGTTAATGTGCGAACATCAAAAACAGATACTAAAAACGGCGGGTTTGATACCCGCCGTTTTTTTTACTCTTTGACTTTCTTCGTCGTGATCTTGGCGGCTTTGTCTTTAGTGAGGCTATGTTCGCCGCCGCCAAGGAATTCTTCGCGTGTGCGGCTCCAATCCGTCAGCAGCGCATAGGCCAGCGCCAGCAGCGTGGGGCCGATGAAAATACCGATGAAGCCAAAAGCAATCACGCCGCCCACAACGCCCATCAAGACCAGCAAAAACGGCAGGTTGCCGCGCAGGCTGATGAAATAGGGGCGCAGAACGTTGTCGATGGTACTGACGATCATCAAACCCCACAGGCCGACGAAAACCGCACGGCCGATTTCGCCCTCGCTGTAAAGCCAAAGTGCGGTCGGCAGCCAGATAAACGGCGGGCCGTTCGGAATGAACGATACAAAGAAGGTCATAAGGCCAAGGAAAGACGCGCCCGGCACATCGGCCATCCAGAAACCAAATGCCGCCAGCGTGCCCTGCGCCAGCGCCGTCCCCAGCATGCCGTAGACAACACCGATCAAGGTATTTTTAGACACATCCAGCAAACGCTGCCCGCCCGTGCCGCCGAAGCGGTCGATCAGGGCGCTGATGCGCACCGATACGCGTGCGCCGTGACGAAAAAAGAAATAGGCGATCAAAACGCCCAGCGTCAGGTCAAACAAACCACGTGCGATACTACCGCCCAGTTTGATCAGCGCCTCGGTACCAATCCCCGCGTATTCTTTGACAACCGCCTGAAGGCTTTCTTTGTCGGTTGTGATATCGCGCCAGTAATCGGCCAAGACGCCGCCGATATAAGGCACCGATTCAATATCTGCTGCGACTTTGCCCATATCTTGGTTCAGCGATTTTTGCGCAACCTCGGTTAGTTTGCTAAAATTTTCGGCGCTGCTGGTGCCGATGATGGTGAGCGGCACAACGAAGCAAAGGGCGAGGGCAATCGTCATCAATGTTGCCGCCAATTGAATGCGTCCGCCCAGTTTGGCCTTCAGCCACATAAACGCAGGCCATGCCGACAGCGCCAGAATGACCGCCAGCAAGATGGCCGGAAAAAACGGGCTGAGAATGACAAGGCAGCCGATCAAGATCAACGTTACCGCAGTAATGCCGGCGATCAGCTGATAGATATGGGTCTTGTTCTTGATATCGAATTTCAGCATGGCCATACGGGCAGGGTCCTGTTCAAAAGGGGCGGGTGCCTGTTCAAAAACTCCTGAATAATAACATACACATAGGGGCTTCCCATCCTTTTTTTGTTTGTTTATACTTTGATGTATTCAAGTTTATTCACATCTTTTGTCCGCGTTTTGCGGGGGGAATTCCCATGTATATCCGTATTCTGGCTTCGATCGTGCTGCTCGTGGCTTTTGCTATGCCTGCATGGGCGGATGTCGCAGTGCCTCCGGTTCCTTTGACGATTGACCAACAAATTGACCGCGCCGTGAAGCCGTTGGCCGATGCCGCCATCGGCTTTATTTTTACGCCAGTGACGGTCATGGGGCAGGATATCCCGATGATTATTCTCTGGTTGATGGCAATCGGTGTTTTTTCGTCGGCTTATTTTGGATTTCCCAATTTCCGCCTCTTGCGTCTGTCGTGCCAGCTGCTGGGCGGTAAATATCAATCCAGCGAGCGTCAGGGGCAGATTTCGAACTGGCAGGCGTTATCCACTAGCCTATCGGCCACGGTCGGTCTTGGAAATATCGCGGGGGTTGCGGTTGCGATTTCTATGGGTGGTCCCGGCGCAACAGTCTGGATGATCCTGATGGGGTTTTTGGGGATGAATACCAAATTCCTTGAATGTGCGCTGGGGGTTAAATACCGCCAGATTGCCGATGATGGCGAGGTTTCGGGCGGCCCGATGTACTACATCGCCCGCGGGTTCAAAGACCGTGGCCTGCCGCGTCTTGGAAAGCTGATGGCAATTTTCTTTGCGGTCTGCTGCATTGGCGGCGCTGTTGGCGGGGGCAATATGTTCCAATCCAACCAGACATATCAAATGTTCATGCGCGTGGCGGGCGAAGGCAGCTTTTTTGCCGATAAGGGCTGGATGTTCGGCGTTGTGCTGGCGGTTATGGTCGGGGCCGTGATTATTGGCGGCATCAATAGCATCGCCAAAGTATCTGAAAAAATCTTCCCCACCATGGCGACGCTTTATATCGGTATTTGCATTGTCGTGATAGCGGGTAATTACGCGGCAATTCCGGATGCGCTGGCCAGCATTGTGCGCGGTGCCTTTGCGCCGGATGCGGCGGTGGGCGGTATTATCGGCGCGATGGTGGCAGGTGTACGCCGCGCCGTTTTCTCGAACGAGGCGGGGATCGGCTCTGCGCCTATTACCCACTCGGCGGTGAAATCTGACTCGCATATCGCGCAGGGCATTATTTCGATGCTCAACCCGTTTATTGATACGGTTGTCATCTGTACCATGACCGCGCTGGTCATCGCGGTGACGGGGGTATACGAAGGCGGCAAAGGCATCGAAGGGATCGCGCTGACGGCGCGCGCGTTTGAAACGGTGGGCAGCTGGACGATCTATTGGCTTGGTCTGACGGTGTTTCTGTTTGCGTATTCGACCATGATTGCCTGGTATTATCTGGGCGAAAAGGGGTTCACATACATTGCAGGCCGCAGCCCGTCCAAAGTGCTGGCGTTTAAAGTATTTTATTGCCTGTTTATCATCATTGGCGCGGCGGCAAATTTGACGCATCTTATCGATCTGACGGATGCGCTTTTCTTTGCCATGGCGATTCCCAACGTGATTGCGCTGTATGTCATGGCCCCTGAAATCAAAAAAGATTTGCGCGAATACCTTGAGAAAATCCGCGCAACTCCCTGATTTGGTGTGATGCACAAAGGATAAAATTGTTCCTTTTACCCCGCGTTAACCTATTGATGTGACAATAGGTTAGTGCCGATGTGCGGAGGATCTCTTGTGAAATTTTTTATAGCCCTGTTGATGTGCGCCTTTTTGGCTGTGTCCGTTTCGGGGGCATATGCATCCGAAGACAAAAAAGAGCTTGTGACTGGTGAAAAAGATTACGTCGATCTGACGCCCCTGTCTGTGCCTGTCATTAATGAAAAGGGTTTGATCCAGCAAGTCAGTGTTGCCGTGTCGCTGGAATGTCCTATGGGCAAGCGCGATCAGGTCAATTCATTCAAGCCCCGCCTGATGGATGCCTATCTGCGTGAACTTTACGGTGCCCTTGGCAGCGGCCGCGTCATGATGCGCGGGAATGTGGTCGATGTCGAAGCCATCAAAAACCGCCTTGACGCTGTGACCCAAAAAGTCGTCGGCCCTGATCTGGTGAGCGATGTGCTGCTGCAGTCCGTACATCAGTATGCAATGAAAGCGCGTTAAGCGATTTTATCTTTGAATACGCAAACGCGTTAACGAATTTTATATTTGAATTCAAACAAAGGCTTTAAGCGGTTCCATCCCTTAAAGCCTTTTGTCATTCCAGCGAATGCCGGAATCCAGTCTGCCTTGCCGCATACAAACGGCCAGATGGACACCGGCTTTCGCCGGTGTGACACCCTGCGTATAGGGCACTTGCCTCAAGAAACACGCATGCCGTAAATATGCCCGTCATTCCGGCGCAGGCCGGAATCCATCTATAGGTATGTCGCTGGGCGCGGCCGCTGTTGCCGGAAACGGGCTTGCGCGGTTGTGACGGCTGGTTTAGCCCGAGCGCAGGTACTTAATCGCCGTATCGCGTTCAAATAAATATAGCAACGTGCGCAGTGCTTTGCCGCGGGGGGAGAGTAATTCGGGGTCGCGGTCCAAGATCAGGCGGGCATCGTCATGGGCGGTGGCGATCAAATCCTGATGATGTTCAGGCGATGTCAGGCGGAATTCGGGCAGGCCGCTTTGGCGTGTGCCCAGCATTTCACCGGCGCCGCGCAGTTTCAGGTCTTGTTCCGATATATAAAAACCGTCTTCGCTGTCGCGGATGGTAGCCAGGCGTTCGCGGGCGACTTCGCTGCATTTGGCGGCATACAGCAGCAGACAGGTTGATTTGCCCGATCCGCGCCCGATACGCCCGCGCAGCTGGTGCAGCTGGGCCAGCCCGAACCGCTCCGCGTGTTCGATAATCATCACGGTCGCTTCGGGGACGTCGACGCCAACCTCGATGACGGTCGTCGATACAAGAAGGTCCAGATCCCCGCGGGAGAATTTCTCCATCACGGCATCTTTTTCGGTCGGCTTCATGCGCCCGTGCAGCAGGCCGGCGCGGTCGCCGAAGTGTTGCTGCAAATGACGGAAACGCTCTTCGGCGGCGGCAAGGTCGAGCTTTTCCGACTCCTCCACCAGCGGGCAGACCCAGTACACGCGTTCGCCCGTTTTGATTTTACGGCCGATGCCGTCGATGACTTCGTCGAGGCGTTCATTCGACACAAGGCGCGTATCAATCGGCTGGCGGCCTGCGGGTTTTTCGTTCAAGCGGCTGACATCCATGTCGCCATAGACCGTCAGGGTAAGGGTGCGCGGAATGGGCGTTGCCGTCATGACCAGCACATCGGTCTGCGACCCCTTGGATGATAATTGCAAACGCTGGTGTACACCAAAGCGGTGCTGTTCATCGATAATCACAAAGCCGAGGTCTTTGAATGCAACGTCGTCCTGAAACAGCGCATGCGTGCCGATAATAATATGCGCGCGGCCATCAGCCATTTGTGCCAGCAGCTCGGCGCGGGCTTTGCCTTTGTCGCGACCGGTCAGGGTGACCACATGCAGGCCGATTTTTTCGGCCAGCGGTTTTAATTTATGTTCGTGCTGGCGGGCGAGGATTTCGGTCGGCGCCATCAATGCGGCCTGGCATCCGCTGCCCACGGCATGCACCATGCCCAAAAAACCCACGGCGGTTTTTCCGCTACCTACATCGCCCTGCAGTAGGCGATGCATGCGGTCCGGACTTTGCAGGTCGGTGCGGATTTCGGCTACGGCGGCGGCCTGCGCGCCCGTCAGCGCAAACGGCAGGCTTTTCAGCGCACGGTCAAACAACGCGTCGTCACCGGCCAGAATACGCCCCTTTTGTTTTTTCTGGCGCAGGCGCAGCAGTGACAATGTTAATTGGTTGGCCAGCATTTCGTCATAAGCAAGGCGGCGGCGCGGCGCGCTTTGGGGCGACAGATCGGCTTCGTCGGCGGGATTGTGCACGGCTGCGATGGCGTCGTGCCACGACGGGAAATGTTCACGTTTCTGATAGGCGGGGTCGAGCCATTCTTCCATCTCCGGCACGCGAAACAGGGCGCCACGAATAATTTTATACAAAACCTTTTGCGTGATGCCTGCCGTCAGGTGATACACAGGGTCGATGGGCGGGATGGTGCTGCGTGCATCGGGCAGCACGATAAAATCGGGGTGCGGCATTTGCAGATAGCCGCCATATTGCTCCAGCTTGCCGCTGATCACGCGGGTTTCGCCGACGGGGAGGGTATTTTGCAGGTAATCGCCGCGGGCGTTGAAAAACGTAATATCAATCACGCCGGTACCGTCTGTACATTTTACGCGGTATGGCAGGCTGCGGCGGGATGGCTCGATATGCTCCTGCACGGTGACTTCCAGCGTGGCGACCTGTCCGGCACGGGCATCGCGTAAGGGCGGGCTATAGCGGCGGTCGATCACGCCAAACGGCAAATGCCACAAAAGATGCACAACGGCAGGGCCGGTCAGCTTTTCCAGCAGCTTCATGATACGGGGACCAACGCCCGGTACCGCTTTGACGGACTGGAACAGCGGGTCGAGGATGTAGGGCCGATTGCTCACGCCGCTGATTGTCCGCGAATATATTTGGCATTAATCCGCAGCGCCAAAGCTCCGAGGCCGATAAATGTGCCCCCGACCAAAATCAGCATCAGCGGCCAGCCAAGACTGTCGCCAAAATGTTTGCCCGTGAAATACCCGATGTAGCAAAGCATCGCCAGCGTACCCACCAGCAGCAGCGTACGGCTGCGCGCCTTGGTGCTGAGGAAGATAAAGAACGCGGCAAGGCCAAGGAAGGTCGGCTCGACCGGCGTGCGCTCCACCATGTCGCCATATCCGTAGAGGGTAAAGATAGAGCCAAAGAAATACCAGAACGCCGAAATAGCCCGGTGCGGCGATTGGCTGAGCGCCCATGACACGCACATCAGCGACGTGCCAAGGCAAAGCGCAATCAGATCCGCATCAATATCCCAGATATCCATCAGCGTGGCAAAAAATGTACCGCCGAAGAAAATGGTCGTGAAGGCCAGTGTGGTACGTTTTTTCGCCCAGAACGTCATGCCCTGCTGAATAAACATCACGCCTGCCATGAACAAAACGCCGTGCAGCGGATCGCCCCCGCGTGACAGCACGTCCAGCATCACAAAAATACCCATAGGCTGGAAAAGGGCGGCAATTAAAAACAGCGGCGTGGCAGCGCGGTCGAATTTTTCATGCTCGCAGGCCGCAAGGGCGAAGAGATAGACGCAAAACCCTGTGCCCAGCGTCACCAGAATTTTTGTCGCGCCGTTGAAATCATCCCACAGCTGGCCAATAAAAATGCAAATACCGGCAAACACCAGAATGCCGCCGATATAACCGAAAAGGCGCGACAGAATGCCGCCGCTTTCTTGCACGGCGGCTTCTTTTTTATCGGTCATCGCCTGCACGATATCGGCCGCCGTCAGGCTGTTCAGGCGGGCGATGGTGATGATTTCCTGCAGGGCGTCCTGTCTGGTGGTCATGCCAGCTATCCTTATTGCGCGTCGGCGGGTTTGACCCAGCCGATGAATTCGAGGTTGCCGTAGTTATAGTTGCCTGCGTGCTGCGGTATTTTATAACGCCAGCCGCTATCATGGCGCAGGCTGCTTTCGTAATATCCGCTGCGGCCGCCGAATAGCTCGCCCACAATACCGCGCGAACGGTATGAACCGTTTTCGAGCGTGTATCCATCCGGCGATTTGCTGGCTTTATCGATAACGTTTTGCGCAAAATCGGCCACGGGTACATCGCGCTGTTTATCATCACCGATATCATCGGGCAGCACGGGGTTGATTTTGGTCACGCTGTCTTTTTGCGCATCAAACACGTACAGGTCGCGTTTCGATCCGCCATATTCATTCGTCCGCGCCGTCAGGCGTGCATAAAGCTTATCGGCTTTGACGATGTATTCAATGTTATAGGGCACGTTGTTGCCTGAATATTCATAGGCGGTGAACAGCACCGGAAACTGCGGTTTCGGTCCCATCTTTTGCGGCATGGATGCCGTAATCATAAAACCTACAACCAACAGCGCGGGCAGGGCGATGCCCAGTACCAGCACGAAATTTTGCTTGATGAAATTTGAAACGGCCATATTGTGACACCCTTAAAGAATGAAAGCAGGTCGAGTATGCCCGAAACTGTCGTAGAGGACAATATAACCATAATACGGAAAAAGCTGATCTTCCGTAGCTGGCACCGTGGCACGCGCGAGATGGATATCCTGCTCGGCCGCTTTGCCGACGCCCATCTGGGCGATATGGACGAAGCGGGGCTGGCCCTATATGACCGCTTTTTGGTCAACAGCGACCCTGATATCTATAACTGGGTGAGCAGGGCGGAGCCTGTGCCGCCGGCGGAAGATAACCCCGTCGTCCAGCTTTTATTGGCTTTTTACCCCCAGTAATGCTACATCAAGCCCGCAAAGACCAAGAGGGCACAGATGAAAACCGAAAGCCCCGTGAGCCGTAACACGTCCCCCACGCGCACCCCCCTGTTTGGCGTGCCGGAGGGATACGATTCCGTTTTTCTGGCCGCCGAGGCCCGCAAACGCAAGGGCGTGGTGCTGCATATCGCCGCCGACGATGCGCGGTTTGAAGACATCGCCGAAGGCCTCCGCTTTTTCGCGCCCGATGTAGAACTGCTGCGTTTCCCCGCATGGGATTGCCTGCCGTATGATCGCGTATCGCCCACATCCGATGTGATGGGGCAGCGGCTGCGTACGCTGACGCACCTGCTGTCGCTGAAGTCCGGCACGCCCTGTGTGGTATTGACGACGGTCGGCGGCGCAATGCAGCGCGTGGCACCGCGGGCGATGTTGCAGGATGCGAGCTTTTCTGTGCGCAAGGGCGGCACGCTGGATCAAAGACGTCTACTGTCTTTTCTGGGGGCGAATGGATACCACCGCACCGAAACCGTACGCGAAGCGGGCGAATTTGCCCTGCGCGGTGGTCTCATCGACATTTTTCCGTCGGGCGCTGCTGAACCGCTGCGACTTGATTGCTTTGGCGATGATGTCGAACATATCCGTGCGTTTGACGCGCTCAGCCAGCGTACGACCGAAGACCGCGGCGGGCTTGACCTGTTCCCGGTATCCGAAGTTTTGCTGAACGAAGATGCTATCTCGCTATTCCGCAGCCGTTACCGCGAAACTTTTGGCGCGGTGCGCGAAGAGGACGCGCTGTATGAATCCGTCAGCGCCGGCCGCAAACATGCAGGGATGGAGCATTGGCTGCCGTTTTACTATACCCAGCTGGAAACGCTTTTTGATTATATGCCGGATGCGCTGGTGACGGTCGATTATCAGGCCGAAACCGCACGTGACAACCGCATGCAGCAGGTGGATGACCTGTATCAGGCGCGTATATCCATTTTACGTACCGAAGCAAAAAATACTAAAGACCAGAAAAATCAGGGCCTCATTTACCGCCCTGTGCCGGTCGATCAAATGTATCTGCCCAATGCCGAATGGCATAAACGTCTGGGCGCGCATACGGTGTTTGATCTGGTGCCGTTTGCGCCGGCGCCGCAGCAGGCCGACGGCGGCGGACGCAAGGGCAGGGATTTCGCCGATGTGCGCGCGCAAAACGGTGCGGGATTGTATGACGAGATTAAATCCCATCTGGAATCGCTGCTGCGTATGCAGCGTCAGCAGGTCATCATTGCCGCCTACAGCGAAGGATCCAAAGACCGCCTGAAACTGATCTTGCAGCAGCATGGCATGACAGGTTTGAAAGATATCACCCCGCAGGCGGTGCTAACCGCACCGCATGCGCCCACGCGTGAAGTCGGCATGGCCGTGCTGGGGCTTGGCAAAGGGTTTGAGTGCAAAGGCCTGACGGTTTTGACCGAACAGGATTTGCTGGGCGACCGTCTTGCACGCGTGACCCGCAAGAAAAAGAAGAGCGATGCCTTCGTTTTCGAAATCAGCCAACTGCACGAAGGCGACTATGTCGTGCACGAAGAACACGGTATCGGCCAGTTTGAAAAACTGGAAACCGTGGTCATCGACGGCATCCCGCATGACTGCCTGAAGCTGATTTATGCGGGGGGCGACCGTCTGTTTGTGCCGGTTGAAAACCTTGACGTTCTGTCGCGCTATGGCGCGGCGGAAGCGGGGGCGGTACTGGATAAGCTAGGCGGTACCGCATGGCAGGCCCGCCGCGCACGGGTGAAGCGCGATTTGCTGGCGCTGGCCGACGCGCTTTTGAAAGTCGCCGCGCAGCGCGTGCTGCGCGAGACGGAGCCGATTGATATCGATCAGGCCGCCTACGAAAAATTCTCCGCGGGGTTTCCGTACCCCGAAACCGAAGACCAGCAGCGCGCCATCGAAGACGTGCTGGAAGATCTGGCGCGGGATCAGGCTATGGATCGCCTCGTGTGCGGTGACGTCGGTTTTGGCAAGACCGAAGTCGCCATGCGTGCCGCCGCCGCTGCCGCGCTGGCGGGGTATCAGGTGGCCGTGATTGCACCAACCACGCTGCTGGCGCGTCAGCATTATCAGGGTTTCTCCAAACGCTTTACGGGCTTTCCCATCAAAACAGGTTTGCTGTCGCGTTTCGTATCCGGCAAGTCGGCTGACCAAGTACGGGCAGATGTCGAAAGTGGCGAGATCAATATCATCGTCGGCACGCATGCACTGCTGTCGGACAAGGTAAAATTCAACAACCTCGCCCTGCTGGTCGTCGACGAAGAGCAGAAATTTGGCGTGAAGCAAAAAGAACGCCTGAAGGCCATCAAAGACAACGTGCACGTACTGACGCTGACGGCGACGCCCATTCCGCGTACTTTGCAAATGGCGCTGACGGGCGTGCGCGAACTGAGCCTGATTACCACCGCGCCGCTTGATCGTCTGGCGGTCAAAACATTCGTGCTACCGTATGACCCCGTGGTGATCCGCGATGCGCTGATGCGCGAACATTACCGCGGCGGGCAATCGTTCTATGTCTGCCCGCGCATTGCAGATCTGAAAGATCTGGAAGAGGCGCTGAAAGAACTGGTGCCGGAGCTTAAACTGCTCGTCGCGCACGGGCAGATGCCGGCGGAAGAGCTGGAAGATAAAATGACGGCCTTCTACGAAGGGGCCTATGATATTTTGCTATCAACCACGATTGTTGAATCGGGCCTCGACATTCCGAACGCGAATACGATGATCATTCACAGATCGGAAATGTTCGGTCTGGCGCAGCTGTACCAGATGCGCGGCCGCATTGGCCGCTCTAAACAGCGTGCCTACGCGTATTTGACCTTCGAGCCGGGCAAGAAATTGACCAAAGCCGCCGAACAGCGCCTGCAAGCGATCGAGCAATTGGATACGCTGGGCGCGGGTTTCCAACTGGCCAGCCATGACCTTGATATCCGCGGCGCAGGTAACCTGCTGGGCGAAGAGCAATCCGGCCACATCAAGGAAATCGGGGTGGAACTGTATCAGCAAATGCTGGAAGAAGCCGTTGCCGCCGCCCGCGAAGGCGCGAAGATGACCGCCGAAGAAGCATTTGAAGATCATTGGTCGCCGCAGATCAACCTGGGTATGCCAGTGCTGATACCGGAGGGGTATATTCCCGACCTGAACCTGCGCCTGTCGATTTACCGCCGCGCCGCATCGCTGGCCAGCCGTCAGGAAATCGAGGCATTCGCGGCCGAGCTGATCGACCGTTTCGGCCCGCTGCCGACCGATGTCGAAAACCTGCTGGACCTGATGGAAATCAAGCAGCTGTGCCGCAGTGCGGGCGTTGACCGCATTGATGCGGGGCCCAAGGGCGCCGTTTTGTCGCTGCACCCGACCAGCAAGATTAACCTGCCCAAACTGGTCGGCTATATCCAGAAACAGACGGGCACGGCCAAAATCCGTCCGGATGATCAAAAAATGGTCTTTATGCGCAGCTGGGATGATTTGAGTGTCCGCGTGCGCGGGGTGCATAAAATCCTCAATGAAATGGCGGGTTTGATTTAACGCGCGGGCTGTGCCATGCTTGGGGCAGTCCGAATAAGGAGAAATGCCATGAGTCAGGAATACGCCTTGTCCCGCGTGCGCGATGCGCTTGAAAAATCTGGTGGCAATCACCTGAAGGCACAAAGATTGCTGCTCTCGTGGCTGGAAAAAGACAACACACTGCTGCTGGGGCTGGTCGCGCCGCATATCCAAAGTATCGTGACGCATGCCGTCAACCACGCAGGTACGCCCCGCGGCCTGTCTGGCGGCAAAAAAGTGCAGGTGGAGCCGGATCAAACTGGCGAATTCGGCATTGCCGTGCTGGAAAGCCTGAAGGGCGGCCGCAGCGATGGCGGCTTTGGTTTTGGCGAAGCAGAACCCCGCGGCGTTGTCAGCAAGCCGGGCAGGGCATCGCAAAGCCACGTGGACGCCATTCACCGTCTGGCGCAGGGCAAACAGATCAGCAAAGATAAAAACAAGAAAGACTAAGGCAATCGCGCCTTATGTCCTGACAGATGCGGGTTGGCGTGTGAAAATAACGGGCAGCACGTTGGTGTAACATGCGCCAAAAACGCGGCTGGCACGAAAGGGTTCTTCGGGCGTAAAGCTGACTTCCATATGGCCGCCGCCGTGGTTGTCGATATCCACCCGCACATTGTGCTGCGATGCCGACGATAGCACCTGACGGAAACCAACCATGCGTTCGATGTCCCGCTGTGTAATCAAATGGCTGTTGCCGTAGTGCAGGCTGTGACTGTGGAAGTCGTTGGTGCCGCCTGACGGGGCGGCATCGGACGGGGTTTCGCGGCGGCGTTGGCTGGGCACAATTTCGGCCACGCCCCGTAGCCAGCGGTCGATTTCCCCCAGATCGATGACCTTTTGCAAGGGCAACGAGATGCCTTTGAAATGATTTGACATTCCTGCATGTTTGCGGCGGATGACGCCGCAACTCCCCTATTGTTTATTTTATGTGAAATGCGCAAAACGGTCAAGTATCACGGCCGCAGGGCGGGGGCGGCGGAACGCGTGTTCCGACTGTCAAATGCCCTTTAAAAATGATATTTTGATGCGTTTTAAAAATCTTTGAGAGAGCGCACCATGCAGCCCCAAAAGAAAGAGCCCATGACCGAAGAAACACGCAGCGCGCAAATGCGCGGATTTGTTGACCAAACCCAGTTTGCGGGGGCACCGCTGATTGCGCTGCGTGCAGATGCGTCTGTGCGCCGTTTCTTCCGCGTCGTCAAAGACGGCAAGACGGCGGTGCTGATGGATGCACGTCCGCCGCTGGAAGACACCGCCGTATTCGAAACCATGCAGCGCAAGCTGCACACTATCGGGTTGACCGTACCGCAAGTTTACGCCTGCGACCACGCCCTTGGCTTGGTTTTGATGGAAGATTTCGGCGATGAGCGTTATTTCGAGTTGATCACCCACAAAAAAGAAAGCGTGGATAAACTCTACGCGCTCGCGGTTGACGTGCTGGTGCATAAAATGAAGGCCGATCCGGCCGTGGCGCTCGCGGAATCCGTTGCGTATTCCGACGAATACTGGCTGTTCCGGGTTGAGCAATTCCTGCTGCATTACATGCCCCACGTTTTGAAGCGCGAAGCGACAGCGGGGGAGCGTGAAGACTTCCTCGGCCTGTTCCACGATGCCATCACATCGGCGCATAATTTCGACGACGTGCTGCTGCATGGCGATTACGGCGCGCAGAACCTGTATTACATGCCGGAGCGTGGCGGGGTTAAATCCCTCGGCCTCATCGATTTTCAGGACATGACCGATGCACGCGGCAATATGATGGGATCGCCCGCATTCGATCTGGTGTTCCTGCTGCAAGACGTGCGCATGGATCTGCCCGCGGGGCTTGAACAGGAAATGCTCAAGCGTTTCATGGACAATACCGGCATTCAGGACCGCACAATGTTCGAAGGCGAATATTCCACCATCGGCACGGCGCAGGCGGTGAAATGCCTGGGCCTGTTTGCACGTCTGGGCCACGGGCAGGGACGCAGCGAATACCTGAATTTCATTCCGTATTGCTGGCGCAACCTGAACAATAACCTGACGCACCCGTCGCTGCACGGTATCCGCGACTGGTTCGCCAAAAACAACATCGATCTTCACGCATAAAATAAAAAACGAAAGAGGGATATATCATGAGCAAACTCATCGCCACCCGACTGGACAAAATCAAGCCGTCCGCCACGCTGGCACTGGCCGCGAAGGCGCAGGAACTCAAAGCCGAAGGCAAAGACGTGATCGGCCTTTCGGTCGGCGAGCCGGATTTCGACACGCCGGATTTCATCAAAGACGCCGCAAAAAAAGCAATGGACGCCGGTAAAACCAAATACACCCCCGTACCGGGCACGGTGGAGCTGCGCAAGGCCATCGTTGAGAAATTCAAACGCGAAAACAACCTGACCTATACGGCTGACCAAGTGATTGTGGGTACGGGCGGCAAACAGGTGCTGTACAACGCCTTCATGGCAACGCTGAACCCCGGTGACGAAGTTGTCATCGCGGCGCCGTACTGGCTGTCGTACCCCGACATGGTGATGCTGGCCGAAGGTACGCCCGTGATCGTGCAAACCACGCCCGCCGAAAAATTCAAAATGTCGCCCGCCAAACTGGATGCGGCCATTACGCCCAAAACCAAATGGGTGATTTTGAACTCCCCCAGCAACCCCACGGGCGCGGCCTATAGCGCGGCTGAACTCAAAGCACTCGGCGAAGTCCTGAAAAAGCATCCGCATGTATACGTGCTGACCGATGATATCTACGAACATCTGGTCTATGACGATTTCAAATTCGCAACGATTGCGGAAGTGACGCCCGAACTGTACGAACGCACCCTGACCGTAAACGGCGTATCCAAAGCCTACGCCATGACCGGCTGGCGCATCGGCTATGCCGCAGGCCCCATCGACATCATCAAGGCCATGAGCAAAGTCCAAGGCCAAAGCACGTCCAACCCCAGCTCCATCAGTCAGGCGGCGGCGGCGGCGGCGCTCACGGGTGATCAGTCCTTCCTCAAAGACTGGCGCGCGAAGTTTCAGGAACGCCGTGATCTGGTTGTGGCGATGCTTAACCAAGCAGATGGCCTCAGCTGCACCGCGCCCGAAGGCGCCTTCTACGTCTTCGCATCCTGCGACGGCGTGATCGGCAAAACAACGCCCGAAGGCAAGACAATTGCCACCGACACCGACTTCGCCGCATACCTGCTGGAAAAGCACAACGTGGTCATCGTCCAAGGCGCCGAATTCGGCCTGTCGCCGTGCTTCCGCGTATCTTACGCCCTCGACATTCCCACGCTGACCAAAGCCTGCGAACGCATCCAAAAAGCCTGCGCAGAACTATCGGGTGCGGCGGCCAAACAGGCGGTGGGTTAATACACCGACATACCCGCGTAATGCAAAAGCCCCCCTGGTGAAATCCTCGGGGGCTTTTTCTGTTTCTATGGTATAATCTTAAGATCATTATAGAAATATAATCATTTGGCACGGCGGCATATGCGGAAATCTGGCTGGATTTATTGCGGTCTTTTTGTTTTGTGTGTTGTTTTATTTTCCAATCCCGCACAGGCCAGCTGCATGATGGTCTCCAGCGGGCTCTATAGTCTTATCATTAAAGCTTCCTATATTGTTTCGATTGTTTTTTTTATACGGATGCTGTTTTTCGTTTTTAGAGAGGCGAGGAAAAAAAGATATTCCTCTCGGCAAACTTTGCCGCGTATGTCTAAGTATTTGGCGCTATGTCTTGTCTTTCTTTTTGTGCCGTATGCTTTGCACTATGTTGGGCCGTTTCCTGATCCGGAGTTTCCGCTGCCATGCTGTAGCGCACGCTCGATTATCTATGATACTTCGTATGACAAGGCGGCGGGGCAGGATACCGCTGTACGCACGGGCATCCACTCCGCGGCATTATGTGGGTGCCGGATGTGTTATGATAAGCGGATGTTTAAGCCAAAACCGAAGCTTGAAAACCTTTTTGATCGAGAAGTACTGGCAGAAGGGAAAGAATATATCCTCGCCAATCTTTATCCTGCCGGATCGAATATTGCCGATTTCGAGACGGGCCTATCGTCTATTGGTCTTCAGCGGGTTAAAAATTTCTGCGGAACGTCGACTGCGCACAACAAGGTATCTGCATTCAAAATATTGTTACCAGAGAGTGGGTGGCTTTCGGATCATGATAGGCTTTGGTTTTTGACTGCTCATTATGATGCGAATGGAAAGATTATAAAGACAGGGATTGATAGATATCATTCTGTTGTCCGTTATAACACACCAAAAGAAAGCTTGATTGAGCTGGCGTCACAAAACGAAATTGGCGCGCAGCAAACATTATTGCGACAATATTTTATTAAGGATGCTTATCAATTCTACTTCTGGACCGAGGTACATCGGTTGCATTACCGATATATCATGGCGGGCGCCGTAGAGCCGACACGCCAAGTTTCAATTAAAAAAAGGCTTAAAAATATTTTCAATCCATCTAAAAAAAGGCCGTCAGATATGACAGCTGAAGAATGGGTTGCGACTAACCTTTCGCCATCTGACATGAAGAAGGCGTCCGATGAAGCACAGGTCTGGTGGAATGCGCATAAGCATCTGGAATTTTGTGTTATGTCCGATTTCAGTCCTAACCTTGTAGCAAGAGAGTTTTCGGAAACTGCGCTAGAAGCAGAAAAAGGAGATGCCGCTGCCCAATATGCGTTGGCGAAGATGTATTTGCAGGGTGAAAAAGGTATTTTTTCTCAAAACCGAGTGCGGGCCACAAAATGGCTATCACGTGCAGCGGCGCAGGGGCATGAATTATCCGCGGCGTTGATGGAAAAAGAAGGCTTAACACCGATCAAGGAGTAACAAAAAAGCCCCCAAACATCGGGGGCTTTTTTTGTTTGTTACCGTGGCCAGAAGGGGCCGCCGCGGCTGCGTTTTTGCGGGGGCTGGTCTAGGCTGCTGGCGGGTGGTTTGTTGTTGTCGTTGGCATCGGGCGCATCCGACTTGCGGTTGTCGTTGTCGGGTTTCTGTTCCATACCCGTGATCTTTTTCACGAACTTGGTCAGGTCGTCGCCGGCTTCTTTGATGCTGTTCAGGATCTTGCTCTGGTAATCCAGTTTGTCCTGAATGACATTGTAAATACGGTCGAGGTCGCTTTTGTGCGTTTCGGTCAGGCGGCCGGCGAGGGCTTTCAGCTCTGCATCGCCTTCTTCCGGTTTGTTGCCGTCGTCGATACCGGTCGAGAAGCTGATGATTTTTTTGTACAGCTTGGTCAGCGATTTAACGGTTTTCGGCTCCGCCAGTTTTTCGGACAGCGTTTGCAGCGCGGCCAGGCTGTCGCGGTGCAGTTCTTCGGCATAACTGCGATGCTTCAGCATGTTGCACAGGCGGTCGATTTCCGATCCGTTATCTTTGATGATACGCTCCGCAAAGCGCTCCAGCGATTTCAGGTTTTCGGCACTTGAATCGTCGAGCGAGGCCGATGGCGCAGACGGGTCTGCATCGCGGTTGATGATGCCATCGAAGCTGACGAATCTGTCGCCGATTTCGTCGCGCACGTCATCGGCGATGTCTTCGGCATTGATGCTGGTCGCAAGGGAGATCAGCAGGTTGCCGCTGGATTTACTGACAAGGCCGATGGGGCCCAGTTTGTTGAATTCCTCCGGCGACAGGCTGTGGTCGACATTGCCCGTGCCCACATGTACCACGACGATTTCGGCGTCGGGCGGCGCAAGTTTTTTGGCCTGCGTCAGCATACGGCGCAGCATGTTGCCCGCGAAAAAACCGCCGTCGATCAGCGCATGGCGATGCGTGACGTTTGGCATGTCTTCGTTCGGCTGGGTTTTGTAATATTTGGACGGGAAGTAGGTGGGCGCGGTCGTGCTGGCACGGATCGCGTCTTTCATGGTCATGGTTGACCAGCCTTCTTCGGAGGTATCTTTTTGTCCCTTGAAGCTATTGATCCATACAGGGCGGAAGTTTTTGATATCCGTCGCGGGGATCATCAGATGCGTCAGGGAGTCTTTCATCTTCGCATCACCGAAATTGCTTTCGAGCGCGTCTTCCAGCGGTTTCGGGTCATACATGACGCTGCTGGAAATTTTGCGCAGGCCCTTGAACTTCATTTCCGGGAAGATTTTGGGCGTATGCTGATAATAGAAATTTTTGATTTCAAGCGCGGAGTGGCGCGGCTTGGTGGGGTCCTGCGGGTCGGGCACGGTCAGGCCGGCCGCGATGATGGCACCGGTGGACGGGCCGCCGACCATGTCGAACATCTCGGCAATCGGTTTGCCGGTGCGCTCTTCGATTTCCTGCAGAATGCGGGCAGGGATAACCCCGCGCACGCCGCCGCCATCGATACATAGAACAGTGAATATGCGTTTTTTGTTTTCCATCGTGCCGGGCACCTTGGGCTGTGCCGTATTCTTGCGAATACAGCAATGATTTCAAAAACGTAGACACACCCTGTTCAGGCTGTTGTTGCGGCGAGAACAGGAACGAGTGTATTGAAATTTACGAAAAACGCGAGTCTAAAAAGTGGAATTATGTTCAAAAAAATCGGGTAACTTTGTTTCTTTTTATGAAATATCGCGAATTTTTGGCTAATTTGATCTAATTTTAATAAATGATTAATCATAATGGTTAATCATGGGGTTATGCACTTCGCATACCCTTCATTTTGCCACGTTTAAGGTGACAAAAGCCGCCGGACAGGGGATAAATACCGGATGGCCTATGGGGGGCTTTGAAAAAACAGGGGTTTCTACTTTGCAGCAGCCAGGCGCAAAGAAGCAGAAATTGCATGACGACGACGCAGCCGCGCCGTCCGGCGGCATGCGCGTCAGCATGGCGCGTTCGTTTGTTTTAATGAACGGTCTGGTATTGGCCGCCGTTGTTTTCGTTATTTTGCATTTCACCGTGGGCGATATGAAGGCGCAGGACATGCGCCGCATCAGCCGCGACATTGTGCGTATGGCCGAAGAATCTGTGCGCCGCAGCGAAAAAACAGTGCATGCATTGTCGCAGTTTTACGCAGCGCTGGGCGGTGACCGCCAAGACGGCGTGCGCGTGGCGCAAAGCGTGCAGCAGCTGTTGACCGAAGGCGCCGATCTGGATGCCATTTTGTGGGCAACCGACAGCGGCGTTTGGTATCAGGAAGACATTCAGAACAAAACGCGTAATCAGGCGCATGATCCGGCGCTGGGCTGGCCCGGGTATCTGGAGCTTTTGGAGCAGGCGCGCAATCTTGAATACGGGCAGATCGGCTATCTGTTCAAAACATCATGGCCTGCGTTTGTGAAACGGGCGAACGATCAGGCGCACCCGATTGCCGTGATCGTCAAAATGCGCACAGAAAATGGCGGCTCCGGCGTTTTCATGGCGGTCACAACGCCCGAGAAAATGTTCGCCGACAGCCTGCAAAGCTATATGAACGACCTGTCGCGCATTACGATGCGGGAACGTGATACGGGGCAATTGCTGTTTGATCTGCGCATGCAGGACGAAAGCGGCCGCGTGGTGGGTTTTGCGACCGAAGCGGTTTCGGACACGCTGCAAATGGGCGGTAAGTTCTGGGATGTGCAGCTGGATGTGCGCCCGTCGCGCGTGGCGAAGGTGCTGAGTTCTTCACCGTGGGCGGCAGCGCTGCTGGTGGTTGCGTTGACACTGATCTGGGCGGCCTATGCCGAAAAACGCCAGCGTCAGGAACAGAAAATTGCCGAAATGTCGCGCAACCTGAAAGGGGCGCACACCGAACTGCAAAGCCGTATTTCGGAGCGTGACCAGCTGTTCCACGCCCTGCGCAAGAGCGAGCGGGAATATAAAGCCGTCATCAACTCTGTGTCTGACGTTATTTTTGAAACGGACGAAACGGGAAAGCTTGTCTTCCTGAACGAAACGTGGAAACGCATCACGCATATGGAAGTCGATGAAACATTGGGGCAGTCGCTGTTCCTGATGCTGGAATTCAAAGACCAGATGCCGCAAAAAGAAATGTTCGAAGAACTGGTGCGCGGAGAGCGTCAGGCGTACCGCATCGAAACCCGTATCAATACGGGCAATGATGCGTTCAAGCCTGTTGAAATCGCCTTCAGTATGCTGCGTATGGCAGAAGACAAAAGTATCCGTGTCGTCGGCACTATTACCGATATCGAAAAACGCCGCCGCGCCGAATTGGCTATGCGCGAGGCGGAGCAGCGTTTCCGCGGGATGTTTGAAAACTCCATCAGTGGTATCTACCAGATCGCGCCGGAGGGACGCTTCATCAGCGCGAACCCCGCGCTAGCCGAAATTCTGGGATATCGTACAGCCGAAGAAATGGTGTCGTTTGTGCATGATATCGGCACGCAGATTTACGTTCGCCCCGAAGACCGCCGCGCGTTTGTCGACAAACTGTTGTTCGAAGGACGTATTTCGGGCATTGAAACCGAAGTGAAGCGCAAAGACGGCAAGCGTATCTGGATCATGGAAAACGCCCGCGTGGTGCGTAACGAACGCGGCAGCGTTGAATATTTCGAAGGTAGCATCTGGGATGTGACCGAACGCAAGCAGGCCGAAGACACCATGCGCGACGCCCGCCTGCAGGCCGAAATTTCCAGCCGCACCCGTATGGAGTTTTTGGCGAATATGAGCCACGAACTGCGCACGCCGCTAAACGCCGTGATTGGCTTTTCCGAGATTATCAAAGACGAAGTGATGGGGCCGCTGGGCACCAATGTGTATAAAGAATACGCGCAGGATATTTACGACAGCGGCAATTACCTTCTGAAAGTCATCAGCGAAATTCTGGAAGTGTCGAAAATCGAAACCGGCAACCGCGAGCTGGCGGTGACCACCTTCCGCCTGCCCAAGGCGCTGAAGTCGTGCATGATTATCATGTCGGGCCGGATTGAACAGGCAGGCGTGGATGTCAACATGCATATCCCCGAAGAACTGCCCGAAATGATCGCCGAAGAATTGGGCGTGAAGCAAATCATGCTGAATCTGATCGGCAACGCCATTAAATTCACGCCCGAAGGCGGCAAGGTTGATGTGACCGCCCATGTCGAAGATTCAACGGGCGAGATGATTATCGACGTGACCGATACTGGTATAGGCATGACCGACGAAGAAATCAAAAAAGCCATGCAGCCGTTTGGCAAGGTTGATACGACCTTCAGCGGCATGAAAGCCGGCACGGGACTTGGCCTGACGATTGTGGATTCACTGGTCACGCTGCACGGCGGCCGTTTCCAGCTGATCAGCGAAAAAGGCAAGGGCACCACGGCGCGCGTCACGTTTCCGGCCTCGCGCGTGATGCACAAAAAACCGCACAACGAAGTTCCGGAAGTCGCGCATCTTAAAGTGATCAAGTAATCATTTAATCTGAATAGGCGTCTGCATCGTCGTCGCTGAATTCCAGTGCCTGACGGGCGATGTCAAAGCTGAAGCCGCCGCGTGCCATGACGCCCATTTCGCGCTGCTGCTGTTTGCGGCGCAGTAGCGGATCGCTTTCCGGCTTTGGGTTAAAGCGCCCGATTTTGCGTTTGCGTGCCAGTTTCAGGGCGGCGGCCAGTTCGGGCGATAGGTCGCCGTGGTCTGCATCACCATCAATTGTGCCCAGCGCCGTTTCGATGGTGCCGGCATCCAGCCCCTTGGTTTTCAGCTTGCCGGTAATCGCCTGTTTTGATTTGCCCTGCCGGCGCAGGCTGGCCACGCGCCCTTCGGCATAGACAGTATCGTTCAAAAGGCCGCTTTTTTCGTAGCGGGCGAGCAGGGCGTCGATGACGGGGTAAAACTCGTCGGGCGGTACCTGATGGAACAGGCAGGACCGGTCGACCTTGCGCACCAGCACCCGCCGCAGGTTGCCCGTGGACGTGGCATAGCGCTGCAAATAGTAAAGCGCCGCATTTTCCAAATAACGCGGGGTAATTTTACGCGGAGTACGCTTTTTTTTCTGGTCTTTTGGTGGCTTTTTGTCCATTTTCGACCATCTATGCTACTATAGGGACGCTATGGCTATTCGTATCAAAAAAGACGGCACAGAACAATCCGGACTGGTGGACGATAACGTCATCCAGCCTTTTCGCCTGGAAAAATCAAACGTGCGCGGCCGTATGGTGCGCATGGGCAATGTGCTTGCGCAGATTATGCAGCAGCACGACTACCCGCCGCCGGTATCGGCGCTGTTGAGCGAGGTGGCCACGCTTTGCCTGCTGCTGAGCGCCATGCTGAAATACGAAGGCGTCTTTACCCTGCAAATCAAAGGCGACGGCCCGATCCGCATGCTGGTCGCCGATGTGACGCATCATGGCGAAATCCGCGCCTATGCCGGGTTTGACGAACAGGGCGTTAAAAAACTCGCCAAACGCAAAAAAGATTCCGAAAACGGCTATTACCATCTGCTGGGCAAGGGCTACATTGCCTTTACCGTCGATCAGGGGCAAGCCGAAAACCGCTATCAGGGCATTGTGGAACTGAAAGGCGACAGTATCGTTGATGCCGTGCAGCACTACCTGACGCAGTCGGAGCAGATTAAAACCTCGTTCAAGCTGGCAGTGCATCCGCAAGATAACCTGTGGCGTTCTGCCGCGATCATGATCCAGCAAATGCCGGAAGATGATGCGGGCAAGAAGGTGCCGAACGACGTCACCATTGACGACTGGGCGCGCGCGGTGATGCTTTTGGATACCTGCCGCGATGGCGAGCTGCTGTCGCCTGCGCTGCATTCCGCCGATGTGCTGTACCGGCTGTTTAACGAAGACGGCGTGCGCATTTATTCTCCGACGCATCTGCGGTTTAAATGCCGCTGCTCGCGCGAGAAGGTCGAGGGCATCCTGCGCACCATTCCGCGGGCCGAGCTGGAAGACATTTGCGAAAAAGAGGGACATGTGTCCATCAAATGCGAGTTCTGCAGCGAAGAATACCTGTTTAACAACAACGAATTAAACGACGTATACGAGGAAAAAGAACAATGACAAAAGCCGCCGCATCTTTTCCGGTAAAATCCCTGCGTATGATGGTGGCCGTACCTGCGCTGTGTCTGGCCATCGCGCTGTCGGCATGCGTGTCGAACATTGATAATGCATGGCCGGGTATCAGCTATCAAGCTGCCGCGCCCGTCACGGTGAATGCGGGGCGCATTGAAATTTTCAACAGCTACAACGCGCCCATGGCCGCTCCAAACGTCGAGCATATGTTCCGCATGACGCCGTCCGCGGCTGCGCAGGAACTGGCGCGCCGGCAGATTTCAGCGGCCGGTGGTTCGCGTGTGCTGCGTGTGATCGTCGATGACGCATCCGTGCGTCAGACTATTTTGCCCAAGGAGCAGGGCGTTATCGGCATGGTACAGCGTGACCCTGAAGAAAAATTCGATGCCCGCGTGGCGCTGCGTTTTGAACTGGTGGACGAAGCCGCCCCCGATATCATCGTCGGCCGCGCCAATGTGGTGGCCACGCGTGAGCGCACCGTGAAAGGTGGCATGACGCTGGCGGAGCGTGACAAAGCGTATTATGACCTGACGCAAACGCTGGTGAACGATCTGGCGCAGGGCATCGGCACGACCGTGCAAAACACCTTCGGCTTTAAATAATATATATTTTGCGGATAGAGCGGCTTAATCGCGCCAGAAACGGGGCGCGAGCAGGACGAACAACGTCAAAAATTCAACCCGTCCCAGCAGCATAGCGAAGGACAAAATCCAGATCGCCGCATCGGGCAGCGGGGCGAAGGTGCCCGCAGGGCCAATGACCGCGCCAAGGCCGGGGCCAACGTTACTGACCGCCGAAATCGCGCCGGATACCGCCGTTGTGAAATCCAGTCCCACCATGTGCAGCAGGATGGTCACCACCAGTGACGTCATGATGTGAATAAAGAAGAATACCGCTACCGAAGCAAGAACGTCTATTTCCACCAGCTTTTTGTTATAGTGCACCTGAAATACGCCGTGCGGCATGATCAGTCGTCGTACCTGCTGCTGCACCATGGCCCACAAAATTTGCAAACGGAAGATTTTCACACCGCCTGCGGTCGAGCCGGAACACGCGCCCAGATACATCGCAACAAACGCAACCCCAATAACCAGTTCACCCCATTGCGTATAATCGCCATTGGCGTAGCCTGTGGTGGTCATCAGCGTGGTCAACATGAAAACCGAATTGCGCACCGCATCAAAGAAATGCTGCTGGCCCGTATACATCAGGTAAAATGCCACAACCGCGGCAAGTGCAAACAGCATGCAGAAAAACGCGCGTACCTGCACATCGTCCACCAATGCGCGGCTATTGCCTTTCAGCATACGCACATACTGCACGAAGGGCAGCGCACCCAGCCACATAAACACAATGACGATCCAGTCAATAGTGGCGCTTTTGAAATGTCCGATTGACGTGTCATATGTTGAAAAGCCGCCCGTCGCCAGCGTGGTCATGGCGTGGCAGAACGCATCGAACAGTGACATGTCCGCCGCAAACAGCAAAATGGCGCAGGTCAGCGTCAGCAGGGCATAGACCACAAGGATATACACGGCCATTTGCTGAGCGCTGGGCAATACTTTGTCGGCCCCAAAAGACTGCGTTTTAAAGATCTGCATACCGGATACCTGCAGAAGCGGCAACACAGCCAGCGCCACAATCAGGAAGCCGATCCCCCCCATCCATTGCAGCATGGCACGCCACAGCAGAATACCCTTGGGCAGGTTATCCAGCCCTGTAATGGCGGTACTGCCGGTGGTGGTCAGTCCCGACATGGCTTCGAAAAATCCGCGGGTGAAGCTCAGGTCCACTTCGGACAGGCAAAACGGTAGTGCGGCGAAGGCGGTCATGAACGCCCAGCTCATCGACGTCAACACAAATGTCTGGCGAAGGCTGAGATGAAATTGCGGCTCGCGGTTTGAAAATATCATTAAAAAGCCGACGAAGCCGGTAATCAGCTGCGATGTGGCAAAGACTTTCCAGTCACTGCTGCCATGCGACAGGTCAACCATCACGGGCAAGAACATTGCCGCCGAAAGAATAAGCAGCAGGATACCATTGATGTAAAAGACCGGTTTGAAGCTCACGGTGTTCGATCCTTAGTGCAGCTGCCGGGGAACGCCCGGCGTGTCGAGTGAGAAGGCGGGGATGTCAACATCCACCAGCGTGCCGTCGGTCATTTCCATGGCATAGGTGCCGGCCATGATGCCGCTGGGCGTACCAAGCGGCGTGCCGCTGGTGTATTCAAAACTTTCGCCCGGTTTCAGCACGGGCTGTTCGCCCACAACGCCGGGGCCTTTGACTTCCTGCGTACGACCCATAGAATCTGTGATCTTCCAGTGACGGGTGCGCAGCTGCAACGTTTCGCTGCCGTTGTTTTCGATGCGGACGGTATAGGCCCAGACAAAAAGGTTTTTGTCGGGTGCGGATTCACCGTCGAGGTATGTGGGCTCGACCGAAACCGTAACGTTGTGCGTGGTGATTGAATACATGGAAACTGCCTGTGAAAACCTGACGCATCATACCCGAAAGGCGGGAAAAAGAAAACCGGCCAGTTGCCCGGCCGGTTTTCTTCAAGTCTTTGCTCGGTAGAACGCCGATATTACTCGAGCGTGATCTGCGCGCGGCGGTTTGCCGGTTCGCGTACACCGTCTGCCGTTTGTACCAGCAGGTCGGTTTTACCGCGGCCTTCGGTGCGCAGCTTGCTTGCGTCTACACCACGGGCAACCAGGCCAGCCTTGACGGCTTCAGCACGGCGCAGGGACAGTTTTTGGTTGTACGCAACGCCACCTGACGTATCGGTGTGACCAACGATTACCAGACCGTTCACGTCTTTGCGGTTGCGGATTTCCTGTGCAACAGCATCCAGAACGTCATTCGCGCCGGAGGTGACGTCGGACTTGTTCCAGTCAAAGAACACGATGAACATCGCCTGTTCAACGGCAACCGGTTCGCCTTTGGTCATTTCGGTGACGGGGGCGGGGAAGGCGTCAGCAATTGCGGGCTTCGTGCCAACAACAGCTTGCAGATCTTTCAGCGCTTCGCCGAATGCGATCTTGCAGGGGACTTCCGCGCTCCAGTTTTCTTCTTGCTGTTCGGCCCAGCAGTCGAATTTCGCTTGGGTTACGCCAGCTTTTTCAGGGGCCAGTTCGCGGCCACCGTTTTCGAGGGCGTCAATCAGCTCGCCACGGGCTTGCGCCAGTTCGACCAGATTTTTGTCGCTCAGATCCCAATCGTCCAGCGTTTCGGGCATAACAACAACGCCGCTTGCCGCCGCGAGACCTTTGCGTGCGAAGTGCAGCGCATCGGCGTGATCGAGGAATTTATCTTGTTTCAGGTTGGCGTAATCGCGGTATTCCGCAGCCAGGGTTTTGGTGAAGGGTGAACCAACGGCTTGAGCCTTGTTCAGCTCCTCAACGGTGGAGTTGCTGCTAACACCCGAGCAGGCGGCGAGAATGACGACGCCCATCAGGCAAAGGGCACGTTGAACCAACTTCATGAAATATCTCCTTGAGACTGAGAGCATGACTTGACGATTATATAAGAAGCCACCCCGTTACTTTATGTTTGTTTTCAAAAGGATGAAATAAACCTAAATAGCGGGAAGGCGGGATAGTCTTTCTTATCTGTTCGCTTGGCGGGTTGTAAAGATGTTTTCTTCAAACGGGCAATAAAACAATTTTTACATAAATATTAATAACTTGCAAAAGGTGCAAAATACGCTAAAACAATCCCATCTTTGCCGGATGCGGGTGTAGCTCAGCTGGTAGAGCGTCAGCTTCCCAAGCTGAATGTCGCGGGTTCGAATCCCGTCGCCCGCTCCATATTTCTGGCTTTCTAGCCTATCTCATTGCCTATCTCATTGAATGATATGTGTAAAATAATCAGTCCGATCTGCGCAGGGTTTGGCGCGGGGGCGCTGTATCATCTGTATCAACCGCCCAAACACGGGTATCTTTGACCGCAGGGAGATTTTCATGCCGCACCGTTTCACCATTCGCCGCCGTTTTATCGCTACGTCCGCTTGCGCCCTGATGGCGCTGGGCATTCTGTGCAGCGTGGCCGTGACCGAGGCCGATGCGCGTGAACGCAGCCGCAGTGGCAGCTATAGCACGGGCGGCGGCCGCAGCGGCACCGTCGATACCACCAGCAGCAAAGTGCGCGGCGAGGGACTGAAGCGCCAGAAAAATATCAGCACGTCAACGGGCAAAGGCGCCACCGTCGATACCGCACGCAGCTATGCCAAAGGTGATGGCGTATCCAAAAGCAAAGACGTGACAGGCAATAATGGCGAAGCGGCCGGATACGATAAAAACACCACCTACGACAAAAATGCCGGCACCTATTCCAGCACGGTTGAGGGCAATAACGGCAAATCGGTGACTTATACCGGCACGGCATCCGACGGCCAGCGCAGCGGCAGCTATACAACATCCGGCGGCCATACGGGCAGCTATGATACCAATGTGCAGAAAACCGAAACAGGCGTCAGCAAAAACACGTCTGTTACCACCGGCAGTGGCAATACCTACGACGCATCATCCAATGCGGCGTATGACAAGGAAGCCAATACGCTGTCCAAGTCTCGTACGAATTTCCGCGGTAAAACACGCAACGGCAGTGTACAGTATAATCAATAAGAAAGTACGGATGGATGGCCTTGCTACAGCAGCAAAATAACAATGATCCATCCGACGATACGTTGATGTCCGCGGTTGCCGAAGGCGATGCGCGGGCATTCGACGTTTTGGTGAAGCGCCACCTGAAGCGTGCCTACAACGTTGCCTATGGCATGGTTTACAACGCAACCGATGCGCAGGACGTTGCGCAGGACGCCATGATGCGCGTCTGGATGTACGCCCCGACATGGCGCGCGGGCGAAGCGGCGGTGACAACATGGATGCACCGTATTGTCGTGAACTGCTGTTACGATTTTTTGCGCAAAAAATCGCGTTTGCCGCAGGGTGGCGACATCTCGCCCGATATACAGGATATGACGGCAAATACGGAGAGTGATTACGCCGAGGCGGAAAAGAAAAAACGCCTTCGCGCCATGCTCCGCAGTTTGCCGGAACGCCAGCGGATGGCGGTTACGCTTTGCTATCTGGATGAAATGAGCAACGCCGAAGCCGCCGCCGTCATGGGGGTTCACATCAAGGCACTGGAAGGACTTCTGGTGCGGGCGCGAAAAGCGCTGAAACCGATGCTGGAAACCCTTGGCCAAGATTAACGCTATACCGGACAAGACGGAGGATACAGATGACCAATAACAAAGACAGGGACAAAGACGACGCGCTGATGCAGTCTTTCCGCCTGCTGCGCGAAGACGTGCCGGAGGGGCTGCATAGCCGCATCGTGCAGGTTGCCACGCATATGCCCCAGCGTAAGGTTGCGGCCACAGACACCGCGCCGCACGGGATAACGGCATGGCTGGCGGGGCTGCTGCCCGATATGCGCATGGCCTGGGCCTTTGGCTGCACGGTGGTGGCGATTGTGGGGCTTTTGGGTCTGCACATCGGCCAGACACAAACGGCCGGCATGGCCGCCGCCGACGAAACCGAAATGGTAATTTATTCAATTATTGATGGCGATATCGCGTGGGAGGAAATGACATGACCGACACCCTTTGCAAAAAGACTTTCTGGATCTATGCCGCATTATTCCTGTCCGTGACGGCGAATGTGTTTTTGGCGGGTATCGTGTTCGGTCGTCAGGGCGCGCAGCCCGCAGCGGCGTCCAATACACGCGCCGAGCGTTTGATGGATACCGCCAAGGGTTTGCAGGCGCTGAAACCCGAAACGCGGGAAAAGGTCAAAACAGCCATCCGTGGTGACCTGCCGCAGCTGAAATCGCTGCGTGACGATATCCGCGAACGCCGCATGGCCGTGCGTAATATTTTATCGCAGGAAAACTATGATAAGGCAGAACTGGAACAAGCGTTTGCCGATATGTACAAATCTGTCGATGCACTGCAATTGCATGGCCAAAAACTGGTTTTGCAACTGGCGGATACCATGACTCCCGAAGAACGCGTCAACCTGCTCAAGGCACTTCCCAAACCCGGGCTTTGATGCCGGATACCGTTTTCGGTTATCAGGACAGGCCGGATGTATCCGGCCTGTTTCTTTTTTTGATATGGGCCGGTTTCATGACACGGATGGCAGGCGTTTTGCCTGCTTTGATATCTTCGTTCTCAATACGCGTTGCATTGAATTCGATTAATGCCAATACAACGTCATCGCGCTTGAAAGTTTTAGCAATCCCGAAGGCACTGTCGCCGGCGGATGTTCTTTGCCCGGGATCTAATCCTGCTGTGACGAGTGTTTTCAGCGACGCATAATCTTTGGGTGTGATGTCGCTGCGGAAACGCTTCACGGCTTTGGTCAGGGCGTTATCGCCGCTGTGATCCTCGATATCTGTTTTGGCATTGCATTCGGTCAGCATCCATACCGCTTCGTGTGCGCCTGTTGATGCGGCGAAGATCAGCGGTGTCCAGCCGTCTTTGTCCTGCGCATTTAAATCCGCGCCGTGGTTGTGCAAAATCATGATGCAGCGCGAATTGTTGTGATGTGCGGCGATATGGGCGGGTGTCTGGTCGGCGGCTTTACCTGCCTCGCGCCAGTCAATGGCGGCGGGGTGATCGGCCAGTATTTTTGTCACCGTATCTGCATCGTCAAGACGCAGGGCGCGGAAAAAAGCTTCCTGTTCGCTTGGGGCAGCAGCGGGGGCCGCCATGCCTGCCGGATCTGTTTGCCCGCCGCGCATGGCGGGCAGAGTGGGTGGCGGCGCGGGCGGCGTTATGTGGGGCTGCGTGACGGCCTGCGCGTTCTTGTTAAAGATATCGCGCAAGGACAGCCCGAAAAGTTTTTTGCTTGTGTGCATCGCTGCCCTGTAGGTTGAAACGCTGAGGTATAATAACACCCCCTTTGATTATGTCAATAGGTGGTTTACTTTGGAAAAGGCGCTGCGTTAAGAAAAATCTTGACTCTGTCAGGTCTGGCGCACTATGTTCCCAACTATCTGAAAAGCCGCGCTTTTATGCCGCTATCCCGCTTGTTCAAGAATAAGCAATAAAAACAAGGGAGTATTACACACATGAATATCCAACTTTCTGGCCGTAAAGTTCTTATCCTCGTCTCTAACGGTGTTGATGAAGCCGTTATGTCCACCGTTCAGCGCGAACTGCTGAAGACTGGTGCAGTTGTCAAAACCGTCGGCACGGAAAGTGGTCTTGTGAATAGCTGGAACAGCCAAAGCAATGGCTGGGGCCTGTATTTCCCTGTTGATCAGCAAATTGGCCAGACGCTGGGCGCAGATTATGACGCCCTGATCGTACCTGCCGGTGCGCGCAGCGTGCAAAAGCTGGGCGGTAACCCGCATGCGGAGCGCATCATTGCCAGCTTCGTCACGGCGGGCAAACCGATTGTATTCATGGGCGACGCCGTGGAACTGCTGGCGAAAGTCGAGCTGGCCAAGGGCTTCACCCTGACCGGTCCCGAGCGTTCGCATCAAATTCTCGTCGCCGCCGGCGCCGTCTGGAATGGTTCTGCCGAGCATGTCGATGGTATGCTGATGACGGGCGAGGGCGAAGACCTGTTGTCCTTCATTCACAACATGGCTGCGCATATTGCCAGCGGCCCTGTCGAAGAACAGCAACTGATCGCGGCCTAAGCCCGATCAGCGCCACGTACGGAGGCTATCATGAAAAGCGAAGTCTTAGCAGCGGTGGAGGATATCAAATCCTCCCTCGATCTGCTGAGGAGGCATCTTTGACTGGGATCGTGCAGTCCATCGTCTCTCCGAACTGAATGCGCTCGCGGAAGATCCCAAGCTTTGGGATAACCAAGACCGCGCGCAAAAACTCCTGAAAGAACGCACCAAGCTTGAAAGCCAGATCGATGGCGTGCGCGCCATCGAAAACAACCTTGCCGACCAGCTGGGCATGATCGAACTGGCCGAGATGGAAGGCGACGCCGCGTTGGTGGCCGAAGCCGAACAATCTTTGTACGCCATCAAATCAGACGTTGCACGCCGCGAACTGGAAAGCCTGCTGTCCGGTGAAATGGACGGCAGCGATGCGTATCTGCAAATCAACTCCGGCGCGGGCGGTACCGAAGCGGCCGACTGGGCGGGGATTATTTTCCGCATGTATATGCGCTGGGCCGAACAGCATGGGTATAAACTCGCGCTGCTCGACAAACAGGACGCCGAAGTCGCGGGCATTAAATCTGCCACGCTGGAAATTTCCGGCCCCAATGCCTATGGCTGGCTGAAATCTGAATCGGGTGTGCACCGTCTGGTGCGTATTTCGCCGTACGATTCAAACGCCCGCCGTCATACCAGCTTCTGTTCTGTTGCCGTTACGCCGGTAATTGACGACGATATTGAAATCACGATTGATGCCAAAGATCTGCGCGTGGATACCTATCGCTCCGGCGGTGCGGGGGGGCAGCACGTGAACAAAACCGATTCCGCCGTCCGCTTGACGCATATCCCAACCGGTATTGTGGTGGCGTGCCAGAATGAACGTTCGCAGCACAAAAACCGTGATCAGGCGATGAAAATGCTGAAAGCCAAGCTGTTCGAACGCGAGCAGATGATGCGTGACGCCGAAAAACAGCTGCGTGAAGACGAAAAAACCGAAATCGGTTTCGGCCATCAGATCCGCTCTTATGTTCTGCACCCGTACCAGATGGTTAAAGACCTGCGCACCGGCTATGATACATCCGATACGCAGGGCGTGCTGGATGGTGATCTGGATGCCTTCCTCGAAGCATCTTTGGCGCATAAGCTGAACGCCGGCAAAGACGGCGCACCCAAGGTTGCCTACGAAGACATCGACTAATTTTTCATTTTACATTTCAGGAGACCGTCACATGACCGCGCACAACGCAAAACTTCCCAAAGAAGATTTCGGCCGTGGTCTGTCTCTGGCTGAGAAATTCAACGTGCAGGCGGGCGCACGCCCGAACCGCCGTGTGAAGGCCGTCCTGAAAGAAGCCATCAACTTCGTGCACGGTGTGGCAAACGATGTGGCGGGCGGCGCCGCGATTTATGACGGCAGCGCATGGTCCGGCCCCGACCTGTTCCTCGATAAATCTAAAGCCGTTGAAATGGCGCGTGAAAAATCGCGTATTGCCTACCTGACGGGTGATGTGGGTGTGAAGCTGGCGGGGGATGACCTGCGCAAACTGGGCGATATCCGCAAAGCATTCAAGCTGTCGTCCGACAAACAGGCGGCAGCATTGTCGATGCGTGTATATGCCCGCGTGGCCGATGGCCTGTGGCGCGGCAATGGCTTTTCCATTCAAGGGGCGGATGGCGAGCATAAAACCCTCGACACCACCAAAGTTCGCAAAGTCGTCACCCGGCAGATTTAACCGTTAGGTTCAGGGCAGCGCGGGCGTCGCTTCGGGTATAGCGGGGGCGGCGGGCATGCCTGCTTTTTTGCGGGCAAAGACTTCCGGCGGCATGCGGGCTTCGGCCAATTGCCAATGCCAGTCTTTCAGGCGCAGGATAAACACCATGCCGCGCGCTTCGACGCGGAATGTCGTGGGGTTGTCAAAAAACGCGTAATCAATATCTTCGCGTTTCAATGGACGCGGCTCTTTGCCTTCGGCCTGACTGGCTTTCACAATCGCCCGTTCGAGCGCCTGCCGCATGCCGACGGGGGTGACATAAGCGTCCACCAGCGCCTCGACAATCTTTGGCATCATCACCAATCCGGCGGCACCGAAAAGACCTGTCCGGCCATCTTCGCCACGCGGCATGTTGATCGCCAGATAAGCATTGGCCTGTTCCTTCAGCGATTCACGCAGGGACGGGAAATCGACATGGTTTTCGATCACGTCGGCGTCCATCTGCATCACCCCGTCATACAGGCGCTTTGTGGCCATATACGGTGATGCGGCATAGAAACCCGCGATGCCAAGAACGATCAGAAAAGTTCCAATTTTGAATGATTTTTTCATGTTAAAATCATTACGTTATTTTACCAAAAAAGGGAATAGGGGAACGAAATCGCCGCTGAACGGTAGGTACAACAAGACGCCGCATTGAACACAGAAAGGAGGCTGTCATGAAAGGTATTGTTCTTTGGCTTTTGGGGCTTCCCATTCCTGTGATTGTCCTTTTGTACCTGTTTGACGTGATCTGACAGGGCACCCATTCACACCCTTGACCGTGCTTGCACCCGCCGCGCTTTTGAACAGTCGGCGGGTGCAAGACGTTGCCATCTTTGCCGGATGACAGGGGCAATGGTGTTTTTTTGTGTTTTGGGCCACTTCAGTTAAAATAATTTTTTCATAATATTTACAAAAGGATATGCCGTCCAGTTGAAGGCAAAACAGGGCGAAGCGGCTGAAAACGGGCATCTTTTTCCGAAAAATCGCTGGCAAATTGCCGAAGAATCCTTATGATGAGGCACCTAACAAACAATAAATTTCCGACGACTGGCTACCGAAAAGGATTACGCATGCGCCGTTCATCTTTCTACGCCCTGACGAGTGTTTCGCTGGCTGCGCTTATGCTTGCTGCAACCGCGACCCAAGCTGTACAACCCGCCGTACAAATTCTGGGTGTGCTGAAACCGAAAGACCAGTGGAACGTCGGCACCGTCAATGACAAGGGCGCACCGTATTGCGCAATGGTTGGCAAATTCGATCAGGCCAGCACGCTGGCCTTCGCACGCAGCCCGGATGGTTTTGGATCTCTCGGTATCGAATTCTTCGATGATATGTTCAAGCCGGGAAAAAATACGAAGTCACCCTGACGCTCGAAAAGCTTGAACCCCGCAAGTTCACGGGCGAAGCCAGCACGGCGCGTTCGCTGGTGCTGCAAATCGGCGAAGATGACGCGCTGTATGCGACGCTGTCCAAAAGCGATACGCTGCGCGTGACCACGTCTGCAATTGACGTGCGTTTTGCGATTGCCAAATTCAACAATAACTACGTCAAGCTGGTCAACTGCGCGAATGTGCTGGCCGGCCCGCAAGAGCCTGCACACCTGCCGCCCGCACACATGACGCAGGCCGAAGTGGATGCTATGGCCAAGGCCGAACTGGCCGCCATGCCGAAAGCGCAGGCGAAAAAAGTTGCCAGCCTGAAAGACGCTGCCCAAGAAAAAACCGCTGCCGCCCCGAAAGAAGAGGGCAAGGGATTTGCCCCGCTGCGTGGTTTCCTGCAAAAGCTGAAGGGCGGCACCGAAACCGCTGCGGCGAAGGAGCAGCCGAAAACGTATGCTGAAAAAGATATCGTCTGGAAAGACGATGTAACGACCGCTGCCAAAACCGCTGCGGTCAGCAAAAAAAAATCAGCCGCAGATTCCGTAACGCTGCCAACGCCCAAGCCGCAAATGCAACTTGCCGCGGCTGACACGTTCGCGGTCGAAGCGGCGCCTGTCGCCGCTGTTGCCGCTGCGGCAATTGAACCTGCAGCTGGCATGCCTGCCGCGCCGGAAGCGCCTGTATCCGCATCTACACCCGCATCGGCCGTAGCCCTGACATCTGCGGTTGCTGCAACGCCTGTTGCAAACGAACCCAAAACCGATACGAAATCTGCGCAAGACCAGACACCCGCCGCGGCCATGCCGCCGGAGCGTAAGCTGCTGGCATCCATGGCGGTGACCGGTCATGCGGCATCGGCCATCAACGTTAACGTCAGCAACGTGAACAGTGTGAACAGCGCCACAAGCGGCGGCATGTCTGCCCGCGAAATGGAAAAAATCCAGGCCGCCAAATTGCAGCGCGATATGGCGACGAAAGAAAAAGAAATCGCCGTATTGGCCGAACAAACGACCGAAGAGACGCGCCAGCAAGTGGCTGAATCCGGCCGCCGTCAGGAATCGATGTTGGTGCAGGCCGATAGTCTGCAAAAAGAAATCGCCGCGCTTGAACAAAAAGTATCCGCGCGCGCCGCCACGGCTGCGGAAGTCGCTGCAGCTGCTGCGAAAAAAGTAAAAACAGCCGAAGCGCCCGCCGCGAAAAAAGACCCGGTCGATAAACTGGTCGCCATTGCCGAAGCCGATACCGCACGTGCGGCACAAAAACAGGCGCAGGAACTGGCGTTGAAACAGGCCGAGATGAACAAGCTGAATGCCGCCCGCGAAGAAGAGGCGCGCAAGCTTGCCGAAAATCTGAGCAAGACCGAAGCGGCATTCACGGCCAGCGTGAATGCGCTTCAAGCCGAACGTGACAGCCTGAAAAAACAGCTGGATCAAGCGCTCGCGTTCAACAGCATGGTTGAACCTGCGGCCGAAACGGCGAAACGCGAAGGCGAGACGAAGGTAAAAGCCCTCGAAGCGCAGCTGAGTGATGCCGATGCCGCACGCGGCGCCCTGCGCCAGCAACTGGCCGAAGCCGATACCGCAAACAAGGCATTGCAGGACAGCCTGAAGACCCAGCAAGAGCAACGTGCAAAAGCCGATGAAGCCGCGAAACAAATCGCGCTGTTGCAAGCAGAGCTGGATGCAAAATCCCGTCAGTCGCAAGAACTGCAAATGGCACTGGCTGCTGAAAAATCAAAAGCACCCGAAATCGATCCGAAACTGGTTGAAGAAAACAAACAGCTGGAGGCCCGCCTGAGCGCGGTCGAAGCACAGCGTAAAGCCGAAGCCGAACGCCTTGCCGCCATCGAAACCGAACGCAAGGCCGAAGCCGAGCGTCTGGCAAAAATGGAATCCGACCGCAAAGCGGAAGCAGAGCGTATCGCCAAACTGGAAGAAGAACGTAAAGCCGAGGCGCTGCGTCTGGCCGCGATCGAAGCCGAACGCCGCGCTGAAGCAGAATGTCTGGCGAAGATGGAGCAAGAGCGCAAAGCCGAAGCCGCCCGTATCGCGCAGGCCGAAGCCGAGCGCAAAATCGAAGCCGAGCGTCTGGCGAAAGTAGAAGCCGAGCGTAAAGCCGAGGCCGAGCGTATTGCGAAGCTGGAAGAAGAGCGCCGCGTGGAAGCCGAGAAACTGGCAAAAGCGGAAGCTGACCGTCAGGCAGAAGCGGAGCGTCTCGCCAAGATCGAGCAAGAACGTAAAGCCGAAGCCCTGCGCATCGCCAAACTAGAAGAAGAGCGCCGCGCCGAAGAAGCCGCACGACTGGCCCAAATCGAAGCCGACCGCAAGGCAGAACAAGAACGTCTGGCAAAACTGGAAGAAGAACGTAAAGCAGAAGCCGCACGCATCGCGCAGGCCGAAGCAGAACGCAAAGCCGAAGCCGAGCGTCTGGCGAAGCTTGAAGCCGAACGCCAAGCGGAGCTGGAGCGTCTGGCAAAAGTAGAAGCCGAGCGTAAAGCCGAAGCGGAGCGTATCGCGAAGCTGGAACAGGAACGCAAAGCCGAAGCCTTGCGTATCGCCAAAATCGAAGAAGAGCGCCGCGCCGAAGAAGCGGCACGTGTTGCCAAAGCCGAAGCTGACAAAAAAGCCGAGCAAGAACGTCTGGCGAAGCTGGAACAAGAACGCGAAGCCAAAGCTCAGCAACTGGCAAAAGCAGAAGCCGAGCGCAAAGCCGCCGAAGCGCAGCGTATGGCCAAGCTGGAAGCGGACCGTCAGGCCGCCTTGGCTGCGGCCGCGGCTGAAAAGCAAAAGCAGGAACGTGAAGCGGCGAAACTGGCGGCGGCACGTCCGGCGCAAATGTTCCGTCCTGTACCGGATATGGAAGTATCCTTTGCCGAACGTGTACCGGCTGTAAAACCCGAAGCCGTCGAAGCGGCCATGCTGGCGAATATTGCCCCTGCGGCAGGTGCGCCTGCGAAGGTGGCCAAGCCCGCGGCGGCCGACATGCGCCAGCCTATTCAGGCGAAAACCGCGACCAACAACAAGGCCGAAGCGTTTCTGGAGAGTATCATGAAGCATCACCGCCCGCAGGGCGCGGCAAAAGCCGCCCCCGCGGTGGTTGCCCCGGCTATGCCCGCTGCACCGTCGCGTGCAACGGCAACAGCGGTACCTGCGCCTGTCACCGAAATGCCGGTTGCACCTGTTGCGCCGGCGGTCACTGCGCCAAAACTGCGCGGCGTTGCCCCCGCAGCAGCACCTGCACGCAGCGGCGCCGTGACGCTTGAAAACCTGCTGGAACAGGCGGGCGTGCGCGGTGCGCATTTTCAGCCCGCACAACATGCCGGTGGCGAAGTCTCGCGCCGCTGGACGGTTGGCAGCATCAGCGGCCTGTACGAACAGTTACCCGCAAGCGGTGCGTCTTTTGCGGCGATGACCAAAGATTATGTGGCACGCTACCGCGCCGATTGCCCCCAATACCTGACGGTGCAAATGGCACCGGGCGAACAAACGCCCGCGGGCATAGTGGCAAACGGCACGCTGTCCTGCAAAATGCCGGGCAATAGCTATGAAACATCGATGGTTTTTGTACAGAACGGTGCCGAATTCGCCGCGCTGCTGCATTCGGGCAATGCGTCTGACGCCGCACAGGTGAAATCGATGGGCGACAACCTGTCGTATACGCTGTCGTCTTCTGCGGGCCTGTCGCCGATTGCGCCTGCCGCAAATAATCCGGCCGCCAATAACAACACGCAGCGTACCGTCATGTCGCCCGAACCGTCATCTGTCATGCCCGCTACGGGTGTTATGCCTGCCGTGCGCGACGAGGACGAATTCCAGACTGTCGTGATTCAGTAACACGCCTGAGGGGCCCCGACGTGCGGAAGATTTTAAACCAGCTGCAAAAACGCCTGTGCCTTGGTACGGCGTTTTTGTTGTTCGTGGCTGGTGCGTATGTGCAGCCCGCACAGGCGCAGGCGATCCATACCGCGCCCGGTGAATGGGCGGTGGGGCCTATTGGTATTAAATCCTCGAATGGTCTGACGTATTGCTCCATGAAAACCCGCTATGCGAACGGGCATTCGCTGGTGATTGCCAGCGATAGCAAAGGCGCGCATTCGGTCGCAATTGATTTTGGCAAAAAGACGATCAGCGCGGGTGCGCAGTATTACGTGACATATCAGATCGGCCCTGTCAGCCGTATGATGATGGCGATTGCCGCCACCAATGAAGTGTTGATCGCGCAAATGGGCGCAGACACCGATTTTTTGATATGATGCGCACCAAGGACGTGATGGACGCCGAATTTAACGGCGACACGCTCCACTTCTCGCTCAAGGGGGCGGGCGCGGCGCTGGCCACGCTTGATGAATGCGTGGCGGCGGCGGCGGGTGGTAAAACCTTTGCCCCGCAAAAACTTGCCACGGCCGAAGATGCCGCCAAAATGCTGGAACAGCGTCTGGCTGTGGCCGAAGAAATCGAACGCAACAGTGATTTGAAAATCGGCGAACAATCCGCCCGCAGCGGCCTTGCCGAAGAAATTCAGAGGTTGCAGGAAGAAAACCGCCGCCTGCGCCTTGAAAATCAGGCCGTAGCGGCACGCCTGCGCGGCAGCGATCTGGAAGCGGCCGAGGATGAACTGGAACAGCTGGAAAAGCTGGAGCGTCAGGAACGCGCCCTTCAGATTGAAAATGATTACCTGCGCAAAACCGCTGTGCAGGCTGGCAAGATACAGCCGTCGTCCGGCGCCATCGGCGGTGCAGCCGTGGGGACGGCATCGGACAGAACAGCCAACGCGCCGACTATTGCCGTGCGCGTACCCGCCGAGCGCCCGATGACCCGTGGCATGTCGCCGCCGCCGCCATCGTCATCGTCTGATAAACCCGAGGCAACGCTGGCCGCCGACCTGCCGCCCGCATTTGACGGCATGCTGTCAGAGGAAGAAGCCGCCGCCAAGCCCGCAGCGCCTGTGGCCGCGGTTGCTGCCATGTCGCCCAAGGTTCAGCAGGCATCTGCCGCCGCTCGTAAGCCCGTGGTGCCGGTGACGCGGCAGGTTTTGCATATGATTAATCTGGGTGATCTGGTGCCTGAGCATGCAGGCGGTATTAATGTATGGCGTTGGCAGGTGGGCGATGTGCTGGCCGCCACCCAAAGCTGGCCGCTGCAGCCCAGCGGCGATATGGCGACATCCGCGCAATCGTATCTCGATATCCTGAAATCCCGCTGTGGCGGTGATTTCGCCGTGAAGGTTGGCAATGCCACGCATGGTGGCGACATGCGCTGGCAGACCGCCGAAGCGGCCTGTATGGGGGGCGATCAGTCCTCTGCCGCGGGGTTTGTGTTTGTGTCGGTGCCGGGCAGCAGCGATATGGCGATTGTGACTTACGAAACAACGCCGCAGGGCATGATGCAGGCCCTCGCGGAGCGTCAGGCGCTGACCGATGCCATCGCTTCGGCGCGCCCTTAAGGCTGTTTGCGTCTATATTTTTTCTGATTTTTTAAATGAGATAAATAGAACAAGCGCGTGTTTTAATGGCGTATTTGTTCCGTATCTTGGCGGGCGCGCATGCAAGGGGCAGGGGGCGCCTGTTACTTTTTGTTGTTGCGGTAGAAACGGCCACAGGCTTCCATCAGGGCTTCGCGCAGCTCTTTACCTGTCTTGCCGCCGTCGCCTTTCAGGTGGCTGGCCAGAACGGCGTTAATGGACATCTTGTGCGCAACGACTATATCCAGAACGTCGCGGTCCATGGTTTCAACCGTTTCAAGAAAGTTTACCAATATGTGGCTGATATCACTAATAAGCGGGTAGTGAAACATGCTGCCCTGCGCCTTCAGCTGCATGGCGGGGTAGATCATCGCCTCGATGGCTTCTTCGCCTGCGGTTGCGCCGGATTTGGCATCGGCGATGGCTTCGGCCAGCAGGTCAACCAGCATGGTGGCAATCGGCTCGAAATTGATGGTATTGCGCTCTAGCAGTTCCTGCGCTTTTAAAAGAACGCCTTCGTCAATGCCGCCGCTGCCGACTTTTTCTTTCAGGCGGTTGGGCGGGCTGATCAGCTCAGCGTGGCGGACTTTCTGCTGTTCTGCAAAAATATCTTGTGACATAGTGACTTGTGCTCTTTTTCTTAAGTAATTTATTAGCTGATTATTCGCTCTTGCCGGTTTCCTGTGCGTGTTTTTTCAGGATTTGGCGGGCCTTTTCGGCAGCGGATAGGGTTGCTTTGATACGTTCGGGTTCGGTGAAAGGTTCCGGCTGGCGGTCACCGCGGCGGTCAGGGCCGTTATAATTGGAATCCCGTTTACGACGGCGATCAGGGCCAAAGTATTTATCGCTCACCACGAAATAGCGGGGCATTTCAATAATCTGTTCGATCCGCTGATACAGAGCCTTGGCCGTGAAGGGCTTGACCAGAAATTCTGTAATGCCGGAATCCCGCGCCTGCAGAACGCGTTTTTTCTGGCTATAGCCCGTCATCAGGATAATGGGCGTAAAGGGGTTGGGGCTTTGCGCATCGCTGCGGATACGGCGGGTAAGATCGAGGCCGTTATCAGGCTCCTGCAACCAGTCAATGATGACCAGATCGGGCTGAAGGCTGCGGTATTTGTCAAAACCTTCCTGTGTGCTGAATGCAGTGTGGATGTCTGTCACGCCAAAAGTGGTCAAGATCGATTTGGTGAGATCGGACATGGCACGGGTGCTTTCGACCAGCAGGACCGTCATGTTTTTAAATTGATAAGCCATGATAACTTTATGAATAAAACTGTGCGGTATGGCACATCCCTGATTTAGCCCTGAAACCTTTTAATTTCAAGAGAAATCGCGCTTTTCTGACCCCGCGCGGCATGCTAGAACAAAAGGTGACTATACCTATCATAACGGTAAGCGATTAAAAGAGCTTTAAACCCACGGGACTAATCAGATGGCCGGCCATTCACAGTTTAAAAATATTATGCACCGTAAGGGTGCCCAGGACAAAAAACGCGCCAAGCTTTTCAATAAACTTGGGCGGGAGATCACCGTGGCGGCCAAAATGGGCCAGCCGAACCCCGATATGAACCCGCGCCTGCGTGCCGCCATTCTGGCCGCCCGTGCGGGCAACATGCCCAATGACCGCATTAAACGCGCCATTGAATCTGCTAACCCCAACAGCGGGGATGCCAACAACTTCGACGAAGTCCGCTACGAAGGATATGGCCCCGGCGGCGTCGCCGTGATTGTGGAGGCATTGACCGACAACCGTAACCGCACCGCCGCCGAAGTCCGCGCGGCCTTCGCCAAAAATGGCGGGGCCTTGGGTGAGACAAACTCGGTCAGCTTTATGTTCGCCAAGATCGGCCAGATTATCTATCCGGCATCCGTCGCAGGCGCTGACCAGATGTTCGAAGCCGCCGTCGAAGCGGGCGCAGATAACGTCGAGACCGTCGATGGCACGCACGAGATCGCGACCCAGCCCGAAGATTTCCTTTCGGTGAAAGAAGCGCTGGAACAAAAATTCGGCGCGCCGACATCGGGCGAGGTTATCTGGAAACCATCGAACACGATTACGCTCAGCTTTGAACAGGCCGAAGACATGCTGGCCATGATCGAAACGCTGGAAGACAGCGATGACGTGCAGAACGTTTTCGCCAATTTCGACATCAGCGATGATATCATGGAAAAGCTGATGGCATCGTAAACCCGCGCGGCGGGTTTGATACGCGGCATTGGGGCCGCAGAGACTGGACATCACCGCCGGGGAGGCGACCGTGAGAATTTTCGGCATAGATCCGGGATTGCAGCGCACTGGCTGGGGCATTGTGGATATGGCGGGTAACCGCCTGTCGCATATCTCGCACGGCGTGATTAAGACCGATACCAAAGCCGACACCGCCGACCGCCTGACGCATATCTACGAAGAACTCGTCAAAATGATCACCCTGTGGCAACCCACCCATGCGGCGATCGAGGAAACATTTGTGAGCAAAAACCCCGCATCGTCCCTCAAGCTCGGCCTTGCCCGTGGTGTCGCCATGATGGCACCGGCCAAAGCGGGGCTGCGTGTGGCGGAATATCCGGCCAATCTGGTCAAAAAATCCGTCGTGGGCGCTGGACATGCGGAAAAAGAACAAGTGCAGGCGATGATCCGCGTATTGCTGCCGGGGGTGGATGCCAGCCATGACGCCGCCGACGCGCTCGCCGTCGCCATCTGCCACGCCCACCACGGCGCCACGCGCGAAAAGCTGGGCGGTATTATGTCGGGAGGCGTGCGATGATTGCAAAACTGACAGGCGTTATCGACAGCGTTGGTATGAATTACGTAATTATCGACGTGAACGGTATTGGGTATCTGGTTTATGCCTCCAGCCGGACATTGTCGCGCATTGGCTCGGCGCGTGGTACGCCGGTTGCGCTGCTGATCGAAACAATTGTACGCGAAGACCAGATTACGCTGTACGGTTTTGCCGATGCGGCAGAAAAAGATTGGTTCCAGATTTTGTGCACCGTGCAGGGCGTCGGCGCCAAGGTGGCGCAGGGCATTCTGGGTACCGTGCAGGTCGAGCAATTGCCGCTGGTGATCGCATCGCACGATAAATCGGCGCTGCGCCGTGCCGATGGCGTGGGCGATAAACTGGCGCTGCGTATCGTGACCGAATTGAAAGAAAAGGCGGGCAAGATGGCCCTCGGCGCCGCTGCCCAGCAAAAAGCAGGCAAGGCGCAGGCTGCGACAGGCGCGAAAGCGTCTGCTGCCGTCGTCGAAGTGCCGCAAACCGTTAGCAACGATGCCGTATCCGCGCTGATTAATCTGGGCTATGGCCGTGCCGAAGCCTTCGGTGCCGTGGCCAACGTCATCCGCGATCGCGGCGATGCCATCGCTCTTGGCGATTTAATCCGTGAAAGCCTGAAGGAGCTGAGCGCATGACCGCAGACGTAACCGCACAGCGCGCCGTATCGGGCGAATACAATACGGATATGGATGCCGGCGAAACGTCTATTCGTCCCCTGTCTCTTGAAGAGTTCATCGGGCAGAAAAAAACGCGCGAAAACCTGCGTATTTTTATTGATGCCGCGAAAAAGAGGGGGGAGGCGCTGGACCACGTACTGCTGTTCGGCCCGCCCGGCCTTGGTAAAACGACGCTGGCGCAGATTGTATCCAAAGAACTTGGCGTTGGTTTTCGCGCCACGTCCGGCCCTGTGATTTCCCGCGCAGGCGATCTGGCGGCGATTTTGACAAACTTGCAACCGAACGATGTGCTGTTCATTGACGAAATCCACCGCTTGAATGCGGCCGTCGAAGAAATTCTGTATCCGGCCATGGAAGACCGTCAGCTGGATTTGATTATTGGCGAAGGCCCCGCGGCGCGCAGTGTGCGTATCGACTTGCCGCCTTTCACGCTGGTCGCTGCCACCACGCGCAGCGGTTTGATTACGCGCCCCCTGCGGGAGCGTTTTGGCATTCCCCTGCGTCTGGAATTTTATAACCCCGAAGAATTGGCGGGAATTGTATCGCGCGGCGCGAAAATCCACGGCATGGAGATCACGGACGAGGGCGCGTTCGAAATCGCCCGCCGCAGCCGCGGCACGCCGCGTATCGCCGGCCGCCTGACACGCCGTGTGCGCGATTTTGCCTTGGTTGCGGACGTCAAAGTTGTTGATGCCAAAATTGCCGATGCCGCGCTGCTGCGCCTCGAAGTCGACGCCAAAGGCCTCGACAGCATGGACCGCCGCTATATGTCGTGCATCGCCGAAAACTATGCGGGCGGCCCCGCAGGTGTTGAAACCATCGCCGCTGCCTTGTCCGAACAGCGCGACGTGCTGGAAGAAGTCGTCGAGCCGTATTTGATGCAATGCGGTTTCATCATCCGCACCCCGCGCGGCCGCATGATTTCGGACGCCGGATACAAACACCTCGGCCTTACCCCCCCCGCCAATGCCAAAGACCGCCAGATGGCGCTGCAAATGGATTTGCCGGTGGATGGGGATGTTTAAGGCTGTATCTTTTTAAGGTCTTTGTGTATGGGTGAAAAGTTATTTGAAAAAAATCGATTAATCGATAATCGCGTCTTCGTTACGTTCTTAGTTGTATTTTATCCAATATGTATGACGCTATTATTCGTCGTTTTCTTCCAAGTTGGGGAAACGCTTGATGTTAATATTTTTAGCAGTGGTGTGCAGTTAATTATTCAAGTGCTTGCAACAATGCTTCCGCCAATCGCGCTCGTGTTATATGCATCCCACAAATCGGGCGGGTTGAGATATCTCTTATCTTTGGTGTTTTTGATCGTATATGTGCCGGTATATATTTGGGTTTGTATGGTTTCTTATCTCATGTTTTCCTGCGCACTGTTTAATGCTTGTGAAGTTCCCTGAAGCGGCAATTGTTCATATCGCCATGCGCTGAATTTTTTATCGCTGCTGATGTAGTTATATAGGTTCTTTGTAGTCTGACGGGCGGGAAAGAAAGTAGCGAGGCATGGTGAATGTATAAGACTGCAATATTTTCCTTCTTTTTATGCCTTAGTGTCACATCGCCCGTATGGGCTGAGACATGGGAAGATGCCAAACCTCGTGTTGAAGAGATGCTGTCGCAAGAGCCGATCCCTTGCGATGAATTGTGGGATGAGATCTGGCCGTGGTTCAAGCGAGGAGAGGCGGAGGTTATTGAAGGCTTGATGATGGGCAGTGCAGGGTGGGGAGATATTGCGCCGCCGTTGGCAGAGGATGAAATACAGGCACGGAATGAACGATTTTCTATGGATGTATATAGAATTTTGGCGCGTGCCGGAAAATTAGATCAGTCAACTTTCAAGGAAAATCCCATTACCTCCTTGAATGCAGCGGATGATTATCTGGCATGTATTCAACGTAATCCGGAAGAGGTGTGCGCCGAAAACGCTATGGAAGCGGGTAGTGTTCTACCTTTTAATAATTTCATTAGACTTATTGAAAGCCGGATAGAAGGCGGGCGGAAACCGATATGCCTGTCTTCTTCAGAAAAATAACGGCAACATCACCAGCAGCGCCAGCACGCCCCATACCAATTGCTCTTTCGCGGTGCGTTCTTTCCATACCCATGCGGCCAGCAGCATGATGACGGGTTTGGTTGATGCCTGCACGGTGATGACCGTGGTCACGGGGTTGATGGTGACTTGCTGGTAAAATTTTACCAGTTCTGTCGCGGCATAGGTTAGCCCCGCCAATATCGCCGGCGTCGCAAACAGGGCGGTCTTTAGGACATCGCGGTGCCCGCGCAGCATCGCCAGCGATAAAAACAGCAGTACAACATGCGATATGCCCAGCAGCATAAACCAGTTCACACCGCCCGATAACAGCCCGTGGTCCAGCGTGCCCAGCGCCACAGAAATGCCCACCAGCATTGCGTAATGAATACGCGATTTCCGGCTGAGGTCGGCCATATGCCCCTTGAAGAAAAATGCGCAGGCGAGGGCGCATAGCCCCAGCGCCGCCGCCCATTGCCCCGCCGATAGCTGCTCGCCCAGCAGCGCATTGCTGACCGACAATATCCCCACCGCCAGCGGCGTCACGTAATGCCGCGACGACAGGCTGATCTGCATAAGCTGTTGACTGACTACCAGCAGGGCATAAAGCGCGATGCCTTTGCCCACGCACAGCGCCAGCAAAACCGGATGCGCCAGCATGAATGTATACCCATCCCGCCACAGCGGTTCAAACGCAGGCGCCGTGACGGCAAGGCCGAGTAAGACCCAAACGCTCACAAACACAGGCGCGGCGCGGTGGTCGATTTTCACGCTGCATACCTTCAGCGTGACCAGATGGGCGATGGTGAGCAGGAATAAAAGCAGCAGCAGGGAATGGGCGATCAAGATGGATGATCCTCTCTGGCGCCTATTATATAATTACGGCGCGGCGGTTTGCAATTCGCTCGACAGTCGGGCTAAACTGGGTAAAATCGCCGCGGCGGTCAAAAATCAATAAAAGAAGCGAAAAACATGTCGAACCACCACGAACTTCCCGTGCGCGTTTATTACGAAGATACCGATGCCGGCGGCATTGTGTATCACGCCAGCTATATCCGCTTCGCGGAGCGGGGGCGCACCGAGATGCTGCGCGATGCCGGTTTTGAACATGCCCAGCTTTTCAGGGAACAAGGCATCGCCTTCGCCGTTGTTGCCATGGAAATAAATTTCCGCAGCCCCGCCAAGCTGGATGACCTTTTGGTCGTCAAAACCCGTATCAGCCGTTTGGGTGGGGCCAGTATGGACATGCAGCAGGACATATACAGGGATGATTTGATGATATGTGAAATAAAAGTCACGCTGGTCTGTATTGATCAGAATCTAAAAGCTGTTAGATTACCGCAAGCCGTTAGAGATATATTTAAATCAGAGGTTTAAAGAGGGGATTATGGATCCGACCACCGCCGTACAGGCCACGCAGCTCGCGGGTACCGTTCATCACGATTTGTCGATCTGGGGGCTGTTCCTTCAGGCCGATCTGATCGTGAAATCGGTCATGCTCATCCTTGCCGGATCGTCGATCTGGAGCTGGGCGATCATTTTCGACAAATGGATCACATTCAAGAGCATCAACCACAAAGCCAGCAAGTTCGAGACGGCGTTTTGGTCGGGCGAGGCGCTCGAAAAACTCTACAAGAAAATGCAGGCGAAATCGTCAGACCCCATGGGCCGCATTTTCTGCGCGGGCATGAACGAATGGAAACTGTCGGCTGATCATTCCGCCAATTTCGACGGTGACCTGCGTGCAGGTCTGCAGCAGCGTATCGACCGCGCGATGATGACAGCCATCGGCCGCGAGGTCAGCCAGCTGGAGCGTTATATGGCGTTTCTGGCAACGGTTGGTTCGACCGCGCCGTTCGTGGGTTTGTTCGGTACGGTATGGGGCATCATGAACAGCTTCGCCGCCATCGCGGGTTCGCAAAACACCAGCCTGGCCGTTGTGGCGCCCGGTATTGCGGAGGCATTGTTTGCAACCGCGATCGGCCTTGTCGCCGCTATTCCCGCGGTTGTGGCGTATAACAAATTCTCGACCGACCTTAACCGTTATAACGACCGCATGGATGCGTTCTCGACCGAGTTCAGCGCCATCCTCGGCCGCCACTTCGAACAGCAAGGGGCACGTTAATGGGCGCGAAACTGGGCGGCGGAGGCGGACGTCGCCGCCGCCGCGCACATGGTGTGATGGCGGATATCAACGTAACGCCCTTTGTGGACGTGATGCTGGTGCTGCTGGTGATCTTTATGATTACCGCGCCGCTGTTGACGGCGGGTGTCAGCATTGAACTGCCCAAGGCGGATGCGAAAGCGATCGGACAAGAAGACAACGCACCGCTTGAAATCGCGCTTGATAAATCCGGCAATATTTTTATCGGCGAGACGAAGGTCACAACCGACCGTATGATTGGCATGCTGCAGGCCATCGCCGCTGAAACGACGGAACGCCGTATTTACATCAAGGCAGATCAGGGTCTCGACTACGGCAAGGTTATGGAAGTCATGGCGGCGGTCAGCCGTCTGGGTTTCACCAAAATCGCGCTGGTCACCGATCCCGCTTCGGGTCGCAAGTAAACTTTAAAGGAAACGGTAGCGCGCATGCGCGTCTCTTCACTTGGCATATCGGCTGGCTTTCACGTTGCGGTGGTTATCGTGACGATGATCAGCCTGCCTTGGCTCAAGAAAGATCTGGAGATTCCGGCGCCTGTCATGGTCGAATTTGTTGAAATCGGCAAAGTGACCGAAACTACTCACGTGGCCGCGCCAACGCCGAAGCCGGAAAAAGAAGAGCCTAAAAAAGAAGAACCGCCGCCACCTGCGCCGAAGAACGCGGCGAAAGAGCCGACCCCGCCCGCACCCAAAAAGCCGGAACCCGCGCCAAAGAAAGAAGAGCCGAAAAAAGAAACCAAGCCGGAAGTCGACCCCATCGCCAAGCCGGACAAGAAAAAGCCGACCCCCAAAAAAGAAGAGCCGAAAAAAGAAACCAAGCCCAAAGAGCAGCAGGATTTCAATTCGCTTCTAAAAAATCTGGCCGACAGCAAACCCGCACCGTCGCAGCCGGTTAACGACCAGCCCGACATGGGCCTGAACGAAGCGACACCGGTACAGGGGGCGCAGGCACCCTTGGGCGCCAAGATGACGATGCGCGAAGAAGACGCCCTGCGTGCCCAGCTGGAGCGCTGCTGGAACGTGCCCATGGGCGCGAAAGACGCCGAAGATCTGAATGTCGAGATTTTTATGGTTATCAACCCTGACCGTACCCTGCGCGATGCGCGGGTGGTCGATATGGCGCGCTATAACCGCGATACCTTCTTCCGGGCGGCGGCGGATAGCGCCCTTCGGGCTGTCCGCAGTCCTTTGTGTTCGCCTTTTATGGTGCCGCCTGATAAATATGATGTCTGGAAGAATACAACAGTGAACTTTAATCCGCGCGAGATGTTCTAAATAAACCAAACCCGCATTCAGAGGTCTATGATGCAAAAATTTTACGCTATTTTCCTGATGGCTCTTGTGATGACCGGCGCGGCTTTCGCTTCGGCGCCCGCACAGGCCGAGCTAAGAATTGACGTGACGCGCGGTCAGGCAGAACCCATGCCCATCGCCATCCCCGATTTCATGGGCACGTCGGCCGAAGACAACGACATGGGCCGTCGCATGGTGCAGGTCATTTCGGCGAACCTGAACCGGTCGGGTCTGTTCCGTACACTGGATCCGAAGTCGTTCATTCAGGACTCCGCGTCTGCGCAGGCAGGCCCGCGTTTTGGCGAATGGCGCACCATCAATGCGCAGGCATTGGTGACGGGCGTTCTCAGCAAAACCGCCGATGGCAAAACCCGCGTTGAATTCCGCCTGTGGGATGTGTTCTCGCAGCAGCAGATGGTCGGCACCGCCTATATGACGACGCCCGCCAACTGGCGCCGCATCGCGCATATCATTTCGGATGCGATCTATAAACGCATCACGGGTGAAGATGGTTATTTCGACAGCCGCATCGTTTATATCTCGGAAAGCGGCGCGGCAAACGCGCGTGTGAAGCGTCTGGCGATCATGGACCAGGACGGTGAAAACCACCGTTTCCTGACCGATGGCCGCACGCTGGTACTGACCCCGCGTTTCTCTCCGACCGAACAGAAAATCACTTACATGGCGTACTACAACAACAAACCGCGTGTGTATGTGTACAACATCGATACGGGCAAGCAGGAAGTTCTGGGCGATTTCCCCGGCATGACCTTCGCGCCGCGTTTCTCGCCCGATGGCCGCCGCGTTGTCATGTCGCTGTCCAAAAACGGTAACAGCGATATCTACACGCTCGACCTCGGCTCCCGCGCTGTGCGTCAGCTGACGAACGAAAGCTCGATCAACACCAGCCCCAGCTTTTCGCCGGATGGTTCGCAGGTCGCGTTTGAATCGGATCGTGGCGGCACGCAGCAGATCTATGTCATGGGCGCAGGCGGTGGTGCGGCAAAACGTATCACCTTCGGTGATGGCCGCTACGCCAACCCCGTATGGTCGCCGCGTGGTGACCTGATCGCCTTCACCAAAATGCTGAAGGGTGAATTCTATATCGGCGTGATCCGTCCGGATGGTTCGGGCGAACGTCTGATCACCCGCGCATACCACGTGGAAGGCCCCACATGGTCGCCCAATGGCCGCGTCCTTGCGTACTTCAAGGAAAGCCCCACGGGCGCACGCCGTCAGGGCCGCAGCGCACAGGTTTTTACCATTGACCTGACCGGCTATAACGAACAGCGCCTGTCGACGCCGCAAGACGGCTCCGACCCGGCGTGGTCGCCGCTGAACAAGTAATCAGCGCCTTACCAAATAAAAACGGCTCCCGCAGGGGAGCCGTTTTTATTTGTGCGTTATGATGGCCGCTTAGTGATGGTCCCAGTGATAGCCTTTGCCGCTGCGGTCAAGCATGCGTTTGCTGAGCGGCAGGTCAATCACGATGCTGCGATCACGGAAAAAGAAGTAAAACACATACCCGGTCCAGAACGCAATAAAGTGCATCAAGAATACACGCGTTTCAGGCCAGTACAGAAAATCAAGGATGGGCGGTATCTTGTCGTAGTTCCACCATACGCCGGCGGCAAAACATAGCAGCATATAAATGGCGGGCAGCCATTTGACGCTGATCGCCCCTTCAACAAAAAAGTTGAACAAGCTGGTATTGAGATGAAGGACATCAACCTTGATCTTGGGGAAACAAGCAATGTAAGCGCCCATGACCGCGAAAACCGCGCCGCCAAAACCGACCAACGGCAGGTTTTCGTCATCCAGCGGCCAGTGGTATTGCGCCAGCAATGCAATCACGGCGGACAGCAGGAAAAAAATCAGATACCTGAAGTGCCCCATGATGTACTCGACGTTATCGCCCAGCATCCAGAGCATATACAGATACACCGCCAGCAGGGCAGGGTTCTGGTGTATAAAAATGCTTGCCCCTACACGTTTTATACTTTCGGCATTAAAGCCTAAATCAAAGCTGCTGTTAAGCATCCACGGTTCTAGCGCGGCCAGACTAAAGTTGCGATCGACCGCCACCGCGTAGGCTATGACGGCAATGCCGATGATAATAAATGTCCAGTTGAGCCAATGGTTCGATCTGTGATGGTTGTCATCGCCAAGGGGAATAATGGGCATGGCCGTTCTCTGACGTGGTTATAAAATTATTTGCTCAGGTGACGCGCGAAGGGGGCGAATTCCTGCATCACGCGGCTATATACATCGCGTTTGAACGGCGCCACGTAATCCAGTAGCGCCGTCAGGGGCACCCATTTCCATTGCCCGAATTCGGGGTGCGTGAAAGCGTCCAGCCGGATGTCGCTGTCATTGCCCGTGAATTCCAGCGCAACCCATTTCTGGCGTTGCCCGCGATATCGGTTGTTCCATAGTTTTTGCGCGGTGCGGGCAGGGATGTCGTAGTAAATCCAGTCATCAACCATACCCAGAATGCGGGCATTGCGCGTGCCGATTTCTTCTTCCATTTCGCGGAACACGGCGATGTCGATATCTTCGCCTTCGTCAATGCCGCCTTGGGGCATTTGCCATGCGCCGGGGTTGTCCAGACGTTCGCCCACAAATACCATACCCGCGCTGTTAAACAGTGTAATCCCCACGCAGGGGCGATACAGGTTTTCGTCGCGGTCAATCTGGTTTTGGGTCATCTCATGGCGCCTGTGGTTTATGTTGTGCCTGTTTTCCAACCAGCGCGGAGGGCGCTGTCAGTTTAAAACCGCGTCCCTGCAAACTTTCTGCCCATTGCGGCAGCACGTCCAGCGTGACGGGATAGGGCGATGCGATGCCAACGGCAAACCCCTTTTCCTGTGCGATCTTTTCCAGCTGGAACAGTTGCTGGCGAATGCTGGCCGGATTGGTTTGCATATCAATTTGTACATCGGCTGACAAATACGCCACGCCCGTTTCCTCTGCAAAACTGGCGGCGGATTGCAGACCGGACATCGACGGGTTTTCAACAAAAACCAAACCGCTTTTGCGAATTTTTTGCAACGTCGGGATCATGTTCGGGCGGTCACCCAGAAAGCGCGAACCCATAAAGTTCATCACGCCGTCCACTTTGCCCGCCAGCGTCAATAATGATGTCAGCGTGGCGCTGTTTTCAGCCTCGCTTTTACGTGACAGCAGCGCTTGCGGACCGGGGTCGTCTTTGGGGTAGTTCAGCGGCTCCATCGGCAGCAGCAAAAAAGTTTCTCGGCCTGCGCTCTTTGCTTGATCCAGCCATGCCGACAGACGCAGGCTATAGGGCGAAAACGCCACAGCAACGGGTTGTGGCAGGGACTCCAGCGCCTTTTGTGTCGCGCCGTCAGATAATCCGGCATCCGTCAGAATAATAGCGATATCCGCCGTCGCGCCGCCGGGCAACACCAGTGACGTGCCTTGCGGGGTGGTAACGATATCGTCGGTTGCTTCGGGTTCCGCGTCAATACTTTGGCCGGCCAGCGCGACAATTGCCTGCGGGGTGCGGGCGTTCCAGTCATGAATCGTTTTATCTGCGTTTTTATACAGCCAGTACCCGACGCCGCCCATCAGGATGACGTAAAGCAGAAGAGCTTGCCAGATACGCTTTTTATAAAGCGGCGGCATACGGGTTTTGATCTCACCCGCTTTGCCGTCGTCTTTATGTGGCATGTCGCCGTTTTGCATTGCTGCTATCAGGGCGTTTTGGTTGCGGGTGCCGGAACGGCGGGGGCGGCAGGTGTTGCTGCGCCCGTCGATTTATACAGCGCGATACCTTGCAAAACGTCTACCGCGCGGATTAGCTGGTAATCGTTTGCCGCTTCGCCTTCGGGCTTGGCGGTGGTTTTATCGCCGGCTGGTTTTTGTGCTTCCGGTTGTTTGGGTGCTTCGCCTTCAGGTTTGGCGCCTTCGGGCTGCAGGGTCGGATCGGGGACCGCGGCCGGTGCAGGGGCTGGCGTTGTCGGCTGCGCGTTGGGGTTTTTCAGCGAACCTTTCAGATCGGCTTCGTGAATTTCGCCAAACGCACTTTTCTCTTCGACGATTTTTGCGCGTTCAACCACGATATCGGGCGTAATACCCGTACCTTGAATGGAGGCACCCGACGGGGTGTAATAACGTGCCGTGGTCAGTTTGATCGAACCGCCGCCCGGTACATCGAGCAGCGTTTGAACCGATCCCTTACCAAAGCTTTGCGTGCCCATCACAATACCGCGTTTGTGGTCTTGCAGGGCGCCCGCGACGATTTCAGATGCCGACGCGGAACCGCCATTAATCAGCACCACCACCGGCAGGCCCTTGGCCAGATCGCCAGGCGTTGCATTATCGCGGCGGGTATCTTCGGGCTTGCGGCCACGTGTCGATACGATTTCCCCTTTATCGAGGAACGCATCCGATACCGAAATCGCCTGATCCAGCAGACCGCCCGGGTTGTTGCGCAGGTCAAGGACATAGCCGATCAGCTTGTTGCCGGCTTCTTTGTCGATATCCTGAAACGCTTTTTGCAGACCCGTGAAGGTTTGCGCGTTGAAGGCAGACATACGGATATAGCCAACATTGCCGTTTTCAATCCGTGAGCGGACGGAGCGGATCTGGATAATATCGCGCGTCAGCGTCAGGCGAAGCGGTTCCGATGCACCGGTGCGGATAATGGTGAGGGTGATCGGTGTGCCGACGCGGCCGCGCATTTTATCAACGGCATCGTTCAGCGACAGGCCCATCACTTGCTGGCCGTCGATTTCAACAATCAGGTCGCCCGCCTGTACGCCCGCACGGGCAGCAGGGGTTTCGTCAATCGGGGATACGACTTTGACCACGCCGTTTTCCATGGTGACTTCGATACCAAGGCCGCCGAATTCACCGCGGTTCTGTACCGACATCGCCTTGGTTTCTTCGGCGGTCATGTATGTAGAGTGCGGGTCGAGGTTCGAAAGCATGCCTTGCAGTGCGTATTCCAGCAGCTTGCGGTCTTCGATCGGGTCGACGTAATCGGCACGGACACGTTCAAACACATCGCCGAACAGGTCGAGCGCGCGGTACGTGTTCGTGGGCACGGTCTTGCCTGCGGCGGTGCGCGCACCGTCACCTGCCATCACCGAAAGCGATGACGACAGAACGATCGTGATAGCAAGGGCACTAGCGGCGGCGGTCAGTTTTTTTCTTGTCGACATGGTTTAACTCTTGTCCTGTTTGCGTTGGGCGACCAGTATTTTCTGGGGATTGATGGGGGTGCCGTTGCGGCGAAGTTCGTAGTAAACGGGATGATGATCGGCGTCGCTTTGGTCAACGCTGCCGACAGGTTCGCCAGCCGCCAGTTTGGCGCCAACAACCGTATCGACGCGGCCCAAACCGGCGATAAGGCTATGATAGCCGCCGGCATGCTCGATAATCAAGATATGCTTGTATTTGTGGAACGGTCCGGCAAAACGAACGGTTCCCGACAGCGGGGTGACCACGCGTGCGTTGCTGCGGGCATGATAGGTGATGCCTTTGCTGGTCGCGCCCAGATCGTCGACGCCGCCAAACGCCGTGCGCACGGTGCCGGGCACGGGGGAATGAACGGTGCCTGTCGGCGGGGGCGTACGATCGCCCGCGGTGCGTGGGGATACGGCGGCGGTGTCCGTTTGTGCGGCTTGCGCGGGTTTGGCCCGGGGCTTTTCGATTTTTTCGATTTTCTCGACAAGGTCTTCAAGGTTTTTGGCTTCGCGTGCCAATTGCGCGACTTCGCTTTCGTTGGCCTTGCGCTCGTCCTCGGTTTGCTTGAGGTCTTTACGGCGTTGCGCCAGCAGGTCGTTCAGCTTGTCTTCTTCGCTGTTAATCTTGGCCATGGCGTCTTTTTGGGCGGCCTGTTGGCGCGCGATATCTTGTTCGACCTTGTCCAGTGCCGCGATTTCAGCGCGCAGGGCAGATGATTTGGCATGCAGGGCGGGGATCATGGTTTTCATGACGCGGGCGGCGCGGGCGGCCTCCAGCGGGTCGGATTGCGCAATCAGGGTTGGCGTAGATGTGCGGTTAAACCGCTGCGCGGCTGTCACCAGTCCGCCCACGGTGTCCTGTTCGGCAAAAAGTTTATCGGACAGCGCATTGCGTTTTTTTTGCAGGTCGGCAAGGCGCGTTTTGCCTTGCGCCAGATCTTCTTCAAGGTCGCGCAAGCCCGTGGACATGCTGATAAGTTTTTTCTGAAGCGCTGTCGTTTCGCTTTCCAGCTGGCGTGACTTTTCGGACAGCGCAGCCTGTGCGGATTTCTTTTCTTTTAGTGCGGCTTCGACTTTTTGGCGTGCCTTGCCGTCCGCGGCCTGCACGGATGCGGCAGGGATGGCCAGCAGCGCCAGTAAAAGCATCAGGATGGAGGTATGTGCGGCGGTTAAACGCGGCATCTCAGGCCCTGTGGTACGGATGCCCCGCAGTGATTTGCTGGGCACGATATATCTGCTCTAACAGCATAACCCGAACCAGCATATGTGGCCATGTTTGTTTGCCAAAAGACAGCAAAAACTTTGCTTTGTCGCGCACCGTTTTATCGAAACCATCCGCGCCGCCGATAAGTAAATATATCTCGTTTGCGGGCGCCTGTTCGCGCCATCCGGCCAGTTTGGCAGCGAAGTCGGGACTGCTGAAACTTTGGCCGCGTTCGTCGAGCGCGACTACGAAAGCGTTTTCCGGAATGTGTTTTAAAATCAAAGGTGCTTCGGCCGCCGATGTGGCCGCTTTGGGCGTGTCGATTTCTTCGATTTTGACCTGCCAGCTCATGCGCTTCAGGTATTCATCGCAAAGATCGCGCATGGGGGAGTTTTTAAGCTTCCCCACTGCGATGATTTTTATTTTCATTTCAGTTCGCTACGGTGGTTTGTTAAACCGACTTATAAAGCGTGTAGTCCGTCGTGGAAAAGTCGGTCGACCACAGTTTTTCAAGGTTATAGAACGTACGGACTTCAGCGCGGAACAGATGCACGACGACGTCGCCCGCATCGACAATCACCCAATCGCCCGTGTTTTTGCCTTCGATACGCGCGCGGATGCCTTGTTTAGACAAACGGTCTTTCAGCTTTTCGGCCATACCGACCACGTGACGCGATGATGTACCGGTGACAATCACCATGTAATCGGCCAGCGCGGTTTTGTTGCTCAGGTCGATCGACACGATGTTGTCGCCTTTGTCTTGGTCAAGGGCGTTCAGGATCATGTCGTGCAGGGCGACGACTTCTTTGCTGATCCTGCTGCCGGCTTTCGCGGGGGCCGGGTTGGCTGCAACGGGTTTCAGCGCGGCTTTTTGCGCGGCTGTCTTCGGTGCGGCCGGTTTTACGGCTTTGGCGGGTGCAGCGGCTTTTTTGGGCGCTGCCGCTTTTTTCGGCGCGGCGGCTTTTTTAGGTGCTGCGGTTTTGACGGTTTTCAGCGCAGGCTTCGCAGCTTTTTTCGCGGCGGGCTTTTTCGCGGCTGGTTTCTTGGTCGTCGGCTTTTTGGGTGTGGTAGCGATGGTCGCCTCCATGGGGTTATCTTGAAACAAAAAACGCAAGCGCGCGTTCAACGCCTTGCGTCATATGCGTGTTAAAACGGTGAAGTGGACATACAAGCGATACGATCCGCCGTTGTGAATACTGTTTTTATTATATCCCCAAACCATGCCGCGGGGCAACAGGGGGAAATAGGGGCAAAAAACGCTATTTTTTGCCCGTTTTGCCCTTTTGTGCGTCACGGATGGCCGTTGCCGACAGATGGTTCAGCGGAATATGCAGAATCGTCCATGCCGGCAGGGCACGGTTTTTCAAATCTGTTGCGGCACTTTCGGGGATCAGACGGTGGCGGTAACGCTCCATCGCCGGACAGGATTTGATACTGTTACCGCGCGGCGGGCGGTCGAGGACGCAGACAGCCGTCCGCTCGAATATCGCGTGCCAGTCTTGCCAGCGGTGGATTTGGCGTAAATTGTCCGTGCCCATCAACCACACAAATTGGGTGCGCGGAAAATACGTGCGCAGTTTACCCAGCGTGTCGGCGGTGTAGCGGGTATTCAGATATTGTTCAATGTCTGTCACGACAATCTGGGGGTGGTTACTGACGCGCTGCGCGCTAGCCAGGCGTTCGGCCAGCGGCGCCATGCCCTGTGTCGATTTCAGCGGATTTTGCGGGCTGACCATCCACCATACCGCATCCAGCCCCAGACGTTTCAGCGCCATCAGGCTGATATAGCGGTGGCCGTCATGCGCAGGGTTGAACGACCCGCCCAACAGGCCAACCGTCCGGCCCGCCCACAGATCGCTGCTGAAAAGGGATGGCGCGGTGCGCATGCGTGGTTTTTATTCCTCGCTCAGCGATACCAGCGTGGTATTGCCGCCAGATGCGGTGGTGTTGATGGTGACCGTGCGTTCGGTTGCAAAACGGGGCAGGTAATGCGGCCCGCCCGCCTTGGGGCCTGTACCCGAAATACCTTGGCCGCCAAAAGGCTGCACGCCTACAACGGCGCCAATCATGCTGCGGTTGACATAGCAGTTACCTGCACGCACGCGGCGGCACAGGTCGGCCATGGTATGGTCGATACGCGTGTGCACGCCGAACGTCAGGCCGTATCCGGTCTGGTTGATCTGTTTGATCACAGATTCCAGATCTTCGCCTTTGAACCGCACGATATGCAGGATGGGGCCAAATACTTCGCGTTTCAACGAAGACAAATCGGGCAATTCAAACGCGCGCGGGGCAAAGAAATACCCCTGTGCCATGTGGGCAGGCAGCGGCACTTCGGCGACTTTTTTGCCTGCGCTTTCCATGCGCGTTGCATGGGCGTCCAGCATTTCAAGCGCGGATTTATCAATCACGGGGCCGATGTCTGTCGACAGGTGCAGCGGGTCGCCCAGTGTCAGTTCGCGGCACGCGCCGGCCAGCATCTCGATCACTTTGTCGGCGATACCGTCCTGCACAAACAGCACGCGCAGGGCAGAGCATCGCTGCCCCGCCGAGCGGAACGCACTGGTAATCACATCATCGACGATTTGTTCGGGCAGGGCGGTTGAATCCGCGATCATCGCGTTCTGCCCGCCGGTTTCGGCAATCAGCGGCACAATCGCGCCGTCGCGTGCGGCAAGGGCGCGGTTGATGATCTGCGCAACTTCGGTCGAGCCCGTAAAGGCCACGCCTGCAATGCGCGGATCGCTAATCAAATATTGTCCGGCCGTTTCGCCTGTCGCGGGCAGGAAGGTCAGCACCTCTTTGGGAATGCCCGCCTTGTACATCAAATCGACCGCACGCTGCGCGATCAGCGATGTTTGCTCCGCCGGTTTCGCAATCACGGTATTGCCTGCCATTAGCGCGGCGGCAACTTGGCCGATAAAGATAGCAAGCGGGAAATTCCATGGGCTGATGCACAGGAAAACACCGCGGCCTTCCAGCTGCAATGTATTGCTTTCACCCGTGGGGCCGGGAAGTACTTCGGGCGCACCGAAATGTTTGCGGCCTTCGGCGGCGTAATAGCGGCAGAAATCGACGGCTTCGCGCACTTCGGCCAGCGCATCGGGCAGGGTCTTGCCTGCTTCGCGGACGCAAAGCGCCATCAGCTCTGCCATGTTTTCTTCCATCAAATCCGCCATGCGCGACAGGGCATCGGCGCGGGTGGCGGCGGGTGTGACGTTCCAGCTGTTAAAGGCTTCATGCGCGGTGTGCAGGGCAACGGCGCAATCTTCTTTGCTGGCAAACACAACGTTGCCAACAGTGCGTGACACTTCGGCGGGGTCTGTAACATTTTGTGCATCGCCTTTGCGTACGTTCCCGCCGATGACCGGTGCGGCTGTCCAGTTTTTCTGCGCTTCCACGGCGATCTTTTTCAGCAGCTCATCGCTGACCGCGCTGTTGGCAAATTCGATACCGCGCGAATTTTTCCGGCTGGGGCCGAACATGTGATCGGGCAGCGGGATTTTCGGATGCGGTTTGCTGGTTTGTGCGCGCATATAGGCGACAGGGTCTTGCAGCATTTCATCAATCGGCACCGCGTCGTTTTGCAGGCGGTTAACGAAATTGGTATTCGCACCGTTTTCCAGCAGGCGGCGCACCAGATAAGGTAGCAGGTCCTGATGGCTGCCCACGGGCGCGTAAACGCGGCATGGGTATTTGCCTTCGCTGCGTCCAGTGATCTGGTGATAGAGCGGCTCGCCCATACCATGCAGGCGTTGGAATTCGAAGCCTGTTTGATCTGCGCCAGCCAGCTCCATAATCGCGGCGACGGTGTAGGCGTTGTGCGTGGCGAACATAGGATAAAACACATTGCGGCGTACCAGCATTTTTGCGGCGTTGGCGATATACGATACGTCGGTTGCGTTTTTGCGGGTGAAAACCGGATAACCGGGCAGGCCGTTTATCTGCGCGTATTTTACTTCGCTATCCCAATACGCGCCTTTGACCAGACGCACCATCATGCGCTGTCCGGTTTCTTCGCAAAGCGCGGCCAGAATATCGATGACGCGGCCGCAGCGTTTTTGGTATGCCTGAATGGCAAGGCCGAAACCTTCCCAGCCTTTCAGCGACGGGTCGCGGAATACATTCGCGATGATCTCGAGGGAAATTTCAAGGCGGTGCGCTTCTTCGGCATCGACGGTCAGGCCAATGTTATACTGCGCACATTTCTGCGCCAGCTTGAGCAATTTTTCGGTCAGATCCGGCACGCAATTTTTGCGGTTTGCGTACTCGTACCGCGGGTGCAGGGCCGACAGTTTCACCGACAGGCCGGGTGAATCAAGGCAGCCACGGCCCATAGCCGCTTTACCAATCGCGTGAATGGCGCTGTCATAGGCGTCGAAATAGCGCTGCGCATCGGCGCTCGTGCGGGCGCCTTCGCCCAGCATGTCGTACGAATGGCGGTATCCGGTTTTTTCGGCGTCCTCGGCGCGCAGCAGTGCTTCGCCGATGGTGCGGCCCATCACGAATTGTTGCCCCATGATTTTCATGGCATGCAGCATGGCCTGACGTACCACGGGTTCACCCATGCGCGATACCAGCTTGCCCGCGATGGCGGAGACGGAGAGGGATTTTTCCTCCTCCACATCCGCAATCACTTTGCCGGTCAGCATCAGCGCCCACGTCGATGCGTTTACGAACAGGCTGTCGGTTTTGCCCAGATGTTTATCCCACTCCGCGCCCCCGATTTTATCGCGGATCATTTTATCGGCGGTTTCGTTGTCGGGGATGCGCAGCAAGGCTTCGGCCAGACACATTAAGGCAATACCTTCGCGCGTGGTCAGGCCGAATTCGTTCAGGAAACGATCGATACCGCCAAAACGGCGGCGGTTGTCGCGCACGGTTTCGATTAGTTGGCGGGTTTTGCCCTTGATGCGCAGCGTGGCGGCATCGTCAAACGGGATCAGGGCGAGGTATTCTTCGACCGATTTATTTTCGTCCAGATGATACGCATCGTTCAGCGGCAACGTGGTCAGCGGGTCTTGTCCGTTTGTCGGCGGCAGGGGCTTGGCGGCGTTTTGCATCTCTGGATACCTTTGGTGGGTGAACAGGGGTTTCAATTTACCGTTTTCGCGCGGGTATTGCATGGGGCAATTTTGAGTTTTTCTTTTTGCGGTGCTTATGCACCGTTTTCTCTAATCCTTTGATCTTGCATAAAAAATTAACATAAAATTGACGATGCAGTGCGGAAAAGCTAATATCCGAATGTATCAAAAACAGACGATAAACAACCAAAGGGAAGGCCCCTGATGAGCAGACATAGTGTTCGTGACGTTAAGAATACGTTCGAAGAAATCCTTGGCGAAAACGCCCGCGTGATGAAGGAACTCGATACCACCATCAGCTATACAAATTCCGATATCGAAACGGTCAATGACCTTTACACCCGCGCGCTTGATAAATTTGTCACCGCGCAAATCCGCCCGATGAACAGCGAGATGCTGAAGACCCTGTCGCACCAGACCGGATTCCTGCGTGATTTCGAAGAAGAATACAAAACCAACGTAGCCAATGCCCGTGCCGCCGAAATCCGTCTGAACAGCCTGACCGCAACGCATGGCGATGAAAATGCTATTCGCGGCAAGCTGAAAAAGCTGAATGACGAAAATGAAAAGCTGGATGGCGAAAGTGCCACGTTGCAGGGCAATATCAAAACCCTGTCCAGAACGTTGAACCCCGTCGATGCGTTCAACGCGCAAACCGAAGACCGCTACGCGGGTAAGCCGAAGCTGGATGCGGAAGGCATTGGTTACTTCTCTTCCAAAAAAGGCTTTGCGCATATGTGGACGTGGCTGACCGATGGTCATTACCGTCAGGGCCGTGCGCTGATTAAATCATTTGCGGAGCAGGGCGCTGACATCCCCGCCACGCAGGCAGATCTGGCCAGCAGCAAAGAGCAGTTGCAGGCAACCCGCGCACAAGCGGCAACGGTGACAGCCGCCGCCGCCAGCACCGAAGCGACACTGAAAGAAGTCCGCAGCACCGCCGCGCAAGCCTTGAGCGAGCATACGCTGCGCGAAAATTTGAAAAAAGAAGTCGTCAACGCTTTCCATGACGAAAAATTCTTTAACAAAGTCGCCAAGAAACTGGGCGGTAAATTCCCTGTGTTCATCGTAGAACAGCGCGCGAAGCTGGATAACCTGCGCAAGCTGCAAAGTGCGGCACAGAAATCAAAACAGACCGTACAGCAGGCCGGCGGCAAGCTGGACAAACATATGTCCAAGCTGCGCAAAGCGGCCAGCCGTTCGGGCAGCACGCAGATCACGATTGACCTGAAGGGGATCAAAACCAGCTTTGCCGGTATGCAGCAGGGCGTGCGCACACAGGCGACGCAGGTGCGCCAGACCAGTGCATCGGTGCGTGATTATAACTTCAGCAGTAACAGCAACGCATCATCGGCCGCACCCGCAGGCGGTATCGACCCGCTGATGTTCATGGCGGTTATTATGATGAGCGATATTCACCATGTCCCCACGCCCGACGTATCCGCGGTGGGTGATAGCTTTAATGGTGCGGCGATTGACGCGGCGGGTATTGATGCGGGCAGCCTGTCTGGTATCGATGCGGCGGCGAACATCGGCAATCTGGATGTATCTGTGCCCGATATTTCGGTCAGCGTGCCGGATATTTCTGTGCCCGACATTTCGGTGCCGGATATTTCCATTTCCGATTTCGGCGGCGGGGGCGGCGGCTTTGATGGCGGCGGCTTCAGCGGCGGTGGTTTTGACTGATAAAACAACGCCTTGCATTTCTGCAATTCATGCTGATATCAAAATGTGATAATATGGTCTGGTTTTTTAAGCCAGACCATATTTATTTATACGCAGGACGCCCATGGCCGCCGAGAACGCGATTGCTGGAAAAGAAAAAAGCCGATGAGACACTGGGCAACATCATATCACCGAGAGCCAAGGCTGCACTGGGTATGATTGCGGCAGGCACGCTGAATAAACCCAACGTGACCACCAGCATGACGACACCCAAGCCGCACGGCGCGGCATAAATCTCTCGCATACAAAATGGCCGCTAATTTAGGCTTTTGGAAAAAGTAGGACCATAAAAAAAGGCTCCCGGTTAGAGGAGCCTTTTTTATTTCTATCTGACTTTTATGCGCTAAGGCGCTGGGGTAGCTCGTCGATGGCTTCGTCAACCAGTTTGCCGCCCCGTTTGGCGAGGGCTTCTTCCAGCATGATTTCAGCGGCGCGGGTGGCGATATCAGCGGCCTGTGCGCGCAGTTCTTGTACGGCGGCGATTTCGGCACGCTGGATACGATCCAGAAGCTGTTCTTCGCGGCGCTTCAGGCTTTCTTCGAGTTTACGCTGCGCGTCAACTTCGAGGGCCGCAGCATTTTTCTGTGCGTTGTCCAAAATCTTTTGGGCGGTTTGCAGGGCATCGCGGTGCTTTTTCTGGGTTTCAGACAGCAGGTCTTGCGCTTCGTTGCGAAGGCGCTCGGCTTCTTCCAGTTCGGCGCGGATGCGCGCGGTACGGCTATCCAGCATATCTAGGATCGGCTTGCGGCCTTTTTTCCAGACAATCGCAGCAAAACCGATGGCGGCCAGCAGAACCCAGAAATTGCTATCAGCCAAAAGGCCGGAATGTTCAGCAGCCATGTTCTTAACCTTCCTGCATCAGCTGGGTGACGACTTTTTTGGCGTCGTTTTTGTTTGCGGCAACGCCGGAAACTTTTTGTACGATGTCCGCAGCCACTTCAGCCGAAATATCGGCGAGGGAATGCAGTGCTTCTTCTTTGGCCTTGGCGATATTTTGTTCGGCGTTCTGGATGCGGGTGCGGGCATGTTCCAGGAAACGGGCGCTTTCGGCGGCCAGTTTCTTGGCGTTTTCCTGCTCGCGGGCATTCATGGCGGCTTGCGCTTCGGCTTGGGCCGATGCCATCGCTGCTTCCAGTGTCTGGCGGATTTTGTCCGCGTCTTCCTGCAGGTGGCTGGCACGGCTCAGGTTATTGTCGCGCTGCGTCTGGCGCATATCCAGAACTTCGGTCACGCGGGGCAGGGCCACGCGGGACATCAAGGTATACAGCAGCACGAAGGAAACGAGCAGCCAGAAAATCTGGCTGGGATAGGTCGAAGGATCCAGCTGAGGCAGGCCGGATTTTTTACCTTCGCCGTGTTGCGCAGCGGCCGCAGCCTCTACGTTCACGTCAAAGGCTTCTTCCGTCGCAGCTTTCAGGGGCAGAGCGGCGCCTTCTTCAGCTGCGTTGGTTTCTGCGGCGACTTCTTCTGCCGCAGTGTCAACGGACACGCCGACCGTACGATCTTCCGCCCACGACAAGGCGGGCGCGCCTGCCATCAGCAGGACAGCCAGCGCCAGTGTGGCAAAGGGGGATGATGTAAACGGTCGGCGTGTGGCCATGACTTATTTCCTCTCGGTCCGCGAATTAGCCCAGCAGTACGATCAGCGCGATCAGCAGAGCGAACAGGCCGGTTGCCTCGATCAGCGCGAAGTACAGCAGGCCAGCGCCTTTAACCGTACCTGCAACGGACGGGTTGCGGCCGATCGCGTTGATGATGCTGGAGAACAGCATACCGAGGCCGAGACCAACACCGAAGAGCGGCAGAACAGCAAGAGCAGCGCCGATCATTTTTGCAGATTGGAGATCCATAGTCGTTTTCCTTCTTTTTTGTATGAGTAGTTAAGTTGGTTTTTGTTGATTGTGTTGTTGTTAGTGCAGCTCAATCGCGTCTTTCAGGTACATGCAGGTCAGAACCGCGAAAACATACGCCTGAATGAAGGCAATCAGGATTTCGAGGCCGAACAGCGCCGTGTTGATCATCAGCGGCAGTACGGAACCTACAAGGCCGATACCCGAGCTTGCCGCCATCATGACGGAAAAACCCGCGAATACTTTCATCATCGTGTGACCGGCCACCATGTTGGCAAACAGACGCACGGAAAGGCTGATCGGACGTGACAGGTAAGACACAACCTCGATCATGATAATCAGCGGTGCCAGCACGATGGGCAGGCCAGCGGGCAGGAACAGCGTAAAGAAATGGAGACCATGACGGATGAAGCCGATCGCCGTCGCTGTCAGGAAAACCAGCAGCGCCAGCGTACCGGTGACAACAATATGGCTGGTGTAGGTGAAGGAATAGGGGATCATGCCCAGCATGTTACCCATCAAAACGATCATGAAGACCGAGAAGACGAAGGCGAAGTATTTGCGGCCTTCGTGGCCGAGCGCTTCGTGCACCATGCCGGCGACAAATTCGTACAGCATTTCGGTGACGTTCTGCCAGCGGTTGGGCACCAGCGATTTGCTGCGCATGCTCAGGGTCATCAGCAAGGTGGCTGCGATCACGGCAAAAGCCATCCACAGCGAAGACTGTGTGAAGGAAACGTCATAACCGCCGATATTCAGCGGGACGAGGGGCTTAATGACAAACTGCTCAAGCGGACTGGCCACGCGATGCTTCCTCTTTTAATCCGTTGTGTCGGTTTTGTTGTCTGCCGTATCGCCTTTGGGGGCGGTGGGCGGCTTGAACCCGACTTTGTAGTCTTGTCCGGTCTGCGACCGGTAGATATTCAAAAATCCTGCGGCAAAACCGACGAAGACAAAGAAAACGATGCCCCACGGTTTCGTATCCAGCCAGCGATCCGTCCAGTAGCCCAGAAAGATACCCACGGCCAGCGCCGCCACCAGATCTGTCCCTGCACGGAAGGCTTTGCCTTTTTCGTCCTTGCCGGGTTCATCGCTGCCGTCGTTGCCGCCGGCTGCCATCTGGCGCTGTCTTTCCTGCGCGTCGCGTATTTTGCGGGCCAGTTCGTCCGATTTTTGACTCATCGTTCAACCACCCATAAAAGTCTTTGCGTGCGCGCCTGAAAGGCAACGGGAAATTACGCATAGCGTCCTGAAATGTCAACATATACCGCAAATAATACCCCATTCAAGCTTATGGGAATATCGAGGTATCGTCGCCACGTAAAAGGCTACTGATATTGTTGTTATTTTTTGTTTTTGGGCGGGGCACAGTAAATGCTGTGCAGGGCAGACATCATGGATGCCACATTCGGGTTTTTGATGAAATAGTAAAGCGTCCGGTGTTCACGCCTGAAATCGACGATTCCCTCTGTGCGCAGGCGGGCCAGATGTTGGGAAAGGGCAGTCTGGCTGATCTCCAGATGCGCCAGAATGTCTGTCACACACATCTCGTTTTCGCATAAAAGGCATAAAATCATCAAACGGCTTGGATTGGCGAGGCTTTTGAGAAAAGCCGCCGCTTCGTCTGCGTTTTGCTTCATGTCGTTTATGGTTGTGTTTTTTGGCGCTGGCATGGCTTTACCTGTTGACTTTAATATTAGTATATCCTAATATTAGAATATACGCAATTAATAACATCCGAGTCATTATAAAAAGCGGCGGGTACCGCACACAAGGAGGCCATCATGGCAAAAGACTATCACAACGTCACCGGCGATATCGTTGAATATATCCGTCAGCTGAAACCAGCTATTCCCGATACGCTCAAGGGGTTTTACGACATGGCGGGGGCCGCGACCAAAGACGGCGCCCTTGATAAGAAAACCAAAGAATATATCGCCCTTGCAATTGGCGTATCGACGCGCTGCGACGGCTGTATCGGCTTTCACGCCAAGGCATTGCACGAACTGGGCGCAAGCCGTCAGGAAGTGGCCGAGGTTTTGGGCATGGCGGTTTATATGGGCGGCGGTCCGTCGCTGATGTACGCAGCCGATGCGCTGCGCGCCTATGACCAGTTCGCGGCAGGTAAACAATAAATCTGAAACGGGGGAATACAGGATGTTCGATATAAAAAAAGTAACACCGCAACAGCTGAGAGAGGCCAATACCTGTGTGATCCTTGATGTGCGCACGGATATCGAACACCGCGCCAGCGCCCTCAAGCAGCCGCATATACACTTACCGCTCGACCAGCTGGATGCGAAAGGGTTTATGCAGGCGCACAAGCTGGATGGCACGGTGCCGCTGTACATACTCTGCCGCGCCGGTGCGCGTGCGGCCAAGGCGGCACAGGCTTTCCACGTGGCCGGTTTTGATAACGTACATGTGATTGATGGCGGTATTTTAAATTGCGGCGCCTGCGGCCTACCGCTGCAAAATACCGAGGTTATATCGCTGGAGCGTCAGGTGCGTATTGTGGCGGGCAGTTTTATTCTGCTGGGCACACTGCTCGGGACGTTTTTAACGCCGTGGTTCTATGCGGTGCCGGCATTTTGCGGGGCGGGGCTGATATTGGCAGGGGTGACTGAATGGTGCGGCATGGCCATGTTGCTGGCCCGTGCGCCGTGGAACCGCAAGGAAGCCGGGGCCGACCCAAAAGCGTGCTGCATATCGGGTAAATAGGGAAAATGGGCATTTAAACCCCCTCTGGCCTTTGGGGGTGAATTTGGGTAAAATGCCTGATCGCAAGGCATCTAAAATACAATTCCCCAATTGCCGGGGCGAGTGCGTATTCCAGAAACGGAAATGCGACCAAAGCGAAGAGCGTGTGTGTCTGAACCGGAAAACATTTTGTTTTCGATGCAAAAGGACACGCGAAGATGAGCAACGATAACCTGCCGCCGCCGTCAGCGCCCCCCGCAGGCGAGAAACCCGCAAAATATTTTGTGCGGTTTTCAAAGCCGGAGGATGAACAGAAAATCCTCGACTTCTACGACCTCAATGCGCACCAGAACGTCCGCAAGCGAGAGGCTGACCTGCTGAAACACCGTATCGAAGACGGTTCTGTCGTTCTGATCGAAGACTCGCAGGGCAAAATTGTCGCCGCCAGCATCAGTTACCCGCATAAAACGGTCGATAGCGACGGCGACGAGCATATCAAATGGCAGGAAGTCGGATCGACCCGCATCGTGCTGAATGGCTATCCCGGATTGTTTGATGCCATGGTGGCCATGCAGGTACTGCGCACGTTTCTGGTGGAACCGCCCGAAGACCGCCTGGTTGCGCGCATGCATACCGAACCTGTGCAGAAAATGGCTGAAAAACTCGGCTGGCGGCGGTTTAATGCGCCTGCCGATTTGATTGCCCAGCAAAAAAAATCGGTCAACCAGAATGACCAGTCCACCGCACCGCCTGATGCCAACTGGTTTCATCTGGGCGTGGAGGGGTTGCCCGTTGTGGCCAGCTGGATGGTGCAGACCCTGCAAAACCCCGTTTTGGAAAACCGCAAAACAGGCGAAAAGATCGAGCTTGATTTCACCAAGTCCAGCTTCTTTAATATGTTCGAGCAGGAAATCCGGCATCTGGCCAAGCGGGATTTCGGGTCGCCCGACACACCTGACATGAAAAAGGGTGTGGAGCAGGCGCGTAACAAATGGCTCAAGAAATTCTTCCGCTAATCAACACAGGGGATACACGCATCATGACCGTACTTGGTAAACTGCAAGAGCAGAACAAGGAATTCACCAACTGGCGCCGCCACCTACACCAGAACCCCGAAACGGCGTTTGAAGAAGTAAAGACGTCCGATTACGTCGCAAACCTGCTGGAAAGCTGGGGCATCGAAGTGCACCGCGGCATGGCCAAGACGGCTGTGGTGGGCGTTATTCGCGGCAAGAAGGGCACATCCACGCGCGGCGTCGGCCTGCGTGCCGATATGGATGCGCTGAATATTTTCGAAGAAACCAATTTGCCCCATAGTTCCAAAACGCCCGGCAAGATGCACGCGTGCGGCCATGATGGCCATACCAGCATGCTGCTGGCGGCATCCAAACATCTGGCCGAAACGCGCGATTTTGACGGTATCGTCTATGCGATTTTCCAACCTGCCGAAGAAGGTGGTGGCGGCGGCGATGTGATGGTGCGCGAAGGGTTCTTTGACAAGTTCCCGTGCGAAGCCGTCTATGGCATGCACAACTGGCCGTGGCTGCCCGCAGGCACCATGGCGATTTGCGAAGGTGCTGTATCGGCATCGACGGATAGCTTTGATGTCAAAATCGTGGGCAAGGGCGGCCATGCCGCGTTTCCGCACACCACGATCGACGTGATTGTTTGTGCTTCGCAAATCGTATCGGCGCTGCAGCATCTGGTTAGCCGCGTGACAGCGCCCGCGGACAGCGTGGTCGTCAGTGTGTGCAAATTCCACGCAGGCACATCGGCGCATAACGTGCTGCCTGAAACAGCAGAAATCGGTGGCACGATACGTACACTGAAGCCTGAATTGCGTGCCTTGATGGAAGAAAAATTCCGCCATGTCGTTAGAACCGTGGCCGAGACCTATGGCGCACAGGTGGACATTAAATGGAACAAGGGATACCCGTCCTGCATCAATACCCCCGCCGAAACCGATTTCGCGCGGGATGTGGCGAAAGAAGTCGTGGGCGAAAACAAAGTATTCCCATTCACCCCCATGATGGGCGGCGAAGATTTCTCTTACTTCCTTGAAGCCTGCAAGGGCGCGTATATCATCCTTGGCCAAGGTAAAACGGATAATGACCCCGGCCTACACAGCCCGCATTACGATTTCAACGACGAGGTTCTGCCCGTCGGTGCCGCGTATTGGGTAAGACTGGCCGAAACGTGGCTGGCAAAAAAATCCTGAACGATTTCGACGCCGTATCGTTTATAAGAAAAAACAGGGGCTGCAAACGCCCCTGTTTTTATCTGCCCGCTAGACAAAAGGATACCTACATGAAAAACGTTTTTACAGCCGCGCTGGTGGCTTCGGCGATGGTGATGGCACCTGTATCAAACGCATCGGCGCAAAATAGCCTGTGGGATATCGCGGGCAGCTTGCTTGGCCAAAAAACGCAAACCACGACGAACAGCGCCACGCTGTCCGCACTCAGCCAGTCCGACGTACAGGCGGCGCTGCGCGAGGCATTGACGCTGAGCAGCCAGAAAGTGGTGGGGCAGGTGGGGAAAGAAGGCGGTTATAGTCTGGATCCGAAAATCCGCATTCCGCTGCCGCCCGCATTGCTGCCGGTGGATAGGGCGCTGAAGGCCGTCGGTATGGGGGCCCTGACGGATGACTTGCAAGCGCGTCTGAACAAAGCGGCCGAAGCCGCCGCGCCCAAGGCGAAAGATATTTTTATCAGCGCCATCAAAAAGATGACCATTGAAGACGCCAAACAGATTTTGTCTGGCCCCAACGATGCCGCGACCCAGTACCTGCGCAAACACATGAGCCCCGAAATGCTGACCGCCATGCAGCCTGTCGTGACATCGGCGCTGGCGGATGCGGGCGCTGTGCAGGCCTATGACAGCGTTGTGGGACAGTACAAAAAGACCATGCCATTTATGCCCGATGCCAAAACGAACCTGAGCCAGTATGCGACCCAAAAAGCCATCGACGGCATTTTCTATTACGTCGCGCAGGAAGAGGCGGCCATTCGCCAAAACCCCGCCAAGCGCAGCACAGAGTTGATTAAAAAGGTATTTTCTGCCGCCAAATAAGCGGCGAATATGGGGTAGACTTATACCTTGCCCCGCTTATGGAATTTGTGTATAAAATTCGCAGTTTCAGACAAAAGGCATATACCCATGGCACATCACCCTAAAGATGATGACAACGCACCCGATGACAAAAATGCTGCGCAGAATGACAATTCATCTGCGGCAGACAAGGTGGCTGCTGACCCGATCAAGGCGCTCGAAAAAGACCGTAAACGTTTGCAAGATCAATACGACCGCCTGACCACCAAGGCGCGCGGCGAAATTGGCGATCTGGGGTTCTGGGGTGCCATTGGTACGGTTGCGCTGGTGGCGGATTGGGGATTGCTGGGCGGTATGGGCACGGCTTTCGCTGCGTGGAGTGCGGGCGAATATATTGCCTATTCACGCCGTGCGCATCTGGTCGGCAAAGAGTTGACGGATGTAAAAACCCGTATCAAGGATATGCAGCAAGCGCGTTTCGAAGCGCAAATACAGCAGCTGAAAAACGCGCCCCAGCAAAGCCCGTTGCCGGATAACAGCCTGAAAGACGAATTCTCGCCCGCGGCGAAGGCGGAGATTGAAGCCCTGCGTGATAAACTGGCCAAGCTGGAACAGCAGGTCGGGCAGATGCAGGATGATAAAGACAAAGGCCTCGACAAGCCGAAATTCAAAAAGCCTTTCAGCGGCAAGAAGCCGGGCGATCAGTAAAAATAATAACTATCAGACTTTGCCGAGCATGTCTTTGTAAGACGTCGCGCGGGTCTGCACGGCGGGGCGTGCGTTATCCGCATCCTTGTGCTGCTGCGCGCCAGCCTTGAGTACTTCGGCAAGGCTGTAATTTTCATGCATGCGGGCAATGTCGTAGGCCGTCTGGCCTGCGGTATTTTGCTGTTCCGCATCCGCACCGCGGCGGATAAGCAGCTGCGCAATTTCGCGGCGGCCCAGCGCAGCCGCCCACATCAGCGCGGTGCGGTCGTGGTCTTTGCCGACCACATTCGCATCGGCGTTTTTATCTGTGAGGTTACGCACCGTCTTCACGCTGCCTGCGATGGTGGCAAGGATGAGGGGCGTGCTGCCTTCGTTATCGCGCGCATTCACATTCGCGCCTGCGTGGATCAGCATATCCGCAATATATTCATAGCCACCGCGCGAAGCCAGCAGCAATGGCGTGCTGTCGCGGGCATTGCGCATTTCAAGCCCCGCGCCGCGTGCAATCAGGTCGGCAACTTTGCCGCTATCGGGAGAATTTTGCGATGTTTCAAGCAAAAGAGCCATGCCAAGCGCCTGCTGTTCGCTGGTGTAAGCGGGCGCGGCGGAGGGTGGTTTTGTGGATGGTGTTTCACTGCGGTTGCCCGCGACGGCCTGATTGAAACGCGATCCTTGCTGGCTCATAGGCGATATCCTTTGAAATCAGGAAGTTGCTTACCACAATAGGTATTTAAATTATTAGAAACACTACTAAATATCTAATTTAATGTCAAGTTTTTGATATCCTTGGCAACTTTATTTCAATAAAAGGATATGGATTTCAAGGCCTTATACTCGGAATGTGTAAAATAAAAATGTGCAGGTGCGGCATGCCAGATTCTGGCTTTTGTGCGGGGGATGTATCTGTACAGATAGGCAGCCACTGGACACCGGCTTGCGCCGGTGTGACGTAAAAGCCAGAAAGTGTCATTCCCGCGCATGCCGGAATCCAGTGGCACCGTTGAAGCAATCGGCGCACGCACGCCTTTGCTGTGATGCGCCGGAGTTTACGGCCGCCGTGGCTGGCTTTGTGTGCGGCGTTTGCGCGGGGTGCTCATGCGTATGGGCGCGATGTCATGATCCAGCGGCATGCCGGCCTTTAGGGCTGCATCGAATGCCACCTTGGCTGTTTTACGGTTTTCGATGTGCTGGTGAATGTTTTTCTGGATACGGATTTTGTTATTGCTAACGGCAAAGGCGGCGGCGTCCATGCCGGTGGGCATTTTCATTTCGGCATCGGCACCCGCCGCGAGCAGTTTATCGACGATATCCGATGCGCCCAGATGCGCCGCCCACATTAGCGGCGTTTTACCCTTGAAGCCCGTATCATCCAGCGCCGCGCCATGCTGGATGAGCATGTCGAGCAGCTCTGCGTTTTTCATCAAAACGGCCATCATCAGCGGCGTTGCGCCGTTGTCACCGCGCACGTTGGGGTTTGCGCCGGCGGCCAATAAAATTGCGACGGCGTCGTTACGGCGGCTGCCCGCGCTGGCGGCCAGCAAGGGTGTGCGGTGTTTTTCGTGATCTCTGAATTCAATATCCGCGCCGCGTGCGATCAGC
>JBEIOU010000024.1:0-20027 GCA_040377425.1 Micavibrio sp. | reverse complement strand
TAAACCGGACGCCCGGCCTGCTTGGGTCCAAAATAATACATCATGCCCAGGAATCCGGCGGTCAGGAAAAAGCCGACCGCGTTATGCCCGTACCACCACTGGATCATGGCGCTTTGAACGCCGGCATAAACCGAATAGCTTTTGACATCCATGCCCACCGGCAGCGATACGTTATTGACCAGATGCAAAATGGCGACCGTCACGATAAAGGCCATATAAAACCAGTTGGCGACGTAGATATGCGGCTCTTTGCGTTTGGTCAGTGTCATCAGAAACACAATGAAATAGGCGACCCAGACAACCGTCAGCCACAAATCGGCGTACCATTCCGGCTCGGCGTATTCTTTGCCCTGCGTGACGCCGGAAAGATAGCCAAGGGCGGCGATAACAATAAACGCCTGATAGCCCCAAAACGTGAAATTTGCCCAAGCATCGCCCCAAAGGCGCGTCTGGCAGGTGCGCTGTACCACAAAATAACTGGTCGCAAAAAGCGCATTGCCGCCAAAAGCGAAAATCACCGCCGATGTATGCACTGGGCGCAGGCGGCCAAATGTCAGATAAGGTTCGAAGTTAAGCTGCGGGAAGGCCAGCTGCAGGGCAATAATCACCCCCACCAAAAAACCGGCAATGCCCCAAAACATGGTCGCAATCGTGAACAGCCGCACGATGTCGTCATTATAATCGGGTTTTTGGGTATTCATGACGCCGCTTTCTCCTTGGCTGCAACTTTGAATCGGCGGCGGATTTTTCCCGCATCCTGCCTTGTAGGTATCAAAGCGCGGCGGCCAGCGACTTGATTTTTGTCAAATCACTGAAAATGAAAGCAGCCACAATAAGGAACGCCGCCCGTCAGGTGACAGGCGGCGGCCGGAGGGGCGCATGGGGAGAGGACGTTTTTTTAAATATTATTGGGCGGCAAAAACCTTGCGGCGGCAGGAAGCATCCGTCGCCTGTTTCATCTTCAGCATCAAAAACAGATCGGTCTTTAGGCTTTGGCGCTGCTGGCGCATGGCGGTCACATATTGTTCGGACATCACGCCCGCCCCGCCTTGGGCTTGACGGAGGCCGTTTGAAATGGCTTCGTATTTTTGGAACATTCCCTTGAACTGATCGTCGGATGCCTTCAGCGCAAACAGTGCCTGTTTCAGATCGGGGAAGTCATGGACGATATCGTGATGCATGCGGGGCTCCGACCAGTATGAAATGAATAAAAATGATATTGGGCTATATAAACGATAATGCTCGGCAAAGACCTTGGTTCCCATGACCAAAGTCAAAATATGAAAAATATAAAAGATGGGGTGTATTTGGTGCAGGTGGTGGGACTTGAACCCACACGGCCTTGCGGCCCACGGATTTTAAGTCCGTTGCGTATACCGTTCCGCCACACCTGCGACAGGGCACAGGCTAAAGATTTTGGCGGGCAGCGTCAAGGATTTGAATAGGTTGATAAATCAGGCGTTTTCTTCAGGAGGTGCCGCGGGCGTATTCGCGTCTTTGGCGGCTTGCATATCGCGTTTTTGCCGCCGTGCCTCGAAAAAGCCGCTGACCCAGCAGGCAGGACAGCCCTTGAAGAAGTAAAGGGAGCCCAGAAGCAATACCACAAAAGCCGCCGCAGATTGCGGGTAAATCAAAAAAGCGGCCGCAAGCAGGCTGAACCCCGCCACACCACGCCACAGCGATAACCGAACCGGACAGGAAGCCATGTTTGCACCCCTTTCGTGGCGGCGATGGATAGGCGAGTCTCTGTTTTTATTTTAACACCCACGGGGCAGGAAAACAAAAAAAGCAAAAATTCTTGCGGATTCAAAGCGTTATTATCTATGCCTTTTTTGCACCCAAGGCTTATATATTAAGCACGGTAAAAATATGAACGACATACCCGAACATACAGGCGATGCGCCATCCCCCGCCCCCATACGCCAAGGCGTTGCGGTCATTGAAGCCTGCGTAAAAACCCTGCCGGGCAGCCCCGGTGTATACCGCATGCTGAACGCGGCGGGCGATTATTTGTATGTCGGTAAGGCAAAACACCTGAAAAAACGGGTGACGGCCTATACCCAGCCGCAAAAACAATCCGTGCGCATCCAGCGCATGATAGCGGCCACAGCCAGCATGGAATTTACAACCACGCACACCGAAGCCGAAGCGCTGCTGCTGGAAGCGAACCTGATCAAAAAGCTGAAGCCGCGCTATAACATTCTGCTGCGCGACGATAAATCATTCCCCTATATTTTGATCACGGGCGACCACGATTATCCGCAGGTGACCAAGCACCGCGGCGCCCGCGACCGCAAGGGAGAATTCTTTGGCCCCTTCGCATCCGGCTATGCGGTGAACGAAACGCTGGCGGTGCTGCAGAAGGCATTTTTACTGCGCAATTGTTCAGATCATATTTTTGCCCTGCGCACGCGCCCGTGTTTGCAATACCAGATCAAACGCTGCACCGCCCCCTGCGTCGGCAAGGTGACGCACCGCCAGTACGCCGAGCAAGTCGACATGGCCCGCCAGTTTCTGGAAGGCCGCAGCCGCGCCATACAAGAAGACTTCGCCGCAAAAATGCAGCAGGCCAGCGATAATCTGGATTTTGAAGACGCCGCCAATTACCGTGACCGCATCCGCGCCCTGACGCAGATACAAGCCGAGCAGACGGTAAACGTCGAAGGGCTCGACAGCGCCGACGTCTTCGCGTTTTACCGCGATGGCGGGGCATCCTGCATGCAGGTATTTTTCTTCCGCGCCGGGCAAAACTTTGGCAACCGTGCGTATTTTCCGCGGCACGAAAAGGATCAGGACACGTCCGAGATTTTATCCGCCTTCATTGCACAGTTTTACACCAACAAACCCGTGCCGCGCGAAATCATCGTCAGCAACGGCGTGGAAGCGCAAGAAGTGCTGGAGCAAGCACTGCGCGAGAAAGCCGGATATAAGGTGACGATTATCGAACCCCAGCGCGGCGACAAAAAGCAGCTGATCGACATGGCGCAGAAAAACGCCCGCGAAGCCCTCGCCCGCCGCATGGCGGATGCGCAAGTGCAAGAGGCGATGTTCGAGAAACTGGCCGAGATCTTCGGCCTTGATGCACCGCCGGAACGCATTGAAGTTTACGACAACAGCCATATCGCAGGCAGCCATACGTTGGGCGCCATGATTGTGGCGACGGCAGAGGGGCTGCAAAAAAACGCCTACCGCAAATTCAACGCCAAGGGCAACATTACCCCCGGCGACGATTACGGCATGATGCGCGATATGCTGACCCGCCGTTTTCAGTCCCTGCTGAAGGCCGAAGAAGAAGGCACCACCGCCGTCTGGCCCGACCTGCTGCTGATTGACGGCGGCCAAGGGCAGCTGACCGCCGCCCGCGAAGCCTTGGCCGAACTGGGCATCGACGACATCGCCATGGTCGCGATTGCCAAAGGCCCCGACCGGAATGCCGGACGGGAGAGGTTTTTTATGGAGGGGCGAGACCCCTTCAGCCTGCCCGAAGGCGACCCCGCCCTCTACTTCCTGCAGCGCCTGCGCGACGAATCCCACCGATTCGCCATAACATCGCACCGTGCCCGCCGCAGCAAGGCCATCGGCGCCACGCCGCTGGATAGCCTGCCCGGTATTGGCGCCAAACGCAAAAAGGCGCTTCTTTTACACTTTGGTTCTGCAAAAGCGGTTGCCGAAGCGGGGGTGGCTGATTTACAAAAGGTGACAGGCATCAGCAAAGCGGTCGCGGAGCGTATTTACGCTTATTTCCACGACGGCGATTCCTGACAAAAGCCCACGATTGCAGATGGAAGACCAAACAATGTCCAAACCCAGCATCGCCTACAATATCCCCAACCTGCTGTCCTATTACCGGATTGTCATTATTCCGGTCATGCTGGCGCTGTTCTATTTTGACGGTCCGGTCACGGCATGGATCAACGTATTCCTGTTCGCGCTAGCCGGTTTGTCGGATTTTCTGGATGGTAAAATTGCGCGCGCCACAGGGCAGACGACGCTGCTGGGTAAATTCCTTGATTCCTCCACTGACAAAATGCTGATCGGTGCGATGCTGATGATGCTGGTCGCGTTTGACCGCCTTGACGGCCTTTGGATGATCCCCGCGATTATCATTTTCCTGCGCGAAATCCTGATCGCGGGCGTGCGCGAATTCATGGCGCTTTATAACGTCATCGTCCCCATTTCGAAAATGGGTAAATGGAAGATGACCATCCAGATGTTCTTTATTGGCTTCCTGATTGCCGGCACGCACGGCGAAATGCTGATCCCCTATGCCTATACAATTGGCAAGGTCGGCTTTTTGTTTGCCATGCTGATTACCGTGGTATCTGGGTACGAATACATGCGTCAGGCATGGACGACCATTCAGGAAATCGACGGCAAACAAAAAGAATCGACAGCCACAAATATGTAAGAGGCCATGGCCTCTTACATATGCTTGCGGCGCGCTTCGCGCCAGATCAAAAACAGCCCCGCGCTGATGATGACGGCCGCACCGATCATGGTGCGGTGATCCGGCACTTCGCCAAACAGGTAATAGCCCAGCAGCGCGCCCCAGAAAATCTGGGTATAGTGATACGGCGCCACCGTTGCCGCCGACGGCGCGGTCTGAAAGCCGAAAGCGATGCACATGATGCCAATCGCGCCCAGAACACCGTTCATGAAGAAAATGCCCATGTCGTAGAGCGTCGGCGTCACGTAATAAAACGGAATAATCGGCAAACAGGCCAGAATGCTGAACGCAGAGCCGCTGCCGATAATCATGGTGCGGCTTTCGGTCGGCCCCAGCATGCGCATGACAATCATCGAACACGAATATAAAAACGCACCGATCAAAATCAAAATTGCCCAGATATCAAACATGCCGCCGCCCGGGCGGAAGATAAACACAATGACCGAGAAGCAAAGCACGATGACTGCGATTTTCTCCTTCTCCATCTTTTCCTTTAAAAAAACCGCCGACATGATGGCGACCCAAAAAGGCGACGTGAAGACAAGCGTGTAGAACGTCGTCAGCGGAATATGCGGCAGCGATAGCGTATTGATGACCCCCACGCACACCGACAGGGCCGCGCGGAAAAACACCCATTTGGGTTTATGCAGCACAAAGGCTTTGCGCCCCTGCGTCACGGCGCCATAGACCCCCATAAAGAGGATAATGAACATACAGTTGAAAATAATGATCTGCGAAAAGTGGTATTTCGCAGCCAATACCTTGACACCGGCATCTCCGATATTGAAATAGGCATAGGCCACGCATGTGGCCAGAATGGCGATCAGGGTTTGTTTACGACGGTCTGGCGTTCCTGCGACGGAGAGATCCGGGGCTGACATCTTTTTTGTTTTTCTTTTTTGTATTTTTTATTGTTTTTGTATTCACACGCTCTTTTTGCTGCTTACCGCCGGCCGCTTTCGCGCCGGCTTTGGCATGTCCGGCAGGCAAGGCGCCCACCTCCTGCAAATTTTCGGGGCCGAAACTCAGGGGCAGCAAATCCTGCATACTGTGGCGGACGCCCAGTCGGCCATCTTTCCACATCGAATAAATTTCCGCATCCGGTGCGCAAAATTCGCGCAGGCGCTGGCGGCAATCACCGCAGGGCGTGCACAAATACTCCATCGACGGGCCGACGACGACAACAGTGCGGATCGTACGTTCACCCGCCGTCACCATCGCGGATATTGCGGAGGCTTCGGCGCAAGTGCCTTTGTAGTGCGCAATTTCAACATTCGCGCCGCTAAACACGCGCCCCGTATCGGTGACAATCGCCACGCCTACGGGGTGGTTGGAATACGGGCAATAGGCGCTATCGCGCGCCGCTGCGGCCTGCTTGGCCAGTGCGGACAGATTGATTTTCGTTTTTTTTATTTTGAGGGTCATGCCGCAATCCTCCGGCGGATAATCTGTCCTTCGGGCTGTGCATCCGCCGATGGTGTCATGACAGATTTCAGCGTAGCGGCCATTTTTTCAAACGCGGCTTCGTCTTTTGCATGCACGGTGGCCAGCGGACGCGCGCCCTTGCCCACGTCTTCGCCCAAGCCGGCGATATTCGTCAGACCCACGGCATGATCAACCGTATCGGTTGGTTTGGCGCGGCCACCGCCCAGCTCGACGATACCAATGCCAATGCCGCGCGTATCCACCGCCGCCAGCACACCTGTTTGATCCGGATAGACATCACGCACCACAGGCGCTGCTTTCAGATATTTTTCGGGCGCATCGATAAAACCGGACGGACCGCCCAGCACCTGCACCATGCGCTCAAACTGCGCGGCGGCTTTTCCGTTCCCCAGCACATCGGCAATTTTTGCGCGTGCTTCGGCTGTATCTTTGGCCAGCTTGCCCAAAACCAAAAGCTCCGCCGTCAGCGCGGCGGTCACTTCGTAGAGGCGCGGCTCTACGTTCTCGCCGCGCAGGAATTCCACGGCTTCTTGCACCTCGACCGCGTTACCTGCGGTACGGCCCAAAACCTGGTTCATATCCGTCAACAGCCCAACGGTGGGCATGCCCGCACCATTGGCCACGTGCACGATGCTTTCGGCCAGTGCCTGCGCATCGCCGTAATCCTGCATAAACGCACCTGTGCCGAATTTCACATCCATCACCAAACCATCCAGCCCCGCCGCGAGTTTTTTGGACAGGATCGATGCGGTAATAAGATCAAGCGATTCAACCGTGCCCGTGACATCGCGAATGGAATAGATAATGCGGTCCGCCGGGGCCAGATCGGGCGTGGCGCCAATAATTGCGCAGCCTGCTTCGCGCACGGTTTTTTTAAACAGTTGAATATCCGGCTGCGACACATAGCCGGGAATAGCGTCCATTTTATCCAGCGTGCCGCCCGTATGCCCAAGCCCGCGGCCCGACAACATCGGCACAAACGCGCCACATGCCGCCAGAATGGGGGCAAGCATCAGACTGACTTTATCGCCCACGCCGCCGGTTGAATGTTTATCCAGCACAGGGCCCGGCAGACTTTCGGATTTCCACGACATCACCGTGCCCGAACCCGCCATGGCCGCGGTCAGCGCAACGCGCTCCGGCATTGTCATTTTTTTCAAAAGCACCGCCATGCAAAACGCGGCAACCTGCCCCTCGCTGACGCGGCCGCTGGTCACGCCGTCAATAAAATCGCGGATATCGGCGTCGGGCAGCACATGACCGTCGCGCTTTTTACGAATAATTTCCTGCGGCAGCATATCGGCGCACCCTTAGATTTTTTGGAGTAATGCACGGTTTTGGTTGCATTTTGCGTCTAAAAGACCAATATCATTATCCATGATTTCAAAAGCGTTTAACAGTATAGAAAACCAGACACGCCGCATTCAGGAGTTTTTTAAACTCGAATCCGCCGGCGGTATTGTTTTGATCTTCTCGGCGATTCTGGCGATGATTATGGCTAATACAAGCCTCGCCACTTTCTACGATCATTTTTTGCATGCAAAAGTCGGCGTGTTTTTTGGCGAACACGATTTTTCCAAAACACTGATCCATTGGATCAACGACGGCCTGATGGCTATTTTCTTTTTTCTGGTCGGCCTCGAAATAAAGCGCGAACTGCTGGGCGGCCAACTGTCGTCAAAAGAAAACGCGATGTTGCCCGCGCTTGCCGCTGTTGGCGGCATGGCGGTACCTGCACTGGTTTATGTTCTTGTCAACCGTAACCACCCCGAACTGTTACATGGCTGGGCCATTCCGTCGGCGACAGACATTGCCTTCGCGCTGGGCATTCTTTCGTTGCTGGGTAAACGCGCACCGATTGCGCTCAAGGTACTGCTGACAGCGATTGCGGTCATCGATGATCTGGGTGCCGTTATTATCATTGCCCTTTTCTATACCGATAACCTGTCGGTGCAGGCGCTGGCGGCGGCGGCGGCGCTGATTGCCGTGTTGGCTACGATGAACCGCTTTGGCGTCACCCGCGCGGCGGCCTATGTGATTGTGGGTATTCTGCTGTGGCTGGCAGTTTTGAAATCGGGCGTACACGCGACGCTGGCCGGTGTCATCACGGCGCTTTTCATCCCCTATCACACCAGCAGCCGCGGCAAAAACACCAAAAAAGAGCCAAAAAACCTGATCGCCGATCTGGAGCATACGCTGCATCCATGGGTTGCCTTTATGATTATGCCTGTTTTTGCTTTTGCGAATGCGGGCGTATCGCTGGCGGGCGTATCGTTTGCCGATCTGCTGGAGCCATTGCCGCTTGGCATTATGCTCGGGCTTGTTATTGGCAAGCAGACAGGTATTTTCTTCACGATTTTTGCCGCTGTCAAAAGCGGCCTGTGCCCCATGCCGAAAAACACGAACTGGTATCAGATATATGCGCTAAGCGCCCTGTGCGGCATTGGCTTTACCATGAGTCTTTTTATCGGCACGCTGGCCTTCAGTAACCCTGAATATGCGGCGCCGGTGCGGCTGGGCGTACTGACAGGGTCTGTCATTTCAGCTGTGTGCGGCTATTTGTTGATACGTCTGACGTGCAAAAATAAAACCTGATCAAATCACACGAACCCGCGAGGATAACATGACCAAACCCGCCCCCGTTACCGTAGCCTATGGCGATGGCATCGGCCCCGAAATCATGACCGCAACGCTGGATATCCTGCAAAAAGCAGGTGCACAGCTGGCGATTGAAACGATTGAAATCGGCGAGAAGGTTTACAAACGCGGCATCGCATCCGGCATCGAAGACAGCGCGTGGGAATCCCTGTCACGGACCAAATGCTTCCTGAAGGCACCGATTACAACACCGCAGGGCGGCGGCTTCAAAAGCCTGAACGTCACCGTACGCAAGTCGATGGCATTATTCGCCAATATTCGTCCCTGCATATCCTATCACCCGTTTGTCCGCACGACACAGCCCACCATGGATATGGTGATTGTGCGCGAAAACGAAGAAGACCTGTATGCCGGTATCGAATATCGCCAGACAGACAATGTCATGCAATGCCTGAAGCTGATTTCCGAGACAGGATCGGAGCGCATCATCCGCTACGCATTCGAATACGCGCGCGCGCATGGCCGCAAAAAAGTCACCTGCATTTCCAAAGATAACATCATGAAAATGACGGATGGCCTGTTTCACAGCGTATTTGACCGCGTGGGAGCAGAGTATCCTGACCTTGAAAAAAACCATATGATTGTCGATATCGGCGCCGCTAAAATTGCCGCGGCACCCCATATTTTTGATGTCATCGTCACCGAAAATCTTTATGGCGATATTATTTCGGATATCGCTGCAGAAGTTTCCGGCTCGGTCGGCCTGTGCGGTTCTTCGAACATCGGCCAGCACGGCGCAATGTTTGAAGCGATCCACGGCTCCGCCCCTGATATCGCGGGTCAGGGCATAGCCAATCCCTCCGGCCTGCTGCACGCGGCTGTGCTGATGCTGCATCATCTGGGGCAGGGTGACGTCGCCGATAAAATCCACAACGCATGGCTGAAAACGCTGGAAGACGGCATTCACACCGGTGATGTATTCAACCCGCAAACCAGCAAAAGCCGCGCGAACACCGCAGAATTTGCCGCGGCTGTGATTGAACGTCTGGGCCAGATGCCTGCGCATTTCAAAGCCGCGACGACGTCAGAAAGCAAGCATCCCGCCATTCAAATGCCTGTGATTACGCTGCCCAAACCATCCGAAAAAACACTCCGCGGCGTCGATGTCTTCGTGCATTGGCGCGACGAGCGTGCGGTTGAACATCTGGCTGGACAGCTGGCCGCACTTGGCGGTGACCTGAAGCTGGCGAGCATTGATAGCCGCGGACTGCTGGTATGGCCGGAAAGCGTGGCAAAATCCGAAAAAGGCGATCATTGGCGCTGCCGGTTTGTCGCCGTCAACGATGCCGATAATGTGACACATGCACAAATCATCAAACTGCTGCAGGCCATTTCAGATAGCGGCCTTGATTTCATCAAAACAGAAAACCTGTATTTCTTTGATGGTCAGCGCGGCTTTACCGTGGCGCAAGGCCAGTAAAAGATACGTACAACAAAAACGGCGCCCCCTGCCAAGGTGGGCGCCGTTTTTATTTGCGCAAACGCGATATTATTTACCAGGGCCGACATAGATATCGGGAATGGTCAATTCGTTCTGGCGGCAGCAGGCGGCCACGGTATTGCCCAGCAGGCAAGCAATCGTCATCGGCCCTACACCCCCTGGCACGGGGGTGATGTATCCGGCGACGGTGCGGGCCGATTCAAAATCAACATCGCCGACCAAACGCGCGCCATCGGCGCTTTCCTGACGGTTGATGCCGACATCCAGCACAATCGCACCCGGCTTCACCCAATCGGCTTTTACCAGCTGCGGCTTGCCGACGGCAACCACCAGAATATCTGCCTGACGGGTGACATGTGACAGCTGCGGTGTACGTGAATGGGCAATGGTGACGGTGCAGTTTTCGCGTAAAAGCAATTGCGCCATCGGCTTGCCCACCAAATTCGACCGGCCCACCACAACCGCATGCAGGCCCGACATATTGGGCACAATCCCGCGCAAAAGCGTCAGGCATCCAAGCGGCGTGCATGGCACCAGCCCCGGCATGCCCGACGCCAGACGCCCCACGTTTTCAATGTGCAATCCGTCAACATCCTTGGCAGGATCAATCGCACGGAGCACGGTTGACGTATCAATCTGTTTAGGCAGCGGCATCTGCACCAGAATACCGTGAACTTTTTTATCTTTGTTCAGCTTGCGCACTAGATCCAGCAGGGCATCCTGCGAGGTATTTTTGGGCAGACGATGCACAAAACTGCGCATGCCTGCGGCGACGGCGAGTTTTTCTTTACTGGCGACGTAAATCTGGCTGGCCGGATCATCCCCCACCAGCACGACCGCAAGGCCGGGCATGATCTTATGATCGCCGACCAGTACCTCGACGTGATGCGCGATAGATTGGCGGAGCGTTCGGGCGACACGCTTGCCATCGATGATGACACCGCGTTCGGCTGTTGTTTTATGCTCGGTCATCCCCATGTCCCCGCCCCTGTATGTATGCAATCAGACGACAAGCTACATGCCTGTCACTATGCTGTATGCCAGCCTGTTCAGGCCTTCCATCGCCAGCCAGATGAAGAAAATAATCACCATCGGCGTGAAATCAAAGCCGCCCATCGGTGGTACAAAACGGCGCACGACGCGCACCACGGGTACGGTCGCGTAATTCAGCGCCATGCAAAACTTGTATACATATTTGTTGCGGGTATTGGCGATATTCAGTGCGACCAGCCAGCTCATGAGCACCGTCGCGGTCACGATCCAGAAATAAACCTGCAGCGCGAACATCAAAATTTGTATCACTATCAGCATCTGCGTTTCCTTTGTTCACAGCCTATCGCGCCGCCCCCTGCCCTTGCAAGGCCGGAGAGGGTAAATTTATGCCACAAGTCCTTATTTTTATGCCAGAATTCGCCCGAATCCTGCTGATTTAACAGATGATTAATGAACTTGCGGCAAAATAAAGCGAATGTATCGCAAAGGGGCGCCCGCCCCGCCTTTCGGCCGCCGCGCAAAAAAGACAAAGATATGGAGCCCACGGTGCCTTTGCCACTGACCAGAGTTTTCTTCGCGCTTGTGATTTTGCTGCTGTTGCCGGCGCAGGCGCAGGCGGAATCGTTCACATTGACCTACGATAAAACGCGACAGGTCATGCCCCTGACCGCGGGCGCAACGCCCACATCGGCGGCGCAAACGGCCGAACAGACCATCACGCTTTTTCCGGATGCCTATACCAACAAAAGTGGCCAGATCGAAAGCATATACGATTTCACCAAAAAAGAATTCACCGTCGTCAACCACGCCGCCAAAACCTATACCGTCTATCCGCTGCACAGCGTCGCCGTGCAGCGCCTGCGCGAACGCCTGCACCGGCTGGACATGAAAATATCCATGTACCAGCAGCGTGCGAAAGACATGCAAATTTCAACCGATGTCCTAATGGAAGATCTGGATATCGACATGATGCTGGGCAGCCGCAAGAGCACAAGAACAGCCGACAGAATTACGCCACAGAAAAAAGACAACATCACCACATTCACAAATGGCAATACCACGCTGGCCGCGCTGCAATTATCGGGCGATGCGATACCGCCTGCGCTGCAGCGGACCTATGCGCATTTTGTGGTTTATGAACTGACCGCGCACCCTGCCATCAAAGATGCCATCAGCGCCGAAACCGCACCGTTCCAAAAGTTGAATTTTATCAACCGCGACATGTTCAAAAACATTTTGGCCAGCTATGCGTGGTCTTTGAAATCAGTTGCCGCGGGTGCGGCCGAGGCACCTGTTATCCCGCCGGATTACGCACGCGTCTATCACCTGTCCGCCGATATCAATCAGGCATTCAAAGAAGCGCTGAACCCAAAAGTATTTGATGCGGATGCTTTTGAGAAAAAGGTACAGGAACTGGTCGACCGTAACCGCTACCTCGAAGCATATCTGGCGACCGAACTTGAAATGCAAACCATGTCGGACAAAGATGCGGCAACAAACGGGCCCTCTTTCATCAGCGGCAGAAATATCGTCAAGCATTTTGAAAAAGCGGTCTACCTTGCCATCACCCAAACCCCCGAAAGCAAGGCAGAGTTAAAACAATACAAAGATATCCTTGAAAACGCGAAACCCCGCGCGGGCGAGCTGGCATGGATGATCGATTACTATATCGCCGTGCATACCCGCGCGTTTTTTGAAAAGCAAAAACACCTGAGCAAAACAGATCTGGAGCAAATTACACAGGCGAGCGAAACCATTCTGAATACATTGAAACATGCCCCGCGTATGAAAAGCGTTTATCAGGATGCAGGTGATGCGCATTACGCAGCGCTTGGCATTCCGACCGCCATGCTGTACTGGGCGCATCTGGCGAATATTGCACCCGACAGCGATGGCGCGGAAAAGCTGGCCAAGCTGAAAGCAGATGCCGAAAAAGACTTTCCAGAGTATTTCTAACACCCTGTCCGATTAAGCCTGCGAAACGGCCGATCAAGGATTGATTTTGTATGCTGTCTGGTTCAGCATAGGGCACTTTTTATTCACGACCCCAAGCAAGGAGAACAACCTTGGCAGACAAAGAAAACACCGCCTATCTAGAGCTGAAAAACGGCCGCGTGGTTATTGAATTGCGCCCCGATCTGGCCCCCAAACACGTCGCACGTATCAAGCAATTGATCAGCGAAGGATATTACAACGGCCTGAAATTCCACCGCGTCATTCCCGGCTTTATGGCGCAAACCGGTTGCCCGGATGGGACAGGTTACGGCGGTTCGGGCCAGAAACTGCCCGCAGAATTCAGCGATGCGCCGTTTGTGCGCGGCACGCTGGGCATGGCACGCGCGATGGACCCCAACAGTGGCGACAGCCAGTTCTTCATCACCTTTGGCGATACGCCGCATCTGGATGGCCAATATACCGTCTGGGGCCAAGTAACCGAAGGCATGGAACTTGTCGACGCGATCACCGTTGGCGAGCCGCCTGCAAATCCGGACAAAATCGTATCTTTCACGCTGGCCGCCTGATCTGACGCCGGCAAACTGCCCAACCCCAACGAGGAATATCATGAAAAAACAAATTCTTGGCCTTTTTTCCGCCCTGCTGCTGGCCTTCGCCGTCACCACGACCGATGCCCGTGCGCAGGATCTGGAAAATACTCTGTACATGGATCTGGCCACCGGCCGCGTTGTCATTCAACTGGAGCCGAAACTGGCACCCCAGCACGTTGCACGCGTCAAAGAACTGACCCGCGAAGGCTTCTACAACGGCCTGACGTTCCACCGCGTCATCCCCGGCTTCATGGCACAAACGGGCGACCCCAAAGGTGACGGCACGGGCGGTTCGGGCAAAAACCTGCCAGCTGAATTTTCGTCCGAGCCGTTCGTACGCGGTACGGTTGGCGCAGCACGCACCAACGACCCCAACAGCGCGGACAGCCAGTTCTTTATTACCTTCGGCGACACGTCGCACCTGAACGGCCAATACACCGTCTGGGGCAAGGTCATTTCGGGTATGGAACTGGTTGACGGCATCGCCAAGGGCGAGCCGCCGGCAAACCCCGACAAAATCGTCAAAATGACTGTGGCTGCCGACGAAACGTCCAAAGCACCTGTTGAAAACGCCGCACAATAAGCGTTTTCAAAAAAGATCTGCCCGTCTTTTTAAGACAGGCTCTGCCCTTTGCCAAACCCCCTCAAGATGCTATCTTACATAGCTCTTGAGGGGGTTTTTCTATGCGCGCTGCAACATAACCGCGCGCCCTCTCCGAACCAAAACCAGAGGTTGATATGAAAATTCTTGTGCCCGTCAAGCGCGTCGTTGACTATAACGTCAAGATCCGCGTGAAAAGCGACCAAAGCGGCGTCGAACTTGCGAACGTCAAAATGTCGATGAACCCCTTCTGCGAAATCGCAGTCGAAGAAGCTGTGCGCCTGAAGGAAAAAGGCATCGCAACCGAAATCATCGCCGTATCCGTGGGCCCCGCGCAGTCGCAGGAAACACTCCGCACCGCCCTGGCCATGGGCGCGGACAAAGCTATTCTGGTGCAGACCGATACATCGCCGGAGCCGCTGGCGATTGCCAAGATCTTGCAAAAACTGGTGAGTCAAGAAAACCCGCAGCTGGTTGTTCTTGGTAAACAGTCGATTGATGGCGACAACAACCAGACAGGACAGATGCTGTCTGCGCTGCTCGGTTGGCCGCAGGCGACCTTTGCCTCCAAAGTGGAAAAAGATGGCGACGGCCTGAAGGTCACCCGCGAAATCGACGGCGGCCTTGAAACCCTCGCCGTTAAACTGCCTGCGGTTGTTACGACCGACCTGCGTTTGAACGAGCCGCGCTATGCATCCCTGCCCAATATCATGAAAGCCAAGCAAAAGCCGCTGACGACCGTCACGCCGGCCGACCTTGGCATTGACATCACGCCGCGCGTCACGACGCTGAAAGTGTCGGAGCCATCGGCACGCAAGGCCGGCATCAAAGTCAAAGACGTCGCCGAACTGGTCGACAAACTGAAAAACGAAGCAAAGGTTATCTGATATGAGCACGGTCCTTCTTATCGCTGAACACGATCATAACAGCATCAAACCCGCTACGCTGAACGCCGTCACCGCCGCGCAAAAACTGGGCGATGTGGATATTCTGGTGGCCGGCCATAATTGCGCAGGCGCAGGTGCGGCCGCTGGCAAGGTTGCCGGTATTCGTACGGTTTTCGTCGCCGATGACGCCGCATATGCGCATCAGCTGGCTGAAAATACGGCATCGCTGATTGTTAAAATCGGCGCGGCCTATGATTACATCCTCGCCCCCGCCACCACGACGGGCAAAAACATGCTGCCGCGTATTGGCGCCCTGCTGGATGTGCAGCCGATGTCTGATGTCAGCGGCATCGAAAGCGCGGATACATTCGTGCGCCCCATCTATGCGGGCAATGCTTTCGCGACCGTCAAATCGTCGGACAAACTCAAGGTCATGACCATCCGCACGACCGCCTTTGACGCCGCCCCCGCCGATGGCGGCAGCGCAGCGATTAAAAACATCGCAGGCGCTGGCGACAGCGGCCTGACGGCGTTTGCAGGGCAAGAGCTGACCAAATCAGAACGTCCCGAATTGACCGCCGCACGTATCGTCGTATCCGGCGGCCGCGGCATGGGCAACGGCGAGAACTTCAAACTGATCGAAGCCGTCGCGGATAAACTGAATGCCGCTGTCGGCGCCTCGCGCGCTGCGGTCGATGCAGGCTTTGTGCCCAATGACTATCAGGTCGGACAGACCGGCAAAGTGGTCGCACCCGACCTGTATGTTGCCGTTGGTATCTCGGGCGCGATCCAGCACCTCGCGGGTATGAAAGATTCCAAAGTTATTGTCGCCATCAACAAAGACGGTGAGGCCCCGATCTTTCAGGTCGCCGATTACGGCTTGGTACAAGACCTGTTCACCGCCCTGCCGGAGCTGGAAAAGGCCCTCGGCTAAAGCTGCCAAGCAGCCCAACAAAAAAGCCCCCGTTTACGCGGGGGCTTTTTTGTTGTTTGCGCCTATGCGGCAGGCTTAACGCTCCCGCAGGGCCGTTTGCGATGCCTTGATGAAAGGCTTCAAGAGATATTGCATCACGGTTTTTTCACCCGTGATAACATCCACCGTCGCCTGCATACCCGATTTGATATCAAATTCTTTTTCACCCTTGCGCAGCTTCTCGGCGTTGGTTTCAACGCGAATGCGATAGAAACTTTCGCCTTTGTCATTGGTAAAACTATCTGCGCCAATATCTGTTACTTTTCCTTCCATCGCGCCATAGATCGAAAAATCATATGACGACAAACGCACGACGGCTTTTTGACCGACGGTGATGAACGCGATGTCGGATGGTTTGATGCGCCCCTCGACAACCAGCAGATCGTCAACGGGGACAATTTCCATGATCGGCTCGCCCGCACGCGCGACCCCGCCCACAGTGGAAATTTTGATATCTTTCACGATACCATCCATGGGGGCGCGGATTTCGCTACGGTCTGTGCGGTCGCGGTGTGCGCTCATCGTTTCGCGTACCGTGTTCATTTCGATCGTTTTTTCTGCCAGCTCGCGCTGGGCGTTAGCGCGGAAACCGCTTTTCAGCTCGTTAATACGCTCGTCCGCTTCTTTTACGGCCGTTTCCGAACGTGGCAGCGCAAGGCGTAACCCGTTCAGCTCCGCCCGCTGCTGGGCGATCTGGCGGTCCAGCTGCAAAAGCTCCATCTTGTTTGCCGCACCGCGCTCCACCATCGGGGCCACCATCGCGCGTTCTTCCTGCGCCAGACTCAGGACGCTGGAAATATCCGAGATGCGGCGCTTGAGTTCGGCCACTTCCTGCTGACGCTGCGAACGCTGCTGATCCAGCACCGCCAGCTGGCCTTCTTGTTGTTTACGGTTAGCGTTATAGGCGTCACGTTCCGCCCGCACAGAATCCGGCACACGTTTTGTGACGTCTTCGGAGAATTCCAGCGGCTTTTCGTCCGCTTCGGCCTGCAAGCGCACAACAGTTGTCAAAATACCGTAGTATTTCTGCTCGCTTGCCGACAGATCGGATTTAAACTGTTCATTGCGCAGATGCAGGATGACCTGCCCCTTTTTTACCAGCTCGCCTGTTTTTACGGGGAAGGATTCAACTATACCACCTTCCAGACTCTGGATGATCTGGATTTCAGACGACGGGATCACCTGTCCATCGCCGCGCGACACCTCCTCCAGCGTTGCGAAATTGGCCCATAGCAGGAACACGACCAGAATGCCCGCAATCGAATACAGCAAGATATGATCGCGCCACGCAATGCCATCGGCTGGCGAAAAATCGTCGTCGTATTTACGCGTCAGATCGAAATTACGAAGGTCAAAATCGTCAAACTCGCCATTGCTTTTTTTCGGCGCACCCGCCTTGGGCTTGGCCGCTTTTGCGGCGGCGGCGGCAACAGCCGCGGCATCCAGCATCGGCGCGGACGGTTTCGGTTTGTTGTCTTCCGTCGTCATTCGGCACCCCCTTGCGCCTTGTATGCACCCGTTTGCAGTTTGGCGATGACTTCATCGCGTGGGCCGGCCGCGACGATACGGCCGCGATCCATCAAAATCAGTTTATCGACCAAGCCCAGTACCGCGCTTTTGTGCGTGACCAGCAGGATTGTTTTGCCTTTAATCAGCTCTTTCAAATGGCCATACAGGCGGCGTTCAGACCCCGGATCAATCGACGCGGTCGGTTCATCCAGCAGCAGAATGGGCGGGTTGTACAAAAGCGCGCGCGCAATCGCAATCGCCTGACGCTGACCACCCGAAAGGTTCTCGCCCCGCTCGCCCACCTGCGTATCAAGCCCCGCTTCGGAATCGCGCAGGAAATTCATAACCCCCGCCATTTCCGCCGCACGCAGCACCGCTGCATCGGGCACGGATTCATGGCCAAGCGTGATGTTTTCGCGCACGGTGCCAAAGAACAGATACGGCGTTTGCTGTACCACGCCGATATTGCGGCGCAGGTCGGCGGGGTCGATCTGGCGCACATCCACGCCGTCGATTTGCACCGATCCGCTGTCGGGCTGGTACAGGTTCAAAATCAGACGTTCAATCGTCGTCTTACCCGAACCGACGGCGCCGATAATGCCCACATGTTCCCCTGGCAGTACCGAAAAATTAATTGCGTTGAGCGCAGGGTTTTTCTGCTGCGGGTAGCGGAACAGGACATCACGGAAATCAAGCTTGCCCTTCACCACCGGCATCGAAATAAACGTCTGCCCCGTCGGACGTTCGACCGGGGATGACATCAATTCGTTGAGGCGTACCAGCGATTCTTTGGATTGGCTGTATTTGGTCAGGATCGCCGCGACCGACGCCAACGGCGCCATGGCACGGCCGGAGAGGATTACCGCCGCAATCAGCGCACCCATGGTGATCTTGCCATCCGCAATCAGATACACACCGTATATCACCATAAAAATGGCGCAGAGACCCGCCGCAAGTCCTGCGACGTTGAGGCCGAACGATGAAATCGCACGCGCCTTGACGTGCGTGCGCGATGTCAGGTCGTTCAGCTCTTCCCATTTGCGCTGCATGTGGCCTTCGGCCGCTTGCGCCTTGATGGTTTCAAGGCCGCAGAGGGTTTCGAAAATCAGGGAGCTTTTATACGCACCCTCGCGCATCGACTCTTTGACGACTTTGTCGAGCGGCTTTTGCAGCATGATACCAACCGCCAAAACCAGCGGCACCAGCACCGCGGGCACAATCGCCACTGGCCCTGCAATCAGCCAGATCAGCAGAATGAACAGGATGATAAAGGGGAAGTCGATGACGGCGATGATGGTGGCTGACGTAAAGAAATCGCGCAGAGTTTCAAATTCTTTCAGGTTCGACGCATGCACGCCGACGCTGGGCGGACGGGCCGCCATTTTCATCGCCAGCATCTGTTCGAAAATGCGGGCAGAAATCTGGTTATCCGCCTTGCGCCCCGCCGTATCAACGAAGTGGGAGCGCAGGTTTTTAAGAATAAAGTCGAACAGATACGCCGTAATCACACCAATCGCCATCACCCATAGCGTCGGGAAAGCAGCGTTGGGTACCACGCGGTCATACACGTTCATCGTGAACAGCGGGCTGGCAATCGCGAGCAGGTTGATGACAACCGCCGCCAGCATGACTTCCTGATAAATACGTTTGTGGCGCCAGATAGCCCCCCAGAACCAATCACGCCCGCTTTCGATTTCGGCCGGACCAGAACGGCTGTCCAGATGCGCACGCGGGCGCACAAAAAACGCATAATCGCCATAGCGCATTTGCAGATCGGACAGCGGCATATCAATCGTGCTATCCGGCGTTTCGGGAAAAATCAGCGCGGCGCCTTTTTTACCGCGGCCCGTCAGGATGCAGGCCTGATTGTTTTTCAAAACCAGAATACAGGGCAGGTTTGCGCTGACCACCAGATCTTTCAGCGGGCGACGCACCATACGGGCAGTCATGCTGATGCGGTCTGCAGCACGCACGAATGCAGCGGGCGATGCCATTTCGGCGCCGTGAATCGGCAGCCCCGCCGACAATGCGGCGGCGGTGGTACGGCGGCCAAAACTGCCCGCCAGAATGGCCAGACATTCCAAAAGCGGATCGTCGAGGGATACGCGTTCAGCCTCCAGCGGCCAGTTGGTGTCGGTCATTTTTGTATCCCCTGAAACGCCACCGGCGGCCGCGGGGTTATTCACCCCGTCTGCCGCCGGATTTGTATCGTTATTTATATTGTTATCGGAAACCAAGACGCGCCTGCTTTCCCGCGGGCTGCCACGGATAATTACTTCATGTCTACGCTGGCTTCACGGGGCTTTGCAACGCCAAGGGTGTTCAGCAGCTGGCCTTCCAGTGCCAGAACACGGAACACAGCGAACATCTCGGTGTAGAGCGAGTTGACATGGCTGGAGCGCGATACGAAGAGTTCGTTCTGGGAGTCCAGAACGTCGAGCAGCGTACGGCGGTCAAGGCTAAACTGGTCAAGATAAACGCCGACAACTTTTTCGTTGGCGGTTGCCTGTTCCAGGAATTGCTGTG
>JBEIOU010000016.1:0-70659 GCA_040377425.1 Micavibrio sp. | reverse complement strand
ATATTGTTATCGGAAACCAAGACGCGCCTGCTTTCCCGCGGGCTGCCACGGATAATTACTTCATGTCTACGCTGGCTTCACGGGGCTTTGCAACGCCGAGAGTGTTCAGCAGCTGGCCTTCCAGTGCCAGAACACGGAACACAGCGAACATCTCGGTATAGAGCGAGTTGACGTGGCTGGAGCGCGATACGAACAGTTCATTCTGGGAGTCCAGAACGTCGAGCAGCGTACGGCGGTCAAGGCTGAACTGATCCAGATAGACGCTGACGACTTTTTCGTTCGCGTTTGCCTGATCCAGGAATTGTTGTGCACGTTCCGCCGATGCAATCATACCGGCCCAGGTGTCCCGCACATTCTTTTCAACTTCGCGTGCGGCTTCGGCGCGGCGCTCTTTGGAAATGGCGTGACGATACATGAATTCGCGCTGGCGTGCCTGATCAGCACCGCCGCGGTAAAGGTTCCAGCGCATGACAGCCAGAAGAGATTGGCGGTTTTCGCTGCCTTCGATACCGTCAAGATCGTTACCGGTTGCCGCGTTTGCTTGCAGTTCAACGCGCGGATACAGCGTGGAGCCGGAACCTTCGAATTCAGCTTGCGCTACTTTGATGTCGGATTCGAAAATAGCTAGCGTCGGGCTGCTGGTGACCGCGCGGCGAACAGCTTCGTCCACGCTTTCCGGCAGTTTTTCGCGCGGAATTTCCGGGAAAGACATGCTGCCCGGCGTATCGCCGACTTTCTGGATGAACAGCGATTCTGCTTCGCGCAGCGCCTGTTCGGTCGAAGAAGACGTTGCACGTGCCTGCGCCTGACGGGCCAGTGCTTGCGATACGTCACCTTCGGTTACCGTACCGGCCGCAGCACCTGTGCGGATGGTTTCAAGAATTTTGATGTGGTCTTCAACGTTCGCGCGTGCAATTGCCAGCAGGTCGCGTTGGCGCAGCACTTCGAGATAGGCCTCGACGATATCCAGACCGATGAATTCAGCAACTTCGCCCACGCGGTTTGCGGTGGATTCAACGCGCGCTTTTTGGCGTTTGATTTCGCTGTTGGTGCCGTTGCCGTCAAACAGCAGCTGCGTCAGCGTCAACGACGCGCGGTTGCGCCACAGGCTTTCGTCTTCAATCGTCGGCGTGTCGGTGCGCTCGTAGCCGGTTTCACCCAGGAAATCGACCGAAGGTTTCCAAAGCGCTTTCGCCTGCGAAAGTTCTTCGCGCGTAGCAAGGCTGTCGTTCGCGACAGTGCCATAGAACGGATTGGTCAGAACGCCTTTGGTGACAGCGTCCTGCAAGGTCAGGTTATTGTCTTCACCTGCCGCGAATGCGCCGGTAGCGAGAGAGAGGCTCAGCAACGACGCCGCGCAGAACAAAACAATTTTGCTTTTCATTTCAGACCCTTTTTAATCCGTAATACTTGATGTCAGATTTACATAGAAATGTGGCTGCGGTAAGAAAAACCGCAGCCACATGATTACAACATTATAGTGCCCTAGGCAATCAAATTGCCATTATTGGTAAGCGTATCGAGGTCGATGGAAACGCCTTCCAGAATAGCAATTGTCTGGAACTGACCGCTGCCAGTTGCATCCACCTGAACGATGGTATTGCCGCCCGTTTGCGATACATTGACATAATCAGAAAGCGCATCCGTCAAGGGGTCGAAACCGGCGATGATATTGCTGATATCCAGCTTATCACCCTGGGTTACGCTAAAGTCCTTGATGGTATCGACGCCTTCGTCCATCGACGTGAACATGAACGTATCCGCGCCCGCGCCACCCCACAGGATGTCGTTACCCGAACCACCCCACAGGATATCGTCACCGGCACCGCCGATCAGGCTATCGTTACCTTCCTGACCGATCAGGATGTCGTTACCGTTACCGCCTTCGAGGGTGTCGTCACCGCCTGCGCGGCCGCTACCCGAACCAACCGATTCACGCCCCAGCGACAGGAAGTTTTCGCGGATATATTGCATCGTATCGGTACGTGTCCAGCCCGGATCCACCGCGCTTTGGCCTGCTTCGAGCTTGGCGAAGACTTCCCAGCTTGCGCCGGGTGCCGTACCAAGGCCGTGTGCCGCAGCCAGATCATCCGTGAACAAGCTATCACCGAAGATCAGGTCGTTACCGTCGCCACCGACCAGATGGTCGCTACCGACACCTTCGAGCTGGTTCAGCGGGCTTGCGCCAGACAGTGCCGCGTTCAGGTCATCGGGGTTCTTCACGTTGATGGCATCGCCATTCGAAGCGATTTCATCAATGTTGGAGATTTTCGTGCCGATGTCGATACCAACACCGATAACGGTGCTGAGATCTTGCAGGCGGTCAATCTCGCTCGTGCCGTCTGTGCCGCGGATCTGGTTCATGGATTCGGTTTCGCTACCGGTTTTGATAACGTTGCCATCCATATAGCGGTTCGGTTCACCGTCGGATACGAAGTAGGTATAGCTGTCAGCACCCTTGATCGGGGCAGAGCTGTTCAGCCATGCAATCGCATCCTGCATCGGGTCTTCGTAGTTGGTGTAGCCGCCCGCGTTGCTCATGCCATACAGGAAAGCAATCGCCTGGCTGACGCCCGCAGGGGTCGAGACATCAAAGGTCGCACCCGGATGCGCGTAGCTTTCGAACGGAATGATGTGAACTTTCACATCGCCGCCCTGATACGCGTGCAGGTCACCCAGCAGGTTTTCAACAGCTTTGATCAGCTTGTAGTATTTGCTGCTGGTATTGGTGCGGCTGCCCATGGAACCGCTGATGTCGAGGATCAGGACAACGTTGTAGTCCTTATCCACCGGCGTCGATTTGCCACCGCCGACGTCACCCACCAGAATGTCACCCGCTTTGCCGCCGGTGATCACGCCCGAACCATCACCCACTTCGTACGGGGTGGTGGACGTGCCCTTGTCGCTGGTGTTTTCACCCACGATCAGGACAGGGTCGTAGCCTTTCAGCTGCAACGTCGCCGTGCTGGTGTCGCCGTCGCCGTCTTTCAGCGTGTAGCGGAAATCATCCTGCGCGCCTTCGGTTTCGCGGTTCAGCGTGTAGGTGTATTCGCCATTCGAGTAGATCTTCAGCGTACCGTAGTTGCCCTCGATCTCGGCGAAACCGCCTGGGGGAACATCAACCGTTGTGTTGCCATAGCTGATCTTGACGATGGTGTTGGTATCGTCCTGGCTCAGTTGGTCAGCTGCGTTCGTGCCGCCGTTTTCACCGGTGATAACGTTGCCCTGTGCGCCACCTTCCGTCACGTCATAGACGTTCACGTCGTTGTTCGCTTTCGGACCGTCGTCGAGGACTTTGATAATAATGTTCGTCGTCGCCGTGTCGCCATCGCTGTCGGTTGCAATAACACCGAAGTTCAGGTTGATCACATCGTTGTGGTTCGCGGTATCTCTATGATCCAGCGTACCAATCAGCTTGAACGTATAGTTACCATCGTTCTGCAGCGTCAAGGTGAATACGGGTTTGCCATTCGCCATACCCGTTACAACGTTGCCGCTTTGCGTCAGCGTCACGGGGTGACCTTCGGACGTCAGCTTCGTGCCCGCAACCGAACCGGTCGCGGTGAAGTTGCCTGTCAGCTTGATCGTACCCGGTGCATCGTCAAAGAAGTTGACGTTGACTTTGCCGCTGGTCGACACGTTGCCGGTCGGCAGGTCGGTTTCATCCACCTGCTTGGTGTCCGGCGTTGCAATCACAGGAACAGCATCCGGCGTCAGCTTGACTTTAACCGTCACAGTTGTTGTTGCGGTGTTGTCGGTGAATGTCTGCTCGGCATTCGCAGGGTTACCTGCGGTGACTTGCTCTTTCGATGTCGACACAACCGTCAGTGTGAAATCAAGACTGCCACCTTTGACCGTGTTGATCTTGAGGCCATTCAGTTGATCCGTCGTCAGCGACCAGTCGCCATTCGCCAGTTTCGTACCCGCCGTCAGGCTGTAGTTGGACGGTACGCCCTTGATGATAACGCCATCAATTTTCTCGGAACCATCGGTGTCCTTAACGGACGTTGCGATGTTGAGCGCCACCTGTTTACCCTCTTCCGCCGTACCTGCATTTGCATTCAGGTTCGGCGCATCGGCAACCGCATCCACATAAACGTTCGTGGTTGCGTTCGATTCAGCCGTGGTACCGTTGGTTTGCGTCGCTGTGACTTTTACCGACAGACCCGTCAGGTCAAGGTCGCTATCCGCCGGCGGCTTAATCGTCGGCCCACCGTTGAAGGATGCACCCTGCGCCAGCGTGATCGACCAGGTTTTGGTCGCCGCGTCATACATACCACCCGCAAGGTTGGTGATCGTCCAGCTCGGCTCGATACCCGTTACGGTGATTTTCAACGTTTCCGTCGGGCTGTTGGGCGAGGTTTCGATTTTCAGGGCGACGCCCGAAGAATCTTCTTTCGTCCAAACGTCCGTCACCTTCAGGTTTGGCGCATCCGCGAGCGGATCCAGCGTCACCTTGACGGTCGTCGTTGTCGTTGCCGTGTTGTCGTTGAAATCCTGCTCAGCGTTTGCCGGGTTACCCGCAGCGACTTGCTCTTTGGATGTCGACACAACCGTCAGGTTGAAGTTCAGGCTGCCACCTTTGACCGTGTTGATCTTCAGACCGTTCAGTTGATCCGTCGTCAGCGACCAGTCGCCGTTCGCCAGCTTGGTGCCAGCCGTCAGGCTGTAGTTCGCCGGAACGCCTTTGATGATGACGCTGTCAATTTTCTCGGAACCGTCATTGTCTTTCACAGATGTTGCGATATTGAGGGCGATTTGCGCGCCTTCGTTACCCGCACCGGCATTTGCCGTCAGGTTCGGTGCATCGGCGACCGCATCCACATAGACGTTCGTGGTTGCGTTCGATTCAGCCGTCGAACCGTTGGTTTGCGTTGCTGTTACTTTCACGTTCAGGCCGGTCAGGTCCAGATCGCTATCCGCGGGCGATTTAATGGTCGGGCCGCCGTTGAAGGATGCACCCTGCGCCAGCGTGATCGACCAGGTTTTGGTTGCCGCGTCATACGTACCACCGTTCAGGTTGGTGATCGTCCAGCTGGGGTCGATACCCGTTACGGTGATTTTCAGCGTTTCCGTCGGGCTGTTGGGCGAGGTTTCGATTTTCAGGGCAACACCCGAAGAATCTTCTTTCGTCCAAACGTCCGTCACTTTCAGGTTCGGCGCATCCGCGAGCGGCTGCAGCGTCACTTTGACCGTTGTTTGTGTTGTTGCGGTGTTGTCGTTGAAATCATTTTCGTTGTTGGACGCATCGCCCGCCGCAACCTGTTCTTTGGACGTCGAGATGACCGTCAGGTTGAAGTTCAGGCTGCCGCCTTTTACGGTATTGATTTTGAGACCCGCCAGATCATCCACCGACAGCTTCCAGCTGCCATCGGCCTGTTTAACACCCGCCGTGAACGAGTAGTTCGCCGGAAGACCTTTAATGATAACGCTGTCGATTTTCTCGGAACCGTCGTTGTCTTTTACAGACGTTGCGATGTTGAGGGCGATTTGCTCGCCTTCGTTACCCGCACCGTTCGATGCCGACAGGTTCGGCGCATCGGCAACCGCATCCACGAAAATATTCGCGTCTTTGGTCACGGAAGCGCTGTCGCCGTTACCTTCGGTCGAGGTCGCGGTGACTTTCAGACCCGTCAGGTCGAAGTCGCTATCCGCAGGCGCCTTGAACGTCGGACCGCCAGAGAAGTTCTGGCCCGCAGGCAGCGTGATCGACCAGGTTTTGGTCGCCGCGTCATACGTGCCGCCGTTCAGGTTAGTGATCGTCCAGCTGGGGTCGATGTTTGCGATTTTAACCGTCAGCGTTTCACTGGGGTCGGTCAGTTTAGCGTCGATTTTCAGTTGAACGCCCGCGCTGTCTTCTTTCGTCCAGACATCTTTGACTTCCAGCGTCGGCGCATCGGCAACACCTTTGATTTCAACTTTAATGTTTGCCGTTGTGGTTGCCGTGTTGTCGTTATAGTCATTTTCGGCATTGCCCGGCGTCGTCGGCGTCACTTGCTCTTTTGACGTCGAGATAACCTGCAGATTTACCGTACCCGACCAGTTGGCAGGCGGGTTCAGTTTCAGCCCTGCCAGATCGGCTTGCGACAGTTTCCAGCTACCATCTGCCTGTTTGGAGCCGGCAGAAAGCGTGAAGCCATCGGGCACACCCTTGATGACAACGCTGTCGATTTTCTCAGAACCATCTGCATCTTTGACAGACGTCGAGATAGACAGTGCAATCGAAGTATCTTCGTTACCGCTGGCGTTACTCACCGACAAGTTCGGCGCATCGGCAACCGCGTCCACGAAAATGTTCGCTGTCGTGCTGACCGTTTCGGATTGACCTTTGTCGTTCGACGAAACAGCACTGACTTTAAGGCCGGTCAGGTCGAGATCGCTATCCGCAGGCGGCTTGAACGTCGGGCCGCCAGAGAAGTCTTGCCCCGCAGGCAGCGTGATCGACCATGTTTTGGTCGCTGCATCATACGTACCACCGTTCAGGTTGGTGATCGTCCAGCTAGGATCGATGTTTTCGATTTTTACTGTCAGCGTTTCGGTCGCATCGCTTAGCTTGGCGTCGATTTTCAGCTGAGCGCCAGCACTATCTTCCTTGATCCATACGTCTTTGACAGACAGCGTGGGCAGGTCAGCTTTCGGCGTCACGGAAACATCAAGCGTTTTCGTGACGGTCATTTGGTTGTCGCCAAAATCTTGCTCATCATTGCCGTCACCAGACTGTACGCCCTCGGTCGCGGTCGACGAAACAGTCAAGGTGAAATCACCGTTCCAGTTGGCAGGCGCGATGACTTTCAGCGTCGCCAGATCACCCTGCGTCAGCAGCCAAGTACCATCCGCCTGTTTGGTACCGGCAGAAAGTGACAGACCATCTGGCACACCAGAGATCACAACTTTAGTGATGCTTTCAGAGCCATCGGTATCGCCTGCGGCGGTTGCGATATTCAGGTTGATCGCCTGGCCTTCAACAACGGTCGTGTTGGCAACCGTCAGCGTCGGGGTATCAATGACTGCATCGACAAAGACATTCGTCGTGGACGAGCTGGACGCGCTGTCAACAACAGCGCCGCCGACAACTTCGGATGCCGTCGCGGTGACGACCAGACCCGTCAGGTCAACATCGCTGTCCGCAGGCGGCGTGACGATGGGACCGCCGGAGAAGCTGGTCACACCAGCCGGCAGCGTCAGCGTCCACGTACCCGTGGCGCTGTCATAGGTGCCACCCGATTTGCTGGTGTCCACATCCCAACCGGGCTGGAAGCCTTTAATGGTAATGGTCAGCTGTTCGGAGCCGTCAGCGTCCACCAGATTAGCGGTGACTTTCAGCACCATTTTATCCGGATTGGCCGGATCAAATTTCTGATCTTCTTTCAGATATAGCGCTTCAACCGTCAGTTCCGGTGCATCGGCGATCGGCTTCACGTTAACGACGACCGTCGTTGTCGTGCTGGCTTCGTTATCGCTGAACTGCTGCTCGTTGTTGCCCGGGTCGCCCGCGCTCACCCCCTCTTTCGAAGTCGAGATGATGGTCAGGGTAATTGGGCCGGAGAAGTGCAGTCCGGGGGTAATGGTCAGGCCCGGCAGCTCAGCCGTTGTCAGTGACCAGTCACCGCTCGGCAACTTGGTACCAGCCGACAGCGTTGCATCCGCAGGGACACCCTGAATGATGATCGAGGAGATGGTTTCAGAACCGTCCGTGTCCGTCACGTTCGTCGCGATGTGCAGCGGGATGGCGGTATCTTCGTCACCGCCCGGCGAGTTTGCGTTCAGCGCAGGCGCATCGGCAACCGCATCCACGAAAATGTTCGCGGTAGTGGAAACCGTTACCGTCTGGCCCGTCACCGTGTTGGTCACGGTCGATGTGATGGTCAGACCCGTCAGGTCTTCATCGCTGTCTTTTGGCGGGAAGAAGGTGGGCGTGCTGGTCAGGCTTTCACCCGGTTTCAGCGTGATCGTCCACGTACCCGTGGCGCTGTCATAGGTACCGCCAGAGGTCGACGTATCCACGTTCCAGTCTTTGTCGATACCAGAAATGGTGATCGTGATTTGTTCGTTGCCGTTGTTCGGCGTTGCCTTCACAACAATCGTCGTGCCGCCAACAGCGTCTTCCTTGACGTAAGCGTCTTCAACGCTCAGGTTCGGGTTTACTTCAGGCCCCAGCGTGGGATCGGGGCGGCGGTCGGGCGCTTCGTATTGCAGCGCGGTCGGGTTGATTTCGCCAATCATCGCGAGCGGATTGAAGGGGGTGTAGGAGAAGTTCGACTGGAAGCCAAAACCGTTACGGGAAGCGCCCGAAGAGCCTTCACCGGCGGCGGCTTCGATGTTGTTCAGTTGGGTTGCAGAGGCAAGGATGTCGCTGAATTCGCTGACGGGCAGTTCTGCGCCGTCTTGCAGCGTGATTTCCATGCCACTGTTTTTCATCGCGCCATAGTTGGGGATAACAATCTCGCCGCCGTTGTCAAACGTGATGACCAGCTGGCCGCCGTTGTCTTTCACGGCTTTGGGGTCGTTCATGGCGAAGCCGAATTGGTATTCAGCGCCCTCTTCCAGCTTTACAACGATCGTTTCGCCTTGTTTGGGCGCGTCAATCGTTTTGGTGTCTTTTGCATCTGCCAGGCTCTTGTCCGCTTCGGATTCAGCAGCCGCTTTTTCGATGGCAGGGGATTCCATCGATTTCAGCTCTGCCAGATCCATCTGCTGGCCATTGGGAAGGCTCAGCTTCGGCGCCGGAGACATAGAGGCGATTTCCGAAAAATTCTTGATGACCAGCGTCGCGCCGTTGGACAGGGAGATGCTGAGACCACCGTTGGCAGTCATCGAAATGCCCTGCACCGTCGCATCACCGGACGCGAGCGCGATATTCTGACCAGCGCTGGCGGTAATTTCGAGGGTTTGGTTGGGTTCCAGAGAGAGTGCTTGTGCGTTGTTCGTTTCCGCCGTGGTGTTATTCGCCATTTTATTCCCCTTGTGGCTTGCAGATCAGATGCGAAGGCACCCTTATTTGAGATTTCATATAAGGGTAGTCCAAATTAGTAAGAAAATTACTAACAATTATGTCTAAATTTTATACGCTCGCTTTAATGTTCTGTCAATTATTATGTCAATTTTTATGCCTATATATAATGAAGCGAACACTTACTAAATCAGTAAGCATAAAAAAGCCAGAAGATTCCGAAATACCGCCCGGTGCCGGATCGCCGCCAGCGCATTTTCCCTAAGGAAACATTCACCAGAGATTCCAATGACATATTTCTTTACTTCAATGTCGCTTGGGCGCATCATGGGAATAGACATAGGGTTCAAGGGGTTGAACAGCATGAAACGATATATCGCGGCCTTCGGGCTTGGCGTCCTGCTTTTGTCGGCGGCGGTATCCGTCCGCGCCGACGGTGCGGAAGAAATGACCCGCCTGCTCAAGGGGGGCGATTCTGCCGCGACCAGCACAGCGCCCAGCCATAGCCATCTGGGAGACACTAACGCCATCCGCCTCAGTCCTGACCGCACCAAGGTGCTCCGCCTGCGCGAAAACGCCGCCAGCGTGGTCGTGGCCAATCCGGCGCATGCGTCTGTGATCCTCGATAGCCCTAAACTGCTGATCCTGATGCCGCGCGAACCGGGGACGACGTCTTTCACCGTCCTGAACGCCGAGGGCAAGGTTTTGCTGGAACGCAACATCATCGTATCCGCCGTGCAACCGCAATACGTGCGTATCCGCCGTGTATGCGGCAAAGACAGCAACTGCGCGCCGTCGAATTACTATTACTGCCCCGATGGCTGTTTCGAAGTCACCCCCGTCGCCAACGAAGGCAACGCCGACATCCCCGAAGTTCAGGGCGGCGCCCCTGCGGCAGCACCAGTGGCTGGTACGGCCCCCGCCGCTGACGGCATGATCGTCGAAGAAACCGAAGGCCCCATGATTGTCGATGAAACGATCGACGAAGAAATAGAACAGCCCGCTGACAATAGCGGCGCCGATAACGAAGTGCCGGAGGGGCAATAACAATCATGACATCCCAAAACTGCACGCACCGCAAATATAAACCTGCCGGCCGTTTTATTGTCCTGTCCCTGGCCGCTGTGCTGTTGTCTGCCTGCGCCGCACACAATGACGTGACCGTGGGCGACCCGATTGATGACATGCAAGGCCAACGCGCCGCGACCGAACGCCGCCTTGCCACCGCCGCAGCAGATGCGATGACCGCCGGTAAAACCGGCGAAGCGCTGGTGTCCTACGAAAAGCTATACCAACGCGACAGCCGCAATGCGGACGTGGCCGTGAACTATGCGCAGCTGCTGCGCCGTTCAGGCAAAGCACCGCAGGCCGTCAAAGTGCTGAAACCCTATGCCGAAGGCAGCCGCAAAGCCTCCAGCCGCGCGCCTTTGCCCATGCTCAAAAATGAATATGCGGCGGCGCTGATTGAAACCGGACAGTTCGGCCCCGCCGAAAAGACACTGCAAAGCGTGCTGTCCAATCCGGCTGATAGCGAATTCCATCCCGACGCCAGCCACCTGAACGGGGTTGCACTGGATGCGCAGGGCAAACATACAGAAGCGGAAAAGTATTTCCGTCAGGCCCTCGACGGCTGGCGCGGCGATGCGACGTCGGTCATGAATAACTTGGCGCTGAACCTGGCCAGCCAGGGCAAATTTGACGAAGCCCTGACCCTGCTGCGCAAAGCGCAGATCATGGCCCCCGCCAAAACAGAAATTGCCCGTAATATTCAAATCGTCAGCGAACTGCGCGATGCGCTGGTGCCCAAGGCACCTGTCAGCCTGAAGCCCTGATAGAAAAAATTAATAACAAAAAAACGGCGCAGGTATGAACCGCGCCGTTTTTTGTTGGCATATCCGCCGTCTATGCATGTTTAGTTCGCACCCGGCCCGCCCAAAAACGCAGGCCCCAAAATAACCACAAACAGCGCGGGCAGGAAAAACAAAATCATCGGCACCGTCAGTTTAGGCGGCAGCGCAGCGGCTTTTTGCTCGGCGGCGGCCATACGCATTTCGCGCGATTCATCGGCAAGAACGCGAATGGCTTTGGATACCGACGTACCGTATTGTTCGGCCTGCAGCATGGCGGTGGCGAATGACCGCGCCGCGCCAGACCCGACGCGCAGCGCAAAGCCCTGAAACGCCGCCTTACGGTCGTTCAGCATGCCCAGCTCGGCACTCAGGATGCCCATTTCTTCGGCCAGCGCTTCGGAGTGCTCAGACACCGTATCGGCGATGCGGTTAATGGCGGCTTCAATACCGATACCGCCCTGCACACAGATCAGCATCATATCGAGCGCATCTGGGAAACTGAGCGAGATTTCCTGCTGGCGTTTATCCGCAGTATTTTTGACCAGAATACGCGGCAGAAAAAAGCCGAACACGGCCAAAGACATCAAAATCAGCAGCACCAGGCCATTCTTCAGTTCTTTTTCCGACATCGAAATGAACATCATGCCGATGCCCATGAAAACCATAGGCAAGATCATGCGCATCAGCAGATACACAATCGGGCCGTTCGGATGACGCATGCCCGCCTGCAAAAGCAGGTTACGTGCCGATAAACTGGCCGAACCCGCCAGACGCTGCACGCGATAGAAAATCGCCATGGACTGCGTGGGCGACAGGTTTTGCTGCTTGCCTTTTTGGTTGACCTGTTCGCGCGCCTGTTCAAACAGCGCTTTGCGCTTTTTCTCGATGACCTCTTTGTAGCGCTCTTTCTTTTCCGTGCGGCGGATCAGGGGCAGGGCGAAAGCAGCAAAGGAAATCGCCGCCGCCAGCGCGCTGATCACGACAATCAACAGATTAGAACTAATGCCTTCCATTGCCCGATTACACCTTGAAGTTAATCATTTGCTTCATGATCAGAATGCCGCATGACATCCAGAAAATGGCGCCGCCCAGCAGCATTTTACCTTTGGGCAGCGTGAACAGAATACTGATATAAGGCTCGTTGACCAGATAAAGGCCACAACAGACCAGCACCGGCAGCGCAGCAATAATGGCCGCCGATGCCTTGGCTTCGGACGACAGCGCCTTCACTTTACGCTTCAGACGGAAACGGGCGCGGATAACGGCTGCAAGGTTCGAGAGGACTTCGCTGAGGGATGACCCCGTCTCGCTCTGGATTTGCAGGGCGGTTGCGAACATATGGACTTCGGCCAGCGGGATGCGCCGCGCCATTTGCAGGGCAGCCTCGCCGAGCGGTACGCCGACTTTTTGATTCTCGTACACGCGCATCATTTCATCGCGCAAAGGGCCTTCGAATTCGCGGGCAACCATTGCGACAGCTTCGCTAATCGGCATACCCGCCTGCAGCAGACGCACAGATGCATCAAGCGCATCGGCGAAACCTTCCAGAAATTTCTTCTGGCGCCGCGCGGCTTTCCATTTCAGGAAAAAACGCGGCATACCGGCAAAGGCGGTAAAGGTAATAAAAAATACGGCAATCGCCGGCCAACTGGTCAGTTTAAGAAAGCCAAACACAATCACCGCAAAGATAGAGGAGAAAAGCCAGTACCGCGACAAAGGGGCTTCGTATCCAGCCTGCTGCATCATCTGGCGCAGACTGGTTTTATCTTTATTTTTGCTCTTTTTCTTGGCGGCTTCTTCGGCCCCGGCGGCTTTTAGTTTGCGGGCGATATTATCGGCACGCTGCTTGGCCAGCTTGCTTTTTTCATCGCCGCTGCCGCCCAGCGCGCCATCACGTGCGATGACCGACATGTAACGGTCACGTTTTTTCTGCTGGCCGCTGACCATGACCGAGGCGCCAATGGCACCCGCAAGAATCAGAACGATGATAAATACAGCGATAGCAGGCATATTTTACGCATAGGCCTCCGACATGACATCGAGAAGTTTATTCTCAAGGCCGAACATACGCGCGCGTTCGAACAAAATGGGGCGCAGGCCGCTGGATTTTTGTTTGCCGATGATACGGCCGTATTCATCTTCGCCTTCGAAATCAAAACGGAAAAGATCCTGCATGGTGACGACCTCGCCTTCCATGCCGGTAATTTCGGTGACGTGCGTGACTTTGCGCGAACCATCGCGCAGACGCTGCACCTGAATAATCACATTCACGGCCGATGCGATCTGTTCGCGCACCGCCTGCGTGGGCAGGTTCAGGCCGCCCATGGCAATCATGTTTTCCATACGCGACAGCGCTTCGCGCGGGTTGTTGGCGTGGACAGTGCCCATAGATCCGTCGTGGCCGGTGTTCATGGCCTGCAACAGGTCGAAGGCTTCGGGGCCACGCACCTCGCCCACGATGATGCGGTCGGGACGCATACGCAGACAGTTTTTGACCAGATCGCGCATCGTCACCTCGCCTACGCCCTCAAGGTTAGGCGGGCGGGTTTCAAGGCGCACCACGTGCGGCTGCTGCAGTTGCAGTTCGCAGGCGTCTTCGCACGTAATGATACGTTCACCCAGATTGATATAACGCGTCAGGCAGTTCAGCATTGTCGTCTTGCCCGAACCCGTACCGCCGGATACCAGCACGTTCGCGCGGCAGTTACCGACGATTTTAATCATCTCGGCGCAGTTGGGCGTCATGGCCTTGAAATCGACCAGTTTATCTAGCGTCAGTTTTTCTTTCGCAAATTTACGAATGGTCATCGTGCAACCATCGACGGCGAGCGGCGGAATAATCACGTTCACGCGGGAGCCATCCGGCAAGCGGGCGTCACATATCGGCGATGATTCATCCACGCGGCGGCCGATGACGCCCACAATACGCTGACAGATCGTCAGCAAATGATGGTTGTCGCGGAATTCGATACTGGCGCGCTGGATCTTGCCCTTGAGCTCGATATAAATCGTTTTGGGCCCATTGATCATGATATCGGCAATGCCGTCCATTTCGAGCAATTCTTCGAGCGGGCCAAAACCCAGCATGTCGTCGGCGGCTTCCTTGGCGATCTGCGCCAGTTCAGCGGGTGTGACGTCAAGGCCACGGAACTGCCCAATTTCCTGTACGGCGGATAGAATTTCGGCACGCGCCGCTTCTGCGTCCATCCGCGCGAGGGATTTCAGATCAATACCATCGCGCAGGTCCGTCCAGATACGTTTGCGCGCCCGCTCCATCCGCGGGTTGCTGGCAGCGGCGGCGGGTGCCGTTTCTTCCGGCTTTGGCGTTTCCTGCTTTTTTGCCGCGGGGGCGGCGACGGCAGGTGCCGCAGCTTTGGGCGCTTCGGCAGGCTTTTCAGATGCTGCCGGCGCAGCTGTTTCTACAGGTGCTGCGGGTGCCGCAGCTGGTGCGGGCGGTTTTGGCGGCGGTGTGTCGCCGGTGCGTTTACCAAACATCGCGCAGCCTCCCTTACTTCTTGTTTTTGCCGAGGGATCGAAGAAGGTTAAACCCGCCGCCCTCTTTTTTATCATCAACTGTCATTGAGGCGCCTGCGGCGCGTGCCGCCAGCGGCATCAATGATTTTAATACATCCTGCGCCGCGCGGTTATCGGCCACGGGCTTACCCGTTGTTTCGGCATGCATGAAAATTTTGGGTGCAAAGGCGATTTTCGCCGCCGGCTCCAGATCCATCACACCCTGAACATCTTTGGCGGGCACCTCGTCCGCGCCCGGCAGGCCGATATTGTTGAGGATCAAATCCACCTGTCCCAGTCCGCTGCGTGCATGTTTGATATCCATCACCAGCATCCGGCAATTGCGCAATGCCGCGATATGCGGCGAGGTGACCACCACAACATGCGCAGCCCGCGTAATCAGCCTTTTTTGCACAGCTGGCGATGCCCCCGAAACATCGGCGATAACGACAGGATATGTTTTCATGATGCGCTCGACCATCGCCTCGACGCTGTCGGCATCGGGCTTGTCGCCCAGCACAGCATCACCACCGGAGATCAGCAAAGACAGGTTATCCGTCACTTTTTGAATAATACGTTTCAGGTCATCTTCAGACCCGCTCTGCCCCACGCGCACCACATCGGCAAAGCTGGCGGCCGGATCGGCGCCAAAAGAAATCCCTACGGTGCCGCTGCTGCCCGCCACGTCAATCAGCATGGTTTTCTGCTTGAGGCCCTCGGCGATATTCCACGCCAGCGCTTGGGCCATCACGGTCGCGCCGACGCCGCCCTTGCCGCCGATAACGGTGACAAGACGGCTGCCCGCCAAACCGCGTTTTTCGATCAATCCACGCGCAATGACGCCCACCATGTCATTTTCGGCGACAGGCCGCACCAGATAATCGCGTACCCCCATGCCCACCAGACTGCGGTACAAATGCACATCGTTCGTGGGCCCGATAATAACGGCATCCGTGCCTTCGGCGCAGACTTCGGCCAGGGCGCCCAGCTGCGCGGTAAACGCATCGCTAATGTCGTTGGTTTCGATGATAATCATTTCCGGCGATGCGGCATGGCTATACCGTTCGATCGCCGCATCCATGCCGCCACGCACCACATCCAGCCCGACGCGCGCAAAACGCCAGTCAGCGGCAATTTTCGCAGCCGTCGCCGCCGTGCCGTCATCCAGCGCGAACACGTCAACGCGCGCGGTAGGTAGCAAAATAGCGGTGATATCTTCACTCATTTATGATCACTCTCTGGCAGCCTCGGCTCTTGATTTATGTCCGGCACTCTCTGACAGTATCGACGTTATCAGTTGCTGATGTTGCTGGCGGTTTGGCCATCCAGCGGTTCCATCCCCTCGCCGCCCATATAACGCTCGACAACCGTACCCTGACGGCGGCTATCGCCCGGCTCGGTACCGTCGCGGCCTTTCAGGTCTTCTGGATTGACGATCATCTTGCTAAGCGCCGTTTTGGTTTCGCAACCAATGCGGTATGTGTGCATATCTTCGAGCGTCTCGCTGCCTTTGTATCCCGACAGGCGCTGCCCGCACGGTTCGGGCGGCAGAGCCGTCAATACATTATAGCTTAAAACGGCACGGCCCAGCAGTGTTGTATCACTGACCGGCACATATTCCGCCTCTACGCCCGGCATGCCGTTACGCGCCAGTGCGGCCTGCCATTCCTTGCCGTGGCGGCGGGCCTGCGTTTCGTGCAGCGGATCGCCGCCTTTATATGGCACGACCAGACGCTGTTCGCCGCGGCCATTCTGGCGGAAATCCTTGGCTACGCGCCGGGCGGCGTCATCATTGGGCTTGCCGGCATCCAGCGCGATACTGCGCGTTTCTTCTGACAGGCGCATGTGGCTGGTTTCCAGCTGCGACGGCATAGTGACGTCACAGGCCGCAAGCCCGAGCGTCAAAACAGCAGCCGAAAATATGCGGATCACACGAAAGCTGAGAGCGTCCATAGCAGTCTCCTTAATCAACAATATAGCCGTAACCGCCGCCGTTGCCCACTTTTGCGGGCACTTTGTTGCCATAGACGGTATTCAGGTTGTTTATAAAGCGTTTTGACAGGCCGCGTTCGACCGCCGGCTGCGGACGCGCCGCCTGCGCAGGGGCAGATACCGGCGTTGTGCGCATTTCGCCGTCCAGCTTGGGGGTCACGGGCGGCGATACCGGTTTAGACGGTGCTGCGCCGCCGTATGCTGCCTCGCGCTGGGCCGGGGCGTTCATGAACGCTTCCGGCTCGGCATAGGGCTTCACGATATACGGCGTGACCATGATAACCAGTTCGCTTTCGTTACGTGCAAAAGATTTGGATTTGAACAACTCGCCCAGAACCGGCACGCTTTTCGCGCCCGGCAGACCGCTGATGGAATCCAGCGTATCAGAGCTGAGCAAGCCTGCGATCATCAGCGTGCCGCCGCTGCCCATCTGCACCGTCGTTTCGGCGCGGCGCACCGTCAAGCCCGGCACAGTGATACCCACCAGCGTAATACCGTCTTCGGTCGATTTCGCCGATACTTCGGTTGACAGCTGCAGCGCGATACGATCGCTCGACATCACCGTCGGGGTAAAATTCAGCGCCACACCGAATTGTTTGAATTCAAGCGTTACGTTACCGTCCTGATCGCGGCCAACAGGTACGGGGAATTCGCCACCGGCCAGAAAGCCCGCCGTTTCACCGGAAATCGCTGTCAGGTTAGGCTCGGCCAGCGTATTAACCAGACCATCACGCTCCATTGCGGAAATATCAAAGCTGAAAGGACCAAAACCGCCCGTGGGGTTCAGCACCAGCGAGCCCGTCGCAAACGGCGACGTCACAAGCCCCGCACCGGCTGTGGCAATACCACCGTTGAAGGCACCCTTGTCAAGGTCAATATCCGTATCAATACCGTATTCACGCAGAACAGCGCGCTTCGCTTCCATCACTTTGACGCGCAGCATAACCTGCTGTTCGCCTTCGACTTTCATCAGATCCACGATGGGGCGGTCTGTCGCTGAGGCAAAGCGCGATGCCAGATCACGTACCTGATTGGCCACAGCGGGCGTGGAAACCGTCCCGCGCAGCACGATGTCCTGGCGGATGGTGCTGACTTCTACTTTTTCCTTGGGGAAGAAATCACGCACGGCATCACGCAGTGTTTTCTCGTCCACGCGTACACGCACGGCGATGTCCGCCAGCTGGTTGCCTTCGTTATCAAAAGCCAGAATATTTGTATCGCCGATTTCTTTGCCCACGATATAAAGCCGGCTGGAGCGCAACGTGCCCACATCGGCCACCGCCGGGTTTGCGACCAGCACATCGGCTACCGCCTGCCCCAGATCAACCGTGTCGGCCTTTCCCATGGTCAGGGTAATCGTGCGGGTGAGCTTCGCCCCCTCCGCCAGTGTCGACAACCCCAGGCACATAAACAGCGCGACCGGGATCAGAAGCAGTCTATACAAAGACATCTTCATGGTTATTCTCCTGCACTTTCCGGCGCGACGCGCACGGGCATATTGACAACCTGCGAGCCACTATAAAGGCGAATGGTGCCGCCGGCATTCTGGGTCTTGCGGTTTATTTCGTTCAGTTTCTGCACAACCGCGCTGGTGGTCGCATCGGTTGTCAGCGGTACGGGTACGGATTTTGGTCCGTCTTTTTCACCGATGCGGCGCAGCGCCAACGACATATCACCCATGCGGTCGGCAAGGGCGATAATCTGTGCGCCCTCCTGCGTCACTTCCAGTGTAACGGTTTTGGCGGGCTTGGCGGGGCGGTCTTCGTCCTGTGCGTTCTGGTCAACCGCCAGCACACGCACGTTGCTCAGGATGGTCTGGCTGGCAAAGCGGCGCACGACCTGGTCCGATACCTCTTCCGGTACATCGGGCAGGTTGGGCGTGTAGGACAGCACAACATCGACATGATCGCCAGGCGCCATAAAGCCGCCCGCCATCGTGGATGCTTTCACGGCAATCGCGACGGCACGCATGCCCGGCGCAATACGGGCAGAGAGAAAATTGTTCGTGCCCTTCACATCCGGCACCAGCGATTGACGCGTCACAGGCTCGCCCGTTTCAACCACGCGGCGCAGCGGTGCATTATATACATCGAGATCTTCGAGTTTTTTATCGCCCGTGTTGCGAATGACACCTTTGTACACGCCGCTTTCGGGCCACTGCTGCCAACGCACGTCGGCCGCTTTGAGCATATCGCCCACCAGCAGCTGTTTATTGGCCACCAGGATTTCGACCATCTTGGGCGCATCGCCGCCGCGTGATTTGGGCGACAGTTTCGCCTGCACAATCAACGCCACGGTAATCGCCACAACCAGCGCACCACCCATGATCAATAAAACGCTCTTATTCATGTCTAAAACTCCCAGAAACACACGGTTTCTTATTCCCCGTATCTATTCTTGCACGGAAACCCCACCAGCTGTCCAGAAAAAAGTGTTTTTTTCTAATGGATTATTCTGATTAGTTCATCTATTTGATGAGAAATGAATCCATTATGTAACATCGCGCCGCACGCGCCAAAACTTATGGCAATCCCATAGGGCACCGCATTACCGCCGTTTTGCACGGTCGCGATCCAGCCGCCTTCACGCGGGTTTTTAAACGGCTTTTTCTTTTTGATGAAGAGCGACAGTGCCCCAATCACGCCGCCCATGATGGCCATATACATCACATAGGCCATCAACCCCGGCAAACCCACCCACAGCGCCAGCGCGGCGCCCATCTTGGCATCGCCCGCGCCCAGCATGTTCATCACAAACATCACATAGGTAATCGCCAGAAACACAAAGCCCGCGGCAAAGGGATGCCACCACACTCCAAACGAAGACGGCGACGCGGCAAAGGCCGCGACAAAGGCAACAATCACGCACATCACGTATTTATTCGGAATGCGCAGATGTCTCACATCGCTGATGCAGCTCATCAGCATGATCACCAGAACAAAACATGTCAGCAGCGCAACGATCATGATTTTCTTTTTACAGGCACATGCGGCGCGCAGAACGCACGCCGACAGATCTCAGGACATCGACTCGCGGCCCTGAATGAAGACAAGGATATCGTCGGTCATGGCAACCAGTTCATCACCCATGGTAAAAACGACCAGAACAATCGCTAGCGCAAACGCCGCCACCATTAGGCCATATTCAATCGCTGTCGCTGCGCGGTCGTTGTATATAAAGCGTTTCAGCACACCCGAGCCCCTTTCTAAAAAGAAGCCCGCCATTGCGGCGGGCTTCCTTGTAGCTTTGTCGCAAACCGAGGATTAATCCATAGACTCGCGGCTGGCGATTTTGCCTTCGGCTTCTTCGAACATACCGCGAAGTTCTTCACCAAACGTGAAGACGACAGCGGCGATGGCAACAGCAATACCGGCAGCAATCAGGCCGTACTCAATTGCGGTTGCGCCTTTTTCGGAACGTACGAAAGCTTCTTTCATTGCCCAAAGTTTCAACATAGCATTTCCCTCCATGGAAGTTTTTTAAGTTGTGAACCCAAACCCTATAATTCCATCCTATGCCCGTATGCCTTAAGATTCGGTAAATCTTGCCACTGGCGTTGGTTAATTTTGCCAAGAGGAAAAGATTTTTGGCTGCACAGAACGTCCCTCAAAGTAAAACAGGCGCGTTTAAAAAGTAAAACCCTTTTTCCAAACGCCAGAGAATGCGCGAGTTCTTGCGCTTATCTTTTCGGCGTTAGGTTTGCTGCTTTTTTTACTTCACGATATGCAGCTGGCTCAACTGGTTTGCGATATTTTCAAATGCGTTGATCAAGTCCTGGTTACTGGGGGCATTGAAATAAAACGCAGGCTCGCTGGCGCACTGGCGGAACAGATCGCGCGTGGCATTGCTGATGCCGGACTGGAATGTAATCGTATACACCTTGATTCCCGCATCTTTGGCGTTTTGGCAGACTGTCATCATTTTGCTATTCAGCTGCGCCGCTGTCAGTGACGAATTCGCCCCATATGCCGAATAGGTGCTCAGCGGCTGGTTGTCCCCGTCCGTCATCAGAACAATCGTTTTGCTCCAGTCCGGATCATCGTATTCAACAGCCTGATCGAACGGCAACGTGGGCGATAGCAAACGCCAGCCCCAGACCAGCCCGACGTTAATATAGGTGTTACCACTGGCAGACAGGCCGTTCACAGCGCTTTGCAGCGCAGACTGGCTATTCGTCAGCGGTAAAATACGGCTAACCGTACAGCCATTATTAGGGTTGTTGTTACTATATGTGCGGCAGGTGCCATTATTGTTGTACTGGCTGCAAATGCGCGGATAGCGGTACATGCCCCAGTTGGGGGTTTCGGTGTCGCGCACGTCCTGCGGCGAGGCACGCTCCAGAATGCAGCCGCGCCAGTTGGTCGTTGTGCCCGTGGTGCCGCTATCATAGGTAATGGTGGATGCGGTTTTGTAGGCATCAGATGTCGGCCAGTTGACAAATGATGCGCCGCCTGCCCCCACGTTTACCGTGGCGCTGAACGGAACAATCCCGATCTTCAGGTATTCCGTATCCGAAATACGGCTGAACATAATATTCAAAAAGTTTGTCGATGCTGTTTTAAGCGCGCTGATATTGTTACCCGCCATCGACCCTGTCACGTCAAGCACAAGCGCCACCTCAACCCCGGCCAGCTCGCGCTTGACCACGGTTTCCTGATACACATCGATAAAATCATGCCCCAAAATGCGCATAAAGGTTGTCGGCACACGGGCACTGGCTGTCACGCGCACGGTCCCCTCGCCAAAGGTAACATTCACATCATATGTTTCGCCCAGGCGGTCTTCGGGGTAGTTGGCTGTGATAAAATTATTGACCTGTTCTTCAATCTCGCCAAGTGTACCCGTGGTGCTGCCCGCGGCCAGCGCGGCTTTATCTACCGCGTTTCCCAAACGGGTTTTAATGTTATATGCCTGCGCAAGGTCAACCGCCACACCGGCCGCCGCAAAAAACATAGGCATTGCCATGGCAAAGATAATCGCCGTTGCGGCCGTATTATCGCGCAAAAAGGCGCTGACCCGCCCCTTCATTCCGACCCACATTGCATTTGCCATGATTTTACTGCCTTTCTACAAACAGTCCTTTGCGCCCGCGCACAAAAGCTTCCTCGCGCATTTGAACATCATTCATGATATAACCCGCAAAAAACGGGCGAAATGTATAATTGACGGTCACCGCAACCACGCCCTCGTTCTGAAGTCCAAGCCCCGCGCTACGGTCAAGGACATCTTCGTTTTCTTCCATGTTTACAGTTTCACGCCATCTTTCGGTCGGCGTCAATGTTGTCCCTACGTACTGTATGCCGACAATATCAACGCCGTAACTTGCGGTATTCAGAGGATTTATCGCCAGACGCCCTGCAACAACGGCATCTGAAATCTGTGCATCATTCGTAAACCTGTCTCTCGCCAATAAATCCGCCACAATCTGGCAGGCATTTGTGACTTTCAGGTTAGCCATCAGCGCGGCGCCGATATCAATCATGCCGCACAAAACCATCATCAGAATCGGAAAAATAAAGCCAGCTTCGATTGCGGCGACCGCTTCGTCCTGTCGCCACAATTGCCGGAGCGTTTTTCTTTTATTTTTCTTCATCTCTTTAATCTTCCATGAAGTTGTATGGCTCTGCTTTTATCACAGACATCGCCATATGCATCGACCAGTTGCGCCCCGGATCTCCTGTAATCATAGAGCCCAGAAAAGGCGTCAGAAATTCATATCGATATACGGCCTGCACCAGAATAACGTCATTCGAGTTACCGGTTGCAAACGGCGATGGCACCAGATTGCCATCATCATCGAATTCCGGCTCATAGGCTTCGGCGCCGGCAAATGTATTATCATCCAGTCTGATGACTTCGTATTGAATACGATCACAGGGAATCATAGTGCGTACGTGGTCACAAAGCTCGGCGCGGAATGTTTCTTCGGGATCTGCCGACAACTGTGCCTGACCTGTACGCAGCAAACGTGACGCCGCAGCGGCACCGCCTTCCAGCGTCGTGCCCGCGGCAAAATACATCGAAATTTCAAGAACGCCCACCAGCAGCATAAAAAAGGGCGTTGCCAGCAGCGCAAATTCTACTGCCGCCACGCCGTCTTCTTTTCGACGCCATCTGTGGAATTGTGTCAACATATCAAACTGCCCCTGAACAGCCTTGCGCCCGTCTTGCCGCCTGACGCGCAGGCGCGGTTGCGGGCCTTTGTGACTGTCCCATTCTCCATTGTATGTCAGCCAGCTTTAAAGAGCCGTTAACGGAGCATAAAACCATATAAGAATTCAACCTCTTAACATCACAGAGCGCCTGTTCAGGGCATGTCCTTGGCGGCGGATTGCGCCTCGCCCGCGATGCGGGTGCCCCACTTGCGCACCAGTTCCTGCTGACGGCGGTCGATCTCGACAAGGCGGCGCTGGTTACGCTTGATCAAGACGCCGGATACCAGCACAGGCACCTGCAAATAAAACATCCATCCAATGCCCGCGGCGACATAGGCCACCAGCAGCGTTTGCGGCATCAAAAGCATCGCGACAGCCTCTTCAACCTGACCGCCACGCGAAAACAGCTCCAGCCACGCGGGCACCGTGCCCGCAAGGTTCATGGCGCCGACCGTCACACCCGCCGTTCTATCCGGCTTGTTATCCACCAGTGCCGCAACGAATGCGGGCAGCATGCACCCGCAAAACAGCACCGTCAGCGGGAAATACATCACACCCAATACCGCGAGACAAAAAAGCGCGCTGGCGAGCGTCCCTGAAAATTTGCTTTTTTGACGATCTGGCATGGCGTCGCGTCAGCTCCAGAAAAAATGATAAAGAATGGTTAGTACCACCGATGAAATACCGATCAGCGATGATACCAGCAATGCAATTTGACGGCCCGCGGCCAGCCCGAAAACGCCGCGGCGCGTCAGTTGCATTTCAATCGCCGCGCGTTCGCGCATCAACAAGGCAAATTCGCGCCGTGCATGGGCGTAACGCAGCTGATCGTCTTGCACCACCGGCGGGGCGTCAACCAGATCCAGCAGCGCAGAAAGATTACCCCCTTCACCCGCAACCGCCAGTTTCTTGAGCAGGTCCTGACGCAAATCCTGATCGTGAAAACGCTCGACCGCGCCGCTCATCATCGGTACGAGCATACGCGACAAGGCAGGCACAGGCGCGATCCGCCAGCGGCGCTGGATAGCCGACAGGGTGCGCAAAACACCAATCACCTGATACGCGCGGTCATGCGAAATGATATGCCCCAGATAAGGATCGATTGATTTCGGATCGCGCACAGATATAAACGCCACCATATGGCGATCCAGAATAGAATCCAGCTTTGATCCGCGCTGCGCGATACGCTCCAGCGCCATCAGCAAGTGACCCGGGCTCAGGACATAAAAATCACGCAGAGCGGGGCTGAGACATACGATTTCTTTATTCAGCAAATAAAGAACGCGTTCAATCCCGTAGCCTGGCATTTTTTGCGCCAGAAAGTTTCGGCATTTTTCGAACAGGGCCGTGCTGGTGCTGGCATCCGGAATTTCTTCGTAGCGCTGGCCGATCCATGCATTGAACAGCTGCAGCGAAATCAATTCGGCATACGGCTGTACGTCTTCGCTCCGCGCCATCGCATCCGCGAGCGCGGTGCCAAAACCTTCGGGGAAAATAGACAGCCCCTTATAGCGCACCGGCGCATAAGGATCGAGCGACTGGGCAAGATCGGATACCACACGCTCGCGCAGGGCGCCGTCTTCTTTGGCCCACAGTTTTTCCATGCGCTGTTCAAGATCCCGGTCTTCAAAGTTTCGCTTCAGCCACAAATCAAACGCGTCTTTTTCCAAAAGCGCCGCCGCATCAGAAATATGCGCCGCAAAAGACATCGCTAATGTACGCAGATCCCAGAACTTGCGTTCGCGGAAAATAAACGGGCGGCGCGCCTTGATCATGTTATAGGGCTGCTTCGCGCTCAGACGCCGGCCTTCCAGCCAGCGCTGCGCATCTTCAAGGTTCCAGCGAGTGATTTCATCGTCGTGCAAAACACCGCGCAGGAATTCCGACAGATGCGTGGGCAAACGCTCCCCGCCGATCAGGGCACCATATGTACCTTTGTCAATTTTTTCGTTAATGATCTCTTCGGGTGTTTTGCCGGCCAGCGGGTTGCCCCCGCGCAGCACCATCGCCACGCAAACACCCAATGAATAAAGGTCATTCTTCTCGGTGCCCGGCCCGCGGCCGCCCGGTTGGGCCATGGCGCGTTCAATCGTTTCATACACAACGCCATGACGGAAAAATGGCGCACTGGTCAGCCCTTCGCCCAGAATAGCCATTTCGGCCCCTTCGGCACCGGCGATGAAAATATTTTCCGCCGTAATGCCGCCATGCACCAGATCAACCGCACGCAATTCGACCAACACAGAGACTAACGGCTGGATCATCGCAGGGATGATACGGTCGTCATGAATGCGCAGCGTGCGCATGGTGCCCGGTGTCATCAGCCGGCGGGCGGGCGGCTGATCGAACACAAATGTATAAACCTGCTTGCCATCGCCCGGCCATTCGATAATGCCGGATGCAACAAGCTTGAGCAGATGGGGATTTTTAATATTTTGGTACGAACCAACCGCCGTGGTGCGCGGGCCGCGGCTGCGCCCTGCTGTCATGGCAATCAGCGGGCGGCCTTCACGGATATCACGTGCTTCAAAGGCGCGGGTTTCAAAACTGGCGTAGGCATCCATCGGTTTGCTTGGAAAGATTTCAATCTCGCCATTTAAAACGATACGCCCGTCCGATCCAGCAGGTGTTACGCGATGCTGTTCTTGTTCGGACATGAGGAGTTGCCCGCCGCCTGCTGGCTCGGCAAAATCACGGATAATTTTATAAATCTTTTTACGCAGCCGCATACATCATCCCTGAAACCCGCTTTTAGTGTAGCGGTTTCAGGTAAACGATACATGAAAAAAACTATTTCCGTATTTTCCAAACGGCGTTTAGATACCGCCGAGGGCGACCAGCTTTAGCTCCAGATAGTCTTCAATGCCGTATTTGGAGCCTTCATGACCAATCCCCGACTGTTTCCAGCCGCCAAACGGCGCCTGCGGCGCAACAATCGCAACGCTGTTGACGCCGACCATGCCGTATTCAAGCGCTTCGGCCACGCGCCATGCCCGGCTGATATTGGCGGTATAGAAATACGCGGCCAGACCGTATTCGGTATCATTTGCCATTTTAATGACGTCTTCGTCGGTTTTAAAACGGAAGACCGGCGCCAGCGGGCCAAAGGTTTCTTCACGGAAGCACGCCATATCGGTCGTTGCGTTTGCAACCACGGTGGGTTCAAAAAACGAATGGCCGAGGGCATGGCGCTGCCCGCCCGTCGTGACCTTGCCGCCTTTGCCCGTCGCATCCTTGATATGCTGCTCAACCTTCTCGACGCCTTTTTGATTGATCAGCGGGCCTTGCTCCACGCCGTCATCGAAACCGCTGCCGACTTTCATGGCGGCAACCGCTTTGGTAAATTTTTCGACAAAGGCATCATAAATGCCGTCCTGTACAAACACGCGGTTTGCACAAACGCACGTCTGTCCGCTGTTGCGGAATTTGGATGCAATCGCACCCGCGACCGCCGCATCAAGGTCTGCATCATCAAACACGATGAACGGCGCATTGCCGCCCAGCTCCAGCGATACTTTTTTGACCGTGCCCGCGGCCTGCGCCATCAGAATTTTGCCAACGGCGGTCGAACCGGTAAAGCCGATCTTGCGCACCTTGGTGTTTTCGGTCATTTCCTTGCCAATCGGCGGCGCATCGCCCAGCACGATATTAAACACCCCCGCCGGAATGCCCGCCCGCTCCGCCAGTACCGCCAGCGCCAACGCGGAAAACGGCGTCAGTTCAGATGGTTTCAGCACCACCGTGCAGCCCGCGGCCAGCGCAGGGCCGGATTTGCGCGTAATCATGGAGGACGGGAAATTCCACGGTGTAATCATCGCCGACACGCCAATCGGCTGTTTCATCGTCACCAAACGGTGCGTGGCGTTGTGGGTCGGAATAATATCGCCGTACACGCGGCGGCATTCTTCGGCCATCCACTCCACATAACCGATACCGCTTTGAATTTCGGCTTTGGCCTGCGCCAGCGGCTTGCCCTGCTCCGCTGTCAAAATACGGCAGAGGTCGTCGAGGTTTTCAGTTTGCAAATCCGCCCATCGGCGCAGGATTTTCGCACGGTCAGACGCCAGCAGGCTGCGCCATGCAGCGAAGGCTTTATCGGCGGCATCAATCGCGCGGCGGGTTTCATCGGCGCCCATGTTGGGGACAGCGCCCAGCACTTCGCCCGTCGCGGGGTTTGTCACCTCGACCGTTTTGCCGCTATCCGCGGATACCCACTGGCCATCGATATAACATTGGTCGCGCCACAACGTCGGATCTTTCAGCTTCAGCGCGGCGGCGACAGCTTCGGGTTTACGTATGGCGTTTGACATGATGGATCTCCTGCGATGTCTAAAATAGTGTTTCATTAATATGGCGGGTTTCGGCCAAGGCGGCAACCCCTGCCCCAATATCTGCCAAATACTTGTGGACGCAGGGAAATTCGGATATTTTGGATATCTGTTATTCAAACGCGAGGCCACGCCATGACCACCCCCGCTTTTCCACCCGGCACCGAATTTTACAAAGTCGAAATCAACGACCTGCGCATCGACAACATGAAAGTCGGTGTCGCAGATTGGGAACGCCACCCCGATAAAACCCAGCCGATATTCGTGGATGTTGCGCTATACCGTGCCGTTGGTGCGTTTCATGCGCAAAGTATTGACGACTGCATCAATTACGTACACGTCATCCGCCATGTGAGCGAAAACTGGCCGAAACGCCCGCATACAGATTTGCTGGAAACCCTGCTGGAAGAATTGGTGGGCGTTTGTTTTGAAGACCCGAAGGTTGACGCCTGCCGCGTCAAAATCCGCAAACCCCATGTGTTCAACGGCTATGCCATCCCCAGCGTGGAATTTTTCCGCATGCGCCCCAAGTAAACGGGCACAGGCAAACAAAAAGCCGCTGTATCAACAGCGGCTTTTTGTTTGCAGCAGGATTGTGCGGTTAAGCGGCCTGCGCCAGTGCGGCCAGTTTGGCGCGCACAACATCGATAGTACGTTGGATATGCGCCGCCTTGACGTGATCGTCTTTGGCAAAGCCCAGATCGTCTTCGAGGTCTTTGAGTTTTTCTTCCAGAACGGCACGGTCGAGGTCATTCACGTTCACAGCTTCTTCCGCCAGAACCGAACATAGCTCGCCCGTGATATCCACGAAACCGCCCGACACGAAAATACGGCGCACATCGCCCGCCGCGGACGTAACCGTCACAACACCGGGACGCAGTGACGATAGCAGTGGCGCGTGGTCTGCCAGCACGCCGATTTCGCCTTCGCCGCCCGGTACAATCACCATGCTGGCTTCTTCGGAGGCAAGGATGCGCTCCGGCGATACCAGTTCGAACTGGAAGGTTTTATCGGTCAGCTTCTCTGCCATGTCCGGTGTCCTTGGTCGTCGTTAGATTATGCAGCCGCTTTCGCCATTTTCTTGGCTTTTTCGACAGCTTCCTCGATCGTGCCCACCATGTAGAAGGCTGCTTCGGGCAGATGGTCGTAATCGCCGTTCACGATACCCTTGAAGCCCTTGATGGTGTCTTCGAGCGAAACGAACACGCCCGGCGTGCCCGTGAATACTTCGGCAACGTGGAAAGGCTGCGACAGGAAACGCTGGATTTTACGCGCGCGGGCAACGGTGAGTTTGTCTTCTTCAGACAACTCGTCCATACCCAGAATGGCGATAATATCTTGCAGCGCTTTGTAGCTTTGCAGGGTTTTCTGAACCGCGCGGGCAACGGTGTAGTGTTCTTCACCGATGACGCGGGGGTCGAGAATGCGCGACGTAGAGTCGAGCGGGTCAACAGCCGGGAAGATCGCCATCTCGGCAATTTGGCGCGACAGAACCGTCGTTGCGTCCAAGTGTGCGAAGGAGGTTGCCGGCGCCGGATCCGTCAAGTCATCCGCAGGAACGTAAATAGCCTGAACCGAGGTAATGGAGCCTTTGTTCGTGGAGGTAATGCGCTCTTGCAGCGTACCCATTTCGGTCGACAGCGTGGGCTGATAACCCACCGCCGAAGGAATACGGCCGAGAAGTGCGGACACTTCGGCACCCGCCTGCGTGAAACGGAAAATGTTATCAACAAAGAACAGAACGTCTTGGCCTTCCTGATCGCGGAAGTATTCAGCCTGCGTCAGGCCGGACAGTGCCACACGTGCGCGTGCCCCCGGCGGTTCGTTCATCTGGCCATAAACCAGCGCCACTTTGGAGCCTTCGCCGTCCAGCTTGATAACGCCAGAGTCGATCATTTCATGGTACAGGTCGTTACCTTCGCGGGTACGCTCGCCCACGCCGGCAAATACAGAAACACCACCGTGTTTCATGGCGACGTTGTTGATCAGCTCCATAATGGTCACGGTTTTGCCAACGCCGGCACCGCCGAACAGACCGATCTTGCCGCCTTTGGCGTAAGGTGCCAGAAGGTCAACGACTTTAATGCCGGTCACCAGCATCTGGGTTTCCGTTGCCTGTTCGGTGAATTCGGGTGCCGCGCGGTGGATGGCGTAGTGTTCCTTGGCAGCGATCGGGCCGCGCTCGTCAATCGGCTCGCCGACGACGTTCATGATACGGCCAAGGGTTTGGGGACCGACCGGAACCGAAATCGGTTTGCCGGTGTCCGCAACCAGTGCGCCACGCACCAGACCTTCGGTCGCGTCCATTGCGATGGTACGCACGGTGTTTTCACCCAGGTGCTGCGCCACTTCCAGAACCAGCGTCTTGCCGTCGTTGTCAACGGTCAGCGCGTTCAGAATGGGGGGCAGATTGCCTTCGAATTGTACGTCAACGACGGCGCCCGTGATCTGTACGATTTTACCGGGAGCGCCTGCATTTTGTGCGGCCAGTTTTACCATGGGGTTAGTCTCCTTCTATTCCTAAAATCTTTTGTGTCTTGTTACGTGCGCGGGTTAAACGGCTTCGGCACCGGAAATGATCTCGATCAGTTCTTTGGTGATGTAAGCCTGACGCGCGCGGTTGTATTTCAGCGTCAGTTTGGCAATCATGTCGCCCGCGTTGCGGGTGGCGTTGTCCATCGCGGTCATCCGCGCGGCCTGTTCACCCGCGGCGCTGTCCAGCAGCGCGCGGAATACTTGTACCGCAAGGTTACGCGGCAGCAGGTCGGCCAGAATGGCTTCTTCGCTCGGTTCGAATTCGTACAGCGCTTTTGCGCCCGTATCGGCCGCTGGTTTTTCTTCTTCTTTCGCGTCCAGCGCATCTTCCACCGACAGGGGGATCAGCTGGTAAGCCGTCGGCTCCTGGCGGATGACGGATTTGAATGCGTTGTACACCAGTGTGCATACATCGAATTCCGTGCGGTCCAGCGCATCCAGAATATAGTCGGACACCTGCGCCGCATCCGCAAACGACAGATGCTTGCGGCCAAGGTTTTCGAATACATGCACGATTTTGTCGCCATGGTCGCGTTTCAGAGACGCTGCACCCTTGCGGCCGACGCATACCAGCTTCACGGTTTTACCCGCCGTGACCAGTTCGCGGATTTTCAGGCGTGCCAGACGAACGATCGAGCCGTTGAAACCGCCGCACAGGCCGCGGTCGGATGTAATGACAACCAGCAGATGCACATCGTCTTTGCCCGTACCGGCCATCAGCGCAGGCGCACTGCTGCCCATGTCGAGGTTGGCGACAAGTCGGCTCAGCATGCTTGACATGCGCGATGCGTACGGCTGGCTGGCTTCGGCCTGCTGCTGTGCGCGGCGCAGTTTGGATGCCGCGACCATTTTCATGGCCGAGGTGATCTTGCGCGTGGATTTCACGCTGGCGATCCGGTTTCTGAAGTCCTTCAAACTGGGCATTGTTATCTACAACCTTGTCTGGTGTCGGTACGCGACGTCGTCGATTAAGCGGCCTTTTTGGAGCCAACGAAGGTCGCCGAGAATTCCTCGAGGAATTTCTGCAGCTCGGCCTTCACTTCATCGCTGATCTTTTGCTCTTCGCGGATCGCCTTCAGCACGTTCGGTGCCTGGGTGCGGATCGCGCTCAGCATTTGCGCTTCGAATCTCGTCACATCCGCAACAGCCAGTTTGTCGAGGTAGCCGTTCACGCCGGAGAAAATCGATACGACTTGCTCTTCCATCGCCAGCGGGCTGTACTGGTTTTGCTTCAGAAGTTCGGTCAGGCGCGCGCCGCGTGCCAGCAGTTTCTGGGTAGAGGCATCGAGGTCGGATGCGAACTGGGCGAAAGCTTCCATCTCGCGGAACTGCGCGAGGTCGAGCTTGATCGTACCGGCAACCTGTTTCATCGCTTTCGTCTGCGCGGCAGAGCCCACGCGGGAAACCGACAGACCCACGGAAATCGCGGGGCGGATGCCTTTGTAGAACAGACCCGTATCCAGGAAGATCTGGCCATCGGTGATCGAAATCACGTTCGTGGGAATATAGGCCGAAACGTCACCAGCCTGCGTTTCAATGATCGGCAGTGCCGTCATCGAGCCCGAGCCCATGTCATCGTTCAGTTTCGATGCACGCTCCAGCAGGCGCGAGTGCAGATAGAATACGTCGCCAGGATATGCTTCGCGGCCCGGCGGACGGCGCAGCAGCAGCGACATTTGGCGGTATGCAACAGCCTGTTTGGACAGGTCATCGTATACGATCAGGGAGTGCATGCCGTTGTCGCGGAAGTATTCACCCATCGTGCAGCCCGTGTAGGGGGCGAGGTATTGCAGCGGCGCCGGCTCGGATGCGGTGGCGGCAACGATGATGGAGTATTCCAGCGCGCCGTTTTCTTCCAGCGTTTTCACCAGCTGGGCAACAGTCGAGCGTTTTTGGCCAACTGCGACGTATACGCAGTACAGCTTTTTCTTCTCGTCCGTGCCTTTGTTGATTTCTTTTTGGTTCAGGATCGTATCGATCGCAATCGCGGTTTTACCGGTCTGGCGGTCACCGATGATCAGTTCACGCTGGCCACGGCCCACGGGTACCAGCGCGTCGAGCGCTTTAATACCGGTCTGCATCGGCTCGTGTACCGATTTACGGGCGATAATGCCGGGCGCTTTCACGTCCACGCGGCGGGTTTCGTCCGACTTGATGGGGCCTTTGCCGTCGATCGGGTTACCCAGACCGTCAACCACGCGGCCCAGCAGGCCTTTACCCACGGGAACGGATACGATCTCGCCGGTCTGGCGGACGGTGTCGCCTTCTTTAATGTCGCGGTCGTCGCCGAAGATCACCACACCGACGTTGTCGGTTTCGAGGTTCAGCGCCATACCTTTAATGCCGTTCGAGAATTCAACCATCTCGCCGGCTTTGACGTTATCGAGGCCGTATACACGGGCAACGCCGTCACCGACGGAAACGACCTGACCAATTTCGGCAACGTCTGCTTCAGCGCCGAACTTTTCGATCTGGCTTTTCAGGATGGAGGAAATTTCAGCTGCACGGATTTCCATGATTACGCTACCTCTTTCATTTTCTTTTGGTCAGATGTGTTGTTGTTGCTTTTCAGCGCGCGGTGCAGGCGCTCAAGCTTGGTTTTGACAGAGCTGTCGATCAGGCGCGAACCCACGCGAATAATCAGACCACCCATGATTGCGGGGTCGATGTTCAGCTTGACCTTTACGTCAGCGCCCAGCGCCTTTTTCAGGTTGGCGGCGATGCGGTCGATTTGCGATTGTTCCAGCGCCTGCGCAGCGGTCACGTTGGCAGTAATCTCGCCGTTGTGTTCGGCAATCATCGCCTGTACCGTCAGCACAATCGTGGACAGGACATCTAGGCGGCGTTTCAGCGCCAGCGTACCAAGGAACTGCGACGTCATGGGCGCAAGCTTCAGATGCGCGGCCAACGCCTGCAAGGCTTCAGCCTGCGTTTCGCGGCGCAGTGTGGGGTTGTGCATAAAGGATTCTACGTCGTTACCAGATGCCAGCAACGCGGTCAGAGTCTGCATGTCGCGGGCGATGGTCTCGACCTGCGATTGCTCTTTCGCCAGCTCAAAAAAGGCGGTGGCGTAGCGTTTTGCGGTGTCCTGGTTTCCTGTGCGGGAAGCCACTGTAAACCCCTTTCAAAAGATCATATTTTTCGCGCGGGGCGCGGTACATATCTACGTCTTGAGCGGGTTTTTACATGACTCGCTGGGCGGATGCAACTGAATCCCGCCGTATTCTTTAAAAAACAGTGCTTAAAACGACCCATCCGCTAACTGCCCAAAATAAAAGGGCTTTCCGGCGCGCGGAAAGCCCTTTTTGTTTTTCGTAATCCAGAGATTATTGGCCGGACGTCAGATGCGGGGTCGATTTTTGTACAATCGTTTCACCCGTGGCGTCGCTACCGAATATTTCCAGAAGCTCGTCATTCTCGGACATCAGGTAAATATAACCCGAATGATCCATGATGTAGTTGTCCGCATCCCCACCTTCGGCGATGGCGGCATAGACCTTGTAGATGCTCTTGATGTGATCGACCTGCGCATCGGTTCCCGTCAGACCAGCAATCCGGCTGTCGTAATCGGCCAGATACTCTTTCATGCGGGCACTGGTGTCACGCTTGGGGTCGGTCGTGACGAAGATCGGCTGGATATGTGCCGCTTTGTCGCCGAGGGCTTCGAGTGCCGTGCCAATTTTCGCAAGCGCGGTCGGGCAGACATCGGGGCAATGCGTAAAGCCGAAAAAGACCAGCTTTTTCTTGCCGGGCCATGACTTCTCGGTCACTTCCTTGCCGTCTTGATCGACCATGGTGAAAGCACCACCAACGCTGGAGCCAGCGACTTTTTGTGTGGGTGCCGCAGCGGTTTCTGCGGTTGCTTCTTCGGTAGCAGGCGCAGCTTCGGCAGCGGCTTCTACCGCGGCGGCGTCTGTTTTGTTGGTGTCATCATACAGCGCATCCAACGGGTCGGGCATGGCGGGGGCGCCATCCACGATATCTTCCTGCTTGCGTTCACGCTCGCCGACCACGGCGGGCTTGATCTCGCCGATCTGTTTTTCGATCTGCGCTTTTTGCTCTGCATCCGTCGGGGTTTCGCGCGACGACTGGAACCACGCCAGCGCAGCGCCCATCGCAAAGGCGACGATGACCAGCACAATAAACTTAATCAGATTTGCCATGTCTCAGATATCTCCGTTTTTCGTGATGTAACTGCCTGTGATATAAGCGCGGCAGGGGTTTTAAATCAAGCATGTTCGCCCGCATCGCGCGTGAAAGCCTGCAAATAATCACGCATGAACGCGGCGCGGCGCGCCCCCTCTGCCCGTCCGGCGGCGGTTTGCAGGGTTTCGGCGGTTTTGAACAGCTTCACAAAAAAATGATCCACCGTATAAATGCTGTCATCCAGCGCACGGTTTTGCGCCAGAATGTCGCCATCAAAATAATAAGGACGCCCCAAAAGCGCACCGACCGTAAAACAGCGGGCAATGCCGATGGCGCCCAGACCGTCCAGACGGTCGGCGTCCTGCACCACCTTTGCCTCGAGCGTTTCAGGCTTGATCGCCGCGCTATAACTATGCGCCGCAACCGCATGGTGGATGGCATCGAAATGCGTTTCCGGATACCCCATGCCGCGCAGGTGTTCGATGGCGGCATCCGCGGACAGGCGCGATGCCATACTGCGGCGCGGGTCGTTTTTGGCCACAATCACGCAGTCGTGAAACCACGCGGCGGGAATAACAATATCGGGGTTTGCCCCCTCTTCTGCCGCCAGTTTTGTTGCCATGCGCACCACGCGCCCGATATGCAGGATATCATGCGATGGATCGGACGCAGGATATAGCGTTTGCGCCAGTGCTTCGAACTGTTCCCGCCATTCTGCGCAGGGCGCATCCGCATATGATGTCTGCGTTGATTGCATGACTTGTCCCCTTGAATCGATAAAAAAACTGACGCGACTATACAGCGAACAGCCGCAGAAATAAACAGCGCCGCCCCCTTGCGGGTGGCGGCGCGTTAAAAGCATATTGTGCGGAATATTTCCGTTTTGGGTTAATCGTCTTTCAGCTGTTTATTCATGATGCAGCCAACAGGGCGGAATACACGGCTGCCGCCGCCCTGATGCGTGATTTCATAGCAGGTCGTTGCCACAGTATAATTGCCGCCCGATTTATAGCGCACGACACGTTTCCACTGGCCGGTTGATTTGTCAAAGAACATATCTTCGGGCAGTGGCATGTCGTTGCCGGATTCTTCGGCGGCTTTGCGCGCTTCACGCTGGGCGCGGTATTCTTCGCGCGTTTTCGGACGTGCGGCCGGCGCCGGTGCCTTTGTAGCTTCGGGTGCCGCGGCCGGTGCAGATGATCCGCCCCCCAGCGCATTTGCAATACCCGAGTAAACCGGGGATGGTTTTTGGGCCTGGGTTTCGTAGGTACTTTGCGCGCTGGCCAGCGTCGATACCCCGAGGACGGCGGCAAACACGATAGCAAAAGCTGTTTTCATTACGGCGGACATGGCGTTTTCCTTTTTGCGGTATACCAAACAATTATATCACAAGACGCGCGAAAGAAGCGAAAGTTCCATTAAACCCTTTATTTATTGGGTTAATTACAGCAAACGGGCGCCATTTTCGACCGGCCCGTCGGCAAAAACCAACAGAGTTTTCCCCTCTGCATCGTCGACGCCCGTGGTCAGGACTTCGGACATCAGCGGGCCGATTTGCTTGGGCGGGAAATTAACCACGCACAGGACTTGCTTGCCGATCAGCTCTTCGGGTTTATACCGCTTGGTGATTTGCGACGACGATTTACGCACGCCGATATCGGGGCCGAAATCTATTTTCAGCTTATAGGCAGGCTTGCGCGCTTCGGCGAAAACTTCGGCTTCGATGATGGTACCGAAATGCAGGCCGACTTTCATGAAATCGGCCCATGTAATCGTATCCATGGGTATCCCCTTATTCCGTTTTTTGGTCGCCCCAGATACGCTCCAGCCGGCGGTCGCGGCCGCAGCCATAGCGGTAGGTTTTGTAGGCAACGCTATTTTTCTTGTAATATTCCTGATGATAATCTTCGGCGGGGTAAAACGCCATAGCAGGGCGCAAGAACGTCGCGACTTTCTGGCCGAGTTTTTTCTCGGCATCCGCCAATGATTGTTCTGCCGCCGCTTTTTGCACCTCGCCAAAATAGAAAATGCCCGCGGCATACTGGCTGCCCTTGTCGCAGAACTGCCCTTCGGCATCCAGCGGGTCGACGTTGCGCCAGAAAATACCCAGCAAGCGATTATAAGTGACAACGGTGGGGTCAAACACGATCTCAACCGCTTCCACATGATCCGTCGTGCCCGTCGACACCTGTTTGTATGTCGCGGTTTGCGCCGTGCCCCCCGTATAGCCCGAGGTGACGGAGATCACGCCCTTCTCGCTATCAAATTCGGATTCCATGCACCAGAAACAACCGCCCGCAAAAACCGCGCGCTCCGTTTCCGCCGCCTGCGCATGAGGGGCGTACAGCAGCAAACCAAGTGCCAGAACAGACAAGAATATTCTCATGGTAATGAATCCTTTCGGCCAAACAATATCATCAATATAGCGCGAAGCCGCCTGTTTGGCCGCCGGACAGCACAAAAAGAATGCCCCGTCATTTTCGCTATATATTTCAAAGAAATGCACAGGCACTCGGCATAGATAGCCATAATATTGACAAGCCCGCAAAAGCCGCCTACCGTCCGCCCATTCCCTTTTTCGATTTCATACGCCGGAGTTTGACCGTCATGCCCAACTTTACCACCGCCGCCCCCGCCGCCGACACCGGCACCATTCAGGGTGAACGCTACAAACTGGCCGCGATTAGCGTGCACCAGAAAGGCACATTGGTGCAGGTTTTCGCCAAATTCGCGCGCATCCACGAAACGTACGAAGACATCACATCCACGCCGCCGAAGCCCGCACCGTCCGCCGTGCCCGGCACCGCGGGTGCGGTTTTCGAACAGCTGGAACCGCTGCCGCGCGGCTTTAGCATGCCGAGCCTGTCGGTAGAGGACATCACAACAGCCATCATCGGCAAAAAGGATATCGCGCATGACAACAGTGGCCCGTCGCTGTTTGATACCGACGGCGTGATCAAAGACCTCGGCCCTGAAAAGCTGGCACAGGTTCTGGTCAAGATGGGCGAAGTACGTAAAAAAGTGCTCGAAGAAGGCCACACCACCTTTGTGCCGGTCCTGCGTCCACAACCGCCCAAAGGCGCCCCCAAACCCTGAACATTAAATAACGACACACGCCACGAATGTGTGTTAGATAACCTGCATGTATTCGGTATCGTCAGATCTGTTTTATAACCCGCCGCGCGAGCCCTATCTGTCTGTGGTTCATCGCGATAACGATATCCTCGTGCTGGATAAACCCAGCGGCCTGCTGTCTGTGCCGGGGCGCGATCCGGCTTTGTTTGACAGCCTTGTCACGCGCGTGCGCGAAGAATTTCCGAATGCCTTTCCGGTCAACCGCCTCGATAAAGACACATCAGGTATTGTGCTGATGGCGCTGAACAAAAAAGCGCATTCGTTTATCGGCCCGCAATTTGAAAACCGCACCACCAAAAAGCTTTATACGGCCGTTGTCTGGGGGCATCTGGCCGAAGACGAAGGCACCATCGACCTGCCCCTCGGCCGCGACCTTGACCGCAAACCGCGCCACCGCGTTGATCACGAAACGGGCAAACCGTCGCAAACCCTGTGGCGCGTTGTCGCACGGACCGATAACCCCGCCGCAACGCGCGTGCATCTGACGCCGCTGACTGGCCGTACCCACCAACTGCGCGTACACCTGAAAGCCATCGGCCACCCGATGCTGGGGGATGCGTTTTATGCGGATGATGACGCCCTGAATGCCGCACCGCGTTTGATGTTGCATGCCGAAGAGCTGGGATTTATACACCCGAACGGCCAAGACGTCCTGTTCACTATCCCCTGCCCGTTTTAACAGGCGGGGGCGCGGCAATGCACAGCACAGATGGCACAAATTCTCCGCACAACGATCTGGTCATAGATTTTGTGGGCGGGGCCGTTGGCCACCGCTTCCGGTCCGAACAGAGCAAAAAGCAAGCGCTGCTGAAAGCTGCAGGCTTTGCCAAAAGCATCATCCCGAATGTCGTCGACGCGACGGCAGGCTTGGGGCGTGATGCCTTTTTAATGGCCTCCATGGGCGCGCACGTTACTTTGATCGAGAGATCGCCCGATATTCACGCCGCGCTGCAAGACGCCATGACCCGCGCCGCGGCAGAAGGCGGCGCCTACGCCGAAACCATCGCCCGTATGACGCTGCTGCAGGGTAATTCGATTGATCTGCTGCCCACGCTCGCGCCTGAAACGATACTGGTTGACCCCATGCACCCGCCGCGTGGCAATACGGCGCTGGTCAAAAAAGAAATGCGTATCCTGCGCGATATTGTGGGCACAGATGACGACCAGACAGAACTCATGAAAACGGCCCTAGCCTGCGCCCAAAAACGCGTGGTGCTGAAATGGCCAGTCCACGCCGCCCCCATGGCCGGCATCCGTGCGCCATCACACCAGATCATCGGCAAAAATACGCGGTATGATGTTTTTATGACTGTGCACAGGCCAGAGACTTAAGAAAGTGGCGTGAGGATCAACCGTCTTCTAGACATTGAAAGCACCGAAGAGCCTACAGAGAACGTAATACACGTCAATATGCTCAAAGAAGGCTGGGATGTAACGAACCTCTACACCATCGTTCCACTACGCACTGGCAACGCCAGAACGCTGATTGAGCAATCCATTGGGCGCGGCCTACGCCTTTAGCAGCCACGCTATCGCCTGCATTCTTAAACTTTTGTTCCAAACAGAGCACCGACACCCGCCGCCATTACCATTGCAAATGCACCCCAAAAAATAACGCGTGCTGTTGCCTTCAAAACATGAGCCCCGCCAGCTTTTGCGCCCAGCGCTCCCAAGAGTGCCAAGAAAATTAAGGAAGCAACCGAAACCGCAGGTATCAGAATATTGGTCGGACACATAAGCGCTGTCAGCAGGGGTAAGACTGCACCTACGGCAAATGTCCCAGCAGAAGTAAAAGCAGCCTGTATAGGACGCGCCGTTGTAATTTCCGACATACCAAGTTCATCTCGTGCATGAGAACCTAAGGCGTCTTTTTTCATGAGCTGGATAGCAACTTGCCGTGCTAATTCTTTATCGACTCCTCTTTTAGCATATATATTGGCAAGCTCGTTAAGCTCTGCATCTGGGTCGTTCTCAAGCTCTTCACGCTCACGTTTAAGATCTGCCTGCTCAGTGTCTGCCTGTGAACTGACAGAAACATATTCTCCTGCCGCCATCGACATGGCGCCCGCTACAATCCCGGCAACGCCGGCGATCAAAATATCCTTTGGTGCAGCAGAAGCTGAGGCAACGCCGATAATGAGGCTTGAAGTAGACAAAATTCCGTCATTCGCACCTAGAACAGCAGCGCGCAACCATCCGATGCGCATCATGAGATGCCGTTCAGTATGTATATGCAATCGGCTCATGTTAATTTTTTCTTTCATATGATGCAGAGATAAGGGGTATGTCTCTGCTTGAAATCGATTAAAGCAAGTTATTGATTTGCTTACGCTGCCGATACAAAAGCACTTAAAGTTATTACTGACGCTTAAGATGCTATCGTATGATGGTGAATGTATACTTCATTTTTTGTTAAGTAGGTGGAAAATGAAAAAATATGCTGTTTCGGGCATAATAATTATCGTGCTTCTTGGCGCAGCTGTATGAGGACCCATTGTGAGTAGGTCGCCTGCCATCGGGTCATAGATACTGCCCAGCACGTCCGCGATGTCGATTCCGCCATAGAGCGTATCGTTAGACTGTCGCAGCAGCAGCCGGATGAGATCCACATGACTCCCACTGACGGCATATATCAACGGCGTAAGTTTCAGGAAACTCCGCGTATTGACGTCATGGCCTTCCGATAGCATACGTCAGACCGATTTCACGTCGCCATCTTCTGCGGCATCGACGATAGTTTCATCCTTCCGTATTTTATTCTCCATTAAATTTGATATTTGTCAGGGATGGGGCGATCCTCGGCATTATTGGGGTTTGTTTTGGATCGCCGTTTTAACGAGCGCGGCGAGCGAGGGGAGTTTGTTCTTCTCAAGAAGATCCACGTCAGCTGCCTCGAAATCCTTTTTCGGCAGCAGGGCGGCAAGGTCAGCATCGCTGCCCACGCGGCGCGCCACGCCCATGAACACATCGGCCGCCTTCAGGGTGCCGAGCGTCGCTTCCGCGTCGGATTTCATCAGCAGGCCTTTTATGGCGCTTTTTTGGGCGGCGATTTCATCGGCCGTCGGTTCCGCCGCGAATTGCTGGTATTTACCGGCCGCGTTGAAGTGCTCCTTCACGGCGATCGACATGCGCCAGCCGAAGGCATCCTCGATTTTCGCCAGCCGTTTTATATCGGCCGATGCGGAGGCCGGTACGCTCGCCTGCATCATCTTTTCGATAGCGTCGAACATCGCGCCGTACAGGGCGTTTTCAATTCCTTCCTGGTCTTTCGTGAGCTTGGAAACTTCCAACGCTATTTGTTTGAACAAGGGGTCAGCCGCCTCGCCCTTCAGCTTTGCGACCTGGCGGACGATTTCCGCCAGCGCTTTTTCTTCATTGATGGCGGCGGCAGTATCCGGCGCCTTAGTGTTGGTCCAGAGTATTTTGGCAAAGCCCGAACCGGCGGTGTCAATATATTCCCTGAACTGCGCCGCAAGCTCGAGCACATCCCTTTCCAGCGCGTTCACGACGAAATCTCGGGTTTTCGCGTCAAGTGACTTCAGCGCATTGAACTGGTCTTTTGTCTGTTCCTTGGTATGCAGGCCGGCCATGGCGCGCGAAATTTCGTGAGGTGTCTTGCCGTCGAATAATTTTGTCATTCTTTTCTCCATCTTCAAATTTTTATGATTTCCGGCATGGCTCTGCGCCAGCCGTTTTCGCAGGATTTATGCTTTATGCTGAAGGTCCCTGTTTGCTTTTTTTTCGGTGCGCCTTGGCGATATCATGGGACAGATACGCACCCGCTACAGCCCCCACAGCGCTGATAACAGTTGTGGCACCTCCAGACACTATCAAAGCCGTGCTTGCATTGTGGACAGCAAGCCAGCCCCAAGCTGCCGCCGCCACACTGTTTTCACCTGCCAACGTATTAAAGGTATTTGCCAGTGTCGCCTCTACGGCATTTGTCACATCTTCGATTTTCATCTTCACGCTCCTGCCAGATTTATGGCCCAAGCCTAACCAGGCATCGCGATATGGTAAACAATGAACGTCGCATATTGCTTCATGCAGAAATGCATGAAGCAATAATTCCCGCCTGCGCGGTGCTTTGTAGTATTTTTAGGCAGCAGAAAACGTGGTGGATTTCGAGAGGTTAACGCATGGGTTTCGACTGGAACGATCTTAAATATTTCCTGACTGTCGCGCGCGAGAAAAGCATTACAGCCGCCGCGAAAACGCTGAAGGTGAACCAGTCCACTGTGCTGCGTCGCATAGACCAGATGGAGTCGCGTCTGGGCATGACGCTGTTCATCCGCGAAAAGGGCAGCTGCGTATTGACCGAAGACGGCAATACCGTGTTCCTGACCGCACAACGGATGGCGGAACAGGCGCAGGAGCTAGAGACGCAGCTCTCCGGCTCAAAAAAGCATGCGCTGTCCGGGAACATCACAGTTTCAGCGGCAGATTTCGTCATCACTCGCCTACTGTTGCCGAAGCTGGCCGCGTTTTCGGCGGCGCATCCAGACATCTCCGTCACCTTCAAATCCACCAATGAATTCCTGAACCTCGCGCAGCGCGAGGCCGATATCGTGGTGCGGTTGACTGATAGCCCGGACCGGCACCTAACGGACAATCTCTTTGGCAGAAATCTGGGCGATATCGAGCTTTGCGCCTATCGCGGAAAACAAAGCGATGAGAAAAATTTAAGATGGCTCTCTTGGGGTGCAGCGATCAATTTCAAGGCGTGGGTTTTGCAAAACGGCTATCCTGACCTGCCAATCAGCGCCTGCGTGGACTCAGCACTTGTGCAGCTACAATCCGTCAAGATCGGCGACTATGCCGCCATCCTGCCATGCTTTCTAGGCGATGCCGATGACAACATGGTACGCCTCAAGGGCTGTAAAAGCTTCAAGGGTTTCGAGCTATGGCTGCTAACGCATGTAGACCTCAAGGATATCGCGCGCATCACCGTCACAACGGAGTACATTAGTGGTGCGCTGAAGCCGGGAATTACGATAGGCTGAGTATTAACATCGCGGCAAAATACATTAGACCATCGTCGGTTTCTAGACTGGCTATTTAGCAGAGCAATCGGCCCATCTGCCACCGTTCTTTAGCTGCTCCATCCCTAGTCTCAGCGGCTAATCACTCGGGTGGCTGTGATGTTTCGTCTTGGTGCAGGCCGAAACACATCCGCCGTCGGAAAATATTTATTCTAAATCGGTTTTCTATGTGAGATCATCTTGCGGTATTTATTTTGGCTGTCGGGGGCGAGAATGTTTTTAAAATTAATTTTGGCTGCGTTGGCTGTTTCATTTTTTCTTTCAACGCCTTCTTTTGCGATGGAGGAGCGGCCAAAAGTTGTGGCCGAACCGTATTTTCAGGTTTGCCGGGTGAATGGTCTTTATGTGGGCATCGGGGAGCTGACTTTTTACTTCCCGCCTGTTTTTTCGAACAGCATGTGGTTTTCCCGGGAGAATGTAAAAGCGGATATTCCTTGTTACAAATACGGTGACCCGTTGTTAGTGGCGCACAAGGCGAGTTTTACGGTTGTTCGATTTTTCCCTGAATATGACAGAGATCAGCCTTTGTCTCAGAAAGGTTCTTCCGCATTTAATGGCGTTCTTTTAGAAATAGATAAAATCCCCTTCCCTTCGGGCGAAGTGCAAAAAGAATTTTATGAGGATTTTGATCGCGCGTCTTACCAAAAAATGGGCGATGAATATGGCTTTGAAGTTTACATGGTAGATAAGCCGTTTAAGTATTTAAATAATAAAACTCGGTTAGAGAAAATATACATTTCTAAATCTCTTAAAACCCCGCAGGGGTTACCGCTCACTTTTTTTTGTCCCATGCGCTATGGCACATTCACAGAATGTGAAACGCGCACGGTCTACAAAGACGTGTCTTTTCACGTTATGCATATTGATACGGGGCATATACCGGTTCAAGCCTGGCACACATTCTATCCCAAGCTTTGGTCTTTGATTGAGAGTCAGATCGTGCGGGATGATGCGCATTTGAAGACGCTGGTCGAAAGTGCATTGAAAGAATAGCCAAGCTGAAACAGCTATGGACGCAGACGGAATGTAAGTGGTTGATTCGCATCTAAACCAGAAACAGCCGTAGACACACAGGCACTTCTGAAAGCAAAAAGCTGGCGTCCCCGATAGGATTCGAACCTACGACCTAGTGTTTAGGAAACACTTGCTCTATCCGGCTGAGCTACGGGGACGCAAAAGCTTGTATAAGCCAGTATAAGTAAAATCCGGCCCGCATTCAACAGCACGGCGGGCCCATCCGCCCGCTTTTATGTGAAGACACTGGGCGTTGCCAAGGCGGCGATAGCGGCATATAAAAGTATATCTTCATTATAAAAATTGTACGGGAATTCGTTCATGAACCGCACGCTGATCTTGGTTGGTGTCATCGCTATTGTTCTGGTTGGGGCTGGTGCCTTTTTTATGATTGATCGCGACCAATCGACCGCACCTGTCGCCGCAACCGAAAATCAAACAGCCGCCGCCGACACGCGCAGCGCCAAAGAATTGCTGGCCGCCGCCCGCGATGCATTTCTGGGGGACGGCACAGCACAAAACGATCAGGAAGGCGCCGCACTGATTTTAAAAGCAGCCGCAATTGGCGATGAAAAAGCCATCGCGTTTGCGGGGCCCCTTTACATGGGCGGCATCGGCGTCGAGCAAGATATCATCAAAGCCCGCGAATGGCTGGCGAAATCGGACGATGAAGAAGCACAAAAGCTGGCCGAAGCCATGCTGACCTTCGAAGCCGTACTGGCCACCATGCCGGAGCACGAAGCGCAGCTGGAAAAAGAAATGAGCAGCAAGCAGGCGCAGGAAAGCATCCGCGCGTCTTTAATCGCCGCGCTTGAACGTCAAAAACAGGAAGAGGCGCAAGCCCTCGCCGCAGCTGAAGTTGCCGCGGGCGCGGACGCCGTTGATAAACTGGACGCCGCAGACGAAGGCGCCGCCGTTGTGACCGACGAAGAAACCACCCCGCCCGCGGATGAAACCACCATTCCCGAAGGCGACAGCAGCACGGGCAGCGACACCGCCCCCGCCGATACCGAAGAACCCATTACGCAATAAGCGCTCTATTTAAAAAAGCAGACGGAGACATCACATGGATATCAAAGGCCTTGCAGCAGTTGTCACAGGTGGCGGTTCCGGCATGGGCGCCGAAGTTGCCCGCCATATGGCGAAGGCCGGCGCAAAAGTCGCCGTGCTGGATATCAACAAAGCCAACGTTGATGCGATTGCCGCAGAAATTGGCGGCCTTGGCATTGAATGCGATGTGACCAGCGAAGAAAGCGCGAAAGCCGCTTTCGCTGCGGCACGCGCAGCGCACGGCCCTGTGCGTGTTTTGATGAACTGCGCAGGTATCGCCCCCGGCGCGCGCGTGGTCGGCAAAGACGGCCCGCATGATATTAATTTCTTCGCCAAAGTGATTGGCGTGAACCTGATCGGCACGTTCAATATGCTGCGTCTGGCCGCAAACGAAATGTCGACACTGGATACACTGAATGAAACCGGCGAGCGCGGCGTGATTATCAACACCGCATCTGTCGCCGCGTACGAGGGGCAGATCGGCCAGGCCGCCTATTCCGCGTCCAAGGGCGGTGTTGTGGGCATGACCCTGCCCGCCGCGCGTGAACTGGCGCGTTTTGGCGTGCGCGTTGTCACCATTGCCCCCGGTTTGATCGGCACGCCGATGCTGATGAACATGCCGCAGGACGTGCAAGACAGCCTGATTGCCACCACGCTGTTCCCCAAACGCCTCGGCCTGCCGTCTGAATTTGCCAAACTGGCGCTGCACGTGGTTGACAACGCCCTGATCAACGGCGAAACCATCCGTCTGGATGGCGCTGTTCGTCTGGCCCCGAAGTAATCCGGTGCGCGCGCGGGCAGCATATATTTTCTTCGCGGCCAGCTGCGTGCTGGCGCTATTGGTTGCCGCGCTGCCCGCTGCCGCACAAATGAGCATCTTTGACAAACCGGCATGGGAAAAAGAACTGCGCCGCGTGATGTGGCGCCACAAAAGCTGCCTTGCCCTTGGTGATTTCATCTGGGAAGTGGGCGATGCGCAAAAAATCATCACACGCGATTTCAGCCTGCGCGGTACGCCGCCATCACCCGAAACATGGGTGCCGCTGGATGATGTATCGGCATTCGTTTTCGCAACCTATTTGCTGGAGCGTAACAAGGGCGTACTGGATGAACAGCAGATCGACGCGCTGACTATGCGCAGCGGCTTTAATGCGCCCATGTCGGGAAGCTGCACCATCGCAACCTCTGTCGAAAGCTGCTACGGCCGGCTGGCCGTGCCACGCGGTGAAAAAGGTACTTTTTATTACGGCCCCGGCCACCTGCAAAAACTGGCGATGGATCTGGATCTCGGCACCTTCCGCGATGGCGACATGCGCGATGAATATGGCAGCTATATCGGCAATTATACGCGCTTTCAATTTCAGACCATGCGCATGCTGGACGGCCTGCGCATGACACCCGACAATCTGTCGAAACTGCTGCGCAGCATCGTCAGCGGGGATTTGTACATGTACGAGCATCTGGGCGAGAACGCGGTCTGCCTTGACCCCGCCCTGTGCAAAGACACCAAGGTTTTGCACGCCCCCGCCCCCCGCACGCGTGATTACAGCCTTGGCCACTGGGTTGAAAAAAGCAGGGATGGCAAAATTCAGGCCTATAGCGCCGCTGGCGCCTCCGGCATTTATGTCTGGATTTCGGCCGACAAAAAATATTACGGCTATGTCATCCCCAAAGAAGACAGCGCCAAAGGATCGCAAGGGGCACGCACCATGGGGGGCATAGGTTGCGGTCAGGTCATGATGCGCATCGTTTCGAACGCCACCGCCGCACGCCCCAAAAAATAACCGTCATTTCGCGCCGCCTGAATTTGTGCATTGCATCATTTTTGGCAATCCATTAACCTGCGATTCCAGCACACAACCTGAAAATGAAAAGGATCTCGCACATGGTGGCGGCAGATATCGCATGGCTTTTGATGGCAACAGCGCTGGTACTTTTGATGACGCCCGGCGTCGCATTTTTTTATGGCGGCATGGTCAGCCGGCGCAGCGCGGTGTCAACCAAGTTCCAAAGTTTTGTCTGCCTTGGCATCATCGGCCTCTTGTGGGCGGTCTGCGGGTATAGCCTTGTTTTTTCCGGTGACACCTATGGCTTTATCGGCAATCTGGATATGTTCATGTTGAACGGCATCGGGATGGAACCGCACCCGACCTACGCAAACACGGTGCCGCAAACATTGTTCATGCTTTTTCAGGCAACCTTCGCCATGATTACCCCCGCCCTGATTACCGGCGCCGTGGCGGAGCGTATCCGCTTCAAAGCGTGGCTGGTCATTATGCCCGTGTGGTCGCTTTTGGTATACGTACCCGTCGCGCATTGGGTATGGGGCCCCGGCGGCTGGATCGGCGCGATGGGCGGTCTCGATTTCGCAGGTGGACTGGTTGTGCACATGACATCCGGCTTCGCGGCATTGGTCGCGGCACTCACGTTTGGCCCGCGCGTCAATTTCAATCCGTCCGAAAACAACAGCTTCAGCGCGCCCATGGTTTTGCTGGGCACGGCATTCCTGTGGTTCGGCTGGTTCGGGTTTAATGCAGGCTCTGCATTGGGCGCAAACGCCCTTGCGGCGCATGCGGCGGCCACAACGGTATTCGCCGCCGCCACCGCCATGACAGTCTGGATGATTTGCGACTGGACGATTGGTGGCCGCCCGACGGCCATTGGCGCGGCGGTTGGCGCGGTGGCAGGCCTGGTTGCGATTACGCCTGCTGCAGGTTTTGTCACGCTGCAAGCCGCCGTGATTATCGGCGCGATTACGGCGGTTGCCTGTAACTTCACTGCCCGCCTGATCAAACACAAACTAAAAACCGACGATACGGTTGACGTCTTTGCGTGCCATGGTATCGGCGGATTTCTGGGGGCACTGCTGACGGCAGTATTCGCCACCAAAGAAGTCAACGAAGCCGGTGCAGACGGCCTGCTGCGCGGCAGCAGCGACCTGTTTGTGGCAAACCTGATGGGGACGCTGGCGGTTGTGGGCTACACCATGGTTGTCACGTTTGTGATTTTGAAGGCCATCGGCCTGTTCATGGACGTACGTGTCACAGCCGAAGAAGAACAGCGTGGCCTCGATAAAAGCCAGCACGGGGAACAGGCGTTTATTCTTTAACCGAACGCTTCACACCCGCACAAAAAAACAGCGCCGTTTTCATGGCGCTGTTTTTTTATCTACGTTAAAGTCCTCAGGCTTTTTTCAGACCCGCGCTTTTGGCTGCCTTATCCATGAAGATTGCCAGCGTGATATCTTTGTCGGTCAGGCCGCCCGCATCGTGCGTTGTCAGCGTCACATCAATGCGGTTATAGACGTTGAACCATTCCGGATGATGGTTCATCTGCTCCGCTTTCAACGCGCAGCGCGACATAAAACCAAAGGCCGCATTGAAATCCGCAAACACAAATGATTTATGGATAGCCTTTCGCCCCTTGGCGCGCTGCCATTCTGTATTTTTTTCGAGAAATGATTCGATGGATTGACTCTTGGCCGCTTTTTTCATTGTCCGATTCTCTCCGATTCGATATAGTGAAGCCAGTTTAGCGATTTCTGGGGTTAAGTCAGTTGGAAACCAAAGCGATTTTCGTGGGATTCACTGTGCCGCCGTCTCTTGAAGATATTCAAGAGATTGCGGAGACCATTATCGACGAACTGCCGGAAGGCCTTGGCAAGTATATCCGCAAGCTTAAGGTCATCACCGAAGACTTCCCCGACGCCTTTGTCGAGCAAGAGCTGGAGCTGGAAACACCTTTCGACCTGCTCGGTTGTTACCAAAGCGCGGGACCTGTTGTTGGCAGCGGCCATATGGCTGCGGGCAACAAACGTCAGGACACGCTGTATCTGTACCGCCGCCCCATTCTGGATCAGTGGGCAGACAGTAGCGAAGACCTGACACGTCTGATCAACCGCGTGATTTTGCACGAGATCGGACACCACTTCGGCTTTACGCCCGAAGACATTGAAATGTACGAGGAGGACATGTTCGGGGCGACGGCCCTGCGCAATGATGCCGGTTAGGGGTTTCTTGGCATCTGGTTGCTCCTTTTATACAGAAAAGGCCGTCTGCGCGACATCGCGCGGCGGCCTTTTTTCTTAGCGTGTGACGGCTATTTAATCATATTCCGCATCGTTCATTTCAAACACCCGCTTGTTTTCGCAATAAACAACGCCCCTGCCCCGCTTGACAAAAACCATGTTGCGGCGCGATAATCAGATCACAGCGCCGATTTGAAGCCGACAGCTTGCGGGCGCTCTATAAATTCAGCTAAAGCGTTGGCGGACCAGTCCGCCGCGTGTGCTATACGTCGGCGGTTTTTTTATGCCCGAGGAGGCAAAAAATATGTCCGCACTATCCTACGCCCAGACAGCCCCCCTTTCCCGTCATCCGCAAACGACATCGGCCCGCCGCGTGCAGCCGCTGAAGCCTGCCGCATTTGGCGATATCGACATTGAACGCCGTGACGGCAGCGGCACAACCGCGCTGATCCGCGCCGCAGAAACAGGTGATGCCCGCCAGATCCGCCGCTTGATCGAAGACGGCGCCAACATTAACGCGGCCGACAACAACGGCTGGAATGCGCTGATGAAGGCTGCAAAAAACCACCACCTGAAAGCGGTAGCCGAACTGATTACATCCGGCATCAACCTGCAATCCGAAACGCGCAACGGCTGGAATGCCCTGTCGATCGCGGTCAAGGCCGGATCGCCACAAATCATCGCGCTGATCGCATCCAGCGGCGGTAAGACATCAAACACCTGATATTCCTGATACCTTTTACAAACACACCGCCTTTACAGGGCGCGGGTTGACACCACCCGCGCCCTGCTTCATATTCCGGCCATTGCATACAAACCGTTTTAAATATGAAAGGCTTTCCCATGACCGCCCCCAAACCGCGCAGCCCGAAAAAAGATTTCTCGAACGAGTGGAAAGGTCATCATTGCGGCATCCATGACGCCGGCACGCATGTTGCGCGTACGCAAGGCGAATGGAAAAAACTCTGGGACGATACGCATAGCAACCAGTTCCCCGCGCCCGAAGCGCCCAAACTGCCGAAGAATAAAATGGCCATCGGCATCTTCACAGGCCAGTCCAGCGGTGGTGGCGTAATCAGCGTCACCGGTATCGAAGATAAAAACGGCGAAACCCATATTCGCTGGAAAACGGAATCCGCCGGCAACCGCGGCGGCATGATGGTCACAACCGTGATGCACGAGCCGTTCCTGCTGAAATTTATCGACAAGACCGACAGCAAAATTTCGTTCAGTCGCGATACGGGCCCGACGTGCGAAATCGCGCCGCCCGGCATTAACCTGAAAAACCTTAAAAAGATACAGCCGAAGTAATCGGCTATATTCCAAACAAACAAAAAAGCCGCCCCATCACAGGGCGGCTTTTTTGCGGGCCTTAAACGCAGGGCATCAGCCCGCAATCAATCCCTTTTCAATTGCACGGCTGAGGCGGCGTACGAAATCAGCGGGGTTTTTGAGCGGCTCGCCTTCAATAATCCGCGCCTGATCGAGCAGCAGCAGGGTGGTGTCGCGCAGCAGTTCCTTGGAGGCATCGCCATCATTGGCCGCAAGAACTTGCAGTTTTGCAATGACCGGATGCTTGACGTTGATCTCAAGAATATGCTGGTGCATGCCCTCGTACGCCTGATTTTTTTTGAGCAGGCGCTGCATATTGATATCAACATCGTTTTCGGGTGCAACAAGGCACACGGGGCTGTCGACCAGACGTTCGGACAGCGTGACGTCTTTGACCTCCAGCGACAAAATCTCTTTCATGCGGGCAATCAGGTTTTCGGTCGCATCTTTATCTTCGGGTTTGTCATCGGTTTTGTCGTCACCGTTCAGCGGTTTAATTTTCGACAATTCTGCATCGCCGCGCGTCACCGATTTAAACTTCTTTTGCTTGAAATCATTCTGCATCGGAATCCAGAATTCATCGATGGCGTCGGTCATGAACAGAACCTCGACCCCGCGTGCGCGGAAAGCTTCCAGCTGCGGGCTATTACGCGCCGCTTCCACTGTGGGAGCAGAGAGGTAATAAATATGATCCTGCCCCTCCACCATGCGCGATACGTATTCATCCATCGATACCAGTTCGGTACCGTGAGTAGAATAGAACCGCGCCACCCGCATCAGCTGTTCGCGGTGGTTATGTGCATCGTAAAGACCTTCTTTGACCACAGGGCCAAACAGTGACCAGAAGTTTTCAAAAGATTTCAGATCATCTTTTGCTTTATGCTCCAGCTCTGACAGGACTTTTTTGGTAATCGCGCTGCTCATCTTCGCAATGACGGGGTTGGCCTGCAGCATTTCGCGGCTGATGTTCAGCGGCAAATCTTCGCTATCGACCACGCCCTTGAGGAAGCGGAGGAACGGCGGCACCAGACCTTCGACGCCGTCGGTAATAAACACGCGCTTGACGTAGAGCTTCACGCCATGATGGCGGCGCGGATCGTACAGGTCAAACGGCTTCATGCTGGGGATCATCAGCAGGTTGCTGTATTCAATCGCCCCCTCGGCGCGCCAGTGAATGGTCATCCACGGCTCGTCCATTTGCAGGGCACCGGACACGCTGCGTTAGAATTCTTTATACTGCTCTTCGGTCACGTCGGCTTTGCTGCGCGTCCACAGGGCAGATGCGGCATTGACGGCCACGCCCTTGTCGCCCGGACCCAGCAGGATAGGGAAGGCGATATGATCTGAATATTTTTTAATAACCTGTTTAAGGCGGTCTTCGATCAAGAATTCGGATGCGTCATCTTTGATATGCAGCGTGATTTCGGTGCCGTGCGTATCTTTCAGCGTTTCATCAATCGTATAGCTGCCGCGTCCGTCGGATGACCATACCCATGCCTTGGCATCGCCCGCACGGCGGCTGGTAACTTCGACCTGATCGGCGACCATAAATGCCGAATAAAAACCCACGCCGAACTGGCCAATCAGGTTCACATCTTTTTTATTGGCTTCACCCAGATTTTGCACCAGCTCGCGCGTACCCGAATGCGCGATGGTGCCCAAATTCTTGACCAGCGCATCGCGGTCCATACCAATGCCGTTATCGGCAATGCTCAAGGTGCGGGCGTCGGTATCAAACCATACGCGGATTTTAAATGCGCTGTCGCCGGCCGTCAGCTCTGGCTTGGCGATCGCTTCGTAGCGCAAACGGTCGCAGGCGTCGGATGCGTTTGAAATCAACTCGCGCAGGAAAATCTCTTTTTCCGTGTAAAGCGCGTTTGCAACGATATCGAGCAGACGGCTGACTTCGGTCTGGAATTCCATTTTCTCGGACACGCTTAATCTCCTTTATCAAAGATACAATCAGCTTCGGCAATCAGGATTGGATACACACAAAATAGACTTTCAACCCTGCGGTTTCAAGCCATCGCGGCCTTATGGGTTCAGACGCACCAGGTCCCACCCATCACCCGCACGGGTAAACAGGAAACGGTCGTGCAAACGGCCGTCACCCTGCTGCCAAAATTCGATTTTTTCAGGCACGACCAGATAGCCCGACCAAAACGGCGGGCGCGGGATATCCTGATCTTTGTACTTCGCGGCGATGTCGGCGACGCGCGCCTCCAAAACCGAACGGCTTTCCAGCGGCTGCGATTGCTGGCTGGCCCATGCGCCCAGACGGCTCAGCGGATGGCGGGATTTAAAATATTCGTCGGCTGCAGCGGCGGGCAGTTTTTCAACGCGCCCCTCGATGCGTACCTGTCGCAAAAGCGATTTCCAGTGAAAGCAGAGCGCGGCACGCGGATGCGCGGCCAGCTCGCCGCCCTTGCGGCTGGTATCGTTGGTGAAAAAGCGAAAACCATCGCGCCCCGCCCCCTTGCACAACACCATCCGCACCGAGGGAAAGCCGTCGGCGCCGACAGTTGCCAAAGCCATGGCTTCGGCATCGTTCGGTTCACTGGCGATGGCTTCCGACATCCAGTTCTGGAAAAAAGAAATCGGGTCTTGGCTGCGCAGGATTTCCATGGGGTATCCGTGAAAGAAGTTGAGACAGCACTTTTTTATTCAATATTGCCGTGAACAAAACTTGTGCTAGAACGTTATATATATGGTCAGGGTGTCAAAAACAATTCCCTGCGAAGTTCAGGAAGAAAGGCGACAACAAATGAAAAAAGGTATTATGGCATTGGTTCTTTCCTGCACGCTGGCGCTCGGCGCTTGCGCACAGGACGGCTCCCAGCAGCCGTGGGGTATGGGAACCAAGCAAACGGTCGGTACGGCCGGTGGCGCGGTTCTGGGTGGTCTCGCAGGTTCTGCGATCGGTGGCGGTAGCGGCCAGCTTTGGGCAACCGGCGCCGGCGCGCTGATCGGCGCTTTCGTGGGCAGCTCGATCGGTAAATCGCTGGATCGCGCGGACATGGAATATCACAACAGCGCCGTCAATCAGGCCTACAGCGCACCGCTGAACCAGACGATCAACTGGAACAACCCGCAGTCCGGCCACAGCGGCTCGGTCACGCCGGTTCGTGAAGGCGTGAACCCGTCGACCGGTGGCGTTTGCCGTCAATACCGTCAGACCATCGTTGTTGATGGTCAGGCCGAAACGGCTTTTGGTACGGCATGCAAAAACAGCGACGGCACCTGGTCGCTCGCAAACTAATACCGTATCGCGGGCTTCAACCCGATACAGAAAAGGCCCTCCTTGCGGAGGGCCTTTTTTATCTACGCATCGCACAGGCAACGCGCATAAATCTTCTACGGCAATTAGAAACCGCAATCGCTGGTGATGGCTTTGTAGGCATCCCCGGTGCCCTTCAGGCTATAGCTATCGGTCGTGACGGTGCCCCGGCGGGACGTGCCCTTGACGCTCAGGCGGCTGCCTTTTTGAATAGCCGATGCCAGCGCATCGTCCGTCGCCTGATCGGGCGCCCAGGCCATTTCGGCTTCTTCGGCTTTGTTCGACAGGTTCGTGGCCAGCGCATAGGTTTTGCCATCAACGGTAACCGTGACGGGCGTTCCTTCTTTGAGGGGATAGCCCATGGATACGCTGATCACGTTTTTGGTTTTGTCGCCCGCCCAATGGGTGATGAACAGCGCAACTTTACCGCGGTTCACCCCTTTGACGCTGGCTTCGGATTTGGTCGGCTCGCTTGTCATGAAACAAACCTTGCCCGTGGCGTCATCAAAGCTATGGGCGCTCCAGTCGCTAAAAACGCCAAGGGCGCGTGGGTCGGTGTTGGCAAATGCGGTGCCGGCCGCCAACAGGACGCCAAGACCAAGAGAAAGCAAAGCAGCATGTTTCATGGAACGAACCCTTTTAAATTCTTTAACCTTATGAGTAACTTAGCCTTTGACTGATCCAAAGCCAAGCGAAAACCGTAAAAAAGACAATATGACGGGTAAAATGTAAAATGATCGCCGCGACCGCAGTCCCTCTTTACACCACGGTGGAAAGCCTTGCTTTTCTGCGCCGCGCACGCCTACAAAGACGTATGGCGTCCGTTATCCCTTCGGGCATGCCGACGGCCCCTGCATCTGCCGCCGCGCCCCATGAACAGCTTTTGGTGCAGGTCGGCGCACGGCAAGACCGCGCGGCGTTCCGCACCCTGTTCGAACATTATGCCCCGCGGCTCAAATCATACCTGTTGAAACACGGCGCCGGCGATGCGCTGGCCGAAGAAATCGTGCAAAACACTTTCGTCACCATCTGGGAAAAAGCCGCGCAGTTCGATCCCAAAAAAGCCGCCGCCAGTACATGGATTTTTACGATCGCGCGTAACCGCCGCATCGACGCCATCCGCCGCGAAAAATATATCGAAATCGACAGCGATAACCCCGCGCTTGAACGCGCCGCCAGCGATGCGCCAGACGATGCTTATGTAGATAGCGCAACCGCCGAAAAACTGCGCGCCGCCATTGATGATTTGCCGCCCGAACAATCCGCGCTGCTGCGCATGGCGTTTTTCGAAGATAAAACGCATCAGGCGATATCGGATGAAACGCACATTCCGCTGGGAACCGTCAAATCACGTCTGCGGCTGGCCGTCGAAAAGCTGCGCGGCACGCTGGGCAAAACAGGCGCAGATAAAAACGGCAAGGAGACGCAGAAATGATTGATCCGTCTATCCTTGAAATACTGCTGATGGAATACGCCGCAGGACATTTGCGCCCCAGCGAGGCGCTGGTGGTCACTTGCCATCTGGCGCTCAGCCCCAATGCCCGCAAGCGTGTTCAGGCCTACGAGGCGCTGGGCGCAAAAATGATTTGCGACGATTGCGGTGAAAACGATATCGCTGCCGTGTCCGATGATTGCTTTGACAAGATCATGTCGCGCATCGAGCAACCTGCGCCCATCATGATGCAAGTCCCCCGCACGCCCATGCAGCAGGATCGATCAATCCCGCCAGCCGTCATGTCACTGCTCTGCGGTCACTGCACGGAGCGCAACATCCGCTGGCAAGCTATCGGTCCCGGCGTCGAGGCCGTATCATTGCACGTGCCCGCCGGTAGCCCCTGCCGTCACCGCTTGCGCCTGATGCGCCTGGGCCCGCACCAGCAAATCCCGATGCACCGCCACGGCGGCCGCGAAATGACGCTGGTTTTAGAAGGCAGCTTCAGCGACCATACCGGCACCTACCGCAAGGGCGATCTGGTCGTGATCGATGACCCCGCCTTTGCACACCAGCCGCGCGCAGGCGACCAAGGCTGCCTGTGCCTGATCCTGACCGATGCGCCGATCTATTTCAAAAAAGTGCATGTCTGGATTCTCCGCATTTTCCGCCGCAGATAGGGCGCGTTTTACCGCGGGAGCGGCCGCGTAAAAGTGTGAAAAACCGCAGATTTAGGCGGTTTTTCTGATTTATGCTTGACTTTACGGAACGAAAGGTTATTTTCAGCCACTCGCATGGCTATCGCGCCACTTACTGCGATTCACGGCCGCAGGGCCATTGTGCGATTATGGAATTTAAAGACACGCAAGACGCAAACCTCTAAGGACGACTAAGATGGCAAAAAAAGGCCCCCGCGCGACGATTAAACTGGTCAGCCCCGATGGCGATCACGTTTATTTCTCTCAAAAGAATTCCCGCAACACGACGGATAAACTGAAACTGAAAAAGTTCAATCCGAAGAAGCGCGTGCACGAAGTCTACACCGAAGGTAAAATGAAGTAATCTTCATTGCCCTCGCGCAAGAAAAAGGCGGCCGCTGTATCAGCGCCGCCTTTTTGCTGTTTATTTTTACTACGCAAGCCGCAGCGATGGCATCTGTCCCCGATGATATCTGGCAGGGACGGTGTTAAAGGATTTTCTTGATTGTATCTCCGTTGACTTTTTCTTCGGCGGGCGCGGTGCCGTCCGGATTGATCGGCGGCGGGGCGCGGTCGGGCATTTGCACATGACCATGACCGGCGAAATACACGCGGTTACGCCCGTTTTCTTTTGATTTATACAGTTCGTCGTCGGCCAGCTTCAGCACGTCTTCGACTTTCATATTCTCGCCGCCGCCGCCGTTAATCATCACGGCGCCGACACTGACGCTGACATCAATCGGGCCGTTGGGGCCGGACACTTCGAATTTCGCATTGCAAATGCCTTTGCGCAGACGCTCGGCTACCTGAAACGCCATATCGACGCTGATATCGGGCAGGACGACCACAAATTCTTCACCGCCCAGACGGGCGACCAGATCGAAACTGCGCAGGCGCTGCGACACACGTTCGGCAAAAATCTTGAGCACATCATCGCCCACCTGATGGCCGTAGGTATCGTTGATTTTTTTGAAATGGTCGATATCCATCATCAGGGCGCAGAGAGATTTATTGCTCTCTTTATTTTTATTCAGCAACTTTTCAAGGTGCACCATCAGATAACGCCGGTTGAAAAGCCCGGTCAGGCTGTCCGTAAGCGCGAGGGACAGGCTTTGTTCGTAGTTCGTGCGCAGGCGGTCTTGATAACGCTTGCGGCGGATTTGCGTGCGCACGCGGGCCAGCAGCTCGTTGCGGTCGACGGGGCGCAGAATGTAATCGTGTGCGCCAATTTCGAGACCTTGCGCGATACGCTTCATATCGGCTTCTTCGGCTACCATCAAAATAGGCACCGACCGCGTACGCTCGTTTGACCGTAGGTGGGAGCAAAGACGCAGGCCATCTTCGTTTTGCAAATTTAAACTGACCGTGATGATATCAAAATCATTACGCTGCGCCATATCCATGGCCTGATCACCACTGCGCACAGCAATCACTTCGTCATCATCGCGTTTCAATGTTTCAATGAATTTTTCGCTTTCGAAGTTTTTATCTTCGATAATCATCACACGCGCTTTTTCAGACGGTTCGGCCAGGAACGTGCCCTTGTTGCCGACAAAGCCGAACTGGTTCGCAGTATTTTCGCGGATACGCCATTCATCCACGGTCATTTTCAAACGCACGAGCGAGCGCACACGCGCCATCAGCGCAATGTCGTTGACGGGTTTGGACAGGAAATCGTCCGCACCCGATTCAAGGCCGCGTACGCGGTCTGTGGCGTCGGTCAGCGCCGTAACCATCACGACGGGAATATGTGCGGTGGCAGGATTGCTTTTCAGACGCTGGCAGGTTTCAAAACCATCCATGCCCGGCATCATGACGTCGAGCAAGATAATATCCGGGCTTTGCGTTTCGGCTTTCTGGATCCCTTCGGCGCCGCTGGTCGCTGTGATAACGTCGAAGTATTCTCCGCTCAGCTTTGCTTCGAGCAGTTTGACGTTCGGCAGAATGTCGTCGACGACCAGTACGCGTGCAGTCATGTATTTTGAATCCCCGGCCTGTTGCGGCCCATTTGCGGAAGGAGACCCCTTCCTAAACAACCCTAAAGCAAAATGTTAAAGGAAGAATTACCCGTTTTAAAGCCTTATTTTCTAAAGGTTATTTAGATTATTTCTCGAGGTGTTTTTGAACCACCTGAATGAAATCGATGATCGAGATCGGCTTGCTGACATAATCTTCGCAACCGCCCTGACGGATTTTCTCTTCGTCCCCCTTCATGGCGAAGGCGGTAACGGCAATCACGGGGATGGCACGCAGGTCGCTGTCTGCTTTCAGCCACTGGGTGACTTCCAGCCCGGATACTTCGGGCAATTGAATATCCATGATAATCAAATCCGGCCGCTGGCTACGGGCGATATCCAGCACCTGACCGCCATCGCGGGTTTTGATGGTATCATACCCGTGGGCGCCCAAAAGATCTTCGAACAGCTTCATGTTCAGTTCGTTATCTTCGACGATCAGCACTTTCTTTTTCATAGACATCTCCTTGAAATCAGGCAGATATCAGCAGCCTTCCCCCATTTTATACGCGGGGAAACCTTAACATTCGGTTAAGACTTGTTAGCGAATTTTAAACGCAGCCAAAGGCGGCAGAATCAGGGGCAGGATTTTGTGCTGGCGATGGGTTCAATCGCGGTCAGCACCTGTTCAACCTTGAAGCTTTTATAATCAACCAGCACATGGCTGACCGCACCGTTGGCATGCAGCACCAGATCCATTTCATAGGTCGGCGACATGTTTTCGTCATCCTGCGTGGGGAACACGGCCATGCGCACCAGCCATGCATCGCCCGACAGCAGTTTTTTATCCATCGTTTTGCCGTCCGGCGGCGCCCCCGCTGGCAGCGATTTCATCACATCATCGGGTGTCAGTTTACGCGTAATGATGGCGTTCACTTCGACAGGGCCTTCTTTATCGGTGCCATCAAACAGAATGGCGTGATAGGTTTTGCGGCCGTCCTGCGCGGCGCGAATGATTTCGCTGGTGTGGAAACTTGGCAGCACATAGCCCTTGGGCAGTTCAAAATACAAATCTTGCGGACGCACAAATTCGGCCGTGGCGCTGCCATCGGCATCGCGCGTCACGGAACCGCGCAATTGTTCAACAGGGTTACCGTTTTCTGTACGGTCAGAATTGAATTGAAACTGGCTCTGGTCTTTCGCTTCCCACGATACATAGTGTGTGGTGTTCACCGTTGACGGGCGTTCGGGGTATGAATATTCAATGGTGAATTTGTGGTCTGTGGTCCACGCATCGCAGGTATCATCCTGTTCATACATCATGCTGCCGCGGATATCGCTGAGACCCGCGCCGCTGCTGACGGCGACCATGCGCATGTCATATCTGGCCCTGTGCGGGGCGAATTCGGGGAGAGATGCAGCAGGCCGCGCGGCGGGCGGCACGGCGGCTGCGGCCGCTTCGGGCGGCGCACTGCGCGCGGCCGGAATTTCGGGCATGGGCGGCGCAGACGTACCCGCGGCGGAGCTTTGCTGCTGCCAGAGTGACAAAACACCGATGCCCACCGTCGCCAGCAAGGCACAGACAAACAGCTTTGGTACGATTGGAGACATCTTCATGACTGGAAACACCCTTTCGCCGCGAAAGGCGCGACTCTGACTAGCCTATAACAATCTAACGCATGAGGGGGCAAAAACAACCGCATCACGGCGGCAGGTTTTTCCCGCGGCCAGATATGCCCCCTGCCCGCCCCGTCCAACCGAAAATTTAAGTATTTGATTTTATTGTGTATATATCCGCTCCGCGCCTATCCATAAAACTGGCACAGATTTGGCATATACCTTTGGCGTAGGGAAATTCATCCAAGGGAAACATCATGACCGCACCTGTTGCCGAAATCGTTCTGAGCGAAACCGCCATTGTGCCCGCTGCCCTGATCGCCCGTGAAATCACATCCGCTGACCGCATGCACAGTACAACGACCGCGTTGCTGAGTGACACCCAAAGCCGCCTGAGCGCCGCCGAAAAAATGATCGCGGATCAGGAAAAGCGTATCCGCGAGCTGGAAGCGCTGGCCAGCAGCGACGCCCTGACCGGCCTGATGAACCGCCGTGGTTTTGAAAATTTCTTCACACAGGAACGCGCTCGTCAGCGCCGCCATAACAGCCAGCAAGCCGGTTGTCTGCTGCTGATCGATCTGGACGTGTTCAAACACATCAACGATACCTACGGCCACCACGCAGGCGACGCCTGCCTGAAAGAAGTTGCCGAGATTTTGTCGCGCAACCTGCGCCTGCTGGATGGTATCGCCCGTTTCGGCGGTGATGAATTCGCGGTACTGATGACCGAAACTGACGCGGTCAAAGCCAAAGACCACATCGACATGCTGCGTGCCGAGCTAAATCATATCGAAGTCGAATACCAAGGCAGCACTCTGTGCTTTGGCGCGAGTCTGGGTGTGGTTAATGTGGATACGCAAACAGCATACAGCGACCTGTACCGCGCCGCTGATACCGCACTGTATACAGACAAGCAGCGTCGCCGCACTGCACGCGCTGCATAAGACTTAAAAGATTACTTACACCGCAAGAGAGAGGCGCTGGTTGCCCCCACCAGCGCCTCGACGGTTTTTAGTGTCGCCGGCATATCGCCCGTGTGCAGAATACCCATACCGCCCGCCTGCACCCACTGCGCGATATTGCTTTCACGGTCGTCAATAAGAATATGATGCGGACGTGCCAGCAGGCATTTATCCTGCGCACGGCACAAAATCAAATCACGCAGTGCCCATTTGCCAAAATAGGATTGTATCCACGCCGCCTTTCCATGAAAGCAATCCGGAGTAAGCGAGGGGGAGCTGAGGAAACGCACATTCCCAAACTGCAAAAGCGCTGCATGGAATTCTTTCATGCCCTCAAACGCAGGCATCGTCGACCACCATGCGAAATCGAGCGTATCCCAGAGCGGGGCGCCATTTTCATCGCGTTTGCCAACCGCATGCACATCGAAATCCGCAATGACACCGTCCATATCCAGAAAGATTTCATAGGCCGTCGGGGCACGCTGCATGCGGCGGTCGTATTCGGCGTCGGTGGTCAGCGGGGTTACGTCTTGGGTCATGTTTATTGACCTGCAGCCGGGGGTGCCGTTTTGGCCTTGGGCAGATGGCTGCGGGCTTCTTCGATCAAGCCCTTGGACGCGACGGCGGCAAAGCTGCGCACCAAGGTACTATCCTTGCCTGTTTCAAAATTATGCGTGACCAGCGTGGTTTCTTCGGTTTTGAAATTGAAAATTTCTGTCAACCTGTATCCTTGCCCACGGAAAATACCGACATGCGCGACCTGATCCGCATCCACCGCCTGCCATGCAGGGACTTTCGCATCGATATGCGCCTGAATAAGATTTGCGACACCAAAATTTTCAGACGCCTGTGCAACCGTCAGCGCAGTATGGCCATCGTCATTGCGCACATAGGTACGCACATCCAAATCCAGCAGCTGCCGCACACGTTTTTCATCGTTGTTGCGGGCGGCATAGGCGAGCGCCGACCATGCACCCTGACGCGCTGTATCGGGGTTCGCCCCGCGGGCCAACAGCAAGTCGGCCATCGCATCGTTTTTAGTGGCAACGGCAAAGGTAAACAGGCTCATCCCCACCGATGTTTTTGCATTCACATCCCCGCCTGCATCCAGCATCATTGCCATGATCTGCGGATTGCCTTTTTTGGCGGCGACCGCTATGGCCGTGGTATCGCCATAGCCCACTTTCAAATTCGGCTTCGCGCCCAGCGCCAGCAACGTGGCGACCACATCGGGTTTACCACTCTCGATGGCCTTAAGCAGCACGGAATCTTCGCGCCAGCTGCTCTTGCGGTTGACGTTGCCGCCTTCGGCGGCGGCTTTTTGAATACGCGCAATGTCCCCTACCTCGACTGCTGCGGCCAGACGTTGGTCCAGCGTGTCTTGCGACGTCAGGTACAAACGCAAGCTTTTTGCAAAACGGCCAATAGCGGCAGCAAGGCGGCGGGTGTCTTCGCGCAGGTTGGGGGTGTGGGGCTGGTTATCCATACGGGGATGCCTTTAAACAATAAACGAGAAATGCCGCCACTTTAAAAAGCGCAGCCCCTTATGTCAATAAACAATACGGAAAAATGAAGCGTTTTTTTGTGTGCGATATCAGATGTTTAAATGATCGCGCAGCTTCCACCACAAATAAACCATCTGCGCGCCATAGCGTCCGGCCTTGCCGCCCGTAAACGACAGGCGGAAATCGTCAAAGGCATGATAGCCCTGATCGCCCGCCGCAATCGCCGCCGCCACAATTTCACCGCCCGCCGTGGTCGGGCAAAGCCCGTGCCCGCCGTAGCCGGTATTGTACCAAAGGCCGTCTTCGAGCATGCCGATCATCGGCATTTTATGCGCGGCATAACTCAGCAGCCCCGACCACGCGAAGGCCGGCTTCACGAGGCCTTTCAGCTGCGGATAGACTTTTAGCAGATCGCCCGTCATCGCTTCGGCAATGTTATCGGGGTGCGCGAACAACCCCACGCGCCCGCCCCACAGCAAACGCCCTTCGGGCAGGCGGCGGTAATAGTCGCTGCAAAAACGTGTATCGTAAATCGCATGTCTGGTATTCAGCGATGCGGCATAGGCATCTTCGCTGATCGGTTCCGTCACCATGATATAAGTCTGCACGGGGATCGCCGCGAATTGCAGGCGTTTATCGACCGCATCGCCATAAACAGCCGTCGACAGCACCACATGTTTGGCACGCACGGTGCCCTGCGCCGTTTTCACAACCCACGCGCCGCCGTCTTTTGTCAGCGATATCACAGGGCTTTGTTCGTATATACGCCCGCCCAGACCATCCGCCGCAAAGGCAAGGCCGCGCAGGAATTTCAGCGGGTTCATTTGGAAATCATGCGGCGAGAAGATACCGTCGTAATAACGACTGGTGCGGCACATCTCGCGCACTTCTTCACGGCCCTTGAATTCAAAACCCAGATCGAAATCTTCGTTGGCGATTTTGATGGTATCGACCAATTCGCCCGGCTGGTCATGCCACGCCACGGTCAGCACGCCGTCAATCACGGGGCCGCAGTCGATGTTGTATTTTTGTATGCGCTCGCGGATCAGCCCGCGCGCGTTTTTGGTCAGCGTGACCAGACGCTTGGCTTTGTCCTTGCCGTATTTGCTCAGCAGGCCCGCTTCACCCGCCGAATATCCTTTGGCAACAAAACCGGCATTGCGGCCGGATGCGCCCCAGCCGATGCGCGATGCTTCCAGCAGTACCGCATCGACACCGCGTTCGCGCAAACCCAGTAGCGTATTGACGCCCGCAAATCCGCCGCCAACAATGCACACATCGGCATCCACCGCACCATCCAGCGCGGGCCATGTACGGTCTTCGGTCAAGGTCGAGGCGTAATAATTGCCGTCATATCCCGCGACGCGGAATTGACCGTCATACCCGGCGGCAGCCGCGTGACCGGCAGCCGTGTTGCTGCCGGTTTGCGTTTTCTGCGCCGTCATGATTAGCCCGCCGCCTTGACGGGAGCGTCTGCTTTTGCTTGTGCCTTGGGCAGGTCCAGCTTGATATGCACGTCGCGCAGTTGATGCACTTCGGCTTCGCTGGGGGCACCCATCAGCAGGTCTTCGGCTTGCTGGTTCATGGGGAAGGCAATAACCTCGCGCACGTTCGGCTCATCCGCCAGGAACATGACCATGCGGTCAATACCAAATGCGCAGCCGCCATGCGGCGGGGCGCCAAATTTAAAGGCATTGTACATGCCGCCAAATTTAGCTTGTACGGCGCCTTTCGGATAGCCCGCAATTTCAAATGCGCGCTCCATCGCCTCGGGGATGTGGTTGCGGATGCCGCCCGATGCCAGTTCAATACCGTTCAGCACGCAGTCGTACTGGACAGCCTTGATCGACAGCGGGTCTTGCGTGTTGAGGGCCTCAAGCCCGCCTGCGGGCATCGAGAACGGGTTGTGCGAGAAATCGACCTTACCTGTTTTGTCGTTGATTTCAAACATCGGGAAATCGACGATCCAGCAAAAGATAAATTTCGATTTATCGATCAGGTCCATATCTTCAGCAATCTTGGTGCGGGCTTTGCCAGCCAGCGGCGCCGCCTTGGCGACTTGATCGCATACAAAGAACACGGCATCGCCATCTTCGGCGCCGGTGAGTTTCTTGAGCGCGTCCTGCGCCGCAGCGGGGATGAACTTGGCGATAGGGCCTTTGCCTTCTGCGCCTTCGAATACGACGTAGCCGAGGCCGACAGCGCCTTCGCTTTTCGCCCAATCATTCAGCTTGTCAAAGAAGCTGCGCGGGCGATCGCCCACTTTGGGGGCACGGATCGCGCGGACTACACCGCCTGCGGCAATCACGCCTTTGAAGGCCTTAAACTCGACATCTTCATGCGCAAAAACCTCGGTCACATCGGTGATGACCAGGGGGTTGCGCAGGTCGGGTTTGTCGTTGCCGTATTTCAGCATCGATTCATCAAACGGAATGCGGATAAACGGCGCGGGCGATACATCAAATTTCTTGCCCGTAAAGCTGGAGAATTCTTCGAACATGCCGCCAATCACGTTTTCCATGACAGCGAAAATATCATCCTGCGTGACGAACGACATTTCAACGTCAAGCTGATAGAACTCGCCCGCCGTGCGGTCTGCACGCGCGTCTTCGTCGCGGAAGCAAGGCGCAATCTGGAAGTAGCGGTCAAAGCCCGACATCATCAGCAGCTGCTTGAACTGCTGCGGCGCTTGCGGCAGGGCATAGAATTTACCCGGATGCAGACGCGACGGCACGAGGAAGTCACGCGCACCTTCTGGCGACGACGCCGTCAGGATCGGGGTCTGGAATTCACGGAAGCTATGCTCCAGCATGCGGCGGCGCAGGGACGACACAACGTCGCTGCGCAGGACGATGTTTTTATGCAGAACATCGCGGCGCAGGTCGAGGAAGCGGTAACGCAGGCGTACATCTTCGCCATACGGCTCGTCCGAGTTGACCTGCAGCGGCAGCATGTCGTTGACGGGCGCGGACAGCAGCGTGAAGTCTTTCACGCGCAGTTCAATCTCGCCGGTCGGCAAATGTTTGTTGGTGGTTTCGGGCGTACGCGCCAAAACTTCGCCCGTGACGCAGATCACGTTTTCAAGGCGCAGTTTTTCGATTTCGGCGAATACCGGGTTGTCGGTGTTGATCACACATTGCGTCAGGCCGTAATGGTCGCGCAGGTCAATGAACAACAGGCCGCCATGGTCGCGTTTGCGGTGAATCCAGCCGGAGATTTTGACCGTCTGGCCTTTATCGGCAAGACGAAGCTGGCCACAGGTATGGGAGCGATAGGCGTGCATGATGTCCTCTAATGTACAAAGTTCCAGCCAGCCCCGCCCGCATGCGGGCAAAAGGCGACCTTTTCAGGACTCCGTTTTTAACAGAAACGGGGCGGGAAAACAAATGGTGTGGGGGCCATGTTTGTTTTCATAAAATCAAAAGAGCCTGACGCATGACGACTATTTCTGACGCACTTTCGATCCGGTCCTGTGCAGGTTTTTGATAAAAACACCGTCAACTTCAGCGCCTACAACATCAACGCCGAATAACGAGGTTTTCAGCACCACATCAATGCGCATACTTTGCCCCGCGGGAAACCCGATGCCGCCTGTACAAAAAACAGGCTGTTCATCGAGCCGCGGGATGGATACACACTCGTCCGGTGTATAGCGAATAACCTGCATACGCATGTTCTGCGGATATCCGATGGCCGCATTCACCGCGGCGAGCGATCCGTTGACCGTCAGAAAATAAAACAAAAACGGCGATATCGCTGCCATAAACAAAGGCTCGAACAGCCATTGGCTTTTCTTGACGGACGGAGAAACAGGCATGGCAATCCAGCCGCGCCAGCGCGCAACAGCACGAAATAAAAAAGCGATTGCAACCATAGCAGCTATCAGGCGTGCAAAATGCTCCGCCTCACGGGACGGAAGAAAAGTGCCCACCGTAAAAACCATATATATAAAACCGGGCAGAAAAATAAAAATGCAACAAAGCACAAACAGCAGTGTGCCTATCGTCATCACCAGCGCTGCCCATGCGGGTTCTTGCGATGGCGGGGCGGGTTCTTGCACCAGCGGGGCGACCTCTTGCACAGATGGCCTTGCAAGAGTTTCTGTGAATTCCGGCTGTGAGGAGGGCTTAACGCCCTGCTGCTCCGTCACGGCAGGCGGGGTTAACAGCTCTTCTGTAAGAGCATACTGCGCTGTGCGGCGTTTAAAAACATACCACCCAAAACCCGACACAACCGCCCCCAATAGAGGAAGGGCAGCCTCCGCCAAAGCGTTATAATCAAGTCCGCTGCGCCAATCGCCATGCGATAAAATGACCCACACGAAGGAAAGACAAACGCCCAGCAAAACGCCAAAAACCTCACGTCCGCGTGCAAGCCGTTTCAAAGCCTTTTGCCGGGCTTTCTCCCGCCCCTCCGGCAGGCTCAGGTCGTAATCCATCATCCCCCCTTGGCGGCAGCCCCAACAAATACCCTATGGTAAAGCCGCGCGTTTTGGATTATTTTGATTTTTAACATGACGCTCATCACAACCACAAAAGACCTTAAAACGCTTTGCACGCGGCTCAAGAAATCGGCCTTTGTTACGGTCGATACCGAGTTTATCCGCGAAAAGACCTATTGGCCACATCTGTGCCTGATTCAGGTCTGCGGTGATGACGAAACCCCCTATGCGATTGACCCGCTGGCCGAGGGAATCGACCTCGCCCCGTTTTACGAGGTGATGCAGGACAAGAAAGTCATCAAAGTCTTTCATGCCTGCCGTCAGGACCTTGAAATTTTCTTCAATGAACACGGCAAACTGCCGACCCCCGTTTTCGACACCCAGATCGCGGCCATGGTGTGCGGTTTTGGCGAACAGGTCAGCTATGAAGTGCTGGTCAATACGCTGGCCAAAAAACAGATTGATAAGTCCAGCCGCTTCACCGACTGGTCTGCCCGGCCGCTGACGTCCAAGCAGCTGAAATACGCACTGGCCGACGTCACGCACCTGCGCAAGATTTACGTGAAGCTACTCGAAAAGCTCGAAAAAATGGGCCGCACGACATGGATCAAGGATGAAATGAAAGGCCTGATGGATAAAGGCCTTTACCTGACCAAGCCCGAAGACGCGTGGGAGCGTGTACGCATCCCCAACCACAAACCACGCACGCTGTGCATTTTGCGCGAAATTGCCGCATGGCGTGAAACGCTGGCGCAGCAGCACGACGTGCCACGCGGCCGCATTTTAAAAGACGAAGCACTGGCCGAAATCGCCACGCACCCGCCGACCACCAACGATGCGCTGAACAAAATGCGCAACGTGCATCAGGGATTTGGCAACAGCGAACGCGGCAAAACCCTGCTGGAAGCGGTCAAACGTGGCATGGAAGCCGATCTGGAGACGTGCCCCAAGTGGGAGCCCCGCCCGACCTTCCCGCCCGGCATCGCGCCCACCATTGACCTTTTGCGCGTGCTTTTGAAATTGAAATGCGAAAACGAACAGGTTGCGGCCAAACTGCTGTGCACCGCCGCCGATCTGGAATTGATCGCCGCATTCGGCAAAGAATCGAAAGTACCCGCCATGTCCGGCTGGCGTTTCAAAATTTTCGGCAAAGAAGCCCTTGCCCTGCGCGACGGTAAAGTCGCGATTGCGGTTGAGAACAGCCGATTGAAGCTGGTGAAGACAGCTTAATCAAACCGTCTTACTCAGCCCCTTCACATAAAAGAATTTAATCCGCCACCACGCGGCAGGCACGGCCGAGCATTTCGGCGAGGTCTTTCATCGCCTCGTCAATCGCACCGGCATGCAAACCGGCGGCGGGACCGGTCAAACGCAGGATCACCTGATCTTCGGTCATTTCCAGCGTCGCACCTTTCAGCAGACTGAGCGCACCGCCGGTTAGCAAATAAGCCACGCGCATGCCAAGCCCGACGATAATCGCCAGCGACACACTGCCGCGCGTCAGGATATGCCGTGCCGCATCGGCGGCCTTGTCGTCGCCGCGCCCGCCATAGCGCACATAGTTGGCCAGCGCCAGAAATGCGCGGCCCGTATGATCGACACCATACAGCGGCAACAGTAAAATACGTTCAAACGCGTGCAGCGCCTGATAATCTTCGTGTTCGAACCAGCCCGTATCGCTGAGCAGGCAGGCAGCCTCCAGCAACGTCGTAAAATCGTCGTGCTGCGTGGGGAACAGCGGCGTCAGCCATTCGGCCATGGCATGAAACGCCTTGACGTCATCAAAGCGGCTGATTTTCATCGCAACCTTGCGGCTGCTGGCAATCAGCGCATCCTGTTTTTGCACAGCAGGCGGCAGGGCGTCGAAAATGATCCCTTCGCGCAGCCCCGTTGCGGAAAACAGCACGCGGTCGGGCTTCATCCGCTCCAGCACGCAGGCCAGCGCCAGCGCGGCAGGGCCGATATCTTGCAGGCGTTTTTTGGATAGACCCGTCGTGCGTTCCATCTCGGCAATGTCCTGCGTCGCCAACATCTGCGCAAAGGCCAATGCCTTTTCGCCGGACATGCTGTATTGGTCCATCACCTTCAGCGGATGGCCCGTCATGTGGATATGCGCTTTTGCCATCGCACGCCACGAACCGCCGAGGGCATAAAAATCGCCGCCAGCGCTTTGTTCGATAAACGGCGCACCGGACAAATGCTGTTCGATAAACTTGCGCTGTTCGTCACGGCTTTGCAATGCATGCAAACGGTGCGAGCCGATGGGGAAGCTTTGTTTGTTATTCACGTTGTTGTAGATAACCTGAATAAGCTCCAGCGAGCCGCCGCCGAAATCGCCGATGACGCCACGCTCGCCCAGGCCGTTCATCATGACGCCGATGGCGGACAGGCGGGCTTCTTCTTCGCCTTCGATCACGCGAATGTCGAGGCCGAATTTCTTTTGCACTGCCGCAATAAAGGCGGGGCCGTCGGAAGCTTCACGCAGCGCGGCGGTCGCGACAGATTTTACCGTGGTGATTTTCATGGCGGCAATGAGCGCGGCAAAGCGGCCAATTGTTTGCATCGCTTTTTCAACGCCATCGGGGTTCAAACGCCCCGTTTTGCCAAGATCTGCGCCAAGGCCGCAAAGGTCCCGTTCATTATGGATTTTAACAGGGACGCGGTTCATGCCGTCATAAACGACCAGACGCACGGCGTTCGACCCGATATCGAGTACAGCGACATAATCACGCGTACTGGCGGCTTCCGACATGACAACACTCCTTCAATGCGTTACGCTACGCACATCTATAGGGAATAACGTCGATTAAGGTCAAATGAAAACGCTTTATCTTTTGCGCCATGCCGAAGCCGACGCGGGCAGCAGCCTGCAGGACGGCGATCACGCCCGCGTCCTAACCCCCCGCGGCCGTGCCGAGGGGCGCGATGTCGGGCGTTTTATGAAGTCACAGGGCATGTCCCCCGAATTCATTCTGGCGTCCGATTCCCTGCGCACCATGTCGACCGCCAGGTTGGTCGCCGAAGAGATTTTCGGCAATGTCAAAAGCCCCGTCACCAGCCGTTTTGACCGCATGCTCTATCTGGCACCCGCAAGCACGCTGCTGGATGCCGTGCATGCGCTTGAAGGCCAGCTGGACAGATTGCTGCTGGTCGCGCACAACCCGGGCACGATGGAGCTGGCGCTGGTGCTGTCCGGCGCCGACATGCTGACGTTCGAAGGGTTTCCGCCCGCGACGCTGGCCGTATTTGAAAGCAGCGCCGAAGACTGGGCATTGGTGGACAGCGCCAACACGCGCCTTGTCACCCACTTCACGCCGACGTATACGGCATAAAATCAGAAAAAGTTTTGCGGATCGATATCGATTTTCAGCTGGATGCTGGATGGCGTTTTGATGGGCGATAGCCATTCCGCCAGATAATTCTGCATGTTGATATCCCGGCCGCTGCGGATCAAAAAACGGCGGCGGTGTTTGCCGCGCAAAAACGCCATGGGCGCAGGGGCGGGCCCCAGCACGCGAATATCATCATACCGCGGCGCACGCTGCGCCAGCATGCGGCAGAACTGGTCAAGCTTCACTTCGTCTTGCGCCTGTATGATCAGCGATGCCAGCTTTCCGTGCGGCGGCATGCCGGCGCGTTCCCGCTCGCGGCCCTCGGCGGCCAGAAACGCATCGCGGTCACCCGCCGCCAGTGCGCGTATCACATTCTGTTCGGGCATATAGGTTTGCAGGAAAACGCGCCCCGGTTTTTCGCCGCGTCCCGCGCGGCCAGACACCTGCTGCAGCAGCTGGAATGTACGCTCCCCCGCGCGCAAATCCCCGCCCGACAGCCCCAGATCCGCATCGACCACACCGACCAGCGTCAACGCCGGAAAATGGTGCCCTTTGGCCACAATCTGCGTGCCGATAATGATATCAACGGCGCCTTTTTCAATATCCGCAATCGCGCTTCGGATCATATTCGCGCTGCCTGTAATATCGCTCGCCAGCACCAGCGTGCGCGCATCGGGTAGCAGTTCATGCACTTCTTCCTGAATACGCTCCACGCCCGGGCCGCAGGCCGCGAAGCTGCCTTCGTCATGGCAGGACGGGCAAGCTGTCGGCATTTTTTGGCTGAAACCGCAGTGATGGCATTGCAAACGGCCATGGCGGCGGTGTTCGACCAGCCACGCCGTGCAAGACGGACATTGAAAACGATGCCCGCAGGTACGGCACAGCGTCAGCGGCGCATAGCCACGGCGGTTGAGAAACAAGAGCGATTGTTCGCCCGCTTCTATGTTTTTCTGAAGTGCATCACTCAGCGGCGGTGATATAAATTTTTGCCGCGCCGGTGGGTCGCGCCGCATATCCACCACCTGCATCGAGGGCAAAGCCGCGCCACCAAAGCGCGAAGGCAAATGCAGATAATGATATTTTCCCGCCTGTACGTTCGTCATGGTTTCCAAAGACGGCGTTGCCGATACCAGCACGGCCGGAAAGTCGCCAAGGCGTGCACGCAGCACGGCCATATCGCGGGCGTGATACATGACGCCCTCTTCTTGTTTATAAGACGCATCGTGTTCTTCATCGACCACAATCACGCCAAGATCGGCAAAGGGTAAAAACAGTGCGGATCTTGCGCCGATCACAACCTTGGTACGGCCCTCGGCGACGCCCTGCCATGCAAGGCGGCGCTGCGCGGCGGGCACTTCGGAATGCCAGATGGCGGGCGCGGTGCCAAAGCGGCGCGTAAAGCGTGCCATAAACTGCGCCGACAGTGAAATTTCGGGCAGCAAGACCAATGCCTGCTTGCCCGCCGCCAACGCGGCGGCGACAGCTTCGAAGTACACTTCGGTCTTGCCCGAACCTGTTACGCCGTCCAGCAATACAGGTGCAAATTTTTGTTGCGCCGTGATATCGCGCAGCGCAATGGCCGCATCCTGCTGCGCGCCTGTAAAATCCAGCCCGGGCGGTGACAAATCGACAATACGGCATGGCACCGGCGCCGCCACCGATGCGGGTTTAATCAGCCCCATCGTGGCCATGGCACGCACCACCGCCTGCGTGCAGCCGACCAGCGCCGCAATTTCCGCCCCGCGGCGCGGCACACCATCCGATAGCAAATCGATGATCTTCTGGCGGTGCGCATTCGGCTTGCGCGGCGCATCTGCGGCGACATCGCCGAGCGTGTAGGCCGGCACAGATTTCGGCGGTGTCAGCGCATCAGGCGCACTTAATGACATTTTCAAAACGGCGCCCAGATCGGCCATGGTATATCTGGCGACACGTTCCAGAAAGGCACGGTGCACGGCGGGCATAGGCGGGCATGCGGTATAAACCTGCTGCACAAATTTTAATTTCTTGGGATCGACCGTGGCATCGGGCGTATCGGTTGACCAGACAACGCCCGCCGTATCACGTTTGCCGAACGGCACGCTTACATAATCACCCGCGTTCGCGGCCATTCCTTCCGGCAAGACATAATCGTAGGCGCGCGGCAGCGGACCGGGCACAAGGACTTGGACCCGCCGCCCCGTTTCCACCCCTTGCGCGGGCGGATTTTCCGGCGATAAAAAACTGGATTGAGACATCATCCTTTTGTTACATTAAACCGCTTTTAAAATCCAGATGCCATTGAAAGGGCTTTTACCATGAAATTCTTCGTTGATACCGCCGATCTTGCCGAAATCAAGGATCTGGCCGCAACCGGTCTTCTGGACGGTGT